>NZ_JBHUOP010000019.1:0-501 GCF_042683685.1 Populibacterium corticicola | reverse complement strand
AAGCATTGGCTGCTTTTCATCAACTCACCCGGGTTGAGGGCATCTTGCCTGCTCTGGAAAGCGCTCATGCCGTGGCATACGCGGTTAAACTGGCCGCCAGTATGAGCAAAGAACAAAACATTGTGGTCAATTTATCAGGTCGTGGAGACAAAGACGTGCACACCATTGCCGCCATTGAAGGGGTTGACGTATGAGTCTGATCAAGAACAGATTGGCCGAATTGAATGGCCGCAAAGCTTTGGTCCCATTCATCACAGCAGGTCACCCTAAGCCCGAATTCACAGTGCCCCTGATGCATGAGTTGGTTGCTCAGGGTGCCGATATCATTGAATTAGGTATGCCTTTTTCAGATCCCATGGCAGATGGGCCTGTGATCCAGCAATCTTCTGAACAAGCCATTGCCAATGGCGTGGGGATTGAACAAACCATTGACATGGTCAAAGCGTTCAGGGCTGACAATCAACACACTCCGGTGGTGTTGATGGGTTACCTGAATCCGGT
>NZ_JBHUOP010000018.1:0-520 GCF_042683685.1 Populibacterium corticicola | reverse complement strand
GTGCGTTGACTGAGACTCACGCGATCCTCCAGCGTCTTCGTGACTTGGCTGTTCAGGGTGCTAACGATTCGAACAATGACAAGGCACGCGCGAACATTGCCACAGAGGCGACCAGCTTGGTATCTGAGCTCGATCGTATTGCGGAGTCCACCAACTTCAACGGTCGTAAGCTCCTTGACGGTGGCGCGGCGGCAAATGGTGGCACCGCCCCGGCGGCCTACAACCTGAACTTCCAGGTTGGTGCTGATGGTGACGCTGCCTCGGCAATCACCGTGAACCTCTCAAGCGCAAACGTTTCCTCGGTTGCAGATGCTCTAACTGTTCGTCAGTACGATACAGCCACCGGTGCCTGGGAAGCAGCAGGGGCGGAAGTGGACTTCTCGACTCATGCTGGAGCACAGGCTTCAATTACCGCGATTGATGCGCAGATTGAGTCTGTCTCGACTGCTCGTGCTGAGCTTGGTGCTTACCAGAACCGGTTTGAGCACACGATCAAGAACATCAACGTTGCAGTGGAGAA
>NZ_JBHUOP010000017.1:0-529 GCF_042683685.1 Populibacterium corticicola | reverse complement strand
GCAGGTCCTGGTTGTGGGTCACTATTTCTTGCTGCGCCAGCATCTTTTGGGTGATGTCGCGGGCAACCATGTGGACCCCGACCACAGCGCCGTTTTCCCAGAGCGGAATTTTCACCACGTCCCAGTGCCGGGGCGCGGACTTGCCCTGGGCGGCGTACATGTCGAAGCGCACGGTTTTGCCGGCGAAGGCTTCTTTCAGTTTTTCCCGGAACAGGGGCTGCACCTCCGGGGGTAAAAAATCGTCGTAGCAGTGGTCCACCACCCGGTCCTTGTGTTCGGGGACCAGGGCGAGAAAGGCCGGGTTGGCGTCGAGAATGATGGCCTTTTCGTTCTGGTAGAGAATCAGTTCGGGGGTGTTGTCGAACAGGGACCGGAACCGGACCTCCGTCGTGGCGATGGGCGGGCTGTCTTTCGGGGGCATGGCGCAGCAGGGTTAGGGGTCGCACAATAGTAGGAACGGAAAACAACGGTAAGAGGAATGCTGAGCAGCGGCCTATCTCACAAAACGTCCGTTTTAACGCTATCAGGG
>NZ_JBHUOP010000016.1:0-1144 GCF_042683685.1 Populibacterium corticicola | reverse complement strand
GAGTTCGTCCCGTCAAGCGGGCCGGGTAAAAACTCTACCCCACTCATCCACCAGAATCAAACCCAGCAAACACCCACACCCAACGACACACACCACCCAACACCCCACAAGACCGAATGTGATGCCGGAACGGATCCACTCGTCGCAAATAAAAAAGAGGGGGCGCGTTACGCACGCACCCCCTCTCATTGACCGCTTATCAATCAATCTCCAAACACAGAAAGCAGCGACTCTTCACCTGCCAAGAACTTACGCGCTGCAGCCTTAGCTCCCTCGAGATCGTGCAACTGATAGGAACCGCAACTCTTCGAGGATTCAGCACCAGGCACCGCATCAAATTCCAACAGACGTTTCAAGCCCGGGATCACGATGTCCTTCATCTTCTCTGCAGTATCGATGTTCCCTGTGGTGATGACATAGATACCGGTAAGGCATCCCATAGGCGAAACCCCAATAATGTCATCCGAGAACTCCCTCAGCGTAAAGGCCAAGATGTGCTCAATGCTGTGCGCCGTTTCAATCGGCAGATATGGCTCCGTGTTGGGCTGCGTGAATCGGAGATCGTACTTACAGACTCGACCACCACCAGGAATTTCCTTGTCGCCTGCCTGACGAATATATGGAGCAACCACCGCATCATGGTCTAGCTCGAACGATTCAACAACAACTTTCTTTGCCATGGAACACCTCAACTCGGCACGGATGTACAGCAGTCACAGAAAAACCACTGCTACTCCGATACTCTCATAGAAGATGGATCCTGCTACAAAGAACTCCACAAGGTATAGCAAGAACAGGTCGCCTGGGATGGACTAGATCAGTGGACGCAAGGTTGGTGGATTGTGTAGCAGATATAGATGGAGGTGCATGTCCTTACCTCTTGTCAGCCTCGACAAAAGCACCTCAAAGACATGTGATCGCTCTGAAGACCACGGCCGTGAACCTGGCACTCCGGGTAGACCCCCGCCTACAAAGAAGAAGGCCCACATATAAAGAAAAGAGAGGCCCACCTGTAAAAAAGAAGAAGAGGCTTCAACCCCCGTGAACCCCCCACACCACGGGGTGGGGTTGTTGGTCTGAAAACCGGCTAGTGGACGCGAACACACACTCACACACAACCCCGTTTCAGGGTCATGAGGATCGA
>NZ_JBHUOP010000015.1:0-1406 GCF_042683685.1 Populibacterium corticicola | reverse complement strand
GCACTCTGTGAGAGTTGTTCTTGGCTGATCTGGGATTGGCTGGCAGGGTTGGTATTGGCTGTTCCTTGATGATCGTGGCTCATTGCACTCTTGACCCCATCGCGGTGTCTTACACGAGACTTGCCCGATTATCAGGGAACGGCCGATGTCTCCTGGCCCATTTCGATGGCCTGATTAGAAGCCTGCCCAACCCCTGAAGTAAGAAGGGGGTTGTGGCCCATCACAGAGTTGCCCCGAAGTGATTTCCTCCCAGAAAGGCATCGGCCGGTACACGGCTTGATCCTAGATGATTGCCTCTCAGGAAGGACGTCAACCGCATGACCATCGTCGCGCATTGTTATCCATTTGTCATTGGTGTCGATACCCACGCGAAAACACACACCTACGCCATCATCGATACAACTACCGCGCAGTTGGTAGGCTGCCAAACATTCCCTACAACTGCTCCTGGTATCGCTAGAGCACTCGCGTGGGTTAAACGCGGGACATCGAATGCGCCAACTGCATTGTGGGCTATTGAGTGTGCTGCTACCTATGGGGCACAACTAGCACACACAGTCACACAAGCAGGCTACGAGGTTGCTGAAGCACCACGCACAACCACACCATCTCAACGCGGGACTGGTAAATCAGACCCACTTGATGCTCACGCAATCGCAGTAGCAACACTGGCTATCAGCCACGACAAACTACGCCGCCCACGCGCAGACGATGGAGTGCGCCACGCCCTGCGCGTATTGATCGCGGCACGTGATCACATCACGCAGCAAAAAACAATGAACACCAACGCGTTAACAGCATTACTACGCGTTAATGATTTGGGTATCGATGCCCGTAAACCATTG
This sequence comes from Populibacterium corticicola, assembly GCF_042683685.1. NCBI lineage: Bacteria > Bacillati > Actinomycetota > Actinomycetes > Micrococcales > Jonesiaceae > Populibacterium > Populibacterium corticicola. Next base: position 561 of record NZ_JBHUOP010000015.1, on the reverse strand, counting down.
ACCGGAACTCACATCAGTGAGGTCTCACGCTGGCGCAGCCGAGATGAACCCCTGGCATTAGCAGTAGCTCGTGACGAAGCAGTACGTCTGGCACGCCAGATCCTTGCTTTCAAAGAAACACTGGCCTCAAACCATAAACGCATGCAGGAACTGATCACTTACAGTCCAGCCGCGCCGCTGCTTGACCAGCCCGGTATCGGCCCCTATACCGCGGCCATCATTATTGCCGCGTGGTCACACCCTGGACGAGTGCGCAGCGAGGCTGCGTTCGCGGCACTAGCGGGTACCAGCCCGATCCCAGCATCAAGTGGAAACACGATCAGACACAGGCTCAACCGTGGTGGGGATCGACGGTTAAACCACGCGCTACACATCATCGCGATCTCACGTATGAAGAACCACAGCGATACCAAAACCTACATCGAAAAACGTCTGGCTCAAGGGCGCACGAACCGTGAAATCCGACGATGCCTCAAACGCTACATCGCCCGAGACCTCTACCGCACACTCAACACACTGCACCACACCCCAGCGACAACTTGACAACTATAGAAGCGTCTC
>NZ_JBHUOP010000014.1:0-2092 GCF_042683685.1 Populibacterium corticicola | reverse complement strand
AGACGTACACCTTGAAGGCGGCTCAGCGGGGTAAGAAGATCACGGTGCAGGTGACTGGTAAGAAGTCTGGTTACACCACGGTGGTCAAGGCGTCGAAAACCACTAAAAAGGTCACGCGCTAGTTCATGTCCCATGCCCACGCGCTGATGTGGGCGAGGGCGATGTGAGAAGCAGAGCAGGATAGCATTACCTAACTTAGGTAATGCTATCCTTATTTATTGCCGGTCGGGTCTGAAGGGGGCGACAGAGCCCGCACCCGGTCATGGACCCGAGACGCACTGCGTCTGATGCGAAAAGAGAATAGCTCGAATGAGGAACTCAACCTCATCCCGAACCAACGGGATTGTTCCACCCCCACACGGCGCAGAACGTCGCCAACGTTTCCTGCGCAAGACCGCAGCAACAAGTACCGTTGCCTTGCTCGCGGGAGCGGCCACGGTACTGCCCGCAAACGCTGAGGATGAAGCCGCCCCAGTTGAAGAGCCCGCAGCGGTTAACTACATCCCCAGCGCAGCGCTGCACACCGCCGATCGGGTAACCGAACTGGCTCTTAGCGCAGATCAAGGAACCCTCTACACCTACTCTGAGCAGGACAAGAGGCTTGCCGCGTATTCGCTGGACGACTGTGAGTACTCGGCCATGACTGCGCTCGATCTGGATTGCGCGCAGGACTGGTCCGCGGCATTGCCTTCCGGCGCGCAGGGCTGGTACGTAGACAACTCGCCTGCAGACGCAGAGGTTCCGGGAGATGAGCAGATCTTTGTCGTGTCCCAGGACGGAACTGACGGTGCACTCACCCGTTACTCAGGAAGTACGGGTAAGACCGTCGGTGCGGCCATCACCATCGCGGATCATGACGTACACGCCCTAACCTATGCGCCAGTCAACCAATTCGCCTACGTGCTCGCCACGGACGGCGTGGTGCTGGTAGACGTGCAAGATGGCAAGGTCACCGACGTGATCGCTCCGCGCGTTGACGGCGACGCGAAGTATCGTCCCGGACAGCAAGCCATTATGTACAACCCATTCTCAACGGGTACGACTGCCAAACCTACTGCAGATGGACTTGTGTACGCGGCCTACCAGGAGTACCTCACCACGGTGGATGTGGCGACCAACACGCGCGTGGAAACGACGCGTAGGCTCACCACGTCCGCAACACTGTCCTTCACCGGAGAGTCTGATCCCGTCGCAGCGAGTCCCTCCAAGTTTTCATCAGGGTACTTCTCAGACACCGACTTCCGGGCCTTCGGACTGTCCTCCAAGAAGTTGCACGGACGAGAGATGAACGCAGTCTACCTGTACCAGCCTCTAAGCGGTGGATCAATGTCCACGAGGGGTATTGCGCCCGTTGCAGAGGACCCACAGGGCTTGGCTCAGAGCAACCTTGAGAAACTTGCTTTTGTCAGCACAGGATCAGACAATTCTGTCTCGGTGATCGACGCCAGCACGCTCTCCACCGCAGCTCACACCCCAGTGGATCATGTGATCGACCTCGACGCAGCGGGCATCACACGACAGGGTGCAGTGGACGTCGCCAGACTTGCCGTGGCGGAAGACGAGGCTGGTACGACGGTATTCGTCGCCAATCCGGCGAGCAGGCAGATCACGGTTCTTGAACGGCTCAACACGCTGGACGCGGCGACCCCGAAAATCACGGGTAGAGCGCAGGTTGATGCCACCCTTACCGTGGATGCAGGTACCTGGGATGAGGGTACCGAACTTGCCTATCAATGGTTTGCAAACGGCGCTGCGATCGAGGATGCAACTGACACCAGCTACACCATTTCCTCCAACGACATTGGCAAGAAAATCACCGTGCGCGTCATTGGCTTCCAAGAAGGGTACGCCAACGCCAGCGCTGAGTCTCAGCCGACTGCTGCGGTGCAGGCCGGAGAGCTGGTCGCAGCAGTTCCTATCATTACGGGTGCTGCGCGGGTCGATTCCACCCTCACCGTGGTACCTGGTGTCTGGTCACCAGGCGTATCGCTGAGCTACCAGTGGTTTGTTGGGGGTCAGCGGGTTGATGGCGCGACTGGTTCAACGTTTACGGCTCGGGCCTCTGATGTGGGTAAGTCGGTTACGGTGCAGG
>NZ_JBHUOP010000013.1:0-2993 GCF_042683685.1 Populibacterium corticicola | reverse complement strand
GCTGAGGGTGCGTTGACTGAGACTCACGCGATCCTCCAGCGTCTTCGTGACTTGGCTGTTCAGGGTGCTAACGATTCGAACAATGACAAGGCACGCGACAACATCAAGACCGAGGCAGACTCACTTGTCAAGGAACTGAACCGGATCGCGGAGTCCACCAACTTCAATGGCACCAAGCTTCTGAATGGTGACGTCAATGGTGCTGGTGGCACCACGCTGACCTTCCAGGTTGGTGCTGATGGTGACACTGCCTCGGCAATCACCGTTGACCTGGCCAACGCGAACGTCTCCCAAATTTCCGCAGACCTCACAACCGGAGGCAAGGAAATCGTACGTGCGTTTGGAACCAGCGAGGCGGATGCTCTTGCCGCTATCGTCAACGCGTACGGTATCACTGCTGATGAAGCCGCAGACCTCACTGACACGAGTGACGTTATGGCAGCGCTTGAGGCCCGCGGCTATGCTAGCGCAGACCTCGCCGACAACGGTGGCCAGTGGGAACTGACCCTTGAGACTGAAGCATTCAGCGTTGCCTCCCACAACGCTGCTCAAGCTACAATCGCGGCGATTGATGCGCAGATTGAGTCTGTCTCGACTGCTCGTGCTGAGTTGGGTGCTTACCAGAACCGGTTTGAGCACACGATCAAGAACATCAACGTTGCAGTGGAGAACCTGTCTGCTTCTGAGAGCCGTATCCGTGACACGGATATGGCGCAGGAGATGATGAACTTCACCAAGAACCAGATTCTGTCTCAGGCTGGTACGGCGATGTTGGCTCAGGCTAACCAGATTCCTCAGGGTGTTCTTTCACTCCTACGCTGATCTCAGTGGCCCAGCGGGTAACCGTTTGATCTCTTGGAGGGTGGTCCCGTTCATTCAGAATGAACGGGACCACCCTCTGTTTTATATGTGAGCATGCAGACTCTTCACCCTTAATCGTCGTAGGTTTTTCTTAAGTTGCGTGAGGCTACGCCGATGGGTTGGCTGTAACAGACCCTCGTGCCACGGATGGTGCGAGAGTAACACCGCCCCATTTATTCATGGAGGATTCACAATGGGACTTTCGATTAACCAGAACATTGCGGCGATTAACTCGTACCGCAACCTGTCGAACACTCAAAACGATCTGTCGAAGTCGCTTGAGAAGCTTTCGTCGGGTTTCCGTATCAACCGTGCGGCTGATGATGCTGCTGGTCTTGCAATCTCTGAGGGTCTGCGTTCGCAGATCGGTGGTTTGAAGGTTGCTGGTCGTAACGCTCAGGATGGTATCTCGGTTGTTCAGACTGCTGAGGGTGCGTTGACTGAGACTCACGCGATCCTCCAGCGTCTTCGTGACTTGGCTGTTCAGGGTGCTAACGATTCGAACAATGACAAGGCACGCGACAACATCAAGACCGAGGTAGACAGCCTTGTTGAGGAACTTGACCGGATTGCGGAGTCCACCAACTTCAATGGCACCAAGCTCCTTGGCGGTGCCGGATCCGCTACGACGCTGACCTTCCAGGTTGGTGCTGATGGCGACTCCGCTTCAGCGATCACCGTTGATCTGACCAGTGCAGACGTAAAAGATGTCGCATCCAGCCTTGGTCAGGGCGTGGCTGCCGCGTTTACTGCCGCTGTTCGTGACGTAGACGGTAACGTAACCACGCACGCAAACAAGATCGATGTGACTTCGCACGCGAACGCTCAGGACTCGATTGCGCTGATCGACTCGCAGATTGAGTCTGTCTCGACTGCTCGTGCTGAGCTTGGTGCTTACCAGAACCGGTTTGAGCACACGATCAAGAACATCAACGTTGCAGTGGAGAACCTGTCTGCTTCTGAGAGCCGTATCCGTGACACGGATATGGCGCAGGAGATGATGAACTTCACCAAGAACCAGATTCTGTCTCAGGCTGGTACGGCGATGTTGGCTCAGGCTAACCAGATTCCTCAGGGTGTTCTTTCACTCCTACGCTGATCTAGTGAACGCGACAGTCTTGGACTGTTTCGTTATGAAGGGCGTTCCACTCACAACTGCGAGTGGAACGCCCTTCGTGTTTAGTCGCCGTTGCCTTTGACGCGCACGTCCTGCCGGCACAGATTCTTCATCCACAATCGTCGTAGGTTTTTCTTAAGTTGCGTGAGGCTACGCCGATGGGTTGGCTGTAACAGACCCTCGTGCCACGGATGGTGCGAGAGTAACACCGCCCCATTTATTCATGGAGGATTCACAATGGGACTTTCGATTAACCAGAACATTGCGGCGATTAACTCGTACCGCAACCTGTCGAACACTCAAAACGATCTGTCGAAGTCGCTTGAGAAACTTTCGTCGGGTTTCCGTATCAACCGTGCGGCTGATGATGCTGCTGGTCTTGCAATCTCTGAGGGTCTGCGTTCGCAGATCGGTGGTTTGAAGGTTGCTGGTCGTAACGCTCAGGATGGTATCTCGGTTGTTCAGACTGCTGAGGGTGCGTTGACTGAGACTCACGCGATCCTCCAGCGTCTTCGTGACTTGGCTGTTCAGGGTGCTAACGATTCGAACAATGACAAGGCACGCGCGAACATCACCACCGAGGCAACGAGCCTTGTTGAGGAACTGAACCGGATCGCGGAGTCCACCAACTTCAACGGTCGTAAGCTCCTTGACGGTGGTGCAAGCGAAGGTATCACCGCACCGGCGGCCTACAACCTGAACTTCCAGGTTGGTGCTGATGGTGACACTGCCTCGGCAATCACCGTGAACCTTGCTAGCGCGAATGTCTCAGCAGTCTCGACATCACTGGTCGTTACCGACGATGCCTCCAACAGCGCAACTGTCGGATTCGATGTTTCAACCCACGACGCCGCTCAACTCTCGATTCAAGCAATTGATGGACAGATCGAAGCTGTGTCGACTGCTCGTGCTGAGTTGGGTGCTTACCAGAACCGGTTTGAGCACACGATCAAGAACATCAACGTTGCAGTGGAGAACCTGTCTGCTTCTGAGAGCCGTATCCGTGACACGGATA
>NZ_JBHUOP010000012.1:0-5444 GCF_042683685.1 Populibacterium corticicola | reverse complement strand
AACCGGCTAGTGGACGCGAACACACACTCACACACAACCCCGTTTCAGGGTCATGAGGATCGAAGAGGAAACATTGTTGATTGTAAGTTGTTGGCATATTAGTACCAGTCAGCTCCACACATCGTTAGTCTGTGCGTCCACCTCTGGCCTATCAACCCAATAATCTCTTGGGTGCCTACACCCCACACGGGGGTTGGAAACCTTATCTCATAGCAGGCTTCCCGCTTAGATGCTTTCAGCGGTTATCCCTTCCGAACGTAGCCAACCAGCCATGCACCTGGCGGTACAACTGGCACACCAGAGGTTCGTCCGTCCCGGTCCTCTCGTACTAGGGACAGGTCTATTCAAGTTTCCTACGCGCGCAGCGGATAGGGACCGAACTGTCTCACGACGTTCTAAACCCAGCTCGCGTACCGCTTTAATGGGCGAACAGCCCAACCCTTGGGACCTACTCCAGCCCCAGGATGCGACGAGCCGACATCGAGGTGCCAAACCATGCCGTCGATATGGACTCTTGGGCAAGATCAGCCTGTTATCCCCGGGGTACCTTTTATCCGTTGAGCGACCACGCTTCCACAAGCCATGGCCGGATCACTAGTTCCGACTTTCGTCCCTGTTCGACCTGTCAGTCTCACAGTCAAGCTCCCTTGTGCACTTACACTCAACACCTGATTGCCAACCAGGCTGAGGGAACCTTTGAGCGCCTCCGTTACATTTTAGGAGGCAACCGCCCCAGTTAAACTACCCACCAGGCACTGTCCCTGAACCCGATCAGGGTCCGAGGTTGAGGTATCCGAAAGCATAAGAGTGGTATTTCAACGATGACTCCACACACACTAGCGTGCCTGCTTCACAGTCTCCCACCTATCCTACACATACACTACCGAACACCAATACCAAGCTATAGTAAAGGTCCCGGGGTCTTTCCGTCCTGCTGCGCGTAACGAGCATCTTTACTCGTACTGCAATTTCGCCGAGTTTATGGTTGAGACAGCGGAGAAGTCGTTACGCCATTCGTGCAGGTCGGAACTTACCCGACAAGGAATTTCGCTACCTTAGGATGGTTATAGTTACCACCGCCGTTTACTGGGGCTTAAATTCTCAGCTTCACCACCAAAGGTGGTTGACCAGTCCTCTTAACCTTCCAGCACCGGGCAGGCGTCAGTCCGTATACATCGACTTGCGTCTTCGCACGGACCTGTGTTTTTAGTAAACAGTCGCTTCTCCCTGGTCTCTGCGACCCTTACACGCTTACCACCGCACAGGTGTTCACGCTCAGGGCCCCCCTTCTCCCGAAGTTACGGGGGCATTTTGCCGAGTTCCTTAACCATAATTATCTCGATCGCCTTAGTATTCTCTACCTGATCACCTGAGTCGGTTTAGGGTACGGGCGGCTCACACCTCACGTCGAGGTTTTTCTAGGCAGCAGAGGATCACCAACTTAACCCCATCAGATCTCACCCCTATAACAGATCCCGGATTTACCTAGAACCTGGGCTACATCCTTGGCCGTCGACAACCATCGCGACGGTTTGGCTACCTTCCTGCGTCACCCCTGTTAATACGCTCACGCCACACCACGCACTCCCGCGTCACACACACAACACTCAACTCACCCCCGAAGGGACAAGCAAGCACGCGCATATAAAGAGGGAGATTACAATGTTTTGTGTTGGGCGGTGTTACACCGGTACCAGAATATCAACTGGTTATCCATCGACTACGCCTGTCGGCCTCGCCTTAGGTCCCGACTAACCCAGGGCAGATTAACTTGACCCTGGAACCCTTGATCATCCGGCGGACGGGTTTCTCACCCGTCTTTCGCTACTCATGCCTGCATTCTCACTCGTGTAGTCTCCACCACTAGATTCCTCTGCAGCTTCATCGCCCACACGACGCTCCCCTACCCATCCACACAACTGAACCACAAAGGCTTGCTTTCATGTGTGAATGCCACAGCTTCGGCGGTGTACTTGAGCCCCGCTACATTGTCGGCGCAGAATCACTTGACCAGTGAGCTATTACGCACTCTTTCAAGGGTGGCTGCTTCTAAGCCAACCTCCTGGTTGTCTATGCAACTCCACATCCTTTCCCACTTAGCACACGCTTAGGGGCCTTAGCTGGTGGTCTGGGCTGTTTCCCTCTCGACTACGGAGCTTATCCCCCGCAGTCTCACTCCTACACTCTAACTTACCGGCATTCGGAGTTTGGCTAACGTCAGTAACCTGGTAAGGCCCATCGGCTATCCAGTAGCTCTACCTCCGGTAAGAAACATGTAAGGCTGCACCTAAATGCATTTCGGGGAGAACCAGCTATCACGAAGTTTGATTGGCCTTTCACCCCTACCCACAGGTCATCCCCCCAGTTTTCAACCTAGGTGGGTTCGGTCCTCCACGCGGTCTTACCCGCGCTTCAACCTGCCCATGGGTAGATCACTTCGCTTCGGGTCTAGACCCAGCGACTATGGCGCCCTATTCAGACTCGCTTTCGCTACGGCTACCCCACACGGGTTAACCTCGCCACTGAGCACTAACTCGCAGGCTCATTCTTCAAAAGGCACGCCGTCACCCCAACCAAGGAGGCTCCGACGGATTGTAAGCATATGGTTTCAGGTACTATTTCACTGCCCTCCCGGGCTACTTTTCACCATTCCCTCACGGTACTAATCCGCTATCGGTCATTAGGTAGTATTTAGGCTTAGCAAGTGGTCTTGCCAGATTCACACGAGATTTCTCGGGCCCCGTGCTACTTGGGATCCCACACCACAGGCACACATGTTTCGGTTACGGGGGTATCACCCTCTACGCCACCCCTTCCCAAGGGCTTCACCTACACGCGCACTTTTCACTGTGTGTTGACACGGCAGTATCAACCGCATGGTCCCACAACCCCACAAACGCAACCTCTGCCGAGTATCACACGCTCATGGTTTGGCCTGTTCCGCTTTCTCTCGCCAATACTCACGGAATATCTCTTCCTGCCGGTACTAAGATGTTTCACTTCCCGACGTTCCCTCTACCCTGCCTATACATTCAGCAGGGAGTACCTGGACATGACTCCAGGTGGGTTTCCCCATTCGGACACCCTCGGATCACAGCTTGTTTGCCAACTCCCCGAGGCTTAACGCAGGCTACAACGTCCTTCATCGGCTCCTAATGCCAAGGCATCCACCATATGCTCTTAAAAACTTACAACAACAAAATCTACAGAACACCAGAAAAATACATGACCACAACACTGTTGCGCCATGCTATTCATCTGATTTAGATGCTCGCGTCCACTATCCAGTTCTCAAACAACAACCACACACCCACACCCAACCACCCACACACAAGGAAGGGGGCCAGACATGACTCATGGAGGTTTCAAGGCAGTTGAAGCCTCATAACCCAACAGTGTGCTTGAACGCCACCAACCCCTTCAACCGCCACCGTTCCACCACACACACAACATGTGAGTAGGTACTAGAGAAAGACAGCCACAAAGACTTGGAAGCCACTTGTTAATGTTCCACCCTGAGCACAACCACTAAAACACTCGTCTAGCGCGTTGCATATGCTCCTTAGAAAGGAGGTGATCCAGCCGCACCTTCCGGTACGGCTACCTTGTTACGACTTAGTCCCAATCGCCAATCCCACCTTCGACGACTCCCTCCCAAAGGGTTAGGCCATCGGCTTCGGGTGTTACCAACTTTCGTGACTTGACGGGCGGTGTGTACAAGGCCCGGGAACGTATTCACCGCAGCGTTGCTGATCTGCGATTACTAGCGACTCCGACTTCATGGGGTCGAGTTGCAGACCCCAATCCGAACTGAGACCGGCTTTTTGGGATTCGCTCACCCTCACAGGATCGCAACCCTTTGTACCGGCCATTGTAGCATGCGTGAAGCCCAAGACATAAGGGGCATGATGATTTGACGTCATCCCCACCTTCCTCCGAGTTGACCCCGGCAGTCTCCCATGAGTCCCCACCATCACGTGCTGGCAACATAGGATGAGGGTTGCGCTCGTTGCGGGACTTAACCCAACATCTCACGACACGAGCTGACGACAACCATGCACCACCTGTACACCAGTCCGAAGACTTACCCATCTCTGAATAATTCCGGTGTATGTCAAGCCTTGGTAAGGTTCTTCGCGTTGCATCGAATTAATCCGCATGCTCCGCCGCTTGTGCGGGCCCCCGTCAATTCCTTTGAGTTTTAGCCTTGCGGCCGTACTCCCCAGGCGGGGCACTTAATGCGTTAGCTACGGCGCGGAACTCGTGGAATGAGCCCCACACCTAGTGCCCAACGTTTACGGCATGGACTACCAGGGTATCTAATCCTGTTCGCTCCCCATGCTTTCGCTCCTCAGCGTCAGTTGCGGCCCAGTGACCTGCCTTCGCCATCGGTGTTCCTCCTGATATCTGCGCATTCCACCGCTACACCAGGAATTCCAGTCACCCCTACCGCACTCTAGCCTGCCCGTACCCACCGCAGATCTAAGGTTAAGCCTTAGACTTTCACGGCAGACGCGACAAGCCGCCTACGAGCTCTTTACGCCCAATAATTCCGGACAACGCTTGCGCCCTACGTATTACCGCGGCTGCTGGCACGTAGTTAGCCGGCGCTTCTTCTGCAAGTACCCTCAACCACACAAAAGATATGGCCTTGTTCCTTACTGAAAGGGGTTTACAACCCGAAGGCCTTCATCCCCCACGCGGCGTCGCTGCATCAGGCTTTCGCCCATTGTGCAATATTCCCCACTGCTGCCTCCCGTAGGAGTCTGGGCCGTGTCTCAGTCCCAGTGTGGCCGGTCGCCCTCTCAGGCCGGCTACCCGTCGTCGCCTTGGTAGGCCATTACCCCACCAACAAGCTGATAGGCCGCGAGTCCATCCCCCACCACTAAAGCTTTCCACAACCACCCATGCGAATAGTTGTCATATCCAGTATTAGCCACCGTTTCCAATGGTTATCCCAAAGTGGAGGGCAGGTTACTCACGTGTTACTCACCCGTTCGCCACTAATCCAAACACTACAAGTAGTGTTCTTCATCGTTCGACTTGCATGTGTTAAGCACGCCGCCAGCGTTCGTCCTGAGCCAGGATCAAACTCTCCATGAAAAAACATTACATTCATAGACACACGCACACCATCCACAAAGAAACATTCGTGAACGATCACGCGCACCAAAATTTGATACCAGCATTCAAACTAATAACTAGCACCCCAACAAACACCCTCAAAAGAAAAGGAATTGCTGGGTTACTACAAACTATTAGTGTTAAACACCAATATGTATAAAACATATAAAACATTCGAGTACACCCACAAACATCACACCCCACACACTCCCACATACGAGAGGGTATGAGACACAACCAGGTGCACCCTACTTGGCATTAACAATCAAACACACTATTGAGATATCAAACAACAACCACACACCAACCCAAACCCCCAC
>NZ_JBHUOP010000011.1:0-13500 GCF_042683685.1 Populibacterium corticicola | reverse complement strand
ATGCCTCAAACGCTACATCGCCCGAGACCTCTACCGCACACTCAACACACTGCACCACACCCCAGCGACAACTTGACAACTATAGAAGCGTCTCGTTGCGTTCGAGGAAACAAGAGTGCGCTGTTAATCCTAAGGTGAACTGCAAATTCTCGGGCAAACTCAACCTTGGAACGTGCTGCTAGTCCTGAAGGGAAGCATCCTCAGGGTCGAGTCCAAGAACAGCCATCTCATCTGGTCGTTCGGGCAGCACGTTTTTGACGTATGAGTCCACGACTTCCGGCATGGGTACGTTACGGTTTTGCTGCTCCGACAGGAACCACCGGTGGTCGAGGATCTCGTGGAACAACTGCGCAGGCTCAAGCTTCTTCCGCAACGCCCGTGGCACGGCCTGAATGGTCGGCTCAAAGACCTCGGCGAGCCAGTCGTGCGCAACGAACTCGATCTCGTCATTCTGGCGTTCGGTGATCGCACGGTAGTGTTCGAGGTCGTTGAGAAGCCGTCGTGCCTGGTTCTCCTGCACATCGAGCCCGGTCAGGTGCATGAGCCTGCGGGCATGGTGGCCAGCGTCTACAACCTTCGGCTGGATCACGATGGTCGTGCCGTCGATGTCGGTGGTCATCTCGATCTCGTCGACATCGAAGCCAAGAGCGTTGAGGTACTCGATGTGCTGTGCCACGCGCCACGGTTCATCAGCATCGAACTCCTCCTGATCGTGCAGGGCGCTCCACAGTTCGTTGTAGCGCGACATGAGGGCGTCACCGATTGCGATGACATCCTCGTCCTCATCGATCATCTCGCCTGCCTGTAGATCCATGAGTTCACCGATGATGTTAGTGCGCGCCAGATCGATGTCGTAGTTGCGTTGACCGGGCGTGAGTTTAGGGTGCAGTTGGCCGGTCTCGGCATCCACGAGCCAAGCCGCGAAGGTCTCGGCATCGCGCCGGAAGAGAGTGTTCGACAGGGAGACATCGCCCCAGTAGAACCCGATGAGGTGCAGACGAACCATGAGCACTGCGAGGGCGTCAATGAGTCGGGTCGCGGTGTCTGGTTGGAGTGCCTGACTGAACAGGGAACGATACGGAAGGGAGAACTGAAGGTGCTTGGTGATCAGCACTGCCTCAAGACGTTCCCCGTTTTTGTCTTTACGGCCGGTGATGACGCCGACAGGTTCAACGGAGGGAACATCGGTGCGCTGCAACTGCCGAAGCAACTCGTACTCGGAGAAGGCCACGGTTTCACCGATCTCCTTGACGGCGAGTACCTGACCTGAGAGTTTCACGAACCGTACGACGTGTCGAGAGATACCGCGGGGGAGCGCCGCGAGAATGTCGGGTGGCCATTCTTCGAGTGGGATGTCCCATGGCAGCGTGAGGAGAGCCGGGTCTGGCTTGGCTGCGGTGATCTGAAGAGTCTGCTTGGGCACGGTCGAAGTCCTTGCGTGTCTGGTGAGTTGTCTCGTGGCGCGAGGGGAGTCGGATGCGGAGAGCCGACGTCCTCTAGTCTACGCGGGGGAGACATCTTCCCGGTAACCGTGCACTGTTCAGTCGTTACCCACCCAAAAACCGGCGAAACCAGCCATACATCCCTGCGTTTGCCACCCGCATCTCCACGTTCAACGCAGGTAGCCCACGGGCAAAGAAAACAAGCGTATAGGTTTTTTCTCGTCTGTAAGTGTCCCGGTCACTCACACACCAGACAAAACCCATACCCCTAACAAAGCGAAGTGGCGCGTGGTGGTTGGGCGACCAGGTGAGTCGTGGGCGAACGGAACTACCTTTGCCTCAAGCCGCAAGGTATGGAAAAACTCAGGGTGGGCGATCCTGAGGATCGCCCACCCTGAGTTCAGGAAACTACCTGTTGACCTTAAAGATCAGATGGTTGCGAGACGTGCTCCGCTGCTTGGGGAGAATACGTGCTCAGCACCTGGCTTGATCGCCACGTGGATGAACTCGCCCTTGTCTGGCGCGGTGCGTGGGTTCACGCGGACGATAACGTCCTGGTCGCCATTCGCGGTCTTGAGCGAACCGTAGACGAACGCGTCCGATCCGAGCTCTTCAACGATGTTGACCTGAACAGCGAGTGCCGATGGGTCCGATGCCGAGACCAGTTCGAGCGCTTCTGGACGGAAACCGATGGTGACCTGTCCGTTGTCAGCCTCGGTGAGGCCAGCGATTGCGTCGCGGGTGATCGGAAGACGAGCGTCACCGATCTCTGCGACGCCGTTGTTCACGTTGTAGGTGCCGATGTTCATGGCTGGGGATCCGATGAAGCCTGCAACGAAGACGTTCACAGGAGTGTCGTACATTTCGCGTGGGGTGCCAACCTGCTGGAGCAGACCGTCCTTGAGGACCGCAATGCGGTCACCCATGGTGAGTGCCTCGGTCTGGTCGTGGGTGACGTACACGGTGGTGACGCCGAGGCGACGCTGCAGGGATGCGATCTGCGTACGGGTCTGAACGCGGAGCTTTGCATCGAGGTTCGACAGAGGCTCGTCCATGAGGAAGACCTGTGGCTGACGAACGATTGCGCGACCCATTGCAACACGCTGACGCTGACCACCGGACAGTGCCTTTGGCTTGCGGTCTAGGTACTGGGTCAGGTCGAGGATCTTTGCTGCTTCCTCAACGCGCTGACGGATCTCGGTCTTGTTGACGCCAGCGATCTTGAGCGCGAAGCCCATGTTGTCGGCGACGGTCATGTGTGGGTACAGCGCGTAGTTCTGGAACACCATTGCGATGTCGCGGTCTTTTGGCTGAACGTCGGTGACATCGCGGTCACCGATGAGGATGCGTCCCTGGTTGACGTCTTCGAGGCCAGCGAGCATGCGGAGCGAGGTGGACTTACCACAACCGGACGGACCAACGAGGACGAGGAACTCTCCGTCTTCAACATGGAGGTTCAACTGGTCAACTGCTGGGCGTTCGGTGCCTGGGTAGATACGTGAGGCGTGGTCATAGGTTACGGTAGCCATTTGTGCTACATCCCTTCACCGGCAGGTACGTGCCGGACGATCCGTTGTGATGGGTGTGCACGCGTTCTTCCACTCGGGTGTTCTGAGGGAAAGTGTCCGCGTCGACACATGTTTTGTTGTGTGGGTCTGCTAGAGACCCGCATTCACTTTATCAGCAATCTCCTCAAGTAGATATGCCACATCGGTGGGACTTTCCACTCGGTATGCGGCCGCGGTGTCGCCTGGGCCGACCTTCACGCCGAGGTCGTCCTCGGTGAGTATCGAGAATACCGTCTCATCGGTGACGTCATCTCCGAAGTAGGCGACCGACGCCGCGCCAAGTTCGGCCCGTAGCGCCGCGATGGCCTTGCCCTTGGTGGCATCGGTGACGGAGACCTCCGTGACGTCGTGCCCCAAGATCGCGTGCGCATCGAGTGTGGCCACGTAGTCGCGGAAGTCCGGTTCGATGAGCGCGGTGGCACGATCAGAGGCGAGGCGCGTGTGGAGCACGATGGAGGTCTCCTTGACCTCAACCCAGGCGCCATCCGCAGATGCGGCCAGTTTTTCGGCTCGGGCGCGCGCGGCGGCGAGGGTTTCGGTTTGGTGGCTGCTCAACTGCGTGCGATTGGCGACGAGTTGGCCGGTTGAGTCAATGTATCCCGTCTGCGCGCCGTGGGTTCCGTAAAGATGGGAACCGGGGACGGGTTTGGCCAGTTGGACAAGTTCATCAATGCGTCGCCCAGACACGTAGGCAACGTGCACGAGTCCTCCGCGAGAGTTCGCGAGCCGCTGTAGCGCTGTCACGCTTCGTGGGAGTGGGCGGCTGCGGTTTGGGTCGTCGACCAGTGGCGCGAGGACTCCATCGAAGTCGGTCGCGATGATCAGTGGTCCGTTGTGGGAGGCGAACTTGTTGACGGCCTGCTGTAGTTGGGTGGACAAAGCCATGTTCCTTACTTTCCCGCCACTGGGCTGACTGGTGCTTCGAGTGGGCTGGCTGCGGATCGCACCGACTGCGATGCCGTGTGATTTGTTGCCCCAAGCGATTCGAGAGTGCTCAGGAACGACTTCGACCAGCGAGTCACATCGTTGGACATGACCTTGCGGCGTAGCCGAAGCATGCGGCGACGGCGTTCGTCCGGCGTCATGTTCGCGGCATCGAGAAGGGCCTCCTTCATGCCGTCGATGTCGTGTGGATTCACCATGATGGCGCCGGTGAGTTCATCTGCGGCCCCGGTGAACTCAGAGAGCACCAGCGCGCCGCCAAGATCGCTACGTGCTGCAACGTACTCCTTGGCCACGAGGTTCATGCCGTCGCGCAGGGAGGTCACGAGCATGACGTCCGCGGCAAGATAGAGCGCCGCCATCTCCGCCTGCGGGTAGGAGTGGTGCAGGTAGTGGATTGCGGTGTGGCCCAGTTGCCCGTATTCGCCGTTGAGCCGTCCCACGAGCAACTCCACGTGTTCCCGTAGTTCCTGGTAGGCCTCGACGTTCTCCCGGCTTGGGCTGGCCACCTGAACGAGGGTGCAGTCGCCTGGAGTGACGCGGCCATCTTCAAGTAGTTCGCCATAGGCCTTGATACGGTGCCGGATTCCCTTGGTGTAGTCGAGCCGGTCAACTCCGAGCATGACCACTCGTGGGTTTCCCAGTTCCTCACGGATCTCTTGAGCGCGCCTACGAACCGATTTCTTGCGGGCAAGAGCCGAGAACGACTTGGAGTCGATTGAGATCGGGAACGCGGATGCCTGAATGGTCCGGTTGTAGCCCTCGCCCTCATGCACCGTGAACTTCTCGGTGCGGGCCTTCACCCCGGTCAGTGCAGTCACGCAGCGCCTGAAGTTCGCAGCGTCAGTTGGGCGTTGGAATCCGATGACATCCGCGCCAAGGAGGCCATCAAGAATCTGACGCCGCCATGGAAGCTGCTGGAACAGCTCATACGGTGGGAATGGAATGTGATTGAAGAAACCGATCTCCAGGTCGGGGCGCAATTGGCGCAGGAGCGCTGGAACGAGTTGTAGTTGGTAGTCGTGTACCCAGACCTTCGCTCCGGGCGCGGCTTGAGCGGCAGCGGCCTCAGCGAACCTGGCGTTTACGCGGCGGTACACATCCCACCAGGCACGATGAAACGCGGGCGGTGCGATCACGTCATGGTAGAGGGGCCACAGGGTGTCGTTGGAGAATCCCTCGTAATACTCGCTCACCTCTGACGCGGACAAGGGAACTGGTACGAGGAAGGTGCCATCGGCATCAAACGGTTCAAGCTCCAGATCCGGGGCGCCGCTCCAGCCGACCCACGCGGCATCGGCGTCCCGCATAACAGGGTCAAGAGCCGTGACAAGACCTCCCGGCGAGCGAGTCCACGAGACTTCGCCTCCGTCGGTCGAGGTGATATCAACTGGTAGGCGGTTCGAGATCACAACAAGGTCAAAGACGGCTTTGCTCATGCTTTACTAACTCCTTATGGTCATAGTCACCATACCGACACAAGGCGATTTGTGCTCTTTGAGAGGAGAAATTCATCGCTGAGCGAATACCGTAGGACTATGGAACGGATGGGATTCGAGCCGGGGACAGAGATCGGTGGCTACCGCATAGTCAATCAGCTTGGTGCTGGGGCTATGGGGGTTGTCTACCGCGCGGTAGACGGCGGTGGGCAGGCAGTGGCCTTCAAGATCCTGCGCAGTTCGGCAATAGATCAGGATGAACTGCGCGAACGACTCATCCGCGAGGCAACCTCGCTCCGCAAGGTCAACCACCCGGCAGTCGCAGCGATGCTCGATGTCGAAACCGACGCTGACGAGACCTTCATCGTGACCGAACTCGTTGAAGGCCCAACACTCGAGGCCTACGTCGCCGATAACGGCCCGTTGCCACCAGGACAGTTGGCAGCGACGGCGCAGCGCCTCCACAGCGCGCTAGAGGCAGTCCATGAGGCGGGCGTCGTACACCGCGACCTCAAACCCAACAACGTCCTCATGGGCACGGACGGTCCTGTGCTCATCGACTTCGGTATCGCACACGGAATGCAGGACCCGCGTCTGACCGCCACGGGCCTCGTAGTGGGGACCCCCGGCTATCTTGCACCCGAACTCATCAATGGTCGCCACCCCAACGCCGGAACCGATCTGTGGGGTTGGGCCGCTGTGCTCACCTTCGCAGCCACGGGGCGAGCGCCTTTCGGATACGGAGGCTACGAGGCGGTCATCGCCCGAGCGATGGCCGGGAAACCCGACGTGGACGGTCTCGACGAACGCGTGGCCTACGCGCTACGCGGAGCGCTCGCGGTGTCCCCGGAGAACAGATGGAGTCCGCAGGACGTCATTGAAGAACTCAAGGATGCCGCCGCCATGCCCGGCACGGTACCGATCTATCACAGCGCCACCGACTCCCAGGCAACCGAGGTCATCACCGCAACCCCACCGGTTCCGCTGCCCGACGCCGACCCAACCCTCGTGCGACCCCAGGCAACGGTTCCGCTGGAGGGAAACCAACTCGTCGGCAATCAAGACGGCCACACGGCCGTCATCTCAGCGGAAGATTCCGCAACCGAAGTCCTCGAACGTGGGACACCGCCGACCTTCACTCCCATTGGCGCGGGTGCGGGGGAACACGAGACCTTCGACGAAAGCCAGGGGATCAGCTATCCATCCTTCGACAGCGGAGATGGGGAGGGCTACCCCGAGGATGACTATCAACGTGCCGAACCGCGGCATCGCTGGGTGCCGCTGAGCGCGGCCGCACTGACCGTTGTCCTTGCAGCATGCTGGGCTCCCTTCATAACGATCATCGTGTTGGTCGGCTTCCTCCTGCTCTTCTCCGTCGTGGGGATTGGGTGGGATGCCTATCACGGCAAACGTGAACGCCGCGGCCCACGCCAGAGCGACACCGCTGCGGCGGTATTCCTCGCTCCCTGGCATGCGATCAAGGGTATCGCCTACGCCCTGCCGTCACTGGTATTCAGTGGCGTGGTCAGCATCTTCGTTGGTGGAAGCCTGTTCTGGCTGGCCTACAGCGGAAACCTAGGCGGATCACCGCAAGACGGAGAGATCGCCCGAGGGCACCAGACCATCATCATCGCCGCGGCGGTCACAGTGTTCGTCATCCTCGCCTGGTTCGGCCCGCTGACCCGCACCACGCGGCTCGGAGGGAGACTCACAATGGAGGCGCTCTTCCCCGGACCATTTGCAACCATGGTGCTCGTGTTCCTGCTTCTTGGAGCAAGCGCATACATCGCGTTTGTCGTGTACGGAGAAACAGCATTGCAACCATGGCCCTTCAGAATCTCTCCAGAATCGGCGAATAATATACTCGGCAGATTCTTTAACTAAACGTGTGGCAACCAGCCCACACAGCGAAGACAGGCAGACACATGAGCAACCAGCAGAGCGTAGACAAGAACAAGCGCCGGGAAGAAGCGCGCGCCAAAGCGCTTGAGATCAAGAAGGAACAGGAACGCCGCGAACGCCGTTCACGCATGGTCATCCTGGCCGCCGTCATCGCGGGACTCGCGCTCGTCGTCGCCCTTGCCGTGATCATTCTGCGTCAGGCGCCCTCGACCATCCCCAGCGACATTACGTCGATGCCCGCCGATGTCGAGGCACCGGCCAATGCCTCCACTGACGATGGTTCCTTCGCGCTCTACCAGGGCGAGGTCGTCACCGAACTCCCCGCCGATGTTCCGGTCCTCGACCTGTACCTCGACTTCATGTGCAGCCACTGCGCCAACTTCGAGACCATTCACAACGACTGGCTCATGGGCAAGCAGGAAAGTGGAGAACTCGTAGTGCGTCTCCACCCAATCGCGATCCTCGGAGCCTCCGAGTCCTACGTGCGCGGCTCGACCTATGCCGCACTCCTCGAAAAGGACCTCGACAAGGCACAGCAGTTCGCTAGCTGGGCATTCATCAACCAGACTGCCACCGGAATGGGCACCACCGCTCAGGCCGACTACCTCAAGAGCATCGGTGTGAGCGACCAAGACGCCGAGGCCGCCACCTCCGGCAAGTACGAACGTTTCATCCAGGCTGCATCCACTGTCACCCTCAACACCCCTGAGTTGCGTGATGAATCTGGAAGCTTCGGAACCCCAGCGATCTTCTTTGACGGGGACCGCGTCACCAGTTCGTACATCGAGGCTGAAGCCTGGCAGGCAGACGTGGAAGAGCGCATCGCCGCAGCCGCCAACTAGCCGATCCCAGTTGGTGCCGGGGAAGGAGCCCTGGCTGGTTGTGCGGTTTGACCGTGCGTCGGGTTGCGCAACCAGCCGCTGCGGCCCCGGGTCCGCTGAACCTACGGCATGCGATTTCCCAACCGGCACCAACTGCGGTTAATCTATTACCTGCACGACTGCGCTGCATGTGGTTGTGCGCGCCTCCTTAGCTCAGTGGTAGAGCACTCGCCTTGTAAGCGAGCGGTCATCGGTTCAAATCCGATAGGGGGCTCAAACTCAGGTGGACCCGGACAATGTCTGGGTCCACCTTTTCCGTGTACCCACGCATGTACTGTAAGCGGGCTATCCATGGGCTGGGAATGCGACCATGGCTAGCGCATTGCCACTGGGGCGGCACAGTTTCAAATGGTTATGCCGATCGGGGTGATGCTCGCGCAGACAATCGCAGGTTTGATCACGGTACGACTGGTGTCACGGGCAAGGACAATCGATGCGAACGCCAAATCCTAGGTTCCTACTGCACGATTTCCTCAAGTGTCGGGTACTTGGCGACTCTACTGTCCCCGGAGGATGTTCCAGTGAGGCGGCGCTTGATCCATGGTCCAACGTGGACCTTGGCCCAGTCCAATGACTCTCGGCTGCGTTCGCGCAGAGGAAGGTCGGGAGCCTTTTCGAGAGGTTCCGCAAAACGCGGGTTTTCTGGTCGTAGCCCAAGTCCAACGAGTCCCATGTCCGCGACGCGACGGTGCCCCTGCGTGGTCAGGTGGATACGGTCGTCTGCCCAGAAACGTGAGTCCGCGATTGCTCGATGGCCCCACATGTCAAGGACGTAGGCTCCGCGCCTGTGCGCGATGGAGAAGATGTGGGCGTTGTACAGTCCGATGCGGGAACGGGTGAGCGCGAGTGAGCCTGTACCGCCAAAGTCTGTTCCCGTCGCGAGAAGCACGTCGGCTCCTGTGGCGCGGGCCTTCGCGACGGCGTGGTCGAGGTGCGCTGCAATCCGGTCCACATCGGTGTTGGGGCGCAGAATGTCGTTGCCGCCACCGATGATTGAGATGAGGTCGGGCTGCATGTCGAGTGCGGGCTGCAGTTGCTCGTCGATGATGGGGCGTAGGAGCCGCCCGCGGATGGCGAGGTTGGCGTAGCGCAGGGGAGTCTCTCCCGCCGCAACACGGCGTGCAGAGAGTGTCATGGCAAGCATGTCGGCCCAACCTCGGCACTGGTCGGGGTCGTTTGGACTGATGTCCCACAGGCCCTCGGAGAAAGAGTCGCCGATCGCGACGTAACTTTCCCATTTCGGTGGGTTGGCATGCTGTGAAGTCAGTTCGGGTGTCTCAGTCACGCTTGCCATCCTACGCCTTTTGCGTATCTCTGTGCCGGTCCTCGAACGCCTTAATGCAGGCTGAATGTGTGCGTGGCGACGATCCGGTCACGTCAGAACAGCAGGTTCGGCTCAGGCTGTGGCGGCATGTTGTTGGGGTCTGGCAGTTCCCAGTCGATGGGGTCTTGCCCGGTGCGTGTGAGGAACTCGTTTGCCCGTGAGAAGGGCCGGGAGTCGAAGAACCCGCGCCGGGCAGAGAGCGGGCTGGGATGTGCTGAGGTGATGACGTGGTGCGAGTCCAAGAGCGGTTCGAGTTTGATGGCATCCGCTCCCCACAGAATGGCGACGAGGGGTTTCTCGCGGGCGGCAAGGGCCTCGATAGCGGTGTGGGTGACTGTCTCCCAGCCTCGTCTGCGGTGCCCGCCTGCGTCGCCCGCGGGAACAGTGAGAACTCGGTTGAGAAGCAGTACGCCCTGATCGGCCCAATGACTGAGGTCTCCGTGCGGTGCCGGCTCAATCCCGAGGTCGCTGTAGAGTTCCTTGTAGATGTTGCCCAGAGACCGAGGGATCTTGGATCCCGGAGCCACGGAGAACGACAGGCCGACCGCGTCACCCGGCGTGGGGTAGGGGTCTTGGCCAACGATAACCACCCGTACGTCGTTGAGAGGGGTCTTGAAGGCGCGCAGTACGTTGTCTCGCTTGGGCAGCGTGTGCTGTCCTGGGCTGTAAGCCTCAGTGAGTAACCGGGCAATGAGCTCCTCATGGGGTGCGAGTACTTCTGCCCAGTCGGTTGCGAGTTCGCCAAGTGGAGAAACCTGTGAGTTCATGTGTGCATTGGCCGCGGTGCTGTTGTTTGTCACATGGTGAGGTTATCGTTTAAAGGGATGAGTGAGGAAACTATCAGGATCGCTACGACGCCCGGCGACATACCCCAAGAGCAGCGTGATGGGCTAAGTCCGCTTGAGCGAGAAATCCTGGATTTTGAGTCGAAATTGTGGAAGAAGACCGCCATCAAAGAACGCGCAATTTCGACACAGTTGGGAATAGCGCCAATTCAGTATTACCAGTATCTTGCCGCACTCATGGAACGTCCAGAAGCCATCGAATATGCTCCGGCAACCGTGCGACGCTTAACCGAAGCGTTTGCGGCGCGCACGGCAAAGCGTCTCGTATAGTCGGCGCTGAACAAAGAATGTCTTGAAACACAATGCGTTTGCCTAGTTAACGCCGTACTAAAAAGGATAGTGTTAAGCCCGTGAGTAAGCGGAAAACCTCGTATCCACCAGATGAGTTTGATATCCAGCCAGACTCGGTGCCACGCAGCGGTGTGCACCGTGCCTCGCGCAGTGCTTGGAGCCAGATCTGGCCGTACCTCGTCGCCTTGGTCGTTGCGGCGGCGCTGGGGCTTGGTTCCATTTACTACCTGATGCAGTCGCCCAACTCACGGGTCAACGAGTTGATCAATGACGCCACCGGTACCAGTACCGCTGATCCGAACGGCACCGAATCGTCTGACCCAGACGGAGAACTCGGGGATGAAGACGGCGAGGATCCAGACACCGACAACTCGTCCTCGGAAGACCCTGCCCCGGATGAGACGGAAACCGACGAGCCGGACCCAGACGAATCGTCGGCAAGCGATGACCCAGCAGATGACGAACCCGCCGCACCGGAAGTGGACCGCAGCATATCCGTTCGCGTGCTGAATGCGAGCGGACGCCAGGGCGTTGCCGCAACTGAAGCCGCAAAGCTGACGCAGGACGGCTTCACCAACGTCACGCCGGACAACTTCCAAGGCGATCTGCCCTCCAACTCGATCATCTACTACAAGGGTGCTGGAAACCAGGCGAATGCGGAGCGCATCGGAGAGCTTCTGGGCATCACGAACCTGAGCGAGGTCTCCGAACTACGGGCCGAGGTCTCGGTGGTTATCCGCTAGCGAGAGGCACACTGACAGAGATACTTCACGGGTGGCCTATTTTCACAGTGTGGAATGTTGTCCCAAAAATGTATCTATCGAGGTGAAAACTCTTTTCTTGGAGCGCCAAAGCCACTAGGCTCGATGTTGTTGACAGGTGATGAAGTACCGATTCTGACCCTGGAGACAGAAACACCAGCACCATGCAAGGAGCAGTCATGGCACAAGGAACCGTTAAGTGGTTCAACGCCGAAAAGGGCTACGGATTCATCACCCCGGTCTCGGGAGAACAAGACCTTTTCGTTCACTTCAGTGCGATCCAGACCGATGGATACCGCAGCCTCGAAGAGGGGCAACAGGTTGAATTCGAAGTTGGACAGGGAACCAAGGGCCCGCAGGCCGAGCAGGTCCGCCCTCTCTGATTGAGATCACTGAAGCGGCTAACGAAGAGTCTTCCACGCCGCAACACAATGGCTCGACATACTCTTGAGTATGGCGAGCCATTGTTTTATCCAGGCACACAGGCCACGGACCAAGCACGAATGATGAGGAACAAGAGTGAGCGTTGAACGCGATGTCGTTGTGGTGGGCAGCGGCCCAAACGGTTTGGCTGCAGCCGTTATCCTGGCGCGCGCTGGTCTAGGCGTTCGCGTTCTTGAACGCAATGCAACCATCGGTGGCGGAGCCCGCACGCAAGACCTCGGACTGTATCCAGGCATCGTGCACGACATCTGTTCCGCGGTACACCCAATGGGTATCGCCTCTCCGTTCTTTGCCGAGTTTGACCTAGCCGCACGTGGTGTTTGCCTTCTTGAACCGGAGGTGCAGTACGCCCAACCGATCACTCCTCACACAGCGGGCCTGGCGTACCGTGACGTTCGCCGGACGGCAGCCGAGTTGGGTCCCGATGAGGGAGCGTGGCTGGATCTGTTCGGATACCTGAGCGAGCATCCCGATGCGGTAATCTCCGCAGCGCTCGGTGATAAACGTTCCATCTCTCGCACAATGCTCCGAGAATTCCCCGGCGTCGCCCGGTTTGGGTTGTTTGCTCTGGAACAAGGTCTGGGCACCTGGAACCATCGTTTCAAACAAGCCATTGCGCCGGCACTGCTGACCGGCGTTGCCGCTCATGCCATCACGCCGCTACCATCCATGGCTGGCGCTGGAACTGCCCTGATGCTTGCTACGATTGCGCACTCACATGGTTGGCCCATCCCGCAGGGGGGCACGCAGAGCATCACGGATGCCCTCGTCGCTGATCTCAAAGCGCATGGCGGAGAGATCTGGACAGAACACGACGTGACGGATCGCTCCGACCTTCCAGCGGCTCAGGCATATCTTTTCGACACAACACCACGCGCCGCACTGCGGATACTTGGCCGGTCAATACCAGATGATCTGGCCGGTTCGCTCAACAGGTTCAAGTACGGCAATGCCGCCGCGAAGGTTGACTTCGTGGTGTCCGAACCGATTCCGTGGACCCAATCAGATGTTGGACTGGCCGGAACCGTACACATTGGAGGCACCCGGCAAGACCTCGCTACGGCGGAAGCGGAGGTTTCTCGCGGACGACACTCAAGGAAACCGGTCGTATTGTTGAGCGACCCCGGCATTGTGGATTCGACTCGAGTTGTGGATGGCAGGCGTCCAGTGTGGACCTATGCGCATGTTCCTGCTGGGTCGACGCAGGACCCCACGGAAGCCATTATCCGTAGGATTGAGGAGTTCGCCCCAGGCTTTCGGGACACGATCGTGGCATCTCGGTCTGTTTCAGCCGCAGAGATGGAACAACACAACCCAAACTACGTTGGCGGAGACATCGCAGCGGGAGCTGCAACGCTGTGGCAGATGTTCGCACGGCCCACACCACGCCTTAATCCATATTCCCTGGGTGTTCCGGGCGCCTACCTGTGCTCTGCATCCACGCCTCCCGGTCCTGGGGTGCACGGCTTGAGTGGTATGTTCTCAGCGAAGCGGGTGCTCTCGGAGGTCTTTGGCGAGAAGGAGCAGCCATCGCTTGCCCCGTGACTCTGCCTTCCCCTCCCGGAACGAGACGCTTCTATAGTTGTCAAGTTGTCGCTGGGGTGTGGTGCAGTGTGTTGAGTGTGCGGTAGAGGTCTCGGGCGATGTAGCGTTTGAGGCAT
>NZ_JBHUOP010000010.1:0-23110 GCF_042683685.1 Populibacterium corticicola | reverse complement strand
TTGTGAATCCTCCATGAATAAATGGGCCAACCGCCGATCCATCCGTGGAACGGCTTCACGCAACCTATCGGTCTCGGCCAATACTCCATGAGGAAAATCAACTGGAAGTTTCACACCACCGGTCACGCCTCACCTCTGGTGCCTCTCATCGGCTGGTTCAAGGCACAAGTCCCGCATTATGCCGTACCGCGAACCTGCGTCCTAGCCAAACCAACCCGGCAGCCACAAACGCAACCGAATCGTCGCCAATCGCCACAATCGCGCACCACACACCACAAACGTTGGGGCCCATCTGCACTAAGCAGATGGGCCCCAACGCATGTGAGCAAATTAAACTGTCACTGCGCAACCAGCCTGAATTTTCAGGTTCCGCAGTATGGAGACTCAAGTGTCTTTCGAACGACCGGGACCAGTGTGACGCCTACCGGAGCATCACACAACGGACCTCAGTTGAACGGAGCACGCAGTGGCCACGAGTCATCCTCGAGAACCGCCTGCATAGCTGCACCCGTCTCCGGATTGACAAGCACCGGAGCCAACAGGTTGGCCGTGTGCTCGCTCGCATCGCTACCAGGGGTAACGATAACCAGCACACGTGGTGTGTCGGTTCCCAGAATGTCCGCAACTGACGCATCAGCCACAGGCACATACTGTGGGAAAAACGGTGCCGGGTCGAGAAGGAACATGTGTGGTCCCGTCTCGTGCACAGCACTCAAAGAAAATAGCACGCCCGACTCGTCAAGAGGTTCGAGCGCAAAATCCGAGTATCCTCCAAAACCAACCAGTGGTTGGACGAAGGTGACGCTCGTATTGAAGTCGGAACGCTTCATGTCTAGTACCGCACTCATCGTAGGTAGTCCAAAAGTGAAGGCTGAAGCACGCGTGATGCCGCGTTCAGCGATGACTGGTAAGCAACCTCTTGCATCTGCAACTCAATGAGAGTCTCTGCAAGATCAATGTTCTCGATGCCCGCGATGTCGTTCTTCAGGGTGTTCACCTTGTGTCCGAGCGATTCCGCGGAACGTTCGATCTGGTTTGTGCTTGCACCGACCTTGGCCACCTGCGTGAGAACGACGTTTACACGCTCATCGATGCGATTCAGGTAGTCCTGCGGGTTGTTGCCTGCGCGGATGTCTGCTGCCAGGTCATCAATCATGCTGAACACCGAATATGCGCCGGGATCTGCTGGATCGTAGGTTGCGCTGGTGCCGAAGACGGCTCCACCGTCAGAGTCAACTCGAATCGTGACGTCATCGGCGGTACGGCGTTCAACACTCGAGCCGGCGTGTCCGTTGAAACCGTAGGTCGTGGTGTCAAATGCGGTGTCAGAACCTGACGTACCCGCGAACAGATTACGTCCGAGGTACTTGGTGTTTGCCTGCCCCAGGAGACTTTCCTTGATGCCGTCAAGTTCTGCTGCAATGGCCTCACGGGTCTGCTCGTTCATCGTGCCGTCGTTCGACGCGCGAACAACCAGGTCACGCGCGCGACGCAGCAGCGACGATGTCGTGTTCAAAGCTGTGTCGATGTTGTTCAACCAGGCCAGTCCGTCCTCGGCATTGCGCTTGTACTGAGCCGATTGCGCCTGTTCCCGACGAAGTGACAGGGCATCAGACGCCTTGGCGGGGTCATCCGAGGTACGTTGAATGACCCGTCCGGACGAAGCCTGCTCCTGCAGACGCGCCATCGCAGCAAGGTTCTGCTGCATGTTCGATAGCACACTGCGCTGTGTCGACTGGTGCGTCACACGTGAGATCATCGGCCTACAACTCCGGTTCGGTTAATGAGCGTATCGAGCATTTCATCGATGGCTGTCATGACACGGGATGCTGCTTGGTAGCCACGTTGGTAGGTCAGCAGGTTTACCGTCTCTTCATCAATATCGACCGACGTTGCCGCAATTTGAAGGTTTTGAGCGGTTGCACGCGCTGATTCAGCAACAATCGCCGAGTTGTAGGTCGCCTTGGCCGACACGCCGAGTCCAACCACGAAGGTCTGGAAGAGTTGACTTGGTCCGTTCTCTGCATTGGCCAGTTGACTCACCGCGTCCGCGAGCGACCCGTCGTACTCCCCCATACCTGGTGTAGCCGAGGGGACGTCTGCCGGGTTGGTGATGACAACTTCAAGGTTGCGCGCCGCCGGGTCGGTTCCGATAGCGAACAGTGGCCCTTCTGAGCCGAGCACACCGTTGATCTGGCTGGCGATCTGGCGGGCAAGCTCGTTGTACTGCTCAGCGGCCTCGGTGAGGATGCCTCCCTGGCCCACTGGCGCGAGCGCGGACAGCTTTCCCTGAATCTCACCGCCATCAAAGGTGACAACAGGTTCGCCGGCACGCTCCCACACGATTTGCACAGGGGCATTTCCGGCGAGTACGCCAGCAAGATCGGTTGAGCCTGCGATCTTCATGTGCTGTGCACGATCCGCGGTTACGAGCGGGTTTCCACCGACGTAGACGTCAGCAGTTCCGTTCTCCTGGAAACGAACGGTGGCACCAGCGAGGTTTGACAGTTGCGTGATGAGTTGATTGCGCTGGTCAATGAGCTCGTTTGCGTTTCCGTCAGACACAAGGATCTGGCGGATCTGTCCGTTGAGTTCGGCCACTCCATCGGCTAGGGCATTCACGTCAGAGACGCGTGCTGCCGCTTCAGTGCGGACCTGGGACCACTGGGTTTCGATTGCCGAGTATCCAGCGGAGATCGACGCACTCACATGCTTGGACTGCTCCAGCAGCACCTGCTTGGTGGCAAGGGTCTGTGGCGCCTTGGCCACATCCTGCCAGGCTGACCACATCTCAGACAGTGCACTTGCGATCCCTGTGTCGGAGGGCTCACTTACGGCGGACTCAAGGCGGGTGTACACATCGGCGCGGGCGGCCAGGAAAGCAGCCGACGAGGTGGTAGCGCGTACGCGCGCGTCAAGGAAGATGTCCCCTAGTCGGCTCACGTCGGTGACCTTGACGCCGTTACCGATCTTGGAACCCTCTGAGAACAGCGAAGCTGTTTGTCCAGCACCGACCGATGCCAGTTCCGCACGCTGGCGCGTATAGCCCACTGTGTTGGCGTTCGCGATGTTCTGTCCGGTTACCTCCATCGCTATGCGCTGTGCGTTGAGCGAGGAAAGCGCCGTGGAAAGGCCAGAGAAGGTGCTCATGATGTCCTTTACAAGCTTTGGTCGAGGAGTCGAGGCTGCGCTTCACCATTCGTGGTGGTTCCAGACTCGTTATAGGTCGAGTCATCGCGCTGAAGATTGAGAAGGGTCTCCTGGGTTGCCTTCTGGGAGGTGGTCAGGAGTTCACGGTTGGTGGATACCAACGCCTCGATCTCAGCGGTAAGACTGACGAATGCGGCACGGTGGGATGCGAACAGGTCGTTCCACGGTTCCGGTGCCGTTTCTGCGATGGTGGAAAGTGGGGAGTTGTCCGGCAGACCAAGTTCTGCGGCAACCGCATCCGACTCCATCGAACGGGCAAGGTCCATGTCCTTGATCTGTTCAAGTACGTTCTCAACTTCGCGGGTCGAGTGTGGGAGCCAGCGGGACTTACCCGCGGCCAAGAGAAGCTGCTCCTCTTCGAGTTTGAAAAGAAGCAATTCAAACAGTTGACGCTCACTCCATAGAACGCTGTTCAACGCTTGAAAGCTCATCGGCTCTGACTCCAGTTCCTCATCTACCGACTTCGACGGTTGTTATCGAGTCTACCGACCTATCGGCTAGCCATAATCGTGCATGAGAGTTATGGGGCATTTGGCAGTACACACCCTGATCACGGGTGAATTTCTTTACACATGGAAGGTTTTCACCTAGACAAAGATCCTGCGACTAGGGAAAACAACTCGAACGATAAGAAAACATCACACGATTTCAAAATGTGACCCACTTCACATTTTGTTCCTCAGTGATGCAAAACCGCCCGATTCTGCAGGTTGGGGACTTCTCCCCATTGCCTCGCGCTAGGGGTGTCCGGAAGACTCGGAAAGTTTGCGGTTGAAGAGACTAGAAAATGTGAAGAGTGTGTGGAACTCTAACTTTCATGAGCGAATTAACAAACCGTGCCCGCGCTTTGGTTGAAGCGCACTTGCACACGGTGGGTTACCACGTCTCGGAGATGCTCATGCGAGTACCGGCGCATGTCACACGAGACGATCTGGCATCCGCCGGTTATCTCGCGCTTGTACAAGCGGCGAGTGCATACTCCGAGGAATCGGGAGTCCCCTTCAATCGTTTTGCTGCCATCCGCATCAAGGGTGCGCTAGTAGACGAATTACGGTCCATGGACTGGGCATCGCGTGGAGCCCGCAAGCGCATCCGCGAATACAACCAGACCTACGACCAAATGACCGCCCAGTTGGCCCGCGCACCCAAGCGCGAGGAGATGGCAGCAGCACTCGGCGTAGATGTGGCCGAGGTTGATCACGCCCGTGACCAGGCAAGCACCCGCATCCTCTCCTTCGAGGCCTACGACGGTTCCCTCGCCGAGATGGTTCACACCACCGAAGAGGGCCCAGAGCGTGCGGCACTGAACAAAGAAAAGCGCGACTACCTGCGCTGCGCGGTTGAGGCCCTGCCTGAGCGCCTCCGCTACGTGGTCGAACAGGTCTTCTTCGCAGACCGTTCGGTCACCGAGGTTGCAGAGGAACTGGGCGTCACCCAGTCCCGTGTCTCACAACTTCGCGCTGAGGCCATGGTGCTTCTCCGCGACGGCATGAACGCACACCTCAACCCTGAACAGCTCGAACCAGCAGCAAAGGAAGGCGTTGTAGCTCGCCGCCGCGAGAAGTACTTCGCCGAGATCGGTGATCGAGTAGAGGCTTCCAAGCGCGCGGTTGTTGCCGGACGCCGCGCAATCCTCAACGAGGTTGCCTCCGTGGAGTCAATGGCTCTTGCAGCACGCAACGGCGAACGGTACCAGCACCTGAACTCGCTAACTGCCTAGTCTTTTGGTCCCTCAGCCCACCACGAGCGCCCCTACCAGAAACCAACTGGCAGGGGCGCTCGTCTCATATGGGCTTCTATTCCCTCCACCACATAGTTATCCACGAAGGAACTAATACACCGGAGGCAAGGGACGATAAGGCAATCAGGACGCCACCCGCTCCCGACCGAACCCCACACCTTCGGTTCGTCCACATCTTGAAGAGAAGTTAGACGCATATGGCTTTCGAACCCCCTCTTGCGCTGAAACGCTTGGTCATTCACTCAGTCAAAGCGGAATGGAAGGCGTATGCTTTCTCACCGTTGATCTTGGACCTGGATGCATCGAGAGCCGACGTCATCGCGGAGGAAATCGGCACCGCGCTTGCGCAAACCTACGCTGACACGGACTTCGAGTCGCTGACGATGGGGCTACCCATCTACCTGTGGGTCAACGAGAAGGTACTCGAGAACCTCTACCTGCTGGAGGACATCGCGAACCTCAAGGGACTTTTCATCCCCATCTCGATCCTCTCGCAGGAAAACTGGCCTTCATATGCCCAGGCTATCCACGATGCGAACCTTGAGATCATCGTGGATGATCTGCCTGACGGCGGCATCGGCGCTCACACGACAGGCTCCACGGGCGCCGAATGGGCTGTGCTCTCAGCGCGCAAAAACCTGGTGTCGGCCACTGTCGAGAACCTACGCTCCAAAGGTTTTAAGATCCTTGTTGCTGATGCTCCACGCTCCTTCTTCGATGGAAATGTTGATTTGGGCGAGGCGTATCTCGGCCCGATGTACTATGGCCGTCGTTCACAACAGCACCCACTCGCTCCAGGTGAGGCCCAGTGCCTTGAGGCGCTCCGACTGCTGAGTGAGCCCAATGCGAATCTCGCGGAGGTCTCCGCTGTTCTCAGCCTTGACCCGGAGATGACCATCCGAGTCCTGCACCTCGCCAACTCGGCCGCAATCGGGTCTTCGCAACGCATTGACTCACTAACCCACGCGATCGTGTATCTTGGCGCGCAGCGTATCTCATCGCTGGTCATGACCTCGATGATCTCGGCACGCCTGTCCGATCCGCACACGATGTGGTCTGTGCTGACCCGTGCTTCAGTCTGCCGAACCTTGGCCAACAATGCCGAGGCCGCCTACACTGCGGGGCTGCTGTCAGCACTTGCAGAAGAGGTTGGTGAGGCCTCGGAGTCCATGGCCATTCGTGCCGGCGTATCGTTCGAGGTGTCCCTTGCACTGTCTTCGGGTGTGGGTGATCTGGGTGCCCTGATCGATGCCGTTCGCGCCTACGAGCGTGCTGACATCCCTGAGGTGATCCGCCACGGTTGGGACCCTGTCGACATCGCGGACGCCTATTTCCGTGCCCTACCGACCACATACGAGTATCTGAAGTTGCTGCATTCAGTTTCTGCCGCCTGAGACTCGCCGCCGTATTGGCGGCTCTTCGCGGCAGCGGTTGACGCACTGTGCTCACGACACCCGCGTCAACAGGAAGTGGCGGTTCCTCTTTCGAGAGGAACCGCCACTTTTGTCGTGGTGTGCGCATCGGTTGGGCTCAGGCTGAAGCCAAAACACTCACAGGATGCGCGAGTACGAGGAGACCTACGCGGTCTCTCCGGTGAGGCTCTGGTCCGTGGTGTAAGCGGTCTCGAAGATCTTGGCCTCGTGTGCCATATATACGCTGTCGATAGGCTGCCCACTCGACGTGCGACCGATCTGCGGCACGGCTGTCGGCATGGTGTCACTGCTTGGCGACGATCCGGTTGGCTGCCCCGCAGCCTCGCGTTTCTGCTTCGCCTCGGCAACGCGGGCGTTCACCTCGTCAAGGCGTGGGCCCAGCATGTCGATTCCCTCGTGCAAGGCGCTGTCGACTTTCTGGATGAGTTCGACAAGAGCGTCGCGCCCCACTGGAAGTGCCCGTTTCCTCGGGTTGAGGGCTGCGCTGAGCGCGTTGTGAGCGTCCCTGACGAGTGCGTGGAGTGCGGCGAGTTTCGCGTGGATCGAGTCGACTTCCTGTGCGGTCAGCTCGCCGCGTTGTGTGAGTTTTTGAAAGTCGTCCTGTGTGCGTAGATACAGGGCGGAGAGCTCATAGGCACGCCAGAGCAACTGATGCGCCTCGACTGCTTTCCTGTCACTTCCCTGAGCGAGACGATTGACTGCCTGGAACTCATTGACCGAGATCCGATGAAACATTCGGGTCTCGGCATGTTCCTCGAGGGCGTTGACGTCAAGGGGCTTGCGTAGATCGTTTGCTGCGTCCTGGTACATGAACTGATGCCCGATGAAGATGACAGCGGGTATCAGCAGAGTCCAGTAACTGAATTCCTGGATGACAAAGTAGATCAGTAGGGCAACCGTCACGAGCAGAACTGGCGTTTGCGCCTGTTCCAGCGTCAGATATGCCTTTTCCAGTCGTTCGCGCTGGGTGTGCACGTGAGCAAGCGTCGTGGCGTCTTGCACGCCCAACTTCGGGCTGACTACGTAGTAGCGGGAGCGGGAGGGATCGAAGCGTTCAGCGCCGGGACGCCGGTCCTTTACTTCGATCCATCGCGGGATCGTGATGACGGTTGAGCCGGATCCTCCAGCCGTCTCCGCCGCTACCTGATGAGTGCTGTTGGAGTCCATTCCTGCCTCATAGGGTTAAAGTGCGGGCACTATTCCTCTTATTATCGGCAGAATTAAGCAGTTCTTTAGGTATTAGCCATTGTCACGCTGCGGGAGGGACTGAGCGATGAGGTCAAGCGTGGCGAGGGCTTCGCCGCGTTCGGGCCTCTGTGCTCCCGCGATCGGGGATGGCAGTTCCAGCTCAAGGGTCGCAGACGCATCTTCGGTCTGCTCTACAGCCTGTCCGGAGACAGATCCTTCCTGCTTGTCCTGGTCTGACGTGTCACCGTCCGCTGTGGCAACGGATGCCTCTTCATCCTGGAGTTCGAACAGCGCCTCACCGATGTCGTGGGCGGATCCATCGACAACGCTCGGTGCTTTCACACTGGCTGCAACCGCATCAGCGGTTTCGATGTCCTTCGAACCGGTTTCATCCTGGGCGGCGGCTTCAGTCTCACTGGTGTCTGAAGGTGCGTCCACATCTGCACGATCATCCGCGCGAGAAGGCTTCTCCAGCGGTGGCAGCGCCGCCAATTGTTCAACTGTCACGGACTCGAGAGAGGTCTCGTCAATGATGGGGTTGTTGTCCGGCCAATCGGATGCACGGTGTGGGACATCGGTTTCCGAGTGTCCACCACAGCCGTGTCCAAGGGCGACAACCTTGCCGTCGTCTGGAGACCAAGCGTTTGCGCATACGCCAAAGACCTGACCGAGTGCGCCCTGCAATGGCACCAAGAATCCACACGAGCCACACGAGGCAGCCGACTGTAGTGAGCCCTGCGAGCGCGGCCCCTGCGATCCCTCGTACCAACGCCTCGCTGCCTCATCACGTCCGGTCTCGGACAGGATGCGGGCGCGAGCGAGCGCAAGCTCCTCGATGGCCACCTGATCTTCTTCCTCGTTTCCGGTGGGCTTGTAGCCCTCGACGAGGCGTGGATCGTCCTGCGTGAATGGGAGGACGTCGCCGGGGCCGATGTCCCCGGGCTGGAGGCGCTGCGACCACGGCAGCCATTCAGGAGCCAGGATGGCTTCGGCGGTGGGAAGCAGGTGCACTTCGCAGACGGTTGCGATGCGACCACGGGGCACGCGCGCGAGGGTGACGGTCCACTGCCACCCGACGTATCCGCGCATGGTGCACGCAAAGGTATGCGCTGCGAGCCGCTCGGCCACCATGTGGACGCCAAGGTGTTCGCCGACGTGGCTGGGGTGCTCTGCATCTGCGACAGCAGCGCTCTTTGCCAGTTCGACTGCCCCAGCCAACACTGCATCGGGTTTGATACGTGCCGTACGTGGTGACTTTGCGGGTGCAATGCTCATGTTGTTGTTTACGCCTCGAGTTGGTCCGCGATTGCACGCAGGACGGTTGCGATCTTTGTTCCCGAGTTCTTGTCTGGGTAGCGTCCGGAGCGCAGTTGGTTGCCCGCGCCGTCGAGGAGCTTGATGACGTCCTCGATGACCACGGCCATTTCCTCTGCGGGGCGGCGGTGCGCACGGGCAACAGACGGTAGTGGGTCGAGGTATTTCACTGCGAGGGCCTGAGGGCCCTTACGTCCGTCGGCTACACCGAATTCGACGCGCGCACCCTGTTTGGGTGTCGGCGCGCCTTCTGGGAGCGCGGATGCATGCAGGAAGACCTGGTTGCCATCATCCGTTGCGATGAAACCAAAACCTTTGTCTGCGTCAAAGAACTTGACCTTGCCGGTGGGCACTTTTACCTCGTGTACTCGTCGGTTCCGCGCTTTTGGGCGCGCGGATAAAGTCTGTGGAACTTCAAGGATACCTTTGCGGTTGATCCTTTGAGTAATTTATTGCCTTGGGTAGCGCCATGTTGGGCTTAGAGCGCAACCTCAACCCTCATCTCCAACTTTCATCGAACTCAGGTATTTACCCACGAACTCAGGTCGCACAGGGCTGAGTTCGTGGGCAAATGCCTGAGTTCGCGGGAGAAGGTGCCAAAGGACGAGTACTCGCGTGCATGCTGGTAAAGCTGAGTTCACGGGCATACACGCGGGCGGAGCGGGTGGAACCACTCGAGTTTGCCGACACTGGCTGCCCAAGTCCGCGTAAACTTGCAAGGATGGGCAGTTACGTGGATTCGTTTGTGCAGCGCAGCGATGAACAGTTGGGCGCGCTTTTTGTGTTGCGCCCAGATTTAGCCAATCCCTCTCCCGGAAACCTTGCCTCACTTGCCGCGCGAGCCTCGAATGCAACGAGCACCCAGAGATTCTTGGCCACCTGCGATGCACGCACCCTGCAGGTGCTCGAGGCAGCGGTACTGCTTGGTTCCTTGGGTATCGAGATTTCCGACGAGTCGGTCAGTCACACAATTACCGGCACCTCCCAGCCTGATGAGCAGGTGGTCGCGGAGTTGACCACGCTGGAACTCGCGGCGCTGGTCTGGCGCGAGGGCTCGTCGCTAATTCTGGCGCCCTCCCTTGAGGACGTACTGGACCGTTTCCCGGCGGGCTTTGGCCCGCTGTCTGCAAACGGCGTGGCTACCGGGCCGCTCCCTGCCCACGCACCCGAGCGCGCACAGAGCGTGCTCGACACACTCCTTTGGGGGCCGCCCGTGGCGCGGGTGGCCCGCAACCTGCTGTCCGTGATCCCTCAACCGAACGAGCCTGCCGCGAACGAGTCGCTGCGCTGGCTGCTGCGGAACGGCTACCTCGAACTTCTCGATGACTCGCACGTGTATCTGCCCCGCCAGACTGCGTTTGCGCTGCGCGGTGGGCGCACGCATCGAGGCATGACGCAACCGCCGCTCGCTGATGCCCCGGTAACTCTGACTCCCGAGTCGGTACAGAGTGAGGCCAGCCGCGCGGCAACCGAGGCCGTGCGCCTTGTTGCCGAGTTGATCTCGGTGTGGGAACGCGAGCCCGCGCATTCGCTGCGTAACGGCGGATTGCCCGTGCGCGAGGTCAAGCGGCTGGCCAACGAGCTCGACGTCTCCGCCGAGGACGCCACGCTTGTTGCCGAGTTTGCGTTCATGGCCCGATTGGTGCGCTGTTCGGACGATTCCGCCCGCGATTTTGCGCCGACCACCCAGGCAGACTGGTGGATCGAACAAGACCTGCCGCACAGGTGGTCGCTGCTGGTGCAGGGTTGGCTCGCCTCCGCGCGCCCTACCTGGCAGATTGGGGAGTTGGGCGACAAGGGCACCACGTACAGCCCACTCCACCCCGAACTGCACGGATCATGGGTCACGCATCTGCGCGCGAACGTATTGGGTATCCTCAAGCAGCACCCGCTCGTACCGCTCACGCACGATCTGATCTGCGAGCAACTGCACTGGTATGCCCCGCGCATCTCGGTGAACCGTGCGGCGGTCACGGGCATCTTGGCCGAAGCCGCGTTCCTGGGGTTGACCGGCGCTGGCGCACTCCTGCCCGGCGCCGAGGATGGCGGGTTGGCGCACGCACTTGAGTTTGCACTGCCCGAACCGGTCAGCGAGATCTTCATCCAGGGGGACCTCACGGGCATGGTTCCTGGGCGACCATCCACCGCGCTCGAATCTCTGTTGGAGGCCAGTTCGATCGTGGAATCGCGCGGTGGGGCACTCACCGTCCGGTTCACGCCCGACTCCATCACCCGCGCCTTCGACTCCGGGTTCGGCGCGAACGAGTTGATCGAGGATCTGGCGGCCTTCTCCGTCACCGAACTACCACAACCATTGCTGTACCTGATCTCCGATGTCGCCCGCAGACACGGGCAAATCCGGGTTGGCGCCCTGTCCAGTTACATCAGGCTTGCCGACGAGTCCACGGCTCAGGCCGTCCTGGCGCTTCCCACAGCCGCTTCGGTTGGGTTGTTCCCCATTGCCCCAACAATCCTTGGGGCAAGCGCACCCGTTTCCGCCGTGCTGTCCATCCTGCGTGAGGCCGGTCTTGCTCCAGCGATTGAGGGGCCAGACGGACAGATCGTTGCTGCTGACCGCCAAAGTGAACGCGTGCGTCTCGCAGATCGACGCGTTCAAGCCATCCATGACGCTCAGTCCGGCGTGGCCAGCACCTTCGGCGGGGAGCTGGCGCTCAAAGATGTGCGTACCGCACTGCCTGGGCGACGCAGCGTGCCCTCAGTCATGTCTGGGGCAACCGCCGAACTCGTCGCCTCGATCCGTGGAGCCTCACTCGCCTCTGGTTCCGCGAGCGCCAGTCCATCCGGCGCCTCACCGGCAGACGTGATCTGGCCGTTGGATGGCATCGCTGTGGAGGTGGCTGGACGGAATAATTCCGATTCCCCTGTCGTTGAAGGACAGGGTCCACGTGGCGCGGGCAACGCCACAACCCCGCCACCCGTGGGGCCGGACGCGGAAGAGGAAACTGGAGTTATCGTCGTCAATCTGCGCGAGGCGATCTCCAAAGCCCTGGTCGTCGACGTCGCAATGGCCGACTCCCGCGGACAACTCACCCACCGCACCCTCAAGCCGCTACTGCTCGAATCCGGGCGGTTGCGCGCGCTTGACCCCGAACGCGAATCTGAACTGACCATCGCTATCCACCGGATCGCGGCTGTCACCCCGCTCTAGCCGCTCCCACCCCTGTCTTGACTACCAGTTCTTCGCCCGACGCTCCCGCCCCCTATATCCCGCATATCCACCCCATCGAACCGATGGGGAAAAAATAGTCCACATACCCAGAAAAAACCGGGGTACTCGGACACAAAAAGCCGCACCGACCAACCACCATCCCCACTAACGGAGACAAGCTCTTGCCAAACGGCCCGCTCATCGTGCAAAGCGACAAGTCACTCCTGCTCGAAATCGACCACGAACAGGCCACCGCGGCCCGCCGCGCCATCGCACCGTTCGCGGAACTCGAACGCGCGCCGGAACACGTACACACCTATCGGCTCACGCCCCTTGGCCTGTGGAATGCCCGCGCTGCCGGGCTGGACGCCGAGACCGTGATCAACGTGCTCATCAACTATTCGCGCTATCCGGTGCCGCATTCGATCTTGGTCGACGTTGAAGAAACGATGTCGCGGTATGGGCGCCTGCAACTCGTGTCCGACCCTGCACACGGGCTGCTCCTCACCACGACCGATCCTGCCGTGCTCGCCGAGGTGCTCAAGTCCAAGCGGACCACGGGACTCGTCGGAGAGCGGATCGATGAACGGTCCGTGATCGTGCACCGCTCCGAACGCGGCAACCTCAAGCAGGCACTCATCAAACTGGGCTGGCCCGCAGAAGACCTCGCCGGATACGTGAACGGCGAGAAGCACCCCATCGAGATCTCCCCAGTTGACAAAGCACGTAACAACGCGCCGTGGCAGATGCGCGAATACCAGAACCAAGCCGTTGAGAACTTCTGGGACGGCGGCTCCGGCGTTGTCGTACTGCCCTGTGGCGCGGGAAAGACCATCGTTGGTGCTGGCGCTCTCGCCAAGTCCTCCACAACCGCGCTGATCCTCGTGACCAACTCCGTGTCCGCCCGCCAGTGGCGCGACGAACTCGTGCGCCGCACCTCCCTCACCGAGGACGAGATCGGAGAATACTCCGGGACGCGCAAGGAAATCCGGCCCATCACCATCGCGACCTACCAGGTGCTCACCACCCGCCGCAAGGGAACCTACACGCACCTCGAACTGTTGGACGCACGCGACTGGGGACTCGTCATCTACGACGAGGTCCATCTCCTCCCCGCGCCAATCTTCCGCATGACCGCGGACCTTCAGGCCAGGCGGCGCCTGGGGCTCACCGCTACCCTGGTCCGTGAGGACGGGCGGGAAGATGAGGTGTTCTCCCTGATCGGCCCCAAACGGTATGACGCACCGTGGAAGGACATCGAAGCACAGGGATACATTGCTCCCGCAGTCTGCCAGGAGGTGCGCCTGACCCTGCCCGACTCGGACCGGATGCTCTACGCCGTGGCCGAGCAGGAGGACAAGTACCGCCTCGCAGCCTGCGCCCCCGGCAAGGTTGAGGTTGTCCAGGCACTGGTGGCCAAGCACGAGGGCGAACCCACCCTGGTGATCGGGCAGTATCTTGACCAGTTGGACGAACTGGCTTCAGCGATAGAGGCCGAGGTCATCACCGGGCAGACTCCGGTCAAGGAACGCCAGCGACTGTATGAGGCGTTCCGGGTCGGTGAGGTGTCAAAGCTGGTTGTGTCGAAGGTCGCCAACTTCTCCATCGACCTCCCCGAGGCATCCGTGGCCATCCAGGTTTCCGGGTCCTTTGGGTCCAGGCAGGAAGAAGCACAACGTCTAGGCAGGGTCATGCGACCTAAACAGGACGGACGCACCGCCCACTTCTACACCGTGGTCACCCGGGACACCGTGGATCAGGACTTCGCCGCGCACCGGCAACGGTTCCTCGCCGAACAGGGATACGCCTACTCGATCGTGGATGCCGAAGACATCTGACCCCTCCAACTCAAAGGGCTGAAAAAGGTCCGGGTGCACCTAAAAAATAGGTGCACCCGGACCTTTTTCAGCCCATCGGTTTCCAGCAGGCACCGAGAGGTGAGCCGACAAGCCAGCGTGGGGACTCGTCGCCAAGCAGCCGCTTATTCGTTACGAACTGCATTCATTCTCGTTCCGGTAGGGTTCTGCTCCGCGACACCCCTACACTCCACTTCACTACTTTGTCCGTAACAACCGCAGGATTTTACCCACCCGCCACCGCACGGTTAAGGAGATTCCCTCCTGCGAGCGCATACAGTTGGAGCATGTCTAATGATTTTTCGCGGGCTACTGCCCGTACTTATCTCCTCGTGGACGGGGAGAACATTGATGCAACGCTCGGCCTCAACGTGCTCGGACACCGGCCCAACCCGGACGAACGCCCACGCTGGGACCGGATTGGCGAGTTCGCCAACGAAGTCTGGGGACAGCAGGTTAGTTCGCTGTTCTTCCTGAACGCATCGTCCGGTCAGATGCCCATGCCGTTTGTGCAGGCACTGCTCGCCATGAACTACCGCCCGATCCCACTGTCCGGCGCTTCCCACGAGAAGGTCGTGGACATGGGTATCCAGCGCACCCTCGAAGCAATCGCACACAACGAGCCTGAGGCTGACGTGCTGCTCGCAAGCCACGACGGTGACTTCATCCCGCAGGTCGAGGAACTACTTGACCGAGGACACCGTGTCGGACTGCTCTGCTTCCGCGAGTTCGTGAACGCACAGATGGCCGCACTTGAGGAAAAGGGACTTGTGTTCTTCGACCTTGAGGATTCAGTGAGTGCCTTCAACACCCTTCTGCCGCGCGTACGGATTATCCCAATTCACGACTTCGACCCCATGCGCTACCTGTAGTTTCATCCATATTGACGGCCCGTCTCACACCCATGAGGCGGGCCGTCTGCTTTTGAGGCAGCAAGGCCGCGACCTTGCGGTTTTAATATGCCCAGCAGCCACTCGCGCCTCGTTACCCTGTGCAGTGATCACACAGGCGTCTCTCAGCAAATAGGTGCATCCTTGTTGTATGGGAAACGCGGAAAACAAGGCTGGAGTCGAGGCACGACTCGTCGTTGTCGATGACGAACCAAACATTCGGGAACTGCTTGCGACATCACTGCGCTTTGCGGGCTTCGAGGTCTTCGCAGCGGAAGACGGGGCAAGCGCGATCGAGTTGGTCACCAACACCGAACCCGACCTCGTGGTGTTGGACGTCATGCTCCCCGATTTGGATGGTTTCGCCGTCACCCGCCGCCTGCGTGAGCGCGGCCAGTACGTGCCGGTTCTGTTCCTGACCGCCAAGGACGACACCGCGGACAAGATCACCGGTCTGACTGTCGGCGGGGACGACTACGTGACCAAGCCATTCAGTCTTGAGGAGGTCGTGGCTCGCATCCGCGCCGTACTGCGCCGCACCCACAAGGTCGAAGAGGACGACGCCGTACTGCGGTTCGCGGACATCGAGATGGATGAGGACTCACACGAGGTCAAACGTGCAGGGGTCCTCATCGACCTGTCCCCCACCGAGTTCAAGCTCCTGCGCTACCTCATGCTCAACCCAGGTCGTGTGCTCTCCAAGGCCCAGATCCTCGATCACGTGTGGGACTACGACTGGGGTGGAGATGCCAACATCGTCGAGTCTTATATCTCTTACCTGCGCCGCAAGATCGACAACGTCAAGTTGCCGGATGGCACCACTGTGGAACCGTTGATCGCGACCAAGCGCGGCATCGGTTATCTGCTGCGTAAACCGACCGGTAAGTAAGTGTGAAAGCACCTGAGTCGGAGCCTTCAGGCGGCGCAAGTTATCGCCCCGACGGTTTCGTGTTCTCTAAGGACACCGAGTTACACAAGTTGGGGCCTGTACGCTCGTTTTTTGCGCGCATGCGTTTGAGCACCAAACTATCGCTGCTCATCATGTCCGTGTTGTTTGCGGGTTTGCTTATTGCGTCGGTGTTGACGGCAACGCTGCTGCAATCGAGCCTAATTAAACAGGTGGATGACGACCTGTGGAACACCTACTCGTCCATCGCCCTGCGGGTACTCGTTGAGGGTACCCAGTCTGAAACGGACCAGGCAGATAGCGACTACCTGCTCCCCAGCGACTACTACATGGCGTTCCGCACGACCACGCCAAACAAGATTCACCCCTGGTACACCCCCGACACCAACGCCGAGCATGGCACCCCTGACCTGACCCAATACATCCCGTCGGACCTGCAAGGCTACGAGGACGATGTGTTTCGCAGCCCATTCACAACGATTTCCTTCAACGGGCACACGCAATGGCGGGTCTTGGTTCGAGAGGTCACGGACCGCAGATACCCGGACCGCAACGGATACGTGTATATCGCGTTGCCGCTGACCGAGTCCCGGATGCTCATCCATCAGATTCAGCGTGCGCTGCTCATCTCCGCGATGTTTATTACCGCGACCGGTGGCGTGGTCGGGTTGGTGGCGGTTATCCGTTCGCTGCGCCCACTCACCCGCATCGAGCAGACCGCCGCCGAGATCGCGAATGGGGACCTCACACAACGTGTGCCGCAGTCGCCTCGGGGCACGGAGATTGGCAGTTTGGCGCAGTCTCTGAACTCGATGTTGACGCAACTTGAGGCCGCGTTTGTGGAGCGGGAACGTTCGGAGCAGCGGATGCGTCGGTTCGTGTCGGACGCATCGCATGAGTTGCGCACCCCGCTGGCCACGATCCGCGGGTACGGCGAGTTGTACCGGATGGGCGCGTTGGAGTCTCAAGATGCCCTTGACGACACGATGCGCCGTATTGAGGATTCCGCGACTCGCATGGCAACGCTCGTTGACGACCTACTACACCTTGCGCGTCTTGACGAGGGCCGCGAACTGCGGCGTGAGCACGTTGATCTGGCAGTACTGGCACTTGATGCCACGAGCGACCTCCATGCGCTCGACCCCTCGCGTTCCGTTCGGCTGGTTGAGTGTGAGGTTCCAACCACCGCGACCGAGGTCATCGGTGATGAGGACCGCTTGCGTCAGGTTTTTGCAAACCTGGTGGGCAATATTTCCCGGCACACCCCGCAGGGCACGCCGGTTGAGGTTGCCCTTGGCTCGATTGCCGACGATACGGGGCGTTCCATGGTTGTCGTGGAGTTCCGGGATCACGGACCAGGTGTCGATCCAGACCATGTGGAGCGGATCTTCGAGCGGTTCTATCGGGTGGACTCCTCGCGTAACCGCAAGTCTGGCGGCTCAGGCCTTGGACTGGCGATTGTCGCCGCGATCATTCATGCGCACGATGGGTTGATCTCCGTTGACGAGACCCCTGGCGGCGGGTTGACCGTGCGTGTGGTTCTTCCAGCGGCCCCTCCACAGCCGGAGGATTCTTGAACGTTGAGGACACGCACACTTCGGCGTGAACTGGGTCTGATGCATCCAGCCGATTATGCGGCTACGATTACTCATCGGGCCTGAAACAACCTGTGTTGTGTCGGGCTTACTCGACGGTCAGAATGGCTTGGCCACAGTCATGTCGTGAGAAGGTCTCGATGTTTACAGATACTGCGAGTGCTCCGCAGTGGTTGTTGTCGTCTTGGATTCGTAGTTGCCAGGCAGCCGGTGCCCAGGCAAACGAACCTGAGCTTGTTTCCGTGTGCCGTGATCTATTGGATCGGTGGGCACAGCCAAACCGCACCTACCACGGGCTGAAGCACCTGGTGGACGTACTCACGCACGTTGATGAGTTGGCGGAGGAGGCCACTGACCCGAACCTGGTGCGCCTTGCCGCGTGGTATCACGGTGCGGTGTTCTCGGCGGAGTCCAAGCTCGCGTATGCGAATGCTGCCGGCGAGGATGAGGTCGCGAGTGCCGCGCTCGCCCGCGAACAACTTCTGGGTCTCGGAGTTCCTGAAGAACAGGTTGAGAAGGTTGCGCGGATGGTCACGGCGCTTGTGCGTCACAAGGCTGTGAAGAAGGACTCTGACTGTTCAGTTCTGGTTGACGCTGACCTTGCAGTGCTCAAGAGCGATCCACAGCGGTACAGCCTTTACACCAAGGCCATTCGTGCCGAGTACGCGCACATTCCAGCCGAGGATTTTGTGCGGGCTCGCCTGCGTATTGTGACCCGTCTGTTGGGACGCCCACAACTGTTTTCGACTGCCGCCGCATCAGCCTGGGATGACGCCGCGCGGCAGAACCTTGAGTGGGAGCAGGCCCGACTGTCCAAGGAGCTTCGTTCGCTCACCGACAGCCCCGAGGCCACCATTGCGGAACTGACCGGGCTTTCTTCTGAGCCCACTGCGCCACCACAAAGCTGATTCTTCTGGATCGGCTTGTTTCCACACCCCTGCATACACGGTGGGGACGGCAGGCTATCCACTGTCTTGATCGGGCCTCCGGCAGGATTTCCCTCCGCTTCCTAGGGTTGATGCGTTCCACCCGATCAGCCAACCACAGGAGTACACATGTCCACCTTCGCAGTCGATACCGCCCAGGTCGCCTCCACATCCAACAATGTCCGCCGTTCCATCGATTCAATCCGCGCAGAGGTCAACACGATGATGGCCAATCTACGCGCACTTCAGAGTAGTTGGACAGGTGAGGCCGCCGCACAGTTCGCCGATGTCGCCGCCCAGTGGCATGCAACGCAGGGTCAGGTCGAACAATCGCTTGAATCGATCAAGCAGTCTCTCGATGCCACGGCTAGCCACTATGCAGAGGCTGAGGCGAACATCCGGAGCATGTTCCGTCGCTAGTCAGCTCAGAAGACACGGAAAAGGGTTGTGGCCCAGACAGTTGATGTCTGGGCCACAACCCTTGTGTACGTGGTTCCAAGCCTTGAGCGCGTCTAACGCCCGGACTCAGTCACGGTCGGTGGAGTTACCTACCACTTGGAGAGAGACTTCGATTAGAAGCCCATGTCTCCCATTCCGCCGCCTTCTGGCAGCGCTGGGGCCTTCTCAGGCTTGTCAGCAACGATTGCCTCGGTGGTCAGGAAGAGAGCAGCGATCGAGGCAGCGTTCTGCAGTGCGGAACGAGTCACCTTGACTGGGTCGTTGACGCCAGCAGCGAGAAGGTCCTCGTACACACCGGTTGCGGCGTTGAGGCCCTGACCGGATGGGAGCGAACGTACCTTCTCAGCGACAACTCCGCCTTCGAGGCCAGCGTTGATCGCGATCTGCTTGAGCGGAGCGTCGATTGCCGCACGGACGATTGCCGCACCGGTTGCCTCGTCGC
The DNA here is from genome assembly GCF_042683685.1 of Populibacterium corticicola. Classification (NCBI taxonomy): domain Bacteria; kingdom Bacillati; phylum Actinomycetota; class Actinomycetes; order Micrococcales; family Jonesiaceae; genus Populibacterium; species Populibacterium corticicola. Next base: position 3,980 of record NZ_JBHUOP010000010.1, on the reverse strand, counting down.
CTTCCAGTTCGGTCAGTGCCGAGGTCTCGAATGCCTTCGCGCCAGCCTGGATGAGTGCAACGCCACCACCGGCGACGATACCCTCTTCGACTGCTGCCTTGGCGTTACGCACTGCGTCTTCGATGCGGTGCTTACGTTCCTTGAGCTCAACCTCGGTTGCTGCGCCAGCCTTGATGACTGCCACACCACCGGCGAGCTTTGCGAGGCGTTCCTGCAGCTTCTCGCGGTCGTAGTCGGAGTCCGACTTCTCGATCTCGGAGCGGATCTGCTTGACACGGCCAGCGAGCTGGTCTGCGTCGCCTGCACCCTCGACGATGGTGGTCTCGTCCTTGGTGACAACGACCTTACGTGCCGAACCGAGGAGGTCGAGGGTTGCGGTCTCAAGCTTGAGGCCGACGGTCTCGGAGATGACCTGTCCACCGGTGAGGATCGCGATGTCCTGGAGGATCGCCTTGCGGCGGTCGCCGAAGCCTGGAGCCTTGACGGCAACGGACTTGAAGGTTCCACGGATCTTGTTCAGAACGAGGGTTGCAAGTGCTTCACCCTCGACGTCCTCAGCGATGATGAGGAGGGAACGACCCTGCTTCATGACCTGGTCGAGCAGTGGCAGGAGGTCCTTGACGTTGGAGATCTTGGACTCTACGAGCAGGATGTATGGGTCCTCAAGGACTGCTTCCTGGCGCTCTGGGTCGGTCTCGAAGTAGCGTGCAAGGAAGCCCTTGTCGAAACGCATACCCTCGGTGAGTTCGAGTTCGAGTCCAAAGGTGTTGGACTCCTCAACGGTGATGACGCCTTCCTTGCCGACCTTGTCGAGGGCTTCAGCGATCAGTTCACCGATCTGGCGGTCACCAGCGGAGATTGCGGCGGTTGCAGCGATCTCTTCCTTGGTTTCGATTTCCTTTGCTGCGGTGTGCAGTTCGGAGGTAACGGCTTCAACTGCAGCTTCGATACCACGCTTGAGCGCGATTGGGTTTGAACCTGCGGCAACGTTGCGAAGACCCTCGCGTACGAGTGCCTGTGCGAGCACGGTTGCGGTGGTGGTGCCGTCACCGGCTACGTCGTCAGTCTTCTTTGCGACTTCCTTGACGAGCTCGGCGCCGATCTTCTCGAATGGCTCTTCGAGTTCGATTTCCTTGGCGATGGAGACACCATCGTTGGTGATCGTAGGTGCGCCCCACTTCTTGTCGAGCACGACGTTACGACCCTTTGGACCAAGGGTGACCTTCACGGTGTCAGCGAGGGTGTTAAGACCCCGCTCCATTCCGCGACGAGCTTCCTCGTTAAAAGCAATGAGCTTTGCCATTTTGGGATTTTCCTCCACTTGTGGCTGGTGGTGGTTGCGATGTCCGCGACGAACGGAGCGGTCCCAAGCAGTTCACGTCACTGCCGGCACCTGACTCCTCATCTCAACCGAAGAATTGTCACTCAGACCTTGAGAGTGCTAATCACAATTCTGGCACTCTCACCGCGCGAGTGCAAGAAGGATTGAGCGGATCTGACTCATGTTCGCTGTGGGCAAGGCAAAGCAGGCCTATGGCAAGTTCGATGGGTCGTTTTTGTTCCGCCTACCTGAATATTTCCCGCATCAACGGACCACAAAAGCCCCATCGACTTAAGGACCATCTGCGGGCAAGCCAAAAGTACTGTGAGCAATTCCAACCACAGGTGGACGCACAACTCCCTGTTGAGCGGGTAGTTTATGGTCTCGTGCCTAGTGACAACATGAGTGACAAATCCGTAGACCCACACAGTCCCGAACCATCCGCGGCTGACGCTGAGCAACAGGGTGCGCAAACCGCCGTAAACCCAACCATCAGCACTGGTGAGCCACATCAGACAGCGGGGGAATCGTCGTCAATCCTGGCCTTGAATCCGGCACGCAAAGCGTGGCGGGTCATCGCGACCCTACTGGTGTTCGGCATCCTGACAGCAGGGCAGATCATCCACACAAACGACTGGTTCCCGCTCGGCACGCTCTCGCAGTACTCCTACGGAAGACCACTGGACGCACCGACTCGCGCGGTGCGTGTCATGGCGATCAACACTGACGGCGAAGAGGTCCGCGTACCGCTCTCCGTCAAGGGCAGCGGCGTACAGCGTGCCGAACTCGAAGGGCAACTCGACCGCATCCTCGAAGATCCGAGCATCCTTGAAGCGATCGCCAGATCCTGGCACGGCCTGCACCCCGACAAACCCCAGTACGTGGAACTGCGGCTTGAACGCGTCACCCACTACATCAAGGATGGGATTCCCACGGGTGAGAGCGACGTGGAGATCCTCACCAACTGGACCGTAGCAGGTAACTACCAGCAGGAGACGAAATGAGCGCACAGCAGGTTGGAACCTCGCGCGGGAGCCGCTGGGTACGCGCCACCGCGAACTGGTGGCTCCCCACCATCCCTCTCGCACGAGTGGCAGTATTCCGGGTGCTGGTCTACTCATTCGTGATCGTCGACATCTTGAAGTTCCTGACCGATGTGATCCCGCACGGCTATCAGATCGAGTTGTATCAGCCCGTCCTCATCGGACGCGTTCTCCCCTTCCCCGAACCAAGTGTCGGGTATGCGATTTTCCTCCAGTGGTCCATCATCATCGCCTGCATTGTGGCGATGACCGGCTACCTGCCACGCATATCCGGGTTTGCGGTTGCCGTCCTGTTCCTTGCATGGCTGGAGAACAGCCAGGGTTTCTCCTACGTTCAGCACGATCACATGGCACTCGTGCTCGCCACGTGGGTGCTGCCGACGGTTGGGCGGGCGCGCTTCTACGACGAACGATCTTCGCAGGCGGCTGGCTGGGCCCTACGCATGGTCCAGGTTGCAACCATCGCAACCTACTTCGGATCGGTGTTCTCAAAGATTGCGAGCAATGGCTGGTCCTTTATCGCGTGGCCGAACAGCTCCGTGTTCACGTGGGCATTCATGCGCCGTGGCTCTGACCTCATCACGTGGACCCTCAACTATCCGTGGCTCCTCAAGAGTGCGCAGTGGGGCCTGTACATCGTGGAGGTCCTCTCCCCCGTTGTGCTGTTCCTTCGTGGACGTTGGCTGTACCTCGCGGTCGGGTTCTTCTTCCTGTTCCACTTCGCAACCTACCTGTCGCTTGGCATCCACTTTCTCCCAACCGTCATGTGCTGGTTTGCGTTCCTACCCCTTGAGAAGATCCCGTATGCGTTGCGTCGTACCGTGAACCGGTTCCAAGCAGCCCGCTGAGAGAGGAATACCGGGAGTTTCTGCTGGAGTCAGGCTGCTAGTTCTCGATTGGCCAGAACACCTCGCTCAATAGTTCAGCGGGATCGCTGATGGTGCTCGGGTCGTTGACATACTGCTCCCAGGCGACGCCGCGGCAGATGTGGCCCTGTTCGCCAGTCCAGGCGCGGATCAGGTTGTATGCCTGTGGCAGTTGATCGTATGGACCCTGGACTTTGACTCGTACCGCTCGAGTTGCCGGAACCGTGAAGAGTTGGATGTCTCCATCAGCGGCGAAGGGGGCAACGACAGGTACTGCCACGCCCAAATCGATCACGTCTGTGGGTGCACCAAAGGACAGGCCCGCAGCCGGTCCAGCGATTTCGATGCCGTGCTCCGGCAGATAACCGTAAAGCGCCGGATATGCACGGTCGAACAGTTCACCAATCTTGTCGAACGCGACGGCCTCGCGGATCATAGCAAAGTGGGTATCGTCGAGTTCCACCACTTCAGGTGCGCCGATACCGGCTGGGTTGAGTTCACTCATGGCTGTGTTCCTTTGGTCTAGGTGATACCGCAATTAGATGCTGAGACCGATACATGTGCAACCGCATCCAGCCCAGTGCACTCTGGTTCTCCGACCACACACGAGAGTGCGCGGAAAACCACCCTGATTGAGGGAGAGTGCGTATCCATGCACTCTGTGAGAGTTGTTCTTGGCTGATCTGGGATTGGCTGGCAGGGTTGGTATTGGCTGTTCCTTGATGATCGTGGCTCATTGCACTCTTGACC
>NZ_JBHUOP010000009.1:0-56266 GCF_042683685.1 Populibacterium corticicola | reverse complement strand
TCCCCACCGGCATACCCCGTGGTGTCGTGCTGACAGATAAAAACATTAGTGGCCCACGACTATGAAAATCAAACCCACACAACGTGACACCGCACACGTTATCCACAGCCGGTCGGTCACATGTGCGCAAATCCCTGTGAATACGCCCTTCTGCTCTCCAGAAAAATGCCGGTAACGATGCACTCTGGTTTGATTTTCTTAAACGCACGCGTGTATTCACGCACTCTATTTCAACGAGAGCGCACGAATAGGCACTCTCGTGAGCACCTGTGCGCTGGAGCGATGCCGGAACGGATTCAACTCGTCGCCAATCAAAAATCACAGCACAGCTAGGACAGCCGTAACAACGTCGTGACCGCAAGACAGCAGTGGCGGTGTCAAACCCAAAGACAGACAAATAAAACTGCCCGGACCACACCAGCCCACAGGGGCGGCACGGACCGGGCAGCAATGGTTCAGCAGATCAGCTATGACCGCCAGCGGCGAGGAAGAACACGCCAGCGATGATCGCGACAATGCAAATGGCAAAGCAGAGGTACGCGACAGCCTTACGTCCAGCGGACGGGGGAACCGACTGACCCGAGTCGGTGGTCTGCGGCGTAAGCATCTTCGTGCCGATCGCATAGAGGGTGGGCAATCCGGCGCCGAGAACGATACCTGCTATTGCCACGTAAATGAGGGCTTCCCAGTTGATCATCGAGACTCACCTGCCTGTGCGGTAACGGATTGTGACGACGAAGTGGCGTCCTCGGCGGCCTCGAGCGCGTCTATGGCGGCTCCAACGCCCACCAAAACGTCGATCTCTGCGGGGTCCTTCGAAGTCGTGACCGCACCAGACTCAATGCTGGCCAGCATGTCAGCGTCGGCAGCGTCCAGAGAGTCAATGCCCTTGTTTGCCGGGTCGCCCGGTACGAGTCCGCCGTCCCAATCCTCATTGACGTTCTCGGAGTTGACCGGCTTGCGGCGCGCGGTGAGGTACATCCACAGCGAAACGGCAATCAGGAGCACGAAGACAGCGATGGAACCGAGTCCACCGCCGATGCCGTCTTGGATCCACATGCACAGTGCGCCAACAAGTCCGGCAGCGGGCAGTGTGACAACCCACGCGACGAACATCTTGCGGGCAACACCCCAGCGAACCTCGGCGCCCGGCATACCCACGCCGGAGCCCATGACCGAACCGGTCGCAACGTGCGTGGTGGACAGGGAGAAGCCGAAGTACGAGGACATGAAAATGACGGCTGCGGAGGACGTTTCAGCGGCCATTCCCTGACGGGAGTCAATCTCCACGAGGCCCTTGCCAAGCGTGCGGATCACTCGCCAGCCGCCAAGGTAAGTTCCAAGTGCCATGAAGAGTGCACACGAGAGAATCACCCAGAACGGAACGCTTGAGTCAGGGGCTGCCTGTCCACCTGCGATGAGCGCGAGAAGGATGATACCCATCGACTTTTGAGCGTCGTTGGTTCCATGCGCGAGGGACACGAGGGACGCGGAGCCGATTTGGCCCCAGCGGAATGCTCGGTCGTTTTGATCCTTTGACAGGTTGCGGGTGACTCGGGCCACGAGCCAGGTTCCAATTGCGGCGACACCAATCGCGAGGATCGGGGCAACGATCGCTGGAACCGCAACCTTGGCAACAACGCCGCTCCACACCACACCGTTAGTGCCCACGTACGCGAGTACGGCACCGACGACACCACCGACGAGGGCGTGTGACGAACTGGAGGGTATTCCGAAGAGCCAGGTGATGAGGTTCCAGACGATTCCACCGACAAGTCCGGCGAGGACGACCTCAAGGGTCACTGCGGTGGCATCGACGATTCCCGTGGCGATAGTCGCTGCAACAGCGAGCGACAGGAAAGCACCGACGAGGTTCAAAACCGCGGATAGGGTTACAGCGGTTTTAGGTTTGAGGGCGCGCGTCGCGATAGACGTGGCCATTGCGTTGCCCGTGTCGTGGAAGCCGTTCGTAAAGTCGAAGGCGAGTGCAGTCATCACGACAAGGACGAGTAGGGTCATCTCGTTCACGTTTCCATGGTGAACGTTAATTTCGCTCTAGGTAACCAAGTTTAGAAACCTTTCTGTGGTTGTTAACCTTTTGTTCATCTTGCCCCGGCGTGTTCATCGGAAACGCCGCTTGGCGTGTCTCACAAAGTTAATGAAGGGTGACGTGGACCACTGATTTCGCGGCCTGCGGCGCTGGTTTTCCGGTTGTTTTGGGCGCATTTGCAGGCAAGCACCTATTGCCGACGAGTCGGTCACCTTCCAGCGCAGGTCACGTCCCTGCGCGTCACTGACCAGACCCCGTAACTGGCACAATTGTCTGAGTGAGACAGTCCGATGAACTCCTGAACATTTTGACGGCCGGTGGCCGCCGTGCGGACCGGTTGCGCCATGTGCACCACATTCCGGCACGTGAGGGAGTGTCGGGCGAGTGGCCTGACTGGGTTCTCCCCGAGTTACTGGCTGGACTTGAGGCGCGTGGCGCGGGCAAGCCGTGGCTGCATCAGGTTCAGGCTGCGAGTTTGGCGTGGTCCGGCACGCACGTCGCGCTCGCTACGTCGACGGGTTCGGGTAAGTCGCTCGCTTACTGGGTGCCTGCGTTGAGTGCGGTGCGCGGCACGGGCGCGGACATGTCGCGGATCGAGTCGGTTCGCGACCGTGGCACGGTGCTGTACCTCTCCCCCACCAAGGCTCTCGCGCAGGACCAGTTGCATTCCGTGACGCAATTGCTACGCGAGTCGGGGATGACCGATGTCGCGGTGGACACGTGCGACGGCGATACCCCGTTTGAGGCTCGGAAGTGGATTCAGGGGCACAGCGATGTGATTCTGACGAACCCAGATTACGTGCACTATTCGATGCTCCCCGGGCACGCTCGCTGGGCGCGGCTCTTCAAGCGGTTGCGTTACGTCATCATCGATGAGGGGCATGCCTACCGCGGGGTCTTTGGGGCTCACGTGGCGTTGATTATGCGCCGGTTGCGTCGTATCGCGCAGTATTACCAGGGAGCGGGTCAGGGGCCGACGTTTATTGTCGCCTCGGCGACGACCGCGGAGCCCGCACGTTCTGTGGCTCGACTGATTGGCGTCGAGGAGTCGCGGGTCGCGGAGGTCACGCAGGACACGTCCCCTGCGGGCCGTAAGATCTTTGCGCTGTGGCAGCCACCGGTTTTGGTTCCGTTTGATAATTCTGTTGCTCCGACTTCGTCCGATGGGTTCACGCGAGCTTCGCAGCCCGATCCCTTCTGGGATCTCGGGCTCACCGACGCGCCGCCGTCCACGTCACCGCCCAGCGACGACCCGTGGGCTATGCCCACGGCTTCCCCTGCCACGCAGTCAGCGGATGGTTTCGACGCGCTGACCGGCTCGTCGCCAATTGCCGACGATTCCCCAGCCACTTCTGCGGCTTTCGTTGATGAGGAACTCACCTCGGGTTCGACCTCGGACGGGCGAATCTTTGACGCGCCGCACGCCGATGAGGTGCGCCGGGCGGCCTCCGCGGAGGCCGCTGACCTGCTGGCCGATCTCGCAGCGCACAGTGCACGCTCGCTGGCGTTCACGCGATCACGGCGCGCAGCGGAATCCGTTGCCACCCACGCGCAGGAAGAATTAGCCCAGGTCAACCCGAGTTTGCCGGGGAAGGTCGCCGCGTATCGGGGCGGATATCTCCCCGAGGAACGCCGAGCGCTGGAAACCGCGATTCGCACGGGCGATCTGTTGGCGCTGTCCACCACGAACGCGCTCGAGCTTGGCGTGGATATTTCTGGGCTCGACGCGGTGCTCATCGTTGGCTGGCCGGGGACTCGAGTTTCCGTGTGGCAGCAGGCCGGGCGCGCTGGACGGGCCGGAGCCGAAGGGCTCGTCGTGTTTATTGCGCGTGAAGACCCACTCGACACCTATCTTGTGCACCACCCCGAGGCAGTGTTTGATGCGCCGATTGAGGCAACCGTTTTCGATCCGCACAACCCGTATGTCCTGGCCGGTCAACTGTGTACCGCAGCCGCGGAACTTCCCCTACGCCTGAGCGAACTCGACATGTTTGGCGGCTCCGTCGCGCTAGGTCTGCTCAACCAACTGACCGAACGCGGCACGCTACGCCGCCGCGAACTGGGCTGGTATTGGACCCACGAGCAGAATGCCGCAGACTTCACGAGCATCCGCGGAGACGGGGGTCGACCGGTTCAGGTTGTTGAACGCGAATCGGGCAGGCTGCTGGGAACCGTCGATTCCTCTTCCGCCGACGGTCAAGTACACAACGGAGCCGTCTACGTGCATCAGGGGTCAACGTACATCGTTGCCGAATACGATCTGCGCGATTCGGTGGCATTCGTTGACCGTGAAGCCGTCGCCTACACAACATGGTCACGGGACGTCACCTCGATCGAGATCACCTCAACCCTGGAAACTACTCGCTGGGACGTAGAGTTGCCCGGCACAGATTCCGGTTCGACGCCACACGTCGAATGGGGTTTCGGGAACGTGGATGTGCACGGTCAGGTTGTCTCGTACAACCGACGCCGGATTCCGAGCGGCGAGATCCTCTCGAACGACCCCCTCGATTTGCCCGTGCGTACGCTTAACACCGCTGCCGTGTGGTGGAGCGTTTCAGCCGAACTGCTTGAGGTTGCCGGATTGGATATGGAGGAAGCACCGGGTGCCCTGCATGCTGCGGAGCACGCATCGATTGGTTTACTCCCGCTGCTTGCAACCTGTGATCGGTGGGATCTGGGAGGCGTATCCACGTCGCTCCACGTGGATACCGAGCGAGCCACGGTGTTCGTGTACGACGCGTTGGCTGGCGGCGCGGGCTTCGCGGAACGCGGTTTTGGAATGGCCCGCGAATGGCTGACCGCGACACTTGAGGCTGTGAAGAGTTGCTCCTGCTCCGCCGGATGCCCCGCATGCGTGCAGTCGCCCAAGTGCGGCAATGGAAACAATCCGCTGTCGAAGGATGGCGCGATCCGGCTACTCGAGACGGTTTTGTTCGGTCAGCCTCAGTAACTTCAGCGCGGGGCTGCGGGCCAATGTTGCGGCTGTGTCGGCGGTGTTGCGGATAGTTTGCGTTACATTGCCGACAAGGCCGCAACACCTGTTTGCTTAGCTTGCAGGGAACTCAGCCACACACTTACGGGACCCGACCTCGAAACGAGCCGTATCGTCGGAAATTTTGATCCATTTCCTCGGTCAGTTCCGAGCCATTTCACCGCGGGATTGGCGACGAGGAGGGGCGTCAGCCCTGCGGCTCGCCGTATTCGCGGCCCTGTTTTGCCATCAACATGACCGCACGCTCAGTGACACCCAGCCACTTCGAGATGCGGTATTGGCTGACCTTCAACTCGTCCCGCAGGCGCGCGACCTCGATGTTTCGGGCACGACGGGCTTCATCTGTGGCCCGCTCCTGCTCAACAAGCTGATCCTGAAGATCCCGCAACGACTGCGGGATCTCCTTCGGGACCTTGTTCTTGGCGCTCTCGGCAGGTGTTGCCTCGTGAGACTCGGGTTCGGCGTTCACTGCGGCTTACTTACCTGCGAGAGCATGCTCGTAAGCCGCATACAGAACACAGGTTGCCACGCCATCCATTGCGTCCTTGACCTCGGCGAGGGTCGGGAACGATGGGGCGAGACGAATGTTGGTGTTGTCGGGGTCGTTACCCAGCGGGAACGCCGAACCTGCTGCGGTCAGCGAGATTCCCGCTTCCTTCGCCAACTGGACAACGCGCTGCGCGGTTCCTGGAACCACGTCAAGCGAAACGAAGTATCCACCCTCTGGCTTGGTCCAGTTTGCTACGTCAAGACCCCCGAGGCGGTTCTCCAAAATCTCAAGGAGAGCATCGAACTTGGGCTTCAGGATGTCCCGGTGCTTTGCCATGTGCCTGCGCACGCCCTCGGCATCGCCGAAGAACTTGACGTGTCGCAACTGGTTGACCTTGTCTGGGCCAATCGAGCGCTTGCTCATGTGCTTTTGGAACCACTGCTGATTCACATCCGAAGCGGCAAGGAACGCGACGCCCGCACCAGCGAACGTGATCTTCGAGGTCGAGGCGACCGCTAGCGGGCGGTTGGGGTTCCCGGCTTCCCGTGCGAAGGCCACGATATCGTGCGCCTTGGGTGCTTCCTCGACCAGGGTGTGCACCGCATAGGCGTTGTCCCAAATGATGCGGAAGTCCGAGGCCGCCGTGGTCATCGACACGAGTTCGCGGGTGACCTCTTCGCTGTAGATGGTTCCCGTTGGGTTTGAGTAGGTGGGCACACACCAGATGCCCTTGATCGCGGGGTCTTCTGCAACGAGTTTCCTGACCACGTCCAGGTCGGGTCCATCCTCGAGCAGGGGCACGGGAATCATGGTGATTCCAAAGGACTCGCAGATCGCGAAGTGACGGTCATAGCCAGGGACTGGGGTGAGCACCTTGATCTCGGCTTCCTTGGACCACGGGCGCGCAGAGTCTGGGGTTCCGTAGAGCAGCGAGTAGACCACGAGATCGTGCATGACCTCAAGGCTTGAGTTACCCAATGCGATCAGGTTGTCGACCTCCACGTTCAACAGTTCGGCGAAGATCTCTCGCAGTTCGAGCAATCCGGTCAGGCCGCCGTAGTTACGGACATCTGTGCCGTTGGCTGAACGAAAATCTCCAGCGGGTAAGTTCAAGAGATCGTTTGAGAGGTCCAGTTGTTCAGCAGCAGGCTTGCCCCGCGTCAGGTCGAAGGACAGTCCCTTCCCCTTCAGTTCCTCGTAGGCAGATGCTGCCGCCTCAAAGGCCTGCTTCAGTTCGCTTAAGGAAAGTGAGTCAACTGCACGCTGGGAAGACATAGTAAACCTCTCGTGGGCGGTGCCTGGATGGTGTCACGACGGCCGCACATGGTCGGCGGCGCGGGTCTGCTCCCCATCTTATTCACTTAGGCTCACAACCACCTTTCAGGACCCACCACTGAGACGACCAAAGTCGCCACGCATCGCCTTTGGCCGTCATCCGCTAAGACTTTGGTCCTTGATGAGAACGCCGTCGAACGAATTGCATGCCGTTACGAGACACGCCGATAGCCTCGCGAGCTTTAAGTGGCATGGAAGGCTGCCTACCCGGAGTTCTCACCGCAAAAACGAACAAGAAACGGCAAGATTCTCGGGGAGAAATCACCGCGAATCGCAGGCACCTCTTTCTGACACCCTTCATCGTTGGGACAATGGTCCCAATCTTCAAAAAACCCAAGGTGTAGTGTCTCCACAGCGACAAGAACACAACATATTGTATTTAATACTGTGTTCAACGCTACGCTCTCAGTCAGCATTCTCACGTCACATAGCGTTATGAGGGAGAGAAATACCCAGATGATCATCGAAACCGAGCAGTTGCACGACCTCGAGACCCTTCCAACTCTGGGCTCACTCAAGGTGAATAAACGCGACGGTCGAATGGTGAGGTTCGAGAAACAGCGGATCACGACCGCACTGCGCAAGGCGTTCCTAGCGGTTCACCCGGCAGCAGACGCGCTTCAAGACCGGACCATCGACTCACTCGTGGACCGGATCGAGATCGAGCTCGCTTCCCGGTACACGAATAGCGTACAGATCTACGAGGTTCAGGCGGTCGTTGAACACGTTCTGCTTGAATCCCACGAATATGACGTAGCCAAGGCGTATATCGACTACCGCGTACAACGCGACCTTGCCCGGAGCATGGCCACGGACATCAACCGTTCCGTGGACCGGTTGGTGAACAAGGACTCGACAGTCGTCAACGAGAACGCCAATAAGGACAGCGACGTCTTCAACACCCAGCGCGATCTGACCGCAGGTGCCGCTGCGAAGGCAATCGGCCTGCGTATGCTCCCCTCGCACGTCGCGAATGCTCACCAAAAGGGCGACATCCACTATCACGACTTGGACTACCAGCCCTACACCCCCATGACCAACTGCAGTCTGGTCGATTTCAAGACCATGCTCTCGGGCGGATTCCAGATCGGTAACGCCCAGGTGGACTCACCGCGCTCGATTCAAACCGCCACTGCTCAGATCACTCAGATCATCGCGAACGTCTCATCGAGCCAGTACGGTGGAGTGTCGGTCAATAGGATCGACGAGTTGCTTGCCCCCTATGCAGAACTCAACCTTGCCAAGCACTTCGCCGAGGCCAGGAAGTGGCTTCCCGATGAGTCAACGCATCGCGCGTACGCGGAGGAGAAGACCCGCAAGGATATCTACGATGCGATGCAGTCGCTTGAGTATGAGATCAACACCCTGTTCACGTCGAATGGACAGACCCCCTTCACATCGGTCGGGTTCGGACTCGGCACTGGATGGATTGAGCGTGAGATCCAGCGGGCGATCCTCAACATCCGTATCCTGGGCCTGGGCAAAGAGCATCGCACGGCGATCTTCCCCAAACTGATTTTCACGCTCAAGCGTGGACTGAATCTTGAACCTGAGGATCCGAACTACGACCTCAAGACCCTTGCCGTCGAGTGTGCAACCAAACGCATGTATCCAGACGTACTCTCCTACGACAAGATCGTGGAACTCACGGGCAGTTTCAAGGTACCGATGGGTTGCCGGTCGTTCCTGCAAGGCTGGACTGATGAAAATGGCAAGGATGTTGTCGAGGGCCGCCTCAATCTGGGTGTGACAACGTTGAATCTACCCCGCATCGCCATGGAGGCGGCGGGCAACAAGGAAACCTTCTGGCGGTTGCTCACCGACCGCCTGGGAATCGCGCACGATGCACTGGTGTACCGGATCGAACGCTGCAAGCAGGCCACCCCAGCAAACGCCCCGATCCTGTACATGCACGGCGCGTTCGGCCACCGCCTGACTCCGAACGACGATGTGGACCAACTGTTCCGCAACCGCCGGGCAACCGTGTCTCTCGGGTACATCGGCCTCTACGAGGTCGCCGCGGCATTTTACGGAGGCGAATGGGAGCACAACCCGGAGGCCAAAGAGTTCACGCTCGATGTGCTCAAATCCCTGTACTCGCACACCAAGATGTGGAGCGACAAGTACGGTTACCACTTCTCCGTGTACTCAACTCCAAGCGAATCGTTGACTGATCGTTTCTGCCGACTCGACCGCGAGAAGTTTGGCGTGGTCACGGACATCACCGATAAGGACTACTACACAAACAGCTTCCACTACGACGTTCGCAAGAACCCAACCCCGTTTGAGAAACTCGATTTCGAGAAGGACTACCCCGTCTACACCTCCGGCGGCTTCATCCACTATTGCGAGTACCCCGTGCTCCAACAGAACCCAAGAGCCCTTGAGGCTGTGTGGGACTACGCCTACGACCGCGTGGGCTATCTCGGCACGAACACCCCCATCGATCGCTGCTACGAGTGCGGCTTCATCGGTGATTTCTCGCCAACCGAACGTGGGTTCGCCTGCCCAGGATGCGGTAACACCGATCCTGCAACGTGTGATGTCGTGAAGCGAACCTGCGGATACCTCGGCAACCCTCAGCAACGCCCGATGGTGCACGGCCGGCACACCGAGATCTCCTCACGCGTCAAGCACATGCCAGGCGCCACCCAACTGGGAGTGGTCGGCATCAGCCCAAACCCATCCTCTAGGTGAGGTGACGCATAATGCCACGTACGCCCAACCCAAGTCAGTGGCGCTCAGAGAAAGTAAGCCAGGGACACATCGCGGACTACAAGCCGTTCGTCATGGTTGACGGCGAGGGCGTACGCTGCTCGCTGTATGTCTCAGGGTGTTTGTTCGCATGCGAGGGCTGCTTTAACGAGGCGACCTGGAACTTCCGCTACGGAACGAGGTTCACGCAGGAACTGGAGGATCGAATCATCTCGGACCTGTCGCAACCCTATGTTCAAGGGCTCTCTCTCCTTGGCGGCGAACCATTCCTCAATACCGGAACATGTATGCGACTGATTCACCGGATGCGCCGCGAGGTCGAACAGCCCAAGGACATCTGGTGCTGGACCGGGTACACGTTCGAGGAACTCCTGCGCGATTCGGACGACAAGCAGGAGTTGCTCGCTGAGATTGACGTGCTCGTGGACGGACGGTTCCTGCAGGACCGCAAGGACTTCTCGCTGCAGTTCCGCGGAAGTTCAAACCAGCGCATCGTGGACGTGAGAGAATCGTTGGCCGCTCACCGGGTGGTTCTCTGGGACCGTATCGCGGACGCAGACCAGACATTCGAACAGATCGAGAAACGCGCCCTCATCTAGGGGATGGGTCTGAAACCGGCCAGTTCACTGATCGCGGGTTGCCTTCCCTCACCAAAACCGTGCGTCCTACGCTGGCCCGGCAACCGAGACAACGGACGATGCACGGAGCATCCCCGGGACGGCTAGCGTCACTCGCAGGTCCGCGCCCACGACCTCACAGGTACTGCGGCTGGCTGAGAACCCCTGGACAGCAAGCAGCGCAGTTACCCGGGCGCAACCATCGCCGCTGCCGTTGTGCAGTTCCATTGCGCCCGCGAGCGCCGAGAGGTCCGCAACGCTCTGCGCCCGCACCAGTGCGAGTCGGTGGTTCAATGGCACGAAGACAGCGGTGAGGAGAACGAAGAGTCCGGCGATCACGGCAACGAGAACGACGGTGATGCTCCCCTGCTCGCATTCTGCCTGCGGCAAGAAGGACTTCCTGTGGTTCCCATCTCGTCGCGAATCTGGCGTATGGCGCGGATGCCCACGCTCACCGCGCACGCTCATTGCGGCACCCCAATGGCCTCTTCAAGGTATCCCGTCGCCGTTTCGGTGAGGGTGATACCAGGCAGTTGCAGTCCAAGCAGCCGCGCCCGGCTGGTCGCCGTCACCGTGACGTGCGGGTAATCGGTGGCTATCTGGAGAGTCCCGGACCTCTCCCCGAGCGCCGCTGAGACCTCGGTTGCCGTCATCCCAACCATGGCGAGACGGGCACCCTGGCGGGCAGTCTCCTGCAGGGAGACGCGGGTCAGAGCTGCCGCGATGAGCGAAACGCACAGGATCGCGACCGCGATCACGGCCGGGAGCGCAACCGCGAACTCAACGGTGGCGCTCCCGGCGCAGGCGTCATCGCGTCGAACACGACGAAGGAGCCTCGCAAGAAGCATGACTAACGGGTGCCCAGAGCGGTCTCGATGATTGAGGTCAGGGCGGCGCGCACGGGTTCGCTCTTGAGGATCACGATGAGCAGTCCTGCGAAACCTGCGGCCGCGATCATTGCGATGGCGTATTCGGCGGTTGCCAGTCCTTCTTCGACATTGGTCTTGATGTGCCGCACTCGTCGCATGAGTTGAGCTTTCATGAGTTGTCCTTTCGATATGGAGAGGGTTGTCGCCGCCCCATGATTGGGCGGCTCTTACACTGTGCTCCACCGATTCGCTTGGTCAGCGCGGAGATTCAAAAACCTGTGGACAACCAGGGTTCAAGAAGCGCAAGCAACCCGGTGGAAAGCACTGCAACCCGCATGAACCCGAGGTTTCACAGGCCAGCGCCCGCAAGAATTGCCACAAGTGGCACAACAGCCAACAAAATGAACGAGGGTAGAAAGCACAGCCCGAGTGGAACCACGAGCCGCACTCCCAGCCGTTGCGCCTCAGCCTTGGCGCGAGCCAGAGCCTCGCGTTCGCTAATCTCGCGCGCGGACCTCAGCGCCTCCGCTGCTGGTGCACCGAACTCCCAGGCATGCACGAGCGCTTCCTCCAGAACCCGGAGTTCCGCCGGAGTTTCTTCCCATGCCTCGCGCCACGTCGCGCCGAGAAGGAGAGAACGTCCGGCGCGCGCCAGGCAGGTCCCCACATCCGTCTCGATTGCCTCTCCGACCGCCACAAGTACCCGCGGTATTGAGCCACCGGAGTGTAGTCCGGCGGCAATCAGCTCAATCATGAGCGAGGTGGGCACAGAGACGCCCGACTCGGTGGAGCGTAGGGCACGGACCCTACTAGAGGGCGGTCGGGCTGGATCAACCACAGTTTTCATGTTGTCGCCTTGGCCTGACGGATGAGTCTGCGGGTCCACGCTCTGCCACTCAGAAGAAGCCCTGTACCGGCAACCCCCACGACCGCTCCGAGTGGACTGGTCAGATACCAGGAGATCGGATCAGCACCCAGTAGATAGGCACCGCCGAGTCCGGCCAGTGGGAGGAGTTGTAGCAGGCGAGCGCTGGCCTGTGGTCCTGCGAGAGAGATGCGGCGTTCCTCCTCGGCCTCGATGCTTCTGCGCAGAGTGCCCTGAACGGTTGCGAAGACCGCCGACAGCGATAATCCGAGTTGCTGCGATACGACTGCCGCCACAACGACGAGATGCGCCAGGCTCCGGGCGAGTTCACGTTCATGGGCAGGCAGGTTCTGTTGGTGTCTGGTGTCAGTTTGGCCTACGTCCCACGCCTGACCAGGGATTCCAGAATGGCCGGAAGACCCGGTGGTTCCATCTGCCAGCCAGAGGAGCCGATACTCGACTGACCGGGTGATCGGGATACCCCGCTCATCCGAATGCACGCCCACGGTCTGCCACGCGTTGAGGGGTGCCAGCCCTACCTTCAGCAGGTCTTCGACCTCGTGGAGCAGCCGAAAACCGGCCTCTCCCACTCCTTTCAGTTGAGGCACTGATTCTTTATGCCCTGGATTGAGTCTCGCGTGGAGTGTTGGGAGGTACTTCTGAATCAGGTGGCTATGGCTCCTGCCCTGTGCCCGTACGATATGGCGCAGCCGTTGATGCCGCATCAACCCGGTCCAGGTCAACAGTGCACATCCCATGAGAGCGATGAGCCCGATCAACGTCATTTCAGGCGCTCCAGCAACTCTGGATATCCTGGCCCGGCAGTCAGTTCATCGCGATTATGCCAGGTGAGTGCGGGGCGGACCTGCAGGGTCCCTCCTACCTGCTCAAGCAAAGCGAGCTCTGCAACATAGCGGGTCGAGGCCCACGCCGGATGCGGTTCCCGGCGCACGTGCAACACGATGTCAATCGCGGCCGCGGACTGCAGCGTAACGGCCTCGGGTGTCATCGTGGATAGTGCGCCAAGGGCATGCAACCGGGCTGGAACATCGCAAGCGGAGTTCGCATGGATGGTCCCGCAGCCACCCTCGTGTCCGGTGTTGAGTGCGCTGAGCATTTCGGCAAGCTCTCCGCCGCGGCACTCGCCAACTACTATGCGGTCGGGACGCATGCGCAGGGCGTTGCGGAGCAACTCGGACTGACCTATTGCGCCGCGTCCCTCAACGTTTGCCTTCTTGGTTTCAAGCGCGATGACGTGTGGGTGATTCGGTCTGATTTCGCGGGACTCTTCGATCGTGATGATGCGCTGCGTCGTGGGGACGAGTGACAGGAGGGCCGACAAAAGCGTGGTTTTTCCGGTTCCTGTTGCTCCCGACACCAGAAAGTTCAGCCGCCTGTCAACAATGGCTCGCAGCACGGGTTCCCACTGCTTCGGTATGGTTCCTGATGCCACGAGTTCGGGCAGTGTTATGGCTCGTTGCCTCAGCGTGCGCAGCGAGATCAACGCTGGGGATTCGCTCACGGGTGCCAGCAGCGCATGGAGTCGCGTGCCGTCTGGCAGTCTGCCGTCCACGGTTGGCGAGGAATCGTCGAGTCTGCTTCCCGCCTGGGCTGCGAGACGGACTGCGAGCGCCCGTAGTTGGTCGTCGCTCGCAAAACCGCTCGGTACTGGCTCAAGCCCTCGCCCGCGATCAATCCAGACAGAGTCACACCCGTTGACGAGCACGTCAGTGACCTGCGGGTCATCGAGGTAGCGTTGCAGAGGGCCAGCACCATATATCTCGTGCCGTGCCGCGGTGGCCAGTTCATGGATCGCTGTTTCTCCGTAGGCGAGGTGTTCGGAACGGATGAGGTCAGCCAGTCCTTGACTCGATGAGGCGGCGAGGTCTCGCCCAACTGCACTGCGTACAGCCGCGAGCGCAGTTGCGTCATGCTGGTTCATGTGTGCTGATCCGATCAGCGAGGTGATGCGCGAAGTCCAGTAGTTTGCGGGTGGTTCGCGGTCCGGCTCCCAACGGCCCTAGCCCGTGTATGATTGCCGGTCGAATCGATCGCAGGATTGGTAGGTATCCGCTGATAGGTATTCCCAGGCTTTTCTCGAACTGCGTGATCGTGAGGTCTGGTGACACAAGCATCGAGGCGACTACCTTGATCTCGATACTGGTTGAAGCGAGGTAGCGCACAAGTTGATGGGTGTTTGCGAGTCCTTGCAGAGTTAGAGGGGACACGACAACGACGTGGGTCCACAGGTCGTGCAGCCGTAGCAGAGCGCTCTTGTCGACGTCGGCCACAACCACGTTCCCCTGCGCACAAAGGCTTGCGATGATGCTGCACGCTGCGGTGTCGTTCGGTGGTCCGGTTTCTTCTCGTCCGCCCAGCACGGTGGGCATATCGCCGTAGGCGGGGCATTCTGCGGCAAGTTGTTGGGCATTGATCTCCCCGCGCGTTCGGTCCAGTTCGCGCCAGCGCAGTCCGGGCTGGGTCTCTGCCCCGATGAGCAGTTCCATTCCCGAGGCTGGCACGAGATCGAGCAGCCAGGTCGCCTCCGTTCTGTTGCAGGCCGCTGCAAGCGCGACGGCGGTGGTACTGGCACCGGAGGCCCCCGCGGCGCCCACCACGGCGATGCATGTGGGTGCGCCCCATCCGCTGCGCGGCTGGAACATGGCTGTCCTTCCCTTGGGTGTGCATGTTGCGCCCACGGTAGTCGTGTTTGCTTTACGACGAGTCGGTTACCCACTGCGGGCATCCATCGCACCGTTCAGCCTGGGTCTTGTAAGACCTGTGGAAACGAATCGGACGCGGTAGTAGGCCGATTACATCGACCGAAGAATCGGGTAGGCTCACTGTGTGACTTCCGACAAAGCGATTCCCCCGGCGAAGGTCGCGGCGTTCTTTGACCTGGACAAGACGATCATTGCGACGTCCTCTGCCTCAGCGTTCTCGCGCCCGTTCTATGCTGGCGGGCTGCTGTCGGGGCGTGCGATTGTGTCCAGTGCCTATGCCCACTTCCTGTTCATGGTTGGTGGGGCAAACGCGGATCAGACCGAACGTATGCGGGTGCAGTTGTCGAACCTCATCACTGGGTGGCCGGTCGAGCAGGTGTCTGCGGTTGTCTCGGAGACGCTGCATCAGTACATTGATCCCTACGTTTACGCCGAAGCGCTCGAACTCATCGAACGGCATAGGGATCAGGGTCACGATATTGTCATCGTCTCCGCCTCGGGTGCGGAGGTGGTCTTCCCCATCGCGAACATGTTGGAGGCGACTCACGCTGTGGCCACCCGCATGGAGATCGTGGAGGGCAAGTACACGGGGACCATCGAGTTCTACGCATACGGGGAGAACAAGGCCAAGGCGATCCGCGATCTGGCCCAGGAACATGGGTACGATCTCGACCGCAGTTTCGCATATTCCGATTCGATCACGGATATCCCCATGCTCGAGGCGGTCGGTAACGCCTATACGGTCAATGCTGATCGCATTTTTCGCCAAGAGGCCCAGGAACGTGGGTGGACTTCCCTGGTGTTTCAACGGCCTGTGGCGCTGCGAAAAGCATCGATGCAGCGCACCACCGCACTTGGCATCACGCTGATCGCAGGGGCAGTCACTCTGGCATGGCTGCTCGCCCGACACCGCCGACGACGCAGGTCCACATAGTGGGAAAAATGTGATCAGCAACACATCACGCGGTGGCGCAACACCGCATTCTGCCGCAGACTTGAGGTATCAGAAAACGCCACAAGAACCCACGCGCGATTGGTCCACGCATAGGACCTACGGTCAAGGGATGAACCTCGATACGTAACCCACTGCACGCTTGATAACTTGTGGCGATCTGGAGGTAAGGGCACCCGATGAGGTGTCCTTACTTTTGCCCTAGGTGTCATGCATCGACCAGCGCGTTCAAAACATTAGGCCGTCCTCATGGTGAGAACTCCCGATTGCAGATCTCGCAGGTCAAGAGGATTATTTACATGTCAGCGCGATCTGATCCGCTGACTGCTGCACGAGAACGCCGTGGGGGTGGGGCTCGTCAGCACATGGAACTTAGTTCCATCGCCGCGCTCGAGGACGCATGCTCCTCGGGCGCGGTTCGTTGTTTTCCATCCTTACGGCAGCAACGTTTCCTCTCTACGACATCCGGGACGGTCCTTCCAACTTCGGCGTCCGTCCCACATCAGAGATCAAGCCTCAAAGATCCCTCTACGGGTTCCCTGCCGAGAGGTTCCGCCCCCTCCGACCTGAGTTGGGCAAGTGGGTGCCGAGGTCCAGGTTTCGCTCGATAACCTACTGATCACAACGGTGGGCACCACTGTTTTAGGTCACTAGGGTGGACAGTCATGAAGATGTCTTGGCCTGCTCCACCCCGGCACATAGGGGCACCATGACATCACAACCAGAACACCACACACAGCTTTGAGGCCACCTTGCCACGCCCCACCCTTGTCGGTGGGGCTTTTTTGTTCCGGGTACGCAACTATTGTGGGTGCAGGAGGATCAAAAAAGCCCCACTGACTTAGGGGGACATGGCGTGAGGCAGGGGTATCGCACTCTCAGGTTGGCCGTAGGGAAGGTACGCCCAGCACCGAGCCAAAAACTGTTGTAACGAGCCGTAAAAGATGAGTCATTAGAACAGTTTTTGTCTCAATGCCGACAGTCAACCACACGTTATGGCCACTAGCCTCCCCCGGTCGTACCCACCCTCCTTCCACTGGCCCAGGGACAGCACGGACCTGGCCACCAGGATTGTGCAACTCAGGTCTGAGTTCAGTGATGTATTCGGGTTTATCGACGAGTCGGTTGCTTTAGGGTAAGCGGGTTACGTATGGCCCTGCCCCAGCGTGGACACACACTCGTTCCCCAACGTTTCGTTGCCTGACACCTCGTAACTAGCGCCTGCCGACATGATCTCGATGTTGCGGTAGCGCCGGCAATGTTCCCGTATTTTCTGGCAACATTCCCGACACCGCCGCAACATTGGGTGGTGGCTGCGTAGTGCTCTACCAGTCTGGTCAGAGCCAGGATGCGCTAGCCAGACTCACCGTTGGCAACACAAAACTGGGTGGTATCTCAATGAGATACCACCCAGTTCAATCCCCGACCCTGCTGGCAGGCAGGCTAGAAGAAGGCTGCTGCCTTCGAAACTGTCTCAAAGATGCCGTAGCTGAGCAGACTGCCCACCACGATCCACAGACCGATCGCAAAATAGGCGATCTTGCCTGAGCCCGCCAAACCCCGGGAGGTGGCGCGTGGAGTTGCTTCCACTTCGTTGCTCATCGTGTACTCCCTTCAGGTTTAGCTGTGTGCGGTTTCAAGTTCGGTGGTGGGCTCATCCTGAGTTGCAGGCCCCTGCTCCGGAATGTCGTGATACTTCTCCGCGACAGGGCGAACCAGCAGATTACAGGTCAGTCCCACAAGCAGGATGCACGTCATCACGAACAGCGATGGCCGATACAGATCAGCGCCCGTCACACCCCGAGCCTGCAACATGTCCGCGATACCGTTGACGAGCAGGGGACCGGCGATGCCGGCGGCGGACCAGGCAGTAAGAAGACGCCCGTGGATCGCGCCGACCTCCAACGTTCCGAACAGATCCTTCAGATAAGCGGGGATCGTAGCGAATCCGCCACCGTAGAAACTCACGATAAGGAAGCAGGTGACGACGAACAGCGCCACAGCGGAACCGCCAACGGAAGCCAACACCAGGTACAGCAGTGAGCCGACGCCCAGATACATGATGTAGATCGGCTTGCGACCAAGTTTGTCCGACACCGTGGACCAGACAAAACGTCCACCCATGTTTGCGAGCGACAGCAGACCCACGAAACCAGCGGCGGTAGCGGCGTCCACGGAGCCAAAGAAGTCTTGGATCATGGGAGAAGCCTGCTCAAGGATTCCGATACCGGCAGTGACGTTCGTGAACAGCACGATCCACAACAGATAGAACTGAGGAGTGCGGACTGCTGCGGAGACTCGGACGTTTGCCGTGGACTGCATCGACTTGGCGGAGCTTGGCTTCGGCTCCCATCCTTCAGGCTTCCACCCCTCTGGCGGCACGCGGATCGCGATGGCGCCCGCAGTCATGAGCACCGCATAGATCGCTGCCAGTGTGAGCATCGTGGGCACGATCGCCTCAGCCTGCGTGTCTCCGAAACGTCCCAACAGCGAGACGGTCAATGGTGATGCGAGGAGCGCTCCACCACCGAAGCCCATGATGGCCAGGCCGGTGGCCAGCCCTGGACGGTCGGGAAACCATTTGATGAGCGTCGATACCGGCGAGATATACCCGATTCCTAGGCCGATACCGCCGATCACGCCGTATCCGAGATAGACGATCCACAATTGATTCAACTGAACGCCTGCAGCGCCGATGAGGAAGCCGCTGACCCAGCACACGGCAGACAGAGCCATGGCCTTGCGAGGGCCGTGGCGTTCCATCCATTTACCGCCAAACGCGGCAGAGAGCCCCAGCATGACAATGGCGAGTGAGAAGATGATCGCGATCGCAGTGTGCGACGCCTCGAAACGATCGATCATCGGAATCTTGAACACACTGAACGCATAGACCTGTCCGATTGACAGGTGAATGGCAAGTGCAGCGGGTGGAATCAGCCACCGGTTATAGGTTGCAGGCGCTACCGTAGCGCCGCGGTCGAGGAAGTTCATCAGGTCGAGTCTTTCGGCCGTGCAGAGCCAGGCGGGCTCTGTCTTGTGGCACTACGCTAATCGACGTAAAGTCGCCCCAGATGGGACCTTTGGGAGCGAATAACGGGCGTTTGCTCCTCCATCTAGGAACAACACATTCGATAACCTTTTCACTGGCAGAAATCGGGAACACGAGTCGAATGCCCGCGCCCACCAACCCCATGAAACAGCGGGACCAGAGAACTCGGCTGCCATGCCCCGGGCGCGTTGCGACACGCTTGGCCGCCCTCCTGTGGCCTCCCTATAGGCGCACCGCCACCAACCTCGGAGCCGCCCAAGCGCACCCTAGGTCCCCTGGGCGCACGCAACCCAACCCAGTGAACAGGTCGACTCGTCGTCAATCTGACATGCCACAACACGGCACCATCCAGGAATTACGGAGAGTATTTAACAAAATATCCGCTTGTGAGCGAGTAGCGCTCCCCAATATTTACCGTCTCACATGCCAAAAATCCTGCCCGTCGACACCCCATTGTGCGCCAAGCCACACTAGAGTGAATGTTGGGACCAAAGTCCCCCGCACCGAGGATGTTGCACTACGGAGGAAACCATGACGCTAGATGCCAGGCAGGCACCTGCGCTCGAAAATATGCTCAACGAAACTCGCACTTTCCCACCGAGCACTGACTTCGCCGCCCAGGCAAATGCCCACCAAGAACTGATCGACCAGGCCCAGACCGATCGCCTCGAATTCTGGGCCGAACAGGCGCGCAAGCACGTTACCTGGAAAGTACCGTTCACCAAGACCCTGGACTGGTCGAACCCACCATTCGCGACCTGGTTCGAGGACGGAAAACTCAACGCCGCCTACAACGCCGTTGACCGACACGTCGCCGCCGGAAACGGCGACCGCGTGGCACTGCACTTTGAAGGCGAACCAGGCGATACCCGCTCCGTGACCTACGCCGACCTACAGCGCGAGGTGTCCCGTGCGGCCAATGCCCTCGCCGCCCTCGGAGTACAGACCGGTGACCGTGTGGTCATCTACCTGCCCATGATCGTCGAGGCAGTCGTGGCGATGTTGGCCTGCGCACGCATCGGCGCCGCCCACTCGGTCGTGTTCGGCGGTTTCTCCGCAGATGCGCTGCGTTCACGTATCGCGGACGCAGGGGCGAAACTGGTCATCACCGCTGATGGCGGTTACCGTCGTGGACGAGCGACCGCACTCAAACCGGCAGTCGACGAAGCGCTCTCGGGCGAGACACCCGTTGAGAAGGTCGTCGTCGTGCGCCGCACCGGACAGGACACCGACTGGACCGATGGCAGGGACGTGTGGTGGCACGACCTCGTCGAAGCGGCCGACATCGAACACACGCCCGTGTGGGTCGACGCCGAGCACCCGCTGTTCATCCTGTACACCTCCGGCACCACGGGAAACCCAAAGGGCATCCTGCACACAACCGGTGGCTATCTCACCCAAACCGCGTACACGCACTACAACGTGTTCGACCTCAAGGCCGAAACCGACGTGTACTGGTGCACCGCCGACATCGGCTGGATCACGGGTCACTCCTATGTGGTGTACGGTCCGCTGCTCAACGGCGCAACCCAGGTCATCTACGAGGGCACCCCCGACACTCCCCACCAGGGCCGCTGGTGGGAGATCATCGAGAAGTACAAGGTCTCCCTGTTCTACACCGCGCCCACCGCGATCCGCACGTGCATGAAGTGGGGCGAAGATATCCCCGGCAAGTACGACCTAACGAGTCTGCGCGTACTCGGTTCCGTCGGTGAATCCATCAACCCCGAAGCGTGGATGTGGTACCGCCGCGTGATAGGTGGCGACAATGCACCAATCGTGGACACGTGGTGGCAGACCGAGACCGGCGCGATCATGATTTCACCGCTTCCGGGCCTCACCTCGACCAAGCCCGGTTCCGCACAGCGGCCACTGCCCGGCATCAGCGCCGAGGTGGTCAACGACAACGCCGAAGCCGTGCCAAACGGTTCCGGTGGCTATCTGGTCCTCAACGAACCGTGGCCTTCCATGCTCCGCGGTATCTGGGGCGATCCACAGCGCTACATCGACACCTACTGGTCCCGTTTCAAGGACCTGTACTTCGCTGGGGATGGCGCGAAGAAGGACGATGACGGAGACGTATGGCTGCTGGGCCGCGTGGACGATGTCATGAACGTGTCCGGGCACCGCCTGTCCACGATGGAGATCGAGTCAGCACTGGTCTCGCACGAGGCTGTTGCCGAAGCCGCGGTGGTTGGTGCATCCGATGACACCACCGGCCAGGCAGTCGTTGCATTCGTGATCCTGCGCGAAGACCACGCCGCACTCGCCCAGAGCGAGGAGGGTTCCGCCCAGGTCCAAGAGACCCTGCGCGCACACGTGGCCAAGGAGATCGGGCCTATCGCAAAACCTCGCACTATCTTGGTGGTGCCGGAACTGCCCAAAACCCGGTCGGGCAAGATCATGCGCCGTCTGCTGCGGGACGTTGCCGAGAACCGCGCGGTGGGAGACGCCACTACCTTGGCGGATTCCTCGGTCATGGATCTGATCGCAGATGGTTTATCTGCACGGGGTTCACGCCGATAGAGAACTTAGAAGAGTTACGCAGGTAACCAAATGCTAAGTTTGGGGGTGGTTCTCTTGGGAACCACCCCCAATGTTTTCACCGTGAAAAGGACTGTTCAATGGCCCTCGAAGCCGAGACCTCAGCCCACGCCCAGATGATCGACTCCCTCGCTCACACTGCGCGCAGTGCAACAGCCGAGGAAACAAAAAACGAACACTGGCGCGACCTGTGGCGCGAGGTTCTGCCTCTTGAGCGCTGGTACTTCATCAAGGATGACTCCGAGGAGGTCACGCCGATCTACCTCAAGGACGACAACAACGTCATCCTCCCCGTGTTCACTGACGTGGAACGCGCACTTGAGTACTCCGAGGACTTCGGCGGCCGGGATCGGGTCTATGCTTCAGCTCCGGGTGGCTTGCTCTCCAACGCACATGCCCTCGAGAAGGCTGGCGTGAACCTCATCGTGTTCAATCCGAGGCAAGAGCCATTCGCGGTCACCCCGTCCACCCTCAAGCAGCTTGCCGAGGGATTCATCTCCTCGGGTGAGGGGCAGATTGTTGGCGTGAACGCCCAGCCTGCACCGGAGCACGAACTCGATGAACTGGCATATCGTTCCCGCAAGAACGTGGACGATGTAAATGCGAAGGCCCAACTGTGGCTCACCACGATGCTGCTTCCCCACTGGTACTTCGTGCCCGTTGGCGAGGGTGAGGAAACTCGTCCATTTGCGGTCAAGGATGAGGGCGGTGCGCGCGTGCTTGCGTTCACCTCCCCGAAGCGTGCTGGCGAGTATGCCGAGATGCGCGCGCTGGGCAAACTTGAGGCGGTTATTCAGATGACCCCGCAGGAGTCCGTGGATGCCTTCACGATGGAGGGTTCCGCTGCGGTGAGTATCCAGTTCGATCCGCAGCACGGTTCGTACTATTCCTCGATTGAGCAGCTTCAGGGCATGTTGGAGGCTTCTCTGGCCATCGCTGCCCAGCACAAGAGTTCACGCTAGTTTCTGCGTGGCAGGCAGATCATCTCGATGGGGCGAAAACGGTCCGGGTGCATACACAAACTATGCGCACCCGGACCGTTTTCGCCCCATCGGTTGTGAGCCTGGGTTTTAGGGTGGAACGATCCGACGACGTGAGCGCTGGGTTTTAGTGGCTGCCGTTGAGTTCGCTGAGGAACTGGTGCACCTTGGCATCGAGTTGTTGGGCGATGTCGGAGAGGACCAGTCCGCTTTGCTCGGTTGAGTAACCGTCACCGATTGTGCGCGCCGTGAGTTCCGCCACCGCGGCCTTCATATGTTCGATGCCGTCGTCGATACTGGTGAGGGATTCCCCCACCTCGGTGATCGTGGCTTGGGATTCGCCGAGTTGCTCCGCGATCTGCACTGAGGCGACTGCTGTTTGATCGGAGAGTCGTTTGACCTCATCGGCCACGACAGCGAAGCCCTTGCCAGCCTCGCCTACGCGGGCTGCCTCGATCATCGCGTTGAGTGCAAGCAGCCTGGTCTGCTTGGCCACGGCGGAAATCATCCCGATGACCTCATGCATCGTGGCGGACTGCTGCGAGAGGTGTTCCATGGATTCGTGGGCAGTCCCTGCGCGGTCCACAACGACGGACGTGTCCTTGCGCAGGGCTTCAACGTTCTCCGCGAGGGTGCGGGCGCTTTCGCCAACTCGGGTGGACATGCCAAGGACTTCTCGTTCAAACCCTTCAACGAGTCCTGTCCGTGTCGCCTCGACTTCTGCAAGCGACTGCGCGTTTTCCTCAAGGTGGGCACGGACCTGGTCGATGTTCTTCGCCTGCCGCGAGAGTTCTCCGCGGAGACCGGTCTCAAGGAAGCGGCGTTCAAACTTTCCATCGACTGCGCTCAACAACGCTGCCGCGGCCTCGCGAACGAATCCATCGGACATGTCGAGGTAGTGGTTTATGTGATTGCGGGTCTGTTCGATAATAGGGTATTCGTGCATCCCCGGACTCGCCTGTATTCGAGTCTCAAGCTCACCGTTGGCAAGATCTCTTGCGGCAGCCGCGAGCGTTGCGTAGCCGACCTTGTAGGCCTCAAGTTCTGCACGTATCTGCGCCTCACGTGATGCGGCGCGGGATCGGATGAACCGTTTATTGGTGTCTACCATCAGTGGTCCTCCACGATTCGCCAGATCCATTGGCTGTAGGTGAGATCTCGTTCGGCGAGAAGGGCACGGAGGCACGCGAAGGATGCGTCCGCTCTGGCCCGCCCGGTGAGGCCGGTTTCCGCTGCTCGCATCTGTGCGTAGACCGGTTCGATCTGAGCGATTGCCCCTCGTGAGGCGCTACGGCGCATTGAGTGATAACCCACGTGTTTCCCGTGTTTGTCGTAGGAGGGTGTCGCGTGTGCGAGTACCCAGTAGTGGGCGCCGTCGAGCGCCAGGTTCTTGACGTAGGCGAACAACTCTTGCCTGGTGCTGATTGAGTCCCAGAGCAGTTTGTAGATCCCCGCAGGCATGTCCGGGTGTCGAATGAAGTTATGTGGGCTGCCGAGTGCTTGTTCCTCGGCAACGGCGGAGATTTTCAAGAAGACATCGTTGGTGTAGGTCAGGTGACCTCTCAGGTCGGTTTTGGTCACGATGATGTCCTCTTGGGACAGCATCCTTTCAACCCCCGTAGGTTGTACCACAAGCGTCATTGCCCGCTCTCCCCCTTCTTTTTATGACGACTATCACTCAATATGTACGTCCAAGTGGTTTAAGTCATTAACGTTTACTGATTTTTCTTTTCCAGATCCAATATTTTGATAAACAAATACCTGTAAAATATTCCCCCTGTTCCCGCGACGATAGAAGGATCCAGCGCTGTTCAAGAAACAAACTCAGACATGCGATGCGAAGTAATTTGGTATCCCTGAAAACAATCCGGGCCGTCATGTGGCACACCTATCTCGATGTAAATACTGTTTTACCGCCCTACACGCCCATCAGCCTGCACGGACGCTCTGGTGCCGAGGAGGTGAAATCCTGGCAATAGTCCTCTAGCCTTTGAGAACGCTGGCCAGCCGTGATGCAATCAAGAACATGGAAACCCGACTCCTCACTGCCGTGGGCCCCATCAGCGAGCAGACCGCGCAGGCGGTCCATGAGTTGGTGCGATTGTGCACTGACAAAACCGGAGTCGCCCCGATCTCCGAACAGCCTCTCCTGTGGCTCCATGATCCACGAGCACACGTCGCTCACATCGTCGCGACCAAGGACAACGCACTCGTTGCCTATGCCCAGGCCGATCTCTCCGATCCCACGGAGATCACGATCGAACTCGCAGTTCACCCTGACCTGACCGATCTGGTTCTTGAACGCCGTCTCCTTGAGGCGGGCGCATACGTCGCCGACGAGAATGCCTCCGCCTACTCCGTGTGGCTACACGGCCCGTACAACGACTACATCCAACTCTTCGAGGAAAACGGGTTCTCAGTTGTCCGATCCATTTCGCGCCGCGCTGCGCCGCTGCAGATTGTCGACGATACCCCAGACCCGGCAATCCCAGCCGACCCAGCACACAACGTGGGGTTTGGTCGGCACGCGGCCGACTCGTCGGCGAACAGGCACGTCATCCGCGCTTTCCAGCCTGGCATTGATGACGAGGCATGGGTGCGGGCAAATGCCGAGGCCTTTGCCTGGCACCCTGAACAGGGCAGACTGACCCTGCACGATCTGCATGCACGTATGCACGAACCGTGGTTTGATGCCGCCCTGTTCCTCGTGGCTCCCAGTGAAACCCGTCCCGACGAACTCGATGGATTCTCGTGGCTCAAGGTGCCGGAAGGCGCAACGAGCGGGGAGATCTACGCCCTCGCGACAGTCCCGGAGGCTCGCGGACGGGGACTTGGCCGCGAACTGCTCACCCACAGTCTCGAACTGCTGCACGCTCGCGGACTCGGCCGGGTTGATCTGTACGTGGAGACCACCAACGACAGGGCGCTTGCACTCTACGATTCGTTTGGATTCGAGCAGATTGAGTTGCATTCAAAGATGACTCGGCCACCGCGCGTGTAATACTCGGGTGAACAACAGGAAAACTTAAGTACATTGGTGGCGGCGTCACCTGCCCCAACCAGCCCATGAGATGGCACCATTGAGATATGACAGCAAGCAATGACACCGCCGACCAGGCAGCCGGCTCACACCCCAGCGAGCAGGGTGAGCTACCGACCTCGCAAGAGCTCGCCGAGTACATCGCGGAGCACATTGCCGAGGTAGACCACACATCTGCTCCACTCGACCTCGCGGAACTGCCGGATGACCGGTTTGCCGACCGCGAGTTGTCGTGGCTGTCATTCAACGAACGCGTATTGAGCCTCGCCGAGGACCCTCATCTTCCGCTCCTGGAGCGGGTCCGGTTCGCAGCGATCTTCGCGTCAAACCTCGATGAGTACTTCATGGTCCGTGTCGCTGGCCTCAAGCGCCGTATCGCAACCGGTCTCGCTGTCACGTCCGCATCGGGTATGAGTCCACGCCAGACCCTCGACGCGATTTCGGCCCGCGCGCACGAACTGATGGACCGTCACGCAGGACTGTTCGAGCAAACCCTGACTCCGGCTCTCGCCGAGGAGGGCGTCACGATCGTGCGGTGGGATGAACTGTCTACCCAGGAGAAGGACCGTCTGCACAAGTTCTTCCGCAAGCGAATCTTCCCGGTGCTGACCCCTCTCGCGGTTGACCCTGCACACCCGTTCCCCTACATCTCTGGTTTGTCGCTCAACCTGGCGATCATGCTCACGAACCCGGCGACTGGCAAAGAGCACTTCGCACGAGTCAAGGTTCCCCCACTGCTGCCGCGCTTCATCGCAGTTGACGCCAAAGGCCGCCCAAGCGCACCGGACACCCAGTCCCTCGAAAAGGGTGCCACCTCGTTCGTGCCACTCGAGGACATCATCGCCCACCACCTGGATTACCTGTTCCCCGGCATGGAGATCAGCGAGTACCACACGTTCCGCGTAACCCGTAACGAGGACGTCGAGGTTGAAGAGGACGACGCGGAAAACCTGCTCAAGGCGATGGAGAAGGAACTCCTGCGCCGCAAGTTCGGACCTCCTGTCCGCCTCGAACTCGCGCAGGGCATCTCCAGTCGCATCCGACGCCTGCTCGTGCGTGAACTCGGCGTCACAGAGGATGAGGTGTACACGCTACCTGCACCACTCGACCTGACGGGTCTGAACCTGATCGCAGACCTCGACCGGGCAGACCTGCACTACAAGGCCTTCGTCCCCACGACGAACCGCCTTCTCGCCGAGGTCGAGAGTGCCACTCCAAGCGACATCTTCGAGGCGATCCGCCGCAACGACGTCATGCTGCACCACCCCTATGATTCGTTCTCGACCTCGGTTCAGACCTTCCTCGAGCAGGCTGCGGCCGATCCGAACGTGCTCGCGATCAAGCAGACGCTGTACCGAACCTCCGGTGACTCACCTATCGTGGATGCGCTGATCGACGCGGCTGAGGCGGGCAAGCAGGTGCTCGCGCTCGTGGAGATCAAGGCACGGTTCGATGAGCAGAACAACATCTCGTGGGCACGCAAGCTCGAACAGGCTGGCGTGCACGTGGTCTACGGAATCGTCGGACTCAAAACACACTGCAAGCTCTCACTTGTCGTACGCCAGGAACCAGATGGACTGCGCCGTTACTGCCACGTGGGAACCGGAAACTACAACCCCAAGACCGCGCGCCTATACACCGACCTTGGGCTGCTCACCTGCGATCCAGACGTCGGTCAGGACCTGACCCGCCTGTTCAACCAGTTGTCCGGGTATGCGCCCCAGTCCCAGTTCCACCGGTTGCTCGTTGCCCCACGCACCGTGCGCACGGGTCTCATCGCCCGCATCGACCGGGAGGCGGAGGCCGCACGCCGTGGCCTGCCCGCCTGGGTCAAGATCAAGGTCAACTCGATCGTGGACGAGCAGACCATCGATGCGCTCTACCGTGCGTCGCAGGCAGGCGTACAGATCGATCTGATCGTTCGCGGTATCTGCGCGGTGCGCCCAGGAGTCCCAGGACTCTCCGAGAACATCCGAGTGCGCTCGATTCTGGGCCGATACCTCGAACACGCCCGTATCTTCGCGTTCGCCAACTCGTTGGTGCGTAACGGCGAGGAGGAATACGTTCTCAAGGGCTCCGCCAGGATTGAGGACCAGCCGGACGTGTTCATCGGCTCTGCTGACCTCATGCATCGCAACCTGATCCGCCGAGTGGAGGCACTCGTCTCGATCAGCGATGAATCCCAGATCCAGAACCTCATCAAACTACTCGATATCTCGATGTCTGACGAGGTGGCCACATTCCACCTGCATCCGGATGACACGTGGACGCGCGAGCACCTCGATGCCGAAGGTAACCTCAAACTCGACCTGCAACAAGAGTTGATCAACCGTCAGCGCAAGCGCCTGTCGCTCTAGGACCACGTTGAGTATCGATCCACCAAAGAAAAAAGTTCAGGGTGGCAGGGTTCACGGCACGACCGGTGTCGCGAGTCCTGCCCTTGAGAACACACCCGTCATTGAATGTGCGGGGGCCCTCGTCTGGCGGGTGCGCGACGGAGAACTCCAGGTTCTCCTGATCCACCGCCCCAAGTACAACGACTGGTCGTGGCCAAAGGGAAAGGTCGATCCCGGTGAGACTCTTGCTGCCGCCGCGGTGCGAGAGACCAAGGAGGAGACCGGAAAGTACGTGGCCCTTGGTATCGCGCTTCCTGGGCTTCAGTACATCACCCCTGAAGGCGCTTTGAAGCGGGTGCACTACTGGGCAGCCTCCGTCATCAAGAAGTCCGATGCTTCGGTAACCGCTCGCGCACCGGTTGCGGAGGTTGACGTATCCGAGGTCGATGAGACCAAGTGGATGAGCGTCGAGGACGCTGCGAAGAAGCTGACGAGGGAAGCCGACCGTGCACCTCTTGCCGCATTGGCGAAGGCCTACGGTCAGGGCGATCTCGACACCCGTGTGCTCGCTATCGTCCGGCATGGCAAGGCCTTGGCTCGCTCTCAATGGCAGGGCGGAGAGGCGAACCGGCCTCTGACGCCGCTCGGAGTCGCACAGGCCAGCGCGCTCGTGCCCGTACTCGCTGCATTTGGGATCGGGAGGATAGTGACGAGCGAGTGGCTGCGCTGCGCTGACACGATCGCCCCTTACGTGCGGGCCGCGGGGGTGCTCAGCACGGAGTCTGACCTGTTCACGGAGGCCGCTCACGAACGCAACCCCAAGGCGGTGACCGCTGCGCTCACCAGGTTGATTCAGGCTGATTCGTCGAGTGTTCTGTGTAGTCACAGGCCTGTTCTACCCACGATATTCAAGACGATGGCCAAGGCCACTCCGAGTTCCACGGTGCGTAGCGCCTATCCCTCGGCGGACCCGTATCTATCCCCTGGGGAGATTCTGCTCGCGCATGTCGCCCCCGGTGAAGACCCCGGCGATGCACGGATTGTCGGTGTGGAGTTGGTGCGCCCGGCGATCCATTAACACTCGATGGGGTGTTTTTGGCCCGGTTGCACAGCATTTTGGTGTGCACTCGGACTATTTTGGCCCCATCGGTTGTGAGTGGATTCCAGTACCTGTAACTGCTGCACTTGTTAGCCTAGTTTTCGTTTTCAGTACGGAGAATCCTGGGGCAGATACGACTGTGGCTTCCCACCCCTGTTCGGTGGGAAGCCACAGTCGTATCCGTATAGCAGTTAGGGGCGCTATAAGCCCAGCACGAAGTGCAAAAACTCGTACATGACCCAGCCGACCAGCGCCGCTGCCGGCAGCGTGAGTATCCAGGCAACCACAATCGACTTGGCGACACCCCAACGCACTGCGGATAGCCGCTTGGTTGCGCCCACACCCATGATCGCCGTGGTCACGGTGTGCGTGGTCGACACGGGCGCGTGTAGCCCCATCGCCATGACGTACAGGACAACGGCGGACACCGACTCGGCGACGAACCCACGTGGTGGGTCCACCTCAATGATCTTGCGGCCGAGCGTACGCATGATGCGGCCACCGCCGGCTGCCGTTCCCAGCGAGATGGCGGCTGCGGCGGAAAGTTTAATCCAGATAGGGATATCCTTCGTAGCATCAGCCCAACCAACGGTGTAGGCAGCCATGAAGATGACACCCATGGTCTTCTGGGCGTCTTGCAGGCCGTGGCCAAGGGCAAGTGCGGCGGCCGATGCGGTCTGTGCCAGACGGAAGCGGCGGTTGGTCTTGGACGGCGCCGCCTTGCGGAGCAACCATAGGACCGCGCACATGATCAGGTAGGCGCCGCCGAAACCGATCAGTGGGGACAGGAACATGGGGATGACCACCTTGTCGGTCACGTTGCCCCACTGCACCGAGGCGGCACCAGCAATACCCGCACCGACCAGACCACCGATGAGTGCGTGGGTTGACGAGGACGGCAGCCCAAACCACCAGGTGATCATGTTCCACGTGATGGCACCGATAAGGGCTGCGACCACGATCACGAGGGCATGGTGGTTCGTTCCCTCAGCGGCTGTCAGATCATCGAGCCGCACAATGTCTTTGGCGATCGTGTTGGCAACAGTCGTGCCGAGGAGGGCACCCACGAAGTTCAGCACCGCAGCCATGCCGAGTGCGATCTTCGGGGTTAGCGCGCGCGTGGACACCGAGGTGGCGATCGCGTTCGCAGCGTCATGGAAGCCGTTGGTGAAGTCGAAGCTCAAAGCGAGCACGACAACGGCTATGGCGAGAGCGATTTCCACCTGGCTCAGGACTCCTTGAGCGCGATGGTCTCGACCATGTTCGCCACGGTCTCAAACGCGTCCGCCCCACTCTCAAGCGTCTCCACGACCTCTTTGAGTTTCATGAGCTGGATGGGGTCACTGATTTCGTCAAACATCTTGGCCAGCAGTTTGCGGTGTAGTTTGTCTGCCTGGTTCTCGAGGCGGTTAATCTCAACCCAGTACTCGTCCAAGTCTCGCATATCGGCCAAAAGCGGCATTGCCTCAGCAGTAAGTTCTGCGCAACGCTGCAAGATAGCGACTTGGTCAGAGACTCTAGGCGGCAACTCATCCAACTTATACAAGATGATCAGGTCGGAGGCTTCCTCCATGAAGTCGAGGCAGTCGTCGAGCGCCGACGTAAGGCCCGCAAGATCATCCCGGTCAAGTGGCGTCACGAAGGTAGAGGAAACCTTACGCATGATGGCGTGGGTCACGTCATCGGAGTTGTGCTCGGCCTCGCTGATGAGTTTGCCGATTGCTTTACGCTCGGAGCGAGATGCCCCTAGAAGTTCGCCAAGTAGATTGGCTCCCGTGACCAAATGGGAGGCCTGCTCAGCCAACATGTCATAGAAAGAGGTGTCTCGCGGGGTCAGACGAAAACGCACGGCGTGCTCCGTTATCGAGTGAACTAATGGTTACCGTTCAGTAGCCATGGAAATCCTTTTGATTCATTTACCAGCGTAGGGCTAAACCCTGCAATTCACACAACCTTACGTTGCGAATTGCCTATGAATCCCAGATGTCAAACACCTCGTGGAACGGCACTTTTACGGCCATTTAGGTCCCACGTCCCAGGACGTGCGTCTGCAAACTCACACTCGATGGCGACAGCGAAAGGCAAACGATTGATGAACAGGCCCAGCGGATGACTGTATGCAGGGTGTGCGTCGGCATGAAAAAACGAACGTCGGACCGGGAGCGCCTCTCGGCGCGAGGCCGCTCGTAGCGGCAAAAGTTGGAGCCCGGGGCTACCGCAGCCCGACGTTCGCGGCTTTCAGTCTACTGCCCGTCCATGGGCATTTCCTGTGCGGGGGTGTCAATCGAGGCGTCGTCTTCGCCACAGTGTGGCGGCTTCCTCAAGATCGCGGGCGGTCCCTTCAAGTGAGGACGCGCCAGCGGTTATCCGCCGTGCTGCCTGTGCGCCACGGCTGATCGGCTGATCTGCCAGATTGCCGACGATTCCCACCGCCTCTCCATCGGGTCCGCTTCCGGCGCGGTCAAGGGAGTCGGCGTCATGTGTCGCACCGACTGCGACGACCCGGCAGAACGCGGCCGCTCGTTCGAGGGCGACATCGAGGTCACCGACAAACAGACCGGAGAGCACCCGGTCGGCGAGGTCGGCGACATCCCGTGGATTCGGTGGCGAGGAGACTCCTGCAATCACATGGGAGACCTGTGCGGACTCACTGCCGAGACGATAGTGCAGTGCGAAGACCTCTGGGGCTGTGCGCACCCATTCACGCAGCAGGTACATCCGCCACAGCGCTCCGGGCAGCGTGTTCGCGGGCGAGGACGCCCACATCTCAGCAACCGCATCGATGCCCTCGCGGTCCACGAGAGTCACGAGGCGTTCAAGTACCTCCGGATCTGCCTCAGCTCGCCCGCGATGCACGACCACATCGGCAGTCAGGTGTGCGATCTCCTCAAGCGCAGCAGGGTCGGGGCCAGCGGGAATCGACTCGGCCATCATCTGGTCGAGACTCGCTGGACGTCGCGGCATGGCGCCCGTGGACACCCATCGCTGTGAAATCTTGGTTCTCCTTCCGATCAAGCAGTTGTGCCAGGTTGAGATACGTCGCAGCGTAGCGGCCGCCAACCGGGCTGTGCCGGTGGCGAACTAGTCCTGCGAACTGTCTGACTCGTCGAAAATCAGCGACACGGAATTCATGCAGTACCTGTTGCCCGTCGGAGTCTGCGGAGCATCTGGAAAAACGTGGCCGAGGTGCGAACCGCACGCCGCGCACAACACCTCAACGCGGACCATGCCCAACGAAACATCCTCGCGGTGAATCAGCGCATCAGACGAACCCGCCTCATAGAAACTCGGCCAACCGCAATGCGCATCGAACTTCGTGTCCGAACTAAACAGCGCAGCGTCACACGCACGGCAGCGGTACGTTCCCGTACGCGACTCATGCAACAACTCGCCCGTTCCCGGTCGTTCGGTGCCAGCCTCACGCAACACGTGATATTCGAGTTCATTGAGTTCACGGCGCCACTGCGCATCAGACTTCACAACCTTGAACATGTCGCTCACGGGTTTGCTCCTCACTTCTCATCTGCGCACAGGCACGTGTGTGGGCGCGCGGAAATCACAACGCCTTGGCCTTCCAGCATATTCCTGCTCTCGTGCGTTGGCAGCCTGCTTACCGCACAACCCTGCGGGCTCATAGGTAGATGTGATGCAATTGCACCGTGCCTATTCAACAGTCGATACCCGCAGAGATCTGGGAGCAGATCAAAACCTCGACCGACCCGCTAACCGCAGGCCCTGCGCTCCTCGTCGTGGGCGTGGTTGCAGCGCTCGTCATCTGGCATCCAACCTGGCGGGTGCTACGAAACGTCATCACCATCGCACACGAGGGGGCACACGCATTCATCGCCCTTTTGGTGGGACGGAAGTTACAGGCAATCACGCTACACTCCGATACCTCCGGCCTGACCGTTTCGCGGGGCAAACCACGCGGTTTCGGCATGATCCTCACCGCGTTTGCCGGATACACCGGTCCCGCGGTAGTCGGCCTAGTGGGTGCGTTCCTCGTTGGACGCGGATTCACCCTCGCATGGGTGTGGGCGTTCGTGCTCGTGCTGATCCTGATGCTGTTCAAGATCAGGAACCTGTTCGGCGCATGGACCCTGGTGGCGACCGGTGCGGTCATCGGGGCGACAGCGTGGTTCGCCCCAGACGAGTTCCGCGTCTACCTCGCCTACGCTCTGGCGTTGCTGTTCCTGCTCGGAGCGCCCAAAGCCGTCGTGGAACTGGGGCACACCCGCCGTCGCACCCGGAGCGGAACCACCGACGCCGACATCCTCGGCAAACTCTCCTGGTTCCCGGCAGGTCTGTGGTACTTCATCTTCGTACTCTTTACTTTCGGCACCCTGATCGTTGGCTTCTGGCTCCTCGTCCCCACCCTCTTCACCGATATTGCAGCACTGTTCTAGAAGGTAATACCCATGACACTGCCCCTCATCGTCGCGCACCGCGGCAACAAGTCCGTCACCCCGGAGAACACGCTGCCAGCCTTCGCATCCGCCCTCAACAGCGGCTGCGACGGAATCGAGATGGACGTGGTCATGACCGCCGACAACATACCCGTGGTCATCCATGACGAGACCGTGGACGGCACGACCAACGGCTCAGGCCACGTCGGTCAGATGACACTGGCGCAGATCAGGCAATTGGACGCGGGCTCGTGGTTCTCACCAGGGTTCGCAGGCACACGCATCCCCACCTTTGCCGAGTTCGCTGGGCTCATGGCCGAGGCCCCCGGCGTCGAGATCCTGCTCGAGTTCAAGGGACACTGGACCGCCGCACAGGCATCGGTGGTCCTTGAAGACGTGAAGGCCCACGAACTGACCGACCGTACGATGCTCCAGTCATTCCACCCGCTGACAATCGGTGCACTGCACGAGATCGCGCCGGGATCGAAGCGTGGCGCACTTCTGGAGATCGTGCCGGACGAACTCATCGCCTCCGCACAGGCACTCGGGCTCTACACCGTCAATCCCGACGTCAACCTGGTTCTCAACGCCCCAAACCTGGTCCAGCTCATCCATGATGCAGACATGAAGATACAGGTCTGGACCGCAAACACCACCGAGCAGTGGGAACGCCTCGTCGAACTCGGTGTCGACGCCATCATCACCGACCACCCCGACCGACTCGCAGGATGGTATGACGGACGCGGACTACGCTAGCCCGCGCTGAACCACTCGTACCTGAGGTCTCCCGCGCACGCCGGTTCACGATGACAGCCGGCACCGGTAACATCCACGTGGCCGCAGCGTTGCCGGGCAAATCTCGAAAACACGCCGACTAGCGCCCGCGCGAACTTCGTCTAAACAGTTAGTTAAAGACCGTGAAAAACGGTTTTTGCGCCGAAAAACCCTAATAAGTTAACTCCAGAAACATGCCCGCACTTCTGGAGTCACCATGACAACCCCCGTAGTCGGAGTTCAGGATCCAACGCCACAGGATGTTCTACATCCAACTGAGCCCTCGCCCGATCGCACGCAGCAGGACAAAGCCGCCGAATCGTCGCCAATCAATACTGAACCAGTCGACAGCAAAGTCCCAGGCCATCGTAAAACCACCCGCGTCAAGCAATTTGATCGCACCAAATGGCGGCAGTACCTCGCCTTCCTCGCACTCGCGGGACCAAACCTGGCACTACTGCTGATCTTCACATACAAGCCACTGATCGAATCGTTCCGGTTCTCGGTGCTGCAATGGAACATCGGATCGCCCCGCGCACGATTCGTTGGCCTGCAAAACTACGTCGAGTTCTTCACCGCTGCACGCTCCCTGAACGTCCTGTGGAACACGTTCGTGTTCACCATCGCAACCGTCGGAGGCGCGCTCGTCATCGGCCTCGCGCTCGCCTTGCTGCTCAACCGCAAACTCGTGGGTCGCGGCCTCGCCCGTACCGTGACCTTCGCACCCTACGTGCTCTCCGGGATCGCGGTCGGAATCCTGTGGCTGTATATCTTCGATCCACGGTATGGGCTGCTTCGCACCGTCCTCGGCTGGTTCGGCATCAGTTCCCCGGACTGGTACAACGACGGAGGCTGGGCGATGGCCATGATCATCATCGTCTACCTGTGGAAGCACGCCGGATACGTGGCGCTCATCTACCTTGCCGGACTACAGGCAATCCCGCAGGACCTCTACGACGCGGCCTCGCTCGACGGCGCAAGTAAACCGCGCATCCTACGCTCCATCACCGTCCCCCTACTCGGGCCGACAACCTTCTTCCTGCTGATCACAACCCTGCTGTCATCGTTGCAGTCCTTCGACCTCATCCACGCGATGACCAAGGGCGGACCACTCGGATCAACCACCACGCTGATGTATCAGATCTACCAGGAGAGCTTCGTGAACGGTCGCGCAGGATACGCCTCCGCAGTCGCAACCATCCTGTTCGTGATCCTGCTCGTCATCACGGTCATCCAGCTGAAGTACGTCGAGAAGAAGGTGCACTACTGATGGTCGCCCTGCCCACGAACCCGGTCAAGACCCGCCGCCCCACACCCCGCAACGACGGCAACCTCGGACTCGGAAAACGTTCCCCACTGCTGGACGCAGGCGGATACCTGACCCTCGTCCTCGCAGTCATCGTCATGGCCCTGCCACTGATCTGGATGTTCTTCGCAAGCTTCAAGCAACCCAGCGAACTCTATTCCGTACCGCTTCAGTGGCTCCCCCAGTCCTTCGACGGAGCGAACTACCAGCACGTTGCCGAGCGCCTTCCCGTGGGACGTCTGTTCATGAACTCCGTCATGATCACCGCGCTCGGTGCCGGACTCAAAGTAACACTCGGCCTCACCTGCGCGTATGCACTCGTCTTCCTTGAATTCCCCTACAAGAGGATCATGTTCGCGATCGTGCTCTTCACGCTGCTCGTGCCCCAACAGATCACGATCATCCCGAACTACACACTCGTGGCCTCGCTTGGCTGGCTCAACACCTACCAGGGAATCCTCGTACCGGGCCTCGCCAGCGCGTTTGGAACCTTCCTGTTCCGTCAGCACTTCCTCACCCTGCCGATCTCGGTCCTCGAGGCAGCCGCCCTGGACGGCGCAGGCCACTGGCGCAGGCTCTGGGGATTCGTGATCCCCATGTCCTACCCGACGATCGCGGCGGTGGGGCTCATCTCCATCGTCGCCGAATGGAACGACTACCTGTGGCCGTTCCTCGTCATCGACGACGCCAGCAAGATGACGCTCCCGCTCGGACTCACGCTCCTGCAGAACGTCGACGGAATGAACAACTGGGGCGTACTGCTCGCCGCAACCGTCCTCGTCACACTCCCAATGCTTGTCGTCTTCCTCGTCCTTCAGCGTCGACTCGTAGCCGGTCTCACCGCCGGCGCGGTCACGGGCTGAACCATCCAGCCCGCGGCCGGCAATCGACCACTCTCACCCCTCACGTTCCGGTGTAAGCACCGGAACCCAACCAACATTGGAGAAACCCATGTTCCGTGCGAAATCCGCGCAACCACACGGCAACCGCCGTTCGGCACTCACCAGGGCACTCGGCCTTGGGCTCGTCGCAGCAACCGTGGCCGCCTGCTCCGGTCCAGCCACCTCCAACGAGGGCGGCTCCAACAACGAGACGCAGTCCATTGACTGGGCCTCCATCGAACCAGCAAAGGAGATCACCTGGTGGTCCAACCACCCCGGTGCATCCAAGGACATCGAGGAGGAACTCGCTGCGGCTTTCACCGCAGAGTCCGGCATCAAGGTCAACCTCGTGACCGCTGGCGCGAACTACGACGAGATCGCACAGCGATTCCAGGCCGCAGCAGGAACCGACGCCCTCCCGGACCTAGTGATCTCCTCCGACGTCTGGTGGTTCCGCTACTTCCTCAACGGCCAGATCATGCCACTCGACGATGTCTTCGAATACCTCGAGGCAGATGTGGACGACTTCAACGAGACCCTCTACAACGACTACCTCTACGACGGACAGCACTGGGCGGCCCCATATGCACGTTCCACGCCGCTGTTCTACTACAACAAGGAACACTTCGAGGCTGCTGGTCTTCCCGACCGTGGCCCTGAGACCTGGGCAGAGTTCGAGGAGTGGGCACCAAAACTCGCTGAGGTGGCACCAGCAGACGGTGCACCTCTCGGCCTCGCAACAGGAACCTCCTGGGCAGCCTGGTGGGGTTCAAACATCATGTGGACCAATGGCGCCAACTTCTCCAAGGAATGGGACGTCACCCTCGACACCCCAGAGGCCATCGCGGCCGGAGAATGGCTCCGCGGCCTCTACCACGACAAGAATTTCGCGTCCGTTGGAAACGACAGCCAGGCAGACTTCGCTGCGGGCTACTTCGCCACCTTCATCGGTTCGACCGGATCCCTCAAGGGCATCCTCGACGCCGCGACCTTCGAGGTCGGCGCTGCATTCCTCCCAGAGGGCGAGGCAGGCCCCGGCGTCCCAACCGGCGGCACCGGCCTCGCGATCCCGAACGGTCGCACCCCCGAACAGCAACTCGCCGCAGCCACCTTCCTCAAGTTCCTCACCAACACCGAGAACACCGCAAAGTTCTCTCAGGCAACCGGATACGTTCCAGTACGCACCTCCGCAGGTGAGAGCGAGACCATGAAAGCCCTCTACGAGGAGGTCCCACTGTACAAGGTCGCCATCGAGCAACTCGAGACCAAGACCCGCAACCAGGACTGGGTCCGCGTATTCGTACCGGGTGGAGATGCAATCCTCACCGAGGGAATCGAGGAAATCGTCCTCAACAACACCCCGGCAGAAGAGGCATGGAAGCAGATCACACCACGCCTTGAGCAGGCATTCGAGGAAAACGTGGAGCCATACCTGTGATCCCACAGATCATCGCCCACCGCGGGAACAGGTCGGTCACGCCCGAGAACACCCTTCCCGCATTCGCAGCGGCCATCGCATCCGGCGCGAAAAGCATCGAGATGGACATCGTGCGATCACGCGAGGGGACGCCCGTGGTCATTCACGATGCAACCCTGGACGGCACCACCTCCGGTGTCGGCCAGGTTGCTGACCATACGGTTACCGAGATCCAAACACTGGACGCAGGTTCTTGGTTCAGTCCAGCTTTCGCCGGTGCCCAGGTACCAACGTTCGCTCAGTTCGCTGCCTTCATGTCGCATCATCCCCAGGTCGAGATACTTCTCGAGTTCAAGGGAGACTGGGACATCGTGCAGACCGGGCGGGTCGTCGACATCATCGATGCCCACGACATCCGCGAGCAGACCATCCTGCAATCGTTCAACCAACTCACCATCGAGGCTCACGAGCAGGTTGCAC
The DNA here is from genome assembly GCF_042683685.1 of Populibacterium corticicola. Taxonomy (NCBI): domain Bacteria; kingdom Bacillati; phylum Actinomycetota; class Actinomycetes; order Micrococcales; family Jonesiaceae; genus Populibacterium; species Populibacterium corticicola. Next base: position 18,343 of record NZ_JBHUOP010000009.1, on the reverse strand, counting down.
CCGATATGCGCCGGGGCGTTCTCGTCATCTCGCGGGAAGCACTCGAACGCCTGGCACCCGCTCAGGATCATTCCTCGGCTCAATCACTGGTTGGCGTTGACGAACTCATTGAGCAGTGCACCGCCCGAGACATCTACACCCTGAACCCATTCGTTGAGGATGTGTTCGAACTCCCTGGGGTGGTCGACCGAGCCCACGACGCAGGGCTCAAGGTTCAAACGTGGACCGCCAACTCTCCAGACCAGTGGGCAAGGCTCGTGGAACTCGGAGTCGATGGCATCATCACCGATCGTCCAGACGCACTCAACGGCTGGTACGCCGGCCGCGGGTTGCTGTAGACATCGGTTTTCCGCTCTCGGGGTGTGGTGACAGGCCAACTTAGTGTTGTCTGTCACCACACCCCTTCTCTGCGACTTCCACGCAGGCTGTGGCCCGGTTCACACCTTTGGCCCGTTTTTCTTTTCGCGCCGATATTGCGTATCCTTGATCTGTTGACCTTTAGGTCAGCGACCCAGAGTGGGCCTTTAGCTCAGTTGGTAGAGCATCGGACTTTTAATCCGCGGGTCGCGGGTTCGAGTCCCGCAGGGCCTACCGCACGAAAAGCGGGCCGGACGTGTCAAAACGTCCGGTCCGCTTTTGCCGTTTTCGGGACATCGCACGTTTTGTGCGGTGAGAATGCGATCTACCGCCAAAAAAATCTGACGATGACACCCCACCTCCCAAAACCGCAACACTGAAATCACACTGAGCAACCCCACACCGTGAGCTTGAGGCGGAACGCAACCAACTCGTCGGCAATATGAGGCAAAACCATTGACCCACCGGAACCAGACATGCCACGATAAGGGCAGAATCGACGCGCGTCGATGATCAGCGTCGATCACTTCCCTCATGCAGTCACTCCCATACCCTCTACACACCACGCGGACGAATGATGACAACCAGCGCTCTGCCTGCTCCACCTGAATGGCTCAAGGATGCGGTGATCTACGAGATCTATCCGCAGTCGTTCCTCGACACGAACGGCGATGGCATCGGCGACCTTGACGGTGTGATCGAGAAGTTGGACTACCTGAAGTGGCTCGGGATCAACACGATCTGGTTCAATCCCTGCTTCGATTCACCGTTCCGCGACGCTGGATACGATGTGGCCGATTACCTACGGATCGCTCCGCGATACGGCACCAACGAGACCATGGAAACGCTCGTGCAGGAAGCCAGGAGACGCGGAATTCGAGTGTTGCTGGACCTCGTGGCCGGGCACACGTCTATTGAGCATCAGTGGTTCAGGGATTCCTGTGCGGACCAGTCGAATCACCGCTATGTGTGGGCCCCAGCGGACGGGGACACAGCAGCCACCGTCTCAGGTGACGCCTATGTGCCTTCGCCCGGCCCGCGCACGGGCTGGTATCTCAAGAACTTCTTTGCCGAGCAACCCGCATTGAACTTCGGTTACGCCAGACTCGACCCGAGCGAGCCGTGGCGGCAACTGCCAACGGACGAGTGGCCTCGCCGTAACCGGGAGGCGCTCAAGGAGATCATCGGGTTCTGGCTTGATCGGGGTGTGGCTGGGTTCCGGGTGGACATGGCGTTCTCGCTTGTGAAGGACGATCCAGGACTCGTGGAGAACTCTGCCCTGTGGCGCGAGATCTCACGATGGATGCACGAGAACTACCCGGATGCCGTCCTGCTTCCTGAGTCAGATGAGCACCGCACTCTCGCGGCGGGTCAGAGTGGCGGGTTCGACGGCGACTTCGCACTTGTGATCCAGCAGGAACACTCTGCGTTGTTCAACAACGGTTCCGTGGGGAAACTGCCGTGGCAGGAGGATGACGATCCCTGCTATTTCGACGCTCACGTGTCCCTTGCGGATGGCTCGGCGGCACTCAAGAGGTTCCTCGGATACTGGCAGGATCGTTGGGATGCGTGTGGCGAGGATCGGCTGATTGTGCTGCCCAGTTCGGATCACGATTTTTCACGCGTGGTGACCGGGGAGCGCGGGATCGAGCAGTCATTTGCGGCGTTCACCTTTCTGTTGACGTGGGGTTCTGTGCCGTCCATCTACTTCGGTGACGAGATCGGTATGCGCAATCTTCCTGATGCGCCCGAGAAGGAGGGCAGTCGGTGGAACCCGAAGTTCGATCGCTCGGGTTGCCGCACTCCGATGCAGTGGGATGGCGGGTTACCCAACGCGGGCTTCTCCTCGGCGCGCCCTGAGTACCTGTATCTCCCGCAGGATCCGTCCAAGGACAGGCCGACGGTTGCCGCTCAGCTAAATGATCCAGACTCGCTGCTCAATCACGTGCGCGCCCTGCTCGCGCTGCGTGAAGATCATCCCGAGCTGGGCGCGGGCACCGCCGCGCGAGTGCTCAACTCCTCCTACCCATTCGTGTTCCAACGGGGCGAGTCCTATGTCGTTGCGATCAATCCTCGCGCCGAGACTATGACAGCACGGGTGGAGTGTCCAGCAGGAGATCCGGAATTACTGCGTGGCAGCAATGCCACGATTGGCGACGAGCAGGCCAGTTCCAGCATCGCGTCCGGTTCCGGCGACGATGCCGCGGTCACAGGGCCAACCGAAAGTTCGCACCTGATCGAGGTTGGCCCGTTCGGCTACGGGATCTTCCGATTCAACCGATGAAGCGGCCTCAGGGAGGCGAGGATGGCCACTCGCGATGATGTCGCGCGTCTGGCAGGGGTGTCGTCGAGCACCGTGTCGTATGTGATCAGTGGTCGACGCCCGATCTCCGCGGACACTCAAGCCAAGGTTCGCGCGGCCATGAGGGAGTTGAACTACACGCCCAATGCGTTCGCGCGCGGTCTGGCCGGTGCACGGCGAGGCGTCATCGCGCTGCACTATCCGCACAGCCCACAGGGAGTGTCGTCAACTGAGTTCGAGTACGTGTCTGCCGCCGCCGAGAAGGCGCAGGGACTGGGTTACCACCTGCTGCTGTGGACCCAGCCGCTCTCGGATACCGAGGGCCTGAGGAGTCTGGTCGATCAGGGAATGGTTGATGGCGTCATCCTGATGGAGGTGACGCCAGATGATCCGCGTATTGCTCCAATGCGCGATTCGGGAACGCCCTTTGTTCTGGTGGGAACCCCTGATGCCGCCGACATTCCGACATATGTGGACAACGATTACGCCGATCAGGCTGATCAGGCCGTCGCACATCTAGCCGCTAGGGGATGCGGTGACTTCGTGTTCCTCGGGCCAGACGGGACGAGTGACTCTCGTGGTTTCGGCCCATCCCTTCGCATCCGCCGTGAACTGGAACGAGCAGCGCTTGAGCATGGCGTCTCGTGCGCGGTTCATCTGACCCCGGCGACCCCCTTGGCGGGGCGAACCGCCCTGCACGCCATCCGCGCACAGCACACAGCACCTCTGGCGGTTGTCTCCTTCAACGAGTTGGCTGTCGCAGGCATGCTGTACGAGGCGGCACTGATCGGACTCGCCGTACCCAGGGATTTGATGGTGCTCGCGTTGAACATGGGGTCCAACGCCGCTGAGTTGGCCCAGCCACCGGTGACCACCCTCTCCCCGGAACCACATCAGATCATGAGTCAAGCGGTCAAGGCACTCGTCAGCACCACGTCGACTGGTCTCAGCGAGGCTCCGCGCGTTCAGCTTCTGGTTCGGTCACGTCTGACGCTGCGCGCTACCACCTAACCTGCTTGGCGGTTACTCTAAACTTTTCTGACACCAATTTGTAGAACGACATAAACGGACATAAGCGTCCGTTTTCACCCGATCTCTCGAGCAGTGTATAAAGCGTAAAAATCGCATGATCTAGCGGATAGAGAACCTCTTCTTCGACCGAGGTCCCGCCGAAGAAAAACTCCTAGGACTTCAGTCCGCTGTGTGTCAGGTTTCTGACACGTAGGATTGTGGCTGAGGTGGAGGTGTCCAACGGCGGGCACAGATCACTCCCCCGGAGCAACCCCGCAACAAGGCGAAAGTGAGCGCGACATGGAGATCAGGAACAAAGTATTCGTTGTCACGGGTGCAGGCAACGGCATTGGACGCGAGGTGGCGCTGCAATTGCTCGCCGCTGGTGGCCGAGTGGCTGGCGTAGACCTCAACGAGACGGGTCTCAAGGAGACCGCTGAACTTGCTCAGGTGGGCGACCGCTTCTCCGCGCACGCGCTCAGCATCACAGACCGCGAGGCGATGATGGCACTTCCCGCACAGGTCGAGGACTTGCACGGAAAAGCCGACGGGCTGGTCAATGTGGCTGGAATCATCCAGAAGTTCGTCAAGGTCGTGGATCTTCCGCTTGAGGAGATCGAGAAGGTCATGAACGTGAACTTCTACGGAGTCATCAACACCTGTCAGGCATTCCTGCCGACACTCATGTCACGGCCCGAGGCGGCTCTCGTCAACGTGGCAAGCATGGGTGCCACGGCTCCGGTTCCAGGTCAGAGCGTGTACGGCGCGTCCAAGGCGGCGGTCGTACTGCTGACAGAGGGACTATACGCGGAGCTCATCGACACACGCGTTGCCGTCACCACGATCTACCCTGGCGCCATCGCCACGAACATCGCGGGCAACTCGGGTCTTGCTGGCCGTAGTTCCGATGACGCCAGCGCCTCGAAGCACAAGATGACGAGCGCGAAAGACGCTGGAGCCGTGATTGTTGATGCAATCGTCAAGGGGAAGTTCCGCGCAACAATCGGTTCGGACGCAAAGATGATGGACCGGCTGCACCGCCTGGCACCGAAGAAGGCCACGGAAATCATCGCCAAGAAGATGGCAGATCTGATCAAATAGCCTCGTTGTACGCATCCAGCCTCGCTCTTGCCCGCAACAGTGGGCAGGGCTAGATTTGGTTCATGGGAAACGAAGAACTCATGACACAGTTCATTCCAGACAAGCAGTTGCTTGAGGAAGAACTGGCGGCACCCACGATCGTCGTGGAGAAACCGCCCGCCTTCACGCTTCCAAAAGGCTTGCGCCTGGCCTCTGAGGAGGATGACGCCTAGCCGTCCCGATTACCTTGTTGACGACGAGTCCCCTGATTCCAGTTTTGGCCCACCATGACGTGGGTGGCGCTGGAAGCAGGGGACTCGTCGCACATCAGGGCGGAGGTTATGCCGGTCAGTAGTAGACCGCGAGCGGCCCGTTGGGGCCGTCGATACAGGAGACCGGGGTATCGAATACCCTGCTGAGTTTCTCGGATTGGAACAGGTCGCGCGCCTTACCGTACTCAACCACCTTGCCGTTTTTGACGGCGCAGATGCGGTCGGCATACTGGCCCGCGAAGTTGATGTCGTGCAGCACGATCACAACGGTGCGACCAAGCTCGTCGGCAACACGGCGTAGATGTTGCATCATCTGCACGGAGTGGCGCATGTCGAGGTTGTTCAGCGGCTCGTCGAGCAACACATACTCGGTGTCCTGGCACAACACCATCGCCACATACGCACGCTGACGCTGCCCACCCGAGAGTTGATCCAAGTAGCGGTCCTGCAGTTCCGTGAGTTCGAAGAAGTCGATTGAACGGTCGATGATCGCCTCGTCCTCCCGGTTCAGTCGTCCGCCCGTGTATGGGAAGCGGCCAAACCCAACGAGTTGGCGAACCGTGAGTCGCGTGATGAAGTGGTTCTCCTGCCGCAGGATCGACACGATCTTGGCGAGGTCCTTGGACTTGGTCTTCGCCACGTCGTACCCGGCGATCTCGATGGACCCCTCATCGGCGCCGAGAAGGCGACCAATGATGGTGAGCACGGTCGATTTTCCCGCACCATTTGGGCCGACGAGTGCCGTGACGCCACCCGCGGGGATCTCAAGCGAGATCGGGCCGATCGTGACTTCGGAACTGTAGTCCTTGCGAACGTCCTTGAGGGTAATCACAGCCTGCCCTTTCGAAGAATGAGAATGAGGAATGCGGTACCACCGACCGCCTCGATAATGATCGAGACCGCACCTTCCGCGTAGAACACGTTCTTGAGGATGAAATAGGCACCGCTGAGGATGGCAAACCCCGTGGCAATGGCTATCGGGAACACGTACCGGTGGTCGTGAGTTCCCGCGATCTGGTAGGCGAGGGTCGCGATCAGGAATCCAAGAAACGTCATCGGCCCAATCATGGAGGTGGTGACCGCCATGAGGATCGAGACAAGGAACAGCACCTGCATCGTCTCGCGCCGATGATTGATGCCAAGATTTGTGGACAGGTCCCTACCCAGGGCGATCACGTTCAGACGACGCGATTTCCAGATCAAGGCGGCGGTTACGATGATGCACAGGGGTATTGCAACTGGGAAGTACTCTGGCCGGGCCTTCGCAACCGAACCGAACAAACGAGCGACAAGGACATCGAACTCGCTGGGCGTCAACAGACGCTGCATGAACGTGGAAACTGAACCCAACCCACCGCCAATGATGATTCCCACCAGCAGCATGACTTGAAGGTTGCCGTACTTACCGGACAGCAGCCATCCGTAGAGCGCGAGTGAGAAACCAACCATCAGCACGATCATCATGATGAACTGCGGCAGGCCCTGCACCGCAGAAACGCCAGCAACCCCAAGGAAGTAGATGGCCGAGGTCTGCACCGCAACGTACAGAGACTCGAATCCCATGATGGAGGGCGTGATGATGCGGTTGTTGGTGACCGTCTGGAAGGACACCGTGGCCACGGCCTGACAGGTGACCACGAGAAGGATCACGACGAGTGCGGTCGTGCGCATGTCGATGATGCGCCAGAACCCAGCAGTTCCAGCAGGGACGGGGATCGCCCAGGTCAGGTTCGCGACTGCAAAGAAGGCACCCAGTACGACGAGTGCACTGAGAGTCCAGAAATAGCGACGTTTGGCCTTCCTTGTGAGGAAAGCACCGGACTTCCGTGGCTCCTGACTCGGTTGCGGAGCAGCGGACGCGGATCCTGTTGTCGGTTCATCGAGGTCATGGTTGGCAAAGTGAGCCTGCGCTGCGTCTATGACCTCATCTGCCTGCGTGGTACGTGCCGTTGGTTCAGGCATTGCGACGACTCCTCAGGAGCAGGGCAATGAACACGACCGCGCCGACCACCCCGAGAATCAGTGAGACCGGTACCTCGAACGGCATGATGATCGTGCGTCCGATGAGATCGCACACCGTCACTATTGCGATTCCGAGCAGGCACACCCACGGGAGATTACTGCGCAGGTCATCACCGCGAATCATGGACACGACGTTGGGGACGATAAGCCCAAGAAATGGAAGATTACCCACAACAACCGTTACCACGCCGGTCGCAACTGCAATCAGTCCGGTGCCCAACAGGATGACCTGGTTGTAGTTCAGGCCCACGTTGGTAGCAATGTCCTCACCGAGGCCTGCGACTGTAAAGCGGTCCGCTGCGATAAACACCGCCACTGCGACAAACGCCACGATCCACAGTGCTTCGTACTGCCCCCGGAGCACGGAGGTGAAACTCCCCGCGAACCAGACACCGAGGTTCTGGAGTTTGTTGGTGACCAGGGCCAGGTAGGTGCTGACGGAGCCGACGACCGCACCAATCATGATTCCCACAATCGGGACGATCAGCGAACTGGTCAATTGCACTCGGCGCAGGAACAGGAAGAAGATCATAGTGCCCACGAACGACGCGATGATCGCCGCAACCATCTTCGTCATGAGGCTCGCGTTCGGGACCAGAATCAGCATGAGCAGGAGACCCAGGCCCGCCCACTCGGTCGTTCCAGTGGTCGTCGGCTCCACAAAACGGTTCTGCGTGAGCAACTGCATCACCAGACCGCACATCGCCATGGCAGCGCCTGCGAGAACGAGGGCAATCGTGCGCGGAATACGGGTGATCGCAAACATCTCAAGTCCGAAATCACCGTTGAAGATGTCGTACACACCCGTGAAAAGGGAAACGACGAGCAGTAAACCAACCGCGACAACACCGATGAGGAGTTTCCAGTCGAAGAGCTTTTCGCGGGTGCGGTTGCGCGGTTTCTGTTCGGTGGGAGTGACCGTTTGGGTCATGGTATTCCTTGGGTCTTATGACACCGGCGCCCCACAGGCATGATCGCTTGTGGGGCCCGGTACGGTAGTCGCCGCTAACGCGTCAGTGTCGACAAGACGCTTGGCGGGACTCCTGCCGAATCAGTTCTTCTCAAGCAGATCTGCAAGTGAGTTGAACAGTTCGGTGTATGTCGAGATGCCCTCGTTGAGGTAGGTGTCCTCTGGGAAGTACGCGATGTTGCCGTTCTGGACTGCAGTTACGTTCTTGAGCGCTTCGGAGTTCTCAAGGATCTGGGCTGCCGGCTGGTAGTCCTCACCGCGGTCTGCCTCGGCGAAGCCACCGTCACGGTCCATCACGATGATGAGATCTGGGTTGGACTGTGCAATGGCCTCCACGGAGATGTCGTCGCCCTGATGGTCATCAGACCCATCCACCTCAAGCGCTGGGGTGAATCCGAAGATGTCAAACAGTGGGCCGATGGTACGGCCGGTGCTTGGAACGACGTAGCCGATGTTGCCGCCGGAGGTGATAACACCCATGACCTTCTGGTCGGGGCTGTAGGCAGCCTTGACACGTTCAATCGAGGCGTCGAAGTCGGCAACAAGCTGTGCAGCCTCGCTCTGCTTACCGAATACCTCACCGAGCACGGTGACCTGGCGCTTGAGTTCAGCGTCAAACGGCTGGCCCTCGCGTGGGTCGAGTTCAAGCACGACTGCATCTGGGGCCGCCTTGACGAGGTCTTCGTGGAACTGCGAGAACCGCTGGCCGTTCACGATGACCTGTGGAGCCGTTGCAACGACGGCTTCGAAGTTTGGCTCACCGTGGTTACCCAGGTCAGCGATGGCGTCGTTGTCCTTGTAGCTCACGTTGCTGTGCATCAGTGCACGAGCGCCCGCGGTCAGTTCAACGCCCCACGAGTCAAGCACCTCAAACGTGCGGTTGTCGGTTGCTGCGACCGAGGTGAGAGGCAAGTTGATGGTGTGCTCACCGTTGTTGTCCTCGACAACCACCGAGGTTGGGGTGGTCGCGTCTGTCTCTGGCTGGTTCTCCTCAGCGTTCGATCCGCAAGCGGAAAGCGCGAACGCCGCGATGACTCCAAGCGCGAGGCTGCGAGTACGGAAGTTTGCCTTCAAAACCTTGTCCCTTCACATGTGTTTCTCTTTGAAGCGGCCTTAGTTAGGTTCTGCTAAGAAAGGCCCGCCTAACCCTTGAAACCCTATCCTGATCCAATTACGAAACAACAGCATGATCTAAACCATTTATCTGACATCCAAGGCCCCGCCGGCACCGAACGGACCCTCTCGCCCTCAAATCCACGAGTCGACTGAATGCCTTTTCTGACATGTGAGGTGCCCCACTGTCTCGAATTTTTGACGTTTTTAACGTCCGAGACGATTTCGTCTGCGTTCCAAGAGCCGCGCATCCACCCGAGCCCTCTCCGCAACCTGGAGCAACCATCGGGTGCGCACCTTGGGTTCTGAGGAACGGACCGGGGTGAACACACTCGAAGGCAAGGGCTTCACCCCGACATAGCGCAGCACCGCACGGTTCAACGAGGACATCATCGCGTTGCGGTACCACATCGAATTCCACCACTTTGGCGAGTCCATGGTCGCGAAGGCTCGTGATGTCTTTCCGCCCCACAGCCCTTTCGGAAGCTTCTCGTCATAGACGAACGCCACTCCCGACAGAAACACCGAGTCAATGAACGCCTTGAGCACCGCCGGATAGGTCCCCCACCACTGGGGAAAGAACCACACAAGATGGTCAGCTCTTTCCACGGTTTCGAGCCAAGCCCGGACCTGTGGATCGAGATGATCGCGCCCTGCCTTGGCGCGCAACTGTTCCCGCGCCGGATGGACATGCATGGGCACACGGGTCTCGGCGAGGTCAATCACCGAGATCATGACATCGGCTCGCGACTCGCCGTGTAGTTCAGCCACGTATCGCGCCGCAAGGGCGTGACTGAGCGAACCTGGGATGGGGTGTCCGATGATGACCACAATCCGCATTGGGCGCCCTCCTCCATCTGAGAGGTCTTGCCCCTCAGACATCTGGGTGGAAACGGTATTCATGCTACTCATCCCCGTCTTCTAGAACAGAAACCAACACTTCAAGCTGCCTGGCCAAGAGGTCAGCGTCCAACGGCAAGCCGGAATGCTCGAGTTTGGCATGCAGGAGCGCCTCGAGTTCTGGACCAGCCTGAGCGAGTATCCCTCGGGTCTTATCTGTCAGGGTCACAGTCAGGCTTCGCTTGGAGTGCTCGGCCGGAACGGCAACCAGGTACCCAGCCTCTTGGAGGCCCGGCAAGCGCTTGGATACGGCAGCCTTCGAGACGTTGAGGCAGGCAGCGAGCGTTGTGAGGTCCGTGGGCTCTTTCTCCGACAAGACGGCAAAGAGCACGTACTGGTGGTAGGTGATCGCGAAGTTCTTGCGCAGATACTCATCGGCATGGGCTTCCAGAAGCATCGCGGCATGGGTTGTCAGCTCTGCGATTTTCACCGCAGGCCTGGTTGTGGGTTCTTGATCCATACAAGATAGTTAACCAGTTAACAATTCAGACTGTCAATGGGTTAACAATTTGCAGGTCATTCGCGATCGCATATGGCACCATTTGCCCTCATAGTGAGACGATAGGGCTCGGTATGCGTCATTTTGAGGACCGAGGTCCCGACCCCAAGTCATCCCACGTTGATAGAAATGACTGGACCGTAATCTTTCTAATGGAGAAGCCCGTGCGTATTGGAGTACCCAGAGAAGCAGCCGCAGACCAGCGGCTCGTTGCGGCCACACCGAAAACCGTTGAGCAACTCATCAAGCTCGGCTACACCGTCGCTGTCGAAAACGACGCCGGAGCCCGGGCAAGCATCACCGATCAGGCATATCTAGACGCCGGCGCTGAGCTTGTTGAGTCCTCGCAGGTGTGGCAGAGCGACATAGTCATTACCGTTGACGCCCCCGACCTTGCAGCGGTCGCGAGTATGAACAAGGGCGCCACCCTTATCTCTCGCCTCTACCCAGACGACGCACCCGACTTCGTCGTTGCTGCCAAAGAACAGGGCATCACGGCTCTCAACCTCATGTCCGTGCCACGCATCTCGCGGGCACAGGCCCTCGACGTACTCTCCAGCATGTCCAACGTGTCGGGATATCGCGGCATCATCGAGGCGGCTGAGGCGTACGCAGGCATGTTCGCCGGTCAGGTCACGGCAGCAGGCTCGACGCCACCCGCACGAGTCTTCGTCATCGGCGCGGGTGTCGCAGGCCTGGCGGCGCTGGGTGCAGCCGGATCACTCGGAGCCGATGTGCGCGCCTATGACGTGCGCTCAGACGTGGCCGAACAAATCGAATCCATGGGCGCCACCTTCGTTCGCGTGGATGCGGCAGCCCAGGAGTCGGCAGACGGATACGCATCCGAACTGACTGACGAGCAAGAAGCCGCGACCATGCGGGTCTACGCTGCCGAGTCCGCCGCTGCAGATGTGGTCGTGTCCACCGCACTCATTCGCGGTAAAGCGCCCATCACCATCACCGCCGAGATGGTCGCCAACATGAAGCCCGGCTCCGTCATTGTGGACCTCGCCGCCTCCAGCGGAGGAAACTGCGAACTCACTGAGCCCGGCAAGAAGATCGTCACCGACAACGGTGTCACCATCATCGGATACACCGACCTGCCGGGACGCATGCCAAAGCACACCTCGCAGCTTTACGGCACGAACATCGTCAACCTGCTCAAGCTCATGACCCCCGAGAAGGACGGCGAACTCGCGGTAGACCTCGAAGACGTGATCGTACGTGGCATCACCGTGACCCACGAATCCTCAGTCCTGTGGCCGCCGCCGCCCGTCCAGGTCTCGGCAGCGCCCGCCGTCGCACCAGCTTCAAACCCTGGCACGCAGGCCACACCGGAACCCGCGGTATCGTCGCCAAGCCAAAACAAAGGCCGCGGCCGACTCGTCTCAGCAGCAATCGCAGCCCTCCTACTCGTTGCCGCCATAACATTCTCCGCGCCTGCTTTCGCGATGCACTTCACCGTGTTCGTACTCGCCGTCATCATCGGCTTCTACGTCATCAACGGAGTCAGCCACGCGCTGCACACCCCACTGATGGCGCAGACCAACGCAATCTCCGGCATCATCCTCGTGGGCGCCCTCCTGCAACTCGGAAGCACCGACTGGCTCGTCACCGCACTTGCATTCGCCGCCGCAACCGTCGCATCCATCAACATCTTCGGTGGATTCCTCGTGACCGGCCGAATGCTCGAAATGTTCCGAAAGGACGCCTGACATGGAAAACCTCACCCAATTCGTGCAGGCAATCTACCTGATCGCAGGTGTCCTGTTCATCCTCTCCCTCGCAGGGCTCTCCCGTCAGGAAACCGCCCGCGCAGGAAACCGAGCCGGACAGGCAGGCATGGTCCTCGCGCTTGCCGCAACCGTGCTCCTCGCACTCGACCGTTCCGAACGCGAAGTCGGCGTCACCGCCGCCCTGATCTTCGGTGCCCTCGGAATCGGTGCGCTCATCGGCTCGTGGCGGGCACGCAAGGTCGAGATGACCCAGATGCCGGAGATGATCGCGATCCTCCACTCGTTCGTGGGTCTCGCTGCCGTCCTCGTCGGCTTCAACTCCTACCTGACCGACACCACGCACGACACCGTCCACCTCATCGAGGTGTTCCTCGGAGTCTTCATCGGTGCGATCACCTTCACCGGGTCGATCGTGGCGTGGCTCAAGCTCGCTGCCAAGATCAAGACCGCACCGCTCACGCTGCCTGGCCGCCACTGGCTCAACGCGGGTGCCGTCCTCGCCTCACTCGGGCTTATGGCCTGGTTCATCGCCTCGCCGAGCATCATCCCGCTCATCATCATGACGCTGCTTGCACTCTTCGTGGGCTGGCACCTGGTCATGGCCATCGGTGGTGGAGACATGCCCGTGGTCGTCTCGATGCTCAACTCGTATTCGGGTTGGGCGGCGGCCGCGGCCGGATTCATGCTCTCGAACGACCTGCTCATCATCACAGGTGCACTCGTCGGTTCGTCCGGTGCGATCCTCTCCTACATCATGTGCAAGGCGATGAACCGCAAGTTCATCTCCGTTATCCTCGGTGGATTCGGCTCGGACGGTGGCTCACCAACCGGGGCAGTCGTCGAGGGCGAACACACCGAGGTCACCGCGGAGGAAGTCGCAGACCTCCTCAAGACCGCCAAGCGCATCCTCATCACGCCCGGATACGGCATGGCCGTGGCAAAGGCGCAATACCCTGTCGCTGAACTGACCACGCGGCTACGCAATGAAGGCAAGGAAGTCGTCTTCGGCGTCCACCCCGTCGCAGGCCGCCTCCCTGGGCACATGAACGTGCTCCTCGCAGAGGCCAAGGTTCCCTACGACATCGTGGAGGAACTCGAGGAGGTCAACGAGGACATGGCCGCAACCGACCTAGTTCTTGTGATCGGCGCAAACGACACCGTCAACCCTGCCGCCGAGGACGACCCAACCTCCCCCATCGCGGGAATGCCGGTCATCCAGGTGTGGAATGCGAGACAAGTCATCGTGTTCAAACGTTCCATGGCCGTCGGCTATGCGGGCGTCCAGAACCCGCTGTTCTTCAAGGAGAACACCTCCATGCTGTTCGGTGACGCGAAGGAACGCGTCGACGACATCGTTCGCGCTCTAGCGACGCTCGTTCCTTAAGCGAGCGTTCACGTTCTCCGCCCGTCGGCGTTCATTGCCTATACAAAAACTGTCGAGACCACCCGTTATTCACGGGTGGTCTCGTCGCAAAACGGGTGGGTAATACCTCAGATGGCCGGGGCACGGTTTCCCAGACATCACATGCTCAGGGGTAGGCTAGGTTCATGCCTCACAACGATGACTTGACCCCGGAGCAGCGCCGCGAGATCGAAAAGCAACACCAGCAGGCGAACTGGCTCCTCGGTGGCATCATCATCGTTGTGTGCTTCGCGGCAGGCAACGCGATTTCGATGGCCACCACCAACCGCATGTTCATCGTGTTCGGCGTGAGTGTCGGTGCCATAGCGGCATGGGCGATCAACCGGTACGTCAAGTAGTTCAGGCGTTTCACGCCTTATAAAACCTCAGATTGGCGACGAGCCCTCGTCTTCCAGCGCACGTTGCGCTGGAAGACGAGGGCTCGCATCATATCGGGTCATGTCGGGGCTGCGTTCATGTTGTCACGGAACTCCCCTACGTGCGCGAGGACCACACTGGCGGCAATGCCGGCCGGTCCCCGACTCGTCGGCAATCAAATCTGTGACGCTAGACGGCTACATCGCTGGGGTCGGTGTTCGCCCCGCAGAGCACAACGGCAACCTTCTCACCGCTGTCAGGCCGATATCCACTGGCATGGGTCAGCCCGGCGAACGCCGTTGCGGCAGCGTGCTCGACCAGCAGACGATGTTCTGCCCACAGGTATCGGCGTGCATTGACAATCGCATCATCTGGCACAAGCACGGACTCAACGAGCGGATGCTGAGCCGCCCGCAATGCGGTCTCGGAGACGGACCGGGCGCCCAGCGAATCGGCGGCAACCGAGTTCACGGGCACCTCGGTCACCTCGCCACGGGTGAGTGCTTCGTTCAATGCCCGACAGTTTTCCGGCTCCACGGCGATGGTTCGAATGCCGAATTGTCGGGCCACGGTTGCGATGCCCGCAAACAGTCCGCCGCCACCCACAGAGACGACAACGGTGTCCAACTCTGGTTGCGCGGCAACGAGTTCAAGCATCAAGGTTCCAGCACCTGCCGCGATCAACGGGTTGTCGTAGGCGTGTGACACGAGCGCACCGCTCTGCGCGGCAAATTCGTGACAGGCTGCGAGCGCCTCAGCGTACTCGTGTCCGATCAGCCGCACGTCCGCACCATATCCGTGTAGTCTGTCGGCCTTGACCCGGGGAGCATTCTCCGGCAAGAAAACGGTCGCGGGGATTCCCTGCTGTCCGGCAGCCCACGCGCACGCAAGCCCTGCGTTGCCGCCGGACGCAATGGTCACTCCGGCTTTCGGGAGCGTACCTGAAGCCCGATGGGCTTCAAGGAAGTTTTGCGCTCCACGAGCCTTGAAGGTGCCCGTGTATTGCAGAAACTCGAGGCCAGCAAACACATCGCCAGCTATCCCGGCCACTTCTCCGAGTCGGGCCACGGTCAGCGGGCGCACCCTTCCGGTAATGCGCTGTGCTGCCGCCTCAACGTCGGTAAATGTGAGTTCTGCGGGCTCTAGGGTCACGGCTGAGGCTCCTTGGCTCTGGTTGTTTTCGGCCGATGTGCGACGAGCCCTCGTCTTCCAGCGGGCATTGCGCTGGAAGACGAGGGCTCGCGTCATAACCGGATCATGTTGGGGCTGCGTTCGCGTTGTCGCGAAACTCCCCTACGTATGCGAGGACCACACTGGCGGCAATGCCGGCCGGTCCCCGACTCGTCGGCAATGAAACTGGACCTACAGTTCGATCCGGTTCGGGCCTGCCTGCCAGGCGGACCACGCGGAGTTCAGGATGTCGTCGAGGTTCTTCTCGGCATGCCAGCCGAGTACCTCGTTGATGCGCTTGGCGGAACCAATCAGGTGCGGCGGGTCGCCTGCGCGGCGGTCGCGGATCTCAGCCTGGATATCGATTCCCGAAGCCTTCGCGAGACCATCAATGATGTCCTTCACCGATGCCCCTTCACCGGTCGAAACGTTGAACACGTCAACCGAACGCTCGTCCTGCTGCAGGTAGTCAAGCGCGGCGATGTGCGCCTTGGCTAGGTCGAGCACGTGGATGTAGTCGCGAACGCACGTTCCGTCCTCGGTGTCATAGTCCGCGCCGAAGATCAGTGGGGCCTGACCCTTGGCAACCCGATCAAGCACCATCGGGATGAGGTTGAGGATCGCTGGGTCGCCAAGGTCATCCCAACCAGCACCGGCAACGTTGAAGTAGCGCAGGCCCGCAAACCGCAGGCCGAATGCCTTGCCCGCAGCGCGTCCCATCCACTCACCGATGAGCTTGGTCTCGCCGTACGGGTTGATCGGCTTCATGTCGACGTCTTCAGTGACCACAGCGACGGGAGGCATACCGTAGGTCGCCGCCGATGAGGAGAAGACCAGGTCGCGTGCACCTGATGCCTCCATCGCGGAGATGACGTTGGCCATGCCACCCACGTTCTGCTCGTAGTAGAACATTGGGCGGGCAACAGATTCACCGACCTGCTTCTGGGCCGCGAAGTGAATGACAGCGGTGACGCCGTGCTTCTTCATGGTTTCCGGGAGAAGGTCCTTGGCTTCAGGGCTCGCTACGTCGAGTTCCACGAGCGTTGCGCCGCCAATGCGATCTGCGCGCCCGGTGCTCAGGTTGTCCACGACCACAACGTCGGTTCCCTGTTCCTGCAGGAGCCGTACAACGTGGGCCCCAATGTAGCCTGCTCCACCGGTTACGAGTACTGCCATGACTTCACCTCTCGTCTGGGATTCCGCGTCTGCCATACGTCGTGGCTTCCGGAATCTCTATTATTTTCATCGTGGAATTAAGTCTATGCCCAGCCTAGTTCATGCAGCCGGTCATCATCAATACCGAAGTAGTGGGCGACCTCATGCACAACTGTGACGAGAACCTCCTCAACCACTTCCTCCACAGATTCGCACATGCGCAACGTCGGATTCATGTAGATGGTGATGCGATCAGGAAGTGCCCCAGCACCCCACATGAAACCCCGTTCAGTGAGGGGAACACCGTCATAAACCCCCAGCAAATCAGGCGTTTCCGCAGGTGGCTCACCTTCAACGAACACCACAACGTTATCAATATGGGGCACGAGATCAGCCGGCAGTTGATCCAACGCGTCCGAAACCGCCAGTTCAAATTCCTCACGAGACATCTCGACCATAGGCCAATCTTCGCAGAAAACCGTTTTGCTTTTTGAACAGGTTTACCCATATGATTTTTCAGCAGGCACGGGCCGCTGGGGTACAGCAGACCGTGAAAGCAAAGCCCCCATCGTCTAGTGGCCTAGGACGCCGCCCTTTCACGGCGGTAACACGGGTTCGAATCCCGTTGGGGGTACCAGTTGATTCACATCAACTAACCGCCAGTCTCACTGGCAAAGGCAAGGCCTTAACTAAGGCCCCGTAGCGCAGTTGGTTAGCGCGCCGCCCTGTCACGGCGGAGGTCGCGGGTTCAAGTCCCGTCGGGGTCGCTCTTCATGAGCGATTGAGTTTGTGAAGCGGTCTAGATAGATCATCTAGGCCCCGTAGCGCAGTTGGTTAGCGCGCCGCCCTGTCACGGCGGAGGTCGCGGGTTCAAGTCCCGTCGGGGTCGCGGTTCATACTAGTATGGACAACCAAGGCTCTGTAGCTCAGTTGGTAGAGCGTTCGACTGAAAATCGAAAGGTCACCGGATCGATGCCGGTCGGAGCCACAAGATGAATCCCCTGCTCAGGCAGGGGATTTTTCATTTCTTCCGCAAGTTTAGCCCCGGTGTACGGGGTTAGAGGGCTAGCACCCCCGACATGGTGATTTTCCGGTGAGAGTGCGATTTTTCATGGTGGGTGATTCCGGAAAACCACCATGTCGCATTTACCTACGCATGTAGAGGCTTGGTGGGCGTAAGCCTTGGGCAATGTCAGGGGTGCCGCGTACACTTGGAGTATGTCGATGACCGTCGCTGAAGTAGAACAGGCGCTGCTGTCGTTGGATCGCCGCGACCGCGCCGAAGTGCTGCATCGTGGCATTCTCAGCCTTGACCTTGACGATCACACGGGCTCGGATCAAGTTGAAGTTGATACCGCCTGGCACACGGAGTTGCGTCACCGCATTGACGACATCAAGAGCGGCAAAGTCGAGATGCTCGATGTGGATGAATCCCATGCGCAGCTTCGCGCCGAACTTGCCGCACGTCGCAAGTGACCCTCGTCAAACGAGAACATCCAGAAGCCCGCGCCGAACTGCGTGAAGCTGCGTTCTGGTACGACGATCAGCAGTTGTATCTTGGTGACGACTTCTATGACGCGATCGACGCCACGATCCAGCGTGTACTTGATTGGCCGGATGCCGCACCAGTGTTCCCGGGTTGGGATGAACTGCCCGTGGTGCGAAGTGCAAGCGTGAGCGTGTTTCCCTACCGGGTGATCTATTACCTCACCGACACGAGCATGGTGATCCTTGCTTATGCGCACCATCGCCGTAAGCCAGGGTATTGGCAGCATCGTCTCGACGGTTAAATCCGGGATATTAGCGTCGGGTTTTCGGCTTATCTGGAGAGTAGAGCATCCTAGTTAGAGGGCTGCCTCTCCAATGTCGTCTTTCCGGTGAGACGCTTCTATAGTTGTCAAGTTGTCGCTGGGGTGTGGTGCAGTGTGTTGAGTGTGCGGTAGAGGTCTCGGGCGATGTAGCGTTTGAGGCATCGT
>NZ_JBHUOP010000008.1:0-96889 GCF_042683685.1 Populibacterium corticicola | reverse complement strand
CATCGGGTGACCAAGACGGAACCCCGTCAGGTGACCAAGACGGAACCCCATCGGGTGACCAAGACGGAACCCCGTCAGGTGACCAAGACGGAACCCCGTCAGGTGACCAAGACGGAACCCCGTCAGGTGACCAAGACGGAACCCCATCGGGTGACCAAGACGGAACCCCGTCAGGTGACCAAGACGGAACCCCATCGGGTGACCAAGACGGAACCCCGTCAGGTGACCAAGACGGAACCCCATCTCCGACAGTTGACATAGACACCGAGACTGTGAAACACGGTGACACAATCACAGTGACGGGAACTGGTTTCACAGCTGGTGAAAAGGTCACGATAACCATCACAGGAGCTGACGGAAAACCTGTAACCGTTGGAACCGCGGTTGTGGGAGAGGACGGAACGTTCAGCGCTTCCGTGTCAACTGAGAAGTTCCCTATCGGCACGGTTGTAGTTTTGGTCGCTGACGAATCAGGTCGGACAGCTCAAGGACAGGTTACAGTCGCTTCGGCTTCAGAGCGGGTTCTACAGTCCTCCGTGACCATTCCTACGATCACCCGTGGCAGAACCCAGGTCTTCACTGCAACTGGATTTGAACCTGGCGAGACCGTTAATGGACACGTACACTCGCGTCGTGTTGACCTGCCACAGCAAAGGGCAAATGAGAGTGGGACTGTCACCTGGGAGTTCGTGGTTCCAACGGACTTCGCGCTGGGCGAGCACGTGGCGACGGCGGAGAGTGTCGCCTACGGCGATTCAACCCGTTCAAGTTTCACGGTAGTCGCAGATGCTTCCGTAACTACAGTGAACACACCGACGGGAGGAACGCCTACTGGGACGACTCCAACTCGTTACAATCCACTGGCAAAGACTGGATTCTCGATTGGGGCAGGCCCGTTGGCGGTAACTGGCCTGTTGGTAGCGGGAGGCCTGCTTCTCGTGATGAGCGGAAAACGTCGTCGAATCTAGTTCGCTGATGTTGGGCGTCGGCGGGGATACCCATATGTTGGGGATCCCCGCCGAAACCAATCAACGTCGTACTTCTTCGCGTTCATTCACAAACTTTGAAGACCACAACTAGTTTCCTCATGCTAACTGTCTCACTCACAGATTGAGTGCCATGACCTGCCGGATCAGGAGTCGCTGGTGAGAAAGATCTCTACAGACGAACAACTCGTCGAACTGTCACGTGGCCATAAAGCGTTCGCTTCCGCGGCAATCGTCGTTGTCGTGTGTCACATCTTTGCTATGTACTTGTGGATTACCCCGTCAAATCCCTTGAAAGATAGTGTTCGCGAGCCTCTGCGGGGGTACGCGCTTCCTCTGTTCCAGCAATCTTGGTCAATTTTTGCTCCGAATCCAGTGAGTTCGGGATATTACCTTGAGGTTCGAGCCGTGGATCAGTCACTTGAACCCAGGGAGTGGGTGTCGGCCTCTGCGGTGGAAATCGACGGTCTTTATCATAATTTTCTGCCGCCGACTGCTAGTAGCGTTACCAGCAAACTCTCGTTGACGGCGCATGATTCCTATAGATCCCTATCAGAATTAGAGAAAGAAATCTTTAGTTGGAACTACCATGTAAATACGTCACAGCGTCTTACTTCTCTCGCAGAAGAAAGGGTAGGAAAAGTTTCGTCACAATTTGAGAAAATGGTAGTTCTTGACACATCTTTAACAGCCTATGCAACCCAGTTCTTGAAGGCGAAAGACCGTTTCATTGAGGATGGATACGTTCAGTATAGAATAACAAAGGTGACTGCTCCAGATTTCAATGAAAGACACGAGCGCACAAATTCCGAGGACGTCTCTTTTAGCTCTGGTCGACGAGCACCAGTAATTCTTTATAATCAAGATGAGCCTGGATTTGCACGCGCATTGGAGGCTTTCTAATGTGGAGCAGTATCTCTCGTTCTATTTCCACCTTATGGAACTGGATAATCTGCTGGTTTATCGCACCAGCACGTAACACTCGAGGCACTTCTTTTCTGCGGATTATGCTTGGCGGCACGCTTGCTGTTCAACTAATTGTCAATTTTCCTTTTAGGAGCTACATGTGGGGTCCGGCTGCCGCTTGGAGTCAAGAACTTCATGCGAGTTCGGAATTTCCATTCCAGCGCCTTATATTCGGCCCAACATCCGACATATTTTTCATGACATTCTTCTATATCATTCTATTGCTCGCCGCTATATCACTTGCAGTTGGATGGCATACACGGATAGCAACTTTGATTGCGTTGATTCTACATACTTCTCTCGTCTACTCTGACGGTGTCTACATGGATCAAAGCGATAATTTGCTGCGCATGGCACTTATATACATGCTGTTTATGAGAT
Source organism: Populibacterium corticicola (assembly GCF_042683685.1). Taxonomy (NCBI): domain Bacteria; kingdom Bacillati; phylum Actinomycetota; class Actinomycetes; order Micrococcales; family Jonesiaceae; genus Populibacterium; species Populibacterium corticicola. Next base: position 94,556 of record NZ_JBHUOP010000008.1, on the reverse strand, counting down.
GTTCAGAGTTTTGGTCACTTGACTCTCGCAGAACTTCTCGAAATCTAACAGATCGAACACGATTTGCGTCTTCGCGGTACTCGGGATATTTTTCAATACTACATAATGCATCACTCGCAGCTTTCGGAGCGCACCTGTGCTTGATCTACGCAGCTTCAGCAATGTTCAAAGTTCAAGGTGACAAGTGGCAGAACGGAACCGCGGTATTCTATCCTCTTCAACTCCCGCATTACGCACCATTTCCGGAACTTAATGCGCTGGTAAGCAGCAATGGAATCGCGGTCATGACTGCGTCTTACGCAGCAGTCTATTTCCAACTATTCTTTCCATTCATGCTGCTCCATCGAGTCTTGCGCAAAGTGGCGCTGCTAGGCGTCGTGGGAATGCACCTCGGCATTGCAGTGCTGATGGGGCTACCGTTCTTTTCATTCTTCATGCTTGCAGGAGACTCAATCTTTGTCTCTGACAGAACGTACACGACCGTTGATTCCTGGGTTCGCTCACAGTGGACGAATTGGAGAGGACGAAAAGATATCGTCCCCATACGTACAGCGCCTAGGCAGATTGAAGAACCTTCAACCCCATTGAAACTCACGCCGAGTCGTGAGCCAACGAACGCGCAGAGCTAATTTCAGTTTCTGTTGCCGGTATGGAACTTCTGCTGTGCTTCAAGCAAACCGTGCGTCACAATCATCTCGGTACAATCGGCCGAGCCATCCAGCAGAAACGGTAACTCCTTAGCCTCCGTCGAGCTGAAATTCTTGAGCACATAGTCAGCAACATCCATGCGTCCCGGCGGGCGCCCAATACCCGAGCGCACCCGGACATAGTTCTTGGTGCCCAACGCCTTGGTGATGTCGCGCAGACCGTTGTGTCCGCCTTCGCCACCGCCGATCTTGCACTTGATGTCCCCGAACGGGATGTCCAACTCGTCGTGCACGACGACAACGTTCTCGGGGTCCACGTTGAAGTACTTGGCCAACCCGGCGACGGGTCCACCCGAGGTGTTCATATAGGTGTTGGGCTTAGCAAGGATTACGCGAGGGCCGGGTGCCCCACCGGGCAGCATCCCCATACGTGCCTCAGCGACCTGAGCGTTGGCGCGGTGCGCCGAAAACTTCGCGCCCACACGTCCCGCAAGCACGTCAAGCACCATGTGCCCAATGTTGTGGCGGTTGCCCGCATACTTCGGACCAGGGTTACCCAGTCCCACGATCAAATACAGACCATCAGCCATTTCATATTCCTTCGATATGACGTAGGTGGGCTCAACAAGTACACCCTCGGCGCGGCGCCACAAACGCCCAAACCAACGAAACACTTACCACTCCCAACCCGCCACCCACAAAACCGAACGTCACAACGAAACGAACCGGCTCGTCGCCAAGCAAAACTGAACCCAACAACACGAAGATACAAGTCGGGACGCCCAGCATGCCAGGCGCCCCAACCGTTGCTTCAACGCGGCGCATCACGCGCCGACCCGTATCAGGCTACGAAGAAGTCGATGTGCTCGATAACGCGGCCAACCGAGTCGCGCTGAACGTCCTTGATCGATACAGCAACAACCTTGCCGTCAACCTCAAGGTCGATGGTCTCGGTGCGGTTGTTCTTCACAACGAGGAATGCCTCGTGTGCGTCAACAACGATGTGCTGAGCCTCGGAACCAGCCGAGTAAAGAACCGATGGGACCTGGCCGTCACGGCGAGCCTGACGAGCAGCACCCTTACCGAAAGCCGAACGAGCGGAAGCAACAAGCTTTGCGTTTGCCATAATTGCGCTCCTAATCTTTGTGTTGTGGCGCCGAAGCGCGGTGGACATGGACCTTATGAACTTTCCCGTAAGATCAGTTCACGCGAGGGCCAAGGAACACAACCGGAGTTGCCGGGCAGAACGCCACGAAAAATGTGCGGACTACTGCGCGCACGAACAGATGCCTGCTGTGCGGTTCCTCGACTCACGACACAACGGAACGCAAGGAGCGAACCGCCCAGTCGATAACGGAGCCGACCACCTTCGGGTTGTCGCGGCGTCTTTCCGCGAGCCCATGTTTGTGAAGGAGGCCCCTCCCTCGCCAAGGCACGGTTTCAAGTATAGGGACGCGTGCGGCTGGAATACAGCCACGGGAGTAGTTGGCGGTCAACATCACAGTTTTCGGGCACGGTTTTCTGGGTGGCGGCCCTCTGTACTGCCGTTTTCATTGCCGACGAGCCGTCATTTTCCGGCGTCCGTTGCGTTGGGCTGTGTCGCGCTGCGTCTCGCGGCCTGTGTCGTACGCCCCTTGTGTGGCCGATGGGGCTCTTTATGTCCACATACCCATGTTCTTTGCGGGTATGTGGACTATTTTGGCCCCATCGAGTAGGGCAGGCGACAACAAGAACGCCCGGTCACACCTTACGATGCGGTATGACCGGGCGTTCTAACTGTACGAGACAGGTTGTTTAGGAGTTGCCCTCGAACAGCGAGGTCACCGAACCATCGGCGAAGACCTCTTCGATTGCGCGTGCGATCAGCGGGGCGATCGAGAGCACGGTGAGTTTTTCGAAACGCTTCTCGGCGCTGATGGGCAGAGTGTCGGTGACGATGACCTCGGACGCACCGCACTCCTGGAGGCGGGTCGCGGCTGGTTCGGACAACACACCGTGCGTTGCCGCCACGATGACTTCCCTCGCGCCGGATTCAAGACACACACGAACCGCCTCGGCGATCGTGCCACCGGTGTCGATCAGGTCATCCACGAGGACGCAGGTGCGACCGGAAACATCACCGACAACGCGGTTGGCCACCGCCTGGTTAGGCTGGTTGATGTCACGGGTCTTGTGCACGAATGCGAGCGGGTGTCCTCCGAGCTTGGCAGCCCACTTCTCAGCAACCTTGATTCGACCGGCGTCAGGCGACACGACAGTCACGTTGGACAGGTCCACGCGGGACTTCACGTATTCGGTGAGCAGCGGCATAGCCCACAGGTGATCCACTGGACCGTTGAAGAATCCTTGAAGCTGCGCAGTGTGCAGGTCCACGCTCATCATGCGGTCCGCGCCAGCAACCTCGAACATGTCCGCGAGGAGGCGTGCCGAGATTGGTTCACGACCCTTGTGCTTCTTGTCCTGACGCGCATACCCGTAGAAGGGCATGACCACGGTGATGCTCTTGGCAGACGCACGCTTGAGAGCGTCAACCATGATGAGCTGCTCCATGATCCACTGGTTGATCGGAGCGGTGTGGGACTGCAGAACGTAAACGTCGGCACCTCGAACGGATTCACCGAATCGAACGTAGATCTCACCGTTCGCGAAGTCGTATGCCGAGGTTGGAAGGAGTTCGGTGCCCAACTCGTCCGCAACGGCTGCTGCGAGTTCAGGGTGTGCGCGGCCAGAGACGAGTACGAGTCGCTTGGTGCCGTCAGCGGACAGAATGCCGGTCATTACTTGTCAGTTCCTTCGAAGGGGGTTTGGGTTTCTGGAACGGTATAGCTCTGGGGACTTACGTTGGTTCCGTTGCGCGCTGGCTGGACAGCCTCACTGCCGTGCGGAGCCTCGGCGCGAGCAAGCTCATCAAGAGCCTGAGCACCAAGAGCCGCTGCAGGGGCTCCACCATGTGCGCGGGCCTGAGCCGCTGCCTCTGCGGAGTCGGTACCTGGGCGACGACGTTCCACCCAGCCCTCGATGTTGCGTTGGGTACCGGCGGACACGGCGAGGCTTCCGGCCGGGACATCCTGGCGGATGACGCTTCCCGCCGCAGTGTAGACACCGTCGCCGATATTGACCGGTGCCACGAACAGGTTGTTCGCGCCGGTGCGGGAGAAGGCGCCCACGGTGGATCGGTGCTTGTTCACGCCGTCGTAGTTGACGAAGATCGAACCGGCTCCGATGTTCGTGCCCTCACCGATCTCGACGTCTCCAGCATAGGAGAGGTGCGGAACCTTGGAGCCGTCGCCGATCACGGCGTTCTTGGTCTCCACGAAGGTGCCGATCTTGCCCTTTACGCCAAGTACTGTTCCTGGTCGTAGGTAGGCGAATGGACCGACTGTCGCGCGCTCACCGATGCGGGCGTCTGAGCCGTGCGTGCGAGTGATCGTTGCGCCCTTCTCGACGACCACGTTCGTCAAAGTGGTGTCCGGGCCGATCGTGGCTCCGGTCGCGACGGTGGTCTCACCGTGAAGTTGGGTGCCGGGAAGAATCGTGACGTCCTGTTCAAGTTCCACCTGAACGTCAATCCACGTGGTCGCGGGGTCCACGATGGTGACTCCCTCAAGCATCCAGTGCTCAACGATGCGGCGGTTGAACTCGGCACGTAGAACCGACATCTGGGCGCGGTCGTTCGCACCCTCAACGAGCCAGGGATCATCGGTGCGGATCGCACGGACAACGCCGCCCTCTTCACGGGCAAGGGCAAGAACATCGGTCAGGTAGACCTCACCCTGGGAGTTATTGCGGTCGACCGATCCGAGTGCACGACGTAGAACCGCGGCATCGAACACGTAGGTTCCAGAGTTGATCTCGCGGATCCGGTGTTGTTCCTCGGTTGCGTCCTTGTGCTCAACGATTCCGGCGACCGATCCATCTGCCTCACGCACGATGCGTCCGTAACCGGTGGCGTCCTCAAGTTCAGTGGTCAAAACGGTGACGGCATTGCCTCCGCTGACGTGTGCTTCAAGGAGTTCCGCGAGCGCTTCCGCATCGAGCATTGGGACATCGCCCGATACAACGACGACCGGTCCCTCAAGTCCACCGCTGACGCCTTGACCCTCTGCCCCGAGTGGGACGCCATCAATGACCTGCGCCGCGTGAACGGTTGCGTCCAAGACCCCGAGTGCGCACTGGACAGCGCGTCCGGTTCCGGGGATCGCGTCTTGATCGACGATGATCGCTTGCGCATTGAGTTCGAGCACGTGCTCGGCAACCTGATCGCGTTCGTAGCGAACCACAACGGCGATTCGTTCGGGATTGATTCCGGCTGCTGCGGTGAGAGCGTGGCCGAGCATCGAGCGCCCGGCCAGCGTGTGAAGGACCTTAGGAGTAGCGGATTTCATCCGCGTTCCTTCTCCTGCTGCAAGAACAATTACGGCCGCGGGCTGAGCGGTTGTCACAGGGGATTCCCCAATGCTTAAAGAAGGATGCTTGCCATATTGCAACCACACAATGGCTGAATGTGGTTGTGCTCCGCCCCCAGGACTCGAACCTAGACTAAGGGCACCAAAAACCCCTGTGCTGCCGATTACACCAAGGCGGATCAGTCATGGCGAAAGACTTTTGCTCTACCGCAGGTACACGCGCTTTGGTGAACACGAGTGTGCGTCCGGTAAACGCCGTTCCCTTGACCGCCTTCAATGTTAGACCATGGCTGAGCGTATACCCAACCGATTCAGGGCGAATAACGTCACATCTCCGCGAGCAGTGAGGATACAGAGAATCCCAGCCTGACGGGTTCCCGCGCTCAACGTTCAAAACCGGCTGGCCGCACGCCAAAGAGGCATTACAGCCTGTTAACCACTAGGTGTATAGACAACCTTCAGGCAGAATGGGTTGTGTGGCCTCAGAAACGAAACGCACCGCACGCTCCCGGATGACCGCTCATGAGCGGCGCGAGCAGCTTATCTCGATTAGCCGGGAACTCTTCGCGGAGAAGGGTTTCGAAGGCACGAGCGTGGAGGAGATCGCTGCGCGCGCGAATGTTTCCAAGCCTGTCGTGTACGAGCACTTTGGCGGTAAGGAAGGCATCTATGCGGTCGTCGTTGACCGCGAGATTCAGAACCTGACCGGTGCATTGACCACCGCACTCAACATCGGCGGCCACCCGAAGATGATTGTTGAGCGCATGGCCTTCGCGCTGCTCGATTACATCGAATCGAATGAGGATGGTTTCCGCGTCCTTGTCCGCGATTCACCGATGACCCAGAACACCGGCTCCTTCTCGAGCCTGATCGGTGATGTCGCCACAAAGGTCGAGCACCTCTTGGCGGACCAGTTCAAGAAACGCGGGCTCAACCCCAAGACCGCGCCAATCTACGCACAGATGCTCGTGGGCATGGTGGCGCTGACCGGACAGCACTGGGTGGATGAGCGTCAGCCCAAGAAGGCCGAGGTTGCGGCCCACTTGGTCAATCTGGCGTGGAATGGCCTGTCTGGGCTTGAGCGGCGTCCGCAACTTTCGCTCGATCACTCGGGGTCAGACAACTAGGCTGCCCTTCAGGGAACCTTCCCATCCCGTTTCACCGGTGGGGTCGATTTGTCCCACTTGCCAACGCAATGGGCGCACATCCGGACCAATGTGGCCCCATCGAAATCGGACGCCGCTCGCCCAGCACACCGCATCGCCCGCAGAAGATCACAAAATGTAAAACAAACTTAACTTCTTATATCTCTTGCGCAACGCCCCGAACCCTGCTTAAGGTGTCAAGGAAACTTAACACGAAGGAGTCTCATGGCACGCCTCGAGATCAAGAATCTAACCAAGGACTACGGCGACCTGCGCGCACTCGACGATCTGTCGTTCGCCGTTGAATCCGGCGAAATCTTCGGGTTTGTCGGATCAAACGGTGCAGGCAAGTCAACCACGATGCGCATCACCCTCGGAGTGCTCGACGCAACCTCGGGCGAGGTCCACCTCAACGGCAGGAAACTCGACTTCGAGGCACGCAAACGTATCGGGTACATGCCAGAAGAACGCGGCCTGTACCCGAAGATGAAGGTTGGCGACCAACTCGTGTACCTGGCGCAGTTGCACGGTATGAGCAAAGCCGACGCCATACAGTCGATGGAAAAATGGACGCAGCGTCTTGGCATCGACACTCGGCGCAAGGACACCGTGCAGTCGCTGTCGCTCGGTAACCAGCAGCGCGTCCAACTCGCGGCGGCGCTGGTGCATGAACCTGACGTGTTGATCCTTGACGAACCATTCTCAGGGCTTGACCCGGTGGCGGTCGATGTCATGAGCAATGTGCTCATCGAGCGCGCTCAGGCCGGCGCTCCGGTCATCTTTTCCTCGCACCAACTCGATCTGGTGGAGCGTCTGTGCACCAGGGTCGGAATCATCAAGTCCGGTGCGATGATCGCCAACGGAACGGTCGCGGAACTGCAGGCGCGAGCGGGGAACCTGTGGCAGGTCACGCTCGAACAGCCGAGTTCTTTCGCTTGGCTCACGGCCCTCCCGGATATTCAGGTCACGTCAGCCACCGGTAATGCGGCCCAGTTCCTTGTGCAGCGTGATGGTGCGGAGCAACAGGTCCTGCAGGCTGCTGCGACGCAGGGGCCAGTGAGTTCGTTTGGCCGACACCGCATCCCCTTGGCGGATCTGTTCCGCGATGCGGTGACCGTCCCAGCCGTTGATGAGAACTAGGAGCCGGACCATGACTACTCAACTTTCAACGTTCAAGGCCATCTGGTTGATCGCCAAGCGTGAGATTGGCATGATCATGCGCGCGAAGTCCACCATCATCTCCACCGTGATCATCGCGGTGCTGATCATCGGTGGTCTGACCGCGTTCAAGCTCTTCGCGGACCGCAATGAGGTGTCCGTCGGTTACGTGGATCAGCAGATTGAGGCCACCTATTTCTCTGGCTTCCTAACCGCTCTCGACGATGCGGGCTTGGAACCTGTCATCGAAACCTACCCCAGCCTCGAGGCACTGAACAAGGCGGTAGAGGAGGGCGAGGTTGATGGCGGTCTCATCGAGGATGAGCAGGGCCTCAAGGTCGTCGCACACGAGAATCCTGATTCCGCCATCTATGATGCCGCGACCAAGGCCCAGCAGGGCAAGAGCATCCTGGATCTCAGCGAGGCACTGCCTGGCGGAGTGAACGACCCGCTGTTCAAGAACCTCACGGAGCCGGTCCGAGTGGACGTGTTGAACCCGCCAACCGAGGTTGAGGGTTCGCAGGCCGCCGTTGGCTTCATCGTCGGTTTCCTGCTCTACCTGGGTATCTTTGGCGGCGGCATGTCTGTTGCGCAGGGTGTGGTCGAGGAGAAGTCATCACGTGTGGTCGAGATCCTGCTTGCCTCGGTCCGTCCGTGGCAGTTGCTGACGGGCAAGGTAATGGGAATCGGCATTGCCTCACTCGCACAGGTGGGCGTATATGTTGGGGCCGGCGTCATCACGGCTCGCGTGCTCGGGTTGGCCACGGAACTACCGTTCGACATCTTGGCTGTCGGTGGCTGGGTGCTCTTGTGGTTCTTCATTGGTTACATCGTGTACGCGCTGATCTTCGCTGGTCTGGGTGCGCTTGTGTCCCGCCAAGAGGACTTGGGTTCGGTCATCATGTTGCCGATGATCTTGATCATCTTCGCCTACATGCTGGGTGTGACTGTCGCCCCGAATGACCCGGATTCCACACTGGTTGCGGTGGCATCCTATATTCCGTTCACCTCGCCAATCGTTATGCCGATCCGTTCCGCCTACGGCGTTGCCGGTACCGGCGAGGTGTGGATAGCTGCGCTGATCGGTTTGATTACGATCCCGCTGCTGCTCGCCTTGACGGCAAAGATCTACGGCAATGGCGTGCGCCGCTCGGGTGCGAAGATCAAGCTGCGCGACGCGCTCAAGCAATCCTGATCTGTGCTGTGGAGGCCCATTCGGAACCGCTTGGTTCCGAATGGGCTTTTTGTTTTTGATTGACGACGATTCCCTCCTCCCAGCACACCAACCGCCCAGGGCGGGTGGTGCTGGAAGACGAGTGCTCGTCGCCAATGTATCTGCACGCCGTGAAGCCTACGGATGAGGAAAAAGTCAGACATGTACCCTAATGCCATGTCTTCTTCGCTGCACGATCGCGTTCTTCAGACCCTTGGCCGCGAAATCATTGACGGCACGTTGCCACCGGGCACCGTCATGATCGCCGAGGATCTGGAGAGCCGCTTCCGGGTGTCCCGCAGCGTTATCCGCGAGGCGATTCGAGTGCTGGAGTCGATTGGCCTGGTTGCCTCGATCAAGCGCGTTGGCACACGCGTGCAGCCGAAATCGCGGTGGAATGCGCTTGACCCGCAGTTGATCCGGTGGCGCCTCGCCTCGCAGGAGCAGGGCGCGCAGTTGCGTTCGCTCACGGAGTTGCGCGCCTCGGTTGAGCCGTCTGCGGCGCGCCTGGCTGCGACGCACGCTCCTGAGGAGATCGCCGTCTTGCTCCTTGAACTGGTTGCGCAGATGCGCAATGCCGCCACCGCTGGGGATCGCGTGACGTTCACGGAGTTGGATATCGAGTTTCACCGCCATGTGCTGCGTTGCTCCGGCAACGACATGTTTGCGAGTCTGGACTCCGCGATCGCCGAGGTCATACGCGGTCGCACCGAGCACGGCATGATGCCGAAGCATCCGTCGCAGGCGACGCTGGCTCGCCACGAGGGCGTTGCACGCGCGATTGCGCAGCATCAACCCGACCTCGCTCAGGACACGATGGCTCAGATCATGGATCGCACCACCGAGGAACTCTCCTCCGTGTGGGCGGACTCGCCGCGCACATTCTCCTGATTTTTAACGGCTTGACGACGATCCTGCCACGTTCCACGTTGGGTCCGCCCGGGTAGTGGGCAGGGGTAGGCATCAGAATAAATCAGACTTATACTTGTTTTAGCCCTTCCGCACATGCGCTTTCCGCGCGGTTTGAGCCGGCGAGCGGAGCGCTATCTGGCGGATTCACCACCTAACAAGGAGCATTCGTGTCCGAGGCTAAGGCAAACATCGGCGTTGTTGGTATGGCAGTCATGGGTTCCAACCTGGCCCGTAACCTCGCATCGCGTGACGGCAACACCGTCGCGATCTACAACCGATCCGTGGAAAAGGCGCACGCCGTTGCGCAGGCACACCCAGAGGCAAACTTCATTGTTGGTGAGTCCGTCCAGGACTTCGCCGACAAGCTGGCCAAGCCACGCACCGCAATCATCATGGTCAAGGCTGGCGGCCCAACCGACGCCGTGATCAACCAACTCGTTGAGGTGTTCGAGCCGGGCGACATCATCGTTGATGGCGGAAACGCTCTGTTCACCGACACGATCCGCCGCGAAAAGGCTGTCAGCGAGACCGGCATCCACTTCGTTGGAGCAGGTATCTCCGGTGGTGAGGAAGGCGCACTGAACGGGCCTTCGATCATGCCCGGTGGCCCTGCGGAGTCCTACGAGACCCTTGGCCCCATTCTCTCCTCGATTGCCGCTGTCGCCGAGGGCGAGCCGTGCGTCACCCACGTGGGCACCGATGGCGCTGGCCACTTCGTCAAGATGATCCACAACGGCATCGAGTACGCAGACATGCAGCTCATCGCCGAAGCATACGACCTGCTGCGTAACGTTGCCGGTCTGTCCGCTGACGAGATCGCTGACGTGTTCACCGAGTGGAACACGGGCGAACTCGAGTCCTACCTGATCGAGATCACCGCCGAGGTGCTCCGCCAGAAGGACGCCGAAACCGGTAAGCCACTCGTTGACGTGATCCTCGATGCGGCTGGTTCCAAGGGAACCGGCGTGTGGACCGTTCAGACCGCCCTCGGCCTGGGTGTTCCTGTGTCCGGTATCGCCGAGGCCGTTTTCGCGCGTGCCGTATCGTCCAAGCCTGCTCAACGCGCAGCAGCCGCCGATCTTCCCGGCCCAGCACAGGCAGTCGCGATTGAGGACAGGGCAGCGTTCATCGAGGATGTCCGCCAGGCACTGTACGCCTCCAAGATCGTGGCCTACAGCCAGGGCTTCGACGCCATCATCGAGGGCGCGAAGGAATACGACTGGGACATCAAGAAGGGCGACATCGCCAAGATCTGGCGGGCAGGCTGCATCATCCGCGCTCAGTTCCTCAACCGCATCACCGAGGCGTACGCACAGGACAACGACCTTGTCGTACTGCTCGCTGCGCCTTACTTCACGGACGCCGTCACCAAGGCCGAGCAGGCTTGGCGTCGCGTGGTCGTGAAGGCTGTCGAGTCGGGCATTCCTTCGCCTGCGTTCTCCTCCTCGCTCGCCTACTACGATGGCCTGCGTGCCGAGCGTCTGCCAGCGGCCCTTGTCCAGGGACAGCGCGACTTCTTCGGAGCACACACCTACAGGCGCATCGACAAGGAAGGCACCTTCCACACCCTGTGGTCCGGTGACCGTTCCGAGGTCAGTGCGCAGGACACTCACTGATCTAAATCCTTAGAGCGCACTGGCTCCCCTGAGGTTGCTGAGGGGAGCCAGTGCGCTCTTGTGTGTCGGCCTCTACCCCAACCAGGCCAGGCAGGAAGGTGAAGGACTGGAACAGGATGAGGGCTCGTCGACAATCCCTATCCCCGCGCAGCCACGTAAGCTGCGGCAACCGCCTCGTTGACAATCTCGCCGCCGCGCAGGTTCACCCCGCGGGCGAGAGCGGCATCCGCCGCGAGCGCCTCATCCACTCCGCCTGCGAGTCGCAGCACATACGGGAGGGTCGCGTTCGTGAGTGCAATCGTGGAGGTGTTCGGCACCGCACCGGGCATGTTGGCGACACAGTAGAACACGGAGTTGTGGACCGTGTAGGTGGGATCGTCGTGCGTGGTGGGACGCGAGTCCTCGAAGCACCCTCCCTGGTCAATCGCAATGTCGAGCAGCACGGAGCCAGGCTTCATGCGGGCGACCATCTCGTTGGTCACGATCTTCGGAGCAGCGGCACCGGGCACCAGCGCAGCGCCGATGACGACATCGGCATCGGCGACTGCCTCGGCAACCACGAGCGCCGTGGAACGCAGGGTCGTGACCCGGCCATTGAACCGGGCGTCCAGTTCGCGCAGGCGTTTGACCGAGATGTCGAGGATGGTCACATCCGCGCCCAGTCCAAGAGCGGACTTGGCAGCGGACTCCCCCGCTGCACCGCCACCGATGACCACGCATTTGCCGCGGGGCGTTCCCGGGACGCCACCGAGCAAGATTCCCGAACCGCCGTTGGCTCGTAGCAGATGATATGTGCTGACCTGTGCCGAGAGTCGTCCAGCAACCTCGGACATGGGTGTCAGCAGCGGAAGTGACTTGTCGTCGAGTTGCACCGTCTCGTAGGCGATTGCGGTGGTTCCGGCATCCCGCAGCGCAGTGACCAGGTCCGGCACGGCGGCCAGGTGCAGGTAGGTGAAAAGCGTAAGATCCGGGCGCAGGAACCCGTACTCACCTGGCACCGGCTCCTTGACCTTGAGAACCAACTCTGCAGCCCACGCTTCTGCCGCGGTTGGCACGATCTGAGCCCCCACTGACTCATACAGTGTGTCAGGAAAGGAACTGCCCTCTCCTGCGCCGCGCTGGATCACCACGCTGTGTCCAGCGGTTACGAGTTCGGCAGCGCCCGCAGGGGTCAGGGCGACTCGATACTCGTTGTTCTTTACTTCGGTGGGTACACCTATGTGCATGTCCGCTCCTTGTGTAGTGCGATCACGTTAAGGCTATGTCAGCACAGCGCTTCCCCACAGTGGAACGGCGCTACATAAACGAGGTGTAATGCACTTGTTACGGACAAAGTAGTGCAGCGGAGTGTAGGGGTTTCGCGAAGCAAACACCTACCACAGCGGAACAGACGAAAGTTCATAACTAAATGGGCACTAAAAGGTATCTTGACGTCAAGTAAACTGGTGCGCATGACACATAAAGACGAGGTCGATCGGATCATCGAGGCGTGGCGGACTGAGCGCCCCGATCTTGATGTCTCTCCGCTTGCCATCCTGTCCAGGATCTCGCGGCTGGACCGGCACCTCGATCGTGTGCGCCGCGGGGTGTTCAGTCGCAACGACCTCGAACCGTGGGAGTTTGACGTGCTCTCAGCGCTCCGCCGCTCGGGTCGACCATACACGCTCTCCCCCGGAGCCCTGGTCACCCACACGATGGTGACCTCGGGAACGATGACCAACCGGATCGACAGGATGGAAGAACGCGGACTGGTACGCCGTAAGCCATCCCCCGATGACCGCCGAGCAGTCCTCGTGGAATTGACCGACATAGGGCTTGGGCTCGTGGATGCTGCGCTGTCAGACCTGCTCGACATCGAACACTCCGTGTTGGAGGAACTCGATGGATTTGACCAACCGGCCCTCGCCGACATGTTGCGCGTACTGACCCGTCAGTTCGAGGAAATCGCCCGTTAGTGCCAATCTCTTCCTCCGCTACAAGCAAAGTCCCATTAAATTCTCAGCAAACTGAGACGATAATAGGAACAAGTCGTCACGCGAGAGGTACATACAGTTGGTCAATCCACAACCGCAGGACCTGCAAGCAATGCGCCGTGAAATGTCGCGCATGTTCATGCACTTCAAGTTCGGGATGGATGAGGTTCTCACCAAGATCAACATCTTGCGCGAGGAATTCGCGCATGTCCACGATTACAACCCCATCGAGTCGGTGTCCTCACGCATCAAGTCGCCTGACTCCGTACTCGAGAAGATTCAGCGCAAGGGTTGCAGTTACTCGCACGAAGACCTCTCAACACACGTGCGTGACATTGCAGGCATCCGTGTCACCTGCTCCTTTGTGAAGGACATCTACCGGATCCGCGACCTGCTCCTTGCGCAACGAGACATTACCCTCGTCGACGAACGCGACTATGTCTCCAACCCAAAATCCAACGGCTATTCGAGTCTGCACCTGATCGTCACGGTTCCCGTGTTCCTCTCTACCGGCCCCAAAGACGTCATGGTCGAGGTTCAGATCCGCACCATCGCGATGGATTTCTGGGCCTCGCTTGAACACAAGATCTACTACAAGTATCACGGCAAGGTTCCCATGCAACTCGACGCGGAGCTTAAACTTGCCGCAGATATTGCGACCCGCCTGGACTACAAGATGCAGGAACTCAAAGAACAGGTCGATTCGCTCGCGCTCGAAGACCCTGAAGCACCAAGCCGCAAGGACGAGATACAACGTGAGGCAATCGACCGACTGCTCCGCTTTGCTCTCGAATCAGGCAAAGACTCTGCCTCAAAATCAGCAGACTACGAGGCCGAGCCGTCTCGATCTCAGGCACTCGCGCAGGATCAGCAGAACGCCCGTTAGAAAACAGGTGCACTATTGCCCTGCACCCTCGGTATCCTTAAGAATCGGAGCATAACGGTATCTTGAGCGATAGCTCGATGAGATGAATGGACACGGCTGTGAGCGAGAACAACCCCTACGGTACAAACTCTGCGGATGCGTCAGACCCCTACAAGGGTTACCAAGACCCCGCCGCGCAGTATTCAGCACAAAACCAGTACGGTGGCACGCCCCCGTACGGTGGCTCCACGCCTCAGACGCCATTGCAGTCTCAGCCCCAGGGAACCTACACCCAGGGCAATCCCACGGGTGGCCAGAACCCTTTCGCCAGTGCTCCGCAGGCGCCAGCGAATGCCGCCTATTACCAGCAGGCACCCAACCCGTACGCGCAGGCGGAGAAGGACGCCCAGACGTCGTGGATCGTCGCACTCGTCGGCCTACTGCTGAACTTCGGTCTCATCACTGGACCAATCGCGATCTACCTCGCCAACAAGGCCGAACGTGGCGGAGCCTCCGCGACCGTGGGCAAGGTCCTCGGTTGGATCAGTGTGGGGCTCTCACTGCTCGGGGTCGTGGTTATCGGTTTCTTCCTCATTGCAGCGGTCTCGGCGAGCACCTACTAGTACGCCACGCTTGGCGTAAAACGGCGGGTGGGTGACACAGGAAAATCTGTGCCACCCACCCGCCGTTGTTGTTCCTAAGACGCCTTAGCCAGCGATTTCACTCGCCTCAAGCCACTCCATCTCAAGCCCATCACGCTCGTCCGCAAGTTCCCGCAACTGGGCGTCCAACTTCGCGGTCAGTTCGTAGTCCGTCGGATTGTCGGCCATCTGCGTGTGCAGGCTGGCTTCCAGTTCTTCGATCTTGGTGAGACGTCGTTCGATCCGATTCACTTCCTTCTTGGCGGCACGGATCTCGGCGCCTGAGTACTGCGAGGCGACCACGCCGCTTGACGACGAGCCTGGCTGGGACCCAGCCGAATCGTCGGTAATCGCGGTGGCAGCGCGGGATGCACTAGCGGCCTGGGCGACTGCGGAGAGCCGCAGATACTCGTCCACGCCACCCGGAAGGTGGCGGAACTGGCCGTCAATGACGGCGTACTGTTGGTCGGTGACGCGTTCGAGGAAGTATCGGTCGTGGCTGACCACGATCAGCGTGCCGGGCCAGGTGTCGAGCAGGTCCTCCATTGCCGCGAGCATGTCCGTGTCGAGGTCGTTCGTAGGTTCGTCGAGGATCAACACGTTGGGTTCGTCAAGCAGGATGAGCAGCAGTTGTAGGCGGCGACGCTGACCACCCGACAAGTCTTTGACGGGAGTCGCCAACTGAACCGAGGTAAAGCCGAGGCGCTCCAGCATCTGGCCTGGAGTCATCTCCTTATCACCGGCCGCATACGTGGTGCGTTTACGTCCGATCACGTCGGATACCCGGTCGTTGCCGTGCTCAGCGAGTTCTGCCAACTGCTGCGACAGGGTCGCAACCACTACTGTCTTACCGCGCTTGACCTTACCCGTGGTCGGTTCGAGGTCGCCCGTGATCAGATTGAGCAGTGTGGACTTACCCGCGCCGTTGACGCCGAGCACCCCGGTGCGTTCACCGGGAGCCAGACGCCAGGTCACGTCGCGGAACACCTCAAGGTCACCGAACGACACGGACACGTCGAGGAGATCGACCACGTCCTTGCCCAGGCGAGAAATGGCCATCTGCTGCAACTCCACGATGTTGCGCGGTGGTGGTTCGTTCTCAATGAGTTGGGTTGCGGCGTCAATCCGGAACTTCGGCTTTGAGGTGCGGGCAGGGGCACCACGGCGCAGCCAGGCAAGTTCCTTACGCATCAGGTTCTGGCGCTTTGCCTCCGAGGCCGCGGCCATGCGGTCGCGTTCAACGCGCTGCAAGATATAAGCGGCATACCCGCCCTCGAACGGTTCGATGATCCGGTCGTGGACCTCCCAGGTCTGGGTGCAGATCTCATCGAGGAACCAGCGGTCGTGTGTGACCACGAACAGTCCACCCTGGCTGGCCGACCAGCGGCGCTTAAGGTGTCCCGCAAGCCAGGTGATGGCCTCGATGTCGAGGTGGTTGGTTGGCTCATCAAGTGCGAGAACCTCCCAGTCCCCGATCAGGAGCTTAGCCAAGGAGGCGCGGCGACGCTGGCCACCCGACAGGTCACCGATCTTCTTGGTCCAGTCGATGTCTCCGGTCAGTCCGGCCAGTACGTCGCGGATCTTCGGGTCGGATGCCCACATGTACTCCGGGACATCCCCCACGATGGCTTCGCGCACGTTCAGGTCAGGGTCTAGGTCATCAGTTTGCGACAAAACCCCGAGCCGCACGCCAGCACGTCGAGTCACCCGGCCAGAATCCGGTTCAAGTGTTCCTGCAAGCATCTTCAGCAGGGAGGACTTACCATCACCATTACGTCCGACGATACCGATGCGGTCGCCCTCATTGATTCCGACTGTCACGGAATCAAAGACAACTTTGGTGGGGAATTCAAGGTGCAGCGCCTCAGCGCCCAGTAGGTGTGCCATCGCCTCCTATTGTTTCATGCGTGGCAGGGGCATCCGAATCCCGTTGGATGTAGTTGAAACGAGGCTGAGTAGGCTGGACAGCCGAAGGGTTGAAAAGAGCCCAGATACCAACACAAAATCCACATCCCCGGAACAAAAACAGCCCACCGAGTCCCACAAGGCAGTCAGGACAGCCGAAGGGTTGAAAAGAGCCCAGATGCCAACACAAAATCCCCATCCCCGGAACAAAAACAGCCCACCGAGTCCCACAGGGCAGTCAGGACACAACCGCGCCCCTGACCAGCAGATGAGAATCCAAGGAATGAGCGGCGTAGCGCACTATTATGGACACGATGAGTACTTCACTTCACACCCAGGTGCTAGATGCTCTCGGCCGCAAGATCGTGTCCGGGCAGCTCCCTCCGGGGACGGTTGTTCGCGCCGAGAATCTGGTGGATGACTTTTCCGTCAGTCGCGGTGTGATCCGTGAGGTCATTCGCTCCCTGCAACTACTTGGCATGACCGAGTCCGTCAAGAGTCTCGGTGTGCGTGTACGCCCAAAATCGCAATGGAACCCGTACGCCCGCGAGATCATCCGGTGGCGCCTGTACGAGGGCGATCTTGGTGCGCAGTTGCGTTCCATCACTGAACTGCGTTCCGTCGTTGAACCGGCGGCTGCGGAGTTGAGCGCCCGGCACGCTCCCGTCGAGATCGGCGAGCGGCTCATGGAGCTTGCCTCCCAGATGCGCACGCTTGGACGCTCGGGAGATCTGGACCTGTTTGAAAAACTGGACATCGAATTCCATGCGCTGATCCTTGCGGGTTCTGGAAACGAGATGTTCGCCCACCTGGACGTACCTATCGGTGAAATCCTGCGTGGACGAGTTGATGCCGGATTGATGCCCGCGCATCCGCACGAGGATGCGATGCAATGGCATGTTGACGTTGCCGACGCAGTCCAGGGGCGCCGCCCTGAGGAGGCCCGTGCGGCGATGACGAAGATCGTTGTCCAGACAGTGAGTGAGATCAGCAGTATCTGGGATGGGGCAGAGCGCCAGGCCCCTCAACTTGATGCGGTCCAAAGTCGGCTTGCCGGCCTCTAGCGTTCCTGTCTCGTTCCTCTTCCCGCACACGAAAGTGCGGTGCCATTTCCCCTCGTGAGATGACACCGCACTTTTCGATGGTGGCCCGATCAGGTTGAGGGCCAACACCGTGAGCTTTCGGACCCTACCCCTCAGCTCATGGGACCAGCGCTGTTTACGCGCTGGTCGGGATTGCTTCGCTGTGGGACAGCTCGCTCAAGATCTGCTCGACTACCGTGTCGGGCGAGATCGTGATGTCCACAACGACGCCTTCCTCGTCGCTTCCGAGTTCCTCAAGTGTCTCGTACTGCGAATCGAGCAAAGTTGCCGGCATGAATTCGTGATTGCGACGCGTCAGCCGCCCCGCGATCAGTTCTTGATCGCCGCTCAAATGCACAAATACTAGATGAGGAACGATTTCTCGCATCCAGTCACGGTATTTTCGTTTGAGTGCAGAACAGGCGACAACCAAGGTTTCGCCAGCTTCTTCGCGTTGCTTGATGGTACGTGCCACCCTTTCGAGCCACGGTGCTCGGTCGTGGTCGTCCAAAGCGATGCCACTGGTCATCTTCGCTTTTGCCGTTGGAGAGTGTAGATCGTCACCGTCCACGAAGACGTAGCCGAGACGCTGCGCAATTAACGCCCCAACGGTGGACTTCCCGCAACCCTGTACGCCCATGACGACGATCGGATTGCCGTGTAGCTCAGACATTCGCTCCCTCGCGACTTCCACAGAAAATAGTATTTACCACCTGCAAGATCAAGACTAAATCATACTTAGTCGATGTAGCAAGGGGTTCGCACCGTTTTTAGCCCACCGGCCCCGCGAGAAACCAGAACAGTGAGGTTGGACAAGGGAGTGCGGAATAGGGTGTTTAACTCGATGGGCTGAAAAGCGTCCGGGTATGCGTACAAAATATACATACCTGAACTAAAAACGACCCACCGCGCTCCAGTATCCAGCACATTGGAGCAGACTGATTGGCGACGAGTTGGGCAGTTCGCTGCGGATGCCTTGTTCCAGCGCACTCTCAGCGTGTTTCCTGTTTTGAGAGTGCACATATCCGCACTCGCACGCAGTGGGAGTGCGCTTTTGGTAACTCTTACTGGAAGGGAAGCGGCGGTGCTGGGCCCTGCCGACTCGTCGCCAATGAAACAGAACCACCCAACAGGACTACACGACATGCGCGCCGCGCACAGACCCACCCTGCGCGGCCAGCACGTCATGAACGCCCACGGCAAGCAGACCCTCGCGCATGGACTGCGCAGCCTCGGCGCTGTCCACCAAAACCGCGATCGTGGGACCGGAACCAGACAGCAGAACGGAAAGTGCACCCAGATCGCGCGCAGCCGCAACCGTACCGAGCAGATCGGGAGCCATGTTGAAAGCCGGGATCTGCAGGTCGTTGTGCAGATTCTGGCCAAGTGCCACCGGATCGCCCGCCCGCAGTGCGGCATACAGACCAGCATTCGCAGACTCATCAAGCGGCACGCCAGCCGGAACCAGTTGATCGAACCGCGTGAACACCTCGCCCGTGGACAACCCTTTCGAACGCAACACGAACACCCAGTGATAGGTGCCGTGGTCCTCAAGTGCGGTCAACTCGTCACCGCGCCCAAAGCCCACCGCAGTGCCACCAAAAATCGAGAAGGGCACGTCCGCGCCAAGTGGAGCCCCGACAGCCAAGAGTTCATCTTGGCTCAGATTCAGACTCCACAGGGCGTTCAACGCAACGAGCGTGGCCGCCGCGTCCGCAGACCCGCCAGCCATCCCCCCAGCCACGGGCACGCCCTTGACGATGTGAACGTTGACGCCGCTGTCTCGTCCGGTGTACGCCTGCATGGCACGGACAGCCCGAGTCACCAGATTCGTCTCGCCCAATGGCACAAACCGGGCACCTGTGCCCTGCACCGTCAACACCACGGAATCGTCCGTCCGCGGCGTAACAGTGATTTCCTCCCACACGCTGACGGCCTGAAACACGTTGATGAGGGGGTGATAGCCGTGTTCATCGAGGCCACCGACTCTCAGCGACAGGTTCACCTTACCCGGAGCGCGCGCTGTCACCGAGGCCGGAGAATGCCAGTTCAGGTCACCGGGCGTCACCGGCTGATGTAGTTCGGTCATGACCGCGGGCTTGGCTCTGTTGGAATGCCCAACGCCAGAAGCTGCTCTGCAATCCGAGCAAAGTCGTTGATGTTCAGCGTTTCACCGCGGGCACTCGAATCAAGCCCTGCAGCCTCAATAGCGATTGCAGCCTGCGCCGCGGAACCAGCAATACCTGAGAGCGCTTGACGCAGGGTCTTGCGACGCTGTGCGAAAGCCGCATCCACCACCCTGAACACAAAGCGTTTGGGAGCGGTCGTCTCAGGTGCCGGGCGACGTTCCAGATAGACCAAGGCCGAGTCCACATTCGGTGCAGGCCAAAACACGTTCCGGCCAACCCGCATCGCCTTCGAGGCTGACGCATACCACGCAGCCTTGGCGGACGGAACACCATAGATCTTGCTTCCCGGCGTGGCCACGATACGCTCGGCAACCTCAAGCTGCACCATCACGAGGATCTTCTCGAGCGACTCGAATCGCTCAAGGAACGTGAGCAGGATCGGCACCGACACGTTGTACGGAAGATTAGCCACAAACGCCGTTGGCTGCTCACCGGGGAGTTCCGTCACCTCAAGGGCATCGCCCTGAACCACATCGAGTCTTTCCGCAGAGCCTGGCACAAAACGTTCCGCAGTGGCCTTCAAATGCGGCGCAAGTTCCGTATCGAGTTCAACGGCGATAACCGAGCAACCCGCCTCCAGCAGCCCCAGGGTCAAAGACCCAAGGCCAGGACCGACCTCCACGACGCGCTCCCCCGGAACGACCCCGGACGTGCGCACAATCTTGCGCACCGTACCGGCATCGTGCAGGAAGTTCTGCCCCTTCGATTTGGTCGGGGTTATTCCAAAGCTCGCCGCAAGTTCCCTGATCTGGGCGGGACCAAGCAAAGAGTTCGGGGAATCAGTCATGTTTTCAAGGGTAACGAACACCGCGCCCATTTACGGAAATGGGCGCGGTGCTTGAGACATATGTGGGGCGACATCACTGATCCATGCCCGCGGGCTTCCCCCCGACAGAGCCGGTCATCCGCCCCACACGTGGCGTGTACGTTTAGCGCAGCCCCAGTTTCTTTGAGCAGTGTGGCCACTGGCCCCAACCGGAGCGGGCCTGAAGGATCTTTGCGCGCTTCAACTGTTCCGCCGGAGTGGCCTGGCTTGGCAGTCCCGTGCCACCTACGGACTTCCACGTGGAGACCGAGAACTGGTACAGGCCGTGGTAAAGGCCGTTACTGGACACGACTGTTGGATTTCCGCTGGACTCACACTGCGCCAGCTTCGCCCACACGTCATCCCCCGAACTGGACTGTGGCTGTTCGTCCGAGGACGACTCGTTGCCAGACGAGTTCGAGGACGAACTGCTCGACGAGTTACTGCTGGAAGAACCGCTGTTTGACGAACTGGAACGTGGCGTTGTCACAACCACTGGACGTTCCTTGGTTCCCACGACGACAACCTCGTCGACAGGTTCCGCGATAAGTTCCTCGGAGACCTTCTTGCGGGACTCCTTCACACCATCAACCGTGACAACCTCATAGGTTGCTACGGATTCTCCCTTTTTTCCAGCGGTCCGCACGAGCTTACCGAGATCTTCAAAACGGGTGTCGTCCTTGACCGTCTTGGTCTCGAAGTCGATCTTGGTTTTCTTGGTCTCGCTCGTGATGTCCACACGCTGGATGACGAGAGTGACAATTTCACCGACGTTTCCGTCGAGCGCCAGTGCGAGTGTCTCGCCGTCACGCCCACCAGCACGATTACGCACATCATCAGACTTCTCGTCATCGTCCGACGCCTGTGCCGTCTCCTCGTCCGTGACACCGACACTGATCGCACCGATTGGGAGCGTTTGGATGGAGAGACGGTCATCATCGCCAAGGACGATGCCCTGGGTGCGGAGAATGTCTGCGACTTCGCCGTGGCCTTCCTCGAGGATCGTGTTGCGTCCATCCACAAGGACAGCGACTGGGCCGTCAATGTTGAGGCGCAGACCTAGGTCAACGCGTTCCTGTCCACGAGAACGGGAGGCAACGAGTACCACATCATCGCCCTGCGTGGACATGCCTGAAAGAAGCTCATCAGCATCGAGAGCCGTTGTTTTGAAGGTCTCGAGCTCACCGTCGCGTTCAACGGTGACTTCGCGCTGATAGCGGACAATGACCTCGCTGTCTTTGGACAGGACCGAGTTCGTCGAGGGAACTACGAGGTCACCTTCGCCTAGGACAATGTCGTTCTCTTCGAGGACGCCTCCGACCGAACCGGCGAAGGTGGTGACCTGCGTGGTGGTTCCGTCAATGTCAAGGGTTACAGTCTTGTGTGCTGCGGCGTAGGCTCCGCCGCCAACCACCGTGGTTGCTACGAGTGCGCCCGAGAGAAGGTAGACAAGGGGTTTCTTCACGTTATTCCAGACGTGGTGCGGCCCGGCCACGGCTGCGTGCACACTCGGTGCTGTGATGGCCGCCCGTTGAGGGCTGTCCTCCGCATAATGGCCGTCCAGGGCCATTCTCGTGAGGCTGAGGTCTTGTCCGATCACGAGCCCGGCAACTGCTGTTGCCACTGCGATCAGACGGATGTGACCGCCTTACCACCTACAAAACGCAAAGCCGCTCCGGCTTTCCAACCTCCGACGTTATAGGAGAACTGAGGGATGACGCTAGGTTTTGGTGAGGCAAAGACCGTCAAGAAACAGGAAAAACAGCAGTGTTTTTGGCTATTTTCTGCGGATTGTCTGTTCGCTCACGTCGCGGAGATTTCCCCTGTTGTTCAGGATTCGTGACCAGATGGCGGACACCATAGAACGCAAAAAACACCATGGGGAGGTCTCGCCGTCCCAGCGTGCACCCGTCGGTGAGAGCGGCTCAGTACCAGTTCTTGCGTTGCGAGTGATCCCAAGCTCCGCACGGTGTTCCGTAGCGTCCCGAAATATACTGCAAACCCCAGGTGATCTGGGTTTTGGCGTTGGTTCTCCAGTCGGCCGCCACCGACGCCATCTTGGTTCCAGGGTATGCCTGCGGGATTCCGTATGCACCGGAACTGCTGTTGGCTGCCTGCACACGCCAGTTGCTCTCTTTGGTCCACAACTTGTCGAGGCACGCGAACTGCGACTCGTCCCAGCCGCGTTCCGCGACCATGGTCTTACCGAGTGCCCGCGCTTCCTTGGGGGTCAGCACCTTCGCGGACGGATCGCCAACGTCAAGGGTGCCGATCCCAATGATCTCGTCTTGTGGTTCCACGAGCACCGATCGTGCCTGGACGACGCGGTCCGCCTCTTCACCGCCGAGCGTTGAGATGTCGTAGGTGGTCACGGCTTTTCCCACGCGTCCTTTTTGGAGCACGACCTTTTCGCCCTTGACCAGGCCCGGGTCCTCGCGCTCGATTGTCTCGAAGGCAAGTGTTTCCGTGATGGTGTCTGCGCTGCTGCCAGCCCGGCTGACGGTGATCTCTTGTCCGTCCTCGAGCAAGGCGTCCAAGTCAGCCGAGACCGCGTCGCCCTCCTCAAGTACGACGTCGAGTTCCAGCAGCAGGTCACGCACGGTTGACTGAAGGGTGGTCGTCACCATCGTGTTGTCGTCGATGGAGACAGTGATTTCCTTCATGGTCTGGATGGTCAGCAGGTCGCGTCCAATCTGAGTTCCCCGTGAAGCGGAGACTTCCGCGCCAAAGGCGCGGGTGCCCATTTCGTCGAGTACGTCTCCGACTGTGGCGGCATTGGTTGTGAGGATTTCGCGACGTCCATCGATTTCAACTTCGATGTCTTTTGCGGTGCGTACGGTGATGGAGTCGCCGTTGTCCAGCTTTGATTCGAGCGTCGGGTACACGATGTCTCCGTCAGTGACGAGGACATCGGCTGCGGCGAGTGCGTCGGCAACGGTTCGCCCCATGAAGTTGACTTCGCTCACGCGTCCGTCAACGTCCACGTTGAGGGTCTTGTTCAGGGACACGTAGCCGAGCGGTCCTGTCACCAGAACCACGAGAACGGCTACACGCGCAACCCACTGGGTTGGCGTGCTCCACGCGTGTGCGAACAAGGGAACTCCGGTTGCTTTTTATTGCCGACGAGCCGTCACCTTCCAGCGCCACTCACGCCTTCGGATGGTCTCTCTGGGGCGGCAGATGAACTCATCGCTGTGAATGCGTGCTTGGCGTTGGGGAACGAACAAATATGCCCTATCTACGGTAGCGCAGGACACCCCTTAAGGTCACTAGCGATAAGTCCCCAACCACTCATCTCCGGACAGCGACGCGAGATCACCAGGTTCCGTAAACACGCTGGGTGTTGGTCTCAATGAACGTGCAGGCCTCCTCAAGTGAGACATCCTTGACCTCAGCGATCTTGCGGACGGTATGCGGGGTCAGGTATGGGGCGTTGGGTCGACCTCTGAACGGGTGTGGCGTGAGATAGGGGGCATCCGTTTCCACCAGAATCAGTCCCTGGTCTGCGGTGCGAAGTGCGTCCCGCAGCCCTTCGTTTGCGCCGAAGGTGACTGGTCCCGCAAACGACATGAACCAGCCGTGTTCGTTCGCGACCCGGGCCATCTCCGCGTCTCCGGAGAAGCAGTGGAACACGGTGCGTTCGGGAGCACCATCACGCCGCAGCACGTCAATCACGTCGGCGTGAGCATCGCGGTCATGGATCTGGAGTGCTAAACCCAGTTCCCTGGCCAGGGCGATGTGCGCGCGGAACGACTCAATCTGGGTGACCCGACCCTGCGGCCCGGTGCGAAACCAGTCCAAGCCGGTCTCTCCGATAGCCACGATCCCTAGGTGTCGGGCCAGGCGTCCAATCTCGGCGATCGCGTCGTCAAGCGACACCTCATGTCGCGCCATATAGTGCGGTTCCAAGCCGTCGGGGCCGAGGTCAGCGGTACGGGCATGAAGAGGAGCCTCGTTCGGATGGATCGCCACGGCCCCCGCCAACTCCGCGTGCGCCTCGATCAGAGATATGGTTGCCCGCGCCGAGTCGAGGTCACAGCCCACCTGGACCATCCGCGCAACGCCAACGGACTTCGACAACGCAATCACCTCGTCGATGTTCGGGGCAGCAACCCCGCCCCGAGCAACGTCGCCGAGCGATTCAAGGTGCGTGTGATTATCCGTTACCGGGAGCGGAAGCGCCTCGGGTGCCGGAGGCCACGAATAGTCGCGTTCTTTACGAGCCACAGAAATACCTCACTACACAATCCACTTGTTTGTCACGAACTACATTCGTTTCGTTTCGGCCGGGGTCTGCTTCGCAAAACCCCTACGCTCCACTTCGTCCGTATCACTCGAACACATGACAAGTGCGGCCGGTCCGCTCAAGCGAACCGGCCACGGCTGTACTTACTGGTTACGAACTTTCGTCCGTTACGCCCCGGCTGGGGCTTGCTTCGCGAAGCCCCTACACTCCGGCCGCACTACCTTGTCCGCAACTTGTATCTGCTATCAGGCGGTCTCTTCCAAACGTGGGAAGAGGGCCTCGCCCTTGGTCACCTTGGTGCCGGGCTTAAGCTGGCCAAACTCACCGGCCTGCGCGACATGTTGTGCATCCAGTGCGCCCAGATATTCCTCCGCGCCAAGCGAATCCCACAGCTTGCCTGCCGCGATCGGCATGACCGGGTTGAGCAGAACCGCGAGCGCCCGCAGGCCCTCGGCGGCGGTCACGAGAATGGTCGCGAGGCGGCCACCTGGGCCGGTCTGGGTGTCGTCCTTTGCGACCTTCCACGGTTCCTGCTCGGTGATGTAGAGGTTGAGTGCATCCACGAGCGTCCACACGGCGTCGATTGCGCGGTTCGGCGAGATTGCGTCGATAGCGGTTTCCGCGTCGCCGACGGCCTTCGCGGCAACCTCAGCGATGCGCTTGTCGGCGTCGGTGAACTCACCGGCCTGCGGGAGTTCACCGTCGAAGTACTTGTTGACCATCGCCGCCAGACGGGACGCGAGGTTGCCCCAGCCGTTTGCGAGCGCGGCGTTGTACTGGGCGGCCATGTCCTCCCAGGAGAACGAGCCGTCCTGACCGAACTGGATCGCGCGCATGAAGTAGTAGCGGAATGCGTCCGACCCGAACGTGTCCACGATCTCGCTCGGGGCGATACCGGTGAGCTTGGTCTTGCTCATCTTCTCGCCGCCCACGAGCAGCCAGCCGTGCGCGAAGATGGTCTTGGGTAGCGATGAACCATAGGCCATGAGCATTGCGGGCCAGATGACCGCGTGGAAACGCAGGATGTCCTTACCAACCAGGTGCACGTTCGCTGGCCAGAACTGGTTGAACAGGTCGGGGGTGTCATTGCCGTCTGCGTCGTGTTCGAGCGCGGTTGCATAGTTGAGTAGCGCGTCAAACCAGACGTACAGCACGTGCTCCTTGTCCCACGGAAGTGGGATGCCCCAGTCGAACGTGGAACGGGAGATCGACAGGTCCTGCAGTCCCTGCTTGACGAACCCGATGACCTCGTTGCGGGCTGATGCCGGCTGAACGAACTCTGGGTGTTCCTCGTAGAGGGCAAGCAGACGGTCAGCGTACTTGCTCATGGCAAAGAAATAGTTCTGCTCGGAGAGCATCTCAACGGGACGTCCGTGGATCGGGCAGAGTTTCTGCCCCTCG
Source organism: Populibacterium corticicola (assembly GCF_042683685.1). Taxonomy (NCBI): domain Bacteria; kingdom Bacillati; phylum Actinomycetota; class Actinomycetes; order Micrococcales; family Jonesiaceae; genus Populibacterium; species Populibacterium corticicola. The sequence goes on along the minus strand of NZ_JBHUOP010000008.1, from coordinate 68,352 downwards.
TACTCGCCGGTGCCGTCGAGCAGGTCACCCTCGACCTTGTACTCTTCACAGCCCACGCAGTAGGGGCCCTCGTAGGAACCCTCATAGATGTCGCCCTGGTCGTGAAGTCTCTGGATGAACTGCTGCACGGCGCTTTCGTGGCGCTGCTCGGTCGTGCGAATGAAATCGTCGTTCTTGACGTTGAGGGTGTCGAGGACTGGCTTCCAGGCTTCCTCGACCAGTTTGTCGGCCCACTGCTGCGGGGTCACGTTGTTTGCCTCAGCGGTGCGCATGACCTTTTGCCCGTGCTCGTCTGTTCCGGTGAGGAACCAGACGTTCTCCTGGCGCTGGCGGTGCCAGCGGGTGATGACGTCCGCCGCGACTGTCGTGTACGCGTGACCGATGTGCGGTGCATCGTTGACGTAGTAGATCGGCGTGGTCAGATAGAAGGAGTTTTGTGCTGTGGCCATGTCCTCCATTCTAGGGTGCTTTGCAACCTAATAATCCCGGTGTCCAAAGTCGCGATGACCGGACGCAACGGCTCGTGATGGCGGAACCGACTCGTCGCCAATCTCAACCGATGGGGCCAAAAACGTCCGAGTACACGGACAAAAACTATGTACCCGGACCAAAAGACTCCCATCGCTTGAAGGCAAGGAGGGGACGCGGATTCCCAGGGCTGAAAATCTTGGGCGTTTTGGCTAGATTAGGAGGATGACTGTTAGCGTTGGCCGTCGCGCCCTGATCGTTGTTGATGTGCAGCCCACCTTCTGCGAGGGCGGTGCGCTCGGAGTAGCTGGAGGAAACGACGTCGCCGAGAGGATCGCGCGGTTCGCCCAAGAGCGCCGTGAAGATTACACTCTCGTTGCCACCACTCAGGACTGGCACATCGAACCCGGCGATCACTTCAGCCAGACTCCTGACTTCGTGGACACGTGGCCGCCGCACGGTGTTGCGGGCACCGATGAAGCTGAGTTGCACCCGGCGCTTGAGCACCTTGACGCGGATGTCTCGGTGAAAAAGGGCCAGTACGCGGCAGCCTATTCCGGTTTTGAGGGAACCACCCCGGACGGTCAGTTCCTTGCAGATGTACTGCAAGAAGCACAGATCACGGCCGTTGATGTGGTCGGCATAGCGGAATCCCACTGCGTCAAGGCAACTGCATTGGACGCACTCGACCTCGGCCTGTCGGTTCGGGTGTTCACCGATCTGACGGTGCCGGTGACCGAGGATCAAGGGGCGCAGGCCCGCGAGGAACTGGCTGCCGCTGGCGCTGAACTCGTCCAGAGCCTTTCCTAGACAAGCGCAGGAGTCGCCTCCTGAAGGAAAACGTCAGATAAATCCTTATATTTCACCCGGTCACGCCGATCGGCAGAATATGACAAACAATCGGACGTTTAGTCAAGCAACTCGCCCCGCCCCCGCCCCTCTCCAGCCGGTTCGCAATCTTTCCGTGCGCGCCAAGTTCACTGGTGTCGTGACAATCGTTGCGGGCCTGTTCGCCCTCGTCGGCGGAACAGGCGCGATCATTTTGTTTATCGTTGGACAAAACATAAAGAAACTCGACGGACTTGGCCAAGGCGAGGACAGCGAACTCGCCCGCGTTGCAGCGGAGGTGGTGAGTGACAGCGGTGGCCTTATCACGACCACGCTCATCACTTTGACCATCGCGTTTCTGGTCGCCTTCATCATCGCCCTCTTTGTCACGTCCCGGATGATCAGCGGGATTCGTGGCGACCTTGAGCAGATGCAAACGGCACTCAGCCACCTCGAACGTGGCGACCTCACTTTTGCAGTCACCAAGCGTGGCAACGATGAGATCGGCCACATGATCGACTCGTACAACACCGCTCGCACCAACCTTCAGGCAGCAATCACCTCCGTCATCACGGGGGCAGTCAGGGTTGACGAGTCCTCGGGTTCCATCGCTGCCGGCAACACCCAGGTCCACGGGGCAGCGCAGGCAACCTCCACTCAGGCGAACATCGTGGCCGAGGCTTCCTCGCAGGTCAACAGTTCGATTCAGTCCGTTGCGGCTGGTGCCGAACAGATGGAGGCCTCCATCCGTGAGATCTCCCAGAACGCATCCGATGCCGCTCGTATCGCTGACAGTGCGGTCACGGTGGCAACGAGCACCGCGCAGTCCGTGCGGGATCTTGGCGAGACCTCTCAGGAAATCTCTGTCGTGGTCCGCACCATCACCTCGATTGCCGAGCAGACCAACCTTCTCGCACTCAACGCGACCATCGAGGCGGCTCGTGCTGGCGAGGCTGGCAAGGGCTTCGCAGTGGTTGCTTCCGAGGTGAAGGATCTCGCCTCCGAGTCCGCCCGGGCCGCGGATGACGTGGCAAGCCGCATCGAGCAGGTTCAGGCGCAGACGTCCCGCGTGGTCGACTCCATCTCGCAGATCACCGAGATCATCAATTCGATCAACGACTACCAGATGACGATCGCCTCCGCCGTTGAAGAACAGACCGCCACAACCAACGAGATGACTCGGTCGGTGGCGGATGCCGCAGCGGGTTCCGGTCAGATCTCGCAGAACATCGAGGGCGTCGCCTCGTCCGCCACCCAGGCGACGGATGCCGTTGCCGCGATGGGCGAGGGCGTCGCGGAACTCACGTTGGTTGCGAGCAACCTGCGCAAGGAGATAGCGCGCTTCATCGTGTAGCCTGTCCGCGCGAGAGTTCCTCATCGAAGCGGTGTGGGGCGAAACCTGGTTCTTGGTTTCGCCCCACACCGCTTTGCGCTGTTCGGGCTCGGTATGGAGTTGAGAAGCGCTTGTGCTTGACGACGATTCGGCTATTTCCAGCGCAGCCACCGGCCGAGCGTAAGGGGCTGGGTGAGCGGGCTGACTCGTCGCCAATCTGAACCGATGGGGCTAAATTGATCCAGATGCACACGCAAAAACTATGTCCTCGGAACAAAAACGCCCCACCGATGGATGTGAACTGGTCCCCGATATCTGGACTGAGAAATCAGGTACCAGTGACTGGGGAGCAGTTCGTAGGCTGACCGAACCTCGACTACTTGGCGGCGAGCGCGGCCGCGTACAGATCGCGCTTGGAGTAGCCAGCCGCCTGGGCCACCTCGGCAACTGCGGTTTTCAGGCGCTCTCCCTCGGAGACCCGGGCAAGGACCTCATCGACCAGTGACGAGAGTGAGGCTTCCGGACGCTCGGTTGCTCCCGCCACCACAATCGCGATCTCGCCACGCAACTGCTCCGCCGCCGCACGCTCCGCCAACTCGCCCAGCGTGCCGCGCAGCACCTCTTCGTAGGTCTTGGTCAGTTCACGGCACACCGCAGCGGGACGGCTCGCCCCGAAGCCCTGGGCCATCGCGGCGAGCGTGGTGTCGATCCGGTGCACAGACTCAAAGAACACCATCGTGCGCGACTCCGCCTGCAACCCCTCGATGGCGCGCGCCAACTCCCCTGGCTTGCGTGGCGGGAAACCCTCGAATGTGAAGCGGTCGGTTGGCAGTCCGGACAAAGCGAGTGCAGTCAGAACCGCACTCGGACCAGGGGCAGACGTCACCACGAGATCGCGCTCGATTGCGCGGGTGACCACACGGTAGCCTGGGTCTGACACGGATGGCATTCCCGCATCCGTCACGATCACCACGTCAAGACCGTTCTCAACGTTGTCGAGCAGATCATCGGCGCGCTGCGTCTCATTGTGCTCGTGATAACTCACCACCTTGCCCGAGATAGCGATTCCCATACGCTGGGCCAGCGCAAACAGCCTGCGAGTGTCCTCCGCCGCGATAATGGGGGCGTCCTGAAGCAACTGTCGCAACCGCAACGAGGCGTCGTCGGTGTTGCCAATGGGGGTTGCTGCCAGAATCAGTCGACCAGTCATACACATAACCTTGCCACGTCACCTAGGATTGCAAGCGTGGGAGATACAAGATCCAACGATAATTTGGTCACAGGCGAATCCGATGGACCACGTCACACGGTCAATCCGCAGCCAAAACATGATGCTGAATCAGGCTCGCCAGTGGCCATAGGTGGAACAGGCTCGGAAGCAATCGACCAGGTTGAAACGTTTAAGCAACCCAGTTCACCCTGGGCGCTGGTAAGCCGATTGCCACAATCCGCTGCTCCCGGGCAGGAGACCGTATCGGGCGTCAAACCACATGATGCCAGCCAACCTTCCCTTGCTGCTTCCACGCTCACCGCACCTGCCAGTGACATGTCCGAGTCTTCCGTCTCGGACAAGCCCGCGCAGCCGAAAACCCACGAGCAGTTCCTCTCCGTCCTGTTCTCCGCCAGGCAACTTGCCATGAATGCAACTCCAAAGCTGAGGTTCTGGGGTTGGTTTGGGCCACTGCTCGTGGCGCTCGTGGGCGGCGTGGTCCGGTTCATTCGTCTGGGTGTTCCACCCTCCCTCGTGTTTGACGAGACCTACTATGTCAAGGGCGCTTACACGCTGCTGAGGGTCGGCTACGAGGCCGACTGGCCTGACGACATCAACGACACCTGGAACGCAGGCAACCTCGACGTGTTCCTCGACAAAGCCGACTACGTGGTCCATCCACCGCTCGGCAAGTGGATGATCGCGTTCGGCATGTGGATCGGCGACCCCCACAACGCGGCGACCTGGCGGCTGTCCACCGCTATCGTTTCCGTGATCGCAATCTTCCTCATCGCTCGCGTTGTGCGATCCATGACGGGCTCCCTCACCGCAGGCTTGGTGGCCGGTGGACTGTTCGCGATAGATGGCGTTGCCATCGTGCATGCACGCACCGGGCTGCTCGACTCATTCCTGATGTTCTGGGTTCTCGTGGCTTTTGCGCTCTTGATCAAGGACAGGGAGTTCCGCCGTAGACGTTTGGCGCAACGAGCCGCGGATCGGTTAGCCGCAGGGTTGGATCTGCGCTGGGGTCCAGGACTTGGCTGGAGTTGGTGGCGTTTCGCTGCGGCATTCGCTCTTGGTTTGTCCTGCGGCATCAAGTGGTCCGGCCTGTATTACGTTGCCGCGTTCTGCCTCATGGCAGTCATCTGGGACTGGGGTGCCCGCCGGGCCATCGGCGTGAAGCACTGGTTCTGGGACGGATTCTGGCGCGATGGCGTGGTCTCCGCGCTCATCATGCTGCCCACCGCGCTCGTCGCCTACCTCGCAGCGTGGTCCACCTGGTTCATCCACGGAAACGCGTATGGGCGAAACTGGTTCCTGCAGAACCCCGGCTCCTATCCGTCGTGGTTCCCTGATTGGGCCGTTGAATCCGGCGAAGGTGTGCGCTCCCTGTGGCACTATCACACCCAGATGATGGGCTTCCACACCGGGCTGTCCTCGGAGCACAAGTACGAGGCGAGCCCCTGGGGTTGGCTGCTTCAGATCCGTCCCACGTCGTTCTACTGGGACAAGACCACGGACGGCTCGGTGGACTGTGGGGCAAGTGAGTGTGCCGCCGCCATCACCTCCATTGGCAATCCACTGATCTGGTGGCTTGCCACAGCCGCCCTTGTGTTCCTTGTCTACCGCGTTGCGCGCCATGGCGACTGGATCGCAGGCGCCATCGTCACCGGTGTGCTGGCGGGCTGGCTACCGTGGCTGTTCTTCCCGGAGCGCACAATCTTCACGTTCTACGTGATCGCCTTTGCCCCGTTCATGTGCATGGCTCTCGCCTACGCCGCATACGTGATCTGGCAGAGGTACGAGAACGATCCCGTTGCAGCCAAGCGTGTGAGACACACATTCATCATTGTGGGCGTGGTGATCGTTACGATAAGCGTGTTCTTCTACCCGATCTGGACGGCCGTCCCTGTTCCATACTGGTTCTGGCGGGCACACATGTGGCTGCCGTCGTGGATCTAACGAATCCACCCCGGCCTGGTTCAACCCTTCGACCAACTACTCAAGATGCTCGTGACCGGGCTACAGGAGCTTGCGCAGAATCGTGGACTTCCCCTCCTCAAAGGGCGGGTAGATAAGTGCCATCGTGTCGGGTGTGAGCGGTTTCGAGACCACGGACTTCTCGTGGCTGAACACCTCAATAGAGCGTTTTCCGTGATAGGAGCCCATTCCCGATTCTCCAACCCCGCCAAAGGGCAGATCGGGAATCGCAAGATGGGCAACGGGCAAGCCGAAGGTGAGTGCACCCGATGATGTGTCGCGCAGGAATGCCCGGCGCACTTCACGCCTGTCCGAGAACACGTACAGTGCCAAGGGCTTGTCGCCGCCACGAACGTACGAGATCGCCTCAGCCGCATCGCGCACGGTCACGATGGGCAGGATCGGGCCGAATATCTCTTCCTGCATCACCGGAGCATCGGGAGAGGTGCCGAACAGAACGGTTGGGGCAATGTAGAGGTCTTCTCTGGAAACCTGTCCGCCGGTTATTGTCTCGCCGTTCTCAGAACCCAGGTAGGCGCTCAGGCGGTCAAACTGCCGTTCGTTGATGACGCGCCCGTAGTCCTGCGAACTCTTCGGGTCTGGACCATACATTCGTTCCACCACTCGCGCGATAGCGTGCGCCAGGTCCCGTGCCACGCTCGGAGTCGCCAGCACGTAGTCAGGGGCAACACAGGTTTGACCGGCATTCACGAATTTGCCCCACGCGATGCGGGCAGCGACCAGATCGATGTCCTGCGTGTCATCCACAAACACCGGTGACTTCCCACCCAGTTCCAGGGTGACCGGTGTCAGGTGCTGGGCTGCAGCGGTCATGACGATTCGTCCGACCGTGCCATTCCCGGTGTAGAAGATATGGTCAAAGCGCTGTTCCAACAGTTCCGTCGTCTCCGGAACCCCTCCTTCCACAACCACCACGGCACGTGGGTCAAGGTACTTGGGGATCAGGTCCGCCAACAGCGACGAGGTGTGGGCCGCGATTTCGCTGGGCTTGACCACCACGGCGTTTCCGGCGGCGAGCGCACCAACCATCGGTGCGAGCAACAGTTGCACCGGGTAGTTCCATGGAGCGATGATGAGCGCTACGCCCAGCGGCTCAAGCACCGTGTACGCGCGTGCTGGCAACACGGCGAGACTCGGTTTCACGGTCCTCGGTTTGAGCCATCCTTTGAGGTGTTTGAGAGTGTGTGCGATCTCGGCGCGGACAATGGCGAGTTCGGTCGTGTACGCCTCATGCGGGTGTTTACGTAGGTCTGCGTGTATGGCGGCGCATAGTGCGGCCTCATTGTCGGCGACGAGCCGGTCCAGTGCCTGCAACTGCTCGCGCCGCCAGGCATACGGTTTGGTGACACCCTGATCGAAGCCATCTCGAACGTGTGCTACCTGCTGGGCGATGTCTGTGTTCGGCGTAGCGTTCATATGTTTGGGTCCCGTCACATCAGTAGCCGGAGTCGGTGGGCTATTTTTAGTCCGCACACCCACACTTTATACACGCCACCGGACCAATTTCAGCCCTTCGGCCTTTGAGGGATGAGAAAGGGACTGCGCGGGAAGAGGCCGTACAGAAAACCAGGCCGTATGGGAAGAGACCGCACGGGAAAGAGGCTAGACGGCGCGGCGTCGTTCCAGAATCGAGTTCAGTGTAACGCCGGAGTCCTGGACAGTCGCGTCGACTGTACTTTCAGCGGCCATGCCTTCGGCCTGAGCCGATGCTGGTGCCACGGCGCCAGTCTGTTGAGCGTCGCGCTGCACAGCGGTTGTTTGTCCTGCAAGTTCGCGTTGGCGCGCTTCGCGGGCGATCTCTTCCATACGGGCCTTGGTGACCTTTTGGATCTCCGTAGTGATGCCGGGTGCCTCCCACCGTGGCGCAGCGGGCTTCGATGCGTAGGTTGGGGTTGGGACGGCAGAAGCGCTCCATGTGCGTCCGGCTGCTGGAGGAGCGGGTACCGGCGCTTGAGTCCGTGCGGTCCGCCCAGAAGCGGCGGATGCACTGGTGGCTTCGTCTGCGGACGCGGATGCAGCTTTCTTGACCTGTTGTGAGGTGGTCTGTTGTGTGGCAGCCCGTTCGGGCGCCTGGGCGCTGCTGTTCTTCCGTGCCGCAGTTTCCTTGCGTTCCCCCACGCCTGGGGCTACGGGTCGTCCGGTGACGTGCCTCTTGGCGAAGATCGAGGATTCAACCTTGGAAATGACGGTTGTGGACACGTCTTCCGAGACTTGACGCGTTTCACCGGTGCGCACGGCAGAAACTGGACGTCCCTTGAGTTTGCGCTCTGTGGGACTCTCCTGGCGTGGCGCATAGGTGGCCTTACGCTGGCGTGCGACATAGGCGGCATCGTTGCGTTGGTTTGCGAGCACTGCGCGACGCCCCAGCCCGAGAACCGTGACCATGAGCGAAGCGGGCACCGCGACCCATCCGACACTCAGGGCGGTGGTTGCGGCGACAACGGACACAACCACAACGGCGAGGAACAGCGTGAAGGTCAGGAAGGCGCGGCGGCGGGCCGCTGCGGCACGGCGCTCGAGTTGTGCGCGGCGTGCGGGGCTCATGGGGATGCCCGTCATCTGTCCTCCTTGCGGTGTCCGGCTTGGGCGGGTTGCCTGCCCGAGTGGGGGTGTCAAGATCGCGGACGAACTCGACTGAGCCGGTTGTGAGTCGGCACCCGCGGCATCTGGTTCGTCACTTGCCACCTTGAGGACACGCAGTTCCGAGGAGAATCGGTCCGTGGCGCGTGAGTCCTTGAGGTTCTGCCTGCGACGCAGGACGTTGGGTACCACGTAGGCAATCCAGAGCCCGAACACTACGACGAGTGCGAGTCCGGTAGCCTGTTCCACACACACGACGTTATTGCAGTATCGGCGGTGCATCTGGTATTGGCTGCGGTGTGTCTTGCAACTAAATGACACCCGTGTAGTTAGGCGCCGCGCCAACTGGGGACGAGGCAACGGAGCGGCGTGTGGGGATATCGCGAAGCAGATCTCTACCGGAGTGAAGCGGACGCGTGTTCCCAGCCGGATCGCACAACTGGGTTTAGCCGTTGCGCCATCGGCGCATCATTCCCAGACCGCATTCCTCGGCTGTGATCGCGTAGGCATTGTGATCAGCCCATTGACCGTTGATGTGCAGGTAGCGCTCACGTAGCCCCTCGAACCGCAATCCCAGTTTCTCCGCGACCCTCAGGCTTGCGCGATTTTCGGGTCGGATGTTGATTTCAATGCGGTGGAGTTTGAGATCTTGGAAGGCATAGTCAACGATCATTGCGACGGCCGTTGGGGTGATGCCACGTCCGGCGAACTCCTGGGACACCCAGTATCCGATGTGGGCGTTGCGCAACGATCCGTAGCTGATCGACCCAAGAGATATCTGCCCGGCGAAACGCCCATCAACGAACATGCCCCACATGAACGACTCCCCGGCTCTGGCAGAGGCGTTGAGAGAGCTCAGGTAGTCGGAGTAGGTCCCCCCGGTTGGATGGGGTTCTCCCTCCACGAAGGGGACGGTCGCCTCCCATGGGGTCAGCCAGTCGCGGTTTGCCCTGCGTACCGCATGCCATTCGCGGCGGTCGGCTAGTTTTAGCCGACGTAACAACAGTGTGCCGTGTGGCGGCTCGTCCCAGGCGTCCTCCCGTAGTTCGGGAGGTTTGGCACGCAATCCAAACATATAAGTTCCCGCTGTCTAATCGTCGAGGACGAGGCAGTGCAGTGCCTGTCCGATGGCGACCTCGGTCATGTCCTCTGGCACGACTGCGAGCGCATTGGCCTGCGAGAGCGCACCCATGGTGAGCGATTCGGCACGCATGGGGTCTCCCACGGGAAATAGTTGATACCCCTCCACCGGTGTTCCGGTCACGAACACAGGGAGGAACTGGCGCACGCCCGCCGGGCTTGACCAGCGTGCGGTTGACACCGCCTTCAGCGAGGCGCGGTACAGGTCCGAATAGCCGGCCATCGCACGCAACGCCGGGCGCACGAACACCTCGAAGGCTATCTGCGCGGCAGCCGGGTGACCTGGCAGCGCATACAGAGGGACCAACCTGCCCGACTCGTCGGAAAAGGTGGTGGCCGTGAGCTGTCCAAAGCCCTGATTCATGCCAGGGTGCATCGCCACGTGGTCAAAGCGGACTCGGCCCAGCGGGCTGAGCACATCGCGCAGGGTGTCGTTCTCGCCCTCGGATAATCCGCCGGTGGTGATGAGGAAGTCGGCACGCACCAACTGGTCCTCAAGCGCCTCGCGCAGTTGCGCGTTCGAGTCCGTGACCGGCGCGACCGATATCGGAATCGCCCCCACGTCCGACACCGCCGTGCGTAGGGACGGCCCGTTCGCGTCATAGACGCCGGGACGAGAGGAACCGGGCTCGACCAGTTCGTCGCCAACCGGGACGATGACCACGCGCGGCGCAGGATGGACCATCACACGCTTAAACCCGAGGCTTGCCGCGAAGGCGATCTGGCGTGCGCCCAAGCGCGTACCCGCCTCGAGCGCTACCTTGCCCTGAGGCACCTCCGCCCCAGCAGTCCACACGTATTGTCCCGGCGTGGGAATGCGCGTCATCGAGACCCGCGCATCACCGCGATCGGTCCACCCGAGCGGCACCACGCTATCCGCACCGACCGGAAGCGCCACACCTGATGACACTCGAATCGCTTGGAACTCGACCAAGCGCACCGGGGCATCGACGGGACTTGAGATCGAGTGGGCGACGGGGAACACCGCAGGTGAGTCCGGACTCGCCCCCTCAAGGTCCGCGGAGCGTACCGCATATCCGTCGCATGCTGCGAGCGCCCGTTCCGGCACGTTCTCCACCGCGAGGATGTCCTTGGCGAGTATGCTGCCAGCAGCATCCGTCAACACCACATCAAGCGGGTCGATCTGCCCCACCATGGAGAGCACTTGCGCTAGCTGCTCCTGAACCGTTCTCATGTTCACCTTGCTGTAGTTGCGCGCCACGACACGGCGCCCGGAACGCGGCCCGGTACCGACCGCTGTTTTAGGCTAAACCACCGTCGAGAAAAGCGTACGCATTAAAACAAGAAGCCTGCGTTTTCTACCCACACATGACAGTTTCTTTGAGATACTTTTAACCATGGCAGTCAGCAGACAACCTTACCCAAGCGAAGACTTCACCGAAATCGAGGATTTCAAGTCCGCGCTTCGCACCGCTATCCGCGAGCAGCGAGCCAACCGCAGTGAACGTCTCCGCCGCGAAGCCGCCCAAGACTTCGCAACCGTGCTGCTGAGCATCCCCGAGGTCAAAGACGCGCACACCGTCGCGCTCTATGCCTCCCGCAACGGCGAACCTTCGACCCTGCCGATCCTGAACTACCTGCAGGCGCTCGACAAACAGATCCTTCTCCCCGTCCTCGGCTCCGGGCTGCAACGTGGTTGGGCGCCATATGTGGGCGAGGATGATCTGTTGGAGCGGGCCCCCGGTCGCCCGCCAGAGCCATCGACCCCGCACCTGAGCGCTGAAGCGCTCCAGGCTGCCGACGTCATCATCGCACCGGCGCTCGCGGTGGACTCTCGCGGCGTTCGGCTCGGACAGGGTGGCGGATGGTATGACCGCGCCCTGTTGCATGCTCGCGCCGGTGTGCAAACGATTGCGCTGGTCTACCCAGAAGAGATCTACGATGCCGCGACCATGCCGCTTCCCCACGAGGATCATGACCTGCCCGTGCATGCCGTGGCGACCACCACACATTGGGCCACGCTTCCTCTGAGCGGTCTATAATTGGCACTCGGAGCGCTTGAGTGCCAGGTGCTCGGAGCGCCCGGCTAGCGGCGCTCGACGTGTACTAATTCTTGAGGAGACACTGTGCCTACCTACTCGTACCGTTGTACGGTCTGTGGCCACGCCTTCGATGCCCAGCAGTCGTTCTCGGACGCGGCGCTGACCGCATGCCCGCAGTGTGATGGCCTGTTGCGGAAGGTATTCTCAACGCCTGCCGTGACCTTCAAGGGTTCTGGTTTCTACCGGACAGATTCGAAGTCCTCGTCTTCGAACAAGTCCTGATCTGTGACTTCGGGCCGGTCTCTCCACCATGGAGAGACCGGCCCTTTGCATTGCCACAGACTGCCTGCTACAGCAGAACTCCCCCTGTGAAGCGTTTGACCTTTTTGCTAGGGTATTTTCTCGATCGTCGATAGACCCTCTGGGTGCCCGCGCTCGACAACGATTTGGAGTTCCCATGAACCTTGCACGCCCCATTGCGGCCGTAACCACGGCCCTCATGATCACAGCCCTTGCCGCATGTGGAACGGACGAACAACCGACCGACACCGACGCGACCACGAGCACACCCATCGTCCAAGATGTCACTCCCACGGAGACTGACGAGCCGACTGAACCTGAGGACACCCCAGCCGAACGTGTCGTTCCCAGCGAATGTGCGGCATTGACGCTCGACACGGATGTCACCTACACAGGCCAAGAGCTCGGTGCCTGCGTGGCCACCGCACTCGCTTCCTTCGGATCGGGCCGCATGGACATGATCGGCACCGCCCAAGACGGAACCGCGTCCTTTACCTACGATCCCGACTACAACTTCCAGGTGGTCGGAACTTCTGATGGCGGTCCTCTCTCGATCATCTACACGGATGGAACCATGTGGGTTGACACTGGTAACGGCTGGGTAAAGGGCGACCCTGAATCCGCTGACCCAACGGAGCAGATGGCGGGCGTCATCGGCGAGCTCTATCGGGTGTTCTCCGACCCCGCGGTGACTGCGGATCTCATCGCCGCCACCGATGGGTGGACCTCGGATCCAGAGCGAGCCCTGCGCACCCTCCCCACCGGAGACGACATCAATGCAGTCCGCATCACCAACGATGAACCGTTCACCTGGCAGGGTTTCCAGGTTCAGGAACTGATCCTGTGGTACGGCGATGAGTGGGTACCTGTCGGAACTCAGGCGACCTCCTCGATCGAGGCCCTTGCACCCGAGACGGTCACTCAGGAGTTCTATGATCTTGGGGCGGACATCGAGATCGCTGCCCCAACCCAGTAGCGCTTGTTTCCACAGCCCCTCGTGCACCTGTGTTCCTGCGGATGTACGAGGGGCTGTGGATATTTCTCTGAGATATCCGTTCGTGCAAGCCACGATGTTCGTGTGCGAACCACGTCATCCTCTCGAGCACCCCTGCCCCGGGTCCGCGTACCCGTAACGCTGCGAGCGCGTTTTCTCCTGTGGCGTCTGCGTTATCTACTCGTTGCGCTGCTACTCATGGCCCTGGGCGTTCAGTCCATCGCGTCTCAGGTACCCAACACCCCACGCACGTACGCTGGGTTTCCCACGGCAACCATGGATCTACCACTCGGTTCCGTACTGAACGAAGGATCAGTGGCGTTCCCGCATACGGAGGATCGTGCCGAGTCCACCTCAGAGACCACCGCCGACCTCATCGGCCAAGTGCTCCTAGTCCCAGTGATGGAGGGAGCACCAATAACCGGGTCCATGGTGGCACCGTCGCTGTCCACCGCGTTCGCCTCAGAAGGTGAAGTTCTCACGTCAGCGAGTGTTGGCAACCCCGAGGTGCTCGCCTACGCGGCTCCGGGCAATCGTATGGATATCTATGCTCACCTCGACGGAGACGTCCAACGCATCGTGCACAACGGCTCCGTGATCGCGCTACCGGGGCGCGGTGGCGAGGAGGCCCGGTCGAACACCCCATGGGGAACAGAGCCGAGCAACACGACTTTCGCCGGTTCCTCAAGTACCGTTTTATTAGCGGTCACAGAGCGGGAAGCAGCCCTTCTCGCCACCATACCCACATGGGACAGTTCCCTGATGGCCGTGCTCGTTGACTAGCCCGCGGCCCCTTGGCCTTGAAAGAACTTAAGGAGTAATCCGTGAAGGACATCCTCAACGGTTTCAAAGAATTCGTCATGCGCGGAAGCGTCATCGACCTAGCTGTTGGTGTGGTCATTGGTGCCGCGTTTTCCAAGATCGTGGATTCCCTGGTAGCGAACTTCATCAGCCCGTTGCTTGCGCTCCTGTTTGGCGAACCGGACTTCAACCACGTCGCAGTTGTGACGATCAACGGTGCGGTATTCCGCTTCGGGGCAATCTTCACCGACCTTATCAACTTCCTGGCGATCGCTGCAGCTCTGTACTTCTGCGTTGTACTACCACTCAACAAGCTGCACGGCCTACGCAAGAAGGGCGAGGTGGAGGAACCAGAGGCACCAGCGGAGGACGTACTCGTGCTTCAGGAGATCCGCGACCTCCTCAAGGCGCAGAACACCAACAAGTAGACGCTACCGCTTGCCCCAATGGGGCGGAACGTCCTCAAGCAGCCGTGCATCGTTGCCCGTCAGGGGCGGTGCAGGGCTGCTTCGCTGTGCACTGGACACTCCATCAGTCCCGGTGTCTCGCCCGCCGTCAGGTGAGTCCTCGCTCAGGCGAAATGATGCGACGGCCTCGCTTTCAGTGACCTTCTCGCCACCGGGCCGCACCACACGCCGTCGTTTTTTACGGTGCGGCGCGCCGTCAGAAGACTCAGACACGACTGCGTCGAATCGCGTGTGAGATAGCGGTGTCCACCCGGTGACTGCGTCTACGGATCCCCAGTTCCTCGCGTACTTGCGCCGCCAACTCCTCTTCGCCACGCGCCACACCGTCCCGGCTGATCCAGGCAACGAGTTCATCGAGTTGGTTGTCACCGTATGCATTGATCGGAAGGCCAAATGGCACATCTGGGCGCGGGCCGCGTCCTTCATCGGCGCCCGCATCTGGTGCGAACAGCGATGGCTGGGGTGCTCCGCCGCCGAGTTCACCCGACCTGTCGTCGACGACAAGCAGCGAATCCATGTTCTGTCCGGCGAGCGCCGCACTCTCGTGTTCGAGTACAGCGTTCGTTGCCTCACCGTCAATCACAGGCTGGACCCGTGCGGCGGCGGCCTGCATCCGCTGCGCGTGCACGTTGAACACAGCATCACGAACAGCGTCTGCCTGCGAGACAGGATCAAGGAACAGCGGAACCGACCACAGCGTGATGACCTGCCACCCGAGCGATTCAAGGCGTTCGATCCGGTGCCGGTCACGCGTGCGTAGCGACTCCTCGGCAACGTAGCGTAGATCGTCAGTCAGAACCGCGACAAAGTATTCACCAGGGTAGTCAGGGTGTCCGGCAACGAGCGGAATGCGCTCCGAACCATCGAATCCATAGTTGGTCTCAACGGTCAGACCGTATTGCCAGAGCCGGTCTGCCAGATCCACTAGCAGGCGATCCGGCTCGCTGCCGTCATCGTTGTGGGTGATGCCCTCGCGCTCGTCGCTTATGGGTGTGGTCTGCGTTGAAGTTTCCTCGCTTGGCGACGATCCGGTCGCGTCAGCGTTCTCATCTTGCGCACCAGCGGCCTCGCCCTGCTGGTCCCCGCTGGGTGGTGCCGTCTCGCTGGTGGCCTCCGACTCGTCGGAAATCTCGGAGGTGGCCTCCGAATCCTGCACCTTGGTGCGTGCTGGAACCTTGTCGGAGACGGTTTTAGCTGGAGTCGCAGCCTGCTTTTCCTCCGGCTCGATGAGAGGTTCCCCCAAGCCACCCGCGGCAAAGTCGAGGAGCGACCCGAGCATGCGTGCACCCGGCGTACGCAGACGAGTGATGTCGAGATCGCCAAGGCCGAAGCAGGAGACGATCGTGAGCCGCCTGCGGGTCACACCCAGAGCGTTGAGCAGCAGACCATCGCCACCGTCCTGAGAGATCGCACCGAAGCGATGCAGCGTCCGGCCGTGTGGGGTGCGGCCAAAGCCGAGCGAGAGAATGACGGCATCACGGCTCAATCCGGCGACCTCGGTCAGATCGGCAACGATTGCCGGTTCGAGACGCCCGGAGTCAAAGAAGTTTGCCAGCACCACGTTGCTACGTTTCGCCTGTTCAAGTGCTTCCCGGAGACGTTCAGCATGGTACTGCGACCCTGCAACGATCGCGAGTGACTCGTGGGAACGATCCAGCACATGCTCAATCACCAGATCCACAACTTGGCTCACCTCTGCCTCAGTGGACAGCACGGCACCAGCCTTCTGGTTCGGCATGCCCGTGCCAAAGACCTGCTCAAACTGAACGAGTGAGGTTGGTTTGGGCAGTGGCAACGGCTTAAGCACATCGGCATATCCGTGCTTCATGAGGAAGCGGGTCAGACCAGTGTCACGGTGCACTGCATCGCCCGTCAGCTCAACGCGCGGCAGCAGTTCGCTCAATTGCGTCACCGCGCCTCCCGACGCACACCGAGCATCGCCGATGACAACCACCTGGCGCCCACGCGCAATGGCGGAAAGCAACTGCTCAACCGGAAGATGCTGGACGGCATCCAGAATCACTAGGTCAACGGTGCGGTGTGCAGGCAACAGGTGCGGAACCATCGTTGCAGTCGCAATCATGCACGGACGCAGACGACGCATCACATCCGTGTACTCCTCGTATGCGGCTCGCACGGAGGTCAGGCGTTCCTCCACGAGCATCGTGAACAGCCCTTCGCCCTGCGACCGATAGTTACGCAAAGTCGACTGGTTCTGTTCGATTGCCGCAGATTTGATGAGTTGTGCAAGCGACGCAACATGAGCGCGGTCAAGTTCCCGGAACCGATGGGCGTACTGCTCAAACCCACGCTCCGGGTCGTCCTGAAGAAACGGATGGGCAGCGAGCATGTCCTCGCACACCGAGGCCCACCACGCAAGATCGAGTTCAGCGTCCATCATGAGTGGATCGATCTTGCGCTTGGTGAAGTCCTTCAGCAGGTCACCAAGACCGATCTGCATAAGCGAACGCAACAGAGCGGTACGCTGCGGCAGGGTGTCAAGCGCTGCGGCATCATCGCGCAGTTGCTCAAGACGCTTGGTGACATCCCCAAACAGGGTGTTGCTCAGATCGCCGCCGAGCGGCGTAGTCCTCAAGACCGGTTCGAGAGCCGCGACATGCCTCATCACGGCTGCGTGCGTGTCCAGAATCTCGCGGAAACCTTCAGGCAATCGTGGCCAACCACCGGTTGGGCAATGCTGTGCCCACACCTCACGCTGTCCCTTGATCCGCACGAGAGCCTCATGCAGGTCCGTCACGCGCACGCCGGGGCGAACCATGTCCTTGGCGCGCTTCACCAGACGACGGCGGTGCACGCCGGACATCTCGATGCCCTGCTCCGCACGCCACTGCTTCGTGGCGATCGCGGCAACCAGATCATCCACTGAGGACTCGTACACCAGCGGCTGGAACTGATCCAGGATCTCGCGCATGCCCTCGAGCATCTGAACCTGCGCCGTCCACTGAGCCAGAGTCGTAGCGGGCGCGAGTCCCGTGAACTCTGCAACGCGTTCAATCTGCTGCAACATGGCGGCAAGTGAATCGCCCGACTCCTTATTCGGCACAAGTGCGCTCACGTGTGCCAGGGCTGTGGTCGCAGCCTGGGAGGTTTCCAGATTTGCACCGAACCACGGGGTTGAGGTCGGACGGATGGTGAATCCATCGAGTTCCGCGACCGTCCTCAGGTCCTGGCTGATCCGGTCTCGCAGGCCTGACGCGATGCGCAGAAGCGTGTCTGTGTCGAATCGAACCTTGGTGCTCGGTGCAGGACGCTGCGAGGTCAGACGCGCCAATGCTTGAAGAGCATCATAGGCGCTGATCCCCCACAGTTCGTGGACCACGTGCAGCCCATCCACCATATTGGCCAGACGCATACGGGTCTCGCCCAACTCAACGCGTGTCTGCGCGATGGCCTCCCGGTCGACGGGAACCGAGGCCAGGGTCATGGCGCTGAGTAGACGACGCGTCACGAGCGTACGCCAGTTCGGGCTTGGAACGACATCCAACAGCAGGTCGTCAAGGTCAAGGCTGCGCATGCGCGCGGTCAGATCCGTCGCCGCACGGCGGTGTCCCGGAACGTACAGCACGTTACGTCCGATGGCTGCGGCCTCCGCGATGATCGCCGCTGCAACGCCGGTTGTGTCTGAACCGACGGGAGCATCGATGAACAGGCTGTTACCGGTTGCGAGCGCCTCGAGCGCTGTCCTGCCAGAGACGTCAAGGTCTCCGACCCCACGCTCAAGGCTTGGGTCAGCATCACCGCTGCTCGGTGGCGGGAGCTCTGCCTTGAGAGCCTCCTTCGCAGGTTCAGAGCCTGCAAGCGCCGCAATGATCTCGTGGCGTTCAAGTCCCGCATGCAGGTCATCGAGGTCGTCCACGAGAACTTGGCCGGGGTGCACGAAGGTTCCCACGAGCAATGTGTCCGTGAGTTGGAAGTCAGGCAGGACCGCCTGGCCCAGGGAGTTGATTCGGTCGAGCACCGTTGACGGATCGAAACCGTTCCCGGTGAACGCTCCTCGGGCGAGTGCTGCGGGATCGAGCAGTGCTCCACGGGAGCGCAGTGCACGCGACAGGATCGGGTTGATCTCGGCGCTGTGCTCGAGGCTCAGCTCATAATCCGATTCAGCGGAACGGGAGGCAATCGATATCGGACGAAGAAGGACTGGGGCACGCACGACCACTGGCTTCGGTGCCGGTACCGGTTTCTGCTCCTCGGACTCAGGACGGCTACCCGCCACGCGTGCGAGCGCTGCCACGTCGTTTTCCGGGTCGGTTACCTCGTGTTCGGTCCAGGTCGCAACACCGATAGCGAGATAAGTCGGTGAGATGCCGTACTTTTCCGACTGCGCCTGGGCATGATTGGCGACGGAACGGGTACGACTACGCGCAAGCGGGAGTGAGGCGGCTTCACGGAAGATGTTGGCAAGCCTGGTCGGGCGGCCGGCAAATAGCTGGGCGATGCCCGAGGGGTGTGCTTGGGTCAGGTTGAGGACCGAGTCACCAAGCAGTTCGACGTTTGCGAGTGATGAGTCCCCCGCCAGTTCCACAAGAGCCTGACGCCACTGTGTGGCAGCCTCCCCCACAAGTTGCGCAGTGGTTCTTGGGCGCGCCATAGCCGGCTTCGAGCGGGTGCCGTCGGTGGAGTCGGCGCTTCGCGCACTGCTAGTCCGCGTACGATCGAGAGCCACTCCACCTTGGGTTTGGTGGGTGGGCTTGCTAGATGTGGTGTTGTGGGAGTCATTCGCCATGCCGCGAATCCCTTTCTCCAAGCTGTTCAAGTTTCGCCGCCTGTTGATCTCGAGTCACCGAGGCAACGGGGGCAGACTCTCGATTTACGTTATCCCCAGTGCTGCCCATTGACATGTTGCCCCGCCGTGGGATCCGCGATTTTATCCGGTTTTGCGTCACGCTCACCCAATGATTCGCACCTCAGCGACAGGCACCCGCCGGGTGGGGAGTTGCTTCTCTGCGCACCCAGCCTGGACTCATCCACAAGCCAAAACACTCGCGTTGGATACTCCCTACCGGGTCACGCGCGTTTATACAGATGACTCACACGGACTCCCGAGAGAGGACAGCCGGACACCCCAACGCCGATGGGTCGAGATTACGCCAACTACATGGCCTTTGTACGCGCATTCGGGCCGATGTGACCCCACTGAACGAAAACGTGCAGGACTGTGCTGACAGCATATGGGCATAAGAAAAGCGGCAGGTGAGTGCCGCTTTAGAAAAGATCAGTGCGAGCCACGCAGGGGGCAGGTGGCCCGCACCGACTATGAAAATCTTGCCCGATGCCCTAAACCTCGTCAACCACTTGAAACGGGTAGATTAAACCCTAAAAATACGCCAACACTGTGACCTGCATCAATACTTTCCAAAAGGAAAGTTTTGTAACGAAAGCCACATCACAATGGGGACTTCTACCCACCAGATCACCTCTTATAGACACCCGAACTGAAGCGCGTAACCTCAGACTCCGCCTCCTTCCTGAAAGCCTGCACCTCCAAGCCGAATGTCGGATTCAATCGATTACTACACGGGAAATATGTGTCGATCGATCAGACCCACCATGTGAGCAATCGAGTGCCCACACACGCGAGAATCGCATACCTTGAGAAAATCCGTGTCCGCTCGGATCTCATTGCCCAGGGGAATATTTGGGAATCTCGCCATTGGACAACAGTAAAGGCCACAACCCGAAATAGGTTGTGGCCTTTAATACCTGTGCGCCCGATAGGATTCGAACCTACGACACCCGCTTTAGGAGAGCGGTGCTCTATCCCCTGAGCTACGGACGCTCGGCATCGTCATTCACCATAGGCGAGCGATTGCCAACCATTAGGTTACCTGTCGCAGCCGAACTACCAAAACTGGGTGAGCAGGACACCAGCGGACAGGCAGAGAGCGCTAAGCCCTCAAGCGGTCGAGTAGTTGTTACCAGTCAAGGTAATCCGCGTTGCGGAACTTGACGATCTCTCCGCTGTCCTTGTCGACAACAGCGGTCACACACGTCGAAAGCCACTGCTCGCTGTCCGTGTAGTACTGAGCGTCCGCAGGCACTTCCTGGTTCGCCGGGAAGGTGAGGGTCGCAATGACTTCAACGCAACTGCCCACCTCCACATTGCCTTGGGCATCGAAAGTGGGAACTGGTATCCCCATCGAACCGTAGGCGTCGTTGCGCCGATAGCGTTCGGTGAACTGTAGTTCGGGGTACTCCTCACGCCAGTACCGTGAGTTCTTGAGTTTGGTGGAAGCCTGGTCGACAACCAGTGGCCAGCTTTCCCGTGCAGCCTCGGTCAGTGTGGTGTCAGCAAACTTGTCCGGTAGATCCTGCGCTGACGCTCCACCGTTCAATGCGTTGAGGGTGTCCTCGCGGAAATAAGCGTCGAGTTCCTGGGCCACCTTTGACGCCTGGCTGCTCGAAATGACCGCGTTGAGTTTGCGT
Organism: Populibacterium corticicola; assembly: GCF_042683685.1. Classification (NCBI taxonomy): domain Bacteria; kingdom Bacillati; phylum Actinomycetota; class Actinomycetes; order Micrococcales; family Jonesiaceae; genus Populibacterium; species Populibacterium corticicola. Next base: position 47,780 of record NZ_JBHUOP010000008.1, on the reverse strand, counting down.
TCTGGGTTTTGTGACCAGAAGTAACCAAACCCAAGGGCACCGATGACAAGCCACACAATGAGTACCGTGAGGAGTTGACGCTTTTCTTTCGCAGACATGTTCACTCTCCTAAGTTCGCAGATGCCACCGTGGAAATCATCATCCTGCAGGTGGAACTTGACAGTACAGAGGTCCACTTGCGGGATGGTGCTGTGTCATTGACGACGAGCACTCACCTTCCAGCCTGCAGTTCAGTTCGTTGCATGGTTGGCTCGCGTGTGGCGGCTTCCGCCCGCCACATTGGTTCACGTTTACTCGCATAACGAACATGGGCTGGCGGGGTGTGAGAACGGTGGAAGAATAAGGCTATGAGCAATGAATTTCTAACCCCTAAGACTGTCACCACCGATCAGCTCTGGGTTGAGCGCGTTGGCGCTCGTGAATACGTCGGAAACAATGATCGCGGCGCTACCGTCCGGTTTGCCGGTGCTGGCGTTCCGGACTCGTTTACTCCAGGCGAGATCCTCAAGTTGGCTGCCGCCGCATGCACCGCTCTGGTGACGGATCGTGCGATTGCACGACGGGTTGGCGATGACTATCGTGGCCAGGTCCACGTCTCGAGCGTGAAGAACGAGGAGGAGAACCGGTACGAGTCCATTGAGGAGAAACTGGTTGTCGATCTATCGGGCCTTGACGCAGAGGCTCGTGAACGCCTTGTCGGGCTGATCGAGCGCACCGTGGAAAGTCAGTGCACCGTGGGCCGCACAATCGAGGCGGGTGCTCGCGTCACTCTGATTGCAGACGGCGAGTGAACTCGACTCAATGAGGTCTACACATGTGAGAAGCGCCCCGATGGTTTCATCGGGGCGCTTCCTTGTTTAACGTGTTGGTGAGTCTCCTTGGGACTCACTGCCTGGTCAGTGCTTCGTGACGATCCGGGTTGCACCGCAGTCGGCACAACGACGAATCATGAAGCCCTGCGACATCCCGAACTCAAGCTTTGAGTCGGACATCGAGCAGCCGTAGCGGTGTTCCACACCGAAGGCGTCTACCAGGGTCGGACGCTGTAGTAGTACAGTCATCTGATTCTCCTTTCCTGTGGGGAACTCACCCGTGATACCGCAAGGTATCGGGCAGATTCCCAAGTATTCATGTGGTGATCGCGAGCTGCGTACGTGAGGTGCGCTCATGCGATCATGGCGAAGGTGGTGCTTCGCCTGTAGTACCGGTTACGTGTCCGTCAGCTTTTCAAGAGTGTGGCGATCCATCGTGGATCGGCTTGGTCCTGATAGCACAGTACGGTCTTCACGTAATCGATACGTGAATTGCTGGTGACGGGCCGGCGACATCTTGTCGTGAACACCTGTGCGGTGGGTGCTGGCCGTCAGGGCATCTTTGCCAGTCTCTGGCTTTCCTACCAGTTGCTCCAACAACTTAGAGATACAGGTTATTCCAAAGTTACGCGTTTGACTAGTCTTTTATCATCGTATGCGTCACAGTACGCCTCGACCTGAAATAACTTGCCACCCGACGTACGCTAGATTCGTGTCATCACAGAACCGCATTTCCCGCACTAAAGGTAAAGAGCTTGCCGCAAGCCCTGAACTTCAGGAGTTGTCCGCGCTTGCGCTGAAACACCCGCGCAGCGGTAGTTACGGTGCCGGGTTGCTTGACCGCATGTTTGCAGGTGCAACAACCATGCCCGCGTCGAGCATCCGAAAGTACGTGGACTCAGTCCGCGCACGTAATCCTGAAGCCTCTCCCGAACGTGTTGTCGAGATTCTGTCCTCACAGTTCAGAACTCTCCTGCAGGCAACGGGCGGTGCGGTGGGAGCCACCGCTGCGGTTCCAACGATCGGCACCGCTACAGCATTGGTACTCACCGGAGCGGATCTGGCAGCGTTCTTCACTGCGTCCGCACTGTATTCCCTGGCCGTGGCTGAGGTTCATGGTATCTCCACGGATGACCCTGAACGCCGTAAGGCTCTGGTGCTCGCATCGGTACTCGGAGACCGTGGCGCTCAGACAGTTGCGGGCCTTGGAAATGTGCCGGTCTCCCGTTGGGGCACAGCTCTCATGACTTCGATGCCCAAGTCCACGATCAGCCAGGTCAATGGGGTCCTCACCTCGCGTTTCCTCAAACGGAAACTCGCTGCCCATTCGAGCGTCGCCCTCGGAAGATTCGCGCCGTTCGGGATCGGTGCCGTCATCGGAATCATGGGTGGCCGGGCTCTCGCCTACACGGTCATCCTGCAGACCAACAAGGCTTTCGGTCAGCCACCCAAGGCCTTCCCGGAACCAATCATCGAGGCGCACCCCGATAGGGAAGGCTAACCCGTTCGTCGCCAGTCAGTCAGCTTCAACCGGGCTGGCTATCACGTAGTCCTCGCATTTCTTGTTCACGACCAAGACCGGGCACTTCGAGTGGTGCAAAACCGCTTGCGATGTGGAACCCAACAGTAGTCCCGCAAAGCCACCCCGCCCGCGTGAGCCAACCACCAGCAAGTCTGCGGCCTCAGAAAACTCGGTCAGCAACTCTGCGCCAGTTCCGTCAAGCACGATGCGTCGGATCCGCAGATCCTCGTGTTCTGCCTCAACCTCGTCCACGATTGCGTCGAGTTTCTCCGCGTAGCCACGCAGTACCTCCTCGTGGTCCACGGAGGCAGGCCCCACCCAGGCCAGGATCCCCGCTCCCTTGGACAGCGGAACAGCCCCAACGGCTACCAGTTCGGCATTCCAGATCTTTGCATGATGAACGGCTTTCTTGAGCGCACCCAACGAGATGGCTGAACCGTCGACGCCGACAACCACACGCTTGATCTCCTCGATGGGAGGCAACTGATCCGAGTCACGTAACCCGTGACCGGGAACCACGACAACCGGACATTTTGCGTGTGCGGGAAGCGCGGAGGAAACGGTCCCGAGAAGGCGCTCTGTGAATCCTGAACGCCCACGCGTGCCGACCACCACGAGATTGTGGTCAGCAGATAGTTCCACCAACGCACCGGCCGGGTCCCCGGAAGCGATCTGGGCAATCACAGGGATGCCCGCATCCTTGACCCGCTTTGCCGCACCCTCGAGAACAACGCGGGCTCCCTCTTGGATTGAGGAATCGTCGAGTGCAGCGAAACCGCCGTCGATGGAGGCTGCCGCGAAGGTTGGCAATGAGTAGGAACAGGCAATCGTAATCTTGGATCCGTTCTTGGATGCCAGTGCAATCGCCCAGTCCAGCGCGTGCAGCGACGCAAGTGAGCCATCTACCCCAACAAGGATCGAGTGCTGTCCGGTCATGACGGTTACCTCCAACCTGACGAGTACGCTTTGCAATTCATTAGCATCGCGCTTACCTAAACCTTACCGCTTCCGCGTCCATAATGTGACAGCCGCCACCGTATTGAGGAACTTGGTAACACGGATTTCACTCGCCTTCACGCCAGTCGGACACACTCACCTGACTCATGCGCAGAGAGGATCGTTCCCCACTTGCCAGGATGTCCGGGGCGGAAGCTCGTCCCCACACTGACGTGAAGGGATAGACAAAAGCGGCTACCCTCGAATGTTCGAGGGTAGCCGCTTTCTAAACTTTAAGTGGTTCAGCCGATGCGGATGAACGTTGGGTTAGACTGCCAGATCTTACGGAACTGAACGGTCTTACCTGGACGTGGGGCGTCAATCTGAGTGTTACCGCCCGCGTAGATCGCAATGTGGCCTGGAGTCCAGATGAGGTCACCTGGCTGAGCCTCGGAGCGAGAAATGATGGTTCCTGCGTTCTTCTGCGCACCGGAGGTGCGTGGAAGCGAGATGCCAACCTGGGCGAAAACGTAGGAGGTGAATCCAGAGCAGTCAAAGCCCTTTGGCGTGGAACCACCGGAAACATAGGGAACGCCCACGTACCGTGATGCGATCTCAATGACTGCGCTTCCCGCTGCCGACTTTGGCGCCGTGGTCTTGGTTTCAGACTGCGTTGCCTCAGTGGATGACGTGGTGGTCGAGGTGAGAGCGGTGCGCTCGTTGGTACGTGATGCTGCGCGCTCTACCTGACGGATCACAACTGGCTCTGGAGCCGGGGTGACCTTGATCTTGCCCTTTTCTTCGCTCCACTTGGCGTCTTCAGCGGCGACAACGGTTGGAGCTGCCGCGACGGACTCGTTGAGTGCGTCGACGAAGTGTGCTGCATCGATGGTGAGCGGCTTGCGACCCTCATCGGCGGATGCAGGCGCAGCACCGATTCCGGCAACAATACCGGTGGTCAGTACGACGGCGGCGGATCGGCGGCTTACCTGGGCAACGTTGGAGGTTGCCTGTGCAGCAAACGCTGCGATGGGAGCAAGTGCGCCGCGTTGGTCGCGGTGACGAGCTCGGTAAACGGTGTTCGACACGTGTTTCTCCCAAACGCCGGCGAAGTAAGCTGTCGGGTTCGAGTGGAGATGATACTCGGCCCTACAACATGCGAGTCTCGCGTGCTGGAGGGCTTCACCCCTAGGTTGGTCTTACAACCGAAGGTGGGTCCCCCGCCCCTGTCGTACGTTAGTCCAGGCTCCACACAGCGACAGGGTTTGGCGTTCTGTGTGAACACTTCACTAAAGGAAAAATTTAGTGAAGCAATGCAACTTTACAACTTCGTTATCTAGGTTGTCACCCCCTTGTCCACGGAAATCATGATCTGGGGAGTTCTATCGGGGGTGACTTTACGGAAAACGCGTAACGGGTAGGTCTTTAGGCCTTCACGAAAACGTGGCGTGCCACTTCTTCTGGCAGGTCAAGCACGATGTCCGCACCTGCGCGGGCAACCGACGAGATACCCGCCTCAGGCGAAGTGAGGATTAATTCACTTTCTGGGCGCACTCCTCCCTCAGAGAGACGGGCGAGAAGTTCGATGTCCGTCTGTAACGGTTCTCCCAGGCGCGCGATGACAACCGTACGCGACTCCTCTGGCTTCAGCTCTCCCGCAACGGTGGTCAGTGACACGACGCCATCCAGGAACTGCTCACCCCTTGCCTGTCCGCCGATCTCCTCGAGGCCAGGGATCGGGGTTCCGTAGGGTGACTCGGTGGGGTGGTTCAGCAGCGAGAGGAGGCGACGCTCGACGCGGTCGCTCATCACGTGTTCCCAGCGGCAGGCCTCATCGTGCACGAACTCCCAATCGAGGCCGATCACGTCGGTCAGCAGGCGCTCAGCGAGGCGGTGCTTGCGCATGACGCTTACGGCTTTGGCGTAGCCCTCCTCGGTCAGTTCGAGGTGGCGATCGCCGGAAACGATGAGCAGTCCATCGCGCTCCATGCGCGCAACCGTCTGGGATACGGTTGGCCCCGAATGGCCGAGACGCTCAGCGATGCGAGCACGCAGCGGCACGATCCCCTCTTCGGCCAATTCGTAGACGGTCCTCAGATACATCTCTGTAGTGTCGATTAGGTCGCTCACGCTAAGCCTCCGGTACAGGGTTTTGGGTTTTGCTCGTGCACGTCAGGTACTGAACTCCACTATATTCTGAGCAACTGACACAATGCATATAAGGGCGCGGTAAAGTTTGCTTCGTGATTGACGAGACTCTCATCCTGCCCCAAGATCTCCTTCCTGCCAACGGCTGCTTCGGTTCCGGCCCGGCCAAGGTCCGTGAAGCCCAGATTGATGCGCTTGGCACCTCGTATCGCTCGTTGTTCGGCACGTCGCACCGCCAGGCCCCGGTGAAGAATCTGGTGCGTAGCGTGCGCGATGGCCTCGCGCAGTTCTTCACCCTTCCGCAGGGCTACGAGATCGTGCTCGGCAACGGTGGCGCGACTGCGTTTTGGGATGCTGCCGCCTTCTGTCTTGTCCGCGAACAGGCAGCGCACACGCAGTTCGGTGAGTTTGGCTCGAAGTTCGCCAAGGCCACGAACAACGCTCCGTTCTTGAAGGAGTCGATCATTACGAGGCTTGAGCCGGGCACCGCGGGCATCCCCGAGTGCGCTCCGGGGGCGGATGTATACGCCTGGCCGCACAACGAGACCTCAACCGGAGCGATCGCTCCGGTCACCCGCATCGCAGGTACCGAGGATGACGATGCGCTCATCCTGATCGACGCCACCTCGGGGGCAGGCGGGTTGCCCGTGGACCTGACGCACACGGACGTCTACTATTTCTCCCCTCAAAAGGGATTCTCCTCAGACGGCGGCCTGTGGATCGCCATCATGTCGCCTGCAGCAATCGCCCGTGTCGAGGAGATCGTGGCATCGGGCCGCTGGATTCCCGATTTCCTGAACCTCAAGACGGCGATCGACAACTCCCGCAAGAACCAGACCTACAACACCCCGGCTCTTGCAACGCTCATGCTGCTCGACAGCCAGATCCACTGGCTCAACGAGAACGGCGGGCTTGACTGGGCCACCGCACGTACCGCGCAGTCCGCCGCCCACCTGTACGAGTGGGCCGAGTCCCGGGAGTTCACGACCCCTTTCATCGCGGACCCCGCAAGCCGTTCCACTGTCGTGGGCACGATCGACTTCGATGACTCGGTTGACGCTGCCGCGATCTCCAAGGTTCTGCGTGCCAACGGCATCGTGGACGTTGACCCCTACCGGTCCCTCGGCCGCAACCAGTTGCGCATCGCGATGTTCCCGTCCATCGATCCCGAGGACGTACGCACGCTGACGGCGGCAATCGACCATATCGTCGCCAATCAGATCTGACCCACGGCGCCAAACGCCCAAAGGGCGGACACTGCATATGCAGTGTCCGCCCTTTTCCATCGACGACGAGCCGGACAGTCAGCCCTTTTGCTTCTCGTTCTGCAGCTCCTGGATCTTGAGGGAGTCGGAGACCTCCCGACGCTGGACCCGCGCCAACTCGACGCCGTGTTCAACCTTGGCCCGCTCGGTGAGCGTGCCATCCCCGTCGGGCTCGTAGGAGATCGTGATGCGCGGGCTGTGCCACAGATCGTAGGTGACCGAATAGTGCCAGCGGCGACGAGTCCAGGCCGCAGCCCAGATCGCGACCGCAAGCGCCGTGATCGAACCGATGCCAACCGCCCAACGCGCACCGAACTGCTCACCTACCCACCCAACGAATGGCGAACCGATCGGTGTCGCACCGAGGAACACGATCATGTACAGCGCCATGACACGACCACGCATCTGCGGTTCAACCGACATCTGGATCGCCGCGTTTGCAGCGGTCATCATCGTCAGGGAGCAGAAACCGACCGGGATGGAGAGCAGCGCGTAGGCCTCATAGGTGGGAGCCATCGCGAGCAGACCTGTTGCGATGCCGAAACCGAACGCCGCCATGACCACCAGGCGAACGCGCGGGCGCTGGCGACGCGCAGCCATGAGAGCACCGGCGAGCGAACCGATAGCCAAGATCGAGCCAAGGATCCCATACTCCCCCGCTCCCTTGCCAAACTCATTGGTGGCCATGAGCGCCGAGGTGAGTTGGAAGTTCAGGCCGAAGGTGGACACAACCGAGACAACCACCATGATGATGACTATGTCGGTGCGATTGCGAACATAGCGGATGCCCTCGCGGATCTGCCCCTTTTCGCGGGAGCTCTTCGGGGTGGCACGCAGTTCACTCTTTCGCATGAGGGCCATCGCGGCGATCGTGGCTGCGAAGCTCACGCCATTGACGATAAACGCCCAGCCGGTCCCCATAACCTCGATCATCAGACCCGCTACACCTGGGCCAATCAGACGGGCGGCGTTGAAGGAGGCGGAGTTCAGTCCCACCGCATTGGGGAGCTTATCCGCCGGAACCATCTCGGACACGAACACCTGGCGGGCGGGGTTGTCGAATGCCGACACACATCCCAACAGGAAGGCGAACACGTAGACATGCCACAGCTCAACCACTCCTGTGAGCGTCATGACACCGAGCGCAAGCGCGAGAACACCGAGTAGCCCCTGCGTGCACATCAGGAGTTTGCGCCTGTCCACGCGGTCCGCGATCAGCCCGGCATAGGTGGAGAGGAACAGCACCGGAACGAACTGAAGTCCCGTCACAACGCCCACTGCGGTACCGGAACCCTCCGTCAGTTCCCGAAGCACCAGCCAGTCTTGGGCGACTCGCTGGATCCAGGTACCGACGTTTGCCACAAGAGCTGCGGCGAACCAGATCCGATAGTTGAAATATTTCAGTGATGCGAAGGTGGGACTCATTGCTTACTGACCGGCTATCCTTTTCAGCAGTTCGCTCGCCTGCGCGAGGATCTGCCTCTCGTCTGGGCTCAATGTGCCCAGTTGCTTGGTGAGCCAGGCGTCGCGTCGGCGTCTGGTCTCCTTGATCTCGTTGTGCCCTTCGGGGGTCAACCGAACCGTCACCTGGCGCTTGTCCTGTTCCCCTGCCTCCTTGGTGACGAAGCCGAGTTCCGCGAGCGCGTTGACCGTCCGGGTCATCGACGGTGGGCGCACACCTTCCAGTTCCGCGAGGGCTCCGGGGGTCATCGGACCGAACTTGTTCAGGGCAGTCAGCACGATGAACAGATGTTCTGGCAGGTCAGCCTCACCACGCTGAGAACGCAGGCGGCGCACAACGCGGTTTGCGGCGATGCGGACCTCTCCTGCGAGAGTGCCCGGGCGGCACTGGCTCGGGCTGGGTTGATCTGGTTGACTCACTTAATTACTTTAACTCATTACCTTAAGTAATTACATAGGGTAATCAATCACAGGACTGTTGGGGTCGTTTCCCTCATAGGATTTTCACCCAACTGCTCAGGCTCCAGCCCGCGAGCCTGCCAGAGGCATGACCGCAATCCGGGCACAGTGCACTCGCTACGCACAGCCTCGTGTGAGAGTTACCAAAAGCGCACTCTCAAACAGTGCGGGTGCGCTTTTGGTAACTCTCAGCGAGTGAGAACTTGTGCGAGTGCGCATGACTGCGCCACTCGTCGGCGCTCTGAATCTTCCTGCTTGACGACGAGTCGGCACGTCCCAGCACCTGGAACCGGGGCTGCGGCTATGGCACGTAGGCGATGGCGACGCTACCGTCGCCGCGCAGGCCCAGATTTCCCACACCATGCGGGACAAACGCCGACTGGCCTGCAGCAAGCGTGCCCAATGGGCCGAGCACACCAGAGACTTCCAGCTCCCCCGACAGGCACAGCACGATGCGTGGCCCGTTGTGCGGAACGATGGCGCTGCCCTCAACGCCGCCATATATCAGCGCGAACTCGGGAACACCGGGACGATATTCAGTCAATTGGCTGGTGCCGGCACGGAGCCGTGGCCGCCCGGCCGGGGTGGGAGCGAAATCCGTGCACTGCAGAAGCTCCGGGACATCCACCTTCTTGTGGGTAAGACCGGCACGCAAAACGTTGTCGGAGCTTGCCATGATCTCCACCCCCAACCCGCTGAGATAGGCATGAACCTGCCCCGCCCCGAGGTACACCGCCTCACCGGGCTGAAGGGAGAAACGGTTCAGCATGAGCGACACTAGGGCACCTGGATCACCTGGATACCGCTCGAACAGTTCCAAAGCCGTACGGTGCCCTCTCGACACCGTCTCTCCGGCCTGCTCCTGGAGCCCCACGAGTTCAGCGATAGAATCCATCGACTCATCGAGTTCCACCGAACAGTTGGTTCCCCGCAACTCAAGGGCAAGCGTGAACGCCTGCTCGATCCCTGCCGCGCTAGGGCGATATTGAAGCATCTCACGCATTTTCGATGCGGTGTCACCCTTCACGTGTTCAAGGAGTTGAATGATCCGCTGCGGGCGACGGAATCCGCTGAGCCCTTCAAACGGGGTCATTGCCACCAGCATCTCCGGCTTATGCGACTCATCCTTGTAGTTCCGCTCAGGATCGTTCAGGGCAACCCCAGCAGCATTTTCACGCATGAAACCACGACGGGCGATGTGTGGCTTTGGATGCACCTGAAGGGACAGGGGTTGGTCCGCTGCCAAGATCTTCATCAGATATGGGAGTCGTGGACCGAACTCCTCCTCGACGGCCTCACCGAGCATGAAGTGCGGGTCGGATTTGATCAGATCAATGAGCGACACGCCATCGGCCACCGTGTGTTCCACAGCGACATGGCGATAGTCCTGCCAGTGCGCGGGAAGTACGTCAGCGGTCCGGGCAACGCTCACCGCCAGCGGGTGCGCCCCCAGCCACAACTCTGCTCCCGGCAGTCCGGTGGTCTCCCAGCCGAACGCCTCAAAGATGGCCTCCTTCGAACCCCATTCGTACGACTGAAGGGGGTTTGAGAGACGGTACATCATCTGCCTGACCACACATGCGATCTTACGCCACCGGTCTTAATCAGCGGTGAACGGCTTTCAACGGCGTAAGAACTACGCATGAATAACGGGCCATGAGAAAGGACCCGCCGTCAATCACTGTTCACCTTGTGACAGCGGAGACGGCGGGTCCTGCTCAGTTCAACTTGGCTCGGCGTGCCTGCACTCGGGTCAGGAACCGACCACGGCGTTCTGGATCGGTGCGAGCAGGAAGTAAACCACGAACATCGCGGAGACAATCCACATGAGCGGGTGGATTTCGCGGAACTTGCCCTTCGCCAACTTGATGGCCACCCAGAACAGGAATCCGGCACCAATACCATCGGTGATGGAGTAGGTGAATGGCATCAGGATGATCGTCAGGAACGCTGGCAGAGCAATCTCGAAGTCGTTCCACTTGATTCCGGTCACCTGGGTCATCATGAGGAAACCAACGAACACGAGCGCAGGGGTTGCGGCCTCGTACGGAACCAGCGCGACAACGGGGGCGAGGAACGTCGAGAGTGCGAAGGCGAGACCAGTCACGATCGGCGCAAGACCGGTGCGCGCACCTTCGCCGACGCCGGACGCGGATTCGATAAACGCCGTGTTCGAGGAGACCGAACCAACACCACCTGCTGCCGCAGCGATAGAGTCAACAACCAGGATGGTCTTCGTGTTTGGCGGGTTGCCCTCCTCGTCCAGCAGGTCCGCCTCAGCACCAACGGCGACCATGGTTCCCATGGTGTCGAAGAAGTCCGCAAGCAGGAGCGCGAAGACAGTCAACACGACTGCGGCGATGGTGATCTTCGAGAAGGCGCCGAACGGGCTGACCTGGCCGATCAGGGAGAAGTTGGGCAGCGTCACCCATTCATCTGGAATGGTAGGTGCGTTGAGGGACCAGCCCTTCGGGTTCTCGTGCGCCCCGGTACCCATGTTTTTAGGGCCGATCTTTACTACCTGCTCGAGGATGACTGCGAAGACCGTCGCTCCGAGGATTGAATAGAGCATCGCGCCCTTGACCTTGCGGGCCGTCAGAATGACGATTGCGAGCAGGCCCAGAACGAACACGAGCATCGGCAACGAGTCGATCGAACCTTCAGTTCCGAGCTTAACGGGCGTGCCCGGTTGGTTCCCCGGTACATAGTCGTACATCGCCGGAGTGGTCACAATGCCCGCATTGACCAAACCGATGAAGGCAATGAACAGACCGATACCAACCGAAATTGCGGTTTTCAGACCAGCAGGCACTGCCCGGAACACAGCGGTACGGAATCCAGTCAGCACCAGGATAAGGATGACGACACCCTCGAGGAGTACGAGACCCATACCGTCTGCCCAGGTCATACCAGGCATCTTGACGATCGTGTAGGCCATCAGCGCATTCAGGCCAAGACCTGCCGCGATCGCGATTGGGAAGTTTGCGAAGGCACCCATTGCGATCGACATGACTGCCGCGATAAGGGAGGTGGCAGCGGCGATGAGCGGGATACCTGCTCCGGCCGCCGTTGGGTCGCCCGTTGCAAGGGCTGCGCCGAGGAAGTGACCTTGGCTGTCCGGGGTGAACCCGAGGATGAGAGGGTTGAGCACGATGATGTAGGACATCGCGAAGAAGGTGACCAAACCACCGCGGATTTCGCGGCCGACGGTTGAGCCTCGTTGTGAGATCTTGAAGTATGAGTCCAGGAAGCCTGAACCGGCTGCCTTGGTGTCAGTGTTCGCCATGAGCAATATTGTGCACGAAATCTTCGCATATTCTTAACCCCTGTTCACTAGTTACACAGTGTTAAATGCCAACAATTCCGACAAATCGCGCACGACAAGCGTTTAACTATGAGGCGCACCACACACAAGTTCTTCACCACACTTTGGTGTGGATGCGATAGTCGACAGTTCTCGCCAAGCCAATGGGTAGAAAAAAGTCCGGGTGAGTGAACTAAAGTACAGACGCCGGAACGAAGACAGCCCATCGGACTCACTCCCACGGAACCAAGGCCAGCCGTGCAGGGAGGTGACGGCACAACCTGATGGACCAGATCGTCGCCAATCTGCCACCACCTACTCACCGCTATCAGTACCTGCCGGACACCACTCGCCGAACCGATGGGGCCAAAAGCGTCCGGGTGCGCATACAAAGTATGCGCACCCGGACCAAAAACAGCCCATCGGCAGATGGGATAGAGGAGGATGCTGTGGGTAAGGGAGGGCGGGAACCAGCACTACTGGAGGTTAAAAAGGTGCAGTGGGAAAGCAAAAGCAGACCGGAATCCAGTTGGAGTCCGAAAACCGGCATGCACGGGTAAAGAAAAGCGCCACCCGTGACCCGAGTCAAGGAGGAACCAAGACCCGAGCCGCGAACGGCGCAACCACGCACAAAGGTGCGCGGGGTAAAACTACATCACGAGAACCGACAACTGGCCTGGACCGTAACCCGGCACGTCGATCGCAAGGTCAACACGTGCAACATAGGCCATGACCCATGGGGCCACGTCCTTGGGCAGAGCGGTCTGCGGCGGGTGAACGGTGCCTAGACGAAGGTGTGGGGCACCTTCCTTGTTGAACAGAGCGGCCATAACGTTCAAGACCTCGCCTGCGGTCTCCAACAGGTCTGTCGACAGTTCCCCCGCAACCACGTCCTCCTTCGAGACGGCAGCGGGAATCAACGCAAGGGCTGCCCCAAGGTGCGCAGCGGCACCCAGGTCCATGACCACCATCGCGTTGAGGCTCAACCGGTCAGAAATGTATTCAGCAACAAGTGCTCCACCGGGACCGGCCGGATCAATCATCGGAGCGCCAGTCTTCATACCCAGTTCACGCCCGATCAAACCGCTGATCAGTTCGCGGATCTCCTGTGCGGTGGGCAATGGCGACTTCTGTGCTGGGATCATGCGAGCACCGGATCCAGAGCTTCTCGGAACGAGTCAGCGGTGAACGGCTTCGCAATGAGGAACAGCGCACCAGCGGCCTCGGCCTGCTCCCGCATCTCTGGCGAACCCTCCGAGGTGACAAACCCGAATGGGATGTCGCAGCCTGCCTGGCGTAGGGCTTGAAGGGCCTCGATACCCGTGGCACGGGGCATGTTCCAGTCGGAAAGGATCAGATCCGGCTGCTGGTCGAGTGCCATCTCGTAGGCCTCTTGACCGTCAGTGGCCTCAATGATCTCCCAGTCGTCATAGCCTGCCTGACGAAGAGTGCGGATAACAATCTGGCGCATGACGCGCGAATCGTCGGCTACAAGTACAAACATTGTGCTCTCCTACAAAAGACTTAAGCGAACTAGTTACAGCAAGACCCACAGTGAGACAACAAGGACACGTCCACGCCAGTCAATGGCCAGGTCCTGCAGAAACATTGCGTTGTCTTCAGCCGGTGGTGTGGCACCAACCTGTGGCAAGGTCAAACGTGCGACGGCGTCAATCAATGCTTTCACATTTCCGCCGACAACGTTTGCGATTTCCCCGAACGCGTCCGTGAGGTCCGCCTCGGTGACCTCTTCGTCAGGAGCCAGCATGAGCAGGCTACGAGTGATCTCGTGTGCGGTCTCGGTCTCGGTCTTGACAACGGCGCGTCCAGTGAAAGCCCCGAACTCGCTGTCGGCGTGCATCTCAACCCATGCGAACAGGGGGTCAGCGAAATCTGGAACAGGTTCGAACCGCTCAAAGGTCAGGGTCTCGCCCTGGTCGAGCATGGCGGTGAACACCTCTTGGGTGATCTCCAGAACCTGTTCCCTACTCACTTGGAATGCGACTTGGCTCATATCATTTCCTCTGCTGGCAGGAGCCCAAGAAGCTCCATTTTCTGGTAGATGGCTTCCGGGGTAAACGGCTTGATAACGTACTCGTGCGCACCCGCCGCAAGCGCGCGTACGATCTGTGAATGCTCTGACTCGGTGGTGACCATCATCAGCGTGATCTCACGCCAGGCACCGACTTCACGGACCTTCTTCACGAATGTCAGGCCATCCATGACGGGCATGTTCCAGTCGATGCAGCACAGGTTGATGCCACCCTCGTTCTCGAGGACTCCGAGTGCTTCTTGGCCGTCGCCAGCCTCGAACACCTCGTAGCCGACATTCATCAAGATGTTCTTCACGATCCGGCGCATCGTGCGCGAGTCGTCAATAACCAGTGCCTTCATTGGTTAACTCCCAGCATTCTGATAGACGGAACTGCGCCCGACCTGGACTCGGCGCCACGTGTCATCAATGCCAACGGTGGTTTCCGCGGCACCCAAAATCAAGAATCCCCCTGGACGCAGTACGCTGCGGATGCGCGACAGCACTGCGCGTTTCGTGGGGACATCAAAGTAGATCAAGACATTACGTATGAAAACGATGTCGAACGGTCCACCAATAGGTGGCATGTCCAGCAGGTTGTGCTTGCTGAACCGGACCATACGGCGGATGGACTGATCGAGCTCCCACTCGGTTCCGGCCCGCACGAAGTGCCGCACGAGGTGACTCGCAGGCAGACCACGGTTGACCTCAAGTTGCGAGTATCGTCCGGTCTGTGCCCGTTGTAGAACCTCGTTGGACAGGTCGGTCGCGAGGATCTCGATGATCGGCTTGCTCGTTGAACCTGGATCCTCGAACAGGTCTTTCAGCGTCATCGCGATCGAGTAGGGTTCCTGGCCTGTCGAGCAGGCAGCCGACCAGATCTTGAGGTTGCTGAATACCGGTTTTTGGGCCTTCAGTTCCGGAATGATGTGTTCGGTGAGCGCCATGAATGGCTGTGCGTCACGGAACCATGACGTCTCATTCGTGGTCAGCGCCTCTACGATGACCTCGGCATCCAGTGGGGACAGTGACGTGCGTTTCTCGGAAACGTAGGCGTCCACCGTTTTGCCCTGGGCGCGAGCGATCGGTGCGAGCCGAGACTCAACCAGGTATTCCTTCCCCGGAGCCAGCAGGATCGCGCTCTTGGTTCTCACCAAGTCAGCCACGAACGCAAAGTTCTCCTGTGCGATCGTCATCGTAGCCCCCTTATCTTTGTTGTTTTGTCCCCAGCGGTGCCAATGCCGGTTCGAGTCGTGCCGCTCAGAGGGCCACTGGAACCTGCACCGCCGGTGCCTCCGACGCCTGCAGCGCCGGGAACCGCGCGCGAGGCCGACAGAATCGTCCAGATGGACGGACCGATCTCGTCGAGAGGCAAAATACGGTGCGCGAAACCTGCGGTGGCGGTCGCGCCGGGCATTCCCCACACGACTGAGGTTTCCTCGTCTTGAACGATGGCGGTTCCGCCGGCTTCCACGATTGCACCGGTCCCCGCCTTGCCGTCGGAGCCCATTCCGGTGAGCACCACGGTGAGTAGTTCTGAGCCGAATGACTCGAGAGCGGAACGGAACATGACGTCAACGGACGGGCGGCAGAAGTTCACTGGTGGCCCCTGCGTCAGGATGATGGTGTGCGAGACGCCAACACGCTTGAACTCCATGTGGTAATCGCCCGGTGCGATGTAGATGTGGCCAGGGCGCATGGTCATACGGTCGGTTGCCTCGACAACGGTGTTGGGGCTCAGTCGATCGAGGCGTGCTGCAAGCTGCTTGGTAAAGACCGGCGGCATGTGTTGGGTAACCAGCACTGGCACCGGCAAAAGATCTTGGAGGGAGCTGATCACGCGGGAGAGCGCTTCCGGACCTCCGGTCGATGAACCGACAACAATCGCCCGGATGGGGTGCTTACGCATGTCATCGCGTGTTTTCGCAGACCCTTGGCGGGGTACGGCGGTCGCGTTGGCCGGAGTGACGGCGAGGCGGCTACCGCTGGCACCAGCGCTTGAGAGGGCCGAGCCAGTGGCGGGGTTGCGGCGCGAGAGGTTGGGCAGCAGTGCGCGGATCTTGGGGATGAGTTGGTCGGCAACAATCGCGAGCGACTCGGACAGCGATCCCACGTTGGATGGCTTTGCCACGTAGTCTGATGCACCAGCGGACAGCGCGTCCAGGGTGGCGGTCGCACCGCGTTCGGTCAGGGTTGAGAACATGATGATGGGCATTTTCTGGCCCATCTTGCGGAGTTCGCGCACGGTGTCGACACCGTTGAGCTCGGGCATTTCAACGTCCATCGTGACCGCGTCGGGTGCGAGTTGCGCGATCTTCGTCAGCGCAATCTTGCCGTTGGCCGCAGTGCCGACGACCTCGATGCCAGGATCGGATTCCAGCGCCTGCATGACGAGTCGACGAATCACCACAGAGTCATCAACCACGACTACTCGTATAGTCACTACGCCGTCCTTAGAACGTTCAGGGGAAACATATATGCGGGTGCGGGGCTTTGGACCCAGCACTGCACCTTGCCTATCGGAAAGTATTCGCCGGGTATGACGGATTGGCGACGATCCGGTGAAGTTTTTCTGCCCGTGCAAGTTCCAGCGCGCTCAGCCCAGCCGAGCCCAGACACGACGAACCGGTGACGTCGCCACCCGACGTCACCGGTTCGTCGCCAATCAGATATCTCAGTTAACGGCCACCGCAGCATCGACGTCCAAGGTCAACAACAGACCCGAATCAAGCTTGTACGCACCCGTGACAAGCTCACGCACGAGCGGGTCGAGCGTGCCTGGAGGGGTCTCGAAGTCGGCGTCATCGAGGGTCAGAACCTCGCCAACCTCATCAACAAGGAGTGCCACCGACTCGCCATCGATGTCCACAACCACCATCATCGACTCGGTCTCGAGCGACAGCGGCTCCAGGCCAAGGCGGGGGCGCAGATCGAGCGACAGCACAACCTGACCACGCAGGTTCACCAGCCCGGCGATCCCCTTCGGGGACAGTGGAACGGGCGTACGCGGGTGGTGCCCAAGGGTCTCCTCGATGCGAAGAACCTCGATGCCATACACGGCATCGGCGATTGTGAAGGTCACATACTGTGTGGACATCAGGCACCAACCAGGCTTTCTTGTACGGACTCATTGATTGCCCAGTCTTCATCGAAGAAGTTCGGGTCAGCGCTGAGCAGGATGCTGCGAACGTCGAGGAGTTCGGTGACTTGACCGGACAGGACAACCGATCCAAGCAGACCGGAGTCCTGGACTGGCGAGCGCACCGCACCGGAGTCGTTGATGATCTCAAGGATCTCATCGACGACCACAGCGATGGTCTTGCTGCCCCGAGTGAAGATGACAACAGGCAGTTCCTCGCCCGTGTTGGACTCGTACACGCCGAGCATCTGCGGCAGACGCAGTACCGGAACGATCGCGTCACGGTACTGGACCACAGTCCGACCGCCAACGCTCTCCATCCGGTCAACGGCCACCTGTTCGAGACGGGTGACGTCCGCGAGCGGGATCGCCACGCGGCGGTTCGCGCCGACCCGGACCACGAGGTGTTCGATCGATTCGTCGGAACCGGACTCGAGTTGGTCAGCAAGCTGCTGGGCGAGCATCTCCGTGGTCTCCGCCTTGAGTTCACGGCGGGCAATCGCCTGCACGTCAAGGATCAACGCCACCTGGCCATCGCCCATCAGTGTTGCACCGGCGTAGATGCCGATATTGCGCAGCGCCGTTGCGATTGGCTTGACCACGATCTCCTCGTTGTTCAGCACACGATCGATGACCAGACCGAAGCGCTGGTTCTCGGCGGACAAAACCGCGATGACGGAGGTCGTCTGTTCGTCGGTCTCGCCACCGAGCACGCTCGAGAGCCGCACGAGCGGCAGCAGCGAACCGCGTAGACGATAGACCTCGGAGTTACCGATGTGCTCGATCGAGTCCTGGGTCTTCTGCGGATCGAGCGCAACGAGTTCGAGCAGGTTGAGTTGCGGAATAGCGTAGATCTCGTCGCCGCTCTGCACAGTGAGCGCAGGCATGATCGCGAGGGTCAACGGAATGTAGAGGCGCCAGGTTGTTCCCTTGCCCACTTCCGACTCGACCTCGACGGAGCCGCCGATCTCCTCGATGTTGGAGCGAACCACGTCCATGCCGACACCGCGGCCAGACACGTTCGTGACCTTTGCCGCCGTGGAGAATCCCGGCATGAACACGAGGTTCTGGATCTCGTTGGCCGACATGAGTGCGAGTTGCTCTTTGGTCTTGAGTCCTCGCTCGAGCGCCTTGGCCCCGACCTTACTCGGGTCGATGCCAGCGCCATCGTCAGTGACTTCCACGACCACTTGACCGCCCGCGTGATACGCACGCAGAACCAGTGTTCCAACTCGGGTCTTGCCCGTCTGTTGGCGCAGGTCTGGGTCTTCGATGCCGTGGTCGACGGCGTTTCGAACCAGGTGGGTCAGTGGGTCCTTGACGGACTCGAGGAGAGAACGGTCAAGTTCGGTGTCTCCACCGATCATCTCGAGGCGCACCTCGCGGCCACACGATGCCGCAAGGTCGCGGACGACTCGTGGCATCTTGGACCAGATGTGCTCGATTGGCTGCATGCGGGTCTTCATGACGCCGTCCTGCAGTTCGGAGGCGATGAGACTCAGCCGCTGCGATGAGCGTAGGAGGTCACCGGAGTCGAATCCTGCAAGCTGCGCGATCTGGTTACGCACCAGCACCAACTCGCCGACCTGACGCATGAGTTCGTCAAGCAGGTCAACGTCCACACGGATCGAGGAGTCCGCGGTCGAACGCGAGGGTGCTCCTGGAGCTTGGTTGTTGGTGTTGGCCTGAGGCGCGATGCTTGGGGATGAGGCGGCTGGGGCCGGCTGCTCCGCTTCCGACACCACTGGTGCTGGCGCCGCAGGAGCAGTCTGTGCTGGTTTCTCTACCTGGCCCGCTGGTGCAGCCGCCGGTGCCCCACTCCCAATACTTGGGCGTGGCACGATTCCGGTCGCTGAATCTTCATTGATCTCATCGCCCATTGTTCCGGTCTCCTTCGAGTCATCAGACTGCGGAGTCTCAGCGGGGGCCACCGTGGGGGTGGGTGCTGGAGTTGAGGGAGCCTGCGCCTGCGGTTCAACCGCTTTGGCTGCTGCACGTGGCGAAGGCTTGTTGTCGAGTGCTGCCTGGATCTCCGCGATGGCAGGGGCAATATCGACGCCGTCTTCCGTTCCGGACGCGTCAAGGCGCGTCAAAAGGGAGCGGATGGTGTCCACCATGAGTAGGAGCACGTCTGTGGTGCGCTGGTCCATGTTGCGCTTGCCGTCACGCAGTTCCACGAGCAGGTTTTCACCAACGTGAGCAACCGACTCAAGGTTGGACAGTGCGAGGAAGCCGCTGGTGCCCTTGATGGTGTGAATAGTGCGGAACACGCTGCCAAGCAGTTCGCGTGATCCAGGGTCACTCTCTAGCGCAACGAGGTCCTGGTCCAGTTGGTCCAGGTTTTCGTTGCTCTCAATTAAGAATTCCCGAACGATCTCATCGATGCCGTCCAATGGCTTTCCTCCTCGTGTACTAACAGGTATCGACCTGCTATAGAAGGAATCGGCCGCGATGGGCATCTCATGAGAAATATGGGCGGCGAACTTGAACTATCGCGCTCAAGTGCTCGTTTAGTTACGAACTTTCGTGCGTTTCGCTCCGGCAGGTGTTTGCTCCGCGAAACCCCTGCACTACTTTGTCCGTAACTAGTGTTCGGCTACTCGACGGCGGTGGGGTTGTTTGCCGCTTCCGGCTGTTCCGCGTGGAGTTTGCCAACGAGCGATTTCAGTGCGTTGCCTGCGGCCTCCGCGCTGTCCCCAGAGACGTTCGCTCCCGTGTTGGATTCCTTGACGGCCTCAACAACCTCAGCGCGGTGAATCTTCATGCTGCGCGGTGCATCGATACCAATGCGCACACCATCTCCACGGGAATCGATAATCGTAATCTCAATGTCATCCCCGATGAGAAGTTTCTCTCCAACACGCCGACTCAGAACTAGCATGCGTACTAGGTTACCGGTGCTTGTGGGGTTTCGTCGCTGTTTTGCCGGTTTTCTCAGGGCAGTTTTTTCGTGACGCTTGGTCAATGGGTGGTTTTTGATCCGAGTGCACCGGAAAAAGAATAGACACCGGGACGCTCTCAGCCCATCGAGTGAGGAGAGAAGTGCCAAGAGCCTAGTCCCAGGCGACATGCGGCAGCACCATTGAGTTGACGGGATTTGGTCACGGCTGGTGGAGCCGCAGACAAGGCAGGATGATGCGCTCAGTCCCAGGAGATGTTGGGCAGCGCCTGCGAGATCGCGGCCGCCCACACAACGGGATTGGCCTCGAGCGTGTCGATGTACGCAACGGGTACCGACAGGGACAGCACGCGCGCAGGGGCAATCGATCCGATAACTCCCTCCGCGGCAAGCGAGTGCAATGGCCTGCCCTGCGTCACCTCGGACAGGGTCCGGGCAGTGTGCGCGATGTCGTGGTCGGCGCGGATGGCCACGACGATGTGGTCGGGATCGAGGGCATCCAACAACCGTCCGGCGAGGTAGGCATCCGTCTGCGCCGGACCGATATCGAGGAACACGACCACCGATTCGAGGTCTTCTCGCGCGCCGCGCCGCAACGCACGTGCAGCCTGGGCGGTCAGGATGCCGCGTTCTTCAACGCGCTGCGCGCTGAGTGGTCCGGCACCGATGATCTCTCGTTCCAGTACACCCATTTTGTTGGCGACGATCCGGGCGGTTGGCAGCGCAGAGGTGCCGGTTCCGAGCACCACGACTATTGACCCTGCGTCGGGCCACAGTTCTGGTGGTTTCGGCACGTGGTTCAGCACGGTGGACAGCGTGTGTTGGCCTCGGCTCAGCGGCAGATGCCCCAACAGGTCGCTGGGTATGCCGACATCCAGGAGTTCCGCAAGGGTGGCGCCGCCGGTGCGGATGTCGAAGGTTCCCGGGGCTGCGGGTGGCGTCAGTTCTGGCGCGTCGCTGGTTGGGGATCCCTGCACGAGGGCTTTGGCGCTGCGCAGAATCTCGTCGAAATCCTGTTCCCTGTGTGAGGTCTCCACCCGCGCGGCGGTGGGCCACACGACGGGGGTTACGTTGCGGTCCACATGTGGCGCCTCGTGCGGCATGAGGATCTCAAAGTCGCGCTGGGCGTTCGCGCTCTCTGCATTCAAGGTGTCAGCGAATCGGCTGTCGCCCCCGTGGTGGTGTGCCTGCCATTGACTGGGGCGCGGCTCTGGGGTGCCTGCTCGGGTATCCGCACCGATACTGTGCGGATCTGGAGCGGTGAATCTAGCGTCCAGGGTCACGTGGCGTGAGTCTGATGCTTCGTGGCGAGGTGCCGCCTCGTTGACCTCCGAGATGAACCCATCGGAGGCATCGGCCGCCGCGAGCATTGCCTCAAGTCCCTGAGCCCCAGTGGTTGTGGCCCCGGCGCGCACCTCACTCGTGGACATCCCCTGGGCGGGCGTACTCGCACCTCCGCCCACCGATGCAGCGCGGGGGGTCAAAGAACGTTGCGGCTCGCTGTCGAGCACAGCGAGCTCTTCTGGAACGTCAACCGTGACCGCCACGTATTCGCGCGCGAAGAATCCGCCGATACCGCCCGAACGGACCTTCTCCGCCTCGACCACATGCGCAGCCGAACCGAACCGTGCCTGCACCCTGGCGAGGATCTCCTCTACAGAGTTACCCTCAAGCCGCAATCGTTTCCGACTCACGGACCACTCCCACGGTCTCGATCCGAATTCCCGCTCCCGTCACCTCAGGGTATGACATGACCACGGCATGCGGCACCTGCAGGGAAACCGTACGGTAGAGGGCTGGTCGTAACGCCGGGGCACAGACCAGGACAACCGTCTGTCCGGTTTCCTCCGCCTTGCTCCGCAACGCTGCGTAGGACCGCAGAAACATCTCGAGACGGCTCGGGTCGAGCAGAATCTGCGACCCCTCCTCGCCCTGACGCAGGCCTTCAAGGAGTTGCTGTTCGAACACCGGATCAATGGTGAGCACCCGGATGATGCCATCACGGGCATGACGTGCGGTGATTGCGGGGGCAATCGCCATACGAGCGGCCTCGATGAGCTGTTCTGGGTTCGTGGTCTGCTTTGCCTTGAGCGACAACGACTCGTAGATGCGTGCAATGTCGCGGATGGGAACCTGTTCTTGGAGCAGACCGCACAGAACGCGCTGCACCTCGCCGAGCGTCAGAACGCTCGGAATCAACTCATCGACAACCGAGGGGTTGACCGCCTTGAGGCCCTCGGTGAGCAGGCGGACATCCTCGCGGCTCAACAGACGTGAGGCGTTCTGGCTGATGAGCGAGGACAGGTGGGTGATGAGAACGGACACCCGGTCCACCACGGTGGCTCCGGTCATCTCCGCGGCAAACCGCATCTCGGCGGGAACCCACTTCCCCTGCAACCCGAACACCGGTTCACTCGTCGCGGTGCCTGGCAACGTATCGAGGTCGTCGCCAAGAGCCAAGACGCGGCCACGCGGTAGCTCGCCTCGGGCCACTTCAACGCCGGAGATCTTCAGAACGTAGGTCGATTGCGGCAGTTCCACCGAGTCACGGGTACGTACCGGCGGAACCACGATTCCGATGTCGAAGGCGATCTTTCGACGCAGCCCGCGAATGCGGGCGAGCAGGTCGTCGTCACTTGAGGTGTTAACCAGGTCCACAAGGTCTGTCGAGAGCATGATCTCCAGTGCGGACATGCGCATGTCCTCGATCAGTTTCTCAGGGGTGTCCGTGGACGTGGGGTTCGCGGTGGCGACGGCAGCCTCGAGGACCTTGGCTTCCTCCTCACGCCGCTCACGGGCCTTGATCTGCTGCGCGGCAAGGATCAGGAGGGCACCAACCAGAACGAACGGGATCTTTGGCATGTTCGGGAACAGTGCAAGGGTGATGGCCGCCGCACCGGCAATGCTCAGGGCGTTGCGGGACTGGCCGAGTTGCTTGGACGCCGCGGTTCCCAGGTCCTCATCCGTGGACCCGCGAGTCACGATGATACCGGTAGCGACCGACATCAACAGGGCTGGAATCTGCGAGGTCAGACCGTCACCGATCGACAGCAGGGAATAGGTCTCCATCGCAGCGCCGAAGTCCATGCCGCGCGCGGTCATACCCATCGCGATACCACCGACTAGGTTGATGATCGTGATGACGATACCTGCGATCGCGTCACCCTTCACGAACTTCGAGGCACCATCCATCGCACCGTAGAAGTCCGCTTCCTGGGCAACCTCGGCGCGGCGCCTCTTCGCCTCAACATCGCTGATCAGGCCAGCGTTCAGGTCGGCGTCAATCGCCATCTGCTTACCCGGCATCGCATCCAGCGTGAAGCGGGCACCGACCTCTGCCACACGGCCTGCACCGTTCGTGATCACGATAAACTGGACCACGACCAGGATGAAGAAGATGACCAGACCGATGATGAGTGATCCACCGACCACGAAGTGGCCGAACGCGTCAATAACTTCACCTGCGTAGCCGTCACGCAGTACGAGACGGGTCGACGCGACGCTGAGTCCCAGTCGGAACAGGGTAAGGACCAGCAGGATTGAGGGGAATACCGAGAAGTCGAGGGGCTTTTGCACGTACATGGCGGTCAGCAGCGTGACCAGGCCCAGTGCGATGTTGATGACGATCAGAAGGTCGATCACAGCCGCTGGCATTGGAACGACCAGCAGCACTATGATTCCGACTACGCCCAATGGGACACCAAGTTTCATGATGTTTCCCATTTTCATAGGTCGTCCTCCTCATCAAGCGTGTACATGTCAGTCGGTACCTCGGTTGGCTTCGGCATCGTATGCACGCCAATCGATTGCGAGCCGCGTTGCTTTAGCAACATGACGAAGGCGAGAACCTGCGCCACGGCCGTAAATAGGGCTTCGGGGACTTCCTGTCCAACTTCACACGCTCCATGCAGTGCGCGCGCCAACGGTACGTCATGGACCATCGGCACGTTCGACTCATCGGCTTTGTCGCGGATCTTTTGAGCAATTAGGCCGCGTCCTTTTGCGATGAGTTTTGGGGCACCCTCGCCAGCGGTGTATTTCAGGGCGACTGCCACGTGGGTTGGGTTGACCACAACGACGTCGGCCTCCGAAACTGCCGTGATCATTCGGTTGCGGCTCATGGCCAGTTGGCGGGAGCGCCGTTGGCCCTTGATATGCGGGTCGCCCTCAGCGTTCTTGTTCTCGTCCTGCACCTCCTTCTTGGACATGCGGGTCTTCTTGCGGTTTGCTCGTGCGACCACCACGATGTCGATCACGGACAGGGCGATGCCTGCGGCGACTGCGGTCCACAGCATCCGATTCACGGACGAGCTGGCTGCATTCAGGACCGAGCTCAAGGGAAGTCCACCCGCGCTCATGAGGATCGGCATCATCTGTTGGATCACCGAATACAGCACCAGCCCGATAACCGCGGTCTTCAGCACCGCCTTGATGCCCTGCCACAGCGCCTGGAAACTGAACTTCTGCTTTACGCCCTTGAGCAGATTGAACTGTTTGAAGTTCGGCTTCAACTTCTTGATGTTGACACCGCCCATGACCGTAGAGGCAACGATCGCCGCGATGACGGAGGCCGCAAGCATGGGAGCGATGGCGGGCAGGATCGACCACAGGGAGGTGCGCAGCAGTTCCTCGAGCACGGACACGTCCGGGTTCGAGATTGTAATGCGGATCTGCGCCATCGCGTCCTGCAGCAGTGCAGACACATTCGAAAAGACGGTCGGCATCATCGCAACGCCCGCACCGATCCCAGCCCATGCCGAGAGGTCCTGAGATTTTTGGAGTCCACCTTCCTTGCGCACCTCCTTCATGCGTTTGGGGGTGGCTTTCTCGGTTTTCTCGCCGCTTGTGTCCTGGCTCATCGAATCACCTCCCACATGTAGCTGAGGGAACGATTCGACAGCGCCTCGACGACGCGCGGCAGGGTCAGGTAGACAATCGATACCAGGGACAGCGTCAGGTAGATCTTGAGCGGGAATCCGAGCACGAACACGTTCAGTGCAGGCGCCACGCGTGTCAGCAGACCAAGCCCGATGTCAGCAAGGATCACGATGATCAGGAGCGGTCCAGCGATCTGGACTGCGGACATGAACATCGTGGAGAATCCAGACACCAGCGTCTCACTCAATTGGGCAAGGGATATCCCCTGCCCCGGAGGGACAAACTCAAACGACCTGAACAGCCCGCCGAGCATGATCTGGTGTGCGTTGGACGCAAAGATCAGCGCGAGCGCCGTCATGTTGAACATGCGGTTGAACTGGGCGCCGTTTGAGTTGTTGAGGGGGTCGAAGCTCGATGCCATGGCGAAGCCACCCATGAGGTCGATCAGACCACCGGCACTCTGCACTGCGGTGAACACGAGCAGCACACAGAAGCCGAGCGCCACCCCGATGAACGCCTGAATCACGAGCGCGCCGATATAGCCGCCGGTCGTGTAGTTCACGGTCGACGGCTCCATGCTCGGCAGAACAGCGATGGCAAGCCCGATACCGAGCATCACCTTGACGGTGCCCGGGAACGACCGCTGCGCGAAGGGAGGGGCGATGACCAGGAAGGCGATGATGCGCACGGACACGAGCATCAGCACCTGCAGGCTTGCCAGATCCATGGACAAGGACATGGCTTATCCCGAAAGCAGGCTTGGGATGCGCTCGAACAGCATGTTCGTGAACGCGATCGACTCGCTGATCATCCAGTGGCCTGCCACAAACAGCACGAATGCGACCGCGATGGCCTTGGGCACGAAGCTCAGGGTCACTTCCTGGATCTGAGTGATGGACTGGAAGAACGCGATCACGAAACCGACGGTCAGGGCGGTCAGGAGAATGGGTCCGGCCAGCTTTGCGGCCAGGAGCAGTGCTTGAAGTCCCAGTTCGAGGACGGCTGAGGTATCCATGGCGTGCTACCTGTACGTTCCCACGAGGGACGTCAATATCAGCGCCCAGCCGTCCACGAGGACAAAGAGCAGGATCTTGAACGGCAGCGAGATCATGATCGGTGGGAGCATCATCATACCCATCGACATCAGCGCCGCGGAGATCACGATGTCGATGATGAGGAACGGTAGGAAGATGACGAACCCGATGATGAACGCCGCACGCAACTCCGACAGCAGGAATGCCGGGATCAGGGTCAGCATCGGCACATCCGCCGGAGAGGCCGGGTTGTCCAAACCGCCGGCACGGGTCATGAGCGCGATATCGGATTCGCGGGTCTGCCCGAGCATGAATTCTCGCAACGGCGCCGTGCCCGCCTCAAGTGCGCCGCTGAAGTCCATGTCCCCGCCAAGATACGGCTGGACCGCCGCATCGTTGATCGCGGACAGCACCGGCCCCATGATGAAGATGGACAGGAACATGGCCAGACCTGCAAGAACCTGATTGGGTGGCACGCCCTGCAGGCCAAGGGCGTTGCGGGTGATCGACAACACCACGAGGATCTTGGTGAAACTCGTCATCATCAACAGCAGTGACGGCGCAACCGAGAGCAGCGTGATCGCAAGCAGCACCACGATCGAGCTCGATGGGGTCGTTGCCGCACCATCGATGTCAATCGTGACGACGCCCGGTACGGGCTCCACCGGATCGATCTCCGGGGCAGCCGATGCGTGCGGGGCGAACATGGCCGCCAGCGCGATGATGGCGAGGCTGGCGAGCACGATCAGGCCCACCATGCGCGCAAAACGGTACGCACGATCCCCACCAGTGCGCGGCATCAGCGCCCGCTGGCACGAACTAGTCATGAAAAATTACCGCCAGGTTTGTGTGTCTCTTGTGGTCTTGTTGCCACCAACACGAGCTACCTTCATGGCAGCTTTGGCTTGACGCCAGGTATTGGGAGAAAGGATGGATCCATCCAACCTTGAGGAAAAGGAAGAGTGCGTTGGCTGCGCTGCAGCCTTCACCGTGCGCGCGGTGTCCAGGTCTACGATTGAGTCGCCATTGTCGACGAGCCCTTCAGCGAGAGTTGGCGCTCCGGCTTCTGGCGTGCTCGCTTCTGCGGAGGCCACGGCATCCGTCAGCGCGGCGGCGAAACCAGCATCAGCCGGCGTGCTGGTGGAAGCCGCCTGCTCGTCGCCAAGCAGGACCGCAGCCGCATCGGTGGCCGACTCCCCCGCCCGCAACTCGCGCGAGTGCAGAACCGACACATTCGTGTCGGTCACGCCCAACACCAACCGCTGACCATCCACGTCAACGACCGTGACCGCGGTACGCCCCACCAGAGCCTGACGACCAACAACCTGAATCAGTTGCTGATCACCACGCGAACGCGATGCGAACGCGAAGGAGAACACGCCACCCGTCCGCTTCCGCCGAGGCTTCGCACCAGAAGGACCGGTCAGATTCGCGACAGCAGAACCCGAACCATCCGCGTTGATCTTCTTGCCAAGCCACACAATCAGGCCGACAACCACGATCAACGAGGCGATAGCGCGCAGCACTATCTCCAGTGTGGGAGGCATTATGCAAACGCCTCTGACGCGTCCAGAATCTCGGTGATCCGCAGACCGTAGTCCTCGTCAATCACAACGACCTCGCCGCGCGCCACCAGGTGACCGTTCACCATCAGGTCCGCAGGGGAACCAGCAACCCGGTCAAGCTCGACAATCGCGCCTGGAGTCAGATCGAGGATCTGGCGGACGGGAAGCTTTGCGCGACCGATCTCGGCGGTCAACGTCATCTCCACGTCATACAGCAGACGCATGTTTCCCACATTCGCAACCGACTCGCGTACCGGAGTCGCGGCTTCCGTGAACTGGCTGATCGACGCTGGCTTGGCCTGCGCCGCACCATCATTCAGCGAATCGAAATCGTTGCCCACGGAACCACCCTCACGGATCTGAATACCAAACCAGCCACGAACATGTGGGCCAGCGCGAAGAACAAAGAACGAGGTCTCCCCCTCGCGGAACTGTTCAAGCTCCGGAGTGAAATCAACCGTGACGGCCTCACCAAGAGCACCGGAGACCTGCTCGAGGGCAGTGCGCAACGCAACCTCGGGCTCAAAGCCAAGGCCGGCTTTCGCGAGTGGTGCAACCACCACGTCGTCGACGATCAGCATCAGGTTGATCTCGTTCGCTCCAACACGACGCATCGTCGAGTGGTATTCAACGTCGAAGTTGAACTCAGCAGGCGGGTTCGGAACAAAGTTCACCTCAAGTGGAACGTCGCTCGGAAGCAACTTCGCCAGTTCCGTTGCGACCGCCTGAAAATCTGCCAGTGTGCTCGCGTTCACGAGGCCACCTCTCCCTCTGTATCTACTACCTTGCATGCGAGCTGACGGCCCGAGTTACCTGGAACGCCGTGGCCGACAATCAGATTGTCAACCTTCAAATCAAGCGGACGAGAAACCGCGTGGTTCAGGCGAATGACCTGACCGATCTCAAGCGTTGTGATGTCCATGGGAGACACGGTCAATGGCTTGAACTGCACCGACATCTCGACTGGAACCGAACTCATCGAACGCTTCAGCCGCTCGTGCGCGATCCGCTCCTCCTGCAACTCCGCCGCGGACTTGGCATCATCGCCTTCCCGCTTGTTCAGCGGGCTCACCAGGATCTCCGCAGGAATCATGATCGAGGCACGGTTCTTGTGCCCACGAATCGTCACATCAAACTGCGCGACGATCACGGCTTCCTTGGCTGGGGCAAGTTGGATGAACTGCGGGCTGTACTCGATCGAACGCACCGCCGGGCTCATGTCCAATACGGATGTAAAGGCATAGCCCAAGTCCTGCATCGAGGCCTGCAGCAGGTTCGTCACCAGTGCATACTCGATCTCAGTCAGTTCGCGAGGGTTCTCACTGCGCTCCAGCCCCGGGCCACCAAGCAGGTAGTCAATCCACAAAAGGGTGGTATCCGATGGCATCTGCAAAACCGACTGGGCGCGGCCCTCGTTCAACGACAACAAGGCCATCGTCGTGTGCTGCGGTAGCGGGTTGATGTAGTCGTCGTACGACATCATCTCGAGCTTGTCCAGCACAATCGTCGAGACCACGCGCAGCCGCGAGGTCAACTGCATGGACCATTGCCGGGCAAAGGTCTCAAATGCCATCTCAAACATTCGCGCGTGTTCACGCGCAAGCGTCATAGGACGCCGAAAATCGTATGTCTCGAACTCTGGTGGATCGCTGTCGCGCCCTTTCGAGTTACGAGTCCTCTGTAATGTGCTCACGTTCATCTGTTCGGCCACGGGGCCGCGAGCATGAGAATTTGCGGTGAGGGTTATTTGGTTGCGGCGGCGACCCTACTCCGGCCGCCCACCTACGTGACGGGCCGTGGGGACACAGCCGGTTCGTCGTCACGCCAACATCACGGGGCTACTGCGCCACGTAATCCGTCAACCACACGTCGAGGACCTCGCCCCCATATAGTTCGTTGAGTTTATCCTTCAACTGGTTCTTCAGTTCCTCACGAGCCGCTGGGTCAAGCACCTCGGACATCTTCCGACCGGAGTACTGCGCAATCGTGCGGTCCAGAATCATCGCCGGTTCAACCTCTTCAGCCTCAGTGGTGAGTTGAACCGCGAACCCAAGGCGCAGGTAATGACCGTCCGCAAGGTTAATGTTCATCGACTCCACGGTCTGCACTGCACCGGCGACAGGCTCAGGTTCAACTTGTTCGCCCGCCTCGGCATTCAGCCCGGGTCGGATGAAGAACCAGAAGACGACCGCTCCGGCAACGACGATGGTCGCCACGACGATTAGTGCGATCACCAGCCCCTTGCCCTTCTTCTTTTCTGGCTCTGGTGGAGGCTCCGGTGCCTTGCTGCGGTCACGGGGAGTAATCTTCGACGGCTGCGGGACAGTTGGCCGCGGCGTCGATACTACGCGTTGTTCGATTGGCATCTGCTTGGTCCTTATCAGTTTCCTTGGCTACGGTCAGCTCGTGTGTGGTTCGGCTTTCCGCGCTAATCCTTGGTGCCAGACGCTGGAGCATCCGAGTTGTCGCCCACAGAGTCATTGGCGAGCGAGGCCATGTGTTCTTCGATAATGCGTGGGATCAACTCGCGGACCCGCTCCGGTTCGCTGGACATCACAACGATGTCAACTCGTCTGTTGGCGCGTAGCCCTTCCGCTGTGTCATTTGGCAAGAGCGGGCGGGCGTCGCCGTAGCCGACTGCCTTGATCCTGACGGGATCAAGCTTCCCCCGCTCCACAAAACGGCGCAGCACCTGGGTCGCACGATCCGAAGACAACTCCCAGTTCGATCGATATTGGGTCGAGGGCAGCGAGTTGGCGTGCCCATCAATCGACAGTTCGTTGTCGATCTTCTTGAGCGTGGGGGTCAACGCGTCGATCACTGCGCGGGAATCCGAGGTGAGTTCCGCGGTGTCCGCCACGAAGAACAGTTCATTCGAGATGAGACCAACGACAAGTCCACGTTCATCGATCTTGTAGGAGACCAAACCGTCGAGGCCTTTTTTCGCCAAGCTATCATCCAGTTTCTGGGCCAGGCCGCTCAGAGAACGGTATTCGCGGCGAGCCGCCTCAAGGTCCTTGGGCTCGATCGAGTCATCGGCCTGGACATCCGAGGTTCCATCATGCAGTTTGTCAGAGTCGTCGCGCAGAACCTGAGCGATCTCCGTCGCGTCCGTGGGACCGATGAGCGGTACCACGGCACCGTTCTCTACCAAGATGGTCGAACCACTATCCAAGACAGACGTGTGCGAGCCACCGAAACCGACGCTCAAAGACTGTGCAAGAGCATCAAACTTGGCCTGGTCCACCTGCGACATCGCATAGAGAACGATAAACAGGCCAACCAGAACGGTCAACATGTCCGCGTAAGAAACCAGCCAGCGCTCATGATTGGCGTGGCCTTCAGACTCACCGCCCTTTTTCTTCTTACGTTTACTCATGTCTGGTCCGCCTTCGCACCAACGTCCTTACCCGGAATTGAGGTCACCGGAATAAGGGAACGCAGTCGTTCAGAAACTGCACGCGGATTGGCCCCCGACTGCACGGCAAGTAGACCCTCCGTGATGATCTCCATCTGTTCACACTCAAGTACCGACAGACGCTTCAACCGGTTACCAATAGGCAACCAGAACACATTCGCAGAGGCGATACCCCAGAATGTTGCCAAGAACGCGGCCGCGATCATGTGCCCCAGTTCGGAAGGCTCAGCAAGGTTCTCAAGCACGTGCACGAGCGAGACGACTGTTCCGACGATGCCGATGGTTGGCGCATAGCCACCCATGTCCTCATAGAATTTGTACCCCACATGGTCTGCGGTGCGCTTTGCGGCAATCTGATCTTCAAGTAGTTCGCGCAGGTCATCGGGGTCAGTACCGTCAATCGCGGCCCTTAGGCCACCTCGTAGGAACTCGTTATCGATATCCTTGGCAGCGTCTTCTAGCGCCAATAGCCCCTCACGGCGGGCTTGCTCCGCCAGACTTACAATCGTGTCCACAGATGCCGCAGGGTTGCTCGGTTTTCCGGTAAACACCTTCGGAAGCGCTTTCAACGCAGTAATACAGTCCTTGAGCGTGCCACCAATAAGGGTTACGCCGAAGGTACCAACGAAGACCAAAATGATAGGGGAAGGCAACAAAACTGATGCTGGAGATGCGCCTTCAAGGAAGATAGCGAGGAGGATAGCACCAATACCAATAGCAAACCCTAGAATTGCGGCGGGATCCATTAGTTATTCTCCTCTGTTTCCTTAGTTACCAAGGACAGCGTGCCGTGAGCTGATGCCTGCTCCGCCTCAGTCTCGAGTTGAACTGAGTGGGCGCGCGCAATGACCTCCGCACGCTGCTGGGCAATGAGTTCGATGACTTCGACCATGGACTCGCGCACGATGTATTTCGTGCCGTCCACCAGAGTCAGGATGGTGTCGGGAGCGCTATCAATGCGCTGGATAAGGTCCGGGTTTACGGCGAACCTCTCCTTGTTCAGCTTGCTAACGACAATCATGTTTCTCCATCCTTGGCCTAACTACGCGGCTCATCCGTGAGCCTTGCGTACTACTCATCGGCATGGGGTGCGCACACGTGAGGGGATTTTTTGTGTTCCGGATAGCATTCCGTGCCTTCTGTTCGCCCATTGCGGATCACTTTCGTGCCGTCTTGGCTCTGCCCTCTGTCTGCTGTTCTCCCGTCTCCCCCAGCTAGCCGATGGGCTGTTTTCGTTCCGTGGGCCTGTACTTTGTGCACCCACCCGGACCCTTTTGTACCCTTCGAGTCCTGCGTGAGGCTTGAGTGTGGCAGGTTTAGGCCGCAGACACCTTCTCAAACTGGTAGCCAAACTGATGTAGCAGCCTGCGGATTTTCGACGAGTCGGAAACTCCGCTTTTTAGTTCAGTGTGCCTGTGGCTGGTTTGGCTGATGTCTGGGGATTTGTTGTTTTCACAGCCACCACTGCATCTGTTTTCCCCAGATTCTGGACACCTCCCTGTAGATAGAGAACCATCAGTCGGGTTGCTCCGCTGCACAGTGGGCATATGACACAGACACGAAACGAAGAGACTGTTCAGAAAAACCTTGCAGCGCTACCGCGTACCTACACCACGACAACTGTGTCAGCTAGGAAACGCAAGCGCGCGGTCAAAGAAGGACACTTGAAAATTCTGCTGCCCGGGCGTTACGTCATGACAAGTGCCCTTCCATCCGAGAAAGATGATTTTCACGTCAGGGTAGCGGCATTTCGCGCTCTCAAGCTCTCCGCAGGTCTGTCAAAGATCCAGCCTGAAGAGGTGGTGAGCCACCATAGTGCAGGCATACTCTGGGACCTCCCTGCAATGGGTGCGGATATACGGGTACATGTCATCCGACCACTCCTTGGCAGAGCACGACGCAGCTCATTTGCTCTGCATCGGCAACACATTGACCCTAACCAAATCCTGGAGGTAGATGGACTACTTGTCACGAGCCTCGAACAAACTGCACTTGACCTTGCGGTTTGCCTCCCAAAACATCAGGGGCTGGCAATCATAGATAGTGCTCGCCGGAAGGGTGCTAGTAAACAGGATCTCCTGGACTTGGCTCGGAAACGAGTGGGTAATGGACGTGTCAAGGTTCAGCAGCTCATCGAACTGAGCGTCGATAATGCTGAGTCACCGTACGAAAGCGTTATCCGGTATTGGCTACATCAAGCCGGAGTGTCCAAAGTGGTCACGCAGTTGCGGATTATGACTGATCTTGGGGAGTTCCGCGTCGATAACGCTATCCCTGAGATTAGGCTGATCATCGAATTTGATGGCAAAGAAAAGTACCGGGAACAACATGACGTCAAGAGGGAAAAGCGTCGCCAAGACGCTCTTCGTGCGGTTGGTTGGGAAGTCAGACACTACATGTATGAGGAGTTGTCCAACCCAGAACGGCTCATCGCTCACTTCCGCAGGCTGCTACATCAGCTTGGCTACCAGTTTGAGAAGGTGTCTGCGGCCTAAACCTGCCACACTCAAGCCTCACGCAGGACTCGAAGGGTGCAAAAGGGTCCGGGTGGGTGCGTAAAGTACAGGCCTTCGGAACCGAAACAGCCCATCGGCCCAAAGGGGTGTAGAAGAGTGAAGGGGCTAGAACTTGGTGGGGGGGGGAACTCGGTGGGTACAAAAGGGTCCAGGTGGGTGCACAAAATACAGGCCTCCGGAACGAAAACAGCCCATCGGCCCAAAGGGGTGTAGAAGAGTGAAGGGGCTAGAACTTGGTGGGGGGGAACTCGGTGGGTACAAAAGGGTCCGGGTGGGTGCACAAAGTACAGGCCCCCGGAACGAAAACAGCCCATCGGTGCAGGAGAATACAGCTAACCCACCGAGCAGGAACACAGGTTCACCGGTGAGAGAAACGCTCAGGCGGGTTGCCTCCCAAAGTTTGGGAGGCAACCCGCCTGAGCGTCGAGGAAGACCTAGGGGTCAGCGCTTCAAGTTCACGAGTTCCTGGAGCAGTTCGTCCGAGGTGGTGATGACGCGGGAGTTCGCCTGGAAACCACGCTGGGCGATGATCAGGTTGGTGAACTCTGCGGACAGGTCAACGTTCGACATTTCGAGCGCGCCACCGACGAGCGATCCACGGCCACCATCTGCGGCGACACCGATCTCCGGGTCACCGGAGTTCACGGACACGCCGTACAGGTTTCCACCCTGCTTCTCCAGACCATTCGGGTTGGCGAAGGTGGCAAGGGAGATACGTCCGATTGCCTCCTTCATGCCATTGGAGAAGGATCCGATGATGGTTCCATCTGCACCTATCTGGAAGGACTGGAGGGCACCAGCCTGCTGGCCGTCACGAGACGCAACCTGGAGAGTGGTGAGGTTCGCGTATCCGGTGGTCGTGCCAAGGTCGATCGCAATGCCGCCAAGGGTGTGCGTGGTTCCGCCGGTTGGCTGTCCGTTGGCGTCAAAGCTCATAGCGGTTGGCCCGAAGGAGTTACCGTTGGGGTCGCTTCCCGATACGTTCCAGGTCATTGCTCCGGCCCCCGGAGCGGTGACCTTCTCGAAGGTCAGGGTGACGATACGGGAGTTTCCGAGCGTGTCGTAGACCTCGATGTCGCGGTTGAGGGTGGTGCCCGCCGCGGCGTCGGATGGCAGGTTTCCGTCAAAGGTGACGCTGGTGGTCTGCGCAGAGCCGTTCAGGGTGGACATGGGCAGTTGCAGCGGGGAGAGGATACCGTTCGGGTCGACCACACCGTTCTGTGCGGCCCAGCCCATCACGAATGCACCTTCCGGGGTAACCAGGTTTCCGTTGGCGTCGAAGTCGAATGCACCGGCGCGGGTGTAGAACTGCTGGTTTCCCTTCTGCACGACGAAGAATCCGTCGCCGGAGATCATGACGTCGGTGGAACGGTTGGTGACCTGTGCTGCACCCTGGGAGAAGTTGGTGGTGATACCTGCGACCTGCACACCGAGACCGACCTGGGCTGGGTTGGTTCCACCGACGTTGCCCTGTGGCGCACCGGAGTTCTGCAGAATCTGGGACAGGGTGTCCTTGAACTGCGTCTGGGAGGACTTGAATCCCGTGGTATTGACGTTTGCGATGTTGTTACCGGTGACGTCAAGCATGGTCTGGTGGGAGCGGAGACCGGAGATACCCGTGAATAGTGAACGTAGCATGTCAGTTTTCCCTTATTGTTCGGGGCCGGCTGGCGGCCAAAGTGATGGTGATGTGCGGGGCGGCGCTGTTAGGCACCGATCCCTGCCTCGGTTGTGGGCGTCGCATCGGTTTCCTCGGACGCGGCTGCGCCTGATCCACTGTCTGCATCACCACTGTCTGGCGTTGTCTCGTCGGTGTCAGTTCCATCGTTGTCTACCGGTGGGACGTAGCCTTCCGTGGCTACGTGCGCAACTGCATCGAGCGGGATTTCCTTATCCCCGATGATGACTGTCGGTACTTCGCCAGCGTAGGCTACCGCGTCAACAATTCCTGTCACTATCGTGTTGTCCTCACCCAGGTAGCTGACCTGCTTTCCGATGAGGTCAGCCGCCGCACTGCGCATTTGGAGCGCAAAGCTCTCGGTCTGGGTGGTGGTCAGTCTGGTGAGCTGTTCCATGGAGGCCAACTGGGCGGTCTGCGCCATCATCTCGTTGGTGTTCATGGGGTTGCTTGGGTCTTGGTACTTGAGTTGCGCCACCAGCAGGGTCATGAAGGTTTCAGAGTCCAGATCCTGTTTGGGGTTGCGAACGCCTGCCGAGCCCGTGTACATGCTGGGTTGGCTTTGCTGTGCGGCATTTACTGCGCCGACGTCAACGCTCATGTGTGTCTCCTTGTATTACGGGCGGGTCAGGCCATGATGTCGACGCCGTGGGCATCTGGGTGGCGGGTGTCTTGGGATGGTGTGGCATCGTTTTCGACGAACTGGGCATTTCCAGCGCCGGCCTG
Source organism: Populibacterium corticicola (assembly GCF_042683685.1). Classification (NCBI taxonomy): domain Bacteria; kingdom Bacillati; phylum Actinomycetota; class Actinomycetes; order Micrococcales; family Jonesiaceae; genus Populibacterium; species Populibacterium corticicola. The sequence goes on along the minus strand of NZ_JBHUOP010000008.1, from coordinate 11,988 downwards.
CGCCGCGCTGGGGCTGGCGGTTCCGCGTCCGAATCCGCCTGGACCGAACTGGTCGCGGGCGTCGGATCGTTCGGAGCCGACATCGAGTTGTGCGTTCATTCCGGTGGATTGGAGGTCACGCTTGAGGTCGTTCAGGATGGCTCGCAGCGACTCGCGGGCTCCGTCGGTTGCTCCGATGAGTTCTACCCGGATGCCTTCATGTCCGATGTGCGCACGTACGGTGACGGGCCCGAGGTTCTCGGGGGTCACGTTGACGGTGAACGTGTGCTCTCCTGCGCCAGCCTGGGTAAGGCGTCCGATGGGGCCACGTACCTGTTCGAGCATTCCAGCCGGGGTGTTGGCCGGCGGTGCCGAGGCAACAGAGGCGGGCTCGCTCACCGGTGCGCTCTGGGCTATGACCGGAGCCGTTGCGACGACCGGAGTGGTTGGCACTGGCTGCGGGGTGCTTTGGGCTGCTGCTGGCTGGGATGGAGTGGATTCGCCACCCGGAGCGCTCATTGTGACAACTGGTGTGGTCGGCTCAGCTGCTGCCTGCTGTGTGACGGTGATGCGTGGTCCAGCGTTCTCCTGCACAGGTTGTGGGGCCGCTGGTGGTGTTCCCGGCTGCGGGTTCGCTGGTTGCTGCCGGGTTGGAGCGCCCTCACGCGCTGTGTTGTCTTGCGCGCGGGGTGTTGGAGCGACGGTCTCCGATCCGTCTTCCGTTGGTTCAACGGGAACACCCTGTGGGACGACCTGCGGCGTGGCAGCGTCCTCGCCGAGCTCGGCGGGAACGTTGTCCTGAGCCGGATTGTCCTGCGGTGCGGCCTCTTCAACGACGGGTGCCTGGTCGTTGAGATTTTCTGTCGCCTCCTGCGAGATGATCAGTTCGAAGGCGATCTGCGACTGGTCCACTGGCACCTGTGGTTCCGTTGGAACCACAGTGTCAGTGCTGCTTGCCGACGAGTCTCCAGCTTCCGTGGAGCCTTCATGGGAGGTCTGCTGTTGGGTTTGTTCACCGATTTCCTGGGCGACTTTGGCGTCGAAGTCTGCCGCACGTTCGGATGATCCTGCCGTGCGGCTGTTCGACGGCGTTGCTGGCCCGGAAGCCGTTTGCGCTGGCGCGCCCAGTGTCATCGTTGGCAGGCTCATGCTCCCACTCCCGTCTGTGTGAGTAGGTTCGCGAGGTCAAATGATGTGCGCGATGACACGTTCATGCCCAACAGATCGGCCACTGAGGTCTGTCCTTGAGCCAAGTGGGCGGAAGAAGTTTGCGAGACTGCCGGCGCGTTGTTGGAGTCCAGTACGCGACGGATGGAGGTCGGTGTCTCGTAGACGTCGCGGATGCGGACGTGGTCGCCGGGCTTGGGGGCGTCAATCATCTTGTTGTCGCCGAGGTAGAACCCGATGTGCTTTCCATTCTTGAACACCACGAGGTCACCTGGCTTGGCTTCAGCGAGGGAGTTCACCTTGGTGCCCTCGAGCATCTGTTGGCGCGCGACGCGGGGCATCTCGATACCGAACTGGCCAAGCACGTTCTTGACGAATCCTGAGCAGTCCACGCCGTTCTTGGTGTTTCCGCCCCACTTGTATGGCACGCCGATCCATTCCTTGGCCTTGGCGATCACCTGCGCAGCGGTTGGGCCGTTCGCACTGCTCGTATCACCGACTGCGGTGGTCGTCTGGCTTGGGGTGACGCCAAGGTTTTCGGCGATGGCCTGGTTGAGTGTGCTCGTGTCGATTCCGGCTGAGGCGAGGGACTGGCTGAGAGCGGAGGTGAAGGTTGATGCGCTGGTCGAACCGGTCGAGGTGGCTGAGGTCGTTCCGCCTTGGCTTTGGTAGTCCGTGCTTCCGGGCACGGCAACGATTCCCTGCCCCATTATTCCGCCGCTTGTCGTGAAGGCGGCGTTGTTGAGCGCCGCCATGCGGCTTTCGATGTCCCCAATGCGGGCAACGACTGCGTCAATCGACATCTGAGTCTCCCATGTCCTGGCGCTTGATGTTCTGTGCGATCTCGTCAAGAACGATTGCTTCAGCCCGCAGTTCCTCTGCGTTGACTGCTTCCTTGAACTTCTCCTCGAGTTTTTCCAGTGGCCGTGACTCCTTGCGAGCTGCGGTCCACTGTGAATGTGCTTCGGTGGTCTCGCGGGCGGCAACCTCTGCGAGGGTCATCGCTTCGAGCATCATCGAGCGGCGGGCTGCCTGAGCAGCGATTGACGAGCGCCATAGGCTTTCGTCGTAGTCCCCGCCCAGAGAAGAGCCCATGAGTTCTTCTTGGGCACGCTGTGCTTTCTGATGTGCCCGCAGTTCACGGCGCTGCGCCAGGGCGAGTTCGTTGGCGGCCTCGTCTTCGCGCATTTTGCGAAGGCGTAGGAGGCGGGCCAATGGGTATTGTCTGCTCATGTGTCGTTCCCATCGGCCTGCGCTTCAAGTTGTTGAACCAATTGACGAAGTTTCGCCCACGATTGTTCAGCGGTGGATTCTTCGTCGACAGATTGCGTGAGGAACGCTTTGATCTCGTCTTCGCAGGCCACAGCAGCGTCGACGAGTTTGTTGGTGCCAGGGACATAGGCGCCGACGTCGATGAGGTCTTGCACCGCAGCGCGTGCGGCCATGTGAGTGCGTAGCACCGCGGCATCGCTCTTCTGTTGCGGCGTGGTGACCTTGGTTGCGACGCGGGAGATCGATCCAAGGGCATCGATAGACGGATAGTGGTTGGCGACCGCGAGTTTGCGGTCAAGGACCACGTGTCCATCGAGAATCGATCGTGCGGAGTCGGCGATGGGTTCGTTGTGGTCGTCTCCGTCGACCAGAACCGTGTAGATACCGGTGACGGAGCCGTGCGAGCCTGCTCCGGCTCGTTCAAGCAGATCAGCGAGAACGGAGAAGGTTGATGGTGGATATCCACGGGTCGCCGGCGGTTCGCCAACGGACAGGCCGATCTCACGCTGGGCCATCGCGACACGAGTCAGCGAGTCCATCATGAGCACCACGTCTTGGCCTTGATCACGGAACTGCTGGGCAATCGCGGTTGCAAGGAACGCGGCACGCAGGCGCGCGAGTGCGGGCTGATCGGAGGTCGCAATCACCACGACTGAGCGAGCGAGGCCTTCCGGCCCGAGGTCGTCCTCAAGGAACTCTCTCACTTCACGGCCACGCTCACCGACAAGGGCAATCACGGAGACGGTGGCTTCCGTTCCACGCGCGATCATGGACAACAGGGTCGACTTGCCAACACCGGACCCCGCGAACAGACCGATACGTTGGCCACGCCCAATCGAGGTGAGGGTGTCGAGCGTACGGACACCGACCGACAGCGGGGTGTCGACACGCTGGCGGTTCAGGGGGTGCGGCACGCCCTGTTCCAGGGGACCCATTCTCACATTCGTAAGCGGCCCCTTGCCGTCGAGTGGCCTGCCCGTGCCGTCGAGTACCCGCCCCAAGAGACCAGGACCTGACGGAACCTGCTGGGGTCCCCCCGTTGACACGACTTCTGCCCCAGGGCTCACGCTCGTGAGTGGGCTGAGCGGCATGCAACGCGAGACTGAGCCGTCCACCGCCACAACCTCGACGAGCCCACCGTGGTCGTTCCCACGCGGGTCTTTGATCTCCAGCACGTCGCCGACGGCGCTACCCAAGCCGGCGACGTCTATGGACAGGCCAACTGCACGGCGTACCCGTCCGGTGCGTTGCGGTGCCATCGCCTTTTTGACGCTGCCCCACATCTGACCAGTTGCTACGCCGTGGGATCGGATCAGGGTGTCTGCGGATGTCATGGCGCACCCACGTCCGAACGGCGCTGGCTCACCGGAGTGGCCTCACGTTCCAACTCCATCGCGTGTAGTTCCTCAGAGAGCGCCTCCCGCGCACGATCGAATGCGGTACGCAGCCGAGCGTCGAGGAAACCGTCCTCAAACTCAGAGATCGCATCGCCCCGAGCGAGAGACGCATCCGAGATGATCTCCACGCAGTCGCACCGTCCGCCGAACGCATTCACCACGGCGTCCCAGTGGGCACGTACGAGTTCCGAGTCTTCTGGGGACATGCGGATAGCGGTAATCACCACGTCGTTCGGCACGTTCATGGCGCGCACCAGCGCGGCATGAGCGCCCACGGATAGACCGGACACCTCAGCCGACGGCAATCCAAGGTCAACCCCAACCACACTGGAGGCGAGGTCCAACGCAAGGGAGTAGAGCAATCCGCGGGAATCGTCGAGAAGCGGAAGAACACGCTCGTCAGCAGCGACAACCGCAGCGGCAAGAGCTTGGCTGTGCCGGTTGATCGCCTGAGCGTTCCGGTGCGCCTGATCCTGTGATTCCTGCTGCAAGCGGGCCTTGAGTTCCTCAACCTCGGCAGCCGCGGCACGAGCACCCGCCGCATAGCCAGCCGAGTACCCCAGAGCGCGCGCCTCTTGACGTGCGGACTCAACCCGTTCGTCGGAGATGACTTTCAAAGGTGCGGCTGCAAAGCCGCCCGGGATCTCCCGGTAGCCGGGGTCAGGAGACGTACTCATCTTCCGCATCCCTACGGATTGTGATCTGGCCTGATTCCTCAAGGCGGCGGATGACCTGAACGATGCCTGCGCGGGCCTCTTCCACCTGCGACATACGAACCGCACCGAGGAGGTTGATCTCCTCGAGCAGGTTCTCGCGAGCACGTTCGGACATGTTGCGCAGCACGGCGCTACGCTCGGCCTCGCCTGCACCCTTGAGCGCAAGAGACAGCGTTGCCGTTTCCACGCCACGCAGCACGAGTTGCAGTGCGCGGTCCTCGAGCAGGGTGATGTCCGCGAACACGAACATGCGGGAACGAACCTCGTCTGCCAGGTCCTCGTCGCGCGTGGTCAGACCCTCGAGAATCATCTTCTCCAGGCCTGGGTCCGCGCGGTTGATGATCTCGACCAGCGGGTCCACACCACCAATAGCCGAGGTCTCACGTGGGGTGAGGACCGTGGTGGCCTTGCGGTTCAGCGAGTCGGCGACGATCGAGACGACATCCGGTGCGGCGCGTTCCATCAGGGCAATGCGGTGTGCCACCTCCCCCTGCATGTCAGGGTCGAGGCCGCCCATGATCGCTGATGCGTGTTCAGGGCGAAGGTACACGAGCACAAGAGCCATGGTCTGTGGGTGTTCGCCGCTCAGCAGCGCGAGCACCTGGCGGGCGTCTGCCTGCTGCAGGAACTCAAACGGCTGGCCTGCCATCGAGGACTGCAGCCGATCGAGCATCTCCTCTGCGCGGTCGCCGCCAACGGACGCCTCGAGCAGTTGCTGGGCGAAACCAACGCCGCCGTTTGGCACGTGGCTGACTCCACCAAGCGTGAGCTGGTGAAATTCCTGGATCACCTGGTCCGCAGTGTCCCGGTCCACGCGCTCCATGCGAATGATCTCGGCGGTCAGTTCCTCAATCTCGTTCTCTTCAAAACGAGACAGGATGTTCGCGGCGCGTTCCCGGCCGAGCTGCATCAATACGAGCGCGGCCTTCTGAGTCCCATTGAGGGTGATTGCCGTGGCCATTACCTACCCCCTACGTCCATGAGTTCGCGCAAGTAGTCCGCGACCTGCTCTGGATCCTCATCCGCGAGAGAGACGACGTCCTGACGCTTCTTCTCCGCGGCGACAGCACCAGGGTCTGGAGCCGTTGGCAGTTCTGGGATCGCGGGGAAGTCGATTTGAGCGAGTGCCTCTGCTGCTGCAAGTTCGTTGTCCTGCTGCGACATGAGGCTGAGTTCGCCGAGGTCGAGTGGGGTGACCTCGTCTGCTGCCGGTTCCTCGACACGACGGCGACGTCCAGCGATAATTGCCAGAACGATAACCGCGAGAAGTGCGGCACCCGCGATGATCGCGTTGCGAATCAGTTCGCGCTGCGCGGCGGCGGCCTCGAGTTCCTGAGCCTGCGCCAGCGCCACCTGGGCTGCTTCTGCGGAGGATTTGTCAAACATGATGCGGCTGACATTGACCGTGTCGCCACGTTCCTCGTCGATACCTGCGGCAGTCGCGATTGCAGCCTGTAGGTCCGCCATGTTCATGGCTCCTGCTGCCTGCTGGTCGACCGCGACGGAGATGGACTGACGGCGCAGCGTGCCTGGACCGGTCTGTACGTGCTCGGTCACCTTATCCACAGCGTTTGCACGCTCTTCGGTGGTGTTGGTGTAGTTCCCGGTTCCGCTTTCTTCCCCTTCGGGAACGGCAATGTTGTCGGGGCCAAGCACACCGGTTGCGTTGTTGCCAGTACCTTCGTATTCTTCGTTGGTGGTCCGCTCAGTCAGCGGTTTGGCGTTCTCGTTGGAGTTGAACGTCTCCGATGTGCGTTCGGTGCTTGAGTAGTCGAGTTGCGCTGTCACGGAGACAACCGAGTTTCCGACGCCCACGATGCGGTCAAGCATTGCTTGTACGTTCTGCTGAATTCTGGATTCATACAGGACCGTCTGCTTGTTTCCTGCCGCGACGGAGCCCGCACCGTCAACGTTGGACAGTACGTTTCCTGCGGCGTCGATCACTGCGACGTTGTTCAGTGGCATGCTTTCGATGGAGGCGGACACAAGGTGGGTGATCGCCTGAACCTGGTCATCGCTCAGGGTGGTGCCTGTGCGGGTCTTCACGAAAACGGAGGCCGAGGCATCGGCACGCTCGGACACGAACACCGTGTCAGCAGGCAGGGCAAGTTGAACCGAGGCGGTTTCCACGCCATCCATCGCGTTGATGGTCTTGGCGAGTTCGCCCTCGAGCGCACGCTTGTACGTGACGTCCTGCTGGAACTCCGAGGTGCTCATACCCATGTTGTCAAAGAGTTGGTAACCGCCCTCAGACGATGGCGAGATACCCGAGGAAGCCACGTTCAAACGCAGTTTGTATACCTGGTCAGCCGGAACCATGATGGTGCCGCCACCGTTGGCCAGGTCGTACTTGACGCCCTGGGAGTCGAGTTGCTCCGTGATCGCTGCCGCGTCTGAGGGAGCGAGGTCGGTGTAGAGCGGACGCATCTGAGGCTGGGAGATCCAACTCACGAGTGCAATGATCGCCACTGCGATGATGCCCAGACCGATCAGCGCGAGGGTGCGCTGAGCAACCGTGAACTCTCGGATTGCCGCGATCAGTTTGCTGAACGCGGTGGTGATTTGCTGTGGCATCAGACCTGCATCCTCATGATCTCGTTGAACGCGTCAACTGCCTTGTTCCGGATCGCTGTGGTGAGTTCAAGGGTCACCGCGGATTCAGTCGCCGCAATCGTGTAGTCGTGAATGTCATCGAGGTCGCCGGTCACAGCCTTGATCGCGAGATCAGCGGATACTTCCTGCTTCTGCTGGATGTTGTTCACTGCGCCGGTGAGGGTCGCCGCGAACGTGCTCTCCGTTGCTGCCGCGGCTGCGGTTGCCTGGACCGGCAGGTAGCCCGTCGCGTTTGCCTGGCTGGCCAGAGTCGGGTTGATGCCGCCGAGCAGGTCAGTCATGGACGAACCAATTGCTTCGATACCTGAGATGCTCATCAGCTGCGTCCAATCGTTAGTGCCTGCTCGTAGGTGGAGCGGGCACGCTCCACCACTGCGGCGTTTGCCTGATAGGCACGCTGCGCCATGATGAGTTGCGTCATCTGCGAAGACATGTCAATTTCGGGGTAGCGGACGTAGCCGTCCTCGTTGGCCATGGGGTGGTCTGGTTCGTAGACAACGCGGCCTTCAGCCGTTCCGAGTTCGACGCCGGCAACGCGGGTCCCCTCGGTCTGGGTGGGGTATCCCGCGGCGGTTGCGATGATGTACTTGGCGCGGAAGGCTTCCTCATCCATCGGGCGGACAGTGTTCAGGTTCGACAGGTTGTCAGAGACTGCATCAATCCATTTGCGGTTGACGGTCATTCCGGTCGAGGCGATTCCTAGGGCGTCGAAAGTCATCAGCTAGTCCTCATCGCGGTGCGCAGGTTGGAGAACGTGCCATCGATCGCACGGGTGGCCACCTGGTAGCGCAGCACGGTGTCGATGTTCAACAGGGTTTCAGTGTCGAGGTTGACGTTGTTTCCGTCGAGCCGGGTCGGTTCGAGTGACAACTTCTGGGTAGCCTGTACGGCTCCGTTGCCTCGAGCGACCTGCCGAGCAAGTTCGTCCTCAAATTGGACACGCGTTGCCTGGAAGTTCGGCGTGTTGATGTTCGCTATGTTGTTCGCGATGACGCGCTGGCGTAACGCAAGGCTGTCTGCGGCGCTATTGAGCGCAACGTAGGTCACTGAATCGAACACTGGTGCCCCTGAGTGGTTCGGTGGAGGCGGCCGATCCTTGGCCTACATTGTGTGAGCATTCCTTTGCTGCATCATGCCCATCGGTGCTGTTCACGACCTTATGAGGCTTTTTAGGGGACCACTCCCCATTATTATTTTTGCGGCTAAACAAAGGCGCTGATCAAGACGGCTATTTCACCCGAAAAACATGTATATCAACCGCGTTCAGATTGGCGACGATTCGGTCATTTTTCGGCGCAGGGGCGTTCCAGCCCACTCGCATACCGCCCGATGGGCCAAAAATGTTCCGAGTACCCACACTTTCTTTACCCACCCGGACCCTTTTATGCCCTCCGAGTCAATGGGGCAAAAATGTTCCGGGTATGCATTCAGCCACCCGGAATGTTTTCAGCCCATCAAGTTTCAGGGGCGCGGTGGCGGGGATACCTCCCCGGGTGTTTGGGCACGCCGCCCGATGGACCGACACAGCATCATCCACGGTGACGGCAGACACGTCCCGCTTCACTCCCACCAATCCGGAGGGGCGAAATACATCCGAGTGCGCACACTTTATTCAGCCAACCGGACGATTTTGACCCCAACGAGTTTTGAGATGCGGTACGAGAGGTGGCGCTTAGTCTCCGTTAGCCGCTGGCGTCAAGGTAGACAGGAGCGTCTGCCATACGAGTACTTGAGGCAGAGACCACTCCCAGGTGAATACGGATCTCCACTTGAACCTCACGGACACGAGCAACGAGGGAGTTCTGACGGTCAAGAAGCGCACTGGTACGTTCCGCGTACTCCTGCGGAAGCTGTCCCAGTCTCGCAATATCCGCGGAGGCAAATGCGTCCTCAGCGGTTAACTGCTCAATGCTTGAGGGCACATCAGTGCCATCCTCGTCCTGCTCTGCAGACGTGAACATGTCATCAAGGGCACGTTCCACGAGATCCAGTGAGTTCTCAAGTTCGTCGAGGTATTCGCTCCACGTGCGAGCCGAGGAAATGGCCACTATGCCACACCTAGATCGCCAAGGCCGCCGCTGGAACTACCTACTGGTTTAGGAGCAGATTCCTGGGCAAGCGAGGCCGCAGCCTCGTGCCAGGCCATACGCAGCGGATCGATGATCTCGCGGCACTCCTTGATGTCGTCAATGTCCTTTGAGGCATTGGCCGCCATGAGCGCTGAGAACAAGTGGAGATAGAGCGCCTGCAAACTCTTGGCTCCTTCCCACGCATTGACGTCGAGCGTACCCATGAGTTCTTGGACGATATCCTGAGCATGTGTCAGGTGGGTGCTTGCACCACCGAGCTCGCCAGTCTCGATGGACTTGGTCGCACGGTCGAGGTCGAGCACCATGCGGTCGTAAAGCATAGTCACGAGCCGCGCTGGGCTCGCGCTCATCACCGCGTCATGCAGAAACTGCTCACGCTGCTCTGAGGAAATGGACATGTGTGATCCTTACAGGGGTGCCAAAGCTTCTTAACTGCTGTGTTGGGAGACGTCAGCTGCTGCTGTTGAGGTTGGCCAACTGGCTCAGTTGGCCGGACAGTTGCGACATTGTGCCCTGCATCTTTGACAGGGCAACTTCCATGGCCGTGTAGGTGGCTTTCAATGACTCTTCACGCAGTTTGAGGCGGCGATCCCAGTCCTCAATCTGCTTACTGTATTCGGACGAGAGCGTCTGCTGACTTTCGATCCGTTTGGTGATTGAACCCTCGTACTTGTCCGAAGCGGCGCTGGCTACGGCCTCGACTCGTGAACCGAGTTCAGTAAGAAACGCTTGCGTGCCTTCAGGATCAGCTGTGAGCGCTTCGGTGAACTTGGCCTCATCGAATACAAAGGTTCCATCTTTTTGGATGTCGATTCCGATTACAGATGGCGATTTGCCATCTACCGGATAGGACAGTGCGTTAGAAATCTGGGAGGTTAGCAGCCGGGCTTGCGCGTCACCGGTAAAAAGGCCACCGGTAGTTTTTGTGTTGCTACCAGTACCCGTGGTGGTGATGGAGGACCGTGAGGAGATCTCACTCAGTACTTGGCCAACCTGACTCACCAGGTTCGAGGCAAGCTTAGTGATTGCGGCAGTGTCTTGATTGACCGTCAGTGAAGTGGGTTCATCATCGGCTGCGTGGACCTTGGCTACGGTAAGCGATACGCCACCGGCGAGGTCTGTGAAGGTGTTCGAGGAACTTGTGACTATGGAATCAGCCAACCCCATTCCTGGCCACAGCTCGATTTCAGCGTCTTGGGCGTCTTTGAGATTTTGCAGGGTCACAGAGCCGTCACCCGAGGTAATCTCAAATTGTCCTGCCGCAACACCGGTTTTGGTGTTGGTGAGTTGCAAGCGTGAACCGTCGCCAGTTGTGATGACCGAAGCTCGAAGTCCTGAGTTACCCTTTGTGATGGCATCCGCAATATCCGAGAGCGTAGCGTCCTCAGCAACGTCGATGGACCATTCTTTGAAAGAATCCGTGTCCTGCGTACCCGTTGTGAACGTAAACTTGCCGTCGGTGACGAGGGTTTGAGCGTCTGCAACTTTGCTAGTCAGAGCGGAACGTCCTTGGGCCAGATGGTTCACTTTGAAGGTGAGGTCTGTTGTGCTCGCCGATGTGGAAGCAGTAGCGCTCGCGTGATTCGAGGAAACGGTAGTAGTCCATTTGGAGAAGGCGTCTGCTGTGGTGAGGTTCTTCGCGTTGTCTGCAAGCGAAGAGACTTTGGCGTTAAGTGCTTGCAGGGCGGTAACAAAGTTGTTGGTGGAACTCTGCTTTTGTTTGAGGTAGGTCTGCGGAACTGCCTCTAGTTGCATGAGTCCTTCAATAATCTCTGCGGTTTTGAGACCCGATGCAATTCCACCGATGGACATTCCCATGTCTAACTCCAAAGCGTCTAGGAGAACGTGTGACTATACACCTCATCGGTGTTGTCTTCCGTTTTATTAGGAGGAAACACCGCACCCAATGTCATGTCTGGCACCACACACCCAACGTGTAGTCAGGTGCGGGAAAACGTAGGGAGGGTGTTCCGTCTGAACGGAACACCCTCCCTATAAGGCTTTGACCAAATGCCAGCCCAGATCAGCGTAGGAGTGAAAGAACACCCTGAGGAATCTGGTTAGCCTGAGCCAACATCGCCGTACCAGCCTGAGACAGAATCTGGTTCTTGGTGAAGTTCATCATCTCCTGCGCCATGTCCGTGTCACGGATACGGCTCTCAGAAGCAGACAGGTTCTCCACTGCAACGTTGATGTTCTTGATCGTGTGCTCAAACCGGTTCTGGTAAGCACCAAGCTCAGCACGAGCAGTCGACACGTCGGCGATCAATGCATCAATCGTGTTGACAGATGCCTGAGCGTTCACGTGATTGCTCACATCAAATGCATCGATGGTGTCATTCGCGCCAGGTGTGCCAGGCACAGCGTTCAGTGTGACGACGAAGTCGGAGCCGTCCATTGCAATCGAGTGAGTCGAAGGCAGTGCAGCAGCGAGTGAACTCAAAGTCTCTGAGCCATCTGTGGCAAGATCCGTATTGCCGTTCAGCGTGTTAATCCACCCTGCGATTACATCAACGTCAGCGTCCCTGGTGGCTTCCGAAGCTGGGGTACCAGGAGTTCCGCCTGCACCAGGAACAATCGTTCCGGTTGCAGCAACGTTACCGGTCACCGAGTCGAATCCAAGTGAAGCAGCGATGCTCGAAACGTTTGCCTTAGCGAGGTCAACGGTGATTGCCGAGGCAGTGTCACCATCAGCACCAACCTGGAAGGTCAGCGTGGTGCCACCAGCACCATTGACGTCACCATTCAGAAGCT
>NZ_JBHUOP010000007.1:0-109296 GCF_042683685.1 Populibacterium corticicola | reverse complement strand
GGGTCAAGAGTGCAATGAGCCACGATCATCAAGGAACAGCCAATACCAACCCTGCCAGCCAATCCCAGATCAGCCAAGAACAACTCTCACAGAGTGCGATTTCTTATGGTTGGTGACTCCGGAAAGCCACCATGTCGCGTTTAAGGCGCTCTAGCTTCACTACCGTTCATCCGGCTGTACCCGCAGAAACCGATGTTTCCCTCCTATCGCCACTGTCACCAAAAAATCCCGCAACATCGGCGACACAACCGCAACACCGACTAGCCTTAAGTGCATGCCCATACTTGTCCTCCTCAACGGAAGTCCTGGAACGGGCAAGACGACTCTTGCCCAAAGGTGGGTAGCCGATCACCCGTTGAGTGTCGCCTTGGATATAGACACCATACGCGGCATGGTCGGTGGGTGGCGTGACGATGAGTCCAACGCCGGGAAACTGGCCCGCAACCTTTCACGTTCCATGATTCGCACTGCGCTCAGCGAGGGGCACGACGTACTCGTTCCGCAGTTGGTTGCCAACCCTGAATTCATCGACTCGCTCGCTGAGATAGCGAGTTCACGGGGTTCCTCTTTCCTACATGTTGTACTTACTGCACCAGTCGAGGTCTGCGTGCAGAGGTGCGCCGGAAGAGAAAATACGACCCAGTTTGTTGATCCAAACCTCAACCTGTCCACGACAGTGGGTCACTGGGCCAAGACCATAAAGCAGACCGTGTCCTGTGAAGCAGCGCTGATCAATACCGCTGGTGATGTGGACGATGTATACGAGCGGTTCTCGAGTATGGTTGCTTCACACACCGACAGCAGCGTTGCCGGAACTCGAGGATAGGAAGGGTAAGCATGATCCAAGCGGAGTACAGGGCACAGTTGAGGAGAATCCTCGATACTGTCTCTGACGAGGTCACAGCGAAATTTATCAGGTTCCACGAAGCAGCGACTGCGGTATCCAACAGCCTAGTCGTTGATATTTTCCTCGATCAGGACGGAGACGGTCCGTTCAATATCTGGGCCAGGTTTGACGGTCCAGGTGCCTTCACCCTTGATAGGCACTTCGATGACGAGCGACAACTCTTCGGAGTGGTGTGGGGCGAGAATGGCTGGACACCGCCGGTGCCCGCTCGCCCTGATGGTTGGACGCGGGACGAACTTGAAGAAGCCGTCTTTGATGTTGTGCACGAGTGGCTTGACCCACTCATTCCGAACGACACGCACAATTGGGAGCTGTCATCCGTTGAGGGCGTGCTGGACACGCGCCCACTCGGCATGGGCCGTGAGTCTCTCCCGTGACGCGAAACCCAGCATCTGTCTAGCGCCCTAACCCTAACTCTCGAACCAGTTCCACGACGCCAATCTCGCGCCTAGGGGAAATCAGAGTTCGAGGAACGTATCGTGCTCGCTGTAGTAGCGGAGCGCCTCACTGATCTGCTCTCGGGACGGGCGTGAAGCCTGATCGTAGGCGACGTTCACGACATCGGTGAATTGGTCTCCGGCATAGAGCAGCCAGAACCCCCGCTCTGTCGCTTCGCGAGGATAGACCTCTTGATCGTCATGGACTTCGGGATATGCAGCCACTAGATATCTACCGTCGGTCTCGATATCCCCGTCGGGTCCGTATACGCAGTATGCGTCCAACTCGCCGGAGCGCGCCAACGCAATAAGCTCGTCAAGGGGCCGTAGCGCGGTGTTTTCTTCCGCCATGTCCGTCCTCGTCGTGTTGTTCTTGTTCCCGCTCGTGAGCGGGCAGGTCATGCGGCCACTTCTGGTGCACGAGGTACCGTTCCGATCAGCCTGAATGAGTTCTTTGCCAAAGCGCCAGCCTGGTCTCGTCCAGTCTATGACTACCTCAGCGTTGGCACAGCCACACGCGCGTACCGGGTCAAGGCGGATTACGCTCCACCAAATCAGCAGGTAGAGGCCATGAGTCCTAGTCAAGGTCCCAGTTTCTAGCCGATTCTCAGACCTAGCATGGGACCACGGGCAGCAACGGCGCTGTCCGCAGGGATTGGAGGACCCCATGCGTACTATCGTGATTACCGGTGGAATCTCCGGTATCGGTAAGGCTCTGGCGGATACGATCCGCGTGGCTGGCGATAAGGTCATCACCGTTGACCTCAAGGACGCTGACGTGAACGTTGACCTCACCACGGCTGAGGGACGCGAAGCACTCGTGGAGCAGGTGCGGGAACTGTCTGGTGGAAAGATTGATGGAATCGTAGCGAACGCTGGTTTGGCGGCGCCTGTCGCCGCGACGATTGGTGTGAACTATTTCGGTGCTATTGCGACGCTTGAGGGGTTGCGGCCCCTGCTCGCTGACTCGGATGCACCGCGTGCGGCACTCACCACGTCGATGGCGTCGCTGCACCCGAACGATGAGAAACTCGTTGACCTGTGCCTTGCGGGCGATGAGGAGGGTGCGCTGGCTCGCGCCGAGGAACTGGCAGCCGATCCACAGACGGGTGGTCTGATCTATGGCTCGTCGAAGGCTGCGATCGCTCGGTGGATACGCCGGGTGGCACCCACGGCGGAGTGGGCTGGCGGGAACATTCCGCTGAACGGTGTCGGGCCGGGTGTGGTGTTCACGCCGATGACCGCTGACCTCACTGCGACGCAGGAGGCGCGCGAGGGTCTACTTGAGATGGTTCCGATGCCGCTCAATGGCTTTATGGAAGCCCAGGTTGTCGCGGATGTTCTGGATTTCCTGATCTCGCGGAAGAACACTCATCTGTGTGGTCAGGTCATCTTCGTTGACGGTGGTTCCGATGCGGTGATTCGCGGGGATTCCACCTGGTGATCCGTGCTCGGGCACAAGGGACGGCATCAGCCCTCCCTTGTGCTGTGCGCCCTGTTGGCACACCATGGCAGTCCTTCTGCTTCACGACGAGTCCCTCCCTCTCTACACCACTCACCACCCCAGCCGTACCCGGCAGGGGCGGGGCACCCTCGATAGGATTGAAGGGTGACTTCCACTGAGACCGCTGCTCATCCGCGTGGCCCTGTCGCGTTCGTGTTTGGCGGCGGTGGTGTACGCGGGGCTGTTGAGGTTGGCCAGGTGCGCGCACTCCTTGAGTCCGGCATCACCCCTGATCTGGTGGTTGGAACCTCGATTGGCGCAATCAACGGAGCATTGATCGCGCAAACTCCCAGCACGGAGGCGATTGAACCGCTGACGCGGGCGTGGGCCTCTGAGTTGGCAAGGCAGGTGTATGGCCAGTCGGTGTTTCGGCAGGCTGCGACGCTGGCACGGCATCGTAACCACACGTTGTCAGCAGCGCCTCTGCTCCGCCTCCTTGAGGAAACACTTGGTCGTGGGGCATCTTTCGAGGAGTTGCAGGTTCCGTTCTACACGGTTGCCGCCAGCGTTGAGGAGGCCCGCGAGCGCTGGTTCTCCTCAGGACCTCTCATCCCTGCGGTTGTGGCCTCGGCATCGGTTCCGGGGATTCTTCCACCCGCAGTGATCGATGGGGAGCATCTGTACGATGGCGGGCTCGTTGCGTCCATTCCGCTGGGTAAAGCCGTTGAACTTGGGGCTGAAACCATCTACGTGATGCAGGTCGGTCGGATTGAGGAACCACTTTCTCGTCCTACGAACATCATCGGGTCGATGTGGGTGTCGTTTGAGATTGCTCGTAGACATCGGTTCGCTGAGGAACTGGCCCGGATTCCCGAGGGTGTGACAGTCCATGTCATGCCCTCTGGTGGGGTGCCGCCTGGTGGGAAACGGAACGCCACGATTCCGACCCTTAAGGGTTCTGATGGACGGATGCGTCAGGCCTACCGATTCTCTACCGAGTTTCTGCGGCAACCGAGCAGCGCCATCGAGGATCTGAATCCGAATGGAAACCTGTCCATTGAGTCGTATTTCGGGATGACCGTACGCGGCAAGACTCGAGAGCAGGAACAGCCGTGAGAATCCCACCGCAGTTCGTCCGTCGGATCGTGTTGGCTCCCGCCGTCGTTCTTCTTGCCTTGATCCTCGTGACCACGATCCCGATCCAACTGCTGGTGGTCATGCTGCTCGCGTTGATTCCGAGGTTCGGCAGGATCACCCGCATCGTGGCGCTGCTCTCGTATTACCTTGTGCTTGAGGGACTCGCGCTGGTGATCCTCTTTGGTTTATGGGTTGCCTCTGGTTTCGGATACGCACTGCAACGACCGTTCTTCCAGAGGGCGCACTATCGGTTAGTGGGGTGGATTCTGGGCGAACTGTTCCGTTTTGCACGGTGGAGTCTACGCCTCACGATTCACCACACGGGTGCCGATATCGATCGCGTCGCACCCGGAGCGCCGCTCATCATCGCTTCCCGTCACGCGGGTCCGGGCGATTCCTTCATTCTGGTGAATACGCTGATCAATGGGGTGCGCCGCGAGCCACGGATCGTGTTGAAGGACACCCTGCAGTGGGATCCGACCATTGACGTGTTGATGAACCGTCTACCGATGGTGTTTCTTACCCCCACACCGTTCAGTGACCGTGACACCCGCGTTCACGGATCAGAGCCCACCAAGCGCATCGCGCATATGGCGATGGATATGGACAAAGACGACGCCCTCGTGGTGTTCCCCGAGGGCGGTAATTTCTCGCCAAACCGTCGTGACTCACGTATTCGCCAGCTCAAGGATGGTGGCTACGCTGATCTGGCCGATCGCGCTGCAAGCATGCGCAACCTTCTGGCGCCCCGCCCTGGCGGATTGTTCGCTGCGGTCGATGCCAAACCAGATGCAGGTCTGGTGTTTGTGGGGCATACGGGACTGGAGCAGTTCGACTCGCTGAAACAACTGTGGCAGGCCCTCCCCATGAACAAGACCCTGGTCATGAACTCCTGGTACGTTGCACCGCAGGACATTCCGGCAGGTAAAGCCGAACGGGTCGAGTGGCTCTTTGACTGGTGGGAGAGAATCGATGCCTGGATCGAAGCCACGGACATCAACGCCAACCCCACCAACAACTAGCCCGCCATCACAGAAGAAAGCACAGTGTTCCGACTGAAACCGCCCGGCGCCGACTGAATGATTCTGCACTCTCGTGTGGGACAGAGCAACCAGAGTGCACTCGCACCGCCCCATCCATTTGAGAGTGCGCAAACCAGTACTCGCATTCGGTGAGAGTGCAGATTTGCGCACTCTCAAATACAGGCACAGAAAAGCCTGAACGCTGCTGGGAAGGTGAGGGCTCGTCGTCAAGCGGGTGCTGTAGCGTCCTTCACGCCGCTTCTCAATCGCATGACGGGAGCATGCGAGTGATTTACCTGCATGCCAGCGCCGACGATAGGATGAGGCTCATGCCAAACCGCCCCGAAGCTGCTCCGAAACGTCGTCGAGGCCGTCCTCGTGCGAGTGAGTCGGCGAACCGGCGCGAGCAGATCGTTGCCGCTGCGGCCGATGAGTTTGCGGAGCGGGGATATGACGGCGCGACGATGCGCGGCATCGCAAGCCGCGCGGGCGTTGACCCCGCTCTGCTCCATCACTATTTCGGCACGAAGTCCGATCTTTTCGGAGCCACTGTGCGTGCCCCCATCAGGCCAGACTTAGAGCTGCCGAAGATCTTGGCAGGTCCACGTGAGGAAATCGGGGCGAGCATCGTTCGCTTTCTCTTGACCGCATTGGACGACCCTGTGGTCCAGAAACGGACGGTGCTCATCATTCGGTCTGCGGTGGGAAACAAGACAACCACTCCCCTCATGTCGGGGTTTCTCCAGCACGAGGTGCTGCGCAAAGTCGTGGATGCGCTGGACGTGCCGGATGCGGAGCTGCGTGCTTCGCTCATGGGTAGCCAGATCGCGGGACTGATTGTGGCCCGTTACATTCTGAAGCTCCCGGGTGTGGCCGATGCGGGAATCGACGAACTCGTTGATCTCGTAGGCCCCACACTGCAGCGCTACCTCGTCAACTGACCTCGGCACCGCGGCCTTCCCAGCGGTGCAGCGCGGGCGTCACGGATACAGGTCAGATCTCTCGCACCCTTGACAGCGGAAAGTTCTGCCCGAAATAATTCATCATATGATGAATTATTCACCTCGCGAGCCATGGAACTCGGCGGTCACCGTCCGCGGGCTCGGAGTGCGTCGTGGGGCAACCCAGGTATTCGACGGCCTTGAACTAGAGGTTCCCCGCGGAAGTATCACCGGTCTCCTGGGGCCGTCAGGCTGCGGCAAGACCACGCTCATGCGCGCAATCGTTGGCGTACAGAAGATTCAGGACGGTTCAGTCAAGGTGTTTGGCGTTCCCGCAGGCAGCACGGAACTACGCAATCGAGTCGCGTACAACACCCAGTCCGCGTCGGTGTACTCCGACCTGACAGTCGAACAGAATCTCCGCTACTTCGCCCGACTCAGCGGCGCCCCGGTGAGCGATGTGGACCGGGCAATCGCGCAGGTCAACCTCCAGGCGCAGGCCAAGCAGACCGTGGGATCGCTCAGCGGCGGACAGGAGAACCGCGTCTCGCTAGCCGTAGCGATTCTCGGCCAGCCCGAACTCTTGGTACTCGATGAACCAACCGTTGGCCTCGACCCCGTACTGCGCGAAGAGTTGTGGGGCGTGTTCCGATCCCTAGCGGATGACGGCGCAACCCTCATCGTGTCGAGCCACGTCATGGATGAGGCACTGCGCTGCGACCGCCTACTGCTGATGCGGGATGGACGAATCATCTCAGACACCACACCACAGGGACTACTCACGGAAACTGGCGCTTCGGACCCTGACCGGGCATTCCTCGCCCTGATCGAGAGGGACCACGCATGAGTCTCAACCGAACTTTCGCCACGGCCAGTCGCGTACTGCGTCAACTGAGCCACGACCGCAGATCGCTTGCGCTTCTCCTCGTCGCTCCGAGCCTTCTCGTTGGCCTCTTTGCCTGGCTCTTCACCGATACACCAATGTTCGATTCCGTTGGTCCGGCAATCCTTGCCCTGTTTCCCTTCGTGGTCATGTTCCTGATCACGAGCGTCACAACCCTGCGGGAACGCCGTTCGGGAACCCTCGAACGGCTGCTGACCACCCCAATCGGCAAGTTCGACTTCATCCTGGGATACGCCTTAGCCTTTGGGCTCGCCGCAATAGCGCAGGCAGTGATCACCGTGCTGTTTGCCGTGTACGTGTGCAACCTATCCATCGATGGGTCGCTCTGGCAGTTGGGTATCGTTGCGATCCTGAACGCGTTACTTGGAACCGCGCTCGGCCTGCTCGCAAGCGCCTTTGCGCGAACTGAGTTCCAGGCGGTTCAGTTCATGCCCGTTCTGGTGATTCCACAGGTCATTCTGGGTGGCATCTTCATGCCCCGCGATCAGATGCCGGCTGTCCTCCACGCTGCGTCCGATTGGCTTCCGCTCAGCCATGCGATCGATGCCGTGGACGCGGTTGCGGGTGGCGGCGCTGCCAGGGACATTTACGGGCCACTTCTCATCACGTTCGCATTCGTGGTCGGCTGCATCCTGCTTGCTTCCCTAACACTGCGCCGCCGCACGCCGTAGTGGCACTCTCAAACGAATTCCCATGAGCGAACGATAACGCCTCACCCTTCAGGAGCCTTAGTGACTGCATCTCCCGGATCACCCCACGATCAGGACGCACAACACCGCACGCAACCGACTGCTCTTCCGAGCCTGGCAGAGCAGGTGGACCGGCTCGTCGCCAATGGAATCCCAAAACTAACTGACGTGTCAGCCGAGACGCTGCGGAACTTCGCGGAGGCGCACGGTGCCGACCGTACCGACGCGCTACTCGTCATCAACCGGGAACAGGCTCAGCCTTCTGGGCTCGCACCGCTGCTGAATCGCGCCGGAAAGCCAGGGTTCGTGGTGACGGACATGACCGATGTCGATGACTTCACGCCAACTGAGGTTGAAGCGCCCAATGCAGCGATCTACCTTGTGCACGATCTGGACCGAGGCGATCACCTCGCCAACTGGAGCCCCGCCGAAGCGATACCGGAAATCGCGGGGCGCAACCGGTCGCCCCTGTTACTGCATGAAGGCATCTTCTGGGTCCTGCAGAACCCGCAGGCGCTGGAACGCAATCTGTGCTTCATGACCGTTGGCTCGCGGCTCCGGAAATCAAACGGAAGGTTCGACTCGCGCACCCCAGCGATCTGGATCAGCAACGGCACCGGGCGGGACGGAACCGAACGCCGCAACGCACCGAAGGTTGGCTGGTGCTGGTGGAACAACCGCCACACGTGGCTCGGCTTCGCGTCCGCCTCGCACCGTTCCGCCTAGTCCAGGCTCCGCCTCTCCCAACCAAAATGAACGTGCAGGTTTTACTTGTGCGCGCATGCACACGTAATTCCCTACACGTTTACGGACGCCAGGTCAGTCAGACGGCGTATTCGGCCTGGAACCACTCCCACAGTTCGCCGGAGCACTGCACAACCCGCGAGCGCCAGTCGTGGATCGCGCCGTCCTCGGCGGAATCGGAGACGGACTTCACCACGCGGATCGGAACCCCATACTGCTGGGCCACCCAGATGTACACGTAGGTTTCCATGTCCACGAGCGAACCGCCGAGCGAAACGATGAGGTCGACCTGCTCCTGCGACTGCACGAACACGTCTCCGGTGGCGATGACCAATCCCTCACGCCCGGTCGATACTCGCTCGGGCACAACCATGGACTTGCCGCGCACTCCCTCAAGATCGGCCACGTCATGCTGGATGGCCTCAGAGATGTCGTAGATCCCCAACGGAACCCGCCCGCCAACGGAACCGGCGGTACCGAGCACGACCACCTCGTCGTACGTCCCGCGTTCCAGGGCGCGAGTCAGCTCCAGACCGGCGCGTAGCTTGCCGGCTCCGGTGACTAGCCGGTCAAACTCCTCGATCGATTCGGGGAAGGCGTCAAGTTCGATGGCAAGGGCGGCGACAAGAAGTTTCACGCCTCGATCATCGCATCGAGCACCGGGTCCCGCCCACCCCAACCAGCAGGAGCTTTACCCAGAGTGGCGCATACCACACACTATTTCCCCGATTTTTACGCCAAAGTTTGAACACCGAAATCTTTGAATACAACAGGACGGTTAGCATTGAGTCATGTCCACACCAAAGAATGCACAAGCAACGGACGTTGCGCGGCGCCAAGAAGCTGAGCAGGAAATGCCAGCCTCGATGCGCGCTGACGTCAACCTCCTTGCCACACTGCTCGGACAGGTCCTGCGTGAAAGCGGCTCTGAGGGACTCTTCGAGGATGTCGAACGTCTGCGTACTGCAACGATCGAGGCCTACACGGACCCGAGCCCAAGCGCATATGACCGAGCCGTTGACATCGTTAAATCATTCTCGCTGGACCGAGCAAACGAGGTTGCCCGCGCCTTCACCTGCTACTTCCACCTGGTTAACCTGGCGGAGGAGCACTTCCGTATCCGTTCGTTGCGTTTCCGCGACAACGATTTCAATTTCCCCAAGAAGCACGGTGCTGTGGCCGAGGCCTACGCGCAGTTGTCCGAGGAGATCGGCGAGGAAGAGGCACTCAAGCGTCTGCAGTCAATTCGTTTCCATCCGGTCTTCACTGCGCACCCGACTGAGGCCCGCCGTCGTGCCGTGTCCACGTCGATCCGCCGCATCTCCGGATTCTTGACGGAGCTCGAGTCGGTGTCGGAGGGCGGCACCGAGTCGACTCGTATCCGTCACAAGTTGATTGAGGAGATCGACACCCTGTGGCGGACCGCGCAGTTGCGTTCGCAGAAGCCGACGCCCGAGGCTGAGGTTCGCGCGATCATGGCCGTCTTCGATGACACCCTGTTCACTGCGGTTCCGCACATGTATTCGCGCATGGATGGTGCGATCAATGGGGATGTCTCCGGTGCGACGGCTCCGGTTGTTCCGCCATTCCTGCGGGTCGGCACCTGGGTTGGCGGTGACCGTGATGGCAACCCGTTTGTGACTGCCAAGGTCACGCGCTCTGCCGCCGCCATCGCCTCTGAACACGTGCTGATGGGGTTGGAAAACGTGGCTGTCCGCGTTGGCCGTGGCCTGACCCTTGATGCAGAGACCACTCCTCCAAGCGAGGAGCTCAAGGCGCTCCTTGCCCGACTGCGCAATGCCGATGAGGAGCGCGCCGCGGACATCGCGAAGCGTTCCCCCAACGAGCCACACCGTCACGCGGTTCTGCTGATTGCACGTAAGATCCACGCGACTCGCGCACGCAACGCAGACCTCGCGTATGCGACCCCGGACCAACTCCTTGAGGAGTTGCGCACGGTCCAGGACTCACTCGTCGCGGGCGGCGCCAAGCGTCAGGCCTACGGTAACCTGCAGCACCTGATCTGGCAGGTGGAGACGTATGGCTTCCACCTGGCTGAGCTTGAGTGCCGTCAACACTCCGAGGTGCACCGTCGGGTGCTCGCGGAACTTGAGTCCGGCGAACCGCTGAGCGAGACCGCTGAAGAGGTCCTTGAGGTGTTCCGTGCGATCTCCTATATCCAGGATCGTTACGGTCCGCGTGCGGCTGGCCGTTACATCGTGTCGTTCACGACCTCGGCCGAGGATCTGACCAACGTGTACAAGCTGGCACGGGCCGCGGTGGGCTCGCACGGCAAGATGCCGGTCTTGGACGTTGTGCCCCTCTTTGAGACTTTCGACGACCTGCAGGCTGCCCCGGGCATCATGAACGAGGTCGCGTCTGCTCCTGAGTACGCTGAGCGTCTGGCGCAGACGGGCAACAGGGTCGAGATCATGCTGGGGTACTCGGACTCGTCCAAGGATGTCGGACCGGTGGCCGCGACCCTCGCCCTGTACGAGGCTCAGGAACTGCTCGCCAAGTGGGCGCAGGAAAACGACATCGAGTTGACCCTGTTCCACGGCCGCGGTGGCGCTCTCGGCCGCGGTGGCGGTCCAGCTCACTCGGCTATCCTGGCGCAGCCACCACACTCGGTGGATGGCCGCTTCAAGTTGACCGAGCAGGGTGAGGTCATCTTCGCGCGCTACGGCAACTCGGAGATCGCGATCCGTCACGTGGATCAGGTTGCCGGTGCGATCCTTGAGGCCCTCGCCCCATCGAACGAGAAGCGCACCGCTGACGCAGCGCACAAGTACGCGCACGTGGCCAAGACCATGGAGAACGCCTCGCGCGATCACTTCTTCAAGTTGGTCAAGGCCGATGGCTTCGCACCGTGGTTTGCAACCGTCACCCCGATGGAGGAGGTCGGTCTACTGCCGCTTGGTTCGCGTCCGGCTCGCCGCGGTCTGTCGGTTGAGTCGCTTGAGGATCTGCGTGCCATCCCTTGGGTGTTCGCGTGGACTCAGGCCCGCATCAACCTGGCCGGCTGGTTTGGCCTGGGTGCGGCTCTCGAGGCAGTTGGCGACCTTGACGTGCTTCAGGAGGCGTACACGGAGTGGCCGCTGTTCCGCACCATGATCGACAACGTCGGCATGTCGTTGGCCAAGACCGACTTCCGCATCGCTCAGGGTTACCTGTCCCTTGGCGACCGCGACGATCTGGCTCAGTTGGTTCTCGACGAGATGGCCCGCACCTCCGAGTGGGTCACCAAGATCGTCGGCGGCGAGGAGTTGCTGTCCAACAAGCCGGTTCTGAATCGGGCGGTCAAGCTGCGCAGCCCGTACGTGGACGCACTGTCGCTCATCCAGTTGCGGGCTCTGCACGCGCTGCGTAACGCCGACGAGTCGGCCGAGACCGATCCTGAGGTACAGCGCCTGCTGCTCCAATCCGTGTCGGGTGTTGCGGCTGGCCTGCAGAACACCGGCTGACCCTTGGACATCGCACGTGGCCGGGGCACCCAGGTTCTCCTGGGTGCCCCGGCCACGTGCGTTTTTTGATTGGCGACGAGTCCCCGCCTCTCAGCGCAGGGTTGCGCGGGTGGGTTGGGACTCGTCGATAAGCAGATGCCCACGGGACTTTGTCAGTTGTGCACGTCCTCTCATTTGCGGACGATTCTTAGCGCGTTCAGTTGCGAAACGGCTCTGAGCAGGATTGAGTTAGGGAAGTAGAGTTTCACGCACCTTTGGAGCAACCCATGACCGAACAGGACCCACACGTATCCGATGCAGCGGAGGACCCGCAGCCCAAGAGTTCCCGGCGCCCGAGCATCGGTGAACTCGTGGGGCAGGTGTCCGAACAGTTTGCTCGATTGCTGCGCGCAGAGGTTACGTCGTACACAAACGAGTTGAAGGCCAAGGCCACCAAGTCGGCCCTTGGCATTGGGCTCTTGGCGGCTGCGGGCGTTCTTGCGCTGTACCTACTGGGGGTTCTGCTGGCTGCCGCAGTGGCCGGTTTCGCCAATCTGATGCCGGTGTGGGCCGCCGCGCTGACCGTAAGCGGTATCCTGCTTCTGATCATCGCTGGCCTCGCACTGGTTGGTGTGAAGGCACTCAAGAACAACGTGCCGCCCATGCCCAACGAGGCCGTCAACCGGATCAAGGAAGATCTCTCGTCCATCAAGGAGGACATCAAGTGAGCACCCCGCGTGAAATCGACCCAGAGGTTCAGGCCGCTCGTGATGAACTTGCCGCATCGCTGGACGAACTCCTCGACCGCGTACACCCACGCACCGTTGCCCACGAGTTCACCTCCGCGACAAAGCAGGCAGCCACCGATGCCGCCAGTTTCGTGACCGGCGGCGGTCTACCCCACGGCGATGAGGATGCCTCCCGCGCCCGAAACGCCAAAGCCGCTTTGGGCGTAGCGGTCGGCGGAGCTGCGCTCTTGATCCTTTCAGTGTTGACCAAGCGGAAGAAGTAATCACGAGTGTCACCTGTTCGAGGACGTAGCCGCGCGTGAGCGGCAGGCTGTCACGCAGATTCAAGCCTGCGATCCCTGCTTGGCGCCGTTCTGGTAGTTCCACGGCCGACGGCTCTGCCGGGTTGTCCGATGACATACGTTCGGGTGCCTCAGTGCGTTCGCGCGTGCTTGCGGGGATTCTCGCGATGATGATCGTGACGGTGTCAGCCACCGGCGTGATGCTGTACTACCTGTTGCACCGTGACATGTTGACCCGAGTAGACGAATCCCTGAAACGGACCACCTACGAATTCGAGCACATTCTCGAAAACCCCGTGTCACCGCGGACTCGTGAACCCTACCCCGATGCGTCGGCACTGTTGTACGAGGTCATGCAGAACACGGTGGCTGCCCCGCACGAGGGTTTCGCCGCGACGGTCGGCAACACCCTACGCTGGACTGCCCCACCGAATGTGAACCTGCGCCTTGAAGACGACCCTCAGTTTCTGTCTTGGGCGGCCTCTGTTCCGCTAACAGATGAGGTGTTCCTACGCTCCGTCACAACCGACATCTCTAGTTACCGCGCCGTCATCCTACCCGCGAGTGTCTCCGGGGACACAAGCGATGGCCGTTACATCGTAGCGTTCGACACCGATGCCGAGGTCTCCGACCTCAATGCAGTCTTCATCCCATACATCTGGGTATCCATCGGCGCACTCGGCTTGGCAACGCTGGTCTCCTGGTTCGTGACCGGACGCATGCTATATCCGCTACGTGCACTTGGTGAAACCGCGAAGCAGGTTTCCGAACGCGATCTGTCCCAGCGCATCGACGTGCGTACGAAGGGCGATCTGGCTGAGCTGACCGCCACATTCAACTCCATGCTGGACCGGGTTGAAAACGCGGTCACCGCGAACCGCCAGCTTCTCGACGATGTGGGCCACGAACTGCGCACCCCCGTCACGATCGTGCGCGGTCACCTTGAGTTGCTCGATCCCTCAGACCCGGATGAGGTCACCGAGACACGAGACATCTCGCTCGAAGAGCTTGATCGCATGGCAGCGCTCATTGACGATCTGCTACTGCTTGCGAAGGCCGAGAAGGCTTCCTTCGTGAAGCTCGCACCTGTTGATGTAGACGATGTGCTTTCTCGAGTGTTCGTAAAAGCCCAAGCCCTAGGTGAACGGGATTGGTCTTTCGACGCCAACACCGGCGCATGGGTACTGGCGGATGAGCAACGGCTCACACAGGCGCTCCTGCAACTGTGTGAAAACGCGGTGAAGTACTCTGACGAGGGCTCCGCGGTGGCCCTGCGTGCACAGGTCGTCTCGCCGGAGTTGGACGAGCCCGCACGGGTTGTGCTGAGCGTTGCAGACCACGGCGTTGGCATTCCTGCCGATGAGTTGGAGTTGGTGTTTGAGCGATTCACCCGCGGGTCCGATACCAAGCGCGTCCAGGGTTCAGGGCTTGGTCTGTCTATCTGCCAGGCAATCGTCTTGGCCCACGGAGGTGAGCTTAGGGCGATATCGACGCCGGGCGAGGGATCGACCTTCTCCATTGCACTCAACGTGGAGACAACCAACCGGGACGAGTCTGCGGAGGACCTATGACACGGATCTTGATCATCGAGGACGAGGAGCGGATCGCTTCCTTCATCTCGAAGGGATTGCGCGCAGCCAAGTACGAACCATTCGTCGTGGGTAGCGCACGGGAGGCCCAGATCGCGCTTGGCGCCGGGAGTTTCGATCTCGTCTTGCTCGATATCGGGCTGCCTGATCGAGACGGACTCACCCTGCTCAAGCAGTTGCGTTCCGAGGGCGTGACGCTGCCCGTTATCGTCCTGACCGCCCGCACCAGCATTGATGACACGGTTGCCTCCCTTGAAGGCGGCGCGGACGACTATATGGCCAAGCCCTTCCGCGTTGAGGAGTTGCTTGCGCGAATCAAGTTGCGCGTACGCGACTCGAACGATCAGACCGTGGATTCCGACAGTCAGTTCACCAACGGTCCACTGCGCATAGAACTGCTCACCCGACGGTTCTTCATTGGCGACAAGTCGATTGAACTGTCGGCCCGTGAGTTCGAACTCGCCGAGACCTTCATGCGCAACGTGGACATCGTACTCACCCGAGAACAGTTGCTTTCACGCGTCTGGGGTTATGACTTTGACCCCTCATCGAACGTCGTGGACGTGTACGTGCGCTATCTTCGCGCCAAGGTCGGGGCGCAATGGTTCCTGACCGTACGCGGGGTCGGCTATCGCATGCCCCGCGCCTAGCCACTCACAGCCCGTTTCCCCACCGATGGGGTGTTTTTCGTCCGAATCCTCATAATTAATATGGGCCTTCGGGCGAAAAACACCCCATCGATTTGAAAAGCGATATCAGCAGAGCATCAGCAATCCCGAATTGGGGTTCAAGGCACGATAAAGGGGCCACACGAACAACGTGCGGCCCCTTGACTGTTCCCCGGATGAGCGAACTAGTCAGCAGACTTTGCGGAGCGTGCAGACTTCGGGGAGACAGGGCTCTTAGGCGATACCGGAGACTTCGCCGATACCGGCGACTTTGGAGACTTCGGTGAGACTGGGGACTTCGGGGTCTTGGGAGAGACCGGGGACTTGGCCGACACCGGACTCTTCGGGGAGACCGGGGACTTCGCCGATACTGGTGTCTTCGGGGACACTGGGCTCTTTGGTGAGATCGGCGTCTGTGCGCTGACCGGAGTCACTGGAGTTTTCGCGGACACCGCGCTGACCGGCGTGATAGGCGTGTTGGCACTCACCGGAGACGCCGCCGTGACCATTGTCTGGCCCTGCGTGTCAGTCGGCTGCGGGGTTGCGGTCTCGGTGGGGGCTACAGCGGCCTCACCGTTCTGTTGTGGCGTGATCGAGACATTGTCGACCTTTGCATCGCCTGGGTTCGAGATGAGGCTTGCGGCTGCAACCGATCCGGTCACAGATACCAGACCCAAAGCACCCGTCATCACCCAAATGGTAGGGACCTTCACGGCATTCTCCTTACGTCAGTGGGCTGCTTCAGCGATCCTTGTCCGATCGGGGACCATAGGGACCGGGGGCAACCCGTTGCTCTTACATTCCTCACTATGACTGGCGCAGATTAGCCAACGAGGAGAAGGAGATGAGAATCCTCTCATCTTTCCTCGAACAGTTCGAGAAAAGCACTCTGATCAGCAAAGAGACCTATGCAACAGGTGCAGAGACCCGCGAGAAAAGCTCTTCAGCGACCTTGAGACGTGCGATCGCGGAGGTTTCCCACTGGGGGTCCTCCTCATCGCGGGCTCCCGCGATAAGGGTCAGCACCACCGCAGCCGACCGTGCATAGAGTCCGGCCACCGATATCCCCTGAAGTTCCAGATAGCGCGCGAACTCGTCCAGGTAATAGTCCACAAACTCCGGCACGTGACTGTAGCGCGCATCCAGGGTTGGCAGAACCGCGAGGTGCCCGACAAAACAAGCCAGATCGTCGATAAGGTATCCCGGCCCCGCGGAGTCAACGTCAATGAGACCGCAGATACGACCGTCCTCAACAAAGATGTTCGCCTCGTAGAAATCGCCGTGGTTGGTCACACGCGGACCACGTTCAGCGGTGTGCAGAACGTCATCGATACGTTTATTGAGGCTGTCAATGCGCGCGCTCTGCGCAGGGACCGCAGTGCGTGCCGCATGCGCGTACCAACTGAGCCGGTCAGTCCATGCAGGACGGGCTTCGACTGTGGACAGGGCCTCGGGAAAGGTCGTCAACAGCGCAACAATCTGTCCACCTGAAATCGGCGGTGTGCGCGCTTCCATGATCGCACGTGCCATCGGAACGCCAGGAACGGTCTTGAGCGCAACCACCTCGTCCACGGGAGTGCCCACCACTTCGGGAACCGGTACCCCTGCTTGATACAACAGCACGTGTTTACGCCAGAGCAACTGCGCGTCCTTACGCAGGACCTTCAGGAACAACCAGTCGCTCTGCCCCGCAAATTTGGCCTTGAGCACGGCACGACGCAGTGGGCGGTAAGACACCGTGTTCAAATCGACCAGTTCAGAGCCGGAACCCCATACGGCCTGTACACGCTCAGGAATGCTCGCGGTCGCGAGTCCAGGAAGGCCGGGGTCATTGGGATGCTCCCAGAAAACCACTTCACCGCGCTCACTTGACATGCGCACGACGTTCTTTATCTCAGGGTCAATCTTTTCTGTTGTTCCCACCAGATAAATCGGAGCGTTTGGCTCCTCCACCTCACCGGCGTCAACCACCTCAAACAACCCAGACACTCCGGCACCTGGACGGTGATGCAGTTCAACAAGATGAGCGTTCTTGTGCACACCCGCCGATGCGTACATGCCGGAGATCATCTCCAGCACCTCTCCATTGGAGAAGAGCTCTACCTGCTCAGCTTCGCTCCATTGAGAATCTCGCATAGCCACCTAATTCCGTGGGTCGCCTCTCGGCCGTTCAAAGCCATTGAACCATTTCTTTGCGCTTCTAGCGCGTCCGTTTTGAGGACTAAGAGGTGAATTACGCAACGAAAAATGGCCTGAAAGCGCTCTCTCCGCTCCATTTAAGGCTCGCCAAAGAGCGGATAGAGCACGAGAACTTCCTCTATCCGATGGTGTCCACGCCTACAAATGGTGGAGAGAAACTACAGGTGTTCCCTGAGCGCGCCTGAATCCGTGGGCACAGTTCCACGCTGGTCAAGAAGGGCCAGCACCTCCGCTTGGCGATACCGACGGTGCCCACCAAGGGTTCGTATCGACGGAAGCTTCCCCGCGTTAGACCAACGCGTCACAGTTTTTGGGTCGACTCGAAACAGCGCCGCTACTTCACCCGGAGTGAGTAAAACCTCGGGTCCTTCACCGTGCTCAGACATTGTTGTACCTTCCCACGTAGCGATCTGGCTTACGGATGTAAATGGGGGTGCGTGTTCAGATCGCTTCGATTCCTCCATTATTCCAAGCACACTGTTTCCCACCGAGTCACTAACCGTGACATATGTCACAACATATCGCAGAAATTGCTCAATGCGCGTACAAGCCGTTTCGCCCCCAGAAAAACCCGTGTCTCAAGTAGTAATCTCATCCAGTTTCAAGGTACGGTTGTTCCACGAACAGATTTATTTGAACACGGGGCCGCCCGCATATAGGGCCCGCCCCGCACTACGTTGAGGGGGTCGGAGCCATGGGCCGCGGCCGTCAGAAGGCAAAGCAAACAAAGGTTGCGCGCGAACTCAAGTACGCAAGCTTTGAGCCAAACTACGAAGCGCTTGAGCGGGAACTGAGCGGACGTCGATCAGACGTTGCCACCACCTCTCGCTACGACAGCGATGACGAGTACGACAAAGACCCGTACTCGGATTGGTCAGACGAGCGGTAATCGCTGCCTCCTATCGCGTTGGTGTGTTCTCTTCTTAACGTTTAGTTCGTTCCAACGTGCGCGCTGCGTCATCTCCGGCGTTGTTGTGTCACACCTTCGCCGCGAGATCTCTTGTTATGCCCAATAAGGTACTTCGTCGTATGATGCTTTGTCCTTATAGACACGTGAATATACTGGTGGGCCCCGTTCATCGAACGGGGCCCACCACTATTTCGAGAGAATCTTCCTGTTTAGCGATATTCGCCCAAGAGCCGGACTGAACCGCCCTCCACGCCCTTCGCACCGCGAATCAGGTTCGCGTTTGCCGCCTCGTCAGAATCGGCCGCAATCGTACCGAGAACCCAGGAGTCCACTCCCAACGCGGCGAGGCGCTCAAGGGCCGCATCCGCACCGTCTTTGCCAACGATGGCGATCATTCCGATACCGAGGTTCAGAGTGTGCTCAATATCGTTCCACGGCACGTTACCCAGTTCCCGCATGACCTTGAACACCGCAGGCACTTCCCAGGCTGCACGGTCAATGGTCGCTGACAATCCCGCAGGGATAACCCGGGCAAGGTTTTGTGCGGTACCACCGCCGGTAACGTGAGAGAAAGCATGCACTTGAGCTTTAGGATCGCCAGCAAGCGCCAGGCAGTCAGAAGAGTAGACGCGGGTGGGCTCGAGCAGTTCCTCGCCAAGCGTGCGGCCAAACTCCTCAACGTTCCGGTCGAGCCCCCAACCAGCGTGCTTGACCACGGCTCGCACGAGCGAGTATCCGTTGGAGTGGATGCCAGACGATGCCATGGCAATCACCACGTCACCGTCTTGTACGCGCTCAGGCCCAAGCAGCTCGTCGGCCTCAACCACACCAACAGCGGCACCAGCCACGTCGTACTCATCTGGTGCAAGGAGCCCAGGGTGCTCGGCAGTCTCACCGCCAACGAGCGCTGTGCCGGCCACGGTGCATGCCTCGGCGATTCCGCGCACAATGTCAGCGACACGCTCAGGCACGACCTTGCCCGTTGCAATGTAGTCGGTCATGACAAGTGGCTTAGCACCGCAGACCACGATGTCATCGACGACCATTCCCACGAGGTCAAAGCCAATCGTGTCGTGCTTGTCGAGCGCTTGCGCGATCGCGACCTTCGTCCCCACGCCATCGGTCGAGGAGGCGAGCAGCGGTCGGTTGTAGTTCTTCAGTTCGGAGGCATCGAACAGGCCAGCGAACCCACCGACCCCTCCGACCACCTGCGGGCCATGCGTGCCTGCAACGGCCGCTTTCATAAGCTCTACCGCACGATCTCCCGCAGCGGTGTCCACTCCCGCTGCTGCGTACGTAATGCCGTCAGTCACTGCTACTCCCAAGGTGTGCGAGGGTCTGGTCACGGGTGCTCAAGCGCGGTCTCGCCGCCCTGAGATACGGAAATCGAGTTGAGGCCGTCTTCTGGGGCGCCAAGCGACCTGGACGGTTCCAGTAGATGCTTGCCCAGGGAATCCTCATCGGGCAACGGGATCGGGTAACTACCGTCGAAGCACGCGGTACACAGGTTTTCCCTGGTCTGCTCGGTGGCCTCAATCATCGCCTCAAGGGTGATGTACCCGAGTGAGTCCGCGCCAAGAGAGGAAGCGATCGCAGAGGTGTCGAGTCCATTTGCGATGAGTTCGGCGCGGGAGGCGAAGTCGATGCCGTAGAAGCACGGCCATTTGACCGGCGGTGCCGAGATCCGCACATGCACCTCGGCGGCTCCGGCCTCGCGCAGCATACGAATGAGCGCACGCTGGGTGTTTCCCCGCACAATCGAGTCATCGACGACAACGAGACGCTTTCCACGAATGACCTCACGTAGAGGATTCAGCTTCAGCCGGATACCGAGGTTACGCAGGGTGTCCGAGGGTTGAATGAACGTACGCCCGACGTAGGCATTCTTGGTGAGACCCTGGCCGAATGGAATCCCGGACTGCTGAGCGTACCCAACAGCGGCTGGCGTTCCCGATTCCGGGACCGGGATGACCAGATCCGCATCGATTGGGTGCTCCTGGGCAAGTTTGCGACCCATCTCGACTCGCGCAGCATGCACCGACCGGCCCGAGATCGTGGTGTCCGGGCGGGCCAGATACACGTACTCGAAGACACACCCAGCACGCTCCACCTCGGCAAAGCGGGTGCTACGCAGACCATCGGCGTCGATCATGACCATCTCGCCAGGTTCGATCTCGCGAACAAACGAGGCGCCCACAATGTCAAGGGCCGGAGTCTCTGATGCCACCACCCAGCCGCGTTGTAGCCGACCAAGCACGAGCGGGCGCACACCCTGCGGGTCGCGCGCCGCATACAGCGTGTTCTCGTCCATGAACACGAAGGAGAACGCACCGCGTAGATGAGGCAGTACCTCAAGAGCCGTCTCCTCAAGGGAGTGACCCTTTTTACCCTTCAAGAGTGCGGTGACGAGAGCGGTGTCGGTTGTGTTTCCTCGGGCGAGTTCGCCGCGGGTCTGCTCTCCATAACGCGCACGAACCATCTCCACGAGTTCCGCGGAGTTCACCAGGTTTCCGTTGTGGGCGAGCGCCACTGTTCCACTCTCGGTGTCACCGAGCGTTGGCTGAGCGTTCTCGAATGTCACACCGCCGGTAGTGGAGTAACGACAGTGTCCAACTGCCATGTGTCCGCTAAGGGCGTTGAGTTTGATTTCGTCGAAGACCTGGGACACGAGTCCCAAATCCTTGTAAATGAGGATCTGCTCACCATTGCTGGTGGCGATACCTGCCGATTCCTGACCTCGGTGCTGTAGCGCGTACAGCCCGAAGTATGCGAGTTTTGCTACCTCTTCGCCGGGCGCCCACACACCGAAGACGCCACATGCGTCTTGCGGTCCTTTTTCGCCGGGCAAAAGGTCATGATTCAGAAGTCCATCTCCACGGGGGGCCACTGCTTCATTGTTCCATAGGTTTAAGTTCTGAAAACAGCCAGCCTCACTCACCGGACTCCCGTCCGCCCGCTCCAAGCCCTTCGACGGACGCACAAACGGCCCCGGCCATCTCCGCTGAGACCCAGGGCAGTGCGCCCAACCCGACTGATCGTCGCCAATCAAAAGCCGTCGAAGGGCGCGTGGAAAGCGCCGTTAACCGATTGCCTTTTTGCGAGCCTCTGCTTGGCGGATGCTCCGGTTGTCGAGTTGGATCGCGATGAATCCGGCGATCAGTGACGTGATCAAGGTGGTGAACGCCACACACACGGTCAGATAGACACCCCGGTTGATGACACCAGGCGCGGATGTGTTCAACCCAAGGATCAATCCCACGACAATGCCGACCACGGCACCGACAAAGAAGAACGCACTCAGTTTTGGAGCACGTCGCTTAACCGCCGGGATTGCGTGAGCCTCAATGTCCGCCAATTGCTCCGGAGTCAATTCACTCGCGTCACGCACCCGGAAACCGGGCTCGGCCACGGCCTCCTCAAGTGGCTCTTGGGTGGGTTCTTCTACGGGCTGTGCGGGTTCATTGCTCACCATTTCAGTCTACCCACAGCAGGACTGTTAACAGTGGGGTTTACCTTGTCTCGCATAACAATGTGACCCTTCTTCTAGAACCAGACACGCCATACGCTTGCCAGACGTTATCCGTGGCGGACTCGCCCATACAGAACAGGAACACCCATGCGTAAGTACAAGCTCTCGATCACCTTGGCGGCGCTCACCGCAGTGGTGATCTCCGCTTGTGCACCAAACGCTGTGGGAGGAGGTGGCACGACAGCCACCAGCGAGTCGGCCACGGAACTATCGCTCGTCGGTTTCGCGGTTCCCAAGGGTGCCCACGATGAGGCGCAGCGGGCCTTCGCGCAGACCGACGCAGGCTCCGGAACCACCTGGAGCAGTTCGTACGGCGCCTCCGGCGATCAGAGCCGAGCGGTGGCCAATGGACTGGGCGCGGACCTCGTGCACTTCTCACTGGAAGGCGATGTCACGCGGCTCGTGGATGAGGGCCTCGTCGCCGAGGACTGGAACTCCGGCGAGCACGCCGGAATCGTATCGGACTCGGTCGCCGTTCTCGTGGTCCGCAAGGGAAATCCCAAGAACGTCACCGGTTGGGAAGACCTCGTCCGCGACGACATTCAAATCGTCACCCCAAACCCAGGCTCCTCGGGAAGCGCACGATGGAACATCCTCGGTGCCTATGGCTCCGTCCTGGCTGCCGGTGGGGATGAAGCCGCAGGCGAGGAATACCTCCGAGTTTTCTTCACCAACATCGCGGCGCTTCCCGGTTCAGGCCGCGACGCAACCACCGCGTTCACCTCGGGAACCGGTGACGTCCTTATCTCATACGAGAACGAAGCCATCCTGGCCCGCCAGAACGGTGAGGACTTCGACTACATCGTCCCCGAGGTCACCCTGCTGATCGAGAACCCAGCAGCAGTCACCGTGGATGCCAAGCCGGAGGCGAAGGCTTACCTTGACTTCCTGTTCAGCCCAGATGGACAGCAGATCTTTGCCTCCAAGGGGTTCCGCCCGATCGATCCGTCGATCACGGTGGACAACGTTGAAGGTGCAAACGACCCGGCCAACCCGTTCCCCACACCGCGAGTGCTGCAAACCATCGATGAGACCTTCGGTGGTTGGGATGCCGTGAACAAGAAGTTCTTTGGCGATGATGGTCTCGTGACCCAGATCCAAACCGAGATTGGGAAGCAATGACAACCCTCGCTCACGGTCCGGGCTCCTCGGAGTCCACGGCGGACCAAACGGGCACCACTTCGGCGCTGCAGGATGCCCCTGCAGCGCCGAAGGCGCGTAACCCGCGTGGCCCTCGCAAACGCAAGTTCTTCTCGACTGCGGTGTCCTCGACATCTGCGTCTGGAACCCAGCCTTTGACCCGTCCTGCTGCGATCACACTCGGCATCGCAATGATCTGGTTCTCGTTCCTCGTGCTTATCCCCCTCATCGCCATTCTCGTGGAGACCACAGGCAACGGGTGGACGGCCTTCTTCAACGCGATCACCAATCGGCAGACCGCCGCGGCGCTGACGCTCACGGTGGGTACTGCGCTCCTCGTAACGGTCGTCAATGTTGTGGCTGGCACCGCAATCGCCTGGGTGCTCGTCCGCGATCGCTTTTGGGGCAAGCGACTTCTTGAAATCGTGATTGACATCCCGTTTGCGCTGCCCACCATCGTGGCGGGCCTCGTGCTGTTCTCGCTGTATGGCATCAACAGCCCCATCGGGATCAACGTTGCAAACACCCAGGCCGCAGTGTTCCTTGCGTTTCTGTTTGTCACGCTGCCGTTCGTGGTTCGAACTGTTCAGCCGGTTCTGGCGGAGTTGGATCGGGACGTCGAGGAGGCCGCCGCCTCGCTCGGTGCCTCCCGGTTCACAACACTGCGAAAGATTGTGTTACCAGCGCTCCTGCCCGCGATCACCGCAGGTGCTGCGCTCTCGTTCGCACGGGGTATGAGCGAATACGGCGCTCTCGTGATCCTCTCGGGAAATCTGCCGATGCGCACAGAGGTCGGGTCCGTCCGCATCCTGTCCTACATCGAGAACGGCGACAACGCCTCAGCGGCAGCCGTGGCGGCTATTCTGCTCGTGACCTCGCTCCTGGTGATCGTGCTTCTCGATGTTCTGCAACGAAGGGTGGCCCGCCGTGGTTGAGCACAAACCCACCAAGTATCTACTCCGGGTCTTCGTCATCGCCTACCTGTTCTTCTTGGTTGGCTGGCCAGTCTCGCTCATTGTGAAGCACACCTTCGCGGACGGATTCACTGCGCTACAGCATGCGCTCTCGGACAGTTTCGTCGTGTTCTCGCTCCAGTTGACCCTAGCGGTTGCTGTCCAAGCCGTGCTCATCAACACCGTGTTCGGTCTCGCGGTCTCGATTCTCCTGGCCCGCTACGAGTTCCCAGGCAAACGCGCTCTCTCCGCACTCATTGATCTACCGCTTTCGGTGTCCCCGATCGTTGTGGGCCTGGCGCTCATCCTCGTGTATGGGTCTCGCGGTGGCTGGTTTGGCGAGTGGCTGACCTCGCACGGAGTGTCGATCATCTTCTCAACCCCGGCAATCGTCATGGCGACCTCCTTTATCTCCCTGCCGCTTGTGATCCGCGAACTCGTTCCGGTTCTGCAAGAGCGTGGAATTGAGGAGGAACAGGCTGCGTCGAGCCTCGGTGCGACCCCTATCCAAACTTTCTTTCGCATCACTCTGCCCGCCATCAAATGGGCGCTCGTGTATGGCGTAGTCCTCACCTTCGCTCGTGCGATGGGTGAGTTTGGCGCGGTCAAGGTGGTGTCCGGAAACTTTGCTGGCAAGACCCAGACCGCAACCCTGCTCGTTGAAGAGCGGTATCAAGATTTTGAAACGTCCACGGCTTACGCAACGGCATTCTTGCTGGCGGCCGTCGCAGTCTCCTGCATCGTGGTGGTGACGTTCCTGCGTAAGGACCACGCCACGGAGCACAAGAAGGGCACCCCATGAGCATCAATGTTCGCAATGTATCCAAGCGTTTCGGTGACTTTGTCGCACTCGACGACGTTTCTGTCTCCATTCCAACCGGCCAGCTCACGGCCTTGCTCGGGCCATCCGGTGGCGGTAAGTCGACGCTGCTGCGTATTATCGCGGGCCTTGAGCAGTTGGACTCCGGTTCCATCGAGATCGCAGGCGTCGATTCGACTGACATTCCCGCGCGCAAGCGCAATGTCGGATTCGTGTTCCAGCACTATGCCGCGTTCAAGCACATGACGGTGGAGCGCAATGTCGCCTTCGGCCTGGAGATCCGCAAGACGCCCAAGGCCGAGGTGAAGAGGACTGTCGACGAGTTGCTGAGTCTGGTGCACCTCCAACAGTTCGCGCACCGGTTGCCGTCGCAGTTGTCGGGTGGTCAACGTCAGCGGATGGCTCTGGCTCGCGCTCTTGCGGTTCAGCCTTCCGTGCTCCTGCTCGATGAGCCGTTCGGTGCGCTGGACGCCAAGGTTCGCAAGGAACTGCGTGACTGGCTGCGCCGACTACACGATGAGATTCCTGTGACCACGGTGTTTGTGACGCACGATCAAGAGGAAGCTCTCGAGGTGGCCGATGAGATCGTGGTGATCAACGAGGGTCGCGTGGAACAGATCGGTTCGCCCGATTCCCTCTACGATGAGCCAGCAAACGAGTTCGTCATGGGTTTCCTTGGCCCTGTCACTCGGCTAGTCAACCAACTCGTGCGTCCACACGACATTCAGGTGATCTCCTCGGACAGCGGCGAAGCTGGTTTCCTTCCGGGTGTTGTGACCCGCACCGTCAGGATTGGATTCGAGGTCCGTACGGATGTCCTGGTGCAGACGCCAGAATTCACCGGTCAGGTGCAGTTCATGGTGTCTCGCGCCGAGGCCAGCACTTTGAAATTGGATTCCGGTTCACAGGTCTGGCTCCGTAAGGCTCCGGGCGCGGCATCGATCTCAAGCACCGCACCGATTGATGCGGTTGCGACGCCGTTCGCGAACTACGCGATTTGATCCGCAATACAAGAGATATCCCCTTGGGCGCCGGTGGGTGTCCAAGGGGATTTTTCATGTATACCCGCTTGTTCCGGACAAAGTAGTGCAGCGGAGTGTGGGGGGTTTCGCGGAGCACGTCCCTGCCGGAGCGTAACGGAGGTAAGTTCGTCACTAACAGGTGTCAGTCAGAGCATGGAGCCAGAGAACCGGTCAACCGTGCCGGGTCGCCTGAAGCGGAAGCCATTGTGCCAGGTGTGCGCGTTCGCCTGACGCGCTGACCTTGCCCGACGCCACGCCGTCCTCCCAACTCAGTATTCCTGTTGCGAGTTCCAGCCACGTGTCCATGTCGGTTTCCACGACATTGGGTGGGGTGCCACGGGTATGTTGTGGACCCTCAACGCACTGCACCGCTCCTGCAGGTGGTACTCGCACCTCAACCGCATGACCTGGGGTGACCTCCGCGAGTTCTTCGAGCGTGAAGCGTACGGCGGCGAGCATCTGTCTCCGGTCGACCTCTCCCCGTTTCCAGGCGGAGATGGCAGCGCGACCAATTGCCGGGTCTGTTCTTCTGCGCGGTGGCATCTTTATCCTTTGTGTATGGTCGTGGTCGCCTCGTATACGGCGACATGGTGGTTTTCCGGAATCACCCACCATGAAAAATCGCATTCTCACCGGAAAATCACCATAGCGGCAGGAAAAGAATTATCCTGCACTGCCTACGTCATCGTAACGAAACGCGATCTTGCGCCGCGGCACGTCCGCATCGGTCAGGGTGACTGTTATCTCCTCACCGAGCGGCAGCGGCTCATCGGCAGTGACCCGCGCATGCACGGCGGGATCGGGGATCATTATCTCGCCACGGTGCCCGTTCTTGTCGTCGGCCTCGACAACGACCCCTGTGAACTGGGCGCCGATGTGCTCCGCCAAGAGGGCGGCCTCAACGATTCCGGTGGTCTCACGGGAGTACGATCCAGCTCGACGGTTCGCGGCGTTGAGCCATTCCGGCAGATAGGGCAAAGCCTCAAGAACCCACTGCGGTACAGGGTACTGTCCGGCAACAGCAAGGCAGATCTCCGTCGTGAACCGATCTCCAAGTCGTCTCAGAGGCGCAGTCACGTGTGCGTAGTGCGCTCCGATGGCGTTGTGCTCTCCAACCTCAGAGCGTGCTACCTCAACATCGCCGAGCAGCGGCTCTCCCTGCTGGTTGGTGGGCTGTGGTTGGCGCGGGTCGGCTGAGAAGGAAAGGTAGTTTGCGCCTCGGAACAGTGTGGTCGCCTCATGCTCAAACGCCGCGTGTCGTGGATTCGAGGAGTCGAGGGTGGCCAGAAAATCACCGTAGGTCAGGTCACGAGGCCAGTCCAGGCCAAGCGCTTGAGCGGTACGGTGCAATCTGGTCAGGTCCCGGGGATCTGCGGTTGGAAGAGTGCGCAACACGCCGACTCCACCGCGCAACATGAGTTGCGCAGCGCTGATGCCGGCGAGTAGCGAGATTTGCGCATTGTAGTCCTCAACCGGCAACACGGTCCGGAACTCAAGTTCGAAGGTGTCATCCTCGGTCATGCGCACGACCTGCTCGGGTACGTTCAGGGAAACTCCGCCGCGGGCACGTTCGACCGCAAGACGCAGCGGCCCCACCACTCCAAGCAGTCGAATGGTTGGGACTCCCACCCGTTCTGTCTCCATCACGTTTGCCAGTGCATCGGAACCATTCGCCACCGCCGTGCTGTCCTGCCTCAGCGCATCCAACTCGTCGAGAATCTGCTGCGCCCGCTCATAGCTGAACCGAGCACGCGAGCGCACGAGTCCGCGGCGCACCCCGATGTCCGCTATCCTGCCGTCCGCAGAGAGTTCTATCCGCCATACGGCGGCTGGTCGCACCTCGTCCGGTAGGAGTGATGCAGCGCCTTCGCTCAGTATCGGTGGATGCAGCGGGGTGCGCCCGTCAGGCGCATAGAGGGTGGTACCACGGACACGGGCTTCGGCATCAATCGCACCGCCCGAACGGACGAACGTTGCAACATCGGCAATCGCATAGTGCACCACGAACCCCGCGTCGCTGCGGGAGATGTGCACGGCTTGGTCGAGGTCCATCGAGGTTGGCGGGTCGATCGTGATGAAGTCGATGTCGAGGGTGTCGGTCGCATGGTCGGGAAATGCCTGTGCTGGGTCCCGTCCCTCCAGATTGGCGACGATTCCCTCGGCCTCGCGTTCGACCTCCGCTGGGAAGGCGGCGGGGATGTCCATCTCACCGCGCAGACTCTCGAACGCGTCCCGGATGATTTCAGCGACTGTGGGCTGCGGGAGCCCTACGGTGATGACTCTTAGCGGCATACCTCGACGCTACCCCCTTCTCGCCACGTTACCCACCCAAAAACTGACGGAACCACAGAAGTTCTCATGCAGTTTCGTCGGTTTTTGGGTGGGCAGCAAAAAGTGCGCCGTTCAGGTTGCGTCAAAGAACCACCGCGTAAACAGACAAAACGCGCGGACCCGGCCTGGAAGCCGAGTCCGCGCGTGAAGAAGGATTCAAAGGATCAGATGACACCCATTGCCAGGGTGGCGTCGGCAACCTTGATGAATCCGGCGATGTTTGCGCCCGCAACGTAGTTGCCTGGCTGGCCGTACTCGTCTGCGGTCGAGGCGCAGTTGTTGTGGATGTTCTTCATGATCGACTGCAGGCGCTGCTCGGTGTAGTCGAAGGTCCACGAGTCACGCGAAGCGTTCTGCTGCATTTCGAGAGCCGAGGTGGCCACACCACCGGCATTTGCTGCCTTACCCGGCGCGAAGAGCACTCCGGCGTCCTGGAACGCGGTGACGGCGTCAGGGGTGGTTGGCATGTTCGCGCCCTCTGCGACGGCCTTGACGCCGTTTGCGATGAGAAGCTTCGCAGAGTCGAGATCGAGCTCGTTCTGGGTCGCACATGGCAGTGCGATGTCTGCCTGGGTCTCCCAGATGTTGCCCTTGGCGAAAAACTTGGCGCCACCGCGACGGTCGGCGTAGTCGGAGACCCGTCCGCGTTCAACTTCCTTGATCTCGCGGATCAGCGAGACGTCAATGCCCTTTTCGTCGAGCACGTAACCGGAGGAGTCGGACAGAGCCACAACGGTTGCACCGAGCTGCTGGGCCTTCTGCGCCGCATAGATTGCAACGTTTCCGGAACCGGAGACCACCACGCGCTTGCCGTCGAAGGAGTCGTTCTGGGTGCGCAGCATCTCCTCGGCGAAGAACACCGACCCGTAACCCGTTGCCTCCGTGCGCACGAGCGAGCCGCCCCAGGTGAGGCCCTTGCCGGTGAGGACGCCGGACTCGTAGCGGTTGGTAATGCGCTTGTACTGGCCGAACAGGTAACCGATCTCGCGGCCACCAACACCGATGTCACCGGCTGGAACGTCGGTGTATTCGCCGATGTGGCGGTATAGCTCGGTCATGAACGAC
This sequence comes from Populibacterium corticicola, assembly GCF_042683685.1. NCBI lineage: Bacteria > Bacillati > Actinomycetota > Actinomycetes > Micrococcales > Jonesiaceae > Populibacterium > Populibacterium corticicola. Next base: position 80,372 of record NZ_JBHUOP010000007.1, on the reverse strand, counting down.
TGGCAGAACCGCATGACCTCGGCGTCTGACTTGCCGCGTGGGTCGAAGTCGGAGCCACCCTTACCGCCACCGATTGGCATGCCGGTCAGGGAGTTCTTGAAGATCTGCTCGAATCCGAGGAACTTGATGATTCCGAGGTAGACGGATGGGTGGAAACGCAGGCCGCCCTTGTATGGGCCGAGCGCGGAGTTGAACTCAACGCGGAAACCACGGTTTACCTGGACGTGTCCCTGGTCATCGACCCAGGGCACACGGAAGATGATCTGGCGTTCTGGTTCGCAGATACGCTCAAGGACAGCGGCGTCGGTGTACTCAGGCTTCTTGGCGAGGACCGGAGCGAGCGAGTCGAAGACCTCGCGCACCGCCTGGTGGAATTCTGCTTCACCCGGGTTGCGGCGCAACACTTGTTCAAAGATTGGAGCGAGCTGACCTTCCATCGCGGCGGTCTCCTTCATGTCTCTCGTGCGTGCTCTCTTCCGCAGGCCGTTGCCTGCCTAGCACGTCTACTGCTGTAAATCCGTGTCGAGCCTACAACTCGCGTCCCCGCTGTCCTAGCGGCATTACGTCACGTATCTGAACACGAACTGCGAATTCCTGCGGTTTTAACATGTGCGTAACATGCCAATTTACATGCTCGAAACATTTTGTCCCAATAAGTGACCATTGGTAACCCTGGCTCTGAGGCAATTGCGAGTGGATTTCCCGCAAGTTCACAACGTTTACGTGCTTTACCCCAGCCACCTCTATCTCAAATAATGGATCTCATCTGTAGCCGTGGATCCGTCTTTCCCACTCTTCCTGCCTGCCCTATGAACGATTCACCACGCCAAACGATGAGCGGTCGCCGTCTCCGCTGCGCGCTTGCCGGATGCGCTCGGTTATCCACCGTAACCAGAGTTTCAAGATGCGTTACGGCCAGACACCTGAGTTCAAACAGTGTCAGCGAATGGATGTGCATTGCGTTCGTTCCACGAGCCACTAAAGATAGTGGTCATGACAACACAGGACGTAGCAGGCACATGGGCAACCCACCCCTCCTGTTCGTGCTGTCCGTGTAGCTAAGACGCAACACCTTCTCCTGCTGCTGAGTCAGCAATGCCCTGCGCGCTGTACCTAGCGTTTGCACTCTCTGCACCGCTTTCCTTTACGACGAGTCCCCAGCAAGGTCCCGCACTTGCCGGTCATCGTGGCGAGTGTGCGCCTTTTTCATGAGCGATTCAACTTTTCAGTGTCTAGGCCCCTGTATACCCGCACGCCTGACGCTGGAACCCAACTTAGGAGTACTCGTGCCCCTCTTCCGCACCCAAAAGCCAGTCACTCAACTCTTTGCAGCCGCCACGGCAGCGATCCTCGCGTTTTCGGTTTCCGCCTGCGCAGGATCCTCTGCCGCAGCCGAGAAAAACGCCGACGGCAACGCAGTCATCAAGTATCAGGGCAGCTCTGGTTCCGTCACGCCTCCTGAACTCGCCGCGCACCTGGGATATCTGCCCAACATTGAGTTGGAATGGCTGGGGAACGTCAACGGCGGGCCGGAATCCATTCAAGCCACCGCAATTGGCGAAACCGACTTCGGTAGCGCCTTCAATGGGGCGATCGTGAAGCTTCGGGACTCCGGTTCCAAGGTCACCTCCGTGATCTCCTACTATGGTTCCGACGAGCTCACGAACGTCGGCGTGTATGTGCTCGAGGACTCCCTGGTGAAGACAGCCAAGGACTTCATCGGGCGGTCCATCGGGGTCAACACCCTGGGGGCGCAGTACGAGTTCCAGATCACGGAATGGCTCGCGCAGGAAGGTCTCACCGAGGAAGAGATCGCACAGGTTGAGCTCAAGGTAATCCCTCCCGCGAATTCGGAGCAGGTTCTACGTCAAGGTCAAGTAGATGGCGTCATCCTCAGCACGATCGCCCTCGAAGTCGCCAGAGAACGCGGCGGAATCCGCGAGCTCTTCAACGACCTCGACGTATTCGGCCCAGCCTCCAACGGCTCTCTCGTGTTCCGCGACGATTACATCAAGGAAAACCCTGAGGTCGTGGAGGAATTCGTGACCGGAGTTGCGCGCGCAATCCGCTGGACGCAACTCGAAGACCCAGAAGAGGTCAAGAAGGCCTACACCGAGATCCTGTCCACCCGTGATCGCGGCGAGGACACCAACCTAGTGCAGTACTACCGATCACTCGGCATCTCCACGCCCGGTGGAGTCATCACCGAGTCCGAGTATTCCACGTGGATTGAGCAACTCAAGCGAGGCAACGGACTCAAGAACACCGATCTGAAGGCGCAGGACGTCTACACCAACGAGTTCAACCCCTACGCAAACGGTACGTACGAATCCGATGCGGACGCTGACGGCAAACCCATCGACTGACCCTCACTCGCACACCACTTGACAGGTAAGGACCCACGCAATGAGCAACCCTCGTCAGATCTCACTCAACATCTTCCTCTACAGTTTCGGACATCATGAAGCCTCATGGCGCCACCCCTCATCGCAACCAGGAGCGAACTATTCGGCCCGTCACTACCAGGGCATCGCTCAGAAGGCAGAGGCCAGCAAGATCGACGCCGTGTTCTTCGCGGATGTTCCTGCTGCCGGTGTCGCTGAGTACTCTGCGGGTGGGCAACTCGAACCGATCACGACTCTCGCGTCCATTGCCGCTGTGACCGAGAAGATCGGGCTCATCGCAACCGCATCGACAACGTTCTACGAGCCATACAACCTGGCTCGCCTGTTCTCAACACTGGATCATCTCTCAGGTGGGCGTGCAGGGTGGAATATCGTCACAACCGGTCACGAACTCGTGGGGCGAAACTTTGGGTTTGAGGTATTCCCCGAGGTTTCCGAACGCTATGCCCGAGCCAGCGAGTTTGTGGACACGACAAAACTGCTGTGGGATAGCTGGGAGGACGACGCGATCGTCTTTGACAAGGAGAACGGCCGCTACGCAGACGCGTCGAAACTCCATGAGCCGAACTTCCACGGCAAATACATCAACGTGGACGGTTTGCTCACCACTCCTCGCCCACCTCAGGGTCACCCCGTACTGATCCAGGCGGGAGCCTCCAACGACGGGCGTGCATTCGCAGCCAAGTATGCGGAGGCAATCTTCACCGCGCACCAGCGCATAGAAGATGCGCAGGCGTTCTATAACGACATCAAGGCCCAGGCTGTTGCCCTGGGTCGTTCCGAAGACGACGTCAAGATCCTCCCAGGGTTAAGTCCTTTCGTTGCCGCCACGGAAGCGGAGGCACAGGCCAAGGCAAGGGAACTCAACGAACTCACAATTCCCGAGTACGGTCTTGGGCTCATCCGCTCTAACCTCGCAGGCCAGGACGATTCCTGGTTCACCGTAGACAACCTTGAAGAGCGGGTCCCCCTCGAACTCTTCGCGGATGCAGGCGATGTCACCAACAACAACCGTTCCCGGTTACAGGTCATCGCCGGAATCGTGGAACGCGAGCAACCTACACTGCGCGAGCTGCTGCACAAGCTTGCCGGTGGACGCGGACATCAGGTGGTTGCGGGAACTCCGGAGCAGATCGCAGACCGCATCCAGGTCTGGGCTGAGAACCGCGCGGCGGACGGATTCAACGTGATGCCTCCGCTCTACCCTGCCGGACTGGATGACTTCCTCGACCACGTCGTTCCCATCCTGCAGCAGCGTGGCCTGTTCCGCACCGAGTACTCGGGCAGCACGCTGCGCGACCACTTTGGCCTCAAACGCCCAGAAAACGTGCACACGCGTAACAGCGCACTCGTCTGATCGCACTTCCCGCTTTGGAGGCGGGTGGCTCTCTACTGCACGCCACCCGCCTCCCTCACTAGAAAGGCACAGCGATGAGCATTCCAAAGCTCGCGTTCAAGCACGTACGCAAGCAATTCATCGTTCGAGACACCACCGCGGGAAGAAGCGCCCGCAAAACCTTCACCGCGCTCGCCGACTTCACCCTAGACGTCCAGGAGGGCGAGTTCCTGACCGTTGTAGGCCCATCTGGTTGCGGTAAGTCCACGCTCCTCGACCTGTTGGCTGGGCTGACGTCCATCACGGATGGCAGTATCGAGATAGACGGTCACGCCATCACCGGTCCTGGCCCTGACCGTGGCGTCGTGTTCCAGCAATACTCCCTGCTGCCATGGCGCACAGCACTGCGCAACATCGAGTTTGGCCTCGAGTCCAAGAGGGTTCCCAAAGCACAGCGTCACAAGATCGCCCAGGAATACCTGGAACTGGTCGGTCTGGACGGCTTCGGTCACCGCTACCCGCATGAGTTGTCGGGCGGTATGCGCCAGCGCGTGGCAATTGCGCGTTCGCTCGCGTTCGACCCAGAGATTCTCCTGCTTGACGAGCCCTTCGCAGCGCTCGACGCACAAACCCGAGAATCTCTGCAGGACGAACTACTGCGCATCTGGCGGGCCACCGGCAAAACAATCGTGTTCATCACGCACGGCATCGAAGAGGCGATCTACCTCGGCCAGCGCGTTGCGATCATGACGCCGCGCCCCGGCCAGCTTCAAGAGGTCATCGACGTTCCATTCACCGACGAGGAACGCACGACAGGCAACGACCTGCGATCCTCCGCAAAATTCGGCGAACTACGCCACCGCGTCTGGAAGGCCTTGCACCCGACCGATACAGAAGCGGTGATCGACGCACCCCACGCGGGGCCAGACGCTGAACTGGACCCAGCCGAATCGTCGGAAAGAGAGGCATCCCTTGTCTAGCGCAACCCAGACCATCGCAAAGCCGCCAGCCACCTCAAACGAACCGGCTCCAGCCTTTGCTGACCCGCCCACCCTCGGACGACTGCAAGTGCTCAAAGAGGAAACCTACACCGAATCGTGGGCCAAGAAGTTCACGATCACTGCCGTCGGCCTTGGACGTGCCAGCCTCGCCATCCTCCTGCTGCTCGCGATCTGGGAGATCGCACCCCGCACAGGACTAGCCGACCCGGTGTTCTTGCCGCCGTTCTCGGAAGTCCTCGGTGCACTCGTCGAGTTGATCGCGAGCGGCGAGATCTTCACTCACCTGCAGGCGAGCCTCATCCGTGCTGGGGCTGGCTTCGCACTCGCCATAGCGATCGCCATTCCGTTGGGGTTGGCAATCGGTTGGAGTCGTAAGGTCTCGCAGTTCCTGAATCCAATCCTGGAGATTTTCCGAAACACCGCGGCACTCGCGCTACTCCCCGTGTTCATCCTGCTGCTCGGCATCGGCGAGACCTCCAAGATCGCACTCATCACGTTCGGTTGCTCCTTCCCAGTCCTACTCACCACGATTTCCGCAGTGCAGCAGGTGGACCCCCTGCTCATCAAGGCCGCACGATCACTTGGCCTGCGGCAACTCGCGATCTTCCGCAAGGTGGTTCTGCCCGCCGCTGTGCCCACGATCTTCACGGGTGTGCGCATGGCTGGTTCTGCATCCATCTTGATTCTCATCGCAGCGGAGATGATGGGGGCCAAATCCGGTCTCGGGTATTTGATCACCTATACGCAGTACAACTTCCAGACCGCAAAAATGTACGCCGGAATCATTGTCATCTCGCTGCTTGGCCTGGCGATCAATGCAGGGTTGTTGGCATTGCAACGTCGATTCTCGCGGTGGCAGGCACAGTAATCACGCGGCAATTACTGACGTTGCGGTACCAGTTCGGGCGCGCCTCATAATGTTGGGGCGCGCTCTGGTCTGTACCTCGATGCGCGTGGCAGATGACATCACCCGCAGAGTCGCCCACCGTCTATGGACGGACTCCAGTTGAGGTCATTTCCGCAGCGCGGCAACCGCCGCGCGCACAACCTCAACATCAGTGCGTTCAAGCGGTGCCTGTGCCCCACTACCGGGACCGGCAACGCCCGGGTCGGGCACGCCGGTCTTGGCAGACAGGTGCACTGCGTCCACGCCGATCCCAACAAGTGCGTCGATGACATCGAGGGTCACTCCCCCACCGGCCATGATCTGAACACCGGACTGCGCGTTCACCAGATCCTCCAAAACTGCGAGACCACCGGGAACCGTTGCTGCGCCACCAGAGGTCAGAACACGATCCACACCCAGATCTCGCAGTTGCCTCAAAGCCTCAACCCGGTTGTCGAGCACGTCGAACGCCCGGTGGAATGTCACCTCGATCTCGCGTGGGCCAGCCGCCAAACGCGCTGCGGTAATCATGCGTTTGGTTGCGCTCACATCGATCGTGCGATCCTTCGTCAGTGCACCGATCACGACACCGGCTGCACCTGCAGACACCGCAAACATGATGTCGTTTTCAAGAACGGCCACTTCTTCAACGGAGTACACGAATCCACCGGGACGATGCCGGATCAGCACGTGCACGTCGATACCGGTCTGCGCGGCGAGATCGATCATGCCCGCAGTCGGTGTCAAACCTCCGGTCACGCCAAGGGCGGCGCACAACTCCACGCGGTCTGCGCCCTCGTTGCGTGCGATGAGAGCGCCTGCAATGTCTTGAACTGCGATTTCCAATGCTGGTGTCATGTCCTCACCCTACCGGTAGTACCTCCGCAAGATCTGGGAATCTCACGCGAGAACCCGGGCCAGGCTGAACAGATCAGGACGGAGGCTGGAAATTTCCGACTCGTCGCCAAGCGTCACATTCGCGATCATCTCCCCAAGCGCGGGCATGAACTTAAACCCGTGGCCCGAGCAGGGCGATGCCACCACAACGCGGCCAGAGCGATCGATCAAAAAATCGTCATGGGGTGTGCGGGTGTAGGTGCAACTCAACGGTGCCGCTGTCTCGGCGTCGAGGCCAGGCAGCCATTCACGGACGTAGTCGGCGTGCAGTTGAACGTCACCGTCGCGCGGGGTAAACGTACGCTGATCTGGGTCGAGTGTGACACCGTACGCGTTGAAACCGACCTTAATGCCCTCGCCATCTGTTGCGAGTCCGTACACAATGCCGGGCCAGCGGCTCGACTCTCCTGTCGTGGGGTCAACCGACGCGTGATCGTGTGTGAACGACGGCCAAGTCGACTCGGTCAGTGAGCCAGCGCGTTCCGACACGATGTCGAAGTGCGCGGGCGCGACCTCTACGACCTTCATATCCAGCGGCTGGTCTAGGCCGAGCAACTGGGGTGCGAGTTTGTTGGTCCAACCACCGGCCGCGAGCACGATCTTGTCAGCCCGGTAGGTTCCGGCGCTCGACTCCACGATGACCCCATAAACCTCAGCCTGCACGTCCGTGACCTGCGCCCCGTATACGACCGAACCACCGTGGCGGACCAACTCCTGCTCCAACGCGACAAGGGTGAGATCGGCGTTCACACGCCCGGCGGTCTTGTGTTCGTGGAGCACCTTGCCTTCGAACCGCATTCCCGGCCAGCGTTCCTGGGCTTCCTCCGGGGTCAACACCTCAAGTGGGATACCCGCCGCACGCATGGGCTGTTCAAAGTCGTGGGGTGGGAACCCGTGCGAGACCAATCCGACCTCCGACAACAACCTCAGTCCAGAGTCCGATTCAAGTTCACGCCACATATCCAGGGCGTGGTGCATGAGGTCGAGATATTCGCGCTGCACATAGGTGGCCCGGTAGATGCGTGAACCGCCGTGGCTCGACCCCTTCTTGTGCGCTCGGCCGAACTGCTCGAGAACCGTCACGCTACGGCCCGCTTGCGCGAGTTTCCAGGCCGTCGCAAGACCAGTCGCACCCGCTCCAACAACAATGACGTCTAGCTTTTCGCTCATATCCCACTCCCCACATCGCTGACTACTGCCAGACTAACGCGGGTGTTTCACACGTGAAGCACGCGTTCATACGGTGGTTTCTTCTCTCTGGCTTGACGAGTTAAGCCAGTCCACGATGCCGCACACAGCATCGGTGCAGCCACCGCACCCGGTTGTTGCCCGCGTGGAACCGGCAACCTCCTCGACGGTTCTGTCCCCACCGCGCCAGGCTGCCACAATCGCGCCTTTGGTCACGCCGTTGCAACGACAGATCGTGGCCCGGTCTGGAATACGCACGGGTGAGTCTGCTTGTCCACTTGCGGCGACTGGCCCTACCTGCTTGATGAGCATGCTCAGTGGGTCCTGTGGTGTTGGCGTTCCGCGCGTGTAGGCGGCAGTCAGGTCACTGGCGATACTTCCGGCACCGATGCAGGTGGCTGCGATGACCCGCTCATCGCGCACCACAACTTCGATGTGTCGCCCTGCTACCGGGTCGCTGACTTGCACGACCCGCACGCCAGCGCCTTCTCCCGCATCCTTGCCGCCCATCGCGACGATATCCACGCCCTGTCCTTTCACCTTCACCACGTCACTGCCCTGGTTTGTTGGGATGGCGCCTGTCAGGCTCTCACCTGTGGCGAGGAATCGTGCCAGTTGTCGCGCCTGGTCCCACCCTTGCGCTACGAGTCCGGTTGCGCCCTGGGGTGGCTGCGCACAGTCACCGATTGCGTAGACGTCTCGTGTGTCAAGGCAGCGAGAGTCTGCATCCGTGAGCAGCCCTCTATCCGCCGCGAGGCCCACCGCCGCGCCCAGTTCCACGCGTGGTGCGATTCCGGTTGTGATGACCACGAGTTCAGCGGGGAGTTCCTCTCCGTTGCCCACGGCGAGGCCCGCCGTGCGTCCATCGCGGATCAGCAGGTCAGTGACTTTCAGGTGGGTGCGTACCCGGACACCTAGTTCCTCAAGCCGGTGCGCTGCCACGTGCCCGGCAGCAGAACCCAGTTGCGCGTTCATCAGCCCTCGCGGGTGCACGAGGGTCACCTCCGGCACCCCTCGTCCTGCGAGCGCCACCGCTGTCTCGATACCCAGCACTCCAGCTCCCAGCACGATGGCGCGGCGCGTGTTGGCAGTTGCCGCGCGCAGTTCGCGCACGTCATCGATGGTGCGTAGGACGTGTGTTCCCACGGGTAGGCGTGATGCTCCGGTGAGATTGTCGTGTGCATGGCTGGTATCTATTGCCGACGAGTTGGTTGCCTCGCGTGGCTCGTGTCCTGTTGGTGCATGCTCGGTGTGGGTGGCGGTCTTGCTGGTTAACGCGTAGGCGTATTCTGGTTGGTCTTGTTCTTGGTGAAGGTGCGCGATGAGTGAGGGTAGTTCGGGGAGTCTGGCGTCTGCTCCCGTGGCGAGTACGAGTGCGTCGTAGTGGTGTAGGTTGCCGTCGCTGTCGAGGACGGTGTATTCGGTGGTGTTGATTGAGCGGGCTGAAATTCCTCGAAGGAGGTGGACCCTGGAATCCGTGGGTGGTGGCGAACCAATCATGGACAGTTCGTATGCTCCGGCGAGTACCTCGGTGAGCAGGACCCGGTTGTAGGAGTTGCAGGGTTCTTGCCCAAGCACGGTGATGTTTAGTGCGGCACAGTGGGGTTCTGTGCGTTGGCAGAGGTCTTCGACGAATCGGGAGCCAACCATTCCGTTTCCAATGACGACGATTCGCATGCGATTCCTCCTGGTGGTTAAGGCTGTGTGGCGTCAGGTGGGTGTTTTATGGCGCGCTGACGGCAGTGGTGCGGGACGTTTCGATGAGGACTGTTGCGGTTTTGAACTCGGGCATCCCTGAGATGGGGTCGGTGACCCAGTTGATGACCCGGTTCACGCTGTTTTCGTGGCCCCAGTGGAACGGCATGAACACGGTGTCTGGGCGGATATTCCTCGTAATGCGGACGGCGGCGGCTACCGTTCCCCTGTCGTTCTTGAGGGTGATGTTCTGGCCTTCTTGGAGGTCGTATCGTTGCGCGAGCAGCGGATGCATCTCCACGTAGGCTTCGGGGACCGCGTCAGTGAGCGCTTTGACCCGTCGGGTTTGTGCGCCCGATTGGTATTGTTCGAGAACTCGTCCGGTGACGAGGTAGATGCTGTGGTCTCGGGTGATGGGGTCTGCGTTGCCGCGGTGTTGAACGGGATGGAAGGTGGCTCGGCCACTTGGGGTGGGGAACGTGTGCGTGAATACGCGCGGTGTGCCTGCTTGGCTGGTTGCAGGGATCGGCCAGTACAGTCCTGATCCGGGTTGTCCACCTGTGTGTGCTTCGTGGCAGTCGAGGGTCTGGTGGGTCAGCCCCGAGTAGTCGGCTTTTCCACCACGACTCGCGGCTGCGAGTTCATCGAACACTTCGGCGGGGTCGGTTGACCACACGCCGGGTGCGCCCAGTCTTTGTGCGAGTTCGCGCATCACCCACAGTTCGCTGCGTGCGTGTTCGGGTGGTTGTGTTGCTGCTTTTCGACGAATGACGCGGCCCTCGAGGTTCGTCATCGTGCCGTCCTCCTCGGCCCACTGCAATACGGGCAGGACCACATCTGCATACTGGGAGGTTTCGTTGAGAATGAAGTCGCAGATCACGAGCAACTTGAGGCTGCGCAGCCTCTCGGCGATGTCGATGGAACGCGGGGCGGAGACAACAATGTTTGAGCCATGTACGAGCAGAGCTTGCGGGCCATCGGGTTGCCCCAGTCCCTTGAGGAGCTCAACGGCCGGTTTCCCTTTATCGGGTAGGTCCTGCAGTTCAACGCCCCACACCTTGGCCACGTGCTCGCGCGCATCTGGGTCAGTGATCATCCGGTAGCCCGGTAGTTGATCTGCCTTCTGGCCGTGTTCCCGCCCACCCTGTCCGTTGCCTTGACCAGTCAACGTGCCATAGCCGCTGCCCGCAGCGCCCACGAGCCCCAGCATCAAGGCCAGGTTGATGGCTGCGGTCACCCCATCGGTTCCCTGACGTGACTGTTCTATTCCACGTCCGGTGATGATGAAGGTTCGCCCTCCCTGCTTCGGGCTGTTCGCGGCCAGTGTGCGGGCAACGGATCTGATCTGTTCAGCGGGCACACCGGTCACAGCCTCCGTGCGTTCCGGCCACCATGCAGACAACGCTGAAAGGTAGTGGTCAAACCCCTGCGTGCGTTCCGCGATATAGTCCCGGTCCAGTAACCCCTCGAAGGCGATGACGTGCGAGATTCCCAGGAGCACGGCCAGATCTGTGCCGGGGACAGGTTGAATATGCTCCCCAAACTCACCCACCAGCGCAGCCGTAGCGGTGACTCGGGGGTCCAGGACGATCAATCCACCAGTGTTCTTTGCATGTGCGAAGTGTCCGACCAAGGGCGGCATCGTCTCAGCCGGGTTGGACCCGATCAACATGATGACATCGGCTTCATCGAAGTCTGTAACGGGGAACGGCAGACCGCGATCTAGGCCAAGCGATCTATTCGCCGCGGCGGCAGCGCTGGACATACAGAAACGCCCGTTGTAGTCGATGTTTGCAGTGCCAAGCGCAATGCGCGCAAACTTCCCCAACTGGTAGGCCTTCTCATTGGTCAGCCCACCACCGCCAAACACGGCAACCGAATCCTTACCGTGCTTTCCCTGAATGGTTCGGATGCGCTCGGCCACAAAGTCGAGTGCCACCTGCCAGGACGTGGGGACCAAAGTACCCGACTCGTCGCGAATCAAAGGGCTACTCACCCGGTCTGGAGTGGACAGCAACTCGGCTGCGGTCCATCCCTTTCGACACAGGCCGCCACGGTTTGTAGGGAATTCACGTGGGGCGATTCTCGGCGTACCCACACCACTCGTGATGGTCATTGCGCATTGCAATGCGCAATAGGGACAGTGCGTGTCCGTGGACTGGATGGGCGCTGCAGTTTCCCCAGAAATAGTTGCAGGGACCATCAGACATTTGCCTTGGCAAAGATGGACCCGCGCCGCAGGTAGATCGTGTAGGTCACCGCCGCCATCAGCGCATAAGCGCAGAGGAAGGCCCACAACGCCGGAACCAGGGAACCACTCAAACTCGTGGACAGGGCAAACCCGCGTGGAATCAAGAACCCACCAATCGCGCCCACAGCGCCAGCAATGCCGATACAACCGGCGGCGGTCTGGCGGGCCACCATCAGGTCACCCTCCAAACGGCCAGTGCGGAACACCGCCGGAATCATTCGATACGTCGAACCATTGCCCACACCTGCCGCGACGAACAACGCCAAGAACGAAGCGAAGAACCAGGAGAAACTGCGGGTACTGAGCCCATACATCGCGCCGACCGTACCAACCATCAAGGCGAAGAAACACAGCACCGTCAGCCGCGCACCACCCACGCGATCAGCGAGCCAGCCACCGAACGGGCGAGACAACGCACCAACCAAGGCACCGAGGAAAGCTATCGACAGCCCAACCTCAGGGAACTGTGTCTTCAAAAGCGTTGGGAAAACACCCGAGAACCCGATGAAAGACCCAAACGTTCCCAGGTACAGGAACGAGATCAGCCACGTGTGCGGATGCGCCCCCGCAGCCGCGAACGCCTTGACATCGGAGGCGACACCACGCAGATTATCCATCCACAGGGCAGCCGCAACCACTCCCAGCAGCGCCAACGGTATGAAAATCAACCCCGCCCGCTCTAGGTGCAGGCCCGCACCAAGCACAATGATCACCGGAACCACAAGCTGAACCAGCCCCGTACCCAGATTGCCGCCCGCCGCATTCAAGCCAAGCGCACTGCCCTTTTCCTTCTCGGGGAAGAAGAACGAGATGTTGGTCATTGAGGATGCGAAGTTTCCGCCGCCGAAGCCAGCAAGCGCGGCAATCATCAAAAGCACCCCGAACGAGGTCTCTGGCCTGCCAACCACCCACGCCAACGCCCCTGCCGGAAGGATGAGCAGAGCCGCCGAGATGATCGTCCAGTTCCGGCCTCCAAAAATAGGAACCATGAACGTGTACGGAATCCGCATCACCGCACCGACCAGGCTTGGCAGCGCGATCAACCAGAACTGCTGATCAACGGTTAGCGTGAATCCGGCTTCGGGAAGGAACGGTACAACCACGCTCCACATCGCCCACACGCAAAACCCCAGGAATTCCGCGTAGATGGACACCACCAGGTTTCGACGGGCAATCCGACGCCCGCCACCCTCCCACTGGGCAGGGTCTTCGGGGTTCCAACCCTCAAGCCAGCGACCCGGATGCCGCGTCAGTGTTTGCGTGGCCGCCGTTGTGGTCTCTTCGCGTACAGCCGTAGCTGTCGGTGCACTGTTGTCGTACGTGGTCATGAAGTGCTCCCTCGGAATCGTTTCGTGTGTGATCGAAACTATCGAGTTCCTGTTTCGCCTCGTTCCACGTGCAGTAACACTTCAGTTAATCTCGCCTCACAGAGGTAACATCTGGCTGTTAGACCTGTGAAACTTGCTCCTCCTCGCCACCATTAGGTGTATAGGTTTTGTCTGGTTTGTGAGTGTTCCCACCACTCACAAACCAGACAAAACCTATACACCTAACCACAAGCGGCAAGACATACAGCGAAGGCCAGCGGGAACACCCGCTGGCCTTCGTGATTCTTATACGGTGAGTGGTCAGCCGAAAATCTCCGGCAGCGTCTTGCTGAACACCTCTGCGGCCTGCGCAACCGGAACGGTGAACAGTCCCTCAATCTCGACAACCTGCTTGCCATCTGCCTCATGCCCGGTTTCACCGATCTTGAGGAATGGCACGCCGCGGCCCACGCATGCGTCTTGGAAGCGAGCTTCCTCGCCACGCGGCACTGCGACGATGGCGCGTGCCGTGGACTCGGAGAACAGGGCGGCGAACTCGGAGATGCCGTCACGTGCCGCCAGGTCAGCCACGGAGATGCGTGCACCGGTTCCGTAACGGATAGCGGATTCGAGCACGGCCTGAATCAGACCACCATCGGATAGGTCGTGGGATGCGGTCACGAGGGAATCGCGTGCAGCGTTCACGAGCACTGCCCCGAGTACCTTCTCAGCTGCTAGGTCAACTAGTGGCGGCACGCCGCCAAGGTGCTGGTGGGCGACCTCGGCCCAGGCGGAACCGTCGAGTTCATCGCGGGTGGTTCCGAGCAGGTAGATTGCGTCGCCCTCGCCACGGAATCCGGTGGTGACGGAACGAGTCACGTCATCGAGGACACCGAGCACGCCGACAACCGGGGTCGGGTGGATGGAGGAATCGATCTGACCCGGTTCGCCGGTTCCGTTGTAGAGCGAGACGTTACCACCGGTCACGGGAACACCGAGTTCCATGCAGGCGTCCGCGAGACCTTCGATTGCCTCAACGAGCTGCCACATCGAGTCTGGGTCTTCCGGGGAGCCGAAGTTGAGGCAGTCGGTGACGGCCATGGGGCGGGCACCGGCGGCTGCGACGTTACGGTACGCCTCAGCGAGCGCGAGGGCCGCACCGGTGCGCGGGTCGAGCTTTGCGAAACGTCCGTTGGCGTCAGTCGCGATTGCGATACCGAGGTTCGAGGTTTCGTCCACGCGGATCACACCGGCGTCGTCTGGCTGAGCGAGCGCGGTGTTGCCCTGCACGAATCGGTCGTACTGGTTGGTGACCCATTCCTTCGATGCATAGTTGGGCGCGCCGAGGGTTGCCAGAGCGGCGGCCTTCAAGTCCTCACCCGATACCGGACGGGCCAGACCCGCGGCAACGTTGGTGTCTGCGTTCAGTCCGTCCTGCCATGCTGGGCGGGCGTATGGACGGTTGTAGGTTGGGCCCTCGTGCGCGACCGTGCGTGGGTCAACGTCAACGATGCGCTGTCCGTGGTGGTCGATGGTGAGTCGGCCAGAGTCGTTGACCTCGCCGACCACGGAGGATTCGACGTCCCACTTGCCGGTGATCGCCATGAACTCGTCGAGTTTCTCTGGGCGTACAACCGCCATCATGCGTTCCTGCGACTCGGACATGAGGATTTCGCCCGCGTTCAGGGTTGGGTCGCGCAGGAGAACATCGTCGAGCCATACGTGCATGCCGCCGTCACCGTTGGAGGCGAGTTCCGAGGTGGCACACGAAATACCAGCGGCACCGAGGTCCTGAATGCCTTCGACGACACCGGCGTGGAAGAGTTCGAGACAGCACTCGATGAGCACCTTCTCCATGAATGGGTCCCCGACCTGAACGGATGGGCGCTTTGCTGGCACGCCGTCCTCGAAGGTCTCTGATGCGAGGATCGATGCGCCACCGATTCCGTCGCCACCGGTGCGGGCACCGAACAGGATGACCTTGTTGCCAACGCCGGATGCGTTTGCGAGGTGGATGTCCTCGTGACGCAGAACGCCAACCGCGAGCGCGTTGACCAGCGGGTTGCCCTGGTATGAGGAATCGAAGACGAGTTCGCCACCGATGTTGGGCAGACCGAGGGAGTTTCCGTAACCGCCGACACCGGAGACCACGCCGTGTACGACGCGTGCGGTGTCCGGGTGGTTGACGTCTCCGAAGCGGAGCTGGTCCATGACGGCGACGGGGCGCGCGCCCATGGAGATGATGTCGCGGACGATTCCGCCGACACCGGTTGCCGCGCCCTGGTAGGGCTCAACGAACGATGGGTGGTTGTGGGACTCGACCTTGAAGGTGACGGCCCAGCCTTCGCCGATGTCCACGACACCGGCGTTTTCGCCGATTCCGACGAGGAGGTGTTCCTTCATCTCGTCGGTTACCTTGTCCCCGAATTTGCGCAGGTGCACTTTGGAGGACTTGTATGAGCAGTGCTCCGACCACATGACGGAGTACATTGCGAGTTCTGCCGCGGTTGGGCGGCGTCCCAGGATGTCGCGGATCTGCTGGTATTCCTCAGGCTTGAGGCCTAGCGACGCATAGGGCTGTTCCTCGTCAGGAGTGCTCGCTGCGTGTTCGACGGTGTCCAGGGTGGGCTTGCTGGAGGCAGTCATTCGTTCCCTCATGAGTGGTGGTCTCGGCGCGGGGTTGCGAGCGCGGGTGGCTCGGAGCGCCTAGGACAGACGCCTTGATTCTATCCGGTTGTTGGCTTGTGTTTGTCCGTTGCGTGCGCTTGTGAGACGGCTTGTCAGCACCATTTCGAGGTTATGCGTTTGATGTTCTGTGTTCGTGCGGGAGTCGGCATCTTTTGATGCCGCGCATTGCCGACGAGTCGGCAGTTCTACCTGCCAAGCCACTTCACAGCGTGCGGTACGCAGGAAACGAACCAGATCGTCGGCAATCTATTTCTGACACCTGCGTCGACCTATCCGTGGCCCTCGCGGGATAGCGCAGGGAATTTGGGGGCACTCGCGTGCCTTATCCCGGCACAGAGTTGAGGGATACCGCGGCGTTGTGACGTTCCGCAATGACCCGCACGATGGAGAGCCAAAGTCCTGTCTGTGTTCGAGCGACAGCGAGCGCCGCGCGGATTACGGTGACCGGGTTCTTCACCTCGTGGTCAAGGCGCCTCACCTATGAATCGGTACCCGGACTGTTGCACCGTCTCGATGAACCTCGGGTTGTGCGCATCGGTCATGCGTTCACGGCCCAGATCACGGAACCAACGAGGATGAACAGCAGGATCGTGTAGGCGATGATCTCAAGGTAGCCGAGGACCAGACCCACGATGGCGAAGCCGGTACCGCTGTCGTTGTCGCGGCGGATCTGCTTGAGAGCGATGTGCCCGAAGATCACCGGGATGATCGCAAACCCGAGGAGCGCGAGGACGAACGAGGCGATCGCGAGCCCGTTGGTCTTCCGGTACGCGGGCGTGTTCTGTGTGACGGTTGGGTAGCTCATTGCGCGAATCCTGCTGGTAGGAGGGTGGATCCCCCAGATGAATCCTCGATGTCCGGGTTTCCTTCTTCCCAGACCACCTCGTTGATGTCTGCGTTCTCGGTTGGTTCCGAGGAGACCCCCATGGAGCAGCCGGTCAGGATGACTGCGCGGGTTGCGATTACTGGGATGCTGCGGTGTAGCGGAAGTCGATGTGTGCTCATGTCATTCATTCTAGGAACGCGCATAGCCGCTGTGGTGTGCAGGTCGTCGCAGAGTTGTATCAGATCAGCGACACCACTTCCAGTGTCAGCCTTCACGCTATGGATACCGAACCAGACTAAACCTAGTGGCTATCCCTTCACGGCTCCTCCCATGCCAACCCCGCTCAAGAACAGCCGTTGAAAGACGATGAAGAGTACAACCGGGATGACCGTGGAGATTGCCAACGCCGCCAAGAAGACATCCAATTCAATGAACTGCTGCAGTTGAGGAAGTCGAACCGACAGGGTCTGCACGGCAGGGTCCTTGAGCACGAGCATCGGCCACAGGTAGTCTTTCCACGCTCCCATGATGGCAAAGACCGAGATTACGCCGATGATCGGTTTTGACATGGGCAGCAGGATTCTGAAGAACACCTTGTACGGACCCGCTCCGTCCACCTTGGCAGCCTCAAATATCTCTTGGGGCAATGACGCGAAGAAACGCATTGCGAGCAGGATGTTGAACGCATTGGCACCGGCAGGCAGCCATATCGCCCAGTAGGTGTTGATCAGCGAGCTGTTCAAGAAAGGTGGCTGAATGACGGTGAGGTAGAGCGGCACCAACAGCACGATACCTGGGACGAACATGGTCGCCAGAATCATGGCGACAAGCGCTTTCGCGTACTTGGGGCGCATGATCGACAGGACGTAGCCCCCGGTGGTTGCCACGACCACCTGGATGAGCCAGACTCCCGCGACAACGATAACCGTGTTCGTGAAGTACTGGTCGATCTGCACTCGGCTCCACGCCTCATGGAGATTCGCCCAGTCCATGCCGTTTGGCCACAACTTCAACGGTTCGCGCAGAGTGTCCTGCGTCGGCGTTACCGCAGACTTCGCGAGCCATAGGATAGGACCAAGACCAGCAACGACCAAGCCGATCAGCACGGCAAACTGTGCAGCCTTCATGGAAACGTTGACCAGCGGATTCTTCCAATCAGACTCGGATAGGATACCGCGACCGCTCGCCTCTTTTTGAGCCGTTTTCCGGATGTTTCGCATCGTCAAGAACTCCATCCCCTGGTTACGCGGAAGTAGATCGCCGAGAACAACGCCAAGAACAGAGCCAGGAGAACGCTCAGAGCCGTTGCGGCTCCGTAGTCCCCTCCAAGACTGCTCTGGAACGCATACTTGTAGATCAACATCAGGAGCGTCATGGTTGAGTTTGCCGGGCCTCCGCCGGTTAGGAGGAATGGCTCTAGGAATACCTGGGTGGTGCCAATGATTTGCAGGATGAAGGTCGTGAGCAGCACACCGCGCAACTGCGGCATCGTCACATGCCACACCTTTCGCCAGATCCCCGCGCCGTCCACTTCAGCCGCATCGTAGAGTTCCGGGGAGACACCGAGAATGCCCGCCAGATAGATGATCACCGTTCCGCCAGCCGCTGCCCAGGTCGCGAACAACACGATGGAGGGCATTGCCATGTCCGCGTTGGATAGCCACTGGTACGGACCGAGGCCAATCCAACCGAGGATCGTGTTGAAGACGCCGGTCGGCGAACCGTCATAGAAGAATTTCCAGAGCAGCGCTCCCACGACCGGTGGAACAATGACCGGCAGGTAGGCCAACGCGCTGTATAGGCCCTTGAATCTTTTGGCCTCGCTCATCAGGACAGATAAAAGCAAAGGGATCGGGTACCCAAGGATCAGGGCCAACAACGCAAAATAGAACGTGTTCTTGATGGCTGTCACCAGCAGCGGATCCGAGAGAACCTTCTGAAAGTTCTTCATACCTACCCACGAGGCCGGTTCCACCAGATTCGTGTACTGGAAAGCCATGATCGCGGCCTCCACGATGGGTTTCCAACTGAAGAACACAAAGCTGAACAGAAGCGGAAGCAGTAGTATCAGCGCGTGCGGCCTGTCACCTTGAAGCCAGACCTTAACGGGGTTTCGTCTACGTGGCAGCTCGGTCAAAGGGTTGTTGGAGCCACCTTTTACTGCGGAGACAGTGTCTTGCGTGCTCATGAGGTTCCTTGAAATTTGTCATGTGGGCAGACGTGCCGAGCACTTAACGCAAGCGCCCGGCACGTTCCCAACGGTTCCGACTAGTCGGCCTGGGAGTACAGGGATTCGGCCTGCCCCTGGACCTGAGCGAGCAGGGCGTCAATGTCTGCGTTCTCGTTGGTGAGGACCGCCTGGACAACGGCATCGAGCAACGCGTAAACGTCTTGCGTGGCAACGCGTGGTTCGGGGATTAGCTCTTGTTCCCCGCTCTTGGTCGTGTATGGCGCCATCTGCTGCAATGGAACATTCACGTACGGTTCAATCCACACCTGATAGGCGTCGAATTGCTCCTGGTCAAACAGCGGTAGTTCGGGAGCTCCGACAGGCTGGTCAAGATCTGCCGCCACCTTCGCGGCATCGGTGGCTGTCTGTTCATCGGTGAACCTACCGAGATAGTAGAAGTCAATCCACTTGACCGCTGCCGCCTGTTCAGCGGGTGTGCCCTTCGGGCTGACAGCCGCAAGGGTGCCACCGCCAAGGGTTCCAGGCTGTGCCCCCTGAAGGGGTAGGACCGTCACGCCATAGTCATCTGGATTGAGTGCATTCTGGGTGACCAGGTTTCCGTAGTTTCCGCCGCCTGACACATACATTCCGATTCGGCCCGAGGCAAAGTCCTGGTTGATCGAGCCCCAGTCGTAGAGGAAGTTAGCGCCCATGGAGTTGTCCTCCCAACGAAGCGCTCGCAAGTACTCGAGGGCCTCCTTCACCGCTGGGTCAGATGCGATCGTGGGTGCCGTGGCGTCGGCATTCTCGGTGTGTCCCCCGAAAGCGTTCACCAGCGTGGTCAAAATCCAGCCACCGGTATTGCTCGAGGTCATCGTCGCATAACCGGTCTCGCCGGTGGCTTCGCTGATCTTCCGTGCTGCTTCGCGGACCTCGTCCCAGGTTTCGGGAGGCGAGTCTGGATCAAGGCCGGCCTCGGTGAAGAGGGTCCGGTTGTAGTGCAGCGCCTGTCCATAGGCGGCGATTGGAATCGCCCACTGTCCGCCGTCTTCCGCCTGTCCTGCCTGCGCAACGTTCGGGTTGAACTGGTCCGCATAGGGAAGCTCCGCCACAAGATCACTGATATCGGCGATTTGCTTCGCGGCGATGAGTCCACGTCCGTCGGTGAACGGGATGGTGAACACGTGTGGCAGAGTGCCGCCTGCTAGATCCGCTGTGAACGTCGTTGCCGTCCATGTGTATTCCTGCGCCTCGACCGTGATGTTCTCATGTGCAGTCTGAAAGGCCTTGACCCGCGCGTCGAAGTTCTCACGCGCTTCAGGTTCCAGCCCCGCATCGATCGAGACCTTGATGGTGACCGCCTCGTCTGCGGTTTCTGTCACCGGTGATGTCTCGGGTGTCTCGGAATCCGATGAACACCCGACTAGCGCAAGAGAAACTGAAACTGCGGCACACATAGCGATTGATGTGCGCTGTGCAATTGACTTCATTGTCCGTTCCTTTCCGTGAACGTTGGTAAATTGTGCGCACGTAGACTGCTGCGCGACCACTGTGTGCTACTGGATCAGCAGCCAGACAGTGGAATCCTGGGGGATCTCACCGGCGTCGGTGAGCGGGGTGCTGGCGAGAAGGACTCGCTCGTGAGGAGGGAGGGGTATGGGGCGGCCAAAGTTCGTGATTGATGCGAACCTCCTCCCGCGAACAAATCCAATCACCTCCGTGTGGGTGTCTAGCCACGCAAAGTCGTCACCACGCAGTTCCGGGATGGACCTGCGGAGCGATATTGCCTGCCTATAGAGCGAGAGCATCGAGGATGGGTTCTCGCTCTGGGCCTCAACGGTCAGCCCAGCCCAGTCTCGTGGTTGCGGAAGCCAGATGTCTGCGGCGCGACCCTCGCTGAACCCATATGGCGGTGCTGTACCGCTCCAAGGGATGGGCACCCGGCACCCGTCGCGACCGGGATTCACTTTCCCGGACCGAAGGTACATGGGGTCTTGAATCGCTTCTACCGGAACATCGACCTCGGGTAGCCCCAGTTCATCGCCCTGGTAGATGTACAGGGTCCCGGGGAGTGCTGCCGTCAGCAGCGCGGCTGCTCGGGCCCTTTGTTCCCCGAGTTTACGGTCTGTGGGCACTCCGAAACGTTTGGCCTCGAAGGCGAAGCCCGAGTCTTCTCGACCGTAGCGGGTCACAGGCCTGGTCACATCGTGGTTGGAGAGAACCCACGTTGGCGGAGCATCGACAAGTGCATGGTCTCGCAGGGTGTTCGTGATCGATGTGCGCAGTTCCGCCGCGTCCCATGGCCGCGCCATGAAGTCGAAGTTGAAGGCGGAGTGCATCTCGTCAGGTCGCAGATAGGCGGCGAATCGCTCGGCGTTGTCCAGCCATACCTCGCCAACGAGCACCCGTGTGTCTGGGTAGGAGTCCGCGACCTTGCGCCACGCCCGATAGATGTCGTGAATCTCGTCGCGGTCGAGGTGAGGATGCTCGCCTGGGGCTGGGGACTCTGGGATCGGTGGCAGGTCGGGGTGTTTGATCGGCATTGCCGCCGAGTCAATGCGAATGCCCGCGACACCTCGGTCAAACCAGAACCTGAGAACCGCCTCGTGTTCCTCCCACACGTCGGGATTGTTCCAGTTGAGGTCGGGCTGGTGTGCGCTGAACAGGTGCAGATACCACTCGCCTGGTGAGCCGTCAGGGTTCGTCGTGCGAGTCCAGGTGTCTCCCCCGAAGCTCGACTGCCAGTCATTTGGCAGTTCATCCCCTCCCGGGCCCTTTCCTGGATGGAACCAGAACCGTGAGCGTTCGGGAGAACCCGGCGGGGAGTCAAGTGCCTCTTGGAACCAGCGATGCTGATCTGAAATGTGGTTCGGCACCACATCGATGATTGTGCGGATACCTATTTCCGCAGCCTCTGAAATGAGGTGTTCAGCGTCTTCAAGCGTCCCGAAGGTCGGATCGATTACCCGATAGTCAGCGACATCGTAGCCACCATCTGCGAGTGGAGATTGGTACCAGGGTGTCAGCCAGATTGCATCGACTCCAAGTTCTTGCAGATAAGGCAACCGTGAACGCACCCCATTGAGGTCTCCGGTCCCATCCCCATCAGCGTCTGCATAGCTGCGTGGGTACACCTGATAGATGACGGCATTGCGCCACCAGTCATCGTTCAGGGGTTCGGTGCATTCGGTGGATGATTCAGCGTTACGAGACATCGTTGTTCGTCCTTGAATGAAATAGGTTTAGCGCTATATCACTTGCGATATTAGGCTCACATGCAAACCTGTGTCAACAGATCCAGGTAAATAAGATTTAGCGCTATATCATTGCTGCTGGTAGCGGCTACACTAGATGCGAGACCCTAGGAAGAGGAGCCCACGTGCCAGTTCGGTTGAGTGACATCGCCAGTGAGGCCGGCGTCAGCCTGATGACCGTCTCCAACGTCATGAACGGGAAACGTTCACGTGTCTCAGAGGCAACGGCACACCGCGTGCTTGAGATCGCCGATCGTCTCGGCTACGTGCCCAATCTCCCTGCCCGCAGTCTGGCTGCCTCAAAATCCCACATAATCGCGGCACTGACGCCCGTGGGAGAAGACCACAGCCTCCTCATGAGCCCACATACGGTGGAGGTCATCGGCGGCTTGGAGAAGCATCTACGCCACGAGGGTTATCACGTGCTGCTCCGGGGGATCGAGAAGGAAGCTGACATCACCGGTGCGATCAAGGGTTGGGCTCTCGACGGCGCGATCCTTCTTGAGTTTGCCGATTCACAGATCGACCGCATTCAGGTAAGCGGAGTTCCCCTCGTGGCGATAGACAGCTATTCGGAGAATCCCCGCACGATCTCGGTTCGGACCGATGACAGGCGGGGCGGGTGGCTTGCGGGAACATGCCTCACCGAGGCTGGGCACAGTCAACTTCTGTTCGCTGGGCCTCCCTTTGAAGGCATGGGCGTGATGGGCCAACGTTGGGAGGGGTTTCTATCGGCCTGCATTGCATCAGGCATTGACCCGAGTCAGATCGCAGTTGTGGAGACTCTCATCTCCTATGAGGACGGACAGGCTCTCGGACGCAGACTCAGGAAGGACCACCCTGACGTAACTGCGGTCTTCGCAACCGCTGACTCCCTCGCAATCGGAATCCTCGCGGGTCTGAACGAGGCCGGTGTTCGGGTTCCCGAGGATATCTCCGTCATTGGCTTCGACAACATTGAGATGAGCGCGCTGGTGACTCCAGGACTGACCACCGTGGCGCAGGACATTCAAGCCAAAGGCGCAGAAGCCGCGCGCTTGGTCCTTCAAGAGGTCGAAAAGGGGCAGGGGACTCCCCCGCCGATCTCTCTCGAGGTCTCTCTTGTGACCCGTGCTTCGGTGGCGAGTCCTCGCACCTCCCAGAGGACATGACTCACTGGTCCCCGCAACCTGCACGCCGCTTACGCGTAGTTGGCGTCTCGGCGGTTGGGTTGCCAGGTTGCCATGGCATCGTTGATGCCATGAGGCGCTTTTCGACGATTCTGGTTGCCGCCCTTCCAGTTCTCGCTTTGGCAGGGTGTTCGCTCGTGCCCGCCGGGCAGTCCACCCAGGTTCCGGCACCTGCGGTGCCGGAACCTGAGATCCGCACCCAAACGACATCCGAAGGTGAGGCGCCGGACAAAGACACCACTTCGTCGGAAATGGGAACGGTTACGACAACCGCTACGGTGACCTGGGAGAATAATCTGCCACGACTAAGTACCGGTGAGATCATCGGCGGTGGGCTGGAGATCTCCGCGCCGAGTGCCAACGGACTGGTCATTGCACTTGACGAACACGAAGACATGACAACACGCCTCCTAGTCGACCAATCGGTTGCGGTGCTTATCGATGACACATTCGTGCTGGGGATCAGCATGCCCCGCTCTCCTGGTGCGCCCGTAAACGCATGGGCATGGGAGCGCGTAGACCATGCCGATCAGATTGTGTTCACGGCAACGCGGCGCAGCAACCTCGAGGAGGACACCGAACTGTCCGCGTTTTTCGGCGAGACGGCAGTGGAGTCTGCGCGATGGGTGGATGAACGCGAAGGACCTCGCCTGTTCATCACGCCGAGCAGTTGGGCACGTAACGGCGGGCTTGCGGTCTCAGACTATGGTTGGCACAGCGTTGTGCGAGACCTGCCCGAAGTGACCGAACATCCCGGAGAGTCGCTTGAACACCAGTTCCAGTGCCACGCTATCGGCGCGCAGAGCAAGGATACGTGGAACCTGGAGACCTGGTATGACGACATCGGGCTGCTCAGTCTCCTGGCAGCCCGATGCAATCCGTGAGAGTGAAGCAGTTTCAGTCCTGCAACTCGAAACCACGAGCGTCGCGGTGCCATGGATCGCCCGGCTTTGACACGAGGATCAGGATACCCTCAACGAGACCCCAGATGCTGGAGATCACCGCAAGCGTTCCCACACTGACAACCGTGATCAGAAGTTGGGCGACCGCCTTGCCCGTGTTACCCAGGTAGAAGTTGTGTACGCCAAAAACGCCAAGCAAGATGCCGAGGATTCCGGCAACGATCTTGGATTTCTGGCCGGTTGGCGGCTGCATATAGGGAGGCTGTTGTCCGCCGTATGGGCCCTGCTGACCATATGGTTGCTGCTGGTAGGGCTGACCTTGCTGAGGGCCACCATACGGTTGGCCGCTCTGGTATGGGTTGCCGCTGTTGCCCGACTGCCCACCGTATGGGTTGGTCTGACTGGCTGGATCGTTCGGCGTGCTCATGAGTGTCCTTTGCTGGTAAACACGTTTGTCCTTTAAAGATTAGCGCAGCCCTCCGACACATTTTCTGCAGGTATACCGAAGGCGGCCACTCTCTCATGAAAGCGGCCGCCCGGCGTGACTCCTAGCGTTCTGAACTCTGATTCCTCAGACCATCTTCAGTCTTGGAGTTCGAGGCCCTCTGCGTCCTTGTGCCAGTCGGTGCCTGGCTTCGACACGAGGATCAGGATGCCCTCGACGAAGCCCCAGATAGCACCTGCACCGAGCGTAACGACGGTGACGACGATCTGGATGACCGCACGTTGCGTCTTGCCGAGATAGAAGTTGTGAACGCCAAAGCCTCCAAGGAGGATTCCGAGAATTCCGGCGACGATCTTCGATTTGCTGCCTACAGGGCCTGCAGCACCCGGCTGCTGAAACTGCGTGTTTGGAGTGCTCATTGTTGTCCTTTTAAAGCTGGTGTGGGTGCGAAAGTACGCACTGCGCATTAGGTTAGCCTATCCGCGGCGCTAGGAGAATAGTCCTACTCACATTGCAGACACATTTTGTGTCCAGGCGTGTAGCCCGTTTCTGGCTGCACATGTGAAGGTGGCGTCTTCGCGAGCCTTCTTGCAGGCTCGGGTACGTTGATGAACACGGCCATTCCAGAGTTCGTCCTCGCGTTACGCGACAAGGTCGGTACTACTCCCCTGTGGCTTTCGGGGGCTACCGCTGTCATCACGTATTGACCTGACCTTCCGGTCCGAGTGGGTATCCGGCGATCCTTACCCGGCTGATGGCGAGAGCCTTGGAGCACGCTGGTTCCAGATCGATCAACTACCGCAGATGCCCGACCGCACTCGGCGCTGTATCAGCGAGACCGGCCCACACCCCCAACAAACGCATGAGGGCCGCGAAACCCGTCAGGGTTTCGCGGCCCTCAGCCAGCCACCGCCATGAGGTGACTATGCGCGGGAAGCCCTCGAATCGTCGCGAATCTGTCCAACCAGTTCTTCGAGAACATCCTCCAGCGTGACCACGCCGATCAGTCCGTGCGGGCCATCCACGAGCGCGAGGTGTGCACCATCGCGCTGCATCGTGGAGAGCACCATCTGGAGTGAGTCGCCCGCGTTCAGGGTAGGCATCGCGCGGATGACCTCAGGTTTCACCGGAAGGTCGCGTTCAGCGGCGCCAACGTCAAGGAAGTCCTTGATGTGCACGTAACCGATAGGACGACCGTTCTTACCGACCACGGGGAAGCGGGAGAAACCGTTGCGGGCCACGTCCTCCGCCGCTGCCGCGGTGAAGCCCTCCTGAAGGGTGCGCATCTGCGCCATCGGGATCACAACGTTCTCCACCGAGCGAGACTCGAACGTGAGCGCACTCAAGAGGAGTTGCTCGTCTTCTTCGGAAATCATGCCGCCGTCCTGCGATTCCTCAACCAGGTCTGCCACCTCATGCTGAGTGAACACTGTGGCAACCTCGTTCTTGGGTTCGACCTTCATAAGGCGCAGAACAGCGTTACCGAGCCCGTTAAGCGTCCACAGGACAGGCTTGAAAATCCGGGCAATGATCACGAGCGGTGGACCAAGCACGAGCGCAGCGCGTTCTGGCCCTGCGAGCGCAATGTTCTTCGGCACCATTTCACCGAGCACGACGTGCAGGTAGGTGATGAACAGCAGCGTGATCGCGACCGCAACGGGGTGCACCAGGTTCTCTGGGATGCCGATCTGCTCGAACGGGCCTTCCAGCGCGTGCGCGATGATCGGTTCGGAGAGTGCTCCGAGGAGCAGTGAGAACAGCGTGATACCCATTTGGGCTGCGGCCATCATGAACGACACGTTCTCGATGGCCCACAGGGTCATCTTCGCCGCGCGGCCACCCTCTTGGGCTTTTGGCTCGATGATGGAGCGGCGTGCTGCGATGAGCGCGAACTCGGCACCAACAAAGAACGCGTTGGCGGCGAGCAGACCGGCTGTCAGTAATAGTCCTTGCCAGAGGTTCATCGTGCTTCACCTTCCTTGACGGCGCCTTGGTGTTCTTTGCGCTGCCCCAGTTGGGTGACGTGCAGGCGTTCGATGCGGGAGCTGTCGAGTTCGGTGACGATGAGCCGCAGGTATTGCGGGTGCGAACCGTCCTCTTCGTTGTCGAATGGTTCCTCGGAGACTCGTCCGTCTTCGCACACGTAGACGGTATCGCCAAGTTGTGCGAGACGTCCCAGTTCGAGGGTGACCAGACCTGCTAGGGTCTCGTATTCCTCGTGTTCGGGGATGTCGAAGTCGATCGCGTCGTCGAGTTCGTCTGGGCGAATCGAGGCGTCGACGGTCCATTCGTGGGTGGACACAAATTCGATCTCACCACCGTCTGGGTCGTGTTCGTCGCGGACTTCGCCCACGAGTTCCTCCACGAGGTCCTCAAGGGTGATGATTCCGGCGATGTCTCCAGATTCGTCGATCAGGACGGCCATCTGGAGTCCGCCTGCGCGCAGGGTGTCCATGAGGTCGTCGAGTTCAACGGTGTCGGGCACGAGGGTTGCTTCGCCCATGACCTGCGCGACGGTCGCAGTGGCGCGCTCGTCGAATGGGACAGCTAGGGCTTGGCGGACGTGCACGAGACCGTCTACTTCGCGCGCACCGGGTTCGAGCACAGGGAAGCGGGAGTGTCCGGTCTCCTTGGCTAGTGCGAGCAGTTCAAGGAGCGTGGTTGCACTGGTGACGTGCATCATCCGCGAGCGCGGTGTCATAGCGTCGTGCGCACGGCGCTCACCGAATGCAAGGGAGCGTTCCACGAGTTGCGCGGTTTGCGATGGGAGCACTCCCTGCTGCGCCGAGTGGCGTACCAGGAACCCAAGTTCTTCGGCAGAACGTGCGGATGCGAGTTCCTCTTGTGGTTCGATGCCGAACAATCCGAGAACGCGGTTGGCGGTTCCGTTGAAGAACGTGATGATCCATGCGGTTGCCTTGGAGAATCCGCGCTGGAATCCCGTGACGAAACGTGCGGTTTCGAGCGGTTTCGCCAGTGCCAGGTTCTTGGGGACAAGTTCACCGAACACCATGGTCAGTGCGGTCATGAGCACGAGTGCGAGCGTGACCGAGACTCCGCGTGCTTGAGTGGCGGACATGCCAAGGTCCTCAAGGACGGGAGTGATGAGCACTGCGATGGCTGGCTCCGCCACAAAACCCATTCCAAGGTTTGTGATGGTGATTCCGAGCTGTGCTCCGGAAAGTTGAGTGGAAAGCGTGGACAGTGCTTTGAGCACGCCATCTGCTTTCTTGTCTCCCTGTTCTGCTGCCGCCTTGACGTTGTTCTTGTTGACCGTCACAAGCGAGAACTCGGCGGCCACGAACATTGCGCCGGCTGCCATAAGCAGAAGTCCGATGATTATGGAGACTATTACCACGGGTCCACCTCCTGGGCGCTGTAGGCCGTCGCATCACTGCGCGGCGCGGAGAGGAGGTGGTTGGGACTATGACCGGGATTGTCCACTATGGCCTTTCTGTTGAAAGTTAGGTCCGCCCGGTAGCATCCAGTCGGGTTGCTACCGGGCGGGGTGCGCATGGTGCGCGAAGTTCTATTACGAACAAAGCAGCGCAGCGTAGGGGTTTCGCGAGGCAAACACCTACCGCAGCGCAGCGAATGTAAGTTCGTAACACTCAGGTAGATATAACTATGCCAAGAACAATTTAGTTCCAACAGCGTTTAGAACAATTTTGTGACGAACTCTTTCCTAACGTTTCGTGGCCCTCTTTGCCTTTGCGAGTGTTTTTTCGCTGATGGGAGCATCTCCACTGGCTCGTTGCTTGCGATAGTACTCGCGGGCCTCATCTTGGCGCTTCTGTTCCACTCCGGTTGCGATGGTCGCGCGCACGAGTTCATCGTCGAGACCGAAGGCTTCGATGAGGTCTTGTGCATGTGGGCGTAGACGGGTGAGCAGGCGGTTGATGTAGGAGGTGACGGTCTCTGCGCGCTGGGTGGAGAGTCGTCCGTTGATCAGATACCAGGCGAGGTTCGCTTCGATGCGGCTGAGTGCGTACAGGTCGCGGAGCGCTACGAGAACCGAGTGGGTGCCTGGGTCTTCGATATCGCGCAGCGCCTTGGTGAACGCTTCCCATTGCACGAGGTCGGCGTGGGCTTTGGCCGCTTCGATGAGTTCGCTTTGGTGTTCGTTGAACAGTGCGGCTCCGTCGGCTTGACTCATCTTGGCTGCTGGGCGCAGCGCTGCGGCCACCTTTTCGACCATGGTTTCCACGCGGTCGGTGAGTAGTTCTCGCTGGGTTTCCTCATCGCGCAACTCGTTTGCGGATCGTGCCCTACGTCCGGTGTCGGCGATGGATTGCACGGCCCGGTTGAGTGGGGTGCGGTAGAGCACGGTGTCTGCGGCGCGGTCGATCACGAAGCGTGCCATGTTCATGCCGGTGATGCCCTTGAACTGCTTGGCGTAGTCCGTGAGCAGGCGCTTTCCCACGAGTTGCAGCAGAACGGTGTTGTCGCCTTCGAAGGTGACGTAGATGTCCATGTCTTGGCGTAGTTGCACGAGTCGGTTCTCGGTCATGAATCCCGCTCCGCCGCATGCCTCGCGTGCTGTTTGCAATGCGTGCAGTGCACGCCAGGTGGACACTGGCTTGAGCGTTGCGGCGAGGGTTTCGAGATCCTCGCGCGACTCTGGGGTGTCCATGCCCTCTTCGGAGAACACGGCGTGGAACAGGTCGAGTAGGCGGTCGTGCGCGAAGTGTCCTGCGTACACTTCTGCGAGTAGCGGCAGGAGCCTGCGCTGGTGGGTTTGGTAGTCCATCAGCACGGTTTCCTCGGTGTCGCTCGCGCCGTTGAATTGGCGACGCTGGTTACCGTAGGTGATCGCAGTGGTCAGTGCGATTTTGCTGGCGACTCCGGCTGCGCCGTCGAGCGAGACGCGTCCTTGCACGAGTGAGCCGAGCATGGTGAAGAACCTGCGCCCGGGGCTTTCGATTGGCGACGAGTAGGTTCCGTCCGCGCTCACCTCGCCATAGCGGGCGAGCAGGTTCTCGCGCGGTACGCGCACGTTGTCGAACGCGAGGCGGCCGTTGTCGATGCCGTTGAGCCCGCCTTTGAGTCCGTCGTCCTCGGACGAGACTCCCTGCAGGAGCGCGCCGGTGCTGCCGTCTTCGTTTTGCTCCCGGATGGGTACGTAGAACGCGTGCACGCCGTGGTTGACGCCCTTGGTGATGAGCTGCGCGAACACGACCGCTGCCTGGCCGTGCAGCGCAGCGTTGCCGAGGTAGTCCTTCCATGCCGCACGGAATGGGGTGTGGAGTGTGAAGTCGCCGCTGTCTTCGTTGAAGGTCGCGGTGGTGGCGATGGAGGCCACGTCGGAGCCGTGACCGATCTCGGTCATGGCAAACGCGCCGGGTACCTCAAGTCGCATGGCCGCACCGAGCAGGCGGTCCTGCTGCTCTGGGGTCGATAGGTGGTGGATCGCGGCGCAGAACAGACCCCACTGCACACCGGCCTTGATCTGGAGTGATGGGTCCGCCGCGAGAAGTTCCTCGAATCCGGCGATTCCTCCACCGGAGTCATCGCTTCCTCCGAGGCGTTCGGGGAAGGCTCGGAGCACTTGCGCCTCGGAGACAAGGATCTTCAGTTGTTCGAGCACTCGTTCGCGGTGCTCGTCCATACCGAGGGAGGGATCGCGGATGATACGCGGATCACGGGCGAATCCGCGCGCGATGAGACGCAAATCCTTCCAACGCCCGAGGAGTTTGTCCTCAAGGTAGGTCTTATCGATCTTGGCCGTTACCTGGTGGGTCGCTGGCGTCTGATCAACGGCTGTCATGGCTCACTCCTTTGTGTAGCTACCGCGGGGCCGTTCCAGAGCCATGCGGTGATTGACTCTGTCATTTCGGTTCTGCTGGGGTTTTCGGGGGCATCGCCGTTTGCGAGCCACCATTCTCCGGTGCCTTGGACAAATCCCACTGCCCCTGCAGCCCATGCTGAGGCGGCGGCGGGCGAGGTGTCGTGTTCACGGGCATATGGGATTGCCGCGACCTCGATCATTTCGTCGAGGAAAGGCAGGGCGGAGGCTCCGCGCGTCACAAAGTGGTAGACGTTTGGAGAGTGTTCGATCATTTCGAGGTAGGTCGCAACCATCGCTCGAACGGATTGAAGTGGGGTGGGGGCGGTCGTCACCGCTTCGCGCAGTGTTTCGCGGATGTCCTGCATGACCGCTTCTGACACGGCACGTTGTAGTCCACTTTTGTCCACGAAGTAGCGGTAGACGATCGATTTGGATGTTCCCGCATAGGTTGCGATGTCATCCATGGAGAGGTCTGTCCCGTAGAGGTGAACAGCTTTGCGAGCCGCGACGGCTAGTTCTTGACGCCGTGCGGAGCGGTGCTCGTCCCATCGGGTGGAGCGCCCATCATCGTTGATTTTCTCTGTGACTGAACTCACGATACTCAGAGTATCAGGTACTCTGAGTTCTATAAAGATTTCATGAGTGTTCTCGAGGGGAACGCAACGGACAAAAGTCCCCTTCCCCCATTGGGCACCCACAGGAACCCTGAAGCAATGACGCAAGGAGACATCGTGGCAGCACATCCACGCACATCTAGCACGACAGAGAAGACCAGCACCTCACTGCGCGATGCGGTGATCGTCGGTGGAAACCGCATCCCGTTCGCCAAGGCTGGCAGCAAGTACGCCAACGCCTCGAACCAGGACATACTCACCGCGGTACTCGATGGTTTAGTGGCACGCTTTGGCCTCCAGGGTGAAACCGTGGGCGAAGTCGTTGCCGGCTCGGTTCTCAAGCATGCCAGAGACTTCAACCTGACCCGTGAATGCGTCCTCGGTTCCTCCCTTTCTCCGGCCACTCCAGCCTTTGATCTTCAGCAGGCGTGCGCAACCGGACTCGAAGCCTTCATCACCGTGTCCAACAAGATCCAACTCGGCCAGATCGACTCCGCGATCGCCGGAGGCACGGACACCGTGTCCGATGCCCCCATCGCAGTCTCAGACGGTCTGCGCACCGCCCTGCTGAAGGCCTCGCACGCAAAGACTCTCGGCCAGCGCCTCAAGGCACTGTCCACAGTCCGCCCTGCGGATCTCGCTCCCGCAACCCCGCGCACCGATGAACCACGCACCGGCCTGTCCATGGGTGAACACCAGGCAATCACCACCGCCAAGTGGGGTATCAGCCGCGAGGCCCAGGACGAACTTGCCTTCAACTCGCACCAGAACCTCGCCCGCGCCTACGACCGGGGCCTGTTTGATGACCTGATCACTCCGTTCAAGGGACTGACCCGGGACCAGAACCTGCGCCCAGAATCAACCCTGGAAAAGCTCGGCTCACTCGCACCGGTGTTCGGCAAGACGCTGAGCACCCCGGCAACGATGACCGCAGCAAACTCGACTCCGCTGTCCGATGGAGCTTCCGCCGTCTTGGTCGCATCCCGCGACTGGGCGTCCGAGCGCAACCTCCCTGTGCTCGCACGTTTCGTGGACGCGCAGACCGCAGCGGTGGACTTCGTGCACGGCCACGAGGGTTTGCTCATGGCTCCCGCACACGCCGTTCCGGTTCTGCTGGGACGCAACGGATTGACGCTTGAGGACATCGACTTCTTTGAAATCCACGAGGCCTTCGCATCGACTGTCTTGACCACGCTCGCCGCCTGGGAGGACGACGACTACTGCCGCACCGAACTCGGTCTTGAGGGCGCGCTCGGAACCGTGGACCGCGCAAAGTTGAACGTGGCGGGTTCGTCGCTTGCCGCCGGACACCCATTCGCCGCGACCGGTGCACGCATCATCGCAACCGCTGCAAAACTCGTCAACCAGAAGGCTGCCGAAACCGGAACAACCGCCCGCGCACTGATTTCGGTCTGCGCCGCCGGTGGTTTGGGTGCAGTCGCAATCATCGAATCTGCCAACTGAAAGGGAACTCGACATGGCTGATAAGTACACGGATTTCGTGAGCGGCGGATTCGGCAAGACTCTCGCAAAGAAACTCGGCCTGCCACAGCCGGTCCGCCTCAAGCGGTTCAAGCCCGGACAACCTCTGGTCGCTAGTCCGGTTCTGGTCCTCGGTCCGTCCGGCTGCGCTGACACCAACGCAGTCGCCGAACTGCTGCTCGACGGACTCGGCAGCGGCGAACAGATCGATGTGCGCCGCCAAGCAATCACCTCGGGCGGGGTGCGCTGGGGAGCCATCGTCGTTGTGCTGACCTCGCTGTCCACCCCTGCGGACCTGTCCGAGTCCGTGCGTACGCTGGGCTCGCAACTGCGCTCCCTAGCCCCGAGCGGACGCGTCCTGTTCGTCACCCGCCCAGCCGACTCGTCGGCAATCCCAGCGGTCGCCGCCGCACGCCAGGGCGTGCTCGGCACAATGCGTTCGCTGGGTAAGGAACTGCGGTCGGGCGCGACCGCAAACGCCCTCGAGATTGCCGACGACACCCCGGTTACCAGCACCTCCGTGCTGAGCGCTCTGCGCTTTTTCCTCTCGCCGAAGTCGGCGTTCGTGGACGGCCAGGTTGTGCGTGTGAAGCGGGACGCTGGAACTGCTCCCGCCAACTGGAACCAGCCGCTCGCAGGCAAAGTCGCTGTTGTGACAGGTGCTGCGCAGGGAATCGGTGCCGCCATTGCCAAGACTCTTGCGCGTGATGGCGCTAAGGTCGTGGCGGTCGATATTCCTGCTGCCGGTGACTCACTCGCCCGCGTGGCCAACGAGATCAAGGGCACCGCACTGCAACTCGATGTGACCGCCGATGATGCGGGTGCACGCATCATCGAACACGCTGTTGGCCGTCATGGCGGCTTGGACATCGTGGTGCACAACGCCGGAATCACTCGCGACAAATTGCTCGCCAACATGGACGATGCTCGGTGGGATTCGGTCATCGCGGTCAACATTGAGTCGCAGTTGCGGATGAACGAGGCGTTCCTCGCATCCGAGCACTTCAAGGACGCGCCACGCATCGTTTCGCTCGCCTCGACCTCCGGTATCGCGGGCAACCGCGGGCAAACCAACTACGGTGCATCCAAGGCCGGTGTTGTCGCGATGGTTGCCGCAACCTCACCGCTGCTCGAAGCAGTCGATGGAACCGCGAACGCTGTAGCGCCCGGGTTCATCGAAACCAAGATGACCGCAAAGATTCCGCTCGCCACCCGCGAGGTTGCCCGGCGCTTGAACTCCCTGCAGCAGGGCGGCCAGCCGGTTGACGTGGCCGAGACGATCGCGTTCCTTGCCTCGCCTGCGTCCGGTGGTATCAGCGGCATCACGATCCGTGTGTGCGGCCAGAACCTGGTGGGTGCCTGATGTGCTCCGCTGCTCTGTACCCCGCTGATAGGCCCGAGTCGGTCACCATTTTGCCCAGCGTCCCAGGACTAGGGTCGCTCTACGGCAAGGCCCTCGTACCGTCTGGTGCTGCCGTGCGCGAGGCCGTGGGCAAGGTGCTTCCGCTCGGGGTTTTCGGGGATTCAAACCCCACGGTTAAGGCCGAGACGCTCTCGCTGCCGGACGTTACCTACGCTGCACGCGGGGTGCGGTTCGACGCCGAGTTGCTTGCGCGCTATCAGAGCCTGTTCAGCCTGCCGCACACCGATGAGGTTCCTGCGGGCTTCACGCAGGTGACTGCGTTTCCCGTGGCAATGGCCCTCATGGTTGCGCCAGAGTTTCCGCTCCCGCTCATGGGGATGGTGCACCTGTCGAACCGGGTCGAGGTCGCTCGCACAATTCGGGCAGACGAGGAATGCGAAGTATTCGCCTGGGCACAGAATCTCGCCGGTCATGCCAAGGGAACTTCCGTGGAACTGGTGGTTGAGGTACAGATCACGGGCTCGGTTGTGTGGCGCGGCACGTCAACCTACCTCGCGAAGGGGAAGTACCTGCGCGGGCGCGGTGTGGATCCTATTGAACGCGCGGAGTTTGTGCCGGGTTTCCCCACCGCCCAATGGAATCTCGGCGCCGGCGTTGGACGCGACTACGCGGCTATCTCCGGGGACCGAAACCCCATCCACATGTCCGCGCTCTCGGCCAAAGCGTTCGGGTTCCCGCGCGCTATCGCCCACGGCATGTACACCGCTGCCCGAGCTCTTGCCGAAGCGCGCGGGCTGCACGGAGAAAGTTACGTGTGGGATGTCGATTTTGCCAAACCAGTCCTACTGCCGAGCAAGGTTGCCGTAGCGATCCACCGTTTAGATGGCGAGACCGTAGAGTTCACTGGATGGAACGGAAAGAGTTCCAAACTGCACTTCTCCGGTGCGATAAAACCACTGACCTGACACTTCCGCCAACCAGTAGATTCGAGGTTGCGGCCCTGTCGGCGCTGTCACCCTTTTTTAGTGCAACAGTGCCGACGGAGCCGCAACATCGCTTGGGCACGTAGGCGTATAGGTTTTTTCTTCTCTAACAGTGGTCCGGACACTCACGCACAAGACAAAACCCATACACCTA
Organism: Populibacterium corticicola; assembly: GCF_042683685.1. Lineage (NCBI taxonomy): Bacteria > Bacillati > Actinomycetota > Actinomycetes > Micrococcales > Jonesiaceae > Populibacterium > Populibacterium corticicola. The sequence goes on along the minus strand of NZ_JBHUOP010000007.1, from coordinate 45,568 downwards.
TTTTGGGTTGGTGTCTGTGGGTTCAGATTGACGACGAGTCGGCTCGGTGTGCGCGTCACCTCGCGACCCAGCTCGGCTGAGCCGAGCGCGGCACGCTTAACGTGAGACAGTGGAGTTCACTGGATGGAACAGCAAGAGTTCCAAGTTGCACTTCTCAGATGCGATAAAACCACTGACTGTCTAGGCTTTTCCATGAAACGGGGGTCACTCATCAATTGATGAGCGGCCCCCATTTTTATACCCAATGTGAAAATAACTGGAAGTCTGCACTTGCCCCCACTTAGGGTCTTTACATGGACGAGAACGTCCACAACAACAGCGGAAAAACACCCGCGTCAAACAATCCGAAAGGGGGAATTCTTGTGACTACACGTGGAAAAAAGTTAGCCAAGGGCGGCATGCCTACCGCACGTCGAATTAATCAGGCTAAGGCACCCCATGGTCGACGCACGCACTTCGTACATCGCGGCAACCGTTAGGATCCCCCACTTCTAAGGTGCTGCGCATCCGCGAAGCGGCGTTGGATCAACACACAAACTTACGATTCACCACCACTTCGATTGGGTAAGCACCATGTCAATCTTCACTTCTTTGCGCCCTGAACAGCAGGTTCGCAGAAAACTCGCGCAGCGCAAGCATCTGCGCGCCGAACTCCTAGCTGAGAGCACCGAGGCTACACGAGTTCAATGGCTCGAAATCGCGCCACCTCTGCCACGCACGTAATTGCCGGATCCACCTCACCGCTGATGCTCTATTTACACTGGTCAGAAAATCAGTGGACGAGTTATCTTCCGCGCAATACTCTAGTTCTTGTCAGGGCTTAAACCGCGTCCCACCCATTGCAGGGTCCGGCGCGTTTTGGGCCGAAGTTCGATCGAAAGGAGGCCCTCTCTTGGTTCACAGCAATGAACCCCAGGCGTTCTCCTCGGTTCGATTCGCATAAGCATTTCGATCCATGCTCTTAGGTATTCAGCAGTAATGCACGGCTGATCTTTTCAAGATCATTAGCCGGAATACATTAAGGCATTTCGAGGAGATCGCACAAAGGGAGTCAGCGACTGCAGCGCTGGCTCCCTTTGCCATATCAAGCCTTGCTTGAAGATTTTCGGTGAACTGCTTACTTCACCGCACCGCTTGTCACACCAGAAATGATCTTGCGTTGCGCGAGGATGAAAACAACCAACAATGGCAAACTCATGAGAACAACGTAGGAAAAAATGAGGTGCCAGTTATTGAGATAGAGTCCTGCGCTAGCAACTTGGAACAAGTTGAGCGGAAGCGTGTCTATTCGTCCACCGATCACGAACAGCGCGTAGAACACATCGTTCCAGACATACAAACAGATCAGGATGGTAGCTGTCGCGAGCGTTGGCATGAGGATCGGAAGAATAACAGACCTGAACACGCGTAGCGGGCCAGCGCCATCAATCCGGGCGGCTTCCTCGAGTTCATGTGGAATAGTGCGAACAAATCCGGTCGTAAAGAAGATGACAGTGGACATATACATTCCCATGTAGACCCCGATCATTCCCCACGCAGTGCCAGCCAATCCAAGTTGCCGTAAGAGCATCACGATAGTGACAACCGCTGGTGGGAGAACAAGACCACTGATCGCCAGGGCATAGAGTATCGCTACCAAGCGTCCGGAACGGCGTGCCAAAACCCAAGAAGCAACTGATCCGAGCATGAGGACACCAAGGACTGATGGCACCATGACAAGCAAACTACCACCAAGTGCACTTGGTATACGTCCGTCATTCCAGACCTGCGCAAAGTTCTCGAACAATTGCCACTGCGTAGGCAATGAAAGATTCGGGGTTAGAGCTTCTGCCTGGGACTTTCCTGCCGTGACTACCGCTATCCACAATGGTGGCACCAAGAGCACCACCACCGCCAGCACTGCAATAAATGGTTGAACGCGTTCCCACGGGCTACGGACTTCCCTACGTCGGCGAAGATTCTCCGGGATCATAGGACTTCCTCTCTCTTACGTAGGACTCGGATGACAGGGAACGCCAGCACCAGCACCATCAAGAAGAGCACCAAACTCATCGCTGTTGCTTGCGCGAAGAGACCTTGCCCGAAGGTTCTAAAGATGAAGATGTTAAGCAACTCTGTGGTTCGGGCTGGGCCACCACCGGTCGTCGCTTGGACAATATCGAACCCGTTCATCGAACCCAGCAATGCCGTAGCGACATTGAACGTCACGGCCGGTGCAAGCAGTGGAAATTTGATCTGACGGAACATCGCCCAGCCGGAGACGCCATCGAGCCGTGCGGCCTCGTAGACTTCTTCGCTGATGGTCTTCAATCCAGCAAGATAGATGAGCATGGAAAGCCCCATCCATTTCCAAGCGTGGATAATTGCGACAACCAAAATTGTCCACGTCGTCGAACCCAGCCACGCGATGGTGATCTCTGTTCCAAAGAGTTGAGACAGTACACCGTTCAATGCACCCTCAGGTTTCAGCAAGGCTTGAAAGACATAGCCAACTGCGAGCGCAGACATGATGACAGGGATGAAGAACATCGTGCGTGCGAACCGGTTGACTCGAGTATCGCGCTCCAGCAGTAACGCAAGCAACAGACCGAAAAGGTTCTGAAAAACAGCCACGAGCACTGCGTACACCAGAGTAATTCGAAGAGCAGAAACTAGTGTGCCGCTGCTCAATAGTTCCGAGATATTTCGGAATCCCACAAAGTTGACTTCGCTTTTGAAACTGGACCAGTCGGTGAGCGCATAGATGAAGTTAAAGAGGGTTGGTAGGAAGAAAAATACCCCGAGCACAATGAATGCGGGTACCAAGAAGGTCATGGGGTGGTTTTGCCTGTGCCTACGAGTCTTCCTGCCACGGAAGCGCACTTGTGTGGGCCTGGCATTTCCCGTCGTTGCTGCCATCATTTTCCTTAATAGGTCTCCGATCATAGGGTTACGCCGACGGGCGTCGGCGTAGCCCTATGAACCTTAGAATCCGTCTACGCCTTGCGCACGTGCCAATTGCTCGAACTGATCTTGCGTCTGCTGAGCAACCTGCTCTGGAGTAGTCGTGCCCTGAATCATGTCGGCAAGGAAGATATAGAGGTCTGGGTTAGCGACCGCCAGCGCTTGCATTGATCCAACGGAGTTATCCAATGAGGCATGGATGTCTTTCAGCGCCTGAGGTACAGATGCTGGGCTCTCAACGTTGTCGGAAAGAGAAACTGTGTTCTGCGCTTCAACGAACGCCGGATAACCATCCCCCAACCAGAACGAAAGGAGTTGCCGCGCTGCGGACTCACGCTTCTCATCTCCGGTCTTGAACGCGACGAGTGCGTTGGATTGATCTGGGATAAAGGTTCCCACGTTTCCAGAAGGAGAAATTGGGAAGAAACCAATGGTGTCGTCAAGCGTTGCACTGTCAGTTTTCGCTTGCAACTGTCCGAAGAAGGAGTTCACTTGGACAACCATTGCAGCGTCTCCATTCAGCAGTGCATCACCTTGATCCTCAAAAGTTGCAGTCTTGATGTCGGAGTTGAAAAGACCTTCATCGATCAAGCCCTTGTAGTTCTCGATCGTTCCCAGGATCGTTGGGTCGGTGAACTTCTCTTCGTTTCTGTTCACCCGGTCCCACAGGCCATCAGCGGCTGCATCTGCAAGCTGGACTTGGACCCACCATTGCGTTCCCCAGCGGTCACCAGCCATCTCGAAGAATGGGGTTACACCGGCTGATTTTAGGTCACGGGCTGTAGCGATGAATGAGTCCCAGTCCTCTGGGATTTCTGTGACACCGTTGTCCGCGAAGACCTTCTTGTTGTAGTAAACGCCCTCAACCGCAGGGCTTGTGATGAGCGCCGCGTAGCGGGTGTCATGCAGTATGCCTGTGAGGTTACGCAATGCCATCGGTGTGTTTCCGATCCACGGAGCGTCGTCGAGAGGTTGCAGGTTTGTGGTTGCGTTCAATGCCGTGAGCATAGAACCCGTGGGTTGCCAGAACGCAAGATCGGGCTTGTCTCCGGTCGCTACTTTGGTCTGAACACCCTGTTCATACGGGTCGGGGATGGTGACGACCTCGATGTCGGCACCAGTCAGCTCTGAGAATGCACCAATCACCGATTCAGGGACCGTGTTGGAGTTTTGTGCTGCCCAGATGGTCAGTTTTGTGCCCTCAAGATCTGTGTCCTGAGCAGGCCAGTAGTCACCCTCGGCCGACGTGTTTCCAGTTGCCGAACTACCAGTGGTAGGTTCCGAGGTGTCGGTTACGCTTGGATCGCTGCAAGATGCCAATAACATCCCTGCACTGAGGACAAGCGCTGTTGTGGTCAAGAACTTTTTCATATCGACTCCTTGTCGATTTGGTGTCAACATTGACACTGAATTCTCCTGATGAAATGTCTTACGTGTGCCTAATCCGCAAGACGCGTGCTTGTGGATGCGGGGAGGAGACTGCCAGTCGTACTCGTCCCGGCGATTCGATATTCACCTCCCAAGCGCTGCTCTCGTATGTCGGTGCCGGATAGACAACTGAGACGTCACCTGGCGGAACCTCCAGTACGGCCTGTGCATTGTCTTTTCCTCGCCACCACACGACAACGAGGGATTCATATTCGCCACGGTGCCCTACGGCAACCCACTCGGAGTCCCACTGAGGGAGTCCAAGCGGCCAGAATGGCCGAGCGTTGCGTAAGGTTGGGAACCAGTTCTTCGCCAGTTCAACTCCCTGAACGACAAGTTCCCGCTGTTCCGCGGACATTTGGTCGAGTTTCCCCGAGAGTTGAAGACGACCAGCTATACCTGTGCACATAGTGAAGACAATCTGCTCATCCGTCATCTCCGGTTGCGGGTAGGCCCAGTTGGCTGCTTGATCAGGCAACATCGAAACGAGCGATCCAGCAGCAACCGGTGGGTAGAGCAGAGGGTTTTGTTGGTCCGATGTCGACTGGACATCGAAGTATTCAAGGAGCGCGTAGTCTGCGCGCATTCCGCCTGAGGCACAGTTCTCTATGACAAGTTCGGGGTGCCGCTCAAATACTCCAGCAACCCATTCCAACTGCGCACGGTTCTGCTGCAGAAGCCCATCACCCGGGCTGTCCGCGTTGAGATCTGTCCCCAGTCCAGGCGTGACGTTATAGTCAAACTTGAAGTAACCGACCTTGTATTCATTCACAATCCGGTCTACTACAGCGTCGAGGTGCGCTCTTGCCGCTGGACTACGAAGGTCCAAAAGATAGCGGTCATGCTCGACTATGCGTACACCGTTGCGTTGCAAGAATGCTGAATCTGGAAGTTTGTTGGCCATAGGGCTGCGCACCCCAATGACTTCTGGTTCAAGCCAAAGCCCCGGAATCAGACCTTTTGCTCGAATATGTTCGATGACGCGTATCAACCCACCGTCTGGGAAACGGGTCGTACTCGGCGTCCATTCGCCGACCGAGTCCCACCAATCTCCTGTTTCGTCGTACCAACCGCAGTCGATGCAAAAGTAGTCAGCACCTGTCTGCGCCGCAGCATCTATGAGTGGCAGCAGCTTTTCGGTCGTCGGGTCGCCCATCAACGTGTTCATATAGTCGTTGTAAATCACTGGGCGGTTGTGATTGCTTCTCCTTCTGCTTGCTCGACGCAACTCACTCATATGCGCGATCGCGCTCTGCCAGCCAGTATCGGCAAAAGCTACAGCTACTCGTACACTTGTGAACTCGGCGCCTGATGGCAGTATGTGGAGCCACGCGTGGTCAGCATCAGTCGGTCCGAACATACCAAGGACCAGATATCCACGTTCGTTATGTCCAAGGCGTTCAGAGAACTCCACACGCCACGGGCCGTTGTGCGTCACCTGCCACGCGAGCGCACGTCCGCCGTCTTCTGCTGCGAGCACTCCTGAGGGCACTCGCTGCCCAGAGGACCACGTGCCTTGGCTAATCAAAGAAATCGAACCACGACTGTCCTGGCTCTGGTGGGCTGCTAGATCCAGCCGGGGTAAACCACTCTGGTTGCGAAGCGGGCGGTTGGCCCATCGGGTCTCGCCCAACCACTCGCTGGTACCCTCAATTGAACGAGTAGCGCTAATAGGCGTTGACGCAATCGGTCGGCCAATCATGAGGGAAGAGACCGCCTGTAGATTCACCGCGATACTGGAATCATTGCGTACCTTGGTCCAAGATTCGAGTGCCCCATGAGACTCCAACACTCGCAGTACTGATGTGACGGTTAAACCGCTGATTGGATCGTGTTGAACGATGTCATACACGGTCCAGGGGTCTTCTTTGACAACGTCATGCCGCACATATCGCAGTCGATTCCCGATGGCTGTCGAGGTGTTCCTGAGGTTGGCGCTGCTTCTTCCGTGCCCCACCGCCAGCAGTTCCACCAAGGGCTGTTCGTTGATCGCCGTCGGGTCAAACTCCTCGACCTCTGACGAGGAAACAACTGTGATCGCCACGGGACCAGACATGTTCCACCGCAGTAGGATCCGGATTGAGCCGTCAGCCCATAACTGCAACTCGGTTGCAGAAGCGAGGTTCGCCATCGAATACTCCTTTGTTCGATGACTCTATGAAAGCGCATATCAAGAACTGGCGCAACACTCCTCTAAAAATAGATGATTACAATTTGATAGCGCTTTCACAAACTTGCTGGCGGGGGAGCCGTTGATCCCCGAACCACAAGATCCGGAACAATCCGAATGTTCTGCGGTTCACCTGCTCTATCTGAGATGAGTAACTTGAATGCCTCACGCCCAAGATTTGCGAAGTCCTGGCGAATGGTCGTTAGCGGTGGATCCCACATCGCACTCAAGGGCTGATCATCAAAGCCGATGAGGCTTAGGTCGTCAGGAACTGACAGCCCACAGTCTCTCGCCGCTTTCGCAGCGGCGATCGCAATATCGTCGTTGCCGCATAAAATTGCTGTGGCGTCATTGGACTGCAAAAGTCGGCGTGCTGCGTCGTATCCCGCCATCGGCGCCCAATCTGAAACCACGATTTCGGGAGTCGAGATTCCGCGATCGCGTAATGCTCGCCGCCATCCCAGCGTACGAGCGCTTTCACTTCCTGCGGACGGAATCGCGATGTGATGAACGGTCTTGTGCCCCAAATCAAGCAGATACCTAGTAGCTTGCGCGGCTGCAACTTCATCATCCATGTAGGCATGGGAACGATCAGTTGCCTTGACTCCTCCAGCCGCCGCTGCGACTGTGGGTAACCACTCAGGTAGAGCAGCAAGCACCGCGACACCTGCAGGGTCATACTCCAGCACAACCGCACCTGCTAACGGCTGACCCAATACCTGATTAATGGCCGCGGCCACCTGCGCTGGACTTGTAGCTTCTACCACTGCGATTGTGATCAGATATCCAGCTTCACGAGCCGCCTTCTCGATACCATGAATCGTGCTAGCGTACCCGTACCAAGTGATACTCGAAGTAAATACAGCAATCATTGCTTGGTCACCGCGGGCTAATGCCTGCGCTGCACCATTCGGGCGGTAGCCCAGTTCCTCGATCGCTTTGAGCACGCGTGCGTGGCGCTCCGGGCTCACCCGCGTTGTCCCGGACAAGACTCTAGAAACAGTGGGCACGGATACGCCCGCACGTTTAGCTACATCTGCGATGACCGGCGGTTTCCGGCGAATGTTTTCGTCCACAGCACTAGGCTACGCCAGTTCAAAAGCGTTAAGCAGTTCTTCGCTGATGCGAAGATAAGCGCATGCAAGAACTATACGGACTGGTCGCGCAGATAGTCCTGTTCAGAATCCAACGTGACCAACTCGTCACCAAGCAGAACGTCGTATCATGCAAGCGCACCGCTGTATCTCGCACAGACCTCACTCACTGTGCCTGAACACCCTGAAGAGAATACACAAAGGGAGTCAGCGACTGCAGCACTGGCTCCCTTTGCCATATCCTCAGCCGCGCCCCGGCTCACTGCATCCCTTCATTTGCCGAGCACACTTGCCGGACATCCAGCAACAAACTGATCCAGAGAAGGGAACACGATCCCCTCCCTCAGTTTGTTGGTCATGTAGAGGATTCTGTCAAAGTCTGGGAAAGCCTCAATCAGGTCAGTATCAGGCAACGTCTCAATAACGTCTACCGCCTCACCAGCCTTGACGAGGTCACCGTTCCTAACGTGGTCAATCGCGGTGGCAATCCACGCACACTGCCAGTCCCACGTCATCTCCATCTGGAAGTATCCGGGCTCGAACCTCATGAGTTCATCGGCCTCGAACACGAAAGGTTCGCGAAAACTCATTCCCTCGGGCAACTCAAGTTTTGTACTCGCAAGTTCACGTTCCGCCTCTTGCTGTTTATAGTTGCCCAGATCTTGTGGCGTGGTCTTGCGAAGAACCGGAGTCTCCTCTTCGGCAGTTTTCTGCGGTTCCTGCCCCTTTGGAGTCGCGCTGCCTGGGGCTTTCGTTTCCTCTTCCGCAGGAGTCGGGTCCTCTGCGGAAGTTGGACCTTCCGGGAGGTTCTCTGGGATTTGTTCGAGGTCAGTACTCGCCGAAGTGCCATTTGACGACGTGTTATCCATTGGAACGGACTCACCGCCACAGGCAGACAGCACGAGCATAATTCCTGCAACACATGCGATGGAACTGATCATTGGAGTGGAGCGAACAGAGGAGACAGGTTTCATCAGGGAACCAACTTTAAGAAAGAGTATCTAGCCTGATCAAGGGTCAGGCGTTCCCGATACTATGGCCACTCACCGTCCGAGTACATGGCCAAAAGTACACGTTCATCAGTCTTCCACCTGAAAACTACAGGATTGGGATCATCTCTGCGGCTTCGCCTAGTTAGGCATCGGCGTTAAGGGCCAGCAGTGCATACGCGATACGAGACCGGTTATCGGGTGGGGTGCGCTCCGGTAGTGCACCGATGGGCCACCACTTCACGTCCTCGGATTCATCGCTGGTCTGAGGTTGAGCCCCTTCGGGTGCCTCGAACACGAAACCCACGTCCCAGTGGGTCTGACAGGACCCAAAGGCATTGCCTAGGTCGTGTCGGTTCAGATCCGCCGGAAATGGACTGATTAGGATCAAGTCATCGATTCCGGATTCCTCGATGGCCTCACGCAACGCGCTATCGGCTAGATTCACATCGCCGTCTTCGATGTGACCACCCAGTTGCACCCAAAACTGTCCTTTACGGTGAAAACAGAGCAACACGTGGGTGTGATCCGCATTGAACACGAATGATGAAGCCGTCAGGTGTTGAGGTCCACCCTCACGGCGGACTGCGGCTCCCTTGCCTGCACGCAGGAACTGCGCATACTCGCCCCGCAGATACTCCTGCTCAGAATCAGGCGTAACCCACTCGTCGAGAAGCAGGGCGGCATAGGCCGCGTAGTCATCGGCCTCAGGAATGTGCGGGGAGTCAGTGTCGATCACGCACCAACCCTACGCCTTTCAGCGCACTGATACCGAACCCACATCTCCTGTACGACTAGCAAGAAGCTCCCTCGTGTAGTGGTGCTGCGGTTGTTCGAATACGGCACGAGTGTCGCCCTCTTCAACAGCCTCACCAGCGCTCATGACCACAACCCTGTGCGCAAAGCCGCGCACCACGGCCAGATCGTGCGTGACAAACAGATATGTCAGTCCGCGCTCTTCTTGAAGCGTGACGAGTAAGTCCAGGATCTGCTTCTGCACGGAGACGTCCAGGGCTGAGGTTGGCTCATCCAGGATCAATATCTCCGGGTCGAACGCGAGGGCACGAGCAATCGCGACCCTCTGACGCTGCCCTCCCGATAAGGCCCGCGGTCTGCGTTGAGTAAAGTCACGAGAGAGACCCACGGCATCAAGCAACTCGGGTACTCGAGAATCGATGTCAGCCTGCGGTACACCAACAGCCCGCAACGGTTCAGCGATCAACTCGAACACTGAGAACGATGGATCAAGGCTCGCGTACGGGTTCTGATACACCAAACCAGCCCTGCGACGAAAACCCTTCAGTGTGCGTAGCACTTCTCGGTGGGCGGTCCATCCGCTGCGCGCATATGCTCCAACCACTGCCACCCCATCACAGAGCACCTGCCCTCGATCAGGCCGCTCAAGCCCCAAGACCAAGCGCGTGATGGTCGACTTTCCGGAACCGGATTCACCGACAAGCGCTAGCGTCTGACCGCGGGGAACCGAGAATGACACGTCTTGAACTGCTCGGACCACGGATTTCGTGCCTCGCAACGCGAAGGACTTCGACAGGTCACGGACCTCAAGAGCCACCGATGTGTTCTTGGCTGTCTGCTCCGAGGAAAAGGGGCGATACGGCGCGTGGGTCGGGTCAGCCGCCAAAAGTCTTCTCGTGTACTCATGCGTGGGGGAATTCAACAGTTGCTCAGTCGGCCCCTGCTCAACGATCGTGCCCTGGTGCATCACAATGATCCGATCCGAACGTTCAGCGGCAACACTCAGGTCATGCGTGATGAACAACCACGCAGCACCCGATTTCTCCACCACCTGATCGAGAAGGTCCAGGATCTTCCGCTGTACCGTGACGTCCAAAGCTGAGGTTGGCTCATCAGCGATAATCAGTTCGGGTTCCGAGGCGATCGCGATCGCAATCAGGACTCGCTGACGCATACCGCCAGACAGTTCGTGCGGGAACTGAGCTGCACGCCCCTCAGGATTGTCAATCCCAACCTCTCGTAGGAGATCAACGGCTCGTGCTCGCGCAAACCTCTTGGGAATCCTGGTGTGCTGCCGTACGGCTTCAGCGACTTGCTCACCGATCCGTACCACGGGGTCCAGGCTGACCCCAGGGTCTTGTGGCACCAATCCGACATGTTTGCCACGGAGCGCAGGCCACGCCCGCTCAGGCAGGTGTGCGACTTCTCTTCCGTCAAGCGTGATGGAGCCTCCCAGAAGTCGGCCGCCACCCGCAAGCAGGTTGATCAGCGCGTGGGCTGTGGTGGATTTCCCCGATCCGGACTCCCCGACAATCGCGACGCGTTCACCCGGCTCGACGTCGAAGGTCACCGACGTGACCACCTCGTCGACAATCTTGGTCTTTGGGTTCACGTAACCGACGGACAGATCTGAAACTCTCAATAGAGACACGAGTTCACTCTCCCTGCCGGTTGCGCAAAGCGCGACCCAGTACGTTCACGCTGACGACGAACAGCACAATCACCACACCCGGGAGCGTCGAGTACCACCAGGATGTACCGAGATAGTTGCGGCCCTCTGAGACCAGACTGCCCCATTCAGGTTGCGGAGGGGTCGCCCCAAACCCCAGGAAGCTCAAGGCTGACACCGCCAGGATCACGGCCCCGAACTCCACGGTTGCGAGAACGGCGACCGGTGCATAGGCATTGGGGAGTATATGCCTGCGAATGATCGCCGCGGACGGAACCCCGAATAGTCGGGCCGCCTCCACATAGGGCGCCTGTCGGATCTTCAGTACTTGGGCGCGCATGACACGAGCAAACGCCGGGATTCCGGCAACGCCGACTGCGAGCGCCACCTTGACCGTGCCGAAACCCAGGACGGTCACGATGGAGAGCGACAGCAACAGGTTTGGGATTGCCAGTAGTACGTCGATTCCACGCATGAAAAGCCCATCGAGCCATCCTCCTCTGAAACCGGCGAGCAGTCCGATGAGGCACCCTGCGATGAGGGAGACGCCGATTGCGATGACAGCAGCCTGGAGGGACAGTCCAGAACCGTACACGACGCGGCTGAACAGGTCACGTCCGAGGTGGTCGGTCCCGAACCAGTAGGTGGTGCTCGGCGCGGAGAACTTATCCGCTGGCACCCCGGTTATAGGGTCATGTCCCGTGAATAGGCCTGGCGCGACTGCCCAAGCACCGACTGTCACCACGATCAGCAGGGAAAGCACGACACCGATGCGCGTACGTGGGATGGCGGCACGTCGAACTCTCACGACTGCTGGCTCTGTCTGTGGTACGGCAGTGTCGCGCACGGACACGACCTCGGTGAGCGGGTTTTCGGGTGGTGCGTCCGCGTCGATTGCGCGAGTCTGTACACTCATGTTGCTCCCCTATGCGGCCAGGGCTAGATTGGCGCTGCGGATACGTGGATCGAGCAGCGGGTAGAGCACGTCAACCAGTAGGTTGACAGCGACAAAGATCACGGCAGCAAGCACCACAAAGCCCTGAATGACTGGGATGTCCTGCGCTTGCACGGAGGTCTGCACCAATCTGCCGAACCCTGCACGGCTGAACACCGTCTCAACCACCACCGATCCAGCGAACAGTCCACCCACGAGCATTCCGGTGATGGTCAGTGCTGGCACCGCAGCGTTCTTGAACGTGTGCCGGGTGATCGCCTGCCACCGGGTGAGTCCTTTCGCACGGGCGGTTTCCACGTACGGCTCGCGCCACGTGGAATGCAACGAATCAGCGAGTACCTGCGCAACCATCGCTGACAGTGGGATCGCTAGCGTCAATGCGGGTAGCACGAGGGATTTGAATCCGTCGTTCCCGATCGCAGGGAACACTGGGAAAGTGAACGAGAAGACTTGGAGCAGAATCAGACCAATCCAGAACCCTGGTACGGATACCCCCAGCGGTGGAAGTGCCAGAAGGAACTGCTGAAGTCGTTTGTTGGCTGTGGCGATAGACGCTACTGCCAGAGCCGTCCCACCCAGAATCGTGAACAGGAACGCCAGTCCAGCGAGTTTCAACGTTTCGGGAAACACCTGAGCGATCAGGTCGGAAACTCGCGCGCCGTTCGCAATTGACGTGCCGAAGTCTCCCTGGATCGCTCGCCCCAGCAGGTTCGCATACTGGGTGAGAGTGCTCTGGTCGAATCCATATTCCGCACGTAGCCGTTCCGCTAGGGCCTCATCAACGTGCCCGTCCTGGCTCTGATTGAGCATGATGCTGACGGGATCAGAGGGAAGGAGATACAGGATGACGAAGGTGAGCGTGTATGCGGCCCAGACCACGATGATGGCCTGGGCCACACGCTTGGTGACGTAGCGCAGCATGGCTATTGCTCGGCGATCCAGGTGTCATAGAACTTGAGTCGTGAGGATGCCTCGAATCCAAGTCCGTGCACGTTACCGGCCACTCCGATGGACTGCGACAACTCGAACAGCGGGATGGCGTAGGCGTTTTCTATGATGAGTTCCTGGGCCTGCCCAAGCAACTCGTTGCGTTTGGCTGAATCTGCCTCCGCGAGGGAGGCTTCAAGAACCGGTTCGAGGACGTCATCGGCTTCACGCTGTGCGATGTTCCGCAAACCGGCATGGAAACTGGTGCGCAGTACGTCTCCTTCTGCGCGTGTGGAGTTGTAGTAGTAGGCCTCGTAGTCGCCGCTAGCCAGGATCTCCGCCTGTTCGGCGGGTGTCGCCTGCTTGAGTTGCAGGTCAACGCCAATCGCCCGTAGCTGTTGCTGGGTCAACTCGAGTACGGCCTGGTTTCCTGAGAACAGTTGGGCGTAGACCACTGAGAAACTGAGTTTCTTCCCGTCCTTTTCACGGATGCCATCGCCGCCCGTCACCCACCCTGCTTCCTCAAGGATTTTCTTGGCGGCATCCGGGTCAAACGCCAGCAGACCGGATTGATCCGCATGACCTGGCGTGGTCGCGGCAAGAATCGAGGTGGCGGGGTTGAACTGATCTGACAACACCGTATCCACCAGTTCCTGGCGGTTGATTCCAGGGTTCAACGCCTTGCGTACGGCTGGGTCGTTGAGTGGTTCGCGCGCCACATTGAGGTGGAGTACAAACGGAAGTCCTGGGTTCGAACGGGTGAGGACCTTGCCGCCTGCACCCTCGATCTGGGTGATGTCCTGTGGCAGAGCGTCACTGATCGCATCGAACTGCCCTGACACCAGCCCACCTGTACGCACACCCGACTCGGGCACGACCGTGAAGGTGATCTTGTCGAGGTAGGCGTCACCGGAGTGCTCGAAAGCTGGGGATGCCCAGTCGTATCCTTCGCGTTTGGCGAGAACGGCACCTTGATCTTGCGTGTAGGACTCGACCACGAATGGTCCTGTTCCGATGACCTGTCCTTGAAGCCGCTCCTCCGGTGAGGTCTTGACGGTATCACTGGACACGATTGCCAGTGCCTGTGTTGCGGTTGCCTGCAGGAACTGAGCATTTGGAGCATCGAAAGCGACGGTGAATGTCAGTTCGTCTGTGACCGTTGTGCCTTCGTACCCGGAAAGATACCCCGACCCCAGTGGGGCCAGCGCACCGAGGTCCTCAACAATCGAGTCGAAGTTCTCTTTGACGACCTGCGCTGTGAGCGGGCTTCCATCAGAGAACGTGATTCCAGGCTTCAGTGTGAAGGTGAACTCGGTCAGGTCCTCGTTGGTCTCCCATTTCTCGGCGAGCCACGGGACGATCTCGCCGGTGGTGGGGTCCTGGTCAGTCAGTGAGTCCGCGATGGAACGGGCAATGTAGATGGAAACGTTCGAACCCACCTGCTGTGGATCCACACCGGTTGGGGCTGCGACAAGTGCGAAGCGTAGGTCGCCTCCGGCAACCGGTTCATTGGTTTCGGCACCAGCACTCGGCTGCGCTGTCTGCTCTGCTGTTGTGTCGTTGGCTGATGATCCGTCGTTGCACGCGCTCAAGGCGAAGGCAGCCGTGAGCGCGAGAGCAAGGGAGGTTCTCAATCGTTTCATTGTGTGGTTGTCCTTTACTGAGAGATTAGGCGGCTGTGAAGTTCGCTGGCCGGCGGGTGTCCTGCGGCCCCCACAGGGTTGTGCTGACTTCTTTCTTCACGTGCGGGATGACTTCTTCAGCGAACCGCCGGAGCACGTCTTCTTGGCGTGCTGGTTCAAGCAGGTGATTGACGGAGACACTTTGCAGGTCGTGATCGAATGACGCGTGGTAGGAAAGGATCTTTTCCACCACTCTCTCGGGTGACCCGACGAGTGCGGGGCCGTGTTCGACGGCCTCCTCGATTGTGCGGAACGAGGTGACCTTTCCCCTCGCTGCGGGATCGTGCTGACGCAGATCCGCACGGGCGACGGCTCCCTCGTAGAACGGACGGTATTCCTCTATGGCCTTCTCGGTCGTCTCAGCGAGGAACAACCCACCCGATCCCGATCCCACGTACGCGAACCGCGGGTCGTGCCCCTCAGCCTCGCACAGTTCTCGGTACAGGTCGATCAGCACCTTGTAGTTCTCACGCGGCTGCAACGCATTGGCTGAGATGATGGGGTCGCCGTACTGGGCGGCGAGCCGCACCGCGAACTCGGAGGTCGCTGAACCGTGCCAGATCCTGAACGGCCCGGAGTATGGGCGAGGCCTTGTGGTGGTTCCCTCAACGGAATAGTGCGTTCGCCCAGTCCAGGTAACGTTTTCTTGGGAGATCAGCGCGCGCAGAAGCGATACGTTGTCGCTGAGGTAGTCGTACTGTCTGGTGATGTCCTTACCAAGTAGCGGGTATTGCAGGACTTCGTTGCCTTTCCCGATACCGAGTTCGAATCGCCCCTGCGACAGTTGGTCAACGGTTGCGTAGTCCTCTGCCACACGCACAGGATCGTGCAGTGGCAGGACGGTGACGCCCGTGCTCAGCAGGATTCGATTGGTTCGCGCCGCGATCGCTCCCAGCACGACGGCTGGCGAGGAGGAAAGCACCTCCCCCGCGTGGCGTTCGCCGACGGAAAAGGAATCGAAGCCCAGTTCTTCCGCGAGCACCGCCGTATCCACGAGTCGAGCAAACCGATCTGCTGGGGTGACAGGTTCACCGGTGAGGGGATGCGGCGGATTGAAAATGATATCGAGTACTTGGAATCGCATGATTGTGTTCCTTGCCTGACGGCGGTTGGCGCTAAACGGCTGGGTCCCGGTAAAGGTGGGAGGCCCGAGGACCCAGCCTGAAGGTATTGAGCTCCTCAGATTGCGACCCAGTCGGCTATCTTCCGGTCAGATTCGGTGAGGCGCGTACCATTCCAGTGCGCGGCGAGCAGTTCAACTGACCGCAACCGGTCGATGTGCGTGTGAGCGATCGTGGTGATGAGAAGTTCATCTGCGTCTGTGACCTCTGCGAGTGCCTCCAACTGGTGTGTGACACTCTCAGCAGTGCCGACGAACCGCGTGAGCACCCGGTCCTCCACGAGTTCCTTTTCCGCTTCCGCCCAGATGCGTTGCACTGCCTGTGCCGGAGTCCGATATTGCGCGGCACCGCTGTGTCCGGAGCGAATCGAGAGCACCCATTCGGCGTATGGGGTGGCCAGCTCCTGGGCTCGTTCATGGCTGTCCGCAACGAGCACATCCGCCGACACGATCACGTATGGCTGCGACAGCACCCCCGGTGTGAAGTTCTCCCGGTACGCCCGCACTGTGTCGAGCGTGGTTGCAGGGCTGACATGGTAATTGGCGACGAGCGGGAGACCTCTTAGCGCCGCTACCGTCGCGCTCTCCCCACCGGAGGAGGCCAGGATGTACAGTTCGAAGTCGCTTCCCGCGACGGCTGGACTTGAATGGTCTCGTCCGTCGTTGTCAGTGTGCTTACCTGCCTGAAGATCGAGGATCAGGTCTACTTCCTGCGCGAACGGCGCTGGTTGCCGATTGGCGGAGAGCAGTTTCTTCTCGGCGAGCAAACGTTCCCGCAAGGCGGAGTCATTGGGGAAATGCGGAGCTTTGGGGAAGGTGATGCCCTTGATTTCCTGCGGTTTCGCGGCGGGGGTTCGTGCAGGTGGTACAGCCTTATCCTGTGCCCCATCGCTCTGTTCTGCGGGCACCCGGAAGGCACGGCCGATCCCCAGGTCAAGCCTGTCGGGGTGGAACGCGGAGATGGTCCCGAACTGTTCAGCGGCTACCAGAGGGCTTGTGGTCGAGAGGAGTACCGCACCAGAACCTACCCTGATGCGTGAGGTTTGGCTCGCCACGATCGCGCTGAGAACCGCTGGCGCGGAGGAAGCGACTCCCGGGGCAAGGTGGTGTTCTGCGAACCAGTACCGCTTATACCCCGCTCCCTCTGCGGCTTGTGCGACCTCGACCGCGGAGCGTAGTGCCTCTGCTCCGCTCACTCCCTCGGTGACTGGCGCGAGGTCGAGTATGGACAGTGGAATCCGTGTCATGGTCACTCGGTTTCCTCTGGCTTCGGCAGCCCTGCCGGGTTGACCTCGGAGACGGTGACGGCCTCGGAGGTGAGACCCCAGCGTTCGAGTACCTTGGCATACGAGCCGTCCTCGATTGCATGGTTGAGCGCCACCGCAACTGCGTCCACGAGTCCATTGCCCTTCTTGGAGGTCACGGCGATGCGCGCGGTCTCTGGCCAGCCACCGTTGAGGGTTCCAACGACTTTGAAATCTTGCGGGGCGACCGCAACCTTGAACGCCGCTGTCGCGTTGGGGCCGAAGGTAACATCGATTCGGCCCGATTGCAGGGCCAGAGTGGTGTCTCCGTCGTTTTCGAAGTACTCGATCTGTACGGCCTCGAGTCCTGCTTTCTGGTTTGTCTCATCCCATGCGAGCAGGATTTTCTCCTGGTTTGTTCCAGACCCAACTGCAACCGTCAGTCCAGCGATGTCCGCTGCCTCGGTGATGGATTCGAGTTCGGAGTCAGCTCGGGTGAGCCAGCCGAGTTCATCGTTGCGGTAGGTCGCGAAGTCGAACAGTTCCTTACGTTCCTCGGTGACAGTCACATTTGAGATGGCTGCCTCGACGTCTCCGGACTGGAGCGCGAGCGGCCAGTCGGCCCAGGCCTTGACCTCGAGTTCGAGTTCAAGTCCCAGTGCGTCCGCAACGAGCGATGCGATGTCTGGTTCATTTCCGATAGGAGTTGCCTCGTCGTCCGCGAGGAACGCGAGTGGCGGAACGTAGGCGCTCACGGACACCTTCAGTTTTCCGTCTGCCGCGATTTCTGGTGGGAGCAGTGCGATGGCCTCATCGGACTTGGTGGTGGTGATGCGGTCCTGGTCTGGCGACGTGTTCACGGTCAGACCTGCGGCCTTCACCGCTTCTTCCTGATCGCTCGCGCTTTCTTCCGCGCCGCTCGGAGTGCACGCAGCGAGGGCGATAAAGAGTGGCGCTGCTGCGATCAGAGCGATGAACTTGCGCGGGGTTGAAACGTAGGCGGTCATGATGGTGTCCTTTTCGGTTGGTTGTTGTGCCTATTGCCGACGACTCCCCCGCTGTGCGGGTTCTTACGGTCACGTAATAGTTGAGGGGTGCGGGCTGAGCCCGCCGTTGGTGTAACTCAGAGAACGCTTTCGAGGAATGCTCGGGTGCGTTGTTGTTCAGGCTGGTCGATGACTTGAGTGGGCGTGCCCTGTTCGACGATCACCCCTTGGTCCATGAAAACGACGGTGTCAGCGATTTCCTTGGCGAATCCGATTTCATGGGTGACGATGACGAGCGTGGTTCCCGAGTGTGCGAGTTCCTTGATGACGCGGAGGACCTCACCGACGAGTTCTGGGTCGAGGGCGCTCGTCGGTTCGTCGAACAACAGCACCTTTGGGTTGGTTGCGAGGGCACGCGCGATGGCTACTCGCTGTTGTTGTCCCCCGGATAGTTGACGGGGGTAGACATCTGCCTTGTCTTCGAGCCCGACTTTCTTCAGCAGCTGACGTGCTTCGCGGATCGCCTCGTTTTTGTCTCGTTTCTGTGCGGCCACGGGCGCCTCGATGATGTTCTCGAGTGCGGTGAGATGCGGGAAGAGATTGAAGTTCTGGAACACGAAGCCGATATTGGTGCGTTGCTTGAGGATTTCGCGTTCGGGAAGTTCTCGCAGTGTGTTGCCTTTGTGGCGGTATCCGACCAGGTCGTCATCGACGACGACGAAACCACTGTCAGCACGCTCCAGGTGGTTGATGACCCGTAAGAGTGTGGATTTACCTGAGCCTGAAGGACCGAGGATCACTGTGACCTCACCGGGACGAACCTCTAGGTCAACGCCGCGCAGCACTTCGAGCGTGCCAAACGACTTGTGCACGTTATGCACCTGGAGGTGACCCGTGGTGGGAGCATCTGGGTGAGTACGGTCGGTGAGGGTTGTCATGGGTGTGTCCTTATCGAGTGGTCACAGACCACGCGAGGTGCGTAGAAGGTGGGAGTTGCGCAGACCTGCGGTCGCTTTGAATGATTCGGGAACGCTTGGGTGGATCGGGCGTCCTGAGATGCGTGCAACCCAGATGAGCGCTGTCCACCGAGCTGTTTGAAGCGGTGTGGGAGGAAGGGTCCGCAAGGCTCCCTTTGAGTAGTGTCGTTCCACGTAGAACTGCACGATCGTGATGAACGTCGTGATGACGAGGTACCAGATGGCGGCCACCATGAGCAGTGGCACGACTCGCTGGTTTCGTCCGTAGATGACTCCGACCGTGTAGAACAGTTCAGAGTAGGCGAGCACGTACACGACCGAGGTGCCCTTGACCAGACCGATGATCTCGTTGACGGAGGTCGGAACGATCGTTCGCATCGCCTGCGGCAGGATGATCTTCGTGTTCTGCCGCTTTGCGGGAAGCCCCAGCGCTGCGGCGGCCTCGTGCTGTCCCTGATCCACGCCGAGGATTCCCGCCCGCACGATCTCTGCCGAGTAGGCTGCCTGCGAAAGCCCGAGCCCGAGCACTGCCGCCCCGAATTTGTTGATCACATCCAGCGTGCCGAATTCATGGAATCCTGGCCCGAACGGAATACCGAGTGTCAGCGTGGGATAAAGATAGGCGAGGTTGTACCAGAGCAGCAGTTGCAGAATCAGTGGTACGGAGCGGAACACCCAGGTGTATGCCCAGGCAATCCACTGCAAGAGCGACGACCTGCTCAGTCGCATGAGTGCGAGGACTGTACCCAGTCCAAACCCGATGACTGCGGACACAACCGTGAGGCGAATCGTTCCCCATACCCCCTCGAGGACCGACGGCCAGGTCAGATACTTGAAGACGACGTCCCATTCCCAGCGCTGGTTTGTGAGCAGTGAATTGGCGACCATCGCAAGAAGAACTGCCGCCACCGCGGTCGCGACCCAACTGCCGTAGTTCCGGTGCGGAACGACTGTGAGGCCTTCGAAGCGGTCCAGGCTTGTGGCCTTGCTGTGCGTTGGTCGTGCGAGTGTTGCCGTCATGTCAGTTCCGTTCAGTGGGTTGGAGCGCTCAGCCACTTTTCGAAAGGCAGTGGTTCTTCGTATTCGTCTGCGATTTCGTAAAGGGGCGTGTAGCCGGTCTTGAGGTAGAGGCCTTCTGCTTCGGGTTGTCTCGGACCCGTTGTGAGGTAGATGCGCGGGTATCCGAGATCGCGGATACGCGTTTCGAGTTGTTCGATGACCTGGGCTGCAAGCCCCTTTCGACGATGCGCATGATGGGTCCAGATCCGTTTGAGTTCGGCGGTCGGGACCGCCGGCCTATCGTCTGGGGTCCGGGATTCATGCGGGTATGCGCCCCGATCGATCTCGCCCAGTTCCGGTTCACTACGAGGTCGAAAGGCTCCACCTGCCACCGCCACTCCGTCTTCAAGGATCAGGATGAGTCCACCGACGGGTGGTTCGAACTCTGCTGCCGGATACCGAACCATCTCCTCTCGAAGTTCCTCTTCATCAAGGTGGTCGTGGTATCGGGCCGAATACTCCTGCGCCAGTTCCTCAAGCATTGGGGTGACACGTGGATCCGAGAGCCGAACGTCAACGATTTCCCAGTTACCCTGCCTGGATATCGTGACCGTCATCGCGGTGACTTCTCCCCGGCAGCGATAGCGACCTTCAGGACGTTTTCCGGCAGTGGGGCAGGGCAGGTGCCATAGTCCGAGAACGCGTACGGCAGGTTGTACGTGTAGTTGAAGTCGACTTCAAGGGTCGTGGACTCACTCGCTGATTCCACGACTGACAGAGACAGAATCCGCCATGGCGCCGTCCCCGGTGCCGTATCCGTGAAGAGTATCTGCGCGGGTCCGCCACGTTGCCCGACCACCTTGAGCGCGTACGTTGATCCCTCGTGCTCAAACTCGATCTGTCCAACAACCTGAACGTTGTGGATCAACCCCGGCTGCGCTCCTGTCACTTGTTCCTGGATGGCGGTGGGATACCAGGTAAGCGTGGTGCTCTTGACCCACTGCGGGGCATAGGCGAACACGGGAACCAGACCACCGTCAGCCAGCGGCTGGACCTGCGTGCCGCGCAATCGGAGGGCAGGTTGGCCGGTTCGGGTGATGAACTCAACGCGGGTACCGTCCTCAAGGACCGCTCCGATCGTTGAGCTTGCCTCGGGAACCTCAACCTCGTGGAGACCCTCAAATCCCAGCTCTGCCGGGATCTCTCCGCTTGTCGACGAGTCCCCCACCGCGATCTTGTCGGTTGCGTTCGCCTGGACGAAGATCTTGCCCTGCGTACCCCACCACTTACCGGGAAGTTGCCGGTAGGCGGCAGGCTCGTCGGAAAGCCATATCAAAGCGGTGAGGCTCAGCCAACCAAATGGTGCGGACAGGTCCTCGGCGCGCTGCGCGCGCCACTGCCGCCATGTGTCACGTGCCGTGATCGTTTCATCCACGATGCTCATGTCATGCTCCCAAAGTTGCGAGTTCAAGGGTGGAGGTGCGCTGCGGCACCGAAAGGCCAAGGTGGTCGCGGAGGGTGTCGCCCTCGTACTGCGTGCGGAACTGGCCTCGTTCCTGCAGGATCGGGACAACCTGGTCGAAGAAGTCGTCTAGGCCAGCAGGAGTCAGATGCGGCACGAGGATGAATCCGTCCGTGGCGTCACCCTGGACGTACCGGTCGATCTCGTCGGCGACCTGCTCGGGAGTACCGATCAGCTGGGCGCGAGAGGTCACGGCAATAACCAGTTCCCGGATCGACCACCTGTTGGTTTCAGCGAGTTCGCGCCACGTGCGGGCGATGGCGAGTGGATCGCGGTGGTGACGTACACGACCGCGGGTGACATTGATGTTGTCCACGTCCGGGTCAAAGCTCGGCAGCGGCCCTTCAGGATCGTATTGCGACAGGTCGCGCCCCCACACCTGCTCAATGAAGGCAATCGCGCCAGGGCCGGAGATCTGCTGTAACCGGATCTCACGGGCCTTTTCCTGGGCGTCTTGGAGCGATGTGCCGAGCACAGCAGTCGTAGCAGGAAGGATCTTGAGGTCGTTGCGGGTCCTGCCATATTTTGGAAGTCGGCCCTTCACGTCCTCATAGAAGGTTCGAGCCTCATCGAAGCTTGAGTGCGCTGAGAAGATAACGTCGGCTGTACGCGCACCGAATTCACGCCCATCAGCAGAATCGCCCGCCTGGAACAAAACTGGATGCCCCTGCGGAGCGCGGGGAGTGTCAAAGGTTCCCGCAATGTTGAAGAACTCGTTGTGGATCTCGAAGTCAGCCACCGCTCCATCTCGCAGATACTGCCCACTGCGCGCATCAGCGACTATTGCGTCAGGTGCCCACGAATCCCACAACGCCCGCGCCGCATCCACGAGGGCCTGAGCCCTCTCGTAGCGCTGCGGATACGGCAGGTAACCGCCACGGCGGAAGTTCTCACCCGTAAACGCGTCCGGACTCGTCACCAGGTTCCATGCGGCACGCCCACCAGACAAGATATCGAGGGCCGCGAACTGCCGTGCAACCTCAAACGGCTCATTGAACGTCGTGTTCAGTGTCCCGGCAAGACCCAGCTTCTCAGTCACCCCCGCAATAGCGGAGAGCACCGGCAGGGTGTCTGGTCGCCCAACCACGTCCAGATCAAAGATCTTTCCCTTGTGTTCCCGCAGTCGTAGGCCCTCAGCGAGGAAGAAGAAGTCGAATTTGGCGTCCTCCGCGCGGCGTGCAAGGTATTCAAACGAGTCAAACTCAATCTGAGACCTTGAGCGAGGGTCGCTCCACACGGTTGTGGCATTGACCCCCGGGAAGTGCACGCCCAAGTGGATTGGTTTACGTTGCGTCATGATTCGCTCCTCATTACGCCGAAGCGTTGGCTTCTGCAGTCAGTAGGGATCCAATACTCTGGCCTTGGTCTTGGTCTTGGTTCTGGTCTCGTTCGAGTTCGTAGCGGTTAGCCGGACGCTCAAGGCCAAGGTGTTCGCGGAACGTAGCGCCCCGATAGCTTCGTGGGAACAGGCCACGGTTCTGCAGTTTCGGGATCGTGAAGTCGATGACCTCCCGCAGATCGGTGTGCAGTGCGGCTGGACGGATGACAAAGCCATCGACCACGCCATCGGTGAACCACTGGGCGATCGTTCCGGCGAGCGCCGCGGCCGTGCCCACATGCCGAAGCGTAAGGGTCAGGTGGTCCGAGGTTCCCGCCGGCTCGAGGTCACGCAGGATGTCATAGCGGACCTGGGCGGTTGACGGGTTCTCGCCGGTCACCACAAAGATGTCTGCGAGCACGATGACGCTCTCGGGGTCTCTGCCATGCTCGGCGGCCTGCGCTTTGAGTCGCTGCCTCAGAGCAGATGCCTCTTCTGCGTCCTCAACTTGGATGCGCACGATGTCCGCTTCACGAGCCGCAACATCAATCGCGTGTTCCTGTTGGTCCAGATCGCGAGGGATACTCACCACCGTGACCGCGTGCCCTTGGATCGGCCGTGGCGTGATGGATGGGCCCTTGACCTTGAAGTTGATGCCCTCGTAGTCGACGTAGTGGAGCTTGTCTCGATCGACGAATCTGCTTGTCGCTGCATCGCGGATCTCCGCGTCGTCTTCCCATGAGTCCCACAGCCTACGCACCACATCGGTGACCTCGCCCGCTTCCTGCCACGCACTGTGCGCCGTTTGGACGTCTTTGCGGCCGAACAGTTTAGCTTCGGTGGCGCTCAGCGAGACCGTCGGTTCCCATCCCGCCCGACCACGGCTCACGTAATCGAGGGTCGCCACGAGCTTTGACACGTGAAATGGTTCGGTGTGGGTGACATTGATCGATGGCACCAGCCCGATGCCCCTCGTCACGGGAGCCACACGGGATGCAATCAGAGCAGAGTCAACCCGCCCCTGGTAGACGGAGTTCCCCCCAGGCTGGATTCCGAAGCTGTCGCCTATGACCGCAAAGTCAAAGACCGCATTTTGCGCTGCCGCAATATGTGACAGGAACGTTGGAAGGTCGAACTGCTGTGCATGTCTGGTGCCGACTTCACGCCAAACGGTGGGGTGAGCTCCTGCATCGGTGAGGTCAACGCCCAGGCGAAGCGCCCGGAGTCGATTTCGGGCAGGGTCAAGTTGGGACATGAAAGTTCCTTTTCAAGAATTCACTGAGTGCACACCCTCGTGTCATCGGAAAATGGGTGCACTCAGTACGGGGATTTTTGGGAAAAGGCAAATGAATTGCTGGGAAACGACAATAATCGCGGGAATTTCACTCACTGCCAAATAAGTGGCTGATGAAATGTCTAGGACCGTCAGCACTCATTGACGCCAGCGAGGACTGCTACACGAACTCTGGTCAGAAAACTTCAGTGAGTGCAACAGAGGGAAGAACAACAACGACAGCACTGCGAGGGTAAACACAGAGCGTCGGCGTTTTTGACGTGCGAAAAAACGCGCATGTTTCCCTCCTTACATAGGTGCTCGTCACGATGTGACACGGGCTGTTGTATGCCATCTGGGCCTCGTGCACCATCCGGTGATAGCGCATCTTTCGGCTCAGTGACTCGGACTTTAGGCCTATGCGCAAGCCGAGTCAACGAATCGCTCAACAATCTCACATCGTGATCCGTCCGGTTAAGCAGGGTTTCAGATTCCTCAACATTTAACAGCCTGAAACATATTCGCTTGGAACCGATTACCCCGAACTGAACTAAACTCAAAAACACCTTGCATGAATTTCAAAACCTGTATAGAGTTCTAATTGTCATCGGAATCCCTTGTTTCTTCTTTCTTAAGGTTTCCCATGACTTCCTCGTTTTCCACACCAGAGCCCGCCGCACCCACACATATCTCCGGATCTGTTCCGGTCAAGATCGCGGTAGTGAACGGCAGCCCATCCATCCCCTCGAAGACGGGTGCGCTTGCGCATGAAATCGTCGAGCGGCTCTCAAACAAACTTCCCGTGGACGTACGTTTCATCGCAGTCAACGATTTGGTGCCGTTCTTCTCGGATTCTTACGGTGACCCATCTTCGCCCATCGCCACCGCCCTTGCGACCATCGCGGACGCTGACTTCTTGATTGCAGCCTCACCCATCTACAAGGGTTCGTACACGGGGCTTTTCAAACATGTATTCGACCTGCTGCCGCCCTCGGCGCTGGCCGATAAACCGGTGCTACTCGTTGCCACCGGTGGAACGGAACGCCATACGCTCGCACTTGAGCACCAGTTCCGCCCGCTGTTCGGATTCTTCCAGGCGGACACGCTTCCCATCACGATCTATGGACACGACTCGGAGTTTGAGAACTACAAGGTGGTCTCCGCAGAGTTGGACAAGCGCATCGACAGGGCAGTCCTGCGGGCGTTGCCATTCCTGTCTGCCGATTTACGTGAGGCTTCCCTGTACCCGAGTATCTAGCCGGTTTCACCAGAACCAACGACTGTGGGGTGTCGCTACCGAGGTGGTAGCGACACCCCACAGTCGTTGGGCGTTCTTCCGGTGACTACTTCTGTGTCTCCTCATGTTCAGCAATCGCGGTCGATACGATGTGCTGCCCGCGGCGGACCACACGCCAAGACAACCACCCTGCGAGCGCGATGACCCCGAAACTTTGCAGGACGGCGAATATGCGTTGACCAGCAGTGGCGTCCTGCGACCCCTGTTCGCAGCACGGCCCGTCGAGAAGCCCGGTCACTGCTGTGCGCAACGAGGAGTAACCGCCCGAGTGTTCGCTGATCAGGGTCGGGCTCAACACTGTGAGCAGCGCAATGCCAGTGATGCCGATGATGATGAGTGCACACCAGGCGAGGCGTTGTCCCGGGGTCTCTTGCCGCACTGGAGCGTAGTTGGCACCGGCCTTGCGCACCTTGCGGGTGAGGGCCATAGCCCACACGACGGCGAAGGCAACCACACCAAGCCCGACTGCTCCAAGGGCGAATTCCATGATGGCTCCATTCTGCGGTCATCTGCATGTACGCGCATCTGACTGTACCGCGCATGGCGATGGGATCACCAGCAGAGGCCCGGCCATCTATCCGTTGGGGATTAATCTGCGATGAACTGCGCAGCGGCAGTTCCCGCGAGGCGTCCAGTACGGGTGGCTCCGATCGTTGAGGCACCTGCTCCATATCCCGCCAGGTATACGCGGGGGTCTACGAATACACGGGCTCCATCGGTTGCGATACCTCCGTGCGGAGACCTCAGCTTAAGCGGGGCAAGATGTTTGAGCGCAGGCTTGAACCCGGTTGCCCACAGGATCACGTCAACATGTTCGTGACCACCTGGCCAGGCAGGCATGATATCCCCCGCAGCCTCGGCATCCACCCCGGCAAAGACCACTCCATCGGTCGTGATACTGCGGAGAGGTCCACGTGAGATGAGGGTTCCCTGGTCAATTCCTCGCTTGTACTCATCGGTCAGGGCGAGTCCTGTGGCCCCCACAACGGAAAGGGTTTGCAGTCCCGCTTCGGTGCGTTCCCGTACGCGACGTTCTACATCGATGCCCCAGTTCATATCGAACTCGCGGTCTAGGAACACGGGCGCGCGGCGCGTTGACCAGAGGGTGTCGATACCTGCTTCAGCGAGCGGCAGGAGGAACTGCACAGCGCTTGCTCCGCCTCCCACCACGAGTACGCGTTGTCCTTCGAACTCCTGAGGTGAGCAGTAGTCCTTCGTGTGGAGTTGGCGCCCAGCAAAACTCTCAATGCCAGGATAGTAGGGCCAAAATGGCTGGTCCCAGGCTCCGGTGGCATTGATGATCGCTTGAGCAGTCCAGGTGCGTTCGGCTCCATCGGCTCGTCGCGCAGTTATCTCCAGCGGTGCTGACAGGTCATTTTCACGCGTGGAACGCACGCCGGTGACGCGGTAGGGCCGTTGCACCGCGAGCGCGAACTCGTCCTCGTAGCTGCCGTAATAGCGTGACACCACGGCTGACGCTGGCTCTTCCGGGTCGGGTTTGCCGAGTTCGAGGCCGGGTAGGTCGTGGATGCCGTGGGCCTTTCCGAGCGTGAGCGATGGCCACCGGTGCCGCCACGCGCCACCAGGCCCTTCGTTGGCATCGAGCACGATGAAATCAGTCCCCGGTTCCAGGCTTTTGCGAACGAGCGTGTGAGCGGCGCTTAACCCAGCTTGACCCGCTCCAATCACCACGATTTTCACGCGCGTGTTCTCATTGCCGACGATCCTGCCGCGTTCCAGTTCGCCCGTCCAGTTTTCGCTCACACGGGTTGGAACGGCCCGCTTGCGCAGGCTATTCCCGCATCTGTTCTTGAGTCCAACCGCAATCTCACCAAACCAATGTTGCGGTTTCATCGGCACTGTTTCGGTGAAACAGCGAAACAGCGCCGACAGCACCGCAACATCGGATAAAGCAAGAAGCGCATCGCGGCCACGGGCAAAACCGCAGCATGTAGGCGGTGCTGCCCTACTCGTCGAGAAGCTTGACGCTATCGGCGTCCTTCAGGAGCACAAAACCACGCAACGGGGCGGGTTCTACCTCGTGGATTTCAGTGAATCCCTTGGACTCGTAGAAGGCCCGCTGCTCAGGTTCGGTGTCCGTCAGGAGTACGATCTGGCGAATGTCTGTGGATCGCGACAGAATCTCGTCCATCAGCGCGCTACCAATGCCGCTTCGGTGTGACTCAGGATTGACCAGGATGTCCTGCACATAGGCGATTGTCGTGTTGTCACTGATCACGCGCGCCAATCCCAGCAGACTACCGGTCTCGTTGCGTGCGCTCAGCACATAGGTGGAACCTCGCAGTGCGTCCATCAGTGCGTCGGGGTCCTTGGTGTAGGCAACCCAACCGACTGACGCGTAGAGGTCTAGCGTTTCTTCTGGGGTCGGAATCTCTTCCGTTATCACTACACTCATACTCCATTGTGGCCCGTTTCGAGCCACGGCGCAGGTGCAAACGTTATTCTTCCGGTGCCCCGTCAGTGACTAAGTCGCCCGTGCTCTTGAGGAACTTCGGTGGGATGTTCCAGTCCATCTTGGGCATCATGTGGGCCGGATCGATGCGTTCCAGCAAACCCTGGCGGACGTTGGACCATTCCGGTGCGAGAACCGAGAAAGACATCGAGTCACACCGGGAGTTATCAGGCGCGATGCGGAAGCCTCGGAGGGTTCCCTCGTACTGGGCTCCGAGACGTGTGATCGCAGAGATGGAACGGGCGTTCCGAGAATCCGCTCGCATACTCACGCGGTAGATGCCGAGGGTCTCGAACGCATACTGCATGAGTAGGAACTTGCACACGGGGTTGACCACTCGCCCCCACATGGAACGGGCGTAGAAGGTGCGGCCGATTTCTAGGCGCTCCTGTGCCAGGTTGATGCCACACAGTGCAGTCGAACCGATGACCTCGTTGCCGTTCACTGTATCTACGACAGCGAACGGCAACAGATCACTAGCGGCAAGTGCGTCCTCGATGTAGTTGGCCATGCCAACCTCCCCAATTGGGGTCGGCGTACTCATGCCGGACCACAACTGTGGGTCGACAATTTCAGCCAGCGCACCAACGTGCGCTTGGGACAGCGGCTCCAACCGGAAGCCGTATCCCTCGAGGACAATTTCGTGTTGCATGCAGGTATCAAAGCACACGAATGGCACCCTACGGAAGAGGCAAATCTGCGGCGTAAAACACGCCCGATGGCCGCCCTCAAACTCAAGGCCACAACACGGCTACGAGCAACCGAAATCGAGGTGAACAAACAAGCCAAAAACGCCCCTCTCACACGGGGAAACGCAGGTCATCGCGATGCAGCCGAGAGGCGCTAAAAGAGATGTAGAACACGCGATGTTTTACGGTGATTCCGGGGCAAATTTTTTCCATTCGACACCCTCACTCTGCCTCATCGATCCACGCGCTCAAAGTTGAGACAGCGGACCACATTCTGACCCATGCCCGGCAAGTTTGAAGATAGTCTTGAGCGCATGGCGCGCTACCCTCATGAACTGATCGATGGAGACTACATTGAGGGCGCGCTCGCGACCGACATGAGTTTCGAGAACTCCTCCGAGGAAGGCCTACGCATCCTCGACTCAACGTTCCGTAATTGCTCGTTCGATGGAGCTAAGTTTGACCGGGGACACTTCTCAGATGTCCGGTTCGAGTCGTGTGCCGCGCCAGATCTGTCGGTCGTTGATGCGGGTCTCCAAGATGTTTTCTTCGGGCAGTCTCGGCTAGGTGGTGTCCAAGCCTATGGCACATCGTGGACTCGCGGTGGATTCGAAGGCTGTAAGATCACCTACCTCAACCTCCGCCAAGCAAAACTGACCGGTACGCGGTTCACCGGCTGCACAGTAGAAGAACTCGATCTGACATCTGCAACACTCAAAAACGTCGTGTTCGAGGACTGCACGATTGAGCACCTGGTCATGACGGCTGCGACCGCCTCAAAGGTCGATCTACGCGGCGCACGCATCTCCCGAGTCACCGACATCGGCGGGTTGAAGGGCACGATCATGAACGCCGAACAGTTCCTCGATCTGGCACCCTCGTTTGCTCGGCTACTGGGTATCACCCTCAAATAAAACAGCCATGCGCGCGAGTTTGCGCAGCCTGTGACAAGCGCGTTGCTAATCGTATGGTGATTTTCCGGGAATAGGGTTGTCTTTCTTGGTTGGTGATTCCGGAAAACCACCATGTTGGATCAGGCTTAAGCGGCAGAAACTGGAACACTCAGGAGGCACGCTTGAGCAGCACGATCACCTCGTAGTGCGAGGTGTGCGGAAACATGTCGAGCACTCGCGCTTCCACGGGCTTCAGGCTCGGCATGTGCGCCAGATCCTTGGCCAATGTGATGGCGTTGCAACTCGAATACACAACCACATTCGCGGAGCTGGCTTCCAGCCACTGCGCAAGTTCCGTTCCAATTCCACGTCGGGGCGGATTGACGACGATAACCTGCGGACCAGCCCCACGTTCCGTCCCAGCGGGGCTAGTTGAGGCGGTACCAGCAGCACCGTCAGGTCCAGTGGGCTCGCTGGGTTCCGCGACCGCGAAGGCTGTCGCGTCCATCGCGTCGAACGACAGATTTGTGATGCCCAGTTCGGCGGCCGTGGTTTTCGCGGACGCGATAGCGTCCGGGGCGATCTCGATACCCACCACGTGGCCTGCATAGGGCGCCATGTGCAGGGCGAAACCACCCACCCCACAGAACAGATCCCACGCGAGTGCGGGAGACTCGTCGGCAATCCAATCGCGCGCCTGCGCATACAGTGCCTCGGCGATGGGCGTATTGGTTTGGAAGAAACTCTGCGGGCGCAGGTTGAGCGGGACCCCGCCAACGCGCATCGTGAGAGTTTCGCGTTCGGTCAAGAAGATTTCGAGGTCGCCTTCGAGCACCGCTTTGTGTTCGGGTTGGATGTTGAGCGTGAACACAGCGATGTCGGGACGGACCGCGAGCAGCGCAGGCAGGTGTTTACGCAGCCGCGTTTCGGGTTCCCTCGACCGCGACACAAACCGGACCAGGTATTCACCATCCGGGGACTGCATGACCAGCACATACTTGAGTTCACCGCGGCGAGTACGCAGATCGTAAGGCTGCACGCGCGCGGTCGTGATAAAGGCGCGCAGGTCCTCCAGCAGCACCTTCATGTCGTTGTCGTAGAGCGGGCAGTCGTGCAGGTCGACGCCGTTCTGCTCGCCATCCAAGATGCCCAGCACTGGCGCTTCCCAGGTACCGGTGACCACCATCTTCGCCTTGTTCCGGAAACCAGACTCGGCGCTCGGGACCGCTGGAAGCCACTCTAGGTCGGGGTAATCGTGCAGGAGGTTTTGCGCGTGTGCCACCTTGTCCGCGAGCTGCTGGGAATACGGCGTGCGCAGGAGGGTGCATGATCCGCACGTTCCTGCGTCAAAGTGGTGGCACTGCATTGCTCTATTGTCTCAAGCCGGAGGGGCTGACACACGTCAGGTGTCAGCCCCTCCGGGGTATTTCACAGTTTGATGATGGGTTGCACCGTGCCGAATCGGTGTGCGGTCAGCGAGATTGCCTGTTCACGCAGGAACGGGAGCATCTCGATCCGGCCGGACTCGGTGACGGGTTGATCGTACAGGGCAACATCGGGGCGAGGGCCGGTGAGTTCCGCGATTTCTCGTCGGGTGGGGGCGGCGGAGCCAACGAGCCGGACCCGCACGTCGGATAGTCCCGTTGCCCATTCGCAGCTGCTACGCGTGGATACTCGCACCCCGCTACGGGTCAACAGTTGCGCGAGTGCCGGGTGTGGCTCCGCGAGCGACACCTCGAACGTCCCGCGCGCGGCGAGCCCTGCGGCAACAACCCGGAGTAGGTCGGTGACGTCGCTGTGGGTTTCTCCGCCAAACCGGATAATGACACTGGTGGGCAGGTAACGGAACTCGTTGCGTTCAACCACAAGCCCAGACACGTCCTTCATGACCCCGTATTCGGTCTGCCAGGCAGCGTTATCGGAAGCAATAGAACGGCCCAAGCGGTCCAGATCAGCCTCACTGATACCCAACTCGGGTGCGGCCTGCCGGACCCGAGAGACAAACTGAGCCATATCGTCGCAAATCGAAGTGGTTCCCGCTGCTGGTACGCTCTCCCAATCCGTCAACCCGAACAGATAGTTGGGGCCACCGGCCTTGGTGCCCGCGCCAACGGCGGAACGCTTCCAGCCGCCGAACGGCTGGCGGCGCACGATTGCCCCGGTGATTCCGCGGTTTACGTACAGGTTCCCGGCCTCAACGCTGCTAGTCCACTGCGCGATCTCTGCTGGGTCCAGGGAGTGCAGGCCTGCGGTGAGGCCATAGTCCGTCGCGTTTTGCGCGGCAATGGCCTGTTCGAGCGAATCGACCACCATGATCCCAAGCACGGGGCCGAAGTATTCGGTCAGGTGGTACTCGGATCCGGGCGTCACGCCGGTCTTCACACCGGGCGACCACAGGCGTCCGTCCTCTGAGAGGAGGCGGGGTTCGATCGCCCACGACTCCCCCGGTTCCAGCTGCGTCAGCACGTGCTTGAGTTTGCCCTCGGGCGCCTCAATCACTGGCCCTACCTGCGCGGTCGGGTCATCCGGGAACGCTACCTTGAGCCCAGAAACGGCGTCGAGGAGCTGGTTGCGGAAACGCTGCGAACGCCCCACGGACCCAACCAGAATCACGAGGGAAGCGGCCGAGCATTTCTGTCCAGCGTGACCGAACGCCGAGTTCACCACGTCCTTGACCGCGAGGTCCAAGTCCGCGTGCGGGGTCACGATGATCGAGTTCTTACCCGATGTCTCCGCGAGCAACTGCAGGTCGGGGCGGAAGCTCTGGAACAGTTCGGCGGTTTCGAACGCCCCGGTCAAGATGAGCCGGTCCACGCGCGGGTCCGACACGAGTACCTGCCCGAGTTCGCCTTCGGAGACGTGCGCGAGTTGGAGCACGTCACGCGAGACGCCAACGCTGTCGAGCGCCGCCCAGAGTGCTTCAACCATGACCGACCCGCACCGGCTCGCCTGCGTTGCCGGTTTGATGACAACGGACGACCCCGCCGCGAGCGC
This sequence comes from Populibacterium corticicola, assembly GCF_042683685.1. Lineage (NCBI taxonomy): Bacteria > Bacillati > Actinomycetota > Actinomycetes > Micrococcales > Jonesiaceae > Populibacterium > Populibacterium corticicola. Next base: position 13,170 of record NZ_JBHUOP010000007.1, on the reverse strand, counting down.
CGCGAGTGTCGATCCTGCTGGGATTGCGATGGGGAAGTTCCACGGCGGGGTGACCACCGTGAGTTTCACGGGGATGGCGCGGGCTCCGTCGAGTGTGTCGAGGTCCTGTGCGAGTTGTGCGTAGTAGTTGGCGAAGTCGATTGCCTCGGAGATTTCCGGGTCTGCCTGTTCGATGGTTTTGCCGCATTCGCTGGCGGCGACCTCGATGAGTTGAGCGCGCCGTTTTTCGAGTTCGACGGCTGCTGCGCGCAGGACGCTCGCTCGTTTTTCTCCGCCGAGTGCGGCCCACGCTGGGGCCGCATCGACTGCGGTGGCGAGAGTGGCCTCGAGGGTTTTGGCGTCCGTGATGGTGTGTTTGCGCACGGTGTCCACGCCGAGCGTGGACTGCGGGATCGCGGCGATGATCTGCCGCGCCCACTCCCGGTTTCCGGGTAGCGCAGGGTCGGTGTCCGGGGTGTTCGCAAACTGCGTGTGCTCGTGTGGATTGTCGACGAGTCGGTTTTGCAGGCGGTTCGGTTCCGGTACCGTCTCGTCCACGTGGGCGAGGGAGGTCTCGAACCTGGCGCGTTCGCGGGCGAAGAGTTCTTCGTTGCCGGACAGTTCGAATACTGCGGACATGAAGTTGTCCTGTGATGCGCCTTCTTCGAGTCTGCGGATCAGGTAGGCGATGGCCACGTCGAACTCCGCGGGGTGCACGACCGGGGTGTAGAGCAGGAGGTCGCCGACGGTGCGGGACACGGCTTCAGCTTGGGCCTCAGCCATGCCGAGCAGCATCTCGAACTCAAGCGCACCGGGTACGTCTCGCACGCCGCGTTGCGAGGCCAGCAGCCAGGCGTGGGCGATGTCGAAGAGGTTGTGTCCGGCGACTCCCAGCCGCACGTTTGCCACGCGCTCCGGGGTGAGTGCCCAGTTCAGGACCCGCTTGTAGTTGGTGTCCGCCTCCTGCTTTGAACCCACCACGGCGAGTGGCCAGCCGTGCACCGCTGCTTCGACGCGTTCCATTGGGAGGTTGGCTCCCTTGACGAGCCGGACCTTGACTGCGGCTCCGCCTCGTGCGCGGCGGCTGGCTGCCCAGTCTTGGAGTCGCTGCATCGCGGCCATTGCATCGGGCAGGTAGGCCTGCAACACGATTCCTGCTTCGAGGCCCCGCAGTTCTGGACGGTCGAGGAGCCGGGTGAACACCTCGATCGTCATGTCGAGGTCGCGGTACTCCTCCATGTCGAGGTTGATGAATTTTTGGCTGGGGTGAGCGGCCGCGTACTGGTAGAGCGGGAGCAGTTGTTCGATGACGGAGTCTGCGGCTTGTTCGAACGCCCACGGGGAATGTGGGGCAACCGTTGAGGACACCTTGATGGACACATAGTCCACGTCATCGCGTTCGAGGAGTCGCTTGGTTCCGTCGAGGCGCTTCGCGGCTTCGCGTGGCCCAAGAACGGCTTCACCGAGGAGGTTGACGTTGAGTTTGCGGCCGGTTTGCTTCAGCGCCGCGATGCTGCGGCCCAGTTTGGCGTCGGTTGCATCAACGATGAGGTGGCTGACCAGTTGGCGCAGGACCCGCTGGGCGGCGGGAACCACAACTTGGGGTGCTAGATGGGAAACGGTCGCGCCGAGTGTGACTGCGCTGCGCAGATACCACGGAAGGAACTGCGGGGTATTCGCGGCAAGCTTCCTGAAGTTCCCAGCTGCGATGTGCGGATCTTCGGGTCGAATTACTCCGTCAACGAACCCGACCGTGAAGTCGAGTCCGCCCTCTTCGCTGAGGACTCCCGAGAGCAGGGTTGCGGCGGTGCTCGCTTTGATCGTGTCCGCGGTGGTGAGCCATTCGTGGACCAGTGAGGTTGTCTGGTCCGCGAGGGCTTGAGCGTCTTTGCTGAGGTTGCGCAAGGTCACTCCTTTTATGTCATAGTGTCATCTTCTCTATCAGTGTGAAAGGTGATTCACTTTAGGTAAAGTGAAGTTTTTTAATCGATTTCGTTTAGTGCTTCTACATGTTTGGATTGGGTGCAATGATCGACGTTCGACGCCTGCGCGTACTGCTTGAACTGCAACGACGCGGAACCCTCGCGGAGGTGGCCCTCGCTCTTCACCAAACCCCTTCCGCCGTGTCCCAACAGTTGGGGCTGTTGGAGAAGGAGGCCGGGGTCGAACTACTGCGCAAGTCGGGCCGGCGCGTGCAACTCACTCCAGCGGCGCACACCCTGGCCGCCTATGCCGCACAGATCATGGACCTACTCGAACAGGCACACACCGAGGTCGCTCGCTCTGACTCAACTCTTAAGGCAACCGTCCGGGTCGCTGTATTTCAGTCTGCCGCGTTGGCGTTCATGCCGCAGGTTTTAACCATTCTCACCGAGGAACACCCTGACCTTCGCGTCACCATGACGCAGCGCGAACCAGAGACCGCACTGCGCGAAACCTGGACGCGCGACTTCGACCTCGTCATCGCGGAACAATATCCCGGGCATGCTGCCCCGTGGCACCCCGAACTCGACCGTGTGGAACTCACCACCGATGCGCTCAGGTTGGCCATCCCCGCCACGGGTCCTGCGTTCGCCGCAGTCGAGAGTTTGTGCGATGCCCACAATCTGCCCTGGGTGATGGAACCACGCGGAGCAGCCTCGCGCCACTGGGCGGAACAAGCCTGCCGAACCGCGGGGTTTGAACCTGACGTGCGCTTTGAAACCGCGGACCTTCAGGCACACATGGCCCTCATCTCGTCGGGCAATGCCGTGGCGCTGCTCCCCGGACTGATGACTGTATCTCGCCCGCCTGGAATCAAGCTCCTGGAGCTACCGGGAAACCCGCGGCGCACCATCTTCACGTCCGTGCGGGAGAACTCAAGCACCCTGCACTCCATTTCGGAGATCAGGCGCGTACTCGCCCAGGTCACCCACGACCTCGTGGCGTGAGGCGCAATCACCTGGAACACAGGACGGCGCACCAACGCGCTGGGCCGAGGCAGGCGCACGATACCGGAATCCGTTGTGACGCCTCGTACGGTGCGGTACGTTGTAGTTCACCTACCGAAGGAGAGCTGTCATGTCATTCCAGGCCTACCTCGACACGATCGAGAAGAAGACCGGTCTCACTCCGCGCGAACTACTCGACAAGGCAAAGGCCCGCGGATTTGAAGGCCCTGGCGTCAAGGCCAGTGAAGTCATCACGTGGCTCGCGGAGGATTACGGGCTTGGTCGCGGTCACGCGATGGCGCTCGTTCACGTTATCAAGAACGGACCGAAGATCGACTCAAAGCACGTCGGGTCTACGGGCAGCCACCGCGACGAATCGGACACTCTCTGGCTGGACGGAATCGCCACAAAACCTGGCCAGTGACCCGAACCCCACCGCTCTCTGGAGTTCTACCGCCCTTGTTCTTGTACTCCCATTCGTCACCGTGCTGCCCGTGCTCTTATTCTCAAAAACTTAGAAAACTGTTTAACACGAGCATAAAAATGTGCGACGCTGGCAACCCCAAGCAACCAGCGCCGCACAAGCAAGCGCCCCGGAAGTTCTGACACAAGCCACGCACTGCCGGATGAGAGGGACAAGCCAACCGGCTCGTCGTCCATGAGAATCAGGCGTTTGCGCCTGCCAGAGCCGCAGCAGATGGAGCCGGCCCACAGGCCGACACACCGCCCAGAGCCGCAGCAGCGGTCGCAATCAGACCGTGCAGACCGGAGTTCGCGGGAGTCGGACGCGGATCGTCCTTGACCGCCCAGCAACCGTCCGTGACCTCGTAGTTGGTATGTACGCCCTCTGCAACCCAAACACGTAGCGCGTGGATGAGCCGGTCGACCTCGGCAATCGTCGTGCCCACTCCAACCGATGCGCGGATCGCACCTGAGTCGAACCCCAGGCGGTTGAGCAGCGGGTGAGCGCAGAAACGGCCATCTCGCACACCGATGCCGTGCTCCGCCGAAAGGTATGCGGCAACCAGGCCGGGATCGCAGTCGCGTACCGCAAAGGTCACCACCCCAACCGGATTGACCGCGTCCTCCCAAGCACGCACGATACGTATGCCGTCGATGGACTCAAGTCCTTCGACGAGCCGGGCACGCAGCAGATTCTCGTGCGCCTCAAGTGCACCCTCCGGCAGCGCTGCGAGCGCCTCGCATGCGGAGGCGAGCGCCGCGGCGCCAATAACGTTTGGCGAACCGGCCTCGTGACGGGCCGGAGCGTTGGTCCAAAACACCTCATCCACGGTGACCTGGCGGACCGCTCCGCCACCCGCAAGGTATGGGGTTCCCTGATCCAGCCAGTCGCGACGGCCCACTAGGGCTCCCGCACCGAATGGTGCATAGGTCTTGTGGCCAGAGAATGCGACGTAATCAACTCCGGTTTCCTCAAGTGAGAAGCGGCGATGCGGCACGAGTTGCGCACCGTCAAGAACCACGCGTGCACCAGCGGCATGCGCGATGGCAACGAGATCGGCGACGGGCAGGGATTCTCCCGTGACGTTCGACGCGCCGGTAGCGGCGACGAGCGAATAGGATTCGCGGGCCAGTTCAGTGCGTAACAGGTCTAGGGTTTCGGCAACGGATGCGCCACCATACAAGACGGTCGCGCCACCCACTGCAGCCTTCCACGGTAGGAGGTTCGCGTGGTGTTCAACGTCCAGTACGAGCACCTTGCCGGGTTTCCCATGTTCTGCGGGAACGCAACCAGCAAGGAGGTTCAGGGAGTCGGTCGTGTTGCGGGTGATGATCGTGACGTCATCTCCCCGTGCGCCCACAAAGCGACCGATGGTCTGACGTGATTCCTCGTACAGGGCAGTGGATACCTGCGAGAGGTACCCTGCGCCGCGGTGCACGGATGCGTAGAGCGGAAGGATTTGGTTGACGCGATCCGCAACCACAGTCAATGCGGGCGCAGAGGCGGCGCAGTCGAGGTTCGCGTAGGTTACCTGGCGTCCGTCAACCAATGGCACGAGCGTGTCTGATCCGACGACGGGCAGACACGGCGCAGCAAAGTCGTTCATGTTCGTCTCCAACGTGTTGGGGACCCACCCCTTCGCCGCACACAACCTCTCACCGCCCACCTCCGGGGTACACGAAATACCCCGCTCGCCGAGATCGCTCGTTGTGCGGGCGCATTCGGCAAGGCGACGTGAAGGGATGCGTGTCTGTGCGACGGATCCCGCGCTTGTTTCGTCACCGGTTGGTGCGAAACCCGGTCTTCACCCGGAGCACCCCACCGCAGGTGGAGGGTTGCCGTCCAGCAAGCCGGGGCTTGATGCTGGAACTCATGACCTACATATAAGGTTCTTGGTCGAGCGGGGTGAGTGTCAACCACTCGACGAATTCATCTCACATAATGACCACCGTGTCTCAGATTCATGGGGTCCGTGACATATCATAGGTAACGACCATCCAGAGCGGCTGAGTGACTTGGCACTATGACGCCGCAGCAACCCCCTGGCATACCGCCACGCCGGAAACATCCGGAAGAGCGAAACATCAGGTGAGGGTGCTACCGCCATGACCGATGGAGGAAATCATGACATACGCAGGCGACCTGACCCCACAAGAGGCTTGGGACATTCTCGAGTCCAATCCCGAAGCAGTCCTCGTGGACATCCGCACCGAAGGGGAGTGGCAGCAGATCGGCGTACCCGACCTGACCCCGCTGGGCAAAGACGTCCACTTCATTGAGTGGGTCACCGCATTCGGGCCAAACGTACATTTCCTGTCGCAGCTCGCCAAGATCGGCGTCCAGCCCGGAAGCGAAACTCCCGTAATCTTCCTGTGCCGTTCAGGCAACCGCTCAATCGGGGCCGCCACGGCGGCGACCGAAGAGGGATATCTCAAGTCGTACAACGTCCTCGAAGGCTTCGAGGGCGATGCAGACATTTACGGCCAGCGCACCATCAACGGCTGGAGACTTCGGGGCCTGCCCGCCACCTCTTACGCCGCCGGGGAGTAGCAGTGGGATACCCAAACAACCGGGAACTTCGTCCTCGCACGATCGGCGTTCGCGGAGGTCAGGCACGCTCCGAGTTCGAGGAAACCTCCGAGCCGATCTATCTGACGCAGGGTTACGTCTACGGCAGCGCGGCTGAGGCAGAGGCCGCATTCAATGGCGATATCGACCGGTTCATCTACTCGCGTTACGGAAACCCCACGGTCCACACGTTCGAGGAACGACTACGGCTCATTGAGGGCGCAGAAGCGTGTTACGCCACCGCCACCGGAATGTCCGCGGTGTTCACCGCTCTTGCCGCGGTTGTCCAGCAGGGCTCGCGCATCGTTGCCGCGCGAGCGCTGTTCGGCTCGTCGCTCGTGATCTTCGATGACATCTTCGCCCGCTGGGGTGTGCAAACGGATTACGTCGACGGCCACGTCATCGAGCAGTGGGAGGCCGCGCTCTCGACCCCGGCGGATATCGTGTTCTTCGAGACCCCGTCCAACCCCATGCAGGACATCATCGATGTCCGTGCGGTCAGCGAACTCGGACACAATGCCGGGGCACTCGTGATCGTGGACAACGTGTTCGCAACACCGATCATGCAAAAGCCGCTCGAGCTGGGTGCGGATATCGTCGTGTATTCCGCGACCAAGCACATTGACGGACAGGGCCGCGTACTCGGTGGGGCGATCCTTGGCCCGAGCGACTACATCGAGGGCCCAGTGCAGACGATGATCCGCAACACCGGGCCGTCGCTGTCCCCATTCAACGCCTGGGTGCTGCTCAAAGGGCTGGAAACCCTTCCCATCCGCGTAGCCGCGCAAACAGAGAGCGCGCTGAAGATCGCGCAGGAGCTCGAGAACATCGACGGCATCACGAACGTTCGCTACCCGTTCCTGCCCTCACATCCTCAGTATGAGTTGGCGAGGGCACAGCAGACGGGTGGTGGCACGGTGGTCACCTTCGATCTGGTGGCCCCGGAAGGAGCCTCGCACGAGGAACAGAAGAAGCGGACCTTCCGGTTCCTTGATGCGCTCGAGCTCGTGGACATCTCGAACAACCTCGGTGATGCGAAGTCGCTGATCACGCACCCTGCCACGACCACGCATCGCAAACTCGGGATCGAGGGGCGCGCAGCGGTGGGCATGGCGGAGACCACCGTGCGGTTGTCCGTTGGGCTGGAGGACCCGCTCGACATTCTCGACGATATCGTGGCAGCGTTAACCGCCTAGTTGGTTTATTGCCGACGATCCTGCCGCCCCCTGGCACCTCCCGCACGTCCATTACATAAGACAAAAACGGTTGTGCCTATGCATCATTCATGCATAGGCACAACCGTTTTTGTCTCAGTAGTACCCTCAAATCGTAGGACGCAGGACCGTCCGGCAAAAGTCCGGCCTGTGACTAGTTGCGAACGAACTGGATCTTCCAGATCTCTGGCCCGCGCTCAATGTACTCCACCGCGAAAACACCCGGTTCGCGCTGTTCAAGTTGTGCGAGCAATGGCTTCGGATCGTGGGTTGCCTGGATAATCAAGCCCCGTCCCGGCTTCACACCGGCCAGCGCTCCAAAGATGGTTGCGTGCCGGATCTCATGCGGGATGAGTTGCACGTTGAGTTCTGGGAACGCAACGGCATCGTGCTCACCACACGCACATCCGCCTGTGGGCTTCTCCGTGATTTCGATGTCCTCTGGCATGTCTACTCCTTGAATTGTTCGAGAAATCAGGATCTCGGATGGACTGGCATGCAATCTCACACCTAAGTCCTGTCCCTTGATGCTTTTAATTTATTACAGTTAACTCCGTGGAAAATAATCGAGGGTTGTCGATGACTGCGAGCACGCGAAGGACCAAGCGAGGGCGAGCGCTCTCTCCGTCGCGCCTGCTCGTCTTGGAAACGCTCGAATCCACAGCGGAACCCCTGAGCCTACCCGGCCTTGTGGCTCGGGTGAAACTGCACGAGAACACCGTCCGCGGCCACCTCGACGCACTCCTCACGGACGGATTCGTCTCCCGGGAACAGGCCTACTCAGAGGGGAGGGGACGCCCTTCATGGCTGTGGTTCGCACTCGAACCTGCACACCAACCGGCATCGACCGTGGAGTATGCAGGGCTTGCATCCGCGCTTGCGAACACCATCTCCACGACCGCCACGGACCCGGTCTCCGCAGCACGAGCCGCGGGCGAGGACTGGGGTCAGGAACTCGTCGCCAATGGAAAAATCCGCGAGCACGACCCTGCCAGTTCTGCCGCAGAGCACGTCGCGGGTTTCCTCGAGGATTTCGGTTTTGCACCGCGAGTGATTGACGAGTCAACCATCAAACTGCACCGCTGCCCTCTGCTGGACGCGGCCACAAAACATCCAGATGTCGTCTGTAACGTGCACCTTGGCCTGGTGGCTGGAGCGCTGGCCGAGGGCAATGTCGACGCAACGGCACAGTCGCTCACCCCATTCACCGCACCCGGAGTGTGCACGCTGCGCCTGGCAGTTGGCCACGCTTCAAAGACCGGTGGCCGGTCATGACCACCGCCCAAGCCCGCCGTCTACCACCGCTACGCGGCGTTCTCCTTCTCCCTGCGGGTCTGGCTCTACTCGCTGGGTTGGATGCCGCCCTGCTTCTGCTCGGGTTCCCCGCACCTTTGACGTTCTCCCGTCTCGCAGATGTCCACGGCTACCTCATGACGCTCGGATTCGTGGGGACATTGATTTCCCTCGAACGGGCGGTCGCGCTCAGCAAGTGGTGGGGATACCTCTCACCCGTGACGATGGGACTGGGCGGGCTACTCCTACTCAGTCCGGTTCCCCTGACCATTGCGTTCATGTGTTCGCTGGTGGGGATCACTGGAATGTGCGTGAACTACGCCGTGTTGTGGCGGCGCAACCGCGACGAGGCCGTCCTCATTCAAACGCTCGGCGCTGCGGTCGCGGCGATTGCGACGCTGCTACTCATCTCGGGTGTGCCCATTCGGGTTGTGGTGTCCTGGCTCGCAGTGTTCCTGATCCTGACCATCTGCGGCGAACGCCTGGAACTCGCACGTCTAACACTGGCTCGTCATGACGGAACTGTGCTGCTGGTGCTGAGTTGTGCGATCGTTCTAACGCTCTTGGGCGCACTCCTCTGGCCTACCGTCGGCTATCCCCTACTCGGGGCTGAGATCTTGGGACTGACCATCTGGCTTGGTTCGCGAGACGTTGCCATGAAACTCATTCGCACCGATGGGCTGCGCAGGTTCATGGCTGCCTGCATGCTCGCGGGTTACTTCTGGCTCGGTGTCGCCGGGGCCGTATGGTTACTGGGACCAGCGTTTGAGGGTGTCCGATACGACGCGGTCATCCATGCCGTGTTCATTGGCTTCACCATGTCCATGATCATGGCGCATGCCTCAACCATCCTGCCTGCCGTGCTCCGCAGACCACTGCCATATCGCTCATTCATGTGGGTTCCCGCGCTTCTACTCCACGCTTCACTGCTGGTGCGACTCTGGATCGGCGATGCGCTGGGCGTACTCGAAGCGGTCGAATACGGGGGGCTCGTCAACGTCATAGCGTTGCTGCTGTTCTTCGGCACCGCGGTGGTCTCATCGATTCTTGGCCCACCACGAACAGCCCCTTCTCCCACAAAAACGCCACCTGCGGTCAAGTCGCCTACGGTTAACCTGCCCAACCCAGAGACTGCCGATCCAGCCGTCCCAACCGGTGCGACAGAAGTTTCACCCTCCTCCTCGCCCACCCTTCTTGCACTGGCCCCTGCCCCAAAGGACACCTGATGAGCCTCGGCACTCGCATCCCCATTTCGACGCATGAATCACCGCATCGCCCCCTGATGGTCAAGCGGTTCTGGCCCATGCGCGATCTGCCGTCGGTCCTGTGGTTCGTCGCTGCAATCATCGTGGCGCTTGGGCACCGCTGGCTCCCCGAACCACGTTGGCTACTGATCCATCTGATCCTGCTCGGTGCCGCGAGCCACGCTATCCTCGTATGGTCGCAGCACTTCTCCTACGCCCTGCTGCACACCCCCGCAACCGAGGCGGATAGGGGTCGGCAAAACATTCGGTTGATCCTGTTCAATGCCGGCGCCGTGGTTGTCGTTGCCGGGGTGCTCAGTACCGTGTGGCTGCTCACGATCCTTGGGGCCGCTGCCATCACGGCCGCGGTGATCTGGCACATGGTTTCCCTATTGCTGCGCTTCCGTCGCGCGATGGGTGTCCGGTTCGCTGTGACAATCTGGTACTACGTTGCAGCCTCAGCCATGCTTCCGCTCGGCGTGACAGTTGGTGTGTTGCTTGCGCGTGGATTCGCTGATCCCGTGCACGGGCAGATGAAGGCTAGCCATGCGGTTCTCAACGTGCTCGGCTGGATTGGCCTGACGGTCCTGGGAACTCTGGTCACGCTGTGGCCGACCATGCTGCGCACCAAAATCCATCCAAGGGCATCCTCTATGACTCGTCGTCTGACGTGGGTGTTCATCGGCGGCCTGCTGCTTGCCGCGGCAGGTTCCCTGTCAGGACATCTGTGGATCGCGTGCGTGGGTCTGGGTGCGTATCTCATCGGATTGCTTCTGCTCGGTGTGGTGTTTGCGCAGACCGCAGCCCAGCGCCCGCCGGTTGCCATGTGCACGTTGTCCGTGGCCGCAAGTTATCTCTGGTTCGTCATCTGCGTTGCCTACCTGCTCATCGGATTCATTCGCGGCGGTTTGTCCGGAAACGACTGGGATCTTGCGCATTCGACCTTCACCACGATTGCGCCGTTCTTCGCTGCTGGTTTCGTTGTGCAGGTACTCATCGGTTCCCTGTCGTATCTGATCCCAGTTTTGGTCAGTTCGGGTCCCGCCTCCTCGCGGGCCGCGAACATTGAGATAGATCGTGGCGCGGTTTTCCGGGTCGTTGCAGCCAACCTCGCGCTCGTGGTGTCGCTACTCCCAGTACCCTCGGTCGTATTGGTCTTGGCCACAATGCTCTATCTGGGTGCGACCGCGAGCTTCTTGATATTGATGTTCCGTGCGATGCGTGCTGCCAAGCGGCCCGCATCCGCAGCATCCCTGGTACGGCCTACTTCTGCGCCGTCCTCATTGGCGACGAGCACCTCCCCCACACAGTCCCTCACCTCTGGATCGTCCCCGGCGCAGGCCTCGGCTCCCTCTAATGCCGTAGACAGTCGGGGTGAGGTTAAGGGACGTGATCCGTACGGAGACCGACCGGCAGGGTCTCGGGCAGGTCAGGCAGCCGCAGCCGTTGTAGTGGTTGCGCTCATTGTGGGTGTTGGCGTAGCAGTCAGCCCTTCCTCCATTGGGGTCACCGCATTGGGTGGAGGAAACAGTTCCGCTTCGGCTGATTCTGGTGCCCTAGTTGATGCTCCACAGCAGACCATCCAGGTTGAGGCGCGGGACATGAAGTTCTTCCCCGACACCGTCACCGTCCCCTCCGGCACTCGCCTCATCATTGAGGTCCATAACACCGATACGGCTGATGTCCACGATCTCGTCTTCACCGATGGACGCACCTCCGGGCGGATCGCGCCCAACGATAGCGCAGAGGTTGATCTTGGCGTCGTCAACGAGAGCCTAGATGGATGGTGCTCGATCCTGGGGCATAAGCAGATGGGCATGACGTTCAAGGTCCTGGTCGAGGGTGCAACCTCACAAACCAGCGACCCAGCCGACGTGAACGCAGCCATCGATGGTGGAGACTCGTCGCAAGGCACGACCTCCGAGGATAACGGACATAATGGCCACTCAGGTAGCCACAATACCGACACCGCGCAGAGGGGCAACGCCGCTGATCTTCTCGACTTCATGGCCGAACCACATGCCGACTTCACTGCCCGCGACGCCGTCCTGCCTAAACTACCACCCGCAACGGGCGAACCTGTCACAAGGAAGTTGACGTTTGAAATCACCGAGCAGGTCATGGAAGTGGCACCCGGCGTCACTCAGGAACTGTGGACATTCAACGGACAGTTCCCCGGCCCGGCATTGCATGGACGGGTGGGCGATACATTTGAGATCACTCTCGTCAACAACGGGACAATGGGTCACTCGATAGACTTCCACGCCTCCAACCTCGCTCCCGACGAGCCAATGCGCACGATTCCGCCAGGAGAGTCCCTGGTGTATACGTTCACAGCCGAGCGAGCTGGCATCTGGATGTATCACTGTGGAACCATGCCCATGACGGCACACATTGCCAATGGAATGGCCGGTGCCGTCGTTATTGAGCCAGACGATCTGCCTGTAGTTGATAAGTCGTACCTACTCGTGCAGTCTGAGCTCTATCTCGGCTCGCAGGGTGGCCCGGTCGATGTCGACAAGGCGCTTGGTGGTGATTCCAACCTCGATATTGTGGCGTTCAACGGATACGCGAATCAGTATGTTGCGCAGCCACTGTCTGCCACGGTTGGTGAACGCGTACGCATCTGGACTCTCGACGTTGGACCGTCACGGGCGTCGTCGTTCCATATCGTTGGCGGTCAATTCGACCGCGTGTGGTTTGAGGGAGCCTACCTACTTGGATCGGCGAAGTCTCCGGCCAGTGGACGCGATGGAGGTTCTCAGGCATTGGCAATGCAACCTGCTCAAGGAGGGTTCGTTGAACTCACATTCCCTGAAGCCGGAAACTACACCTTCGTCACCCACATCATGGCTGACGCGGAACGCGGTGCCCGAGGCATAGTCCATGTAACCGATTGAGGCTTTCGGTGAACACCGTTAGCTATAACTCTTGGTGACCTCAGCGAAGACAGAACAGTACTTTCTCAAAACGCGTTAAGCAGTCTGGCTAATACCGTTCACAAGAGCACCCATCAGCCCAAACACAGACACATGTCATCGGTCAGGGCCAAGGTAGGTCCACCTACGAGCCCACACCGGTTACACCGTACCCGCGGGATAAAGGAAGAAAAGGGAAGTAGCGGCCACACGATCACGGGAAAGAAAAAGCCCTCAAGCCCCACCAAACAGCCGGGGTTCCCCACCATGCTGGTCATACCCCCAGAGCCCCCACGAGGGCGACACCCCACACAGGTGGCATCCTGGCATGCGGGACACAAAAAAGCCCACAGAGCCTCACACGAAAAAAGAGGGGAAGAAGACGGCCCCCACCCCCACAAAAGAAGAAGAGGCTTCAACCCCCGTGAACCCCCCACACCACGGGGTGGGGTTGTTGGTCTGGGAACCGGCTAGTGGACGCGAACACACACTCACACACAACCCCGTTTCAGGGTCATGAGGATCGAAGAGGAAACATTGTTGATTGTAAGTTGTTGGCAT
>NZ_JBHUOP010000006.1:0-128737 GCF_042683685.1 Populibacterium corticicola | reverse complement strand
GGGGTTGTGTGTGAGTGTGTGTTCGCGTCCACTAGCCGGTTTTCAGACCAACAACCCCACCCCGTGGTGTGGGGGTTACAGGATGGTTGAAGCCTCTCTTCTTCTTTTGTGGGGGTGCGGAGAGCGGGGTTATGGGTATCTTCGATACCACCCAGACAGCGTCCACTGGCCACGTGGGTATAAACACCTCATCAACACGTCCCCAGTGTTGTCCTGCCTATTTAAGTAGGGTTAAATGCCATCGGCATCTCGTTCAGGATGTGGATTATTTCAACGTTGAAGATCTGAAGATATGGTTCGAGGTCATTTCAAAAAGTGGACCTATGATCTATGACCCATCGTCAAATGCCGCGGGTTTAGCGTGCCTACATGGCTGTGACCATTGTTTATGTCGACTGACCCGCCAGCTCTCTTGGTCGAGGAGGTGTGAGGTGTGAGGTCACATGTTCAGTCAGTCACAGATGCGCTTTTACGTGGAAAAACTAGGTTAGGTTAGGCAATAGAGTACACAACCGTCTCATAGGAATGTACATATTAGCGTGACTGAAGTATTGACTGTTAATGGAACTGCGGTAGCCGGAGCCAACCTGCGTTTGGCCCAGTGGATGGCACCTGCAGCCGTGGAACTGCGCACAGCGGCGGCTACGGAGCTTTGTCAACGCTATGGGGTCGACTCAATCGGGCCGGATCCAGATGGGGATCGCGCAGTGGCGATGATCATCCTCTCGATCTTGGACGGTGAACGTCGAGTAGACGTTGGTTGTGCCGCGTTGATTGATCAGACCGGACACATGGAGGAATTCTCCACTCCTGTCCTAGAGGTGCGCAGGGTCTACATAAAGCCGCAGTACCGCGGTAACGGGTACGCGAAACTCCTGATGCATGAAGTTGAGCGTCAGGCTCGTCGTTATTCGCAGCGTGATGATCGGCGCGGTCTTCGGGTTGTTCTTGAGACCGGCACGTTGCAGCCTGAATCGATGCATCTGTATTCGTCGCTGGGCTATGTCCTCATCGATAACTACGGCGAGTGGAAAAACGACCCACTGTCGCGATGCTTTGAACTCATCTTGGACTGAGGCGTATGCCATCGGCCAAGCGAAATGCCCTCGACGCATGTCGAGGGCATTTTTTGTTGAGTGATACAGGTTACGGTTGCTCGATTGGTGTTTGCTGGTTGACCTGTAGTTAAATAAAGGAGCGGTCATCATAGCGACGAGGAAACGCCCGGTCCCATTCCGAACCCGGTAGCTAAGCTCGCCAGCGCCGATGGTACTGCACTCGGGAGGGTGTGGGAGAGTAGGGCGTGGCCGCACTTAAATTTCATAAATAAAGGCTTCCCGATGGTGGGAAGTCTTTATTTGTTTCCTGGTGTGCTTCTCGTTGGCTACGTACGTCCCACCAGGCTTGTATGTACTGCCACCACTGCTGCTCCTTGTGTCCATAGGGCGAGGTCTGGGTTCTGTAGGCGTAGTTCAGGATCTGTGGAGCGCGGATCACGGTTGTCGTGTAGACCGTCGTGCATCGACGTTGCGGCTACCTCGGCGAGCAGGACGGCTTCTCCGCCCAGCACGATTCGTGTAGGCATTGTCAGGTTGGTTATGGCTGCAAGAAGGGTGCCCAGTGCGTAACCTGAGGCGTCCGCGATGGCGGAAGCCACGGGATCGCCGGCTTGGGCTAGTCCGATCAACTGTGAGAATGTGACTGTCCGGCCCAGGAGTTTGCTTGCACGCTGTTCGAGCGCTCCCAGAGTGAGCATTGCAGTGGCGCAGGCCTCGTGGCCGCACTCAACGCGCAGTAGTTTTGTGTTGGGTACTCCTGTGAGGGTGGCCAGGTGCTCCATCCGGGACGATAGCCCTTCGGTGCGTAGTGGGAAGTGGGAGAGGAGCGAGTACCCTGCCTCGGGACTTGTGACGGCTTGCCCGTGCGTCACTAGTCCATAGCCGATTCCAGCTCCGAGAGTGAAGAGTGCGAAGTCATCGGTTTCTCTGCCCTCGCCAAACCAATGGGTTGACTCGGTGTGGGCGACGATGTCGTTTTCTACGTAGGTGGGCAGTCCGGTGGACTGTTCGAGGAGTTCGGACAGAGGTACCTCGTCCCAGCCGAGGTGATCAGCGTGGGTGATGGTTCGGTAATTCGCCACGTGGGCCCCGAGTGCCACCCCCAAGGCGTGTATCGGCACGGGGGATTTCGCGGTGAGTTCTTCAACGAGTTCCGTGATAGTCGCTACTGCGTTGTCCACCGTGGGGATGTCCAACGTACGGGTGATGAGGTGCTCGATACGACTGTCGGCGAGGGTGAGAGCAGCGTAGGCGTGCGTTTTCGTGAGTTTGACACCGATGAATCGGAACCGATCGTGGTTGAAGTTCAATGGAACGCTGGGGCGTCCGATCCCAGTGGGCTGGTCGAGGGTTGGGTGTTCAATGATGTAGCCCGTGTCGATGAGCGGACGGGAGAGCCGGGTAAGGCTGCCCGGAGACAACTCAAGGGTGGCAGCGAGGTCGCTGCGGCTTTGTGGTCCATTCAGCAGGAGCGACTTCACGATAGCGCGTGCGTGGCCCGTTAGCGGCATGGGGTGCTCTGAGATGCTCATATCTCGGTCAGTTTATTCCATCTGTCAATAAAATCGGGGCGCGGGACCACACTCGCTGCTCCGAGTCGTGTTCCGGCACAGTTGACAGCAGACTAATTTTCATCGTAAAAATAAATAGGTTGTTGCTTCTGACCGCATGTGCTCCAATCTGAGTGGTGCAGTGAGGGGCAACGGCTCGATGCCTGCTCAGGTTCAGCGCAGTGCCTTACGCGGCAGACATCTGAGCGCCTAGTGCGTGCTATACCCCAGATTTTCGACGATACGGCTGGTCGATGCAGGGAGCCAGCCTTCCCACGACAGACCGGTCAGGCGGCGGTGCTCCGCCGCGAGAAAGAGTGAAGAGGTGGCAGTTTGAGTATCTTGAGTGATGCGGTCCGCAAGACCCGAGCGACGCTCGCTGATGGACGTGACCTGTTTTATTTTGACGACAATGCCCAGTATGTCTCGGGGGAGAGAACCCGCCGACTCGATGATCCACGCCCGTTGAGCGATCGGTATGCGCCGGTGCTGGATGAAAACGGCGTCGAGCACCCGGTCACCGGCCCGACGATGCGTCTTGATGTGCTTACCGGTGAGTGGATTCCTCATGCTGCGCACCGCATGAACCGCACCTTCCTGCCGCCAGCGGATGCAAACCCGCTTGCGCCGGCAAAGCCGGGTGCTGCCTATTCGGACGGTGAGATCCCGGATGAGGACTATGACGTTGTCGTGTTCGAGAACCGTTTCCCATCACTCATGCGCGTGCCCGGCGTGGATGACATCGAGACGACGTTCGAGGATGTCGACTTTTGGCGAGTTCGTCCGGCTGCTGGTCGCTGTGAGGTCATCTGCTTCTCGCCAGACGACCAGAAGTCGCTGCGCGAGGTCTCACCTCAGCGTATGCGCACCATCATTGAGGCGTGGGCCGATCGCACCGAGGAACTGTCCGCACTCGATGGGATCGAACAGGTCTTTTGCTTTGAGAACCGTGGTCAGGAGATCGGGGTGACGCTGCACCATCCGCATGGTCAGATCTACGCCTACCCGTATCTGACCCCGCGTACCGCCCAGATGCTGGTTCAGGCGCGTAAGCACCGTGAGGCGACGGGGCGTAACCTGCTGCGCGATGTTCTCGATGCTGAACTGCGCTCAGGGCGCCGCATCGTGTTCGAGTCTGAGCACTGGGTCGGATATGTCCCCATGGCTGCGCGTTGGCCGGTTGAGATCCATCTTGCACCGCGCCGTGATGTGCCGGATCTTGTTGCGTTGAACGAGGACGAACGTGCAGATCTTGCCACCGCCTACCTGGAGATACTGAATCGGGTGGAACGCTTCTTCCCGCCGCAGGAAAATGGCGAGTTGACCAAGACCCCCTACATCGCTGCATGGCACCAGGCTCCGGTTGGAGAAGGCCGGGAGGATCTGCGCCTGCATCTTCAACTGTTCTCTTTCCTTCGTTCTCCCGGCAAGCTCAAGTACCTGGCCGGTTCTGAATCGGGAATGGGGGCGTGGATCTCGGACACGACCCCGGAGAAAATCGCAGATCGACTCAATGAGGTAGCCCAGTGACTGCAATCGAATGGCTCGATGCGTGGAGCGTCGAAGAAGGCTCGCAGCGGGCGACCAAGGTGTTCACCGAGGCATATGGCTCACAGCCGGCTGGCATCTGGTCGGCACCGGGGCGTGCCAACCTTATCGGCGAACACACTGACTACAACGGTGGCCTCGTGTTTCCCTTTGCGCTACTGCACCGCACCTATCTTGCGCTGACCCCACGCACGGATGGGGTGATCCGGCTGGTCTCGGGTCAGGAGTCAACGGTATGGGAGGGCCACGTCGATGATCTGCGGGCTGGTTCCGTTGACGGTTGGGCCGCCTACGTGACCGGTGTTGCGTGGGCGCTGCGCGAAGCGGGCCACAGGGTTGGCGGCTTTGATGCCGCCGTCACCTCGTGCGTCCCCTATGGCGCGGGTCTTTCCTCCTCGGCGGCGCTTGAGGCGTCGGTTGCAGTGGCGCTCGATGAGGTCTATGGCCTTGGCCTTGCTGGCACCAGGAATGCCCCGAATGACGCTGGGCGCATCACCCTGGTGGAAGCCTGCATTCGTGCGGAGCGTGAGATGGCGGGTGCGAATACCGGAGGCATGGACCAATCCGCGTCACTGCGCTCGCGTGAAGGGTATCTCCTGTTGCTCGACTGCCTCGACCAGTCCACCAAGCACGTTCCGTTCGATCTTGAGTCGAGCGGCCTGGCCCTGTTGATCATCGACACCCGAGCACCACACCAACTCGTTGACGGACAGTATGCCCAACGTCGTGCGACCTGTGAGGCTGCAGCTGGCGCGCTCGGGGTCAGTGTGCTCCGTGAGATCGCGGATGCGGGCGACTCGTTCGATGATGTGTCTGCGCGTTTGGAGTTGGCCCAAGAGCGACTTCAAGGGCAGGAACTCGACGTTGTACGTAGGCGGGTCAAGCATGTGCTCGGCGACATCGAGCGCGTGCACATTGTGGAGCGTCTTCTAGCCGAGGGCAAGACGGTTGAGATCGGCCCCGTTCTGACCGAGGCACACGTCTCGCTGCGCGATGACTACGAGGTCTCCTGCGTGGAACTTGACGTTGCGGTTGACGCTGCCAACGAGGCTGGTGCGCTTGGCGGTCGCATGATCGGTGGTGGCTTTGGCGGCTCTGCGATCTCACTCGTCGCGCTGTCGGATGCGGAGCGTATCGCGGGCGCGGTCGCACAGGAGTTCGAGGAGCGCGGGTTCAATGCCCCGGGCTTTATGATCGCTGCGGCTGGAGCGCCAGCCTTCTAGCGTTTGTGGCGTGAATACGCGGCACTGGGGGGCGGGGCATGGTGGGTTTCAACCATGCCCCGCCCCTGTGTTGTCTCGTCAGCGAAGCGCGACCCAGTACGGCTGGAGCGTAGGGTAGGGTGCCAAACTGAGGGCTCGTCGGCGATCCGTGTGCGAGTGCGTGCAGGGCAACTGATGGGATAAGGGGAGGGGCCGACTGCGCGTAGTCGGCCCCTCCAAGGGACGCGAGGTGGAATCTGGGAGTCAGACGATTCGCAAGTCCTCGCGTGTCTCACGGCCTGCGTCTATGTGGGCCCGCACCCCCGCCAAGGTCGGACTCCAAGACCGTGAAACAAAAGATCTCAAGTTGTTGATGTTTGTGTGCGGCGCCGGGACAGCACACCTGGATCGCAGGTCATGGGCCTCTGAATCGATGCCTAGAGCCCTGATGGTCCACGAGCGGGGCGAACCGGTTGCGATAGGCGAAAGTGAGCGACATTCGGGCTGAGCGGGCTTCAAACCCTTCGTGTCGCATATTTCCCCCTTACCTCGACGTTACGAAGGCCTCATCGGCTTAGCAACCGCAAGCGGAAGAATTCATCATGGGGAGTTCATTCGGGCTGGTCAATGTGCGGGTGAAGATTTGCGCTACTTGGTGTGTGCTGTGTGTGAAGCCGTCACCTGACACTCAAGCCGCTGTCAGAAAGAAGCTATTTCAGAGCGCTCGCACAGTGAGGTGTTTTCTATGGGTGCCGTATCGATGTTTTCTGACAGTAAGAAAATTGCGCCCAACGTCCGTCAGATTGTGGGTGATCGAGGACGAACGTCCCTCTTGTACTTCCGTCAGAATGTCGAAATATTGGTATATATAGTGGCCATTTTTGCCCACGGTTACTACATATAGTGGTTCATGGTGTGGTGGGGCGGATGATCGAAGGGGTTTGTGATGACTGCACTGCCTACCTCTGTCAGTGCCAACACGGGAGGAGCGTACCGGGACCGGTCCACCGGAAGCACAGTGGAACCGGTGCTGGTCAACGTTGTCGAGGCTATGGACGAGTACCTTGATCGCTCTGACTGGCGCGTGAACGCAAACGCCAACCAAGGCTATTCGCTCGGCGGGTTGATCCTGAACACAGCCGGAAAGGTCACGGCAAACTATTGGCTGTCGAACGTGTACTCACCTGAGATTGGACGGGCGCATCGGGATGGGGACCTGCACATCCACGACCTTGACGTGTTCGGCGGATACTGTGCGGGCTGGTCGCTCAAGATGTTGCTGGAGCAGGGATTCAACGGCGTTCCAGGCAAAGTAGAGTCCAACCCGCCGAGGCATCTCTCCTCGGCAGTGGCGCAGGTGGTCAACTTCCTCGGCACAATGCAAAACGAGTGGGCAGGCGCTCAAGCGTTCTCAAGCTTCGACACCTACATGGCGCCATTCGTGCGCAACGACAACCTGACCTACTCGCAGGTGTACCAGTGCATCCAAGAACTCGTGTACAACCTCAACGTTCCATCGCGGTGGGGCACGCAGACACCGTTCACCAACCTGACCTTCGACTGGACCTGCCCCGTGGATCTGCGTGATGAGCATCCGCTCGTGGGGGAGCAGGTCATGGATTACACCTACGGTGATCTCCAGCAGGAGATGGATCTGATCAACCGCGCCTACATCGAGGTGATGACGGCAGGCGACGCATCCGGGAGAGTGTTCACATTCCCCATTCCCACCTACAACATCACCGAGGATTTCCCGTGGGAATCGCCGAACGCCGAACGCCTGTTTGAGATGACCGCCAAGTATGGACTGCCCTACTTCCAGAACTTCATCAACTCGGAACTCGAACCCGGCCAGATCCGATCAATGTGCTGTCGACTGCAATTGGATCTGCGTGAACTGCTGAAGCGTGGCAACGGCCTGTTCGGATCAGCGGAGCAGACCGGTTCCATCGGGGTGGTCACGATCAACTGTGCGCGGCTCGGATACCGTCATAAGGGCAACGAGGAAGCCCTGTTGAACGACCTCGACCACCTCATGGAACTCGGTAGGGATTCGCTCGAACGTAAACGCGAGGTGGTTCAGCATTACCTTGATGAAGGGCTGTTCCCCTACACGCGCCGATACCTGGGCACCCTGAACTCACACTTCTCCACCATCGGAGTCAACGGCATCAACGAGATGATCCGCAACTTCACCGACGATGAACACGATCTCACGGACGTGCGCGGTCACGCGATGGCGGTGCGGCTGCTCGACCACGTCCGCGAGCGTATGGTCGAGTTCCAGGAACAGACAGGACACCTCTACAACCTCGAGGCCACGCCAGCGGAGGGTACGACCTACAGGTTCGCGAAGGAGGATCGAGCTCGATTCACGGACATCCTGCAGGCGGGAACGGACCAGAACCCGTACTACACCAACTCCTCTCAACTGCCGGTGGGATTCACTGCCGATCCGTTCGAGGCACTTGCCCGGCAGGAGGAACTTCAGGGCAAGTACACGGGTGGAACCGTGTTGCACCTGTACATGCAGGAGAAGATCTCAACCGCCGACGCCTGCAGGATCATGGTCAAACGAGCGCTTGAGAACTTCCGCCTCCCCTACATCACGATCACCCCCACGTTCTCGATCTGCCCACACCACGGCTACCTTGAAGGAGAGCACGAGACCTGCTGGAAGTGTGCGCTGGAACGGCCCCAGGCTGAACCGACTGTATGCGAGGTGTGGACGCGCGTGATGGGCTATCACCGTCCGGTCTCCTCGTTCAACATCGGTAAGAAGGGCGAACACCAAGAACGCAAGATGTTTGTGGAGTCGGTTGCCCAAGACTCCACCTATGCACTGAAGGAATGACAATGTCCGGGGTGGATTCTCTACGACTCGATATTGCAGGCTTTGAGCCGTTCTCGGCCTGCGACTGGCCCGGAAAGCTCGTGGCGGTCGTGTTCTTGCAGGGCTGTCCCTGGCGATGCGGGTACTGTCACAACTTCGACATCATCGGCCCAACGAAACCCGGCGTTGTGGCCTGGGAGCGAGTCCTTGAGGTTCTGGAGTCGCGGCGCGGGCTGCTCGACGGTGTGGTGTTCTCGGGTGGCGAGCCGACCCGCCAACTGGGGGTCGTTGAGGCTGCACGGCAGGTCAGGGAACTGGGCTTCCAGGTTGGACTGCATACGGGAGGAGCTTATCCACGTCGGATCGAAAAACTGCTGCCATACCTGGATTGGGTTGGATTCGATGTCAAGGCGACCCCGGACAAGTATGCGGCGGTTACCGGTGTCCCAGGCGACGGCAGCGTGGCACTGGAATCGCTACGCACCCTCGTGTCCGCGGGAATCGAGGTGCAGGTACGCACGACCCTCGACCCGTTGGTCCTCGACGAAGACGACATCTTGGAAATCCGGGAACAGGTCTACGCTCTGGGCGTGACCGATTACGTCGTCCAACGAGTGCGCACGGAGGGAACCAATCCCGAGTACGGGCGGGCGCTCGAGGAGTACCGTTCGAAGGCCTCGCACGGTGCGAACGACATACTCCCACTCGTATGACCCACCCAGTCATTTCTCACGAGGGGAGTCGTACCCGTACCACCGTGGGCAGATGATCGCTCGCAGCCTGCACATCGGGGCCATCGGGAAGGTGGACCTCCTCGACCGCAAAGTCGGTGCCCACGAAAACGCCGTCGATCCGCAGCCGGGCCCGCTGGGACGGGAAGGTGTGGAAGGAACTGTCCGACTCGTCGGACATCAGGCGGACGGCGTCCCGTAACCGGCGCCCGAACGCCAGCCAACTTGGCCCATCCGGTTGCTCATTGAGGTCGCCGGCGACGACGCAGCGACGCGCACCGAGGGCATGGATGCGGTTCAAGATGATGTTGCGGTGCACCTTCCGCTCTTCGGGATTGAGTCCGAGATGAATGGAGATGACCGTGACATCCGTGGTTGTGAGGTAGGCATATCCGCGCCGCGACGGCCATATGCGATGTTCGCGCCACAGCGAGGGCCACAGCCACGGGTCGAAGGGTAGGATCTGCGAGCCGCGGTCGATCACCCGCGCTGCCACCTCCGGGGCGGCGAGCAGCGCGGTGGTGGCTCCGCCGAACGGATAGTTGCCGTACACCACGACCTCAAGGCCACAGGCGTGGGCGAACTCACGCAACCGACGGCGCGCGCCCCAGAACCGTGGCGGTTCCTGAACGGCCACGACATCGGCCTGTTCGGCACGCAACACCGCACCCAGAGCGGCGGCATCCATCTGCAGGGCCTTGAAGTTATACGACACGATGCGCAGTGATGAGGTCACGGAACCAGCCTACGGCGAACCGAGATGTCGCCGCTCGACCCCACCCAACTCGGTGGGGAGTTTTTGGCCTGAGTTCACTTATTTTGTGCGCGCACCTGGACGCTTTTAGCCCCACCGACAGTGCACGACCGAACTATGCACAACCAAACCCTGCCCACATCCGGAAGGGTATTTTCGGCCTGTCCACTCCCATTTGAAACAATGGAGCCATGACCGAGCACCCAACGCCCACCGTCACCGATCAACTGACAGCCCTGCGCGCCGATCTCAAACGTGCGAACTACACGATCGATCGCACCACCGAACTCCTCGGTGACCTCGCAAACGACGCCCTGCACCGGGAGCAGGCCGTCCCCGCCACCCGAGCGCTCGCTGACTCAACCGATCCTGCGGCCTACCTGATGCGGCTGTTCATGCTCGGGCACACGCTCACGGAGGCAGAGATCACGGCAGCCTTCCCCACGCTCGGGCTTGCCGGGGCATACGCCATGAACCTCGTGACGCAGGAAGGACCCGGAATCCGTGCACTCACGGAAATCCGTCCACACGCATTTTCCGACGAGTCGGGCCAGACCGACTGGTGGCTTGCGTCCGATCTTGGTGAGGTTGCCACGGGCGGTGCGCTCGCAGCGGACCACGTGCTCGGGGCCGGTGGCGCATCGTTGACGCTCGCGCAGTTCACCAGTCGCACCAAAGTCGGACGGGTGCTCGATCTGGGTACCGGGTGCGGCATCCAAGCGCTGCATGCATCAACCCACGCGGACACGATTGTCGCAACCGATATTTCCAGGCGCGCGCTCGACTACGCCCGCTTCAACGCGGCGCTCAATGAGGTGTCATGCGATCTGCGACTTGGATCGATGCTTGAACCGGTTGCGGACGAGCGCTTCGACCTCGTGGTGTCCAACCCGCCATTCGTGATCACGCCGCGCACGGGCAACGACTCCACCCTGCCACAGTACGAATACCGCGACGGCGGGCGTTCGGGCGATGACCTGGTGCACGATCTGATCGTGCAGATCGGCTCCGTTCTTGCTCCCGGCGGTGTGGCGCACCTGCTCGGAAACTGGGAGATCCGGGGTGAGGCGGACTGGACCGAGCGGGTCATCCAGTGGCTCGACGAAGCCGAAGCAGCACACGGCCCGCTCGATGCCTGGATCGTTCAACGCGAACTGCTCGACCCCGCTCAATACGCCGAGACCTGGATTCGTGACGGCGGCACCACTCAAGACCGCGACCCAGAGGCCTACGCCGCAACCTATTCCGCATGGCTTGACGATTTCGCCTCGCGCAACGTTCAAGGGATCGGGTTCGGCATGATCTGGCTGCGGAAACCGGCGTCAGGGGAGCGTACCTTGCGCCGCCTCGAGGAGATCACCGGAACTGTCCAGCAACCGCTCGGACCGGTCGTCGCACGCAGCATAGCAGCCCACGACTGGCACACCGCCCTGTCCGATGACGAACTGTGCGCACAGTACCTGACCCATGCCGAAGACATCACCGAGGAACGCTATTACGTCCCCGGCAGTCAAGACCCGAACGTCATCATCATCCGACAGGGCGGAGGATACGGGCGTGCCGTCCAGGCCACGACCGTTTTGGCTGGACTTGTGGGTGCCTGCGACGGCGAACTCACCATCGGCCAGATCACCGGAGCCATCGCGACCCTGTTCGAGGTGGATGAAATCGACCTGCGTGCCGAAGTATTACCCGATGTCCGCGGCCTTGTCACCGACGGCCTGCTCGTACCTGTGAAGTAGAATCGCAAGAGCCGTGCGAGAAGGAGCAGTCAATGGGATCACACACCCCACGTCAGGACGACTCGAAGAAGGAAACGCCCACCGTGGGCAATATGCCTGTCGGGTTCATGTTCGCGCGTAAGGGCGCAATCACCGTCAACACCGCCACCACGACGGCGGACCCGGTTGATGTCGAGCCCTCACTGTGGAGGGACGGGATGGGCCGTGCCGCGACTCGCTCCATTCAGGCGCTCGCGGTTCTGATTTTCGTGTCTGTCGTTGTCTTCGGGATGAGTTACCTGAGCACTCTCATCATCCCGATCCTGCTTGCGCTGATCTTCGCCTCGGCGTTGCGCCCCCTGCTCGACAAACTCGAGGGTTTTGGCATGAAACCCATCTGGGCGACAATACTGACGCTGCTCGGGGCGGTCGTGGTGCTCGGTGGCGTGGTCACGATGATCGTGAATGCCGTCCGACACCAGTGGCAGGATCTCGCCGACTCTGCTCGCGAGGGATTCTTCGAGTTGCAGGGCCTGATTGAGAACCTGCCGTTCGAGATCACCGAGGAACAGTTCAACTCCGTTCAGGAATCGGTACGCGGATTCCTGATGTCGAGCAAGTTCGGTTCCTCCGCGATCGCGGGAGTCTCGGCTACCGCCTCGTTCGTGACCGGATTCGTGCTGCTCGTGGTGGTGCTGTTCTTCTTCATGAAGGATGGACCCAAGATCTGGGAGTTCGTACTTCGTCCGTTCGAGGGCGAACAATACGCACGTGGTCGCCGCGTGGGCGCCCGTACCGTCAAGACCCTTGGGCAGTATGTTCGCGGCACTGCGATGGTCGCGGCCGTCGACGCGATCGGTATTGGCGTTGGTCTGGCGATCATCGGGGTTCCGCTTGCGCTCCCGCTCGCCGTCCTGGTCTTTGTCCTGTCCTTCATCCCGCTCGTCGGTGCGACGGTCGCAGGAATCCTCGCGGCTCTTGTCGCTCTGGTCGCCAACGGCCTGTGGGCTGCTGTCATCGTGGTCATCATCGTCATTGGTGTGAACCAGCTTGAGGGTAACCTCCTGCAGCCGAAGATCATGGGTACCTCGTTGTCACTGCACCCGCTCGTCATTCTGCTCGCGTTGACCGCAGGCACGATCATCGGCGGTATCCTCGGTGCGGTCTTGTCCGTGCCTGTCGCAGCGGTTGGCTGGGGCATCCTGCAGGTCTGGGAGGGACCGAACACACCGGCCAAGTTTGTGCGACCCAAGGTGCGTGAGCGACTTACGTAAAGTCGTTCTCCAGCGTTCATGGTCTTTGGGCCACCCGCTTCTCCAGTGGGTGGCCCAAAGGTTTTTATGGTTGGTCTTATTGACGACGAGCCCTCGTCCTCCAGCGTCAACTCACCCTCCGCGGGCATCGCTTCCTCCGAGGTGATTCCCCTATACCGTCGCTCAGCAGTTGCTTCTTGCCGTTCGCTGCTTAACAGTAACTTCGTTCCTATAGCCGTTGGGGCGTTTTGGGCCCGGGTACACACTTTTTGTGGATGCACCCGGACCCAAAACGCCCCATCGAGATCGGAGCCTGGGCTGGAACGTAGCCCACTCGTCGTCAATCCACAATATGGTGCTGCTCTAGGGGCCCTTTGCGATCGGGACAGAACCGGCGGGAGGGAGCACGACCGAGAAGGTCGTCTGCTCGGGCGAGGACTCCACCGTGATCCTGCCGCCGTGCGCAGTCACGATCGCCTGAGCGATCGCCAACCCGAGCCCGGTCGATCCTCCGGTGCGGTTTCGAGACGTATCTCCACGACTGAACCGCTGGAACAGCGAACTGCGCAGTTCGGCCGGAATCTCCGGACCGTTGTTCGACACACTGATCACCATGCCGCCGTCGTCCTGTGGCGTGAGTGCAAGTGTCACCTCCGTCCCCTCGGGAGTGTGCACACGGGAGTTTGCCAGCAGATTGACGAGAACCTGTTGCAGGCGCGCCTCGTCGCCGATGACCTCGCACGGCTCCTCCGGAATATCGAGGTTCCACACGTGGTTCGGGCCTGCCGCATGTGCATCGGACAACGTCATGATCGAGAGCATCGACAGATCGACCGTGTCATGCGCCAGTTCGCGGCCAGCATCCAAATGAGCGAGCAGCAGCAGATCCTCCACCAGGCCAGACATCCGAATCGATTCGGACTCGATCCGACCCAGCGCCTGACCTGCTCCCTCGGGAACCGTCTCGCCGGACCTACGCACCAACTCGGCGTATCCGCGGATGGACGCGAGCGGCGTGCGCAGTTCATGGGAGGCGTCCGCAACAAACTGGCGCACCTGGGTCTCCGACTCATGGCGTGCGGCCAGTGCACCCTGGACATGACCGAGCATCCTGTTCAAGGCCGCACCGACCTTACCAACCTCGGTGGACTCGTCGGTGAGGTCCTGCGGAACCCGAACCAACTCCGCAACCTCACCCTGCGCCAGAGGAAGTTCCGAGACCTGGGTGGCTGTTGCGGCAACCGCATCAAGAGGACGTAGCGCACGGCGAATGAAGAAGGTTCCAGCCCATCCAGCCGCACCAACAGCCACAACGATCAACACGGCTTCCACACCCACGAAAACGCGTAGGGAATCGCTCGCGCTCGCGGTCGACATCGCCGTGATCGTACGGTTCCCTGACCGGTTATCCTGCGAAATCGCATGGAACGTCCCTAGATCGGGTACTTTGACCGCAGCGATCCGTCCGTCATTCGGCAGCGCGTCCAAAGCCTCAAACTGCTCAAGCGTGAGCGTCTGATACGTCCCTGACTCATCGATATAGCCGGCATCCACCAGAACAGACGTGAAATAGGTAATCGTGATTGTCCCGGCCGCTTGACCAAGTGGGATGCGTCCGGCCGCCGAGTCATCATCTCCCTGGTCCGGCTTGGAGTCCGGTTCCGTCCGATTGAAACCACTTTCAAGCAGGGGACGGCTCACCGCACGGTTGCTTGCCAAACGCAGTTCACCGTCCAACTGGCCGTAGAGATTCGCACGCAGAGCAAGGGCAAGCACGATCGCGATGGTGGTACTGACCAAGAGCACCACCGTCACGATCAATGTCACGAGGCGATGACGCAACGTCATTGGTCGTCCGCCGCAGGTTTGAGCACGTATCCAACGCCGCGCAGCGTATGGATCATTGGCGATCGACCACGGTCGATCTTGCGCCGCAGATACGAGATGTACAGTTCAACGATGTTGGCCTGACCGCCAAAGTCGTACTGCCATACTCGATCAAGGATCTGGGCCTTGGACACGACTCGGCGCGCGTTGCGCATGAGGAATCTGAGCAATTCGAACTCGGTTGCGGTCAAGCTGATTTCCTCGCCGCCGCGTGATACCTCGTGTGAGTCCTCGTCGAGTACCAGATCGCCGACGATCAGCACCGACTCGGTACTCTCTGCCTCCGCACCGGACCTGCGCAGTAGTGCACGCAGACGGGCTACGACCTCTTCGAGGCTAAATGGTTTGGTGACGTAGTCGTCTCCGCCGACGGTGAGTCCTTGAACCCGGTCAGCGACCGCGTCCTTCGCTGTCAGGAACAGGACCGGAACGGACGGGAGGAACTGTCGGATGCGCTTGAGGACTTCGAGCCCGCTGATGTCAGGGAGCATGATGTCCAGCACGATAATGTCTGGTTTTTCCTCACGGGCAAGTTTCAAGGCTGTCTGGCCATTGAGCGCCGTCGAGATTTCCCAACCCTCGTAGCGTAGTGCGGCTGTGAGGAGCTCGGCGAGGTTCGGCTCATCGTCTACGACGAGAGCACGGACGGGAGAACCGTCTGGACGGGTGAGTCGGGGGAGACCTGCTGGAGTGGAGTGCGATGCCATACCTCAATAATGACGGCTGGCGATTTCTTTTTCTTGTGCTCAGCCTATGAGGTTCCTGTGAGACGCTTAGCGCCTTTCCGCTGCGATCCTAGGACCAGGTCACGGTTTTCTCTGTTTCGCCTAGTTTCTTACTAGGCGAAACAGAGAAAACCGTACCCTGATGCGCGGCTGACGTGACTTGAGGGTGTTTCTTGGGCGAGTGGGCCGCGTAATGGGTACTTCCCCTGCGGATAAACCGGCGAATGTGACCAGTATTTTTGCTGTTCCTCCACATCAAGGCATTACCGTAGATGGGTGGTCGAAAAAACAAGATTCCGAGTCTCGCATGTCTTCGTGCGAGCGATGTCCCTCACCGGGGGAGTCTTTGCGTTGTTGTTGGCGCTCTACGTGTGGCAGGTCTTCGTCAATACCGAGCGGGGACAGGTCATCGATGACATCGCATTCAAGGGATCGTATGGCCTCAAAGGTGAACTGTGGTGGCTTGCAGGGCCAATCCTCGACGTCGTTTCGACTGTATACATTGGTGGCGCGATTATCGTGGTGGGCGCGATCGCACTGCTCCGTAAGCGATGGTGGCTTGCCATACAGGCGGTCACGCTCATCGTGGGGGCGAATGTAACCACTCAGGTGTTGAAGAAGATCGTGCTCGACCGCCCTGACTTCGGCGTGGTGTGGGCCCCTGGTAACTCGTTGCCGTCTGGACATACGACCGCTGCTGCGAGTGTGTCCCTTGCCCTTCTTCTTGTGGTTCCCCGAGTGTGGCGACCTTGGGCTGCGGTGGCTGGCGCGATCTATACGACCGCGACTGGAGTCTCAACGCTTGTCGGCCAGTGGCACCGACCCTCAGACGTCGTCGCGGCGGTCCTCGTGTGCGGTGCGTGGGCGTTGGGGATCTGTGCGCTGTCGAGGCTTCCCGATGATGAACCCGTTGAACGTCGCCCAATGAATACAGCCACGATCATTGTCTCGGTAACTATGGTGCTTGCAACACTGGTGTGTGCGGCAGCGGCGTACCACTATCTTGGAGGCGCGTTCACGCACTGGGAAAACCTGGAACTAGCAGCGGCTACTCTTGAACGGGAGGCCTTCCTCGGGGCGTCGTTCGCGGTACTCTCCACGAGCATCGCGGTGTGTGCGGCTAGTCTGATCATGAGGCAAGCAGTTGCCCGAATGCGCTAATCTCAATGTGCTTGTGGTCGAACTGATACGTTGTTTGGCTATATATTGACCAAAGCATGCCCGCTCGAAGTTCAGAGCAGGGAACCGAACAATACTTTTACTGGAAGCAGGATCGTTCATGTCCTCTGGACGTAAGCTCGTCATCGTGGAGTCGCCCGCAAAGGCACGCACGATTGCCAACTATCTTGGCGATGACTATGAAGTGGAAGCGAGTGTTGGCCACATCCGTGACCTGCCGCAGCCATCTGAGCTCCCTGCGGATATGAAAAAGGGACCATACGGAAAGTTCGCGGTTGACGTGGAGGACGGGTTCACCCCGTACTACGACATCTACCCGGACAAGAAGAAGAAGGTCACCGAGTTAAAGCGCCTCCTCAAGGACGCGGATGAACTGTATCTCGCAACCGATGAGGACCGTGAGGGCGAGGCAATCGCCTGGCACCTCCTCGAGGCACTACGCCCCAAGGTCCCGGTCAAGCGCATGGTGTTCCATGAGATCACCAAGGAGGCGATTCAGCGTGCCCTCGAAAACACGCGTGATCTCGACGAGCGTCTTGTCGATGCTCAGGAGACTCGCCGTATCCTCGACCGCCTCTACGGCTACGAGGTATCGCCGGTGTTGTGGCGCAAGGTCCGCCAGGGTCTGTCCGCTGGTCGCGTGCAGTCGGTTGCCACTCGCCTGATTGTTGAGCGTGAACGCGAACGCATGGCTTTCGTGCCTGCGAACTACTGGGACATCTCTGCAACCTTCACCGCTCTGAGCGGCGCGGACGCGGGTTCCTCATTTAATGCGAAGATCACGCAGGTTGATGGACAACGTGTGGCTACCGGCCGCGACTTCAACGACGCGGGTGAGCTGACCGCGAAGAACGTGGCTCACCTGGACGAGTCTGCGGCCCAAGAACTCGTGTCAGCGCTTGACGGGCATGGCGGAGAAGTTCTTTCGCTTGAGACCAAGCCATACACGCGCCGCCCAGCGGCACCGTTCACCACGTCGACATTGCAGCAGGAGGCGTCCCGTAAACTGCGCATGTCCTCGAAGCAGACGATGCGCGTGGCGCAGACCCTGTACGAGAACGGTTACATCACCTACATGCGTACCGACTCGTCGGCACTCTCGACCCAGGCGATTTCTGCGGCGCGCAGACAGGCAGCGGAGCTGTACGGCTCCGAGTTCGTTCCCGACAAGCCACGTCACTACGCATCCAAGGCCAAGGGCGCTCAGGAGGCGCACGAGGCAATCCGCCCTGCTGGAGACTCATTCCGCACCCCAGCACAGGTGGCGAACTCGCTGTCCGGCGAACAGTTCAAACTGTATGAACTGATCTGGAAGCGCACGGTCGCCTCGCAGATGGCTGACGCTCGTGGTTCGACCGCGACCGTTCGTATCCAGGTGGCAGCAAACGGCCGTGAAGCCGTGTTCGGTGCCTCTGGAACCGTCATCACGTTCCGTGGATTCCTCGCCGCATATGAGGAGGGCCGGGACACCGAGCGCTACGCTGAGGACGGCAAGGGCGACGCCCGCCTACCGCAGATGGAGCAGGGCGATGCGCTCGCGGCTGCCGACCTGGCCGCAGATGGACACACCACCTCCGCGCCACCGCGTTACACGGAGGCCTCGCTCGTGAAGGCCCTCGAAGAACGCGGGATCGGACGTCCATCAACCTACGCGGCAACGATCTCCACGATCCAGGACCGCGGATACGTGCATAACCGTGGTCAGGCGCTCGTGCCGTCGTGGCTTGCATTTGCCGTGATCCGGCTGCTCGAAGACCACTTCTCCCAGCTGATCGACTATGACTTCACCGCGGAGATGGAATCCGATCTGGATGAGATTGCGTCGGGGGAGACTGACCGCACGGCGTGGCTGACCCGGTTCTACTTTGGCGGCGATGCGGCAGAGAACGATGGACTGAAGGAACTCGTTGAGAACCTCGGCGAGATTGACGCCCGCGACATCAACACGGTTGAAATCGGTGAGGGATTGTTCCTGCGCGTAGGGCGGTATGGCCCATACATCGAGGACCTGTCGAAGCCGGTCGAAGAGGGCCAGAACCCACCGCGTGCCTCGGTGCCAGACGACGTTGCGCCAGACGAGTTGACCGTTGAGAAGGCTCGTGAACTGATCGAAACCCAGGGCGACGGCGACGTTGCACTCGGAACCGACCCTATCTCCGGGCACCAGATAGTCGCGAAGGCCGGACGATTCGGCCCATACGTCACCGAGGTCATCCCTGAGCCAGAGTTGGACGAGGGAATGAGCGCCGCAGCCAAGAAAAAGGCAAAGGCCGCACTTCCGAAACCACGCACTGCATCGTTGTTCAAGTCGCAGTCGCTGAGCACCATCACGCTCGACGATGCGCTGAGACTGCTGTCGTTGCCACGTGTGGTGGGTGTTGACCCCGAGAGCGACACCGAGATCACCGCACAGAACGGCCGCTACGGGCCCTACCTGAAGAAGGGGACCGACTCGCGCACGATCGACAGCGAAGAGAAACTACTCACGATCACGCTTGAGGAAGCCCTTGAGATCTACAAGCAGCCAAAGCGTGGTCGTGGGGCTACCGCGTCCGCTCCGCTGCGCGAACTGGGTATCGATCCAACCTCCGAGAAGCCGGTGGTGATCAAGGACGGCCGTTTTGGTCCCTATGTCACGGACGGCACAACGAACCGTACGCTGCCACGCGATGCGACGGTCGACAATGTGACGTTCGAACAGGCTGTGGAACTCCTCGCAGAGAAGCGCGCCAAGGGGCCGGTTAAGCGGACCACTCGCGCATCGACCGCGAAGAAGGCCACCACAACCAAGAAGGCCACGGCAGCTAAGACCACTGCTACGAAGGCTGCCGCAACGAAGTCAACCACGGCTAAGAAGACGACAACGCGCAAAACCGCACCTAAAAAGGCTGCAACCGACGAGTAAGTCGGCCAACCAGTAACCGGCAAAGCCGCCGCCCTCCTCGCGCCCAAACATTTTGCTGGCGCATGGAACAAGGGCGGCGGTTTTTATGTTGTTACCCGCGCCGAAGCACCACACACGAAAGAGGATCATGACGCTCGCACCACAGACACTCGCCTCGCTCACGGAAGACCAACTGGCCCTACTGTTCGATGAGGCGCACACCGCGCACGCGTTCACGGACGAAGAGGTTGGCCAGAACCTTGCTGACAAGGTGTACGAACTCATCAAGTGGGCGCCAACCTCGATGAACAACCAGCCGTTGCGCATCACCTGGGTGCGTTCCGAACAGGCTCGCGGCGCGCTTGTGGACGCAATGAACGATGGCAACAAGGACAAGACCGCCGCCGCTCCGCTCGTGGCGATCCTGTCCGCGGACGCTAACTGGTTCGAACACTTCGGCACCTTCGCGCCGTGGGCTGAGGAGCGTAGGGCGTTCTTCGAGTCGAATCCGCAGGCCGCCGCGAAGATGGCGAACAACAATGCACACATTCAAGCGGGGTATTTCATCCTTGCGGTCCGCGCATTGGGCCTGGCAGCGGGTCCAATGGGTGGGTTCAACGCCGCCAAGCTCGATGAGCATTTCAACGCCGACAACGGGCACAAGTCCTTCCTCGTGGTCAACGTTGGGTACCCGGCCCAGGACGCGTTCCGCCCACGCGGAGGACGCCTCGACCCAGAGATTGCGGTCCGTACCCTTTAGTTCATCCGCATGGCATAACCCCGACTCGCGCCTGTTAGGCGTACGGTTGGGGATATGGGAAACACTATTGAATCAGCGCTGATCTCTCATCTCACTCCGTCGCCGATGGATGCACCCGCCGTGAAGTGGGGCATCATCGGAGCTGGATGGATCTCTGGGGAGTTTGCCCAGTGCGTCACCAACTTCACTTCGTCCGTGATTGCTGCGGTCGGCTCCCGCGACGAAGAAAAAGCCCGCGCGTTTATCGCCGAGAACATTGGTGCGGACGCGGACACCACCATCTACACCTCGTATGAGGATCTGGTGCGCGACCCAGACATCGATGTCGTGTACATCGGGACGCCCCACTCGCACCACCGTGACCACGCTCTGCTGGCCATTAACGCTGGAAAGCATGTGCTCGTCGAAAAGGCTTTTACCCGAAACGCAGCGGAGGCCCGCGAGGTACTCGACGCGGCTCGCGCACAGGGCGTGTTCGTGATGGAGGCGATGTGGACGCGCCACCTGCCGCATATCGCGGCGGTGCGCGACATCGTCGCGAACGGCACGATCGGCGAGGTGACAACGATTCTTGCCGATCACGGACAGTACTTCCCGTTCAACCCGCAGCACCGACTGTTCGCCCCGGAACTCGCGGGCGGTGCACTGCTCGACCTTGGCGTATATCCCGTTGCGTTCGCGCACGACCTTCTGGGAACTCCCGACAAGATTGTGGCCAGCGGCGCGTTGACCCAGACTGGCGTGGACGGACAGATCGCGATCATCTTCGAGTACGCGGACGGCGTGCGCGCGTCCCTGCACACGACCCTGTGGGGTCAGACCCCCACGACCGCGTCGATTGTCGGCTCCAAGGGCCGCATCGACATCGAGGGCGCGTTCTACGCCCCGAGCGCCTTCACGGTGGTTGGGTATGACGGCTCCACGTCACGCTACGAGCGCGACGAGATTCGCGGCCTGGAGTTCGAGGCCGCCGAGGTAGCCCGCTCTATCACCGCGGGAAAGACCGAGTCCGAGCGGATGACCTGGCAGAACACGCTCGATCTGATCGAGTCCATGGACGAGATCCGCGCCCAGGTCGGTGTGCGTTACCCGGGCGAATGATCGGCTGATCAGTGTGAGGGGCCGTGGCC
Organism: Populibacterium corticicola; assembly: GCF_042683685.1. Lineage (NCBI taxonomy): Bacteria > Bacillati > Actinomycetota > Actinomycetes > Micrococcales > Jonesiaceae > Populibacterium > Populibacterium corticicola. The sequence goes on along the minus strand of NZ_JBHUOP010000006.1, from coordinate 107,522 downwards.
CGCAGGTGCTCTGCGGGCCACGGCCCCTGCCGCGTGGTATCGAGCGGCTCTGCGCTGTCGGTTGTACTACTGGTTGCTGTCGTGCCGCTGGGTCTGTTGCTGGCGTTTCTATTGCCGACGAGCAGTCGGGTCAGTCAGTCGGTTCCGGCCATGCGGTCGCGGACTGTGATCTGCTTGGCTGACGCATCCCACACGAACTCGATGCGGTCGAGTCCTTGAGCGTATGCGTCGGCGTCGAGGTCCTCCAAGGCGTTGGTTCCGGGAACCGCGATGGTTTTGGCCCCTGCGACTCGTCCCGCGCGTAGGCCAGAGGGCGCATCTTCAACCACCAGGCAGCGACTCGGGTCAACGCCGAGCAGTTGGGCACCGCGAAGGTACGGGTCTGGATAGGGTTTGCCGCGCTCAACGTCATCCGCACACACGAGGGTGGGCATATCGAGGCCCGTCACGTTCAGGCGCAGGAGTGCGAGACCTCGAGTGCAGGAGGTGACGATTGCACGGGCCTGTGGTGGGATCGCGGCCAATGCGTCGGTTGTGCCCGGTAGCACGATGATGCCGTCGGTCTCGTTCATCTCAAGGTCAACGATGCGTTGGAAACCACGCTCCCACTCCTCCTCGGGGAGGAGTAGCTCTGCGATGGCCTTGGCAGGTGTTCCGTGGAACTGGTGGAAATGGTCTGCCGGATAGCCGTACTCCTGCATCCAGATGCCCCAGCATCGTTCGGCGATGGGGATCGAGTTGATGAGGGTGCCGTCCATGTCGAACAGCACCGCATCGAAGGCGTGGTCGGCGAAGGCCTCGCCAGGGGTGGGCAATGCAAGGTTCGGAGTGCTGTGGGATAACCCCGGATGATTGGGTAGAACAGAGTCACGCATGGGTTCTAGCCTACTTGTTCGTACCGCATGTTCACTGTGTATGCGTTCATCGCGTGCTCGGGCAAGATGGTGATTTTCCGGTAACACCTACCAAGAAAAAGAACCCTGAGTCCGGAAACCCGCCATACGGGTCATCAACACGACCGTGGGCAAGGCAGAGCAGTGGAGGCGGGGATAACCCGCGCCGCAACCGATCGGATGCAACGTGCAGCAAGACAGCCCAGTTGTGGGTTAGGCAAGCAGGGGGCGCTGACCGTAGGGTTGTACCTGTGACAGATTCCGCGACATTCGATGCAGCCATCACCGTTCCCGTTCACACGAGCACGAACGGCATTTTTGTGTCCTTTGAGGGTGGGGACGGATGCGGAAAGACCACTCAGTCCACGCTGCTTGGCGAATGGCTTGCACAGGCGCTTGGAACCGAGGTGAATCTGACCCGTGAACCAGGTGGCACCCCACTTGGGCGCGAAATCCGTCAACTCCTCTTGCACGGCGACGACATGGGATCACGCGCGGAGGCGCTGCTGTATGCGGCGGATCGATCCCATCACATCGACACAGTCGTGCGCCCAGCACTCGACCGCGGAGAAGTCGTGGTCACCGACCGCTACATCGACTCATCGGTGGCCTACCAGGGTGGTGGACGTGAACTGACCCCCACCCAAGTCCGAGGGCTCTCATTATGGGCCACGGAGGGGCTCATGCCCCATCTCACGGTCCTGCTGGACATCAGCCCCGAGGCAGGCGCGGCCCGGTTCACCGATGCTCCCGACCGCCTCGAACGTTCCGGTGACGAGTTCCATCGTCGAACCCGCCAAACCTACCTCGACATGGCCGCAGACGAACCGGCGCGATGGATCGTTGTCGATGCGCACGGAACCATCGAAGACATCGCGCGTGAGGTACGCACACGTGCCACCCAGTGCCTGTCCGCCTTGTTCCCACAGCACGCACAGGCACTGAACAGCGCGCTCGAAGCAGAAGGTTCGCGCCCATGAGCGTCTGGGACGAACTCGTAGGTCAGCAGGCCGTGGTGGAGACCCTGCGCAACGCGGTGGCCGACCCGAGCGCGATGACCCACGCCTGGCTGCTCACCGGACCACCGGGATCGGGCCGCTCCAACGCGGCGCGCGCATTCGCAGCAGCGCTCCAGTGCGAAAACCAGGGCTGTGGACACTGCCCGACCTGTCTGTCGGTGCTCAAGGGAACCCACCCGGACGTCACCGTGCTCGCCACCGACAAGGTCACAATCGCCATTGACGAGGTGCGCGGCCTCATCCTCGAGGCCTCGCGTACCCCATCCGCAGGACGGTGGCGCATCATCCTCATAGAGGACGCCGACCGGATGCTCGAACGCACCACGAATGTGCTCCTCAAGGCAATCGAGGAACCATCGCCACGAACGGTCTGGCTGCTGTGCGCGCCAAGCCCGCAGGATGTCATGGTCACGATCCGGTCGCGCTGTCGCAAGGTCTCGCTGCGGGTGCCACCAGTCGAGGACGTGGCCAAACTACTCGTGGACCGCGATGGGGTGGACCCCAAGACCGCACTCGTCGCAGCACGTGCAGCGCAGTCCCACATCGGAATCGCACGGCGTTACGCGCGAGATCCCGAGGCACGGCAGCGGCGCTTCGCGGTACTCGACCTCGCCCGCAAGATTCGTGGAGTCTCCGATGCGGTCATCTACGCGGGAGAACTCGTTGAGGTAGCCCAGTCCGAGGCAAAGGCCGCCTCCACGGAGCGTGATGCCCGCGAGATGTCGGAGCTTCTACGGACCCTCGGAGCCGAAGGGAGCAAAACCCTCCCACCGGCCCTACGCTCTCAGGTCAAACAACTCGAGGATGATCAGAAACGCCGAGCAACCAGGCATCAGCGAGACGTGCTCGACCAGGCCATGCTCGATCTGACCTCGCTCTACCGAGATGTCCTCATGCGCCAACTTGGGGGAACGGCCGAGCTCGTGAACGTGGAGTTGGAACAGTTCATCGACGAACTTGCGACATCCTCCACCCCAACTCAGACCCTCGCCAAACTCGACGCAATAACCGTGGCTCGAAAACGCCTGGCAGGAAACGTGGCACCGCTACTCGCCGTCGAGGCGATGATGGTCTCGCTGCGACCAGCACGTTAGACCCCAACCCAGCCCAGCGACGCTGGAGCGCGGCCGGAAGCCGGACGGCGGCAGGATCGTCGCCAATCAGAATTGCTCGACAACCGCACCACACAGAACGTGTGAACCGCATATGCGCTGGGCAGCCAGCAGGCTGGCGTGAAAGAATACGAACTGCGAACCATTCGACGTGTGCGCATGGCGCCAAGCGCATGGCACAACCCGACCACGGAGTATTCATTGACGTCACGAGCGCTCAAGGCTGCGGCAATCGCAGCCATCGCGGCACTGGCACTGACCGCCTGCACCAAGGACCCCCTAACGGACCCAACCGCCACCGGGAACACCTCAACCCAGGCGCCAGCGCCAAGCGGTGACCTCAAACCAGTCGAAGGCTTTGAGACCTACTACTCCCAAGAGGTCAAGTGGGAGGACTGTGGTGGAAACTTCCAGTGCGCCACCGTACAGGCACCCATGAACTGGGCCGATCCAGCCTCCGACGCGATTGACATCGCAATCAAGAAACTACCGTCATCGGGTAGCGCACCCAAGGGAACCGTCATCATCAACCCGGGTGGGCCTGGTGGTTCAGGCATCGAATTCGTGGACTACGCGCCCTTCATGTTCGGGGCCACCCTGATCGAAAACTACAACATCCTCGGGTTCGACCCTCGTGGAGTCGGCCAATCGACCCCTGTGAAGTGCTACGAATCTGAGCAGATGGACCACTACCTTGCGCAGTCCTTCGACCCAGAACACCCGAAAGCACTCGAAGCCGCGCGTCAAGCCACTGCTGACTACGGCAAAGCCTGCCTTGAGAACACCGGTGCGGTCCTCGAATTCATCGACACCCAGAGTTCGGCCCGTGACATGGATCTCCTGCGTGCGCTCATGGGCGATGAGAAGATCAACTACCTCGGTTTCTCCTACGGAACCCAACTCGGTGCAACCTACGCCGGGATATTCCCCGAAAACGTGGGCAACATGGTGCTCGACGGGGCAATCGACCTGCGCCTCACCGCGTTCGAACAGTCCATGCAGCAAGCGGTAGGTTTCGAGAACGCCCTTCGCGCCTTCGCGGAAAACTGTGTCGAGTACGGTGACTGCCCCGTTGCCGGAGATACCGACCAAGTGATGGCTGCCGTTGCCGAGTTGTTTGACCGACTCGGTAAATCGCCGCTTCCAACCGATGACCCAGAGCGTGTTCTGACCCAGTCCCTCGCCTTCTATGGCGTCGCCCAGCCACTCTACGCCGAGGTTCTGTGGCCAGCCCTGGGCGAAGGGCTGGAGCTCGCAATCAACCAGCGTGACGGCTCCGTCCTCCTCGAACTCTCCGATGACTACTTTGGGCGTTCGGATGACGGAACCTACATGAACAATCAGACCGAGGCCTTCACCGCTATCAACTGCCTTGACGACCGCTCAAGCGCGGACCTCGACACGATGAAGAAAGAAGCCGAAGAAATCCGCAAGGCGGCACCCGTCATGGGCGAATTCTTCACCTATGGCGGGATCAGCTGCGAAAACTGGCCGTTCCCGGTAGCGGGGCAGAACTTCGATCTTGCAGCCTCTGGGGCCGCGCCAATCATGGTCATCGGCACCACCAACGACCCAGCGACCCCGTACGTCTGGGCTGAAGGACTCGCCGAGCAACTCGAGTCCGGTTTCCTCGTCACCAACGTCGGTGAAGGACACACCGCCTACGGTATGGGCAACCAGTGCATCCTTGACGTCGTGGACAACTTCTTCGTCAACGGGACCGTGCCATCAAGCGACCCGAACTGTGGTGGCTGACCCCACTTCAGGCCGACGTTTCAGCGGTTCGTGGGCGTACCCATTCGCGCTTGTGGGCGAGTGAGTGCAGTCACACTCCGGAATTTTGCGTTCCATCCTCCGGAGTCGGTAGAGTAATCTCGGTTCTTCGCTCACATCAGTGATCCGCTCCGGGTGTGGGAGAAGCCGGCCGCTTTAGCTCAGTCGGTAGAGCGTTTCACTCGTAATGAAAAGGTCACCAGTTCGATTCTGGTAAGCGGCTCTGTGTGGCATAAGGCCCCAAACTTACTGGTCAGACAGTTTGTTTGGGGCCTTTTGCGTGTCCTGGTTCTCCATGTCCCCTTTTTTCCGATGTGCCGTAACCGCCACGTGAACGGTTCCCTGGAACGGAACACGTTACGACTGATGAGATGTGCCACGGTAGGCTAACCCAGTGAAGTTCAGTGCGTTCAAGCGATACGCGGCTGTGGTGGGCCTCAGCGAAGCCGTGACACCTGAGCCGCAGACCAGCGATTACGAATCAGGCGTGGTACTCATCGAGGATGAGCTCTGGCATATCCGCACCGCAAGAACTACGCCTAAGAAACAGGGCGCGTTTGTGGCTTTCTGGCGGCGAGACGCGGATGGGAATACCGCGCCTTTTACTGAAGACGATCCCTCGGCGGGACTGCTCGTGTTCATTGAGGATGGTGGCAATCGAGGGCTGTTCCGATTCACCCGCGAGCATCTCGCGGAACTTGGTATCACTGAGGGCCGACAAGCAGGCAAACGTGGCTTTCGGGTGTACCCGATGTGGTGCACAGACTTGAACGCGCAGGCCACAAGTACGCAGCGTGCTCAAGCATCCGCCTTTCAGGAGTACTGAGCGCGAGGCATACTCTCGCCAACCACGTGTATCGCTCGGGAACTTTCAGATCCTTGAGCAACTCTTTCCACGGAGTGCGCGTGTGTTCAGGAGCAACGGTCTGCAAACCGCCGTCGATGGCGAGGAACCCCCCAGATCGTTGTTGGGCTGGTTTTGGGGCGCATGGCCTGTCCTGAGCCTTGCGGAAAATGGGTTAAACAGCGGGTTTCATCAGCAGCGACACACAGATTTTTCGGGTAGTACTATCCGGGGATTATGGACCGTGCAAGGCTCACCATTTCGCGTTTCGGGTAAAACGTTTTTACTTAAGTAGGCAGATTAAAATCCTCACCCCACGGGCCGCATCTTTGGGGTGTGCATAAGGAAAGTTGATATTCGTTGAAGTCGACGCGCGCTTTGGTGAGAAACACATTGGTGTTAACGCTCACTGCACTGTTGCCTGTGGCACTTGTTTCGCAGGCAGGCGCAACCATGGTCGAGGACGCGTCAGGCGCCTATACTAGCGTGATTGCAGACTCCTCGGTTGGCTCAGACATCCTCAATGAGGGAAACGAATTCAGCGCTCTTGAAAGCACTAGCGGTGAGGACCAGGGCCTAACCGGAACCACAGTTTCCACCGCCGAGACACAAGCCCCCGCAGAAGACGAGACGCACGAACCTGCACAGGAACCGTCAGGCAAAGATGCGTCGACTGGCCCGGAGGAAACCGTGGCGGCTGTAGCGCAAGACGAACAGACGCTGCAAGCAAAGACGCGGGCATACACAGAGCCGAGCGAAGCCGACGCGGTTGCAGACGAGAGCGGTATGGGAGTTGTCCTAGGGCCGGCAACGGTCTATGAGTCTCCAGATCAGGAAGAGCCAATCTTTCTCTATGGCGGCCCAGTCACCGCGAAACGCGCTGCAACAGTCGTGACCGCTGACCGAAGCGTCGATCCGTCTGCGAGTTCGGGTGAGGAACCTGAGGACGCAGAGTGGGACGGATTTATCGATCCTTCGTTTAACGAGACACCAACAACATTTACCTCATGGCGTGAATACACCAACGAAGATATCGATGTAGATGACGACGTTGTCGTCGAGGATGACATCACGGTTGAGGAACCGCAGAGCGAAGGATCCCGCGAGCCCGTTCAGGTGGTTGCGGTTGCGAGCCTCGCTCAAACGGGAGCAAACCCTGTCCTTCTCGGCCTAGCGGGCCTTGTAGTTGCACTCGGGATCGCTGGAGTCGCTACAAGGTACTACTACGGAAAGACCCGAGAGGACTAGAGCCCGAACCACACCAAACCAGGCCTAGAGACAAGGAGGGCCTGGCAAAGTCCTCCGCACTCACTCAATCGACCACAGTGAATCTGTTTCCCCTGCACGGTTCACAGCGGCTTCCCATGGAGATGATGTTAGGGAATTGATCGGGTGCGGAACCCCGGGGCGGTTAGTAGCAGTCAGAACTACTAACCGCCCCATTCTTGTGTGTACACAGGACTATGCGGGTATCTGACCGGATGGGCGGTTCGGAGTTGCGGCATGGAGAGAACAAGGCTCCCCGCCAGACGATTGAACAAAAGCTCGGCTCAATGGTGTAAGTCGAGCGGTCGGTAATACATATGCGTGGTGTAGAGCGCTTTGGACAGCAGGTACAGTACCGTCAAACGTATACGAACTCGCTGGACAGCGCGCGAAGAAGAATACCAACGGAGCACAAGATGAGTAGCACGACACCGCCCAAGTTAGGCGACACGTCAGCGAATGTTGTTCCGCTGCGTCCGGCCGTCACGGAGGAATGGTTTTCCCGCCTTTTCACCGATTACGCCAGGTTGGTGCAACGGTACATATATCGACGCACCTCATCAGATGCGGTAGAAGACCTGACGGCGGAAACCTTTGCGACCGCATGGCGCAAGCGCGATGAGATACCTGAAGGCTTGGAACTGCAATGGCTGTACAAGACCGCAGGTTTCTTGATCGCAAACTACAACCGCAAGCGTAAACCGGTTCTGCTCGAAGAGTTCCCTGAGATAGCCCATGATTCTGATCCAGCAATCTATGTGATTGAGGACGCTGCATTACGTTCGGCGTTCTACCGGCTCTCTGAGAAGGACCGCAAGGTGCTTATCTTGGCGGCGTGGGAGGGGCAGAACAGCGAACAGATCGCACAAGCCCTCGACATCAGCCCCAATGCAGCCGCAGTGGCGCTGTCCCGGGCGCGTGCGCGGTTTTCGAAACTGTTCTCCGATGAATCGACCGATGCTGGCGCGAACACCAACGCAGCCACTGACACACTTTGAGCCTGTTGCTCATCCACTGCACTACAGAAATTTGAGTAGGTAGCCATGACCAAGACACCACGTAACGAATTTGACCGACTGGTTGACCAAGACCCAGCCGATGGTTTGCCGTTCGATGAATCCTCGCTGATCGCCAACCTGAAAGAGCGGCTGCCGGAGGCGAGCTTGAGCGACGATTTCCCGCAAGCAGTCGAGACGCCCCTAGACGGTCAGGAAGCCCAAGAGATCCCAAAAGTCTCAGCGGGCTCCGAGTCTGCGCACACCGACCCGTCTCAAGGAACTGCCGCGATCTCAGAGGTCGTGCCGTTGGATCCTCGCAAGCGCCGCCCACTGGCATGGGGCCAGATCGCCGCGAGCGTTGCCATTACGAGTCTCATCGTGGGCGCAGGCGCCACGGCCGCCGCTAATGGAGGTCTGCGCTTTGACGCCTTTGGCGGGTCGAGTTCGGGGGCAGAGCATGTGACTTTGATGTCTGAGGATGCTGGCACCGTGGAACTTGACTCCAGTGGCACCGCAATGAACGAAGGCCCTGAGGAGGCGACCGAAGAAGCCGCTGAGACTGACCATGCTGCGTCGCAGCCGCTGACAGGAGGTGGCCGCGACAGCTACAGCGGCATGGATGGCGCGAGTACGGCACGGACTGAGGGCGCGCAAGCGAGTGCTGATGCTGCCATTGCACCGTTCCGTGACACTTTCCGCAATCGATTTGAGGGAAAGGGTCTGTCGAGTACCCGTGAAACCGCAACTGCATACGGCTTTGATGAGAGGGCTGCGGTCAAGAAGGAGACCTTCGAGAAGCTGAAGGAGGTCTTCGGCGTCAAGGGGACGACAAAGCAGGAGTGGGGTTCGTTTTACGTCAATGATTCGGACTCGACCTACCTGAATTCCTCAGGTGACGGTACCGGCGGCTTCTACTTTGGCACCCAGCACGAACTTGTAGAGCAGGAGGACCTTAACTTTGAGGCAAGCCTGGAACGTGCCAAGGAACTGATGACGGAACTCGGCGTAGACACGGATCGCTACACGTTTGACGCCACAGAGCACGAGTACTGGACATGGATCGAACCTGCGGTGGCCCCAACAGATGGCGATGAGAAAGCTGCGGCAGGCGGTGAGAAGAAACTCAAGACAGTGAAGGTGCGTGCGACCCTCAACGAACTTGGCCCCGAATCGTGGGCTGGTAGTTGGGAGTTCGATTTTAGCGGCGACACACTGTTCTCGGTGTATGGTTCCCTCGCACAACTCGTGGACCTTGGAGAATATGAGGTTGTGTCGCAGCAGGAAGCGGTCGATCGTTTGAACGATCCACACTTTGGCGTCTCGAACATGAACTATCCGACGGACTGGGACCAGCAGGTCTATGAGCTTTATCGGTACGAGGAAGTCGGTGAGAAGGAAGGCCCAAAGGCGCATCCAGCACCCAACCCCGGTATGAAGTTCAGTTGGAGCGTCGGGACCGTGACCCTGACCAAGGGCACGCTCAAGGTCGCCCAGATCGGCGAGGGCGATGGTACGTACCTGGTGCCGGTATGGGAGTTCAACGCCACGAACGGGGCAACCTATCAGGTTCTTGCGGTTGCGGACGAGGGGCTAGATTTCAGTCCAACATCGAGCCGCTGAATATACGCCCAACGCCCTGATAGGCGACGATACGGCTGGGTCGAGAGGGAACCTCTCGACCCAGCCGTTGTCGTGTGCGACAGTAACACGACCAGATGGCACCGGTATGCACCCAGTGCTGTGCGCTTGGCGCGCAGCCGAATCACAGACTAGAGCGAGGTGGAGGGGCAGGTTTAGACTCGTCGCCAATAAAACTGAATGGGAGAGTGACTGCAGGTGGGGACAACTAGTGTGCGTGACCGACTGCGTTGCGGATGAACCCTGGAATCCAGTCGAGCTTCGCGGCGATCCAGCGGCGGTTGACGGCATCGACGGGAAAGTAGGTGGCCTTGCGGGCGCTGTCGCGCACGCCAAAGATGACCCCCTTGTCGGTGTCCGAGACCATCCATTGGCAGTCCACGGACGATTCCGCGATGATGTCACCGATGGCGATGCCGATCGAGGTGACCGCGAAGCACTGGTCCCAGCGTTCCTTGCGCGGCACGGAGGTCCAGGCGGAGCAGTAGTCGTTGTAGGTCTTGTTGAGTTGCTCGACAGTCAGCGGTGGCTCGCTGGGGGTGCGCAGGTGGTAGCGCATCTCCTGGAGCCACATGAGTTCTGCGAGGGTCGGTTCCCGCAGTGCGAGTGGTTTCTCAGCCTGAGCGGAGGTGAGATCTTCAGATTCAGGAGACAGCGGTCCGTAGTCCTCGACATTGAAGACTTTGGGCTGCGGGCGGGGCCGCATACGTTGGCGCGACTGCTCAGTTTCGCGGACTGGTTGAGACGGGGCGGTTTCCGAGGTCTCGGCTGGTGATTGGGCTGCACGGCGCTGGCTGGATCGGGTAGGTCCATCAACGATGGGAATGGCCGACGTGTTCGGGCGGGGACGCAGCGGCCCTGTCACACTCGGGAACGAGGATGTGTGCGGTCGAGGACGCAGGCGCGCGGAGACCACTGAGACGCCTGTGTCCGGTGCGGATGAGCGGGTCGCCACTGCACGGGTCGGCGGCGCCGATGAAGCCGACTGCGCGCTTGCAGCCGATTCAGTGGAGATCGGTCGGGCGCTCTCGCGCACCGAACGGTGCAGCGAGCGGCGGCTATCAGCCTGTTCCTGTGCGGACTGGGACGTTGCATATGGGCGCGGACGAGTTTGCTCCGTGCTCGCCGAGGTACTGGGGACAGCGTACAGGGCGCGACGAGTGAGAGGGGCGCCGTTGACGACGTTCTCCTCGGGTAGCGGCTGAGTGCTGTGCATGCCCTATCTATCGACCAATCAGGTGTGTTTCTTGATGAAAACGAGCCGGTCAGTTGTGTTGCGAGTGGGGGTGCATCGGCGCTACATCGCGGTGATGATGTCCTGTAACAAATCATAGATTCGTTTCGTGCCCGAAATGGCACATTTGGACCTGTGTCGTGCGGTTTTAGTACGTCAGTCCTCCCCATTTCCTGATTGACGACGACTCCCCGGCGCACAGCGCCTGGATACCTCCCAGAAGGGCGGTCTTGGATTGCCTTACCCGTGTCTCGGCGCTCAGTCCCGGCACCCACCTATATGGCAGCGGATGCGTAGGCTCACTTTGCGAAACCGATGGGGCAAAAAACGTCCGGGTGCACACACAAAGTGTGTGCACCCGGACGAAAACAGCCCATCGATGGGTTGCAATCGATCGCTAGAACCCACCGTGCCGTGGGATACGGCTGGGTGGTGTCTACTCGTCGGAACTGATCGCCGTCAGCACCGGGATGCGGTTGGCGCGGATTGCAGGCCAGATTGCTGCCAGAACCCCAACCACCAGGGCGAGAACGACCATGACGCCAAGTGACTGCCACGGGATAACCAACTCGGTGAAGCCCATGTCCTTGAAGAGAGTGGGGATACCGAGCGTGACACCAACGCCGAGTCCCAGACCGACGAGCGTGCCGAACGATGCGATGAGCACCGATTCGAGCGTGATCGTGGAGTGCAGTTGCGAACCGGAGAGGCCGATCGCCCGAAGCAGGCCGATCTCGCGGGTACGTTCAAGGATGCCCAGTCCGAGCGTGTTCACGATTCCGAGAATCGCGATCGCCACAGTCAGGCCAAGCAGTGCATAGATGACTGCGAGCATCTGATTGACCTGGCCCGTGAGTTGCGAACGGAACTCATCCTGATCGAACACGGAGAGCACAAGGTACGGCTTGGCGATCTCCACGATCTCCGCGCGCACCTGGTCAGGATTAGCGCCCGGAGCCAGGGTGAGCATGACGTTGGCGAGTTGCACCTGATCAGATGGAACCAGATCGTGCAGCGTATCGAGATTCACGATCACTGGCATTCCCAGCCCGACAGAGTTGATGACACCGCCGATCTCCACCGTGGTCGTGCCAGTGGCTCCCGTGAGCGTGAGGGTGTCACCAAGTACCCAACCGTTGTCCTTGGCAGTCGTCTCCTGCACGATGGCCTGTCCGTGAGCAACCGCATCGAGGCTTCCAGCGACAACGTTTGTAGTCCACGCGGTGCCCATGGTCTCAGGCTCGGTTGCCCCGATCTCGAGTTGCTTCTCGCTTCCTGGGAACGCTGCCTGAGCGTTCGAGTCCTGCGCCGTCGGGGCCAACTCATCGATTTCCACGACGGCCGCGGCGAAGGTTGAGAACTGTTCAACACCATCAATGTCCTTGAACGCCTCGTACGCTGACGGGGCGATGTGGAAGGTCTGGGACTGGATAATGTAATCCGCCTGCATCTCCTTGGTCACCAGATCACCGATTGCCCCGTTGACCGAGGCTGCCACCACTGCCGCAGCGCTTGTGAGCGTCACCCCGACGATGAGGGCGCTCGCAGTTGCAGCCGTGCGCTTTGGCGTGCGCTGCACGTTACCCGATGCGAGTGGCACGATGGGTCGGCCAAGCCGATTCCACGGTTTAGCCAGAAGCGCAACGAACGGACGCGACAGCGGGGCCGCAAGCACAAGTATGCCCACGAACACGGCAAGGATACCCACGCCGTAGAGCCCAGAGGTGGTGATGTCGTCCTGTCCCCGTGCAACGACGATGGCGGACGTGGCAGCCGCGGCTCCGATCACCGCCACCACAGCTCCGACGATCGTGCGTAGCCGAGAGGTGTTGAGTGCGGGCGCCGCCACCTCGCGCATGGCCTCAACCGGGGGGATGAGCGCCGCACGGCGCGCCGAGATCGCCGCTGATGCAAAGGAGACTCCGACGCCGACTGCGAACCCGATGAGAACCGTCGAGGTGGACAGCGATGCATTGGATGACATGTCCATTCCGATGGATGCGAAGATCGAGGGCAGGGCCTGCAAGAACAGCGCCGAGGCACCGATTCCAAGGGCTGAGCCGATCGCTCCAATGACAATGGCCTGCACGGACACGACCGTGAACACGTGAGTTGATGAGGCGCCAATGGCACGTAGCATCGCGAACTCACGCTGCTGGCGGCGGGTGACCATCGCGAACGTGTTGGCGATGACGAATCCGCTCACGCCAACCGCGAGCGCCGCGAACACGAGCACGAACGAGGTGATGAAGCCGATCTGTTCGGTCACGCCCTCTTTGGCGATGTCGCGTGCTTCGTTTCCAGTGACCACGGTGAGGTCGGGCCCTTGTCCCGTACCACCTTCGATCAACTCCGCGAGACCCGTGCTGTTGAGTGTGGAGATGAAGTCTTGTTCCGCGCCATGGTCAAGCATCTTGAACTCAGTGCCGGCTCCCTGCGCTTCGGAGAAGATGCCAATTGATGTCACCAGTCCATCTGCTGCGAAGGTGTGTTCGGCAAAAGGCGGGTTCATCATCATTACCGAGGCGCCACCCGCGGCACCGAATCTCATGATCCCCACGACGTCAAAGGTCATGATCTCACCGTTCACGAGCACGGTTGCGGTGTCTCCGATCTCGTACTTCGACTTTTCAGCGGTCGTGTCGATCAAAGCGATCTCGTTGTCCGCTTGAGGCATCCGTCCGGCGACCATGTCATCGGCGGGTGTGGGATAGGCGGCGTATGCGAGCGCCGGTGGACCGTTGGCTGTTCCTGCTGCAGTCCCGTCCTTGTTGACGAGCACCACCATTCCCACGAAGTCGGGGACAACCGCGGCGACACCAGGAAGTTGCTCAAGGTCGTCCTTGAGCGAGAGGGGGATGGTGGGGTCACCGGTTCCGGTGACCATGTTGGAGGTATCTCCGTCGGCCTGGATATAGGCTGCCGCGACCATTCCTGTGTCGATGACCTCGTTGTATGTCGTGGCAAGCACCTCACGTAGTGACATTGTGCTTGCCACAAAGGTGACGCCGAGGAACACCGCGAGAATCGCAGCGGAGAAACTCAAGAATCGAGAGCGCGTGGAGCGCAGGGCGATCTTCCACATGATCAGGCACCAGCCCCTGCGCCGGTTACCTCGACGGCTGGCTCGTCCGATGCATGCGAGTCGTTGGCGCCTGCTGGAGCGGCGATCCGGGACATCACAGCGAGAACAGATTCAGGTGTTGGTGCGTCCAACTCGTGCACGATCTTCCCGTCTGCAAGGAACAGTACGCGGTGTGCGTATGAGGCGGCCACCGGGTCGTGGGTGACCATGACTACCGACTGGCCCAACTCATCGACAGATGAACGTAGGAAACTCAACACCTCGCGCCCCGATGCCGAGTCCAGGTTCCCCGTCGGTTCGTCGGCAAAGATGACATCGGGCTTGGCCACAAGTGCGCGCGCACACGCGACACGCTGCTGTTGACCACCTGAGAGCTCTGCTGGTCGGTGGCTGAGCCGGTCGGACAGACCAACCGTGCGCACCACCCTGTCAAACAGTTCCCGGTCCAGCGGCCTACGCGCGATGTCGAGCGGGAGGGTGATGTTCTCCCGTGCGGTGAGGGTTGGGATCAAGTTGAACGACTGGAAGATGAATCCGATCCGTTCGCGACGCAGTTTGGTCAACGCCCGGTTCTTGAGGCCGGTAATGGTGTGCTCGCCAAGCGTGATCGTGCCATCCGTTGGGGTGTCAAGACCTGCCAGGCAGTGCATGAGAGTCGATTTTCCAGACCCTGAAGGCCCCATGATGGCGGTGAACTGGCCGGAGGCCAGATCCACGTCAACGTTATCGAGGGCCCGGACGAGCCCGCTGTTCTTACCGTAGGTCTTGCTCAAACCGCGAGCGGTCGCAATGGGGGAAGGCATTGTTGCGGGGTGGTCTGTGACCGCCGTGTTTGTCAGGATGACGTGGGAAGTCATGGTGAACCTTTCATAGATCGAATAGCTGGTGGGGCGCTCGCAGTTGTGATCTGCCGTGTGAGCGTGGGATGGAGAAATGGTGCTGCTTCGATCTTCGAATGTGGAGGTCTTGTACGTCTGTCCGGTAACACCCTGAACTGCCCCTGATTTACGGCTAGGGGTCTTAAGGGTATGGTTCCACTGCTGGTCAGGGGTGCAACCTTGTTGGGCGCAAAAGGGTCCGGTTCCCTAGGGAGGGAACCGGACCCTTGTATGCGAGGGCTACTGTGCCGCGAACAGTTTGACGGTGTAGGTTTGGGCGGCAACCTCTTTTCCACCAGAGCGTATGCCGGAAACCGTTACCGTGACGTTGGCCCGTCCGTCGCTGTTGAGTCTGATGATGTCCTGCGGAACAGTGAAGGTGACGCCAACCTGATCCCCATAGCGCGCGCCGCTTCCATCCCGATGGATGACATCTGCTTCTACCGTGGTGGATCTACGGGTCACCGTGACCGTGGCAGCGCTGAAATCTGCGGTCGCAGCGGTTGTCGTGAATGACCAGCGACCATTTGGTTCCATCTCGGCGGGGAAGAAACCAGCGGCTGGCCAGGCGATCCACTCCGGAGTGGGGTTCTTGGCCGAGGTTGGACCGAACACGTAGAGAGCCCCATAGTTGCCGGCGTATCCGACACCCATCTGCTGCTGACCTGGGTTCAGGATGTGTTTGCGGTGGCCCACTGCGGCATTGTGTTCGCCACCGTCCTCCAGGTAGGCGAGGATATTGCGGGCTCCGTGGGTGCCCATGGAGAGATTGGACTGTCCAGAGGCTTCCGCCCCGGCTGTGAGGTTGCAGTCACCCGGCGATGGGGTGTGGCTCAGATGTCCCTGCAATGCTTGAACTAGAGCAGCCTGTTCCGCCTTCGAATTGAACTCGTCCGAGAACGTCACGGGTGAAAGCCCTACCAGCGCCCGGGAGAAGTTGATGGCATCAAGCGTTCTCGCGCGCGTATCGGAGGAGGTCGCGGCAACTGAGCATTCGCTCACCGTGGGTTGTTTCTCTGTGATGAGGTTTTGCGCCACCATCTTGTTGTAGGCGGACTTCACGGCGCTTTTGCTGGAGGTGTCGATAACCGTTGTCGCAGGGGTGACCGAGTCCTGCGCAGTGGTCTGTTCCGGGGTTGGCTCTGCCGTTGCCGCTGTGGTTGCCTTGGGTTCCTTTTCCGCGGGATCCTTGGTTTTCTCTGGCTGCGCTTCAGAGGGCTGCGTCTCAGGCGAGGGTTCTGCTGGGTCTGGTTGTTTTTCCGCCACGGCGGCTCCGGCAGATGCACCCAACCCGTCAACGCCCTCGGCCAGGGTAGGGGCGGTGGGATCCGGTTGTGAACTTGAGGGTGACGGTTGCGGCTGCCGTTCAAGATTCCGAGATGCAGTGGCTGTGGACGTTGACAACGGCTGACGAGCAGCGGCATATCCGCCAGGGAAGTCGACGTTCTCGGCGTTGGCGATCCAACGTTCACTGATTTCAACAAACGCGAACGCTCCGACCATGAATGCCGGTACGAGCAGCATGATCATGAACAGCGGCCAGACCGCAGTTTTGTGTATGCGTGCGTGCCGTCTACTCATGGATGCCCCGATCGTTGAGTTCTTAGCGTAGAGAGCCTCTACGTGCGGTGCACTGAAGAAAACCGGTCAGGCGTTCCTCAGGCTACCGTTCAAGAATTTAGTAACAGATTGATAAACCCCTTCCACATTAGCGGCGAACAGGCAGGTAGAAGGCAATCGGGAATTGGTACTAGTAACCATGGCGAAGACACATTTGATGTGGAAGCGGCTGTAGGAACCAACGGGTTTGAAACATAGAGTGGGAAGAACTCAACTGGCCATCTGATTGGACGTACGCGTGGGCGCCAAGGGAATGCTCGGAGTTGTGGTCGCGCTTGTTGGTGCGATCTGCCTTGCGCTGTATGTCGGCGGCCTATCCTCCGGCACCGATTGTGGGTGCGCCCCGGCGACTCCTGCTGATGAGACTTCCGAGCATGAGCCACTACAACTCATGCCGGGCTAGGTCCCAACTGAAATCAGGGTCTAAACCTGATGAGACGGTCATCGTCTGGACCGGGCTCGCCACGCCCATCGGTGTTGTTGGTGAGGAACCACAGGTCTCCGTCAGGTGCCGCAACGACATCGCGCAGGCGCCCGTATTCGCCCACGAAATGTTCGGTCGAACTGGAAAGATCCGACAGTGGCACCTCGCGTAGCCGTTCGCCGCGCAGGTTCGCAATGAAGATCGATCCGTCAAAGATGGCGATACCGCTGGGGCTGGCCTCGGAGGTGGCCCACTGCTGGAGCGGGTCGATGTAGTCGGGGTGTTCGGCGATGCCCTCGGCCTGTGGCCAACCGTAGTTCCCACCGGCCTGAATCTCGTTGAGTTCATCCCAGGTGTTTTGCCCGAACTCGCTCGCGTACATGGTGCTACCCTCAGCCCACGCTATGCCTTGGGGGTTGCGGTGGCCGTAGCTGTAGACGTACGAGTCATCGAAGGGGTTGTCATCTGGGACGGAACCGTCGGGATTGAGGCGTAGGATCTTTCCGGCGAGGGAGCCCAAGTCCTGCGAGGTGCTGGTGTTTCCTGCGTCGCCCGTGGTCACGTACAGTTTCTCGTCCGGTCCAAACGCGATGCGTCCGCCGTTGTGGACATTGGCAGCAGGGATGCCCTCAAGCAGGGTCTCCGCCGAACCAAGGCTCAAGGAGCCGGGATCACCGGTCAGGGGATAGCGATCAAGCCGGTTGTCGGTAGAGGTTGTGTAGTACACGTACAGCGAATCCGCATGAGCCGCGATGCCCAGCAGCCCGCCCTCGCCGCGAGCCTGCGCACCTGAGATGACACCTACCTCACGGGTGTCATCGGCCTCTGTGACCTCTAGGATTATGGCGCTGTCTCGTTCGCTGATGAGTGTGGTGTCCTCATGGAACGTGATGGACCAGGGCGCGTCCAGCCCGGTCAGGAGTGCTTCAGGTTCGAGCGGTCCGGTGGGCGTCGTCTCCTCTGGTTCGGGCTCTTCTTCTGTCGTGGTGGCGGTCGGTTCTGGTTCCGTGGTGACTGTCACCGGTGGCGTTGGGTTGCCTTCCGTGGAGCATCCGACCAACAGCAGGGCCGAGGCCACCAGGAGTGAGGCTGTGATGCGCGGGCTGTGAGACATGTCGAGCGGTCCTCTCTAGCGTGGGCCGGGATCGGCGGCGAACAGTGAACCGCCACGGGCGCAAAGTGGGCTCACCCTTTCCACCCTAACTTTCCAGGCGCACATGCGCCTTTTGGGTCGATGCAGAGTCAATAGGGGAGGGTGGTCCTTTTAGATTGGCGACGAGCCTTCACCTTGGTCCATCGGCTCACCTGCCACTGCGGTTCAGTGGGGCGAAAATGGTCCGGGTGAGCATTATTTATGTGGGTAGGTGGATCAATTCGGCCCCATCGAGGTGAGGGCTCGTTGTTTGAGCTAGCCGGGTTGACCGGGCGCGGGACGGTCCCAGCGGTGTGGGCCGTTTGACCTGAATATCTCGCCCGTGGGAACGTCAAGCGTTTGAGGTGTTCCGGTGGATGGGAACTTGACGCCGCACGCTGGTGAAGGATGGGAGAATATCGGGTGTGACGCAGCTTGATGTGAACCCCAACGCCCCCCTTGAGGACACGGCAGCGCGCTCCGAACTCGTCTATGCACTGCGCAAAGCGGTGGATGGCGAGGTGTCGGACGCCAGGATCCGCCGTGCCGAATACTCCACGGACGCATCGAACTACCGTGTGGTTCCGCAGGTTGTGGTCATCCCGAAGTCAACGGATGATGCGCTCGCGGCGATCAACGTGACCCGTGATCTCGGTGTTCCGCTGACCACGCGTGGAGCAGGTACAAGCTGCGCAGGCAACTCCATCGGCCCTGGCGTGGTCATCGACTTCTCCCGGCACGTGAACAGGGTGTTGGAGATCGACGTGGAGGCGCAGACCGCCCGCGTTGAACCGGGCACGATCATGTCGACGCTGCAGAAGCAGGCTGCGCCGCACGGACTGCGTTTCGGTCCGGATCCCTCAACGCAGAACCGTGCCACGCTCGGCGGAATGATCGGTAACAACGCCTGTGGCCCGCACGCCGTCGCCTATGGCCGGACCGCAGACAATGTTGTCTCCCTCGACGTGATCGACGGGCTTGGCAGGCGTTTCACCGCTGGTCCAGGCGGTCAGGGTGTCGACCGCATCAATGGCCTCCAAGAACTTGTGAAGACCAACATGGCCCTGCTGCGCACGGAGCTTGGCCGGTTTGGACGTCAGGTCTCGGGCTACTCGCTTGAGCACCTGTTGCCTGAGAACGGCAACAATCTAGCCCGCGCGTTGACGGGAACCGAGGGCACACTCGTGTCGATCCTTGAGGCAGAACTGCGCCTCGTCCCGATGGCTTCCGCGCCCACTCTGGTGGTACTCGGCTATCCCGACATGGCCGAAGCCGCCGATGCGGTCCCGGCGATGCTCAAACACAAGCCACTGGCCGTCGAGGGCCTTGATGCGCGTCTGGTCGATGTGGTGCGCCGTGCGAAGGGCGCCCAAAACGTCCCGGAACTTCCGCCTGGTGGCGGCTGGCTCATGATCGAGGTTGGAGGAGAAACCCCCGAAGCGGCAATGGCCGCGGCCCTAGCCATCGTGAAGGACAGCGGCACCGACTCGTCGAAAATCTATCCGGCAGGGCCGGACGCCACCAAGATGTGGCAGATCCGCGCCGACGGCGCGGGGCTTGCGGGACGCACCGCGAGTGGCGAACAGGCATGGCCGGGCTGGGAGGACTCCGCTGTTCCGCCGGACCAACTGGGCAAATACCTGCGCGATCTGGACGCGCTCATGGCGGAGCATGGCGTGGACGGCATGCCGTACGGCCACTTCGGTGACGGCTGCGTGCACCTGCGTATCGATATGCCCATCGACCACTCGGGTACGCCGCTGCGTAACTTCATGACGGATGCCGCCCACCTCGTCGCCAAGTATGGTGGTTCGCTGTCCGGCGAGCATGGAGACGGGCGCGCACGTTCGGAACTGCTGCCGATCATGTACTCCGAGGACGCGATCAAGGTGTTTGGCCAGTTCAAGGACCTCTTCGACCCGAAGAACCTGCTCAACCCGGGCGTGCTCGTGGACCCAGACCCGGTCGACGGCTTCCTGCGTCGCCCGTCGGCGCGTGACATCGTGGCGAACGGCGGGTTCTCGTTCGCGCACGACGAGGGCTCGTTCACCAAGTCGATTCACCGCTGCGTGGGCGTGGGTAAATGTCGCGCCGACAACATGAGCAACGGCTCGGGCTTCATGTGCCCGTCCTACCAGGCCACCAAGGACGAGAAGGACTCGACGCGCGGTCGTGCTCGCGTGCTCCAGGAGATGGCCAACGGAACGCTCGTGACGGGTGGCTGGAAGTCGCCCGAGGTCCACGAGGCGCTGGACCTGTGCCTCTCGTGTAAGGCATGCTCGTCTGACTGCCCAGCCGGGGTGGACATGGCGCAGTACAAATCCGAGGTGCTCTACCACTCGTACAAGGGCAAACTGCGTCCGCGCACGCACTACATCCTCGGTTGGCTGCCGCGCTGGCTGCGCCTGATCAAGAAGATGCCAAAACTCTCCAACTTCGCGCTCGGATTCAAACCAATCGCCTCGCTCGCAGCGTGGGTGGGTGGCATGGACCAGCGCCGTTCGTTCCCACAGTTTGCGGAACAGTCGTTCAGCGCATGGTGGAAGCGCGAGGGTAAAGCGGCAGCATTGTCGGCTGGAACTCTCTGCGAGAGTTCCGCTGCGCTCGTTGGAACGGCAGGGCTTGGCGACGATACGGCTGAGTCGGCCCGTAAACCTCGCGTTGTGCTGTGGACCGACTCGTTCTCGGACGCGCTCGCACCGGCGGTTCCGCAGTCCGCACTCAAGGTGCTGACCACCGCCGGATACGACGTGGTTATCCCCGAAGATGAAGCGTGCTGCGGGCTGACCTGGATCACGACCGGCCAGTTAGATGGGGCACGCCGCCAGTTGGAACACCTGATGTCAGTGCTCGGACCGTTCGCGGTGAACGGCATCCCGATCGTCGGGTTGGAGCCATCCTGTACGGCGGTGCTGCGCTCCGATCTCGTTGACCTGTTTCCCAACGACCCGCGTGCCGCCGCGATTGCGAAGGCCACGCACACGGTTGCAGAACTGTTGACCAGCCCAGACACCAAACCCGAGGATTGGACTGTTCCCGACCTGTCGGATGTCACCGCTGTGGTCCAGCCGCACTGCCACCACCACTCGGTGATGGGATACAAGGCCGATGAGGCGCTGCTGCGTGGCGCGGGTGCCAACATCAAGGTCATGTCCGGCTGTTGTGGCCTCGCCGGAAACTTCGGTATGGAGCAGGGACACTACGAGGTCTCCGTGGCCGTCGCAGAGAACATGCTGCTGCCCGCCCTGCGCGAATCCCAGGACGGCGACATCTTCATGACCGACGGTTTCTCGTGCCGCACTCAGGTGTCCGACCTGATGGATGTTGGCGGCAAGTCGCTGTCCGAGGTTATCGCCGAACGCCTCTAGCGAGCGCTGCCTTCGGAGCGGACAGTCCCAGGTCTTGTGGCACAAAGTCCTAGAGCACTCGCGATATGATGGATTCATCAATTCATAATTTCGCTAAATCAGTGCTGGCTAGAAAGAAGACCGCGGTGTTTAAAACGGGTGAACAACCCCTCTACGAGATCAAAGCGAACCTGTTCAAAGGCCTCGCACACCCGTATCGGATCAGAGTCTTAGAAATACTTTCCGCAACAGATGAGGCATCCGTCGCGGACATGATCGTTGAGACGGGACTCGAGGCCTCGCACCTGTCCCAGCATCTTTCGGTGCTGCGTCGCTATGGCCTCGTCAGCTCTGAGCGTCGTGCCAGCATCGTTTACTATCGCCTGGCCTTCCCGCAGGTGGCAGACTTGCTCAAGGTTGCTCGACAACTGCTTGCGGAACTGCTGCGCAGTTCGCAGGAACAGCAGTCAACGGTTCAGCACCTGCCAGAACTTCCGGCAGCACGATGAGCAAGGGCATGGGAAAACTTGGGGCGTTGCTGCCTTCGACTGTCGATTACCGCGCGCTACGGACCAGCTGGAAGAGCGATGTCGTCGCAGGCATCACCGTGGGCATCGTTGCCCTCCCGCTCGCACTTGCCTTCGGTGTGAGTTCCGGTGTGGGGGCAGAGGCAGGGCTGATCACCGCAATCGTCGCAGGAATCGTCGCGGCGGTGTTTGGCGGATCGAACGTACAGGTCTCCGGCCCGACGGGCGCCATGGTCGTGGTGCTTGCCCCGATAGTGGCCACACATGGTGCGGGTTCGGTTCTCGTGGTTG
The DNA here is from genome assembly GCF_042683685.1 of Populibacterium corticicola. Classification (NCBI taxonomy): domain Bacteria; kingdom Bacillati; phylum Actinomycetota; class Actinomycetes; order Micrococcales; family Jonesiaceae; genus Populibacterium; species Populibacterium corticicola. The sequence goes on along the minus strand of NZ_JBHUOP010000006.1, from coordinate 85,441 downwards.
GAATACTTGCCGGGGCTATCCTCGTGGTGGCTGGAGTGCTGCGCCTTGGCCGCACGGTGAGCTACATCCCATGGCCCGTGATCGAGGGATTCACGGTTGGAATCGGAGTGATCATCTTCCTGCAACAGGTGCCCAGCGCCGTTGGTGTGTCTGGCGAGGGCCACCACACAAACTCGATCATCGCAGCCATCCAATCGATCACGGAGGCTGACCCGAGAAAAGCACTCTATTCGGTCATGGTGGTGATAGCCGTTGCGGTCATCATGCTTGTGCTGAGCCGACTCAACGGCTGGATACCGGCCTCGTTCATCGCGATTGTGGCTGTTTCGGTCGTGGCTGCCCTGTTCAGACTCCCGCTTGAGACCATCGGGGAACTTCCTCACTCACTTCCTGCCCCGCACCTGCCGGAGCTCAGCCTCACGCTCGTCTACGCTCTCATTGGTCCGGCCTTCGCGGTTGCCGCACTTGCTGCCATAGAGTCGCTTCTCTCTGCACGTGTGGCAGGCTCGATGGCAGACACCGGCCCGTTCAATGCAGATCGTGAGTTGGTTGGGCAAGGATTGGCCTCGCTCGCATCGGGTGTCTTTGGTGGGATGCCTGCAACCGGCGCTATCGCACGAACCGCAGTGAACGTGCGCTCAGGGGCAAAGACGCGGGTGGCTGCGATTGTGCACTCGCTCTCTTTGCTTGCGGTGGTCTATCTGGCCGCGACTGTGGTGTCCCACATACCCCTTGCGGCTCTTGCAGGCGTCTTGATGGTGACCGCCGGGAAGATGGTCTCCGTGGCAACCATCAAAGAAGTCACCAAAACTTCTCGTCCCGACGCCGCCGTATTCATCCTCACGATCATCGTCACGGTCACCTTCGATCTAGTGATAGCAGTAGGAATCGGGATTGCAGCGGCCGCCTTCTTCGCTCTCCGGGCGCTCAGCCGGGCGAGTGGTATCCACCGTCAGGAACTACGCGGTGAGCCTCAGCCCGGTGACGAGAAGATCGCGCTCTTCCGGCTTGAGGGCTCGCTGTTCTTTGGCGCTGCCGAGGGGATTCTTGAGCGCATCGAGCGATACGAGGGCATCGAGGTGGTGATCTTACGGCTATCCCAACTGCAGCTTGTCGACGCCACCGGCGCTCGCACGCTGACGGAACTCGTCAACGTCCTTGAACGCAAGGGCATTACCGTTTTGATCAAGGGAATCCGAAAGGAACACCTGCGTATCTTCCAGCGAGTAGGCGTTGTCAACTCGCTGCGACACGTGAACCATCTGTTCACCGAGCTCCCGCCTGCGGTCGAGCATGCCCGCTCTCACGTTCGCAGGTCCACCACCGGAGCCATGTACTAACCCGACGTCTCAATCATGGGTTGCGGAGACGGCATCGGTCAGCTGGCGGGACATGAGCGAGAGTTCGTCGGCGGCGGTTCGGATCAACTCGACCTGTGCTGCGGTCTGGTCGGCGGCCCCGAGAACGTCCGAGAGGATCTGCACGACATCGCGACCGCTCTCCGCCACCTGTGCGACGGTGCTGGACATCGAGGCGGTGGTTGCGGTCTGTTCCTCGACGGCACTCGCGATCGTCTGCTGGAAGTCAGAGATCTGGCCGATCACGGTCGAGATGTCCTCAATCTCAGAGGCGGCCTGAGCGACAGCGGCCTGGATGCTCTCAACCCGCTGCGCGATGTCACCCGTTGCCCGTCCGGTCTCGGAGGCAAGGTCCTTCACCTCGCTGGCCACAACGGCAAAGCCCTTTCCAGCTTCCCCGGCACGGGCAGCCTCGATCGTCGCGTTGAGTGCGAGAAGGTTCGTCTGCTCGGCGATGGACGTGATGGTCTTGATGACCATGCCGATCTCGGCCGAGGACTCACCGAGCGCCACGACGGTGCGATTGGTGCGTTCCGCTGCCTCCACGGCTTGGCGTGCGATGCGAGCGACCTCGGCAGTGTTCTGGGAGATCTCCGAGATCGAGGCTCCCATCTGACCAGTGCCTGCCGCCACGGTGTCGATCCCACTGCTCACCGACTGAGCTGCCTCAGTGGCAGCGTGAGAACGCGATGTGGCCTCACCGGATGCCTCAATGAGTTGGTCGCCGCTCGACACCAGTGAGGAGACGGACTGGTTCAGACCTGCCGATGCGGCACGAACCTGTGTCGCGACGTGTGAGCTACGGTCCAACGCGCCGTTCAGGGCGATCGCCAGCCGCTCAAGCTCGGTACGACCCGACCCCTCATCAAGGCGAACATCTGCATCGCCCTGCGACAGCACGGTGATTGCATGATCGATGGGTCGAACAACACCGCGTGAGATGACCAACGAGATGCCCAACAGAAGAACCACGATGACAGCGCCGGCAGCGATAATTCCGATGGCATCTTGGACTGCCTCGCTGCGCACATCGTCAACATAGATTCCGGAGCCGATGACCCAGCCCCACGGTTCATACCCCACGACATACGAGATCTTCGGTTGAGGGTCATCGTGGCCTGGCTTCGGCCACAGGTAGTCAACGAACCCTGAGCCATGGTCGCGTACGGTGTCAACGAACTCCACGAACAGATGTTTACCGTTGGGGTCAACGTCGTCGGACAGGTCTTGCCCCTCGAGTTCGGGCCTGATGGGGTGCATCACCATGACCGGAGCCATGTCATTGATCCAGAAGTATTCCTGGTTGTCCTGGCCATATCGCATCTTCCCAATGGCCAAGGCCGCACGTTCCTGGGCTGTTTCCAGTGGGAGACTGCCGTCTTGCACCAGGGTTCCATAGAACTCGACCGTACCGAGAGCGGTCTGGACGACCGCTTCGGTCGCTCCTCGGCGTTCCTGCATAATCCTGGATTCCGAGCGGAGCACGGCAACAGCCGTGATCGCGCTGACTCCAAGCGCCATGACTACAACGAGCACGAGGAGTTTATGGAAGATCGAGAGGGAGGAGAAACGCTTCATGATGCCGCCTTTGGCCCGTGGGGACTGTTGCGAACCCTATCGACATCTTTGGCCATACCATTATTTGTTTCACCCAGCATGATGACGATGGTCCCCTAAATTCTTGGACCCGGCTGCCGACGCTTCACCGCCTGACCCCGTTCGCGGCCCCCTCCGACCTGCGCTGGAAGTGCTAACGATGATGATTGGACGGTGCCTTGGCGAGAAATGGAAGGAGTGATTTCACCGGGATCATGCAACGACTCCCAGCACTATCTAACTAGTGGCTAAGACTAAAATTGTCCAGTGGTCTGCGGCTGTCATATTCGAGGTTCTGGTTCAATGGGGAAAACTAGCCAATCGTTCACCAAGAATGATCCTTGATTCTTCCCTAGCATGGTAAAGGACAACCAAAACAAAGGGGGAATCTTTGCGATCACCGATTATTGCCAGTTTGGCCACAATATTGCTGGTCACCACCGCTGTTACATCGTGGGGTGCTATGTCAGCCGAGACGCCAGTTCTCATGAACTTACCTCAATCACCCACAGTTCAAACCACTACCGGGTCTAACCTTGCGGAACTCAGTTTCGAGGCAGCGAATGGAGTCTCGGTCCACACTGGAACGCTCTTCCTTGCGCCCACTGGCGACAGTACCGCATATGCGCAAGCTGTGGCTAATGCGATCATCACTGGGGGCATTGCGCTTAGTGAGCCGGATTCCACAACTACCCTGCTTCAAAACGTTGACGCACTCAACGTGGAAGATATCGAACTAGTCGGTCCCGAAGGCGCGATCACCCAAGCGACTCGAACCGCTTTGACCGGTGATGGATACACGATCTCAACCACACACGAAGCAGATTCAAGCCTAGAATGGTCGGCAGCCTCTGACGCTAGTGCCTCGGTGCCGCGTATCATCTTAGGAAACAGTGACGACGCTGATTCGATAAGGGTCGCCTCGCTGCTCGCATTTGGTAGTGCCTCTGCGCTCCTGCTCCTTGACGGGAGCGAGGACATTGACACTCTCAACTTGATCTTGACGGATGCAAGTATCGAAAAGGTCATCGGTGTTGGGGAGCACTTTTCCCTATCAGATGCGCTCGACGAACAGTTATCTGAGACCCTCCATTGGATGGAACTATCCTCAGACTACCCTGTCCAGTTGAGTGCCCCGTTCTCGGACAACGGTCGAAACATCACTCAATACACGATCGCTACGAATACGGACATAGGTACTCTTGCCGCAGCCGGTATCGTTGCAGATACGACTGGCAGTATGCCACTCAGTTACTCGGAGGCGATGGCCTTATCCAGCATCACACGGGATACTCTTACCTCTATTCACGTAGTCGGAACCGACTCCTCAGCAATTAATCCTTCCGCAATCATTTCCAACCAGCCAACCAGCCCCGCAGTTCCGCAATGGCGCGTGACAGATGCTTCAGCAACCTCCACTAACTTCACCGTCAATTACACTGCGCTGGATGGTGCAACGACCTACAAAGCGTATGACAATGAAGGATCAGAAGTTGGTAGTTCTTCCTCGACATCAATCACAATCACTGGAGAAACGCGACCCGTAGCACTCGCTGCAGAGAATGCGAGTGGGACCATCCTCAGTTCACTGCAAGTGCGGATCAGTGACATCGCTACAGACACTGAAGAGGTTCTTGTAGCAAGCACTCAAGCGGACACCACTAAACACTTGGCTTTTATCGGCGGCACTGATCTCCCACGAATAGTGACCCGCTCTGCCGTACCTATCACTGGTGGAATCCCGGATGAGTCGACAACAACAATTATCGGTATCACCTGCGATAATTCGTTAACTGATGTGGTAGCTGATGGAACAAATCAGTACTTCTATACAGTGAATACGCTCTCTTCAAACACCGCAGGTTGTGGGGGATCAGGTTCAACGCCTTCTGACATATGGAGTACCGGCGTAAGTTTCCCGCCAACCGAAATGCCGGATTTCCCTCTTATGAGTGCATTCACAGATTCCGCTGTGGATACATCGCATGCGATTGGTGATGAGACTCGTGCGAGTATGTCACTTGCGGAAATTGTGATCATGAAGGTTCAGGCGCAAGAGTCAACCAATGGAATTTCCACTCAAGGTGTTGGGGATGACTGGCCAAACATGCGTTTCCGTTACCAAGCCTACATTCCAGATGCCTTAATTGGGGCCCCCGGTAGTACCGGAAGTCTTACTCGCCCATTCCAGTTCTTCTCGGGTGATAACCGTGGACCAGACCCAAATGGATCGCATCGCTACCGTCAGGATGTGACCGTCAGGTTCGGCTCTAATCACGGGCTTACCTACCAAGAATGGATGGGTACGACACATAAATACGCATGCAGCACTCCGTGGAAGAGTAACTGTGTACAGCAAGCAACAGGGACAGCTCCATTATCAGACTTGAACATCCGAAGCCAGAACACCTCAAACACCTCGGCGCAGTGGATTCTTACAAATTCTGCATCCAACCCACTGCACGTGCTTGCACCCGCAATTGATGCTGACATCGGCTTCTATCTCAAACGGGGAGGAACAACGGTTAAGGGGTCGCATGACACGATGCCAATGCACGAGATCTACTTCGATGTCGATGGCTGGGGTGAGTGGCAATTTGTCTACAGTAGTAAGTCTTACAACGAGTTGTGTCTCTTCGGGCGTGCAGTAGCACCAGCCTGTGAAACTCGATTGAACGTGTCACTATAGAGACATGGCTTCACACAAGGCCGTCCAGACGGAAACTACTGAGCAAGATTCTCGCGCACGTATTGGTGGTTACATCGTGTGGTCTGCATTGTCGTGTCTCACCCCAGTTACAGTAGTGGTTGTGAGTTTCCTCGGTGGAGTATTTACCGCCACGGCGGATGAGATAGCGATGGTGATAGGCGGAATTATGTTTGGTGTTCCTTACGTAATTCTTCCACCAGCGCTCTGCTTCTTTGTGTTCGGTATCTATTTCGATGGGATCTCTCATAAGGTTCGTACTGCGCAGATTACAAAACGTAAAGCTATGCTACGCGTCGTAATTTGGGCTGTACTCCTAGCTTGCCTCGCGGGACTTGTGAGAGGGGCGCTACCAACAACATTGTCCGGTTTTGTCGAAGGGGCGATTGCGCTAGGGCTGCTCCCAGCAGTCGTGGCCGTTGTTCGAGTCCGAGGAATCAAAATCGAATAGCCCACTACAGTAGGGTGGCTCACCCCGATTTAGGGAGTAAGCCACCCTACTGTAGTGGGCAGGTCAGCGGAAACCTACGCAGGAGATGCATCATGTTCTCGAATGGTGCTGGAATATCCCGAGGGGAAACTGACGCTTTGGTATTGCAGCATATGCGTGTCTGTTGATGTTTGTTTGGAAGTATCACTGCTACGACCTGCGCTGGAAGGAGAGAGTAGGCTGGAACTTGCCGAATCGTCGGAAAACATAAGGGGTAAACATGGCACTGTTCGCATTCTCGGTCGCGCCGCTTGGCGCAGGTGAGTCCGTGACCGACCAGGTCGCTAAAGCCGTCAAGATCGTGCGTGATTCAGGGTTGCCCAACCGTACCGATGCGATGTTCACGACCATCGAGGGGGAGTGGGACGAGTGCATGGATGTCATCAAGCGTGCCTCGGAGGTCGTTGGCGAGGGCGGAGCGCGCGTCTCGCTCGTGATCAAAGCCGATATCCGTCCGGTTCATACGGGTGAACTCGACGGCAAAGTCGAACGTGTAGAGCGGGTGCTCGACACATCGAGTTGAAATAGCAGATGGATCGAACCCAGCCAAAATCCTACGAACTCAGCCTAGAGCGGGCTGAGTTCGGCTGTGTAGTGGGCTTGCTGTTTCAAAGGATGCTCACAGCCAGCACCCACATGACAGCCAGACCTGCCAGTCACGATAACGGACACAATCTCTCGCCGCAGCCGCGGCAAGATGACGTCCAGGCAGGAAGGTATCCGATGTCCGAGAACACCAAGGCCCCAGAAACGCCCGAGCCACAGGAGCCCGAGAAGGCCGCCGAAGTGCCAGCACCCTCAACGCCAACTGAGACACCTCTGGAACCTGTCGCCGCACCGGTGGCAAAACCCAGCAGAAAGCCAGCCGTGGTCACAGCCCTCGCCGGGGCAGCGGCAGGCGTCGTGCTGTTTGGAGGGGGCCTACTCGTAGGCACGCAGATTGGCGACGACTCCCCTTCCCGCTCTCACAGTGGCGGTCCCAGCGGGGTAAGCCGCCCAGGCGGCTCGGACGAGACCACACCGCGTTCCGGCGGAGAATCTCGTGGCGGGGATGGAGAACGCAGCAGACGGGGTAGCAGTCCACGCAGTTCGGAAAACGGCACCCGTGGCAGTGACTCCCGTCAGAGCGACGGGAACTCGAGTGGCGACAACACCACGGAAGACGGCACGGAAGAAAACACGGGCGGCAACACGTAGGGAAAGCGTCGGGCGGATACGCGTGAATGTGTATCCGCCCGTGCCGTGTCGACTGCGGTGCCGTGACTTTCTAAGGTCGCTCACAGGTTGTGCTTACGCGGCAGATAGGCCGTTTGCCCAAGATAGCGGGCATGGCCTCACGAAAAATTCTCAACGGGGCGCTCATCGCGACCCTCATCCTGATCGCAGTCGCAGTCTGGTGGTTTGTCACCCCGCACGATGGCGCAAGTGCTGAATCGTCGGAACAGACGGTGCGCACAGCGTCAGTGACCAAGACAACCGTCAGTTCGACGATCGCCGCCCAGGGCAACATCGAAGCAGGGAAGACCCGTACCGTCGATTTCGAGGTGAGCGGTGATATTGAAGAGATCGATGTCGTGGTTGGCGACACGGTTTCCAAGGGTGATGTACTTGCGACGCTCACCAGTGACTCGGTGCAAGACTCGATTGACGCGGCTCAGGAAACCTACGAGGAAGCGGCCGATGAGGTGGCCTCGGCAAAGAAGTCGCTAACGTCAGCGCAAAGCGATCTGGCGGATGCGAAAACCGATTACACCACGGCGGTTGCTGAACAGAAGGCCGCAGAGAAGGCAGCGGCTGCCGCTGAGAAGGCGGCCGCGAAAGAAGCCGCCGCGGCTGCGAAGAATGAACAGTCGACTCAAACCACGACGGGTGGTGACAGTTCCGTACAGCAGACGACAACCTCGACTTCGGAGTCGAGTACGCAGAGTTCCACACAATCTGGGTCGGGGACTTCGGTTTCCTCGGCGAAGCAGCAGGTCTCCAGCGCGCAGTCAAAGGTTGAGAGTGCACAGAGTACGCTGACGAAGGCAAACAAGTCCCTCGCCAAGGCAGCAGAGGCCCTTGAAGAGGCCAAAGCTCTGAGCGATTACACCACCCTGACTGCTCCAATGGCTGGATTGATCACGGCGATCAACGGTGAGGTGGGGGACTCCGTGAGTAGTGGATCGTCGTCGGCTTCAGGCGGTGGCTCAACGGGTGACGGGTCAGGATCCTCAAGTGGTGCATCCAGTTCCGGGTTCATCACCATTTCCAGCACGAAGAGTATGGTCATCAATGCGTCATTCGACGAGGCAGATGCGTCCGCCCTTGCGGTGGGGCAGCAGGCGACCGTCACCTTCCCTGCGGTCGAGGGCGTTGAACTGACTGGCGAGGTGACCCATATTGATCCAGTTGGCACGAGTTCCGGTTCCGTGGTGACCTTCGGTGCGACCGTCACCCTGACTGATGTCCCTGCGAGCATCCGCATTGGGCAGACGGCGAGCCTCACCGTGACCACCGCATCCGCCGAGGACGCCTTGGCAGCGCTCAGCCAAGCGGTGACAGTCACCGAGACCAGCGAGGACGGAACCGCGACGGGAACGGTGACCCTTGTGTCTGATGACGGCACCCAAACCGTCACGGACGTGGTCCTGGGAGTCCAGGGAGATGCGATGACCGAGATCATCTCTGGGGTCGCCGAGGGCGACAACCTGCTCATCTCCGTGGACACGGCAGTCGGCGAGACCACCTCGAACCAGGACAGTACCGGCACGGGAGGGTTCCCGGGAGGCAGCAACTTCCCCAGCGGAGGGAATGCACCCTCCGGAGGTTTCCCTGGCGGTAACGGTGGGGGAGGCCGCGGATGAGCGTCATCCAGATCAACGGTCTGCACAAGCACTACGGTGACGGGGACTCGCAGGTACGAGCGCTCGACGGTGTGAGCCTCACGGTCGATCAGGGCGAGTACGTTGCGATCATGGGCGCCTCAGGTTCGGGAAAGTCCACGATGATGAACCTGCTCGGATGCCTCGACATCGCAACGCTGGGGGACTACCTGATCAACGGCATCAACGTGAAGGACATGAGCGAGAACCAACTGGCGCAGATCCGCAACCGATACATCGGCTTCGTGTTCCAGTCGTTCAATCTGATCCCACGGGTTTCCGCACTGGGGAACGTCGAGATGCCGATGGCGTATGCGGGAGTCCCCGCGAGGGAACGCAAACAGCGTGCAATGGCGGCTCTCACCATGGTCGGGTTGAGCGAGCGCGCACTACACCTGCCCAACGAACTCTCAGGTGGACAGCAGCAGCGCGTTGCGGTCGCCCGGTCCCTGGTCAATGCCCCGGCACTTATTCTCGCTGATGAACCCACGGGAAACCTGGATTCACAGTCCACCGCGGACGTGCTGGGCATCTTCGACCGACTCAACGATCAAGGGCGAACGATCGTGCTCATCACGCATGAAGACGAGGTTGCCGCACGGGCCCGACGAATCCTGCGCATGAAGGACGGGAAAATCGTGTTCGACTCACGCGCCGAGGTGGTTGCGGCATGAGCTTCCTCGAAGTCATCCGCTCTGCACTGCGGGGCATGGCGAGCAACAAGTTGAGGTCGTTCCTGACCCTGTTGGGCGTGCTGATCGGCGTGGGTTCGGTCATCCTGCTTGTGGGCGTTGGAAATGGCGCGGCGCAGGACGTCACCGAACAGATCGGTTCGCTCGGCTCACAGCAACTGACCGTCCGCGCCTCATCCTCGGGTGGCTCCAATGCGACCAGATCGCAGGCACTCACGATGGAATCGGTCACGGCACTCGAGGAAAGCGAACGCGGTGAGCACATCGACACGGTCGTTCCACAGGGCTCGAGCAGCGCAACCCTGAGCGTTGGCACCACCTCCACCTCTGCGAGCATCATCGGCACCACCCCGAACTACTTTGAGGCCACCGCCTCAAGCGTGGCCCAAGGCATCGGATTCACCCAAAACGACTACGACACCTCCCGCAGGGTCATCGTGCTCGGAGCAGAACTGGCACAAACCCTGTTCGGAACCGACGACCCTGTCGGACAACAGGTCATCGTCGGCACAACCCCGTACCTCGTCAACGGGGTACTTGCCGCCAAGGACGATTCGGGAATGACCTCCACGAACAACGTTGCGGTCATGCCCCTGACCAGACTTGAACGCTCACTTGCCGGATACGGTGCGCTGTCCACGATCACACTGACGGCAACCACAAGTGAAGACGTCACGGAAGCCCAGACAGAGGCGACCATCATCCTCAGCGAGCAGTTGGGCGTCAGCTCAAGTGACGACGCCCCGTTCACGATCAGCGCGCAATCGCAACTACTCAGCGCACAGTCCTCGGCAACCGACACGTTTACCTCAATGCTGGCGGCAGTTGCCGCGCTCTCCCTCGTGGTCGGTGGAATCGGCGTCACGAACATCATGCTCGTCACCGTGACCGAACGTACCCGGGAGATCGGCATCCGCAAGGCACTGGGTGCCCGCAGAGGAACGATCCTCACCCAGTTCCTCATCGAGGCAACCCTGCTCTCCCTACTCGGTGGAGCACTCGGCGTCGGAGCCGCCTACCTTGGCTCGCGCTTCACGATCATGGGCGTTACCCCGCAAATAGTCCCGTCGACAGTACTCCTGGCACTCGCGGTATCCGTCGCAATCGGCGTGATCTTCGGCGGCTACCCGGCACTTCGCGCCTCGCGCATGCGTCCCGTGGACGCGCTGCGGCACGACTAGCGCCCACCCCAAAATCCTCAGTTCAAGCAACCCACAACTCACAATAGGAAGGCATCCGATGTCTCAGAACACCGACCCCACCCAGCCCCTCCCACGCTCGGGTGAACCCGTGAACGCAACCGAATCGTCGCCAGGCAATAACCCCGATGACCTACTGGCTGCCCCACCAACCACCCTCGGCACCACCTCAGAACCACCGGCACCGCGCCGGAAAATCACGGTGACCTCAGTGCTCGTGGCAGTAGTGGCGAGCGCAGCGCTCTTCGGCGGCGGTCTCATCGTCGGCAACAAGACTGCCGACGATTCGGGCAGTGCGTTTTCAGGTGGTGGTCCCAGCGGGATGAGCCGCCCTAGCGGCTCGGGAGGGGAACAGCCGAGCAGCGGAACAGGTGACGATCCACAACTTGGTGCAATGTCCGGTGGGTTCACGTCAGGAACCATCACCGAGATCGACGGAGACACGATCACGATCGAAACCAGAGATGGAGAAAGCACGACTGTGACAGTTGGTTCGGACACCACCGTGACCGTGACAGAGGAGGGAAGCGTGTCCGATCTTTCCGTAGGCGACTCCATCACCGCGACGGGCGAGAGCACCGACAGTGGTGTGACCGCGACGACCATCACCGAGGGCGGCAGCGGTATGGGTGGTTTTCCGGGACGTCGAGGTGAAACAACTGACAGCGGCGAGTAGCCTGCACAGCTAGCGGGTACGCTGTAAGGCGTATCCGCTAGCACGCATATGGCCCCGGCCGGGAGGTTTCAGGTGACGCAAGAATCGACCGGCACAGGACGCGCGAAAGACACATCATCCACGAGCGCGACCACCAAGACATCATCGAAATCTGCGCCAGGCAGGAAGTCCGTCAAGAAGTCGGCGGCACAGCCGTATCCGTCGGAGAAAAAGGCCACGGGTTCGCAGCGGACTACGAACACGGATACATCGGATGGCCTGACTATCGGCGGACGTACCTTTGGCCGTGGAATGGTCGTGGTGGCCCTCGTGCTTCTCGGCGTCCTTGCCACGCCGTTGGGCCTGGCCTCGCAATGGGCCTTCGACACGATCACTGATCGGGAATCGTATGTCTCGCTCGTCAGCGATCTCGGGCGAGACCCGAACATCCAGGAGGCCGTAGCCGACGAGGTGACCAACGCAGCCCTGGAACGGGTCGATGTGTCCTCACTTGTGGAAGGACGGCGCGATGGCTGGATTGGAGCGCTCGACGATCTGATCGGCAGCGTCACGGGTAGCGACATTGCCACGCAACTCGAAGAACGCCTACGCCCAGCGCTGACCAGCGCAGTCAACAGGTTTGTCGCGTCCGATGACTTCCAGAGTGTATGGGTCAGTGCGAACAGCCAGGCCCACACCAGTTTGCTTGCAGCACTGCAAGAGCCCGCCACAGCAGATGAGGACATCGCGATTGACCTGAGCGCGGCTGTCAACAGTGCGGACACCGGTGGTGTGGACGGCCAGGTACTCTCCCTGGTGAGCAGGGCTCTTCAGGACAATCCAGTAGAGATCCCGATCCTGACCGCTGAACAGGTAGACGCCCTGCGGACCGGATACTCGGTCATCGGTTCCGTGTCCACGTGGGCCCCCATCCTCGGGGTGCTTGCGTTGATCGCCGCACTCGTGCTGGCACCGTCGAACAAGCGCTGGCTCGTTGGTTGCGCTGCGGGGTTTGCCTTCATCGCGTCGGCCTTCTTGCCGGCGATCATCGAACTCTACATTGCCTTCGCACAGCCCGAGGTGCTCACCGGCGACACCCTGACCGCCCAAGTCGCCCGGCACATCACCGACGAGGCGGTTACCCATTCCAGTGCGGGTCTCGGTTACGGCGTGCCCGTCGGCGTAGCGATTCTGATCGTCACGGCAATCGCCACGGCCGCTTGGCGGATCCTACCCACACGGCGACTAGCATCCTTGAACGCTCGGTGAAACAGGCTACAACTGCGGTTAACATGGTGTTAGGGCTTTGTTCCCGTCAGTAACATTTGACCACTTCACGACATGTGCTTGTTGGTTACGAACTTTCGTACGTTGCGCTGGGTTGGGTGTTTGCTTCGCGAAACCCCCACACTCCGCTGCGCTACTTTGTCCGTAACGTATCCTCTAGTGGTTGAAGGCGGAAAACACCGGCAGTCGTGTGCTGCCGTCTACGTTGGGAAAACGATGGCCGGTCACGAAGACGAGAAACGGCAGGATGCCACCACGGACTATTCGCGCTTTGCGCCTCCCGGAATGGCTGCTGCTGAAACGCCCTCGCATGCCATCCCCGTGTTTGACGCTCCGCCACAGCCGCCGGAGCAGGCCACATCTGAACCTGTGCCGGGAGCGAACAGCGTACCTGCCACCCCACCCAGTCCAGAACCCACCCCAAGCTATTCATGGCAAAGTGGAGAATCGTCGGCAGATAAAAAGACAACCGGGCTTTCGGAGTTCCAACAACCGATAGAAGCCATCAAGTTCTCGCCCGATGCTGAAGACGACACCACTCGACGCAACGTGAAAGACATGGTGCGCGGGCTTGGAAAAGCACGCTGGTTCGGATACACGCGCAACACCATCGCAGTGGTCAGTGGTGTGGTCACGGTGCTTGCGCTCATCGCCTGGTCCGTGCTGTCTGGTGCGTGGGTTACCTTTGTCCAGCCTGCCAACTATTCCGCCGTTGCCTTCGAGGCGTACGAGGAAGAGGCGCTACAGGACCAGATCGCCCAGGCAATCCTCGCTGCGATCTGGGAACAGTACCCGCCCGAAGTCCTCGCTGAGATGCTGAACAGCGAACTGTACTCACCCGACGCCTATGAGCGACTCCCGGAAGAATTCCACGACTATGTCTGGAACTTCAACACCCCAGCGCAGATTGAACAGCTCATGAGTTCTTGGCTACCGCCATATGTGAAGGAACGCGTTGCGGCGAGTGAATCGAAGAGCGCGTGGATGGAAGCGAACACCTCGGTGCACACCACGATGATCGACACCCTCGAGGGCGCCACCAACAATGCGCGTGACCTCATCGATATTGATCTTGGGAGCTTCCGCGACACCTGGATGACCGAATCCACCGGCGTACCGCTCATGGACGATCTGATAGAGAAACTTGACCTGAACGTGAGCTTCGTTGACGCGTACCTGGTCGAGGACCTGAAAACCACGTATCAAAGCGGCAAGATGCTCCGATTGATCCTGCCCGTCGTGGCTGGACTCGCGTTTGCCATCGGACTTGCCTCTGCCCGGCGCAGGCCGTGGCTCCTCGTCGGTGTGGGCACGGGGCTCCTTGCAGCCTGGGCGCTCGCGGAGCCTATTGGCCAGTTACCGACACGATACTTCGCGGGTGATGATGACAGTATCGGGGCGATTGTGCTGCACCAAGGACTCGTGGTCCAGAGTGCTGAGAGTGCACGTTTCCTGATGTATCTGGGTATCGCTGGTGGAATACTCCTGTTGTTCGGTCTCCTCTTTGGGGCGATGGTCCGTCGCCGAACCCGCAAGGCTGCGGAATTACTCGCACGGGACGAGAAAGACACCGCAGATGCGCGCAGCGACATAGAGTTGGTCAACGCGCGCTGACGCCGACCGGTACCGACCCCTCACGCCGCAGCCCTACAGATCCCGCACAACGCGTAGATGACCAAGGCAGGGCGAACCAGCCAACCTGCAGGGTCGTCGCCAAGCGGAAACGCAACTCACAGGATGTTCCAGCCATACGCGAGAGTCCACTGCGTGATTGCAGCGTAGTACTTGTCGCGGACTGGGCGCGGTGACAGCGCGAGGTCGTGGATGCCATCCTTGATGCGATTGATCGTAACGTTGGTACCCAACTGCACGGCCCTACGTACGGTCATATCCACATCGAGTACAGAGTCGCTTGTGCGCATCGCCTCGATCCAGCGCACGCCGATAGATGTCTTCTCGGCGGCAAGGACAAGCACCGGCACCTTAATATCGAGTCCGCGGGCCACCTCGGCATGACCACTGCTGATCGCACTCAACCAACCGGGACGCACCGTGAAGGAGAGGTTTGGACGCCACTCGGGGTTGTACTGCCACTCTCCGTCGAACTCCTTGGACACAACCCGTGTGTAAAAGCCCTGATCGATATTGGGCATCCCCGCTTTGGGGTTGAGCCGGGCGAGTTGCTGAAGGGTTGGCTGCGAGAGCACGCGCATGAATTCAGACCCCTGGAACTCGAGCCACGGAGAGTTCAGCACCAGGCCAGTTATTTGACCAGGATTGTGATGTGCCCACAACGAGGCGGTGAGGCCTCCCGTTGAATGCCCCATAAGCATGACGCGCACGTTCGTACCGAGTTCCTCACGGATGATGGCCAGGCAGGCGGAGATCTCATCAGCGTAAACGCTCAGATCGTTTGTGTAGCCCGGAGTCTGTCCCTCGCGTAGGCTGCGCCCATATTTGCGGAGGTCAACTGCATAGAAGGAAGCACCCTGCCCGTGCCAGAACTCCGCTGTCTCGGTGTGGAAGAAGTAGTCGGACCAGCCGTGAATGTACAACACCGCGCGTGCCGTGCGCTGGTAGCTGCGTGGCTGATATTTGACGATCGTCGCCTCAAGCGGCCCCTCGTCATCCTCGCCCAGGTCAATCACCGAATACAGATAATCCGCTCCCAGAATGTCGGGGTGCCACTCGCGATATGCCGAACCCGGTGGACCAGGCTCGGCGTCACCGAGCTGCGTGAACAGTTCCGTGAAACTGCGTGGCCTCAGGGTGTGAGTCCACCTCATATGCGGATCGCTGGACAACTGGTCTGCGTCGATTTCAGACGATTCCTCGACAGGGCTGTTTTCTTGAGCGTTGGTCTGTGGCCCGGTTGCGCGGGATGAAGGGCCTTGGGTCATTGAGTCTCCATGACGATCACGACTTTTCCGAAGAGGTTTCCATCGATCATCTTTCCGAGTGCCTGCGGCAGTTGAGTCAGGGTGTAGATCGAGTCGATCGGTACGCTGATCTTGTTGTATGCCACGAAGTTCACGAGGGCCGTGAGTTCGTCGCGTGTGCCTAGCGTAACCCCTTGAACGCGAATTTCCTGGAAGAAGATGCGCGCGAGCTCCGCTGCCGTGGCGTCTCCCGTGGTGGCACCGGCGATCGCGATGATGCCACCCGGTTTGACAGAAGCCACTGAGTGACTCCACGTCGCCTTGCCCACGGTCTCAACCACCGCGTCAACCCGCTGAGGGAGACGTTCCCCGTGTTCGATGGGGATCGCACCAAGTTCGCAGGCCCGGTGGAGTTTGGCTGCGCTGCGGGAGGTCGCGTACACGGTGACGCCTGCAGCACGCGCGAGAATGATGGCCGCGCTTGCGACCCCACCACCAGCACCCTGTATCAGAACTGATTGACCTGGAGTGAGCCCAGCGCCTCTAAACAGCAGGGCGTAGGCCGTGAGCCATGCGGTGGGTAGGCAGGCCGCGATCTCGAACGGCATGTCATCTGGGATGTCGATCAGGTTGGCGGTCGGAACGGATACCCGCTCTGCAAGTGCGCCGGGGAACTTCTCGGAAAGGATCGAGCGGCGCTCCCTGGGCCCGACACCGTGTCCATCCACGCCGATTGCAGCATGCACGAGCACGCGCCGTCCATCCGGAGTCGTTCCCGCCGCGTCAGTTCCCAACACCATGGGAAGTTGCTGTTCGCGTAGGCCCACACCACGCAGCGACCATACATCGTGATGATTGATGCTCGCGGCTTTGACGTCAACTGTGGTCCAGTGTTCGCGGTTCTCTGGCTCCGGCACATCAATGATGGACAGGCCGTTCAGCGGATTGTCTGGGTCAAATGAACTAACTACTCCTGCTCGCATGCCTCCACTGTACGACTGCTGAAAGCTATCTGGATCGTCAAAACGTCCCAGACGGCTCTTCTACAGGCCAACTTGTGAGGAGGTTACGTGAAGGCTAGACCCCAACATGCTTGCGCACGAACTTGCCAACCATCGGCGCGAGTTGGTCGAACTCAATGAGGAATCCGTCGTGCCCGAAGTCTGAGTGCAGGATCTTGGTAGGCTCCGCACCGGGAATCAGCGTGGACATCTTGTGCGATTCCTGTGGCAGGAACAATCGGTCGCTGTCCACCGCAACGATGAGTGTGGGGCACTTGATGAGTTTGAGCGCATCGCGTATGCCGCCTCGATCACGCCCTAGATCGTGTGTGAGCATCGCTTGGGTCAGGACGAGGTAGCTGTTGGCGTCGAACCGCTTGGCCAACTTGTCCGCGTGGTGGTCAAGGTAGGACTGGACGGCAAACCGTCCGCCATACATGGGGTCCTCCGCGTTTTGCGGGATTCGGCCAAACCGCTGGTCGAGTTCACGGGCGCTACGGTAGGTTGTGTGCGCGATCTGCCGTGCAATGCCGAGGCCGGTTGTGGGGCCCTCGCCGTCGGGAGCGTCGTAGTAGTCGCCGCCGTTGAAGTACGGGTCAGCCTCGATCACTGCGATCTGTGGGTGTGCCCAAGCGATCTGGTCCCCAGTGGCTTGGGACGAGGCGGCGATAACGCCGAGCGCACCAACGCGAACGCCGCGTTCAGGCCCCATGATGCCCCATTCGAGTACCCGTAGACCGCCCATGGACGCACCGATGATCAGACTCCACGAGGTAAGGCCAAGCGCCTTGGTGAATTCGATTTCGGCGGATACCTGGTCTCGAATCGTGATGACCGGGAATTGACTGCCCCATGGCTTGTCGTCGGGTGCGTTGGTGGCTGGACCGGTGGTGCCTTGACAGCCACCCAGGACGTTGGGGGCCACCACAAAGAATTTGTTCGTGTCGATGGGTGCGCCGGGACCAACCATGTCCTCCCACCAACCTGCGGATTCACCCTCGATGGGATGAGCGGTGTTGCGGGTGACATGGGAGTCACCGGTCAGTGCGTGCAGAACCAAGATGGCATTGTCGCCCGCCTCATTGAGCGTGCCCCACGTCTCATACGCGACTGATACGTTGGGGAGCACGCCACCGGCCTCGAGTTCCAAGTCACCGATATGCATGAACGAGCGAAGCCCAGCGGGTGAACCGGTGCGCCAGGCACCAGAGACAGGAAGCATCCGAGCACGCAGGCTCACTGGGCGAACCGGGGTGGAATCCCGGACCCATTCGCGTGCTTGGAACTGCGGGCTCGAACTCATACTGATCACGATATTGCCTTCTATGGGCTGATGCGCGCGCGGTGTCTACCAATCGGACACCACGCGCGCATCATTACATCAACCTTGCGTGCGAGATTTAGTTCTCGCCTGCCACTGCCGCGGCAGCGGCAAAGCCCAGTTCGAGATCGGCGATGATGTCATCGACGTTCTCGATACCCACGGACAGGCGAACCAGCCCAGGGGTTACCCCAGCCGCCAGGAGGGCCTCTTCGGTCAACTGGGAGTGGGTGGTGGACGCTGGGTGAATCACGAGCGACTTCACGTCACCGATATTTGCCACATTGGAGTGCAGTTTGAGAGCCGAGACGAAGGCCTGCCCAGCCTCAGAACCACCCTCCACCTCAAACGCCACGATCGCCCCAGCACCGCGCGGCGAATACTTCTGCGCGTTCGCATACCAGGGTGAACTCTCGAGCCCTGCGTAGTGAATCTGGGTGACATCGTCGCGAGCCTCAAGCCACTGCGCGATCTTCTGTGCGTTCTCAACGTGGCGTTCGATGCGCAGTGACAGGGTTTCGAGACCCTGCGCAATCAGGAAGGCGTTGAACGGTGAGATCGCCGAACCGAGGTCGCGTAGCAACTGTACGCGAGCCTTGAGGATGAACGCGAGGTTCGCGCCGAGAATTCCGTTCACCCCGAGGTCGCGCGCATAGACGAGGCCGTTGTAGGACGGGTCAGGGGTGTTGTAGTTGGGGAAACGCTCCGGGTACTGAGCAAAGTCGAAGTTACCCGAGTCAACGATCACGCCACCGATCGCTGTGCCGTGTCCGCCCAGATACTTGGTCGCCGAGTGCACGACGATGTCCGCGCCCCACTCGAATGGACGGATCAGGTACGGGGTCGCAACCGTGTTGTCCACGATAAGTGGCAGGCCGATCTCGTGCGCCACGCCAGCCACGCCCTCGATGTCGAGGATGTCAGCCTTCGGGTTGGGAATCGTCTCCGCGAAGAACAGTTTGGTGTTGTCCTTGACGGCAGCGCGCCACTGGTCGAGGTCGTGTGGGTCCTCAACGAAGGTGGTCTCGATTCCGAACTTCTTGAGCGTGTGCTTGAACAGGTTGTAGGTTCCGCCATACAGCGAAGGGCTTGCGACGATGTGGTCGCCTGCCTCAGCGATGTTGAGGATCGCGAAGGTCTCTGCCGCTTGACCGGAAGCAAGCAGGAGCGCGCCGACTCCGCCTTCAAGCGAGGCAACGCGTTCTTCCACGACACCCTGGGTGGGGTTGCCGATGCGGGTGTAGATCGGTCCGAGATCCTTGAGTGCGAAGCGGTCGGCGGCGACCTGTGCATCAGGGAAGACGAACGAGGTGGTCTGGTAGATCGGTAGTGCGCGGGCGCCCGTGGTTGGGTCTGCTTCCTGTCCGGCGTGTACCTGGCGGGTTTCAAAGGACCAGTTGGCTGAGGTCATGGTGTTCTCCGAGTCAGTGGTGGGTTGTGGTTGGTGCCACCCTGGCTGCGTGGTGCGCATGATTGTCATGCTCGCCGTGAATTCGCGTGTGATCCGGGCCAGCGTCAGTGCAAGGCTGGGCTTCGGTCAGGCGGGACGCGAATGCATGGGCGGGTGACCACTTGGCTGCAGGGGAGCCGTTGAGTGGGTGGTCAGCAACACATTCGCTTGGTCATGGTTTAGACCATGTCACGTCTAGGCGGCGATGGAAAAGTATTTTGGCGGGAATTCTCATCTTGTGGACACGATTCAAAACAGAAGCATCCACATTCTGGGATTTCGGTGTTTCTGTGCTTGAGTGCTAAACGTTCTGTCCTTGAGGTTAAACACAGCATGGTTGTTGCAACGACCGCTAGAGTACAAACTGTCCGATGGGCTGTTCTTAGTCCGGATACCTGATGTTTAGATGCGCACTTGGGCCTCTTTTTGCCCATCGATTGGATGGGTCTTTTGCTTGCAGTAGTCCCTTTTGCATGCAGCCTTCCTTACCCCCCGCTCACTCCTCAACTTCCTCTCGCCTCTCAACTCCTGCCCATCCCTCACAACTCGGTGGGGCCTTTTTGATCCGGGTGTGTGTATTTTGTACACGCCTCCGGGCTCTTTTTGGCCCTTCGGTGTGGTCAGAAGGTGTGGGGTGATGATTC
The DNA here is from genome assembly GCF_042683685.1 of Populibacterium corticicola. Lineage (NCBI taxonomy): Bacteria > Bacillati > Actinomycetota > Actinomycetes > Micrococcales > Jonesiaceae > Populibacterium > Populibacterium corticicola. Next base: position 65,298 of record NZ_JBHUOP010000006.1, on the reverse strand, counting down.
GTATCGTCGCCAATCCAAAGGCGCGAAAACTTGTCAGAAAAGTGTGAACTATTGCGTTTCGCCCACCACAAACGCTTCACCCTTAGTAGTCTCGAATGAGGAGATCTACCCATACAAAGAAAGTTCACGCCAGGCTCACCCATGTCAGCGACAGTTCCCGCACCTCAGGCACGTAAGCCGAGAGCCCTGCGATTCCTTTCCACCGTGATCGCATCACTCCTGCTGGTGTCGATGCCGCTTGCCGTGCCCGCAGTTGCGGAACCTGACGACCCCTCGGACACGGCGCGCGATGCCACGACTCTTGCGGAGCTCGACGCTGCAATCGCTCAACTCGAAACCGAGCAGCAGGCCGCCTACGAGGCGGTGTTACAGGCTGGCGAAGAGTATGTGACGGCTGTTGAGGAGTACCAGAAGGCGTCTGACTTTGCGGATGCTGCCGCAGAGAAAGCTCAGGTTGCAGGCGAGCGCGCCCAGGAGTCACGCAGGTTCATCGCACGCATTGCCCGTGAATCCTCGCGTGGCTCAAACTCGCTGGATGCCTTGGGGGCATTCCTGCTCGCAGACGGCCTCGAAACCCTGGTCATCGAAGCTGAGGCGCTCAACAAGGTCAATGCGAAGACCGATGAACGTCTGCAACAATTCGAGGTGGATAAGCTCGTCGCCGAGATCCTGCAGCGCAAAGCCCGTGAGGCAACCCAAGAGGCGCGCGAGAAGCGCGATGCCGCAACGGATGCGCTCGCCGAAGCCCAATTACTTGAAGCCCAGGCTGAACAGAAGACCAGAGAGGCTGAAACACGTCGAGGTGAACTCATCGCGCAGGCCGCTGCCGCACGCCAAGCCTCGATCGAAGAGGAACGACGCCGCCAGGACGAACTTGCACGCCAACGCCAAGAAGCGGAAGAACAGGCTGCACGTGACCGCATCGCACGTCAAGAAGAGCAAAACCAAGACAACAACGTCGAGGTAGATGAGGCACCGCGTCCGCAGCCAAGCCAGAGTCCGGAACCAGAACCGAGCACGAGCGAGCCCACGCGCACTGCGGAACCGACGCAGACAACCGAACCGGAACCGGAGCCCACGCGCACGAACAGCCCATCGCCGACTCCGACTCGCACAAGTGAGCCAGAGCCAACACAGGAACCCGAACCGACATCGAGTCCCTCTCCATCGCCGACCCGCACGAGCACTCCGTCGCCGAGCCCCACATCAACCCCAACACCACCTAGTTCCGACCCCTATGGACTGGGTAAGGGCCGTTCGTCTGGAAGCGCGGCAAAGGGGAGAACCGCGATAGCCGAGGCCCGCAAGCATCTTGGGAAGCCCTACCAGTTCGGTGGGACCGGGCCCAACGCGTTCGACTGCTCAGGGCTGACGTCGGTTGCCTGGGCGGCGGCCGGAGTGAACATCACCCGTACGTCCCGCTCGCAGTACAAGCAGGTGCTCAAGATCAAGATCTCGGACATGCGGCCAGGCGACCTGTTGTTCTGGGGGTCCGGTGCGGCCACAAACGATGCCGACTCGATCACACACGTCGCAATGTACATCGGCGACGGTCAGATGATCGAGGCGTCACAGCCTGGCGTGCCTCTGCGGATCACCTCGGTACGGTACGACTCTCGGCTCATGCCATACGCAGGACGCCCGTAACCTAGTCCAGCATCGACTAGAAGACACAAAAGTGGGTCTTGGCTAAAGGCCAAGACCCACTCGTATGTAAGTCATCCACCGAACTGCTCAGAAGAGTGGAAGAGACACGACCCCTTTGGTGGTCGTGCGTGTGGACGATCACTTACGTCCGATTACTCGTTGGCAGGTGCCTTGCAACGCTGCGGCCCCTACCACGCGCAATGCCCTTAGTGATCGTGGTAGTAGCCGGCTTCCTTCGCACGCTCGAACGAACGGACAATCTCTGCCTCAGCTTCTGCACGACCCACCCAGTGGGCGCCTTCTACTGACTTGCCTGGTTCCAGGTCCTTGTAGACCTCGAAGAAGTGCTGAACCTCAAGGCGGTGGAAATCGGACACGTCATCGATGTCCTGACGCCACGCCGCACGCTGATCAGCGGTTGGTACGCACAGCACCTTGTCATCGCCGCCGGCCTCATCGGACATGCGGAACATGCCCAAAGCGCGACAGTTGATCAAACACCCAGGAAACGTTGGCTCATCGAGCAGTACCAGTGCGTCCAGCGGGTCGCCGTCCTCACCAAGAGTGCCCTCAATGAAACCGTAGTCATCTGGGTAACGAGTCGATGTAAAGAGCATGCGGTCCAGACGGATTCGGCCCGTCTTGTGGTCAACCTCGTACTTGTTGCGTTGACCTTTGGGAATCTCGATAGTGACGTCGAATTCCACGATGTTCCTCCGATGCACCATGACCTGGGCGGGTTACGCGCCTAGGAGGTGTCTTTATTAGACTGGTAAGCAGGTCTTCCTGACCTTCTCAAGGGTAAACGACAATCCTACGCGACATGGGGTAAATCGTTGTGATCCGTGTCCCGCACCCATAGGCTGGACTCACCCGCATGGCCGACCCGCCGATGCGAGAGGTGTCCGTGGCGACGCTGATTGACAGTGCAACCAGCAATGCGTGCGGTACCGTGTATGCCCAACCGCAATTAGCCAAAGGAATGAACCGACCGTGGGACTGATGTCGAAAGTAGTCAGCGGCACACTCGTGATCGCGCTCATCGGAGCGGGCGGATACGTGTGGGCGGACATCAATGACCGCGTGCCCGGCATGTTGACCAATTCGCCGGAGATACCTGCGCCCGAGCCGTTCCCCACGGTGGTGTTCCCTGAGTCCTCAGACACAATCGAGGTGCCGAACCATGCGCTCGACGGATCCATCCCGTCAGCCGCCGCCGTTCAAGAACTCGTCGATGAACTGGTCGATGACGAGGATGTGCTCGGTAAGAGCGTCGCCGTGGTGGTATCCGATTCTCAGAGTGGGGAGATCATCGCGAGCCACAATCCAACGAAGCGGGTTGTCCCTGCCTCCGTCCAGAAACTTCTGACTGCGGTTGTCGCCTTGGATCAGCTCAATCACGACAAACAGCTCCGGACTCGGGTTCTACGATCCGGTGACAGCCTCTACCTGGCTGGTGAGGGCGACATGATGCTTGCCGCAGAGGCGGGGGACGTCACGACGACCAACGGCTATGCAGGGCTGGCGGAACTCTCGGATCAGGCGGCGAGCAGGCTGAAGCTTGATGGAACCGAGACGGTGCGGCTCTATGTGGATGACTCGATTTTCATTGGCAACGACATCGGGCCGTGGGAAGAGAACAGCGTTTCAGCGGGCTGGGTGGCACCTGTGTCCGCATTCGCGGTTGACGTGGCGCGCAAGGGTGAGGGCGAATACGCGGCCCGTTACCGTGATCCTGAGGTTGAGGCAGCCAAGATATTCGCGGAACGTCTCAAGGAGCGCGGTATCACCGTCGAGGGGAAGGTCTCGCATCGGACGTTCAACTCACCTGGCGTGGCAATGAGCACGGGCAACGAGGCGGTGATCGCGGAGGTGAAATCAGCGCCCATCGCCGATATCGTCTCGTATTTCCTGAAGACCTCTGACAACGCCATCACAGAGATCGTGGGTCATACGATTGCGCTTGACCGTGGTTTGCCCGCATCGTTCGCGGGAGCCACGACTGCTGTGGTTCAGGGACTTGAGAAACTTGGCCTCAACACGACTGGCGTGGACCTGGTGGACTGCTCGGGCCTTGGAGACACATCGCGGGTGACGGCTCAACTGGTCAACGACATTTTGAATCTCATGGTTTCCCCGGAGTACCCGCACCTGAACACTGGAGTGATCAATCTTCCGGTTGGCTACCTGAACGGAACTTTGCACGATCGCTACGAGTTACGCAATGGACGAGGGCTCGTACGCGCCAAGACCGGATCTTTGACGGGGGTGACTGCGCTCGCGGGCACCCTTGTCACACTTGACCAGAGGCAACTGAACTTTGTTGTGATCGCAGACAAGACAGAGCCTGGCGCTCAGTGGGGTGTGCGGCGCGCTGTCGACGCATTCGTGGAAAAAGTCTCGGAATGCGGCTGCAACTAGGCTAAGTTCAAGGGGACACATCTGCGGTACGGAAGCATATGACGTGGCAGTGACCCGGGAAAAGGCCACGGGCCATGGACCCACAGGCAAAAAAGCACGGTAGGCACTCAGGGTGCTTGGTAAGGCGGGAACACGATGCAGTTCAAGGAGTTCGTGAAGGAACTCGCGGCTCCTCTTGTCCGCTCACGGCCTCAGCCGCAAACCTCCTGGGAGAAGTCGGCCCGCCTTGTGGGCACTATCGTCAACCCCGGTCCAGGAGTCTCGAAACTCAAGGCTGAGGAGGTCGTGTCTGCGTTGCGAGAGCAGGCGGCCGTTGCAGAGAAACATGTGCGAGCCACGAGCAGACTACAGCCGAGCGCACGGCATCTGGATCTTCACACGGACCATCTGGCCGATGTCCTTGTCGTGGATCGTCCGGGCTGGGCACACTACGCGGCCAAGTCCATGGCGGATCTGTTCGGCGTGGATGAGGCGGAGCCGCTTGAGGGGGTCCCAGACCCGAGCGACCTGAACGGGACGGTTGAGACCACTGCCGTGCTCACGTTCTTGGCGCAGAAAACACTCGGACAGTTCGCACCCAACCTCGAGTCCACTCGTGAACGGGGTAGTTCTCCGGGCCAACTTCTGCTCGTGGCTCCAAACGTGCTCGTCTTCCAACGTGCGATGGCGGTTGACCTCAAGCAGTTCGCGTTGTGGGTGTCCCTGCACGAGTACACGCACGCGCTCCAGTTCGCTGCTGCCGACTGGCTGCCAGGCTACATGCGCGAACGCCTTGAAACGGTCGTGCGGAGTTTCGACTCGGAGAGTTCGCTGCTTGAATGGGCGCGTGCGCTCGCGGAATCGCTACGCGGCAGGGACTCGGTCATTGACCGGCTCCTGAACGATCAGCAGCGCGAGGAGATCGCGAGGATCACCGCGCTCATGACCGTGTTGGAGGGACATGCAGAAGTCATCATGGATCTCGTGCCAGCCTCCGTGCTTCCCGCGCGACGTATGCTGCGCCGGAAATTTGATGCTCGTCGCAAAGAGAGCAAACGCCTTGTGGCGACGTTAGGGCGGGTCAGCGGACTCGATCAGAAATCGACTCAGTATCGGGTAGGAGCGCACTTCGTGCGCGAGGCACAGAAGCGAGTGGGGATCGAGGGCTTCAATCGGGTGTTCACAGCGCCCGAGTTCCTCCCAACCGTTGCGGAGCTGGAGCAGGTTGCTCTATGGGTTGAGCGCACTGATGTGCTGCTGGACGCTTCCAAAGCGGCGGAGCCAACACCTGACGAATCCACCGAAACCGGAGACAACGCGGCGTGACCACACCTCCTCGCGCGGTCATGCGCGCCCGCAACGCATTGCGGGCCGAACTGGCCGATCTGGGGCCGGGGGCTACCATCGCGGTCGCGTGCTCAGGCGGTGCAGATTCGCTTGCGCTCGCCAGCGAACTCGCGTTTCTCGCACGGCGGCAGGGATGGCGTACCGCGGCATTCCTCGTTGACCACGGACTGCAACCCGGCTCCGATACGGTGATCGCCACAGCAGCACACGCCTGCCAGGAACTGGGCATCGACATCGTCGAAACCGTGCGCGTGAAAGTGCCTCAAGGTGCCGGGACCGGAGGCCTTGAGGCAGCGGCTCGCACTGCTCGCTACCGCGCGCTCACCGAACTCGCGCAACGGCATGAAGCGCACACCGTGCTGCTCGGGCACACGCTCGACGACCAAGCCGAAACCGTCCTGCTCGGCCTTGCCAGAGGCTCCGGCACGCGCTCGCTCGCAGGAATGCGCCCACGTATCGGCATCTTCCGCCGTCCCTATCTCGCTCTCACCCGCGCCGACACGGAGGCCGTCTGCGCACACGCGAGTCTTGAGTTCTGGGTGGATCCCACCAACCTAGCTGCGCATGATGGTCCGTTGCGGTCGCAGGTGCGTGGCCGGGTTCTGCCGCTTCTCGACGAGATACTGGGTCCGCGGATCGCGGACACCCTCGCACGCACAGCCGCCCAGTCGCAGGATGACGCCGATGCGCTCGACGCGCTTGCAGAGGAATTGCTGACGCAGGCACTTGTGGCGCGAGAACCGAACGCAGGCCAGCCCGATGCTGAGGGTGCGGGGCTGGGAACCGTACCCGACTCGTCGGAAAGCAGAAATGCAATGCACGTCACACTGCGCCTCGCGCCTCTCGAAACAGCGCCACGGGCGCTGCGCACGAGGGCGCTACGGGCCGCTGCGCTCAGAGCCGGAGTGCCCGCTGGACCGCTGAAATACCGGCATGTCGAGGAAATCGAACGCCTCGTCACGCACTGGCGTGGACAAAAACCAATTGACCTCCCGGGGGCGTTCACAGCGTGGCGGGCGAGTGGTCACATCACCATCTCACCGCCTACCCTTGAATGAGTGCGCCGCGGAACGTCCCGCGCCACTTCACACTCTTGCAAGTACGCAACATCTTCGACATCGAGGAGCATCCCCGTGGGTTCTGCACGTGAACAAGACATCAAGCACATCCTGCTGACCGAGCAACAGATCTCGGACAAGCTTGATGAACTGGCGGCGCAGATCGACGCCGACTATGCGGACCGCGATGTGCTGCTGGTGGGGGTGCTCAAAGGCGCTGTCATGGTGATGGCCGACCTGTCCCGCAAGCTCAAGCACACGCGTACCTCCATGGACTGGATGGCCGTGTCGTCCTATGGCTCGGGCACGAAGTCCTCGGGCGTGGTACGGATTCTCAAGGACCTGGATGCGGACCTGACGGGCCGTCACGTGCTCATCGTCGAGGACATCATTGACTCGGGTCTGACGCTGTCCTGGCTCATCTCGAACCTGCGTTCGCGCGGGGTCGCCTCGATCGAGGTTGCCGCGATGCTGCGTAAACCTGATGCGGCCAAGGTTGAGGTTGACGTGAAGTACATCGGGTTCGACATCCCCAACGAATTCGTGGTCGGGTACGGACTCGACTATGCCGAGCAGTACCGCAGCCTCCCATACGTGGGTACGCTCGCTCCGCACGTCTACGAAGGCTGACGGGTTTCTTTTAGATTCTCGACGAGTTGGCAGCCGGGCTGTCCCCTCCCCGCCGGGAGGTGGGTGGCCCGGCTGTTTGCTTGCCCCCACGTGTTCGGAGGTCGGTCGTTTTCGGGCCAGTATCACGCCTTGGGCGAACAAACACGGTGCCCAGGGCGAACAAGGGAACGTACACAGCACTTCGAGAGTTTTTCGATGTACTGTCTAAGCAACAACGTGCACGTGCCACAAGTTAAGAAGGGATACGAGGGGTACCTCGATCACCGATGAAGAAGAAGCGTTTACTCAGCGGACCGTTCCTGTGGGTGGTCCTCGCCGTCGTACTACTCGCCTTTGCCGCATCCTCGCTGTTCAGTGAGCGAGTCGGCAAGATTGACACCTCTCAGGGACTTGAACTCCTGAAGGGTGACACGGTCACCCAGGCCCTCATAGTGGACGGTGACCAGCGTGTTCGTCTTACGTTGAGCGAACCGTTCACGGTGGACGACAAGGAGATCGGCACCAAGGTCGAGTTCTACTACGTGGCGCCTCAGGGCCAGACCGTGGTTCAGGCCGTGGCGGACGCGAACCCGAAGGACGGATACAACTCCGAGGTTCCGCGCGTCAACGTGTTCGTGTCGATGCTGACCTTCATCATCCCGTTCATCATCATCATCGGTCTGTTCTACTTCATCACCTCGCGCATGCAGGGTGGTGGCCGCAACGTGATGGGCTTTGGCAAGTCCAGCGCGAAGATGGCAAGCAAGGACATGCCGCAGGTGACGTTCAGCGACGTGGCTGGTGCTGACGAGGCCGTCGAGGAACTGCGCGAGATCCAGGAGTTCCTGTCTGAGCCCGCGAAGTTCCAGGCTGTTGGGGCGAAGATCCCGAAGGGTGTGCTGCTGTACGGCCCTCCGGGAACCGGTAAGACTCTCCTCGCACGTGCCGTTGCGGGTGAGGCTGGCGTGCCGTTCTACTCGATCTCCGGTTCGGACTTCGTGGAGATGTTCGTCGGTGTGGGTGCCTCGCGTGTGCGTGACCTGTTCAAGCAGGCGAAGGAAAACTCGCCGGCAATCATCTTCGTGGACGAGATCGACGCAGTGGGCCGGCACCGTGGTGCAGGCATGGGCGGCGGCCACGATGAGCGTGAGCAGACGCTGAACCAGCTCCTTGTGGAGATGGATGGATTCGACGTCAAGACCAACGTCATCCTCATCGCCGCAACCAACCGCCCGGACATCCTTGACCCGGCGCTCCTGCGTCCGGGCCGATTCGACCGCCAGATCGGTGTCGAGCCACCGGACCTCAAGGGCCGCGAGGCGATTCTGCGAGTGCACGCGCAGGGCAAGCCGATGGTCGAGGGCGTTGACCTGCACTCCGTGGCAAAGCGCACCCCTGGGTTCTCGGGTGCGGACCTCGCCAACGTTCTGAACGAGGCCGCACTGCTGACCGCCCGCTCGAACGCGCAACTCATCGACGACCGCGCAATCGACGAGGCCATTGACCGCGTCATCGCGGGACCGCAGAAGCGCACCCGCCTGATGAACGCCAAGGAACTCAAGAACACGGCGTACCACGAGGGCGGTCACGCACTTGTGGCGGCTGCGATGCGCAACACCGACCCGGTGACCAAGGTGACGATCCTGCCACGTGGTCGAGCGCTTGGATACACCATGGTGATGCCAACCGAGGACAAGTACTCCAAGACCCGCAACGAACTACTCGATGAGATGGCCTACGCAATGGGTGGTCGTGTCGCCGAGGAACTCGTGTTCAAGGACCCAACCACGGGTGCGTCAAACGACATCGAGAAGGCAACCCAGACCGCCTACAAGATGGTCACCAAGTACGGCATGAGTTCCCGTGTGGGCACGATTGATCTGGGCCAGTCCACAGGGGAACCGATGTACGGTTACGGTGGCGGACAGAGTGGACGCACTCCTTCACCCAACGTTGCCAACGCAATCGATGATGAAGTGCGTGCACTGCTCGATACCGCCAACAAGGAGGCATGGGAGGTGCTCACCGAGTACCGCGACGTGCTTGACCACCTCGTTGCAGAACTGCTGGAGAAGGAAACCCTGAACGAGCAGGAACTCGCGGAGATCTTCAAGCCGGTCGTCCGCCGTCCGGACCGCCCGGTATGGCATTCCTCGGACGAACGTCCACTGCATGATGCCCCAGGTCCAATCGAGACGCCGACAACCACTGCGGCAGCACCCGAGGCCGAGACTGGAATCGTGGTTGGACCGCACACCGATGATGAGCCAAGCGCCGTCTCGCCGACCGAGCCTGCCGGTGCCGAAGGTGCCGTGGACGCGGACGAGGACAAGGCGTAGTGGCTGATCTCGGTTCAAACGGACGCGGTCCGATCGACCTTGATCGGGCCGCCTCCGCAGTCCGTGACCTGCTCATCGCGCTGGGGGAGAACCCGGATCGCGAGGGCCTGAAAGAGACCCCGATGCGGGTTGCCCGGGCCTACAACGAGGTGTTCTCTGGTCTGGACCAAGACCCACAGGAAGTTCTCAACACCGTGTTCGACATCGGGCACGATGAGATGATCCTGGTCAAGGACATTGAGTTGTACTCGACCTGCGAACACCACCTGGTGCCGTTCCACGGCGTCGCGCACGTTGGCTATATTCCGGGTGAGGATGGACGAGTCACGGGACTGTCCAAACTCGCGCGCGTCGTCGAGGTGTTTGCCAAACGGCCGCAGGTCCAGGAGCGACTCACCGCGCAGATCGCGGACGCGCTCGTGAAGGCGCTCAATCCCCGCGGCGTCATCGTGGTGATCGAGTGTGAGCACCTGTGCATGTCGATGCGTGGGGTCAAAAAACCTGGATCGCGCACGGTCACCTCGGCAGTTCGAGGTCAGATGCGAGACACCGCGACCCGAGCCGAGGCGATGAGTCTTATCATCGGTAAATAGCACTCACCGCAGCGGCCACACACTCCTGAAATGGGTGTGTGGCCGCGCGTGTATCCGAGCGACGAAGGAACTGACATGATGCGCCATCCGGCCCCACTTCCGACCAGCGTCTCCACGCTTGGCCGCGCTCTGGTCATGGGGATCGTCAACGTCACGCCCGATTCGTTTTCTGACGGAGGGAAATGGTTCTCCCGCGATGCGGCGGTGGCGCACGCACACGAACTGCTGGAGCAGGGCGCGGACATTCTCGATATCGGGGGCGAGTCGACCCGACCAGGCGCCGCCCGCGTTGACGTGGACGAGGAGTTGCGGCGCGTCATCCCGGTCATCGAAGAGCTTGCGGGAACTGGCGCCGTACTGTCGATCGACACCACTCGGGCACAGGTAGCCGAAGCCGCCGTCGCGGCGGGGGCACACATCATCAACGATGTTTCGGGTGGGCTCGCAGACCCACACATGGATCGGACCGCGGCCGAAACCGGAGCCGTGTTCATCGCCATGCACTGGCGCGGGCACGCAACCGAGATGGACTCGCTTGATCGCTATGACGACGTGTACAGCGATGTGCACCGTGAACTCATGACTCGAGTTGGGCAGCTTCTCCAAGCCGGTGTGAAACGCGAACAGATCGTGCTGGACCCGGGACTTGGCTTTGCCAAGAGCGGAGCGAACAATTGGCCATTGCTCGCCCGCACTAGGGATTTCGTGGGTGAAGGATATCCAGTTCTGGTGGGAGCCTCGCGTAAGCGATTCCTCGGACAACTCCTCGCCTCACAGGAAGGTGAGCCAGTCGCACCCGAAGCACGTGACGTGGCCACCGCCGCCATCACCGCGCTATCCGTGTTGGAAGGGGCGTGGGCCGTGCGGGTGCACAACGTCGCAGCCTCGGTCGATGCCTTCAAGGTGGCTCAGGCTTGGCAGGCGGCAAACGTCAAACGGTTAGGGTGACATCCAGCCTTCATGCTTGGTTTTCTCCGATTGGTACCGGTTCTCATGGAGCAAGATACCTATGAAAACCGCTTGGCTCTGGTCCAAACCGCATTTCACCCGCTAAGATTGCTGCGCGCGATGAAGTGCAGAAGCCCCCACGCCGCGGGCCACTGTGCAGGTACACGAAAGGCTCCACAATGACCTTGGCTCACGACCCCACGTCTCATTCCAAGATCGACCAGATAACGATCTCTGGGATAACCGCCACCGGTCGTCACGGTGTGCTGTCCAGCGAGCGTGAATCAGGGCAGGAATTCATCGTTGACCTGATTCTGGGCCTTGCACTGGGCGATGCTGCCGCAGGCGATGACCTCGACAAGACAGTCAACTATGCCCACCTCGCCGAAGCCGCCGTTTCGGTTATTGAGGGGCCTGCGGTCAACCTCATCGAGACCCTCGCAGAGCGTATCGCTGCCGTCACCCTCGAGAACCAGTTGGTTGAGTCCGTCTCGGTGTCCATCCACAAACCACACGCACCGATTCCAGTTCCGTTCGGGTCGGTTGCGGTCACCGTGCACCGCAGCCGCACCAATCCCGCACGTGTGAGCCGTCCATTCGCTGTGGAGGATGCCCCAGCCGTTGCCGCTCTTCCCCGGTGGCAGGACGTAGACTCCCCATCGTCCCCTACCGAGTTGGACTCTGCTCCCGGCGTTGAACCCGAAACCGCAACCACCCCGGTGAGCGCCGTTGCGACCGCATTCGCCGCACCCGTTGTCGCCTCTGTTTCACCGAGCGTTGCGGTGTCTCCCGCGCCGATTCCCACGAGCGATTCCGTCGCGTCAGCGCAAGAGGCCTTCCACGGAAGCGAAACTGCTTCCGGCCAAGAGGTAACGCCGTCGGATGAGGTTGTCGAGCCGGTTGGGGAAGAAGACACCTCGCTAGAGGCTGTGGAACAACTTCCAGCCGAGGCCGTGGCTGACACCCGAGACGACCCCCCCCAGAGTGACGAGAATGGTGCAGAGGAACCCGCTGGAGTGGCCTCCGCTCAGAGCCCACTCGTTGCTGAGACTGACAGCGCGGATGAGACCCCGGTGGCAGTGGAGCAGACAGCATCAGCCGCAGACACCGAGCCGTCACACCCGGATGAGATCAGCGAGGCACCCGTCGAGCAGAGCGTAGTGGAACCCACCGTGGTTCCCACACTTGAGGAAGACCTCCCAGCCCTACCTGAGCCGCAGGCAGGGGAAACCGCGCTCGACTCGGTAGACGCTGCGATCACGACACACGCCGTACCCGTTGTGGAACATGTGCCAGCCGCGGCCGATACCCCAGTTGTCGATCAAGCATCTGTTGCCGATGACTCTGCTGAGACCGTTGTTCCTCCCGCGCTTGAAGACGAGCCTGAGGAGGAGGCATCAACCCACACCACGCAGTTCGCGGCGTTATCGGAATCGCTCGGTGTCAGCGACGCCTCCGGTTACCCCTGGCATCAGGCACAGAGCAACACCGTGCCGTCGGGGCCGACCCTATCGGAGCTGCTCGGCGGTAGCCAAGATGAACCACTCGACCTGTCCAAACCTCTGTTTGCGATGGGAACGCCGAAGGAACTGCCGCCACTTCCCAAGCCGTTCTTCGAGGCAGCCACAGCCAAGACGAACGCACCTGCGATCAGCGCCCAGAACCGGACCACAGCACCCGAGGCTCCGTCCGTCACCCAAACCAGTGCTCAGTCACCGGAAGCCTCAAGTGCTCCCACTGTGGAGCAGAGCGAATGGGCACCGCCGGTTTTCGCGTTTGACACTCCAGAAACGCAGCCGACTGAGCCTGAACCGCTGCCGTCACGACCGGAGAGCGCACAGAGCGCCCACACCTCCGACAGCGCGCTCAGCCCTGAGACTCCACGAAGCGCACCGAGTGCTTCGAGTTCGAACGACTCGGAACCTGCCCCACCCGTATCGGCTGCCAGCCCAGCCCAGTCCGCTGACGCAGAGACCGCACCTGGGGACGAACCGCAAGCAGACTCGTCGTCAAGCACGGAGACCGAGCACACGACCACGTTGAGCCCATCGGCTCAGCAACGTCTTGAAGAGCGCTTCGCGGCGATGATGTCGGAACACTTCGGCATCGATGTGACTGCCGGCAACCGAGACGGTGACTCGCCACAAGTTGCAGCCGAGAAACGGGCTGCCGGACAGGCCAGCGCTGCCTCCGCAGACGAACCGGCGACCACGGTGTCGGCGATCCCTCTCGTCGCGTCCCAGCCTACGCAATCGCAGGAGGCATCGGGAGCGAGCGCATCTAGCCCGTCTGCCGAGAGCCCCGCCCCGTCGAGCGATGATGCCCCAACCCAGGTTATTCCGGTCATCGTCCCCGATGATCCGCAAGAGGACCTGAGCCGTGGTGGAACCGCGATCATCGAACCGGCGAGCAGGCCCGAACGCGCCTCGGCGCTTTCCGCAGAGGCCTCCTTGAACACCTCAATGTTCAAGACACTCGACCAGATGGATGAGATCCCACAGGAACCAGTTCGCGTGGTCCTGGCACTGGGCGCAAACCTCGGTGATGCTCAGGGCACGCTCAATGCCGCGGTGAAGGCGCTTGGCGAGACCGAGGGCTTCACCATCGTGAAGGTTGGGCCACTCGCACTGACCGCGGCGGTCGGAGGGCCAGACCAGAACGACTACTACAACTCGGTGGTCATCGGCGAGACGACCCTGTCGCCGCGCGAACTGCTGCACGCAACCCAAGCGATCGAAAACGCCCACAACCGCACACGTGAGGTGCACTGGGGCCCGCGGACCATCGACATCGACATCATCACCTACGGCATGCTCGTGGCGAGCGCCGAAGACCTCGAACTGCCGCACCCACGCGCCAAGGAGCGTGCCTTCGTGCTCGTCCCATGGGAGGAGGCGGACCACGAGGCGGTGCTACCAGGACTGGGTGGTGGACCGGTCAGCGCGCTTGCCGCGACAGCGCCAGACCGTTCGGGTGTACGGTGGCTGGCACTAAACTGGTTGACGTAGCCCAACACGTGCCGAGTTCAGGAGCTTCATGACACGCACAACGATCACGCAACTCGTGGTTGTCTTCTTGATCGCGCTCACCCTCGCGTGGAGCGTGCTGCGGTTGCTTGTGCATCAGGGGATCCATCTTGGCGTGGTGAACTGGCCGCAGATCTTCGCGTGCCTCGTGCTTGCGGGGCTGGTGACCTGGGGTGGCCTAAGCGTGCGCGCCTACATTGCGGGCAAGAAGCCGAACCTGAGTGGACTCGCCGCGGCGCGAATCGCGGTCTTCGCCAAGGCCTGCTCGTTGGGTGGAATGATCTTCATGGGTTGGTATGGGGCTCAGGTGCTGCTCGCACTTGAAAACATTTCCGTTGAGTCGCAACAGTCACGTGCGTTGTGGGCAGGCGCGGCGGCAGTGTCAGCGCTCATCATGACCGTGTGCGCGATGATTGCTGAGCGCAACTGCCAGATTCCGCCGAGCGAACCAGAAGAAGCCCAAGGTCCAGCAGGTAGTCCGGCATGATCACGACGTTTGAGGAGCAGGTGCCGGTCCCGCGTGATGAGTGGGTGCCGGTGTCGCGGGATTGGTTCAAAGCGAAGATGCGCACGATGATGTGGTGCCTGGTGGTGTTGTGTCCGCTCCTCGCGATTCCGTACTTCATCTGGGGTTGGTCGTGGCTGCTTTATTTCCCGGGCGGTTTGCTGGCTTTGTGCTTGTTGGGTATCCCGTTTGACTATTTTGAAGTGAAGAACCTGCACTTCATGGTCCGCGAGGACGAGATTCTTGTGCGCCGCGGCGCGCTGTCCCGCTCCACGACCGCGATGCCGTATGGCCGGATTCAGCGTGTGGATACGGAGGAAGGCCCGATTGATCGGCGCTATGGGCTCGCGCAGATCACTTTCTCGTCCGCTGGCGCTGGTGACCTGACAATCGACGGTCTGCCCGCGCAGCGCGCGCAGGCACTACGCGACGAAGTGTTAGCTGCAGCGGAATTGCGGCGGGTTGAACTGTGAGCGCTGAGGAGCGCTCCTCTTCTGGTCCTATTGCCGACGAGCAGCCGGTTCGGTCCGTCGACTCCAGTTCCAGCGGCTCGGCTGGTGCGGCGGTGCGCTCTGCTGAGTCTTCGGTGTCACTGAACTCCGTTTCCGCTACTGGGTCGGTTGAGGTAGCCGAAAGCTCGTCGGAACACAGGGGACACGGAGCAGAGGACGAGGGAGCGCCGGCGAAGCGCGGTGGATGGCGTGGTCGGCGTGAACCGCGTGGCAAGAAAGAAAGAATCGTTGACCCGGTTTTCGAGGACGCGACTCTTGGGTGGTTCCGCGCTCATCCTGCCTCCCCGTTCTTATCTGCGGGGATCGGATTTGGCTTGATCGCCGCATTCGTGGCGAAGAATGTGCGCAGGGAGGATCGTCGTGACGGCTTGACCGTTGCGGAGGCACTCGACACTGCACTCCTGTTGGGTGGCATCATGTGTGCGATCCTGCTGGTGGTCATGGGCTTTATGTATATCGCGTGGCGGCGCAGGTACTGGGCAATCACGCAGAAATACGTGCTTGAGAAGGCCGGAGCGTTCTCGACCTCGCGCAGAAAAGCCGCGATCGAGAGCATAGATGCAGTCGACGTTTCGCGGAACCTCGTGGCCAAGATATTCGGGTTCTCGGTGGTGACCATTCGATTACCCGATTCGGAAACCATCGAGTTCCGGTACATGCGAGTAGCGGACGGGGAGCAGTTGCGGCGGCAGTTGCTTGACGCGATGGAGGAAATTGCCCAGGGAACTGCTCCTGATTCTGCCGTCGGTGATCCTGCACGCGGGCCCGGTGCTGCGGAGGCACCCGAGGATTTGTCTCACACCGATTCGGTGGGGTCAGGTGTAACGGAGTCAAACTCTACGGACTCGGGGGAGAAGGAATCGTCCGGCACGGAGTCGGGTGGTACGAAGACAAGCGACGCGGACTCGGCCGATGCGGAAGCAGACACCGATAAAAAGGAACGCCACTGGGTTGGTGGTAAACCGCAGCGTGAGCGCGTGGACTTCCGGGCGCTGGACCGCGACGAGGCCATTGTGTATGACCTACCGGTTGCGCGAAGCGTGGAGGCTCAAGCGTGGCGGGCGGGATTCGGTGCACTGGTTGTCGCGATTGTGCTGGGCATCCTGGCTGTCCCTGCGGTGCTCATCCTGGCACGGTTCAACCTACCGATCAGGGACTATGCGGCTGAGATCGTTTCGGCCTTAGTCTCCATTAACGTTGTTCTTCTACTCATCGGTGGGGCATACGCGGCGTTCCGTGCTGCGACCAAATATTACGCCTCGAAGGTGCGCGTGGTGCCGGGCGCTTTTGGGATCTCGCGCGGGCTACTGAAGGATTTCTCCTCAACTCTCTACACCACGCGGGTGCACTGGATTGATGTCTCCCAGCCGTTCGCCTGGCGCTGGCCCGGGTATTGGCGGTTGCGAGTCCGTACCGTCTCCATCATTGACTACGACGACGATGATGACGCCGAGGACGATAACGCAAAACCCAACGAACTCGTGCTCCCTGTGGCGACACTTGAGGAGATCGGACACATACTCGGGTTACTTGCTCCGTACACGAATGTTGATCCCGTGGCCGCTGTGGGCGTTGCCTCGCGACACCGCTCGTTGACAGCAGTTACCTCCCGTCGTGCACGGCTGTTCAACCCGCTAGTCTACGGCCATGAGGGCTACCTGCTCAGCGACGATGTGCTCTATGTGCGCACCGGACGCTGGACTACCTCACTCGTGGCAATTCCCTTGAAAAACATTCAACACACAGGCCTGGATCAGGGCCCACTTCAGCGCCTCAGGGGGATCCAGGACGTTTCGGTGAGCGGGGCGCTCTCGGCGGGAGACTGCCTGATTGAAAACCTTGATGACCAGGTAGCGGATGCGCTGTTTGCGGAACTACGGGAGCGTACCCGCACCCCGCAGCATTGAGAGAAGGTAAGTGCTAGGGTGGTCGGTCCCAGCACGGGAAAAGAAAGTTAAGAATGTCGGTGAGCACCAGTAAAGTGGAGGTGCTCAATGATTTGGCTCAAGTTCGCGTGCTTCAGTAGTGCGCCCGGCACGAGGAAACCTCATGGATCCCATTTTCGACCCTGAAGGCATCGAGTGGCAGCGTGTTTCGCCGAAGTTGACGCACGTGCGGCTCTTGACCTGGTTCCTGTCGATGCTCGTGCCGCTCATCGGTTCACTGGTGCTCGCGATTGTGATCAAGCAGGTGTGGGCCTACCTGATCCCCGCCGGTGTGCTCGTGCTGTTTAGCTGGGTGGCCTGGGTCATTCGCAGGCAGGTTCCCGCAATGGGGTACGCCGAACGCGAGGACGATCTGTTGGTGAAAAAGGGTGTCATGTTCAAATCGATCACCGTTGTGCCCTACGGACGCATGCAACTGGTCGATGTTGAGGCAGGGCCATTCGACCGTGCGTTCGGTATCGCGAAGGTTACTCTCCACACTGCCTCAGCACAGACAGATGCGGTGGTGAGCGGACTTGTTCCGGAGGAGGCTGCTCGACTCCGCGACCGTTTGGCGAGCCGCGGCGAGTCTCGACTGGCAGGTCTGTGACCGTGAGCCAGAACAACGATCTTCCTGTGCCTGGCGGCGGCACATCTGATCCCGCGCAGAACCCCTCGCCCACAGTGGGTGAGGCATTCGCGCCCCCAGCCAGTCACCAGGTTCCCCTCGAGACACCCGCCATCGATCAGGTAGAGACCCTACAGAGTCAACCTCCCGCGGCAACCGATGACAAAGAGTGGCATCAGGTTCACAAGGCGACACCGTTCATCAAGGGATGGATCGTCATCGTCGCGATCCTGTACGGTGGCCTGCAAAGTTTCGGACAGGGCCTGGTGGGACAGGGCCCAGACGAGGCAGAGGTCGTCGAAACGATCGCGCGTTGGGAAGTGTTGATCGTCCTCGGTATCGCCGTCATCGGTCTTATCGTGGCTGTTCTGTACGGCTACCTTGCCTGGCGCCGAATGCGATACGCGTACGACCATGAGTCGGTGTACATGAACAGCGGGATATTGTTCCGTCAGGAACGCAAGGCGCGCCTTGACCGCATCCAGTCCATCGACATCGTGAAGCCGCTGATCGCCCGTATCTTCGGGCTCGCAGAACTGACGATCACCTCGGCGGCTGGCGGCGAGAGCAACGTCAAGATTGGCTTCCTCAAGGAAGAGCAGGCAAACCTGCTGCGCATCGAATTGCTGGCCCGAGCATCGGGTGCAGTCCAGCGTGTACGTGGCCAGGCAACTGCCCCGGCTTCAGGTGCTTCATCCGAGGCGCAGACAGGGGCGATGCACGGAAGTGCCCCAAGCTCCAATGCACCAGGTTCTCAGCCGGACGCGGCAGCTCAGACATATCCTCCGATTCCACCGGCACTGCAGTACGAGACCCCGGAACGCATCATCTACCAGGTCCCGCCCAAGCGGATCATCATTGGTGGTCTGCTTTCCTGGTCGACCATCTTCGCAGTGATCTTCGTTGTCGCAATGATCGTGCTGTTCACGCTCGGACTTGGCGCGATCGCTCTATCGATGCTGCCCGGTCTGCTCGCTTTCGGACCAATGGCATGGAACGCGATCATCGGCGAATACGGCTTCACAGGTGCGATCTCTCAGGACGGTATCCGGGTCCGGCACGGACTGCTTGAAACCCGCGCCAAGACGATCCCTCCGGGACGCGTTCAAGCAGTTCGACTGCGTCAATCGATCCTGTGGCGCAAACTCGGCTGGTGGCGGGTGGATGTCAACGTCGCCGGTCAGGCGGTCGAGGCGAATGGCAACTCGGTGTCCATGGAATCGGTCCTCCTTCCGGTGGGTACGACCGTGGAAGCCCTCGACGCACTGTGGCTCGTTCTGCCTGATCTTGGTGTGGCGCAGCCGCTGGAATTTCTCGAGGCGGCGTTCAACGGGAAGGGCACTGACCGCGGCTTTACGGTAAGCCCACGCTCCGCGCGCTGGCTTGACCCGCTCAGTTATAAGCGCAACGGATTCGCTGAAACTGAACGAGCACTGGTTATTCGTACTGGCTGGCTCACCCGGCAGGTGGCGGTTGTGCCACATGAACGCACCCAATCTATCGGTGCCAAGCAGGGGCCGTGGCAGCGCAAACTCAATGTGGCGAGTTTCCAGCTGCATTCAACACCGGGATCGATTGTTCCATACGTACCGCACCAGAGCCCAGAGACTATTCGGTCCTTGCTTGCTGAGCAGGCGGACCGGGCACGGCGCGCGCGAGCATCCGCAGGTCCAGAGCAGTGGCTAGTTCAGGTGGAACAACACCACTTTGAAAGCGAAGACCAGGTGTTTGAGGGAGAACCGGGTACTCAAACGGCGCTCGATGACCTCTCACGCGGCCCCGAGTCGGTAGCACCTCAGCCTGATGCGGTTAGGTGCATCGCGCCCGACTCGCAGCCTATTCAGGACAGCGTGGGTCCCGACAAAGAGGCTCCTCAGTCATGACGTCACCTGGAGCCAAGCCCGGACGACTGGGCATTGGAATCATTGGCGCGGGCCGGGTCGGAGCTGTGCTTGGGAGCGCGTTGCGGGCAACCGGACACGCGGTTGTCGGGGCCACGGCGATTTCGCAGGAATCACGTGATCGAGTGGATGCTCTCTTGCCGGGTGTTCCCATTGCGACTCCGCAAGACGTTGTGGAGCGATCCGAACTCGTTTTGTTGACGGTTCCTGATGATGCCCTCGAGTCTGTTGTGCAAGGACTTGCGGATCTGGGTGCCTGGCAACCCGGGCAGATCGTTGTGCACACTTCGGGCGCGTACGGTGCGCGGATATTGGATCCGGCGCGGGAGCGGGGCGCTATCCCCGTTGCAATCCATCCTGCGATGACGTTCACTGGTACGTCTTTGGATCTATCTCGACTTGAGGGGGCGACCTTCGCGGTGACGGCTCCTAGCCCGGTACTTCCAATTGGGCAGGCACTCGTGGTCGAGATCGGCGGTGAACCCGTTGTCGTTGATGAATCCGCACGTGGTCTCTACCATGCGGCTCTCGCGCACGGAGCCAACCATCTTGTTGTCCTGGTAGCGCAGGCAGCGGACATGCTTGCACAGGCTGGTATCTCCCATCCGGGCCACACACTCGCTCCGCTGCTGTATGCGGCGCTTGATGGGGCATTGCGCCATGCCGATGGAACAGCGGACCCTATTGCGGCGTTGACTGGACCGGTGGCGCGGGGAGATAGCGGAACCGTGGCGAAACACCTTGAAACAATCGCAGAGTATGCAGCGCAGGACAACGCTGTGGACGTGGTTGAGTCTTATGCGCACTTGAGTCGTTCTGCAACAGTGCGTAGTCTGCGTTCTGGCCGACTCAGCGAGCAGCAGGCGCAAAACCTGCTGGACACCCTAAAGAAACCCCAATCGTAGGAACCCTCACCATGGCTCATAAGCCACTTGTAGTACACACAACTGAAGAGTTGCGGCGGGTGCTGAACCAGCCGGTTCTTGGTGATGAAAGCCTTGCTCAGCGAGCCGTTGTCATGACGATGGGCGCGTTGCATGCGGGGCACATGGAACTGGTCAATCAGGCTCGATCCCAAGCACGCCAGGTTGTTGTCACTATTTTTGTTAACCCACTGCAGTTTGGTCCCGGCGAGGACTATGACTCCTACCCGCGCACGCTTGAGGCGGACGTCGAACTGCTCAGTGAGCATGGAGTGGACATCGTGTTCGCTCCGACGCTTGAGGACATGTATCCGGGAGGGGATCCGCTCGTACGGGCAACGGCAGGGAAACTTGGCACAGTCCTTGAGGGAGAATTCCGTCCCACCCATTTCGATGGGGTGGTCACGGTTGTGAACAAACTACTGAACCTCATTGATCCAGACCTTGCATTCTTCGGAGAGAAGGATGCGCAGCAGTTGCTCATCATTCAAAGGATGGTGAAGGACTTCGGACACAGGGTAGAGATCTGTCCGGTCCCCATCGTGCGTCAAGCAGATGGGTTGGCGCTGTCTTCACGGAATGCTTATTTGACCACCGAGGAACGTGAGATCGCACTCACTTTGTCGCGAGCGCTTTTCGCTGCACGCCATGCAGCGGAGGTCGGAGCCGATGCACTTGAGGCGCGTGCGGCAGCCCTCAAAGTCTTTGCTGATCAGCCGGGTATCGAGGTGGACTACTGTGTTGTGGTCGACCCCGACACGATTGCGGATGCGGGGGACCGGTTCACAGGGGAGGCGCTTGTTCTCGTGGCTGCCCGCGTGGGCAGGACTAGACTTATTGACAACATGCGCATCGTGATTGGTTCAGCCCTCGCCTGAGCCGTCCCGCACGGGCCGGTCTGAAACAGGGCTGTCCGACACGGGGCATGGATGCTGATACTGCAGTTTTTTTAAAGGAACTTTTACCGTGACGTCTTTGCAACGCCCAATGATGATTGGGAAGATCCACCGAGCCACCGTGACGCAGGCTGACCTGCACTACGTCGGTTCGATCACTGTGGATGCCGATCTCCTGGAGGCAGCGGACCTCTACCCGGGTCAACAGGTTGACGTGGTTGACGTGACCAATGGCTCGCGTCTGACCACATATGTGATTCCCGGTGCGCCCGGTTCGGGGCAGATCTGTATCAATGGTGCGGCGGCACACCTGATCAACCCCGGTGACACGGTTATCCTCATCGCCTATGGAATGATGCACAGCGACGAGGCCCGCCACTACGTTCCCCACGTCGTGTTCGTTGACGAGAACAACAGGATCGTCGAGTGCTCCAACGAGCCGGGTCTGGTCCCCGATGGCTACGACCTCGAACCCTCCGGTCTGCCCATCGCTCCGTTCCAAGAATGATCTAGGAGACCCCTTCCATGCCCACGCCCCAAGCGGAGCCACGCATCTGCCTGCCCACGCATCTGTCAGCGGCCGACCCTGGATGGGTAGCCCGCGCGGATGTGATTGTCGTGGGCAGTGGCATCGCGGGTCTCACCGCAGCCCTCGAACTGCGCTCGCATGTGGGGCGGGTGCTCCTGGTGACCAAGGACCGGCTCTCGTCGGGTTCGACAGTGTGGGCGCAGGGTGGGATCGCAGCGGCGCTTGACCCGAGTGACT
Source organism: Populibacterium corticicola (assembly GCF_042683685.1). Taxonomy (NCBI): domain Bacteria; kingdom Bacillati; phylum Actinomycetota; class Actinomycetes; order Micrococcales; family Jonesiaceae; genus Populibacterium; species Populibacterium corticicola. The sequence goes on along the minus strand of NZ_JBHUOP010000006.1, from coordinate 43,275 downwards.
CACCGCAGGCTCACCTCGAAGACACCCTGACTGCAGGGGTGGGGCTGTGTGACACGGATGCCGTCGAGGTCTTGGTGACCGAAGGCCCTGCCCGCGTGCGGGAACTGATCGAACGCGGCACCAAGTTCGATCTTGAGCCCGACGGCGATGTGGCGCTCACACGGGAGGGCGGACATCACGCTGACCGTATTGCGCATGCGGGTGGAGACGCGACGGGCGCGGAGATCAGCCGTGCCCTAGTGGCACAACTGGAGGCTGTCCGCAACGACCCGGACATTGAAATCATCGAACACGCGCAGGTGCTTGACATTCTGACCTCGTCGGGCCTGATCGAACCGCAGGAAAACGACAACGACCGCCGTGTCGCCTGCGGTGTCACGCTGCACGTCCGTGGTGAGGGGCAGCGTGATGGCGTGGGCGCCGCACTGGCACGTGCGGTCGTTCTGGCAACCGGGGGAATCGGACAGGTCTACGTGTCCTCGACGAACCCGGCACAGACCACGGGTGATGGGGCAGCGGCCGCTTTACGGGCTGGTGCAGACCTCGCGGATCTGGAGTTCGTGCAGTTCCATCCGACGGTACTGTGGCTCGGATCAGGTGCGAAGGGCCAGCTCACGCTCATCTCGGAGGCGGTTCGCGGCGAGGGCGCCTACCTGATCGACGTTGACGGTAAGCGGTTCATGCCGGATATCCACCCCATGGCTGAACTTGCCCCACGCGACGTGGTCGCACACGCGATAGTGGAACAGATGGCTCAGACCAACTCCGATCACGTCCTGCTGGACGCTCGTCATCTCGGCACCGACTTCCTGAAATCGCGTTTCCCCACGATCTACGAAAGACTCCTTGCCCAGGGATTCGACATCACCGCCGAACCGGTCCCTGTGGCTCCTGCGCAGCACTATCACTCGGGTGGGATCGTCACCAACGTCAATGGGCGTTCCACCCTGCGCGGTTTGTACGCGGTCGGCGAGTCTGCGTGCACCGGCGTACACGGGGCGAATCGTCTCGCCTCCAACTCTCTTCTCGAAGGTCTTGTGTTCGCACAGCGAGCCGCAAGGGACATTGCGGCCCGCATGGCGGCTGGGGAACTACCACAGCGGGAACCCGCACCGCGAGAGGGCTCGAGTGGTTTGGTCATGGCCGCCTCGCGTTCGCGAATTCAGAGGGCGATGACCGCAGGCGCTGGAGTTCGCCGCAGTGCGGAGTCATTGCGCGTTACCCTCGACAAACTGGGTCAGGTGCGCACCGATGCCGCAGTGCCGGAATCGCTTGCGGGTGATCACCACGCCACCCCACAGGCTGCGGAATGGGAGGCCACCAACATCCACATGGTGTCCTCAGCGCTCGCGGCCGCCGCGCTGGCTCGCGAGGAGACGCGCGGCGGGCATTACCGCACCGACTTCCCACAGATTTCCGACGAGTGGCTACAGCGCGTGGTCATCCGCCTGCACGATGACGGCACGCTGGTGACGGATACCGCTCCGCTGCGGCGCGGCGAACACAACTAGCTGGCAGCAGCGCTGCCAGATCCGACGTGGGCACAGGTAATCGGTGAGTCGGGTGCGTAGAGCAACCGGCTCGTCGTCAATGAAACAGAGGAACAGCACAATGATCGCTTCGGTATCGCCAATGGCACCGGGTGTGGAGCCGCTTGATCTTGACTGGGTGCGCCGAACGGTACGTACGACCCTAGATGAGGACCTGGGAGGCTTCCCTGGACGGGATGTGACCTCGCAGGCGACGATTTCGCCGAGCAAACAGGTCACGGCACATCTGATGGCGCGCCAGAATGGTGTTGTGGCAGGGCTTGCCGTGGCGCCTGAGGCTCTTGCACAGGTGGCTGAGCGCTTCGGAATGACGAATGCGGATGGGCCTGCGACATCTGTCGTGTTCGACGTTCCCGACGGAACCCGGGTGAGGGCGGGCGACCGTCTTGCGGTGTTGACCGCCCCGGTTCAAGCGATCCTCATCGCGGAACGTACCCTGTTGAACCTGGCGAGTCGCGCATCCGGGGTTGCGACCGCGACCCGGGTGTTTGCGGACCAACTCGAGGGTACATCTGCGATGGTGCTTGACACCCGCAAAACCACTCCGGGACTGCGTGAACTTGAAAAGTACGCGGTACGGGCCGGTGGCGGCACCAACAAGCGTATGGGACTGTACGATGTCGCAATGGTCAAGGACAACCACGTGGTTGCCGCGGGATCGGTATCGGCGGCAATTGAGGCTGTTCGTGCACAGTTCCCTGAGGTGCTCATCCAGGTGGAGGCCGACACCTATGCCCAGGCCATTGAGGCCGTTGATGCGGGGGCGCGGTTTCTGCTGCTGGACAACATGAGCAACGACGAGATGCGTGCGGTCGTGGAGACGCTGCGTCCCCGCGAAGCCGACCTTGGCAAGATCGAACTCGAGGCAACCGGGACCGTGACCGTACCGCGTGCTGCGGGAATCGCGGCCACGGGCGTTGACTACATGTCTGTGGGCGCTCTGACGCACTCCGCTCCAATCCTCGACCTGGCTCTGGATCTCGTCAGCCGATGAGCCCAGCGGATCAGGTGGCCGAACCTGATCGCTGAAAGTGAGCCGTACCACCGATAGTGCCAGTTTTAGGATCGCCTGCGGCGGATAGAATAAACGGGTGACTGAAGACCCAAAGAACACCGCGGCTAACGCCACCACTGAAACCGATCTGCCCGAGCAGTTGCGAGTGCGCCGTGAGAAGCGTGCGCGCCTCATCGCTGAAGGCGGTGAAGCGTACCCGGTGACCGTGGATCGCACTCACGAGATCAAGCAGGTGCGTCAGCAGTACGCTCACCTTGAGACCGGGGAAGAGACCGATGACGTTGTTGGGATCGCAGGACGCGTTGTCTTCCTCCGCAACACCGGAAAGCTCTGTTTCGTGTCCCTGCAAGACGGTGAGGGCAGCCGCGTCCAGGTGATGCTCTCGCAAGGCGAGATCGGGGCTGAATCGCTCGCCGCCTTCAAGGCCGACGTCGACCTTGGGGACCACCTGTTCGCGAAGGGCCGTGTCATTTCCTCGCGCCGCGGTGAACTGTCCATCTTTGCCAGTGAGTGGGCGATCGCCGCGAAGTCGCTGCGTCCGCTGCCAAACATGTACGAGCGCGAGGACGGCACGAGCGCTGAGCTGTCAGAGGAAGCCCGCGTACGCCAGCGCTACGTCGACCTCATTGCACGCCCCGCAGCCCGTGACAACGCTCGCCTCCGGGCTGCAGTCGTACGATCCCTGCGCAACAACTTCCACAATCGGGACTTCCTTGAGATCGAGACCCCGATGCTGCAGACCATCCACGGTGGGGCCGCAGCTCGACCGTTCGTGACGCATATGAACGCGTTCGACATGGAACTGTACCTGCGCATCGCACCAGAACTGTTCCTCAAGCGTGCCGTGGTGGGTGGTATCGAAAAGGTCTTCGAGATCAACCGTAACTTCCGCAACGAGGGAGCGGACTCAAGCCACTCGCCAGAGTTCGCGATGCTCGAGGCCTATGAAGCCTATGGCGACTACAACACCATGGCGGCACTCACCAAGGACCTCGTACAGACCGCGGCCCGCGATGTGTATGACGGTGAGACTCTCGTGACGCTCCCGAACGGAGAGCAGTACGAACTCGGCGGAGAGTGGGCAGAACTATCCATGTATGACTCGCTGTCCTCTGCCGCGGGACTGGAGATCACTCCAGAGACCTCAGTGGCAGAACTCCAGAAACTCGCCGACAAGGTTGAGGTAAAGGTCGATCCTAAAAAGACCAACCATGGAAAACTGGTTGAAGAACTTTGGGAACACTTTGTCGGCGATGACCTGTATGAACCCACTTTTGTACGTGATTTCCCAGTGGAAACTTCACCGCTTACTCGCGACCACCGTTCAAAGAGGGGCGTAGTGGAAAAGTGGGACCTCTACGTCCGTGGATTTGAACTTGCGACCGCATATTCAGAGCTTGTTGACCCCGTTATCCAGCGACAACGCTTCGAGGCACAGGCAATTCTGGCTGCCGCTGGAGATGACGAGGCAATGGTGCTAGACGAAGACTTCCTCACCGCAATGGAATATGCGATGCCGCCAAGCGGAGGCATGGGAATGGGACTTGACCGTCTGCTTATGGCGCTCACTGGCCTGGGTATTCGGGAGACAATTCTGTTCCCGCTGGTCAAGCCGCAGAACTAACGAGTATGGGTGTTGCACCCCATTAATTGGAGGGCGTTGGTATGGAAGGCTTTTGGCTGGGATTTGCGGCCTTGGTTCCGTCCATTGGGGTCGGAGTGCTGTTTTACTTTGTCATGAGATTCGTGCTTCGAGCTGACAAAAACGAGCGTGCGCAACTGGCCGAATTAGAGCGAGAAGCACAGCAGGAGTCACCGAATTCTTCGGATGAGTGAATAGCGTTTTCATTTGACGATTTGATTGGATTCTGTAATCATCGTTTTACAGTCCAACGCAATTTGCTAACGAAAGAGTTTGAAATGGCACAGAAGGTTCAAGTCATCCTTGTGGACGATCTCAATGGTGGTTCCGCAGACGAGACCGTTCAGTTCGGCCTTGACGGTGTTTCCTACGAGATCGACCTGAACAACAGCAACGCTGAGAAGCTTCGTGAAGCTCTTGCTGAATACGTAGCAGTATCCCGTAAGGTTGGCCGTGGCACCCGTGGTGCGCGCAAGGGCCGTGCCGCAACCGTTGGTGGCCCTTCAGCTACCGAGGTTCGCGACTGGGCTCGTGCAAATGGCTACGAGGTCAATGTGCGCGGACGCGTTCCACAGGAAATCCGCGACGCATACGACGCGGCACACTGACTCTGGTATTAAACGGGGTGTTCCCATGAGGGAGCACCCCGTTTACTGTTTCTTGCGTCCCCAAGTTAAGTTAGCCGCCAATCTGCGAATCGCTGTGAATGCATACAGGTAACTCACAGCCTGTTATGGTTATCCGGCGAACATGCAGTTGTGCCCATGAATGGAACTAATTCGATGCGCCTCTATTTCGGTACCTATCCCCATGACATCGCGGAATTCCCGGAGGAGGGTATTTGGTATGCCAGCCTTGATGCCTCGTCCGCGCAAATCACCGATCTGCAGCAAAAAGTTGAACTGAGTTCCCCATCATTTATTACATGGGATCGTGACCACTCCAGTGTTATAGCGGTTTCTGAGAATCCGGAGGGGGAACTCACGGAACTCGCCGTAACTGACGAAGAACTGGAAATCGTTGCGCGGGTTTCGACGCGTGGTGCACACCCCTGTCACGTGATTGTCGCCGGTGGGCAGGCAATTGTCACAAACTATGGCAGCGGGTCTGTGTTCTCGCAGCAGCTTCCACTCACTCACGACTCACAGAGCGCCAGCGGGCGCAACTTCCAGCAGACCGGAACCGGGCCTGTTGCAGACCGGCAAGAGGGTCCGCATGCTCATTTCGCGGGCCAATTGCCTGGTTCACAGTACGTATGGGTTACAGACCTTGGTGCAGATCGCATCTTCCGTTATGCAATCTCACAGGACTCGAACGGTGCTCCAAACCTTGATGCACTCGGGTCCGCTGTTGAGTTCCCCGGTGGCATGGGGCCACGGCATATTGCGTGCGGTCTGAATGGCCACGCCTATGTGGTGGGGGAGTTGGACGGCAAGGTCTACACGGTTGCCTATAGCACCGCTGACGGTAGCGGACAGATTGTCTGGGATGGGCTGCTACTTGAGGACACAGAGCAGGAGTACTGGGCATCCCACGTGGAGTTGTCAGCGGACCAGGAACGTCTGTATGTTGCGCTGCGTGGCGTTGACCAGGTCGTGGTTTTCGATGTTGTGGATGACGGATCGCTACGCCGGATCGCTTCGGCACCGGTTATAGGGGCCTGGCCACGGCACTTCCGAGTCATCGAGGGCACAGATGCACTGGCAGGGCACGACATCATTGTCGTGGCCAACCAGAATTCTCACACGGTTGATGTTCTGAGTTTCGATGCAACCCGCCGTGAGTTCTCAGAGCGCACGAGCGTGCGGCTGCCAAGCCCGGCATGCGTGTTGCCAATTGAAGCATAGGAACCTAGTCTTGCGGGCGTAGGCCGATCTCGACCTGTACGATTCCTGCGACGAATGGTAGGCAGGCACCGCAGCCCCCTCCGGCGCGGGTCTTGACCTGGATGTCGTCGAGGGAGTTGCAGGTTCCAGAACGGACGAGGTTGCGGATCTCTCCGGCGTTCACGTTGGCGCAGGTGCAGACGATTGCATCGTCGTCGAAGGTGGCACAGTCCTCGGCGGATGCTGGGACGACTGCGGCTTCTGGTTCGTCAGCGCCAACGAGGTTACGGATTGCTGCGAGCGGGTCTGCAATGGTGTCCATTGTTCAATGCTGCCCGTTACGCCCTGTAAAACCGTGGGACCTATGGCCCTAGGTGTCGGGCTATGCGCCGGTCATACGTCACATTCCCATTCGGTGGACACGTCTTTTGTGCTTACCTTCAAGGCTTTGGAACAATGAGGTCTAGGACCAATGCAAGGTGGTACATGCCCAAGACTCTGACCTGTGACAGCACCGCGACTCGTGTTGCGATGCTTTCTGTCCACACCTCTCCGCTGGCGCAGCCCGGAATCGGAGACGCAGGCGGTATGAACGTGTACATCACGGAGCTGTCCAAGGCGCTTGCCCACGAGGGCGTGGCGGTTGAGATATTCACCCGGCGGACCAGTTCCAGGGAGCCTGATCGCGTAGAACTCTCGGACGGGGTGCTCGTGCATCACATCACGGCCGGACCGTTCGAGGGACTGCACAAGGAAGACCTGCCCAGCCAACTGTGCTATTTCACGCAGGGGGTGCTGCGTACGGAAGCCGGTCGGACTCCCGGTTGGTACGACATCGTGCATTCCCACTACTGGCTCTCCGGCGAGGTGGGCTGGCTCGCGGCTGATCGCTGGAACGTGCCGCTTGCTCATTCGATGCACACCATGGCGCGGGTCAAGAACGCTCAACTAGCACCGGGGGACACCCCTGAACCGCGGCTGCGTGTCCTCGGCGAGGAGCAGGTTGTCTCGGAAGCACATGCGCTCGTGGCCAACACAGAGCACGAGGCGCGCGAGCTTGTCGAGTACTACGACGCTGACCCACATCGTGTCCACGTTGTCCCCCCGGGCGTGGATCTGACGACATTCTCGGACCTTTCGCCGCAAGGTCTGACTCGTGATCAGGAACGCGCTCGTCACGGGTTCACACCGAACGACAACGTTGTGGTGTTCGCCGGACGGATTCAGCCACTCAAGGGTGCCGACGTTCTGGTGCAGATGCTCGGTGAACTCGCGCATGGTCAACAAGTTTGCCGTGAACAGGGAGCAACCGATGATGTGCAGGCACCGCAACTCGTGATTCTCGGCGGAGCCTCCGGCAAAGAGAGCGCTCTGGACGACCTGAAGAGACTGGTACATGCGCTTGGGGTGGGACGCCAGGTCAGGTTCGAACCCCCGTGCACGCGTGAGGAGCTGGCAGCGTGGTTCCGCGTTGCCGACGTTGTGGCCATGCCCTCACGAAATGAGAGCTTCGGTCTCGTTGCCGTGGAGGCGCAGGCTTGCGGCACCCCGGTGATCGCGGCGGAGGTGGGCGGTTTACGCACGGCGGTACGGCACGGAGAGTCCGGCCTGCTCATTCCGAACCATGATCCGGTCACGTGGGCGCAGGAAACCCGCAGATTCTTCAGCGACCCGGAACTACGTGAACGGCTCGCCGCTAATGCCCGGTCCGTTGCCGCAACGTTTACGTGGCAGCACGCCGCGAAAGCGACCCTCGAGGTTTATGACGGTGTGATCAAAGAACGCACGAAAATCTCGTGAACACGTGTCCATATGGACGAAAGACCCGCACACGCGGGCCGAAAAAATGAAAGAATGAGGATCATGACTTACACGCTTGTTTTGCTCCGCCACGGCGAGAGCCAATGGAACGCTAAGAACCTCTTCACCGGTTGGGTTGACGTACAACTCTCCGACAAGGGCCGCGCAGAGGCGCAGCGCGGTGGTGAACTCCTCAAGGAAGCAGATATCCTCCCAGATGTCGTGCACACTTCGATGCTGCTTCGCGCAATCACCACTGCCAACCTCGCACTTGAGGCTGCTGGCCGTCACTGGATTCCAGTGAAGCGCGACTGGCGTCTGAACGAGCGTCACTACGGTGCGCTCCAGGGCAAGGACAAGGCGCAGACCCTCGAGGAGTATGGTGCAGACCAGTTCAAGCTGTGGCGCCGCTCGTACGACGTGCCACCACCGGCAATCGAGGCTGGCACCGAGTTCAGCCAGGACGCTGACCCACGCTACGTTGGCGACGCTGCCGCTGTCCGCACCGAGTGCCTCAAGGATGTTCTTGAGCGCGAGATCCCTTACTGGGAGTCCGACATCAAGGATGACCTCAAGGCTGGCAAGACCGTTCTGGTCGCGGCACACGGTAACTCGCTGCGCGCGCTCGTGAAGCTCCTCGACGAGATCTCGGACGAGGACATCGCCGAACTCAACATTCCAACCGGTATGCCACTGGTGTACGAGTTGGACGAGAACTTCAAGCCAATCGAAAAGGGTGGCCGCTACCTCGACCCAGAGGCTGCGAAGGCTGCTGCTGAGGCTGTTGCAAACCAGGGCAAGAAGTAACCTAACCCTTGTGAGTTAGAGGTCGGGCCCACCGGTTTTCCGGTGGGCCCGACCTTATTGTTTGTACCCGATCGTCTGTACCCGAAAACATCGATGGGTTGTTTTTCGCCCGGATGCGTATCTTTTTTATGCGGACCCGGAATGTTTTTGGCCCATCGGCTTGAGGTAAAAGGATTGGGCTACTGGCAGCGCCAGCAGGCACCATGCAGCCCCAGGGAAGTCATCAGGTCCCGATTGCCGACGAGCCCTCACCTACCAGCGCATGGTCACGCTGGTAAGTGAGGGCTCGTCGTAAAGAAAAACCAGTGGGCTGTTTTTCGTCCAGGTGCGTATCTTTTTTATGTGCGCCTGGACCATTTTTGGCCCATCGGTTGAGGGACAGAGGTTGGGAAAGGGAACAGCCGTGAGGCGGAACTAGGCCTCGACAGGGCCGAACTCTCCGGTCACGAGGTATTGGACGCGGCGGGCCACGGATACGCCGTGGTCACCGAATCGCTCGAAGTAGCGCGAGAGTAGGGTAGCGTCGACTGTCTCCTGCGCGCTTCCCTTCCAGTCCGGTCCAAGCACGGTGGTGAACACGGAGTTGTGCAACTCATCGAGTAGATCGTCATCGCGTTCGATGGAACCGGCCTCTTCGAGGTCGTGGGATGTGACGATCTCGTAGACACGCTGCGCGACTCGCTGCGCGGCCTCGCCCATCTGCTCGTAGGTGTCGCGGAGCTGCGAGGGGCTACCGGGGTTTGGGAATGCACGACGCGATACCTCTGCGATGTGGCGAGCGAGGTCGCCCATACGCTCAAGGCTGGCGCTCATCCGCAGAACCGAAACGATGACACGGAGGTCGGTGGCAACCGGCTGTTGCTGCGCGAGCAGGAGAACGCAACGTTCGTCGAGGTCTCGTTCGAGTGCATCGATGGCCTGGTCGTCGGCGATGACCTGCTGTGCAAGGGTGAGGTCTTGAGTCTGCAGTGCGTTGCTTGCACCGGTGATTGCTTTGAGGACGAGCTCGGCCATCTGCTCGAGGTCGTCACCGAGGGCCTGAAGTTCAGCCTCGAAGATCTTGCGCATGTCGCTCCTTTTGGGACGTAAAAGTTTAGGCGAGCACACCGAAGTCATCGACTTGCTCAACAGCCTCTACACTGACAAAGCCAAGTGTGTTTGGGGGAACCCTAAGGTAAACGGCTGGTGTCGCATGTATGAACTCTTGTCCGCGTGATGCGAGAAACCCCTAAATTTCTGCGGTTTCTGCACTCCGCGGTGATGGAGGTGGGCGCCAAATGGTGTGGTTGCACCGTAGGCTATTGGGCGTGGATAGTTTTTCGCTGATCATCGCTGGAGCCGTGGGCATCGCTGTTGGCGTCTTTGCCACGCTTGCTTTCACGTTCAGTGAGAAGCAGCAGCGTACGGCAAGTTCGTTGCGTTCGACTGGGCTCGATGGCGGTGCTATCAGGGTCCTGTCAGTTCTGCGCTCGGCTGCGGTCATCATCTCGAACGACGATACCGTGTTGCGGGCGAGTGCGCCTGCCTATGCGCTGGGTGTAGTGCGTGGAAACAAGATCGTGCACCCCGCGATCCAGGACATGATTGACTCCGTACGACGTTCAGGCCTGATCGCCGACGAGGAACTCGAGCTTCCGCTCGGTCCCGTGGGGCGCGGTCGCGTGATGCTTCAGGTGCGGGTCGCGCAACTCAACGCCGACCATGTACTGGTACTCGCGGAGGATAAAACCGAGGCCAAGCGGGTTGAGACCATCCGCCGGGACTTCACCGTCAATGTCTCACACGAACTCAAAACACCTGTTGGAGCAATCGGTCTGCTCGCGGAGACGCTCCAGGACGCAGCAGACGATCCAGAGGCCGTGCGCCATTTTGCGGGACGAATGAGCCAGGAGTCCAAGCGTTTGGCGCAACTCGTGCAGGAGATCATCGAGCTCTCGCGTCTCCAACTGGAGGGGTCCACACACCCGGCGAGCGTCGTTCAGGTGCGTGGGGTCATCGAGGAGGCCACGGATCGCGCCCGAGTCGTCGCTCAAGGTAAGGACATCACCCTCACCGTCGGGGGAGACCTCGACACCCACGTGTACGGCGATCACAATCTGCTCGTCACCGCAGTGCGAAATCTGGTCGACAACGCCGTCGCCTACTCTCCGGAGAAGACGAACGTGGGGGTCGGCGTCACCCAAAAGGGCGACCTCGTCGAGATCACGGTGGTCGACCAGGGTATCGGCATCTCGCCGGAACACCAGAGCCGTATCTTCGAGCGCTTCTATCGCGTCGACCCGGCGCGCTCACGAGCCACAGGTGGAACAGGGCTTGGGCTCTCGATTGTCAAGCATGTTGCCGCAGACCATGGCGGTGACGTCACGGTATGGTCGCGCGAGGGCCAGGGATCAACCTTCACGCTGCGCATTCCCGCCGAGGTCAAGCAAAGTCCAGAGACATCAATCTCCGAGGACGATGACTACTACGACGACATCGACATCCCAGAACCCACCGGAACGGGTCGCACCCGGTTTGAGCGACCCAACAGAGTCTTACTACCAACCGACGTGCTGCAGGTGCGCAGCATCCCGCGCAAGGCGGAACCTGACGATAATGAGGAGGGCGCGTGACGCGCATCTTAGTTGTTGAGGACGAAGAGTCGTACCGTGAGCCGCTGACGTATCAGCTCACGCGTGAAGGATACGACGTTGTGGCTGTTGCAACAGGCAACGAGGCCCTTGAGGCATATGACGCCGAGCAGCCGGACCTGGTGCTGCTGGATCTGATGCTTCCCGGTATCTCTGGCACCGAGGTGTGCCGGGAACTGCGCCAACGCGGCAATGTCCCGGTCATCATGCTGACTGCCAAGGATGGCGAGATCGATAAGGTCGTGGGCTTGGAACTGGGCGCGGATGACTATGTCACCAAGCCGTACTCGTTCCGCGAGTTGCTCGCCCGCATGCGTGCCGTGCTGCGCCGCAACCACTCGGCTCCGGTCGAACAGGACCGACAGGCCTCCGAGGAGAACGACCAGGTCCTTGCTGCGGGCCCGGTCAAGATGGATGTCGAGCGCCACATCGTGACCGTGAACGGTGAATCGGTCTCCTTCCCGCTCAAGGAGTTTGACCTCCTTGAGTACCTGCTCCGAAACGCAGGTCGTGTGCTGACCCGTGGTCAACTCATTGATCGGGTGTGGGGCTCGGACTACGTGGGAGACACCAAGACTCTGGACGTTCACATCAAACGCATCCGCGCCAAGATCGAGGAGGACCCGGGACACCCCCAACTCGTGTTGACGGTACGTGGACTGGGATACAAGTTCACTGATCCCTCCGGCTCATAGCGCGCTGACGGTTTCGTCCGCCGACCCCGCTGCACAGCGGGGTCGGCGGACTTCTTGTTTCCCAGCCGACTGCCTAGCCCGCAGTCGCAGCGATCTGCGGGAATCGTCGCCAATCCGTGCATATTAGAGGCGGTAGTTTCAGGTTGCTAGTGTCCTGCGCCGTTCATTCGTTTCAATAGTCGCCGGAGACTTCGGCGAAGAGCCGTCCCCCTTATATCTCCCGCGAACTCAAGGAACAGGGCACTAGCGCAACACTCTTTCACGATATGAAAAGAGGGGAGACAACCGGATCGTCGTCAAGCACCTGTAGTGTCGATACCATGAGCCACGTCGTCTTCATGTGCGGCCCCGCAGGAGCGGGAAAAACCCACCGTGCCAGACAATACGAGAAAAGCGGGTACACCCGACTTTCCTACGATGTTGAAGCATGGAATCGTGGGGCACGGGAGATGCCCATCTCCCACGAGCTACACGAACTGATCACCTTCGAACTGAAGCAGAGGCTCCTTGCCCTGGTGAAGCAAGACACGGACATCGTGCTCGACTTCTCGTTCTGGTCGAAGAGGATGCGAGACGAATATCGAGAACTGCTCGCACCATTCGGGGTCATGCCCGAGACCATCTATCTGGAGACGCCCAGAGACGTCGCCCTCAAACGGGTGCGCGACCGTGGTAACCAGGACACGGATGATTTCCAACTCTCACCGCAACTCGCAGAACAGTATTTTGACAACTTCGAGGTACCGAGTCTCGCTGAGGGGCCGCTTACCGTGATCACGTATACGCCAAGCAGCCGTTGACGTCCCATGTGGGGTGCAGCCTCACACCCTGCACATGGCCTAAGACGCCCGCCTCTGGAAAATCCCATGTGCTCGTTCACCCTTACGTAACCTACGGGGCGAATAAAAAACGTAACGTTCATCTTTGCTTCACCCAAACACCAAACGACAGTCATTTACGGCTCCTAACTTTCTAGTTGTGCGCAGGGATCAACCAACTGCCACCCCAGACTTTTTGACGCAAACTTAAGAAGGTTTACAACGTGAAGAACGTAAAGAGCCGCGCCCTAGCCGCATCCGCCCTGTCCGGCGCACTCGTGCTTGCTCTTGCCGCTTGCGGCTCGGACGCCGTGCCACAGGAAGAGCCAACCTCGCCAGCGGAGACCAGCACCACGGACGCTCCAACCGAGACCGATGAGCCAGCAGCACCAGAGGCATCCGGCTCAATCGCCGGTGCTGGCGCAAGTTCCCAGGAGAAGGCAATGGAGGGTTGGATCGCAACCCTCACCTCCGTCGCACCAAACCTGACCGTCTCCTACGACCCTGTCGGATCTGGCGGAGGACGCACCCAGTTCCTCTCGGGTGCCGCTCAGTTCGCAGGTTCTGACTCCGCATTGAAGGAAGAGGAACTCGCACAGGCAGTGGACCGCTGCTACGGCGGCGAAGCACTCGAGCTCCCGCTCTACATCTCGCCAATCGCGGTTGTCTACAACCTGCCAAGCGTGGACGCAGAGCACATCAACCTGGACGCCGAGACCATCGCAAACGTGTTCTCCGGCAAGATCACCAAGTGGAACGACCCAGCGATCGCTGCACAGAACGAGGGCGTCGAACTCCCAGACCTCGCAATCATTCCGGTGAACCGCTCCGACGAGTCCGGCACCACCGAAAACTTCACCGAATACCTCGAGGCAGCCTCGAACGGTGCGTGGGAGCACGAAGCATCGGGTGACTGGCCAATCTCCGGAACCCAGTCCGGTAACGGAACCTCCGGCATGATCGACACCGTCAAGGGTGCCGAGGGAACCATCGGATACGCCGACGCATCACGCGCAGGCGACCTCGGAACCATCGCACTCAAGGTCGGCGAGAACTACGTACCATTCTCCGCAGAAGCCGCAGCAGCAGTCGTTGATGCCTCGCCACGCGCAGAGGGCGCAACCGACAAGCGCCTCGTCGTTGAACTCGACCGCAACACGAGCGCAGCGGGTGCCTACCCACTCGTCCTGATCTCGTACTCGGTTGCCTGCTCGGTGTACGAGACCGCTGAGGAAGCCACCAACGTCAAGGCATTCCTGAACTACGTTGCCTCGACCGAAGGCCAGGCAATCGCAGCACAGGCTGATGTCGCTGGATCGGCCCCGATCTCCGACACACTGCGCGGCGAGGTCACCGCAGCAATCGACGCAATCACCTCCAAGTGATTCAACCGAACCAGCACCACTGAACCCCGACACACGTAACGAGCAGAACATTGCGCGATACACAGACCGATGAGGCTGACCCAATGACTCAGTTGAGCTCAACGCCCCTCCCTAACGGGGCACACAACGCTCACACTACGAGCGAATCTACACAGGGTGGGCAGGTAGGCACACACGCCGCTGCGAGCGACCACCACAGTGCAGATGTCCAGACCCAAGGGGGTGCTCCGCAACCGGGCGGAACACGTCTGGCGGGTAAGAACCGGTCTAAGTTCATGGCGGTGCTTGTGGCCCGCTGGTTCGAATTCCTTTCCACCGCGGCTGGGGTAACCATCCTGGTTATCCTGGCCGCGGTAGCGGGCTTCCTGATCTATAGCGCCTGGCCCGCACTGACGGCAGACATCTCTGAGTTGCAGGCGATCTCCTGGTTTAACGGGGACTCCCTGCTCGGCTACATCCTGCCGCTCATCTTTGGAACGCTTCTCGCATCCATCATCGCCTTGGCAGTCGCGGTGCCACTCTCAGTGGGAATCGCACTGTTCATCTCCCACTACTCACCGCGTAGGGTCTCCGGAGTCCTCGGCTACGTGATCGACCTCCTGGCGGCCATCCCATCTGTGGTCTACGGCCTGTGGGGGGCGCTCTGGCTCGCCCCCACCCTCGACCCACTGTTCGCATGGATGACCAGCTACCTCGGCTTCATCCCACTCTTCGAGGGCTACCAGGCACCAGCACGAAACGTGCTCACCGCAAGCCTCGTGCTCGCAGTCATGATCCTTCCGATCATCACCGCCGTCTCGCGCGAGATCTTCCTACAGACGCCACGCCTCCACGAAGAGGCGGCACTTGCGCTCGGCGCAACCCGCTGGGAACTCGTGCGCATGACGGTGTTCCCGTTCGGGCGCTCCGGAGTCATCTCGGCCTCCATGCTTGGTCTTGGCCGCGCGCTCGGTGAGACCATGGCCGTGCTCATGATCCTCTCGCCCGGAACCCTGTTCTCCTTCTTCCTGCTCAAGCCAGGGCAACATCAAACCATCGCAGCAAACATCGCCGCGAAATTCCCTGAGGCATCCGGCCTCGCCGTATCGACCTTGATCGCAACCGGTCTTGCGCTCTTCGTGATCACCCTCGCGGTCAACATGACCGCACGCTGGATCGTGAGCCGCCGCAGCGAGTTTAGTGGAGCAAACTGATGGCGACTCTTACCGCTTCTAACATCGCGCCCGGCGTACTGAGCTCGACCCCGCGCCTACCAAAGTGGGTTCCCTGGGCAATCCTCGGCGGCTCGGCCGCCGTTGCCGCCGGAATCCTGTTCCTCGCCGATTCCGCGTCGATTGCGACCATCGTGTCGCTGACCGTGGTGCTCTACGCACTGTCGATCACGATCCTGTCCCGCAGGATTGAGGGATCACGCTACGCAACGGACCGGTTTGCCACAACCCTCGTCGTCGTTGCGTTCGGACTCGCCCTCATCCCGCTCGTCTCCCTCCTCGGAACCGTGCTGGCCAAAGGCCTGAGCGTTGTCGACTTCCAGTTCCTCAACACCAACATGGTGGGCGTCTTCGGGGAAATGACCGAGGGCGGCATCTACCACGCGATCTGGGGAACCATCATGGTGACCCTCACCGCCACCATCATCTCGGTCCCAATCGGCATCCTCACTGCGATCTACCTCGTGGAGTATGGCCGAGGACCACTGGCCCGCGGCGTCACGTTCTTCGTGGACGTCATGACCGGTATCCCATCGATTGTTGCGGGTCTGTTCGCCTTCACGCTCTTCACGCTCCTGTTCGGTCCTGCATACCGTGCCGGAATCATGGGTGCTGCGGCGCTCGCGGTGCTCATGACCCCGGTGGTCATCCGCTCCGTCGAGGAAATGCTCCGTCTGGTTCCCAATGAGCTGCGTGAAGCCTCCTATGCACTTGGAGTCACCAAGGCCCGTACGATCTTCAAGGTGGTGCTTCGCACCGCGATCGGCGGCATCGTGACAGGTGTGATGCTCGCGGTCGCCCGTGTCATCGGTGAAACCGCACCCCTGCTCCTGACCATCGGAATCGCAGCCGATGCGAACTTCAACGTGTTCGAAGGCCGCATGGCGACACTTCCAGTGTTCGCCTACCGCCAGTATCAACAGGGTGGAATCGGGGTTGACCGAGCCTGGGGTGCCGCACTCGTATTGATCGTGATCGTGATGCTCCTGAACATCCTGGCTCGACTGGTCTCGAAGTACTTCGCACCGAAACTCGACCGTTAACCCATCCCGACCGTCTGATCACGGAGTGCTGACAGCCCGCCGGTGATCGCACCCCAAGCCCTACACCGACCAACCCGACACAGTTCGGCCACACAGGCCGACACAGAAAAGGCACATCATGTCCAAGCGAATTGACGTACAGAACCTCAACGTTTACTACGGGGACTTCCTCGCCGTGGAAGACGTGAACATGGAGGTCGAACCTCGTTCCATCACCGCTCTCATCGGCCCGTCCGGTTGCGGTAAGTCGACCTTTCTGCGCACCTTGAACCGCATGCACGAGGTCATCCCCGGCGCACGCGTCGAAGGCAAAGCGCTGCTTGACGGCGAAGACCTGTACGGCGCAAGCGTCGACCCGGTTCTGGTCCGCCGCCACGTCGGTATGGTGTTCCAGCGTCCGAACCCGTTCCCGACCATGTCGATTTCGGAGAACGTTCTTGCCGGCGTGCGCCTGAACTCCAAGAAGATCTCCAAATCGGATGCCGAGGGCATCGTTGAGCAGTCGCTGCGCGGTGCAAACCTGTGGAACGAGGTCAAGGACCGTCTCGACCGTCCGGGCTCGTCGCTGTCCGGTGGACAGCAGCAGCGTCTGTGCATCGCACGTGCGATTGCCGTGAAGCCCGACGTGCTGCTCATGGACGAACCATGCTCCGCGCTCGACCCGATCTCGACGCTCGCGATCGAGGACCTCATGCACGAGTTGAAGTCGCAGTACACCATCGTGATCGTGACCCACAACATGCAGCAGGCAGCCCGTGTGTCTGACCGCACCGCATTCTTCAACATCGCCGGCACCGGCAAGCCGGGCAAGCTGATCGAGATCGATGATACTTCCGTGATGTTCTCCTCTCCTCGCGTGCAGGCGACTGAGGACTACATCTCGGGTCGCTTTGGGTAGGGCCAAAGCGACGTTCACAAAGAGAGCCGAGGTAGGTACCGTGTCGGGGCCTACCTCGGCTCTTTTCTGCATTGGGTAACTCTCACAGGGGATTGGCGACGAGCCGGCCAGACACCTTGTGTCCTCGCGACCCAGCACTGCTGGGGCGAGAGGCGAGCGGTTAACTGAGTCTCTCGTCGGCAATCTGGACGCAGGTGATCCAGACGCAAAAGGCCGTGCCCCTCATCTGAGGGGCACGGCCTAGTTGAGCGAGAAGGCTCTACTCGGTTGGAGCGTGATCCTGGTACTCAGGAAGGGTGCCGTCCAGAACCGGAACGTGGACGACCTTCGCATTGCCCGCAGCATCCGAAAGCTGAACGTCAAGGGTTGAACCAGGCTTCGCTGGGAAGTCGGCGATCTCGGTGCCCGCAACATCGTCGTTGCTGAGGTTTACCGTCTGCTGTGAGGACAACTCAACCTGGAGGTTCAAGGCGCCATCCTCAGACACGAGTGAGGCCACGTTGTCGTCGGTCGTGTGGTTCTTGATCGCACCGTGTACGTGAGCGGTACCGCCCTCGCCAGAGGTGAGGATCATCAGGTTGATGACCTCGACCGTGCCCTCGTCAAGTGTTACGCGGGTGCCGTCCGAAGCTGCGTAGTACAGGTCCGTGGTCGATGGGGCGCAGGCGGTAACGCCCAGCACGAGACCGCCAGCAAGTGCCGCACCTGCGACAACGCGAAGTGGACGGGAAGCGGGGTTGAACATGAAAACTCCAGGTGCGCGAGTGTAGATCGCCAGGGCGATCGCGGGAAAGGTCGAATTTCGCTGAGGAATCCCAAGGGCCGTATCTCACGCGGATCACAACCCTGCGGGGAGGGGTGGTGGTGCGTTGGGATCACTGCACTTAGTCGGTGCGGCCGTAATGAAACATCAGCAGACATGCCACACCAATTCTAGCTGCACGGACCAAAAACAAAGGTTTCCACCTGATGAGAATCCTATGAAGTGCAACACGTTACCGACACGAAGCCTTAAGTGCTTGACTAGCATCCGGACAGTATGAAAGATTATGCGCCCAATTTTTGCCCCCTGCGTGATAGAATGGGTATCCGCGAAAGGGGACAACCACTGATGTCGTTCACAGTAGGGGAGACCGTCGTCTACCCGCACCACGGAGCCGCTCTAATCGAAGAGATCAAGACGCGAACCATCCGAGGCGTAGATAAAACGTATTTGAAACTACGAGTAGCGCAGGGCGACCTGACCATCGAAGTTCCGGCAGATAACGTAGACTTGGTAGGTGTACGCGATGTGGTTGGTAAGGAAGGTTTGGACGAGGTGTTCGAGGTGCTTCGCGCGCCATACACCGAGGAGCCAACCAACTGGTCGCGCCGCTATAAGGCCAATGTCGAGAAGATCGCTTCCGGAGACGTCATCAAGGTTGCAGAGGTCGTGCGCGACCTATCGCGCCGAGACACCGACCGCGGTCTGTCCGCTGGAGAGAAGCGAATGCTCGCCCGGGCCCGTCAAATCCTCGTTTCGGAACTCGCACTCGCTGAGCACACCGAAGAGGACAAGGCCGCTGAACTCCTGGATGAAGTTCTTGCAAGCTAACACTTAATCTAGTTCACCACACAAGCCGCTCGGCATCGGTATTCTGCATTATGCTCGGAATACTGAACGGGCGGCTTGTGTTGTCTTAGTGGCTGCCAAACGTGGCAGGGTATCGCTGAATGATTCCGTGGCCGCGGTGCCCGTGTTTCCGTCCCGAACTGCGCCTTGGGGCAGGCGCTTTACGCAACTTGGAGAATTGATCGTGACCGCGCAGTTTGATGGTTATGAATCTGACACCCTTTTCAACTCCATGCAAGAGGGTGGTCAGGGCGTATTCAGCCTCATGGTTGACCTCAAAAACATCGTCGAGTTTGATTCGGACGGCGTCGCCCGTTTCGCCAGGAATGCGTCAGCTGTCGAACCGGCTGCTGTGTCCGTGGCGGGTCCGGCACGTGAGGTTCTTGTCGGGCAGGAGATCCGGCTGAGCCTAACCGAACGATCCGTCTCTCCAATTGCCGGAGATCTCAAAGTCGTGTGGTCAAACGGCTATGAGGGGCCTACCTATCATGTACGCCCTGAAGATTTAGGCAAGACCCTCACCGCCACCGCCACTTTCGAGGGTGCCGACATGCGACCACTCGAAGTGACCATTGAGTGCGGTCCTGTTGTGCTGGCGTCCGCACCCGAGATTGACCGTTCTTACGTTACCCTCACCGGTGACGCGCTCGGCGAGCAGGGCGCCCCTGACTCGGGTGTGCGTGAGTTCTCGCCCGCCTACCTCTACGTGGACAGTGCCGCGTTCAGCCCCGCCGTTGACTCAATCGACGTTGCGTGGCTGATCGGCGGGGATGAGGTTGCCGCTGAAACCGGTATCCTGCCGCAGATACTCGACACCAATTTGGATGTGACCCGAGTCGGGGCATCGCGCAACGCTGTCGTCAGGAGCGAGGGCGAAGTTCTTTCGCCGATGGAACGATTTGACCTGCTCGCAAGCGTAGAGGATCTTGAAGGGCTGCCGCGTATCTTTGCCGAGTTGCTAGGCGGCGAGGTGCTTCCCGGAGGTGCTGGCGAGGCCTTGGACAGAGTGGACCATGAAGTCGGGAAAGCGGGGGTACGCATCAAGGATGCTGGTGCTCTTGCGGCGTCAGACGGTGATGCGCCCGAGGCTGTTGATCTCGGACAAGGAGAAAGCGCCACGTTCGAACCACGCAAGGTATTCGTGGACGCCACGCAACCATTCTTCACCGCGGTATTCACTCCTCCCCAGGGCAGTGGCGGAAACTCGTTGACCGCTCGTGTCACCGCGCATCGCCAGGGAGCCGAGAGCGCCGTGTTTGCCGTAAACGCTGGGTGGATTGGGAGCGGAGCCGCCTACTCATTGCGGGATGGAGTCGCCGTCCGCGTGGCCACGCCACGGGTGGGCGAGGAAGCGTGGGTGAAGGTCAAACGCAAGGATTTTGAACCCGCTGCGCAGACACTGTCCTACCAATGGTGCCTCAACGGACAGGAGATTCCGGGCGAGACGGAATCTCGTATCGAGGTCACCCCAGCGATGCGAGGCCGTGAGTTGAGCGTGTTCATCGAGGCGAGTGGCGCCAACGCGATGACCACAACCCTTGATGCCTCGCTCGGTGTCGTTGGGCTTGGAGATGCCCCCGAATACCTGGGTGAGGAGTTGCGGATCAAGGGTAAGCCGCGTGCGGGCGAGATCCTCAAGATCGTTCTCGAGCATGAGTTCGTCTATCCCATGCCAGATTCCGTTGAAGTCCAATGGATGCGGGGCAAGGAGATTATCCGCGGTGCGCGCGCGATGACCTACCCCGTTGATCTCTCTGATGTCGACGAGAAGATCTGGGCTCGTGTCTTGTTGCGCAGGTTAGGGCATGCAACCACTGTCTTGAAGACGCCCAAAGTGCGGATCAAGAGTACCTGACGCTCCTGGTGATAGGCCCGGGTGGTGGCCGAGGAATGGAACAGATTTCTCGGCCACCACCCGGGCTTTCGTCGTCTATGACTGAGTCACGGGAAGTGCGCTGCCGATAAATCTAAAATCGGTCACAGGCGTATGACTCAGTTAAAACTGAAATATCACCTCAGTTTCCGTAACAAATCGGCAAACTCCTTGATCCGAAACCTGTGACCGATTACAGTTCATTCCAGATTCTATGCCCGCGCGAAGAAGCCGGGCTCAAGGAGGGAACATGAGGATTGGCCGTAGCCCCAAAGCGATAGCTCTGGGCATAGCACTCACTCTGGGGCTGACACCAGCATTCGGATCCGCCGCTCAAGCCGCAGGGGACGCACCCGTGGAGTCGACAATTCACGTCAATAAGATCGAAGGCCTGCCCGAGGATTTCATGAAGGGTGTCGACATTTCAAGTGTCCTGTCGCTCGAGGCCAGTGGTGTGAAGTTCCGCGACTGGGATGGGGAAGAGGCAGATATCTTCCACACCCTGAGGGAATCTGGCGTGAACTACATCCGCGTTCGTATCTGGAACGACCCCTGGGACAGTGAGGGCAATGGATATGGGGGAGGAAACAACGACCTCGCCACCGCAGTGGAAATCGCCGAACGTGCCAAAGACGCTGACCTGAAACTCTTCGTGGACTTCCACTACTCAGACTTTTGGGCCGATCCTGGCAAGCAGCAGGCACCAAAAGCCTGGGCAGACATGACCTTGGCGGAGAAGGAAACCGCAACCTACGAGTTCACGCGAGACTCCCTTGAGGCACTCAAAGACACAGGCGTCGACATCGGCATGGTGCAGGTCGGCAACGAAACCAACAACGGTGTCGCCGGTGAGAGCGGTATGGTCAATGCCGCCAAGATCTTCAGCGCGGGAAGCAGCGCGGTACGCGAAGTCCTGCCAGACGCGCTCGTCGCACTCCACTTCACCAACCCAGAGACCAGCGGACGCTACGCGAGCCTGGCCAAGGCAATGGACGACAACAACGTCGACTACGACGTGTTTGCCAGCTCCTACTACTCGTTCTGGCATGGCACGCTCCAGAACCTCACGACGCAGCTCAAGGCTATCGCCGATACGTACGGCAAGAAGGTCATGGTCGCAGAGACCTCTTGGGCGTACACGCTTGAAGACTTCGACGGACACGCCAACACGATCCGTGAGGGAACCGCGTCCAACCCGGGGTATGCATTTAGCGAGCAGGGCCAAGCGGACTCCGTGAGTGACGTCATCGAAGCCGTTCACGGTGTCGGAGAAGCAGGTATCGGCGTCTTCTACTGGGAGCCCGCCTGGCTACCGGTAGGACCAGCATCCGAGCTTGAGAACAACAAGACGCTGTGGGAGACCCACGGGTCAGGATGGGCATCCTCGTACGCCGGGGAATACGACTCACACGACGCAGGCAGGTGGTATGGCGGTTCCGCAGTGGACAACCAGGCACTCTTTGCCCCAGATGGCACCGCACTGGAATCGCTGAACGTGTTTAAGTACGTGCATACCGGCGCGTCCGCACCACTCCAGGCAACAGGTTTTGAACCAGTGAACGTTCAGATCAACGCTGGACAGACTGCAACCCTCCCGGCAACCGTGACGGTCAGGTACAACGACCGCAGCGTGAACGTGGAGACTGTGACCTGGGATGAGTTCGACACCCCAACCACCGCGGGGGTCATCACCGTCGATGGAGTGACTGAGAATGGTTTTGTCGTTACGGCCAAGATCACCGTTGCAAGCAGGAACTATGTCAAGAATTACAGCTTTGAAAACGGTGGCGATTCGTGGACTCTCACGGGTACGGGTGCCGAGATCAAGGACACTGGCGACGCCAGCCATGGGGCAAAGGCAACGCATTTCTGGTCCGCCTCCGATCTTGAGTTCACGGTGCAACAGCAGGTGACAGGTCTGCAGGCAGGAACCTACACGCTACGTGCAGTGGCACATGGTGAGTTCAAGGGCAGCAGCGACGCAGGAATCCTTTTTGCAGTTCCCGGTGATCCTGGCGATGCTCATGCGACCCAGGTCACTGAGTACAAACAGGACATCAACCTTGCCGGATGGCAGGTGTGGCAAACCCCAACGATTGAGAACATCAAGGTTGGCGCGGACGGCATCCTGGACATCGGTGCGACGTTCACCGCAACGGCGCAGTCGTGGGGCGCAATCGATGAGTTCACCCTCATCCAAACGTCAGTGGACGAAGGCTCTGAGGTTCCCGAGGAACCAGAGGCGCAACCACGAACCCCGCAAACCCACGTGACCACGTCTCTGCTGGGTGAGATACCCGTTCTGCCCGCGCAGCTTGCCGTTGAATACGATGACGACTCGGTCAAGCAGACTGATGTGCAGTGGGAGTCCTTCAACGCCCTCTACGCGCCAGGGTTGGTCGTGGTCAAGGGAACGTCAACGAACGGGATTGAGTTCACGGCGCACATCTACTATCAGCGCCAGAACCTGCTGGTGAACCCTTCCTTCGAGGACTGGGAGGACGGATGGACCTTCACCGGTTCGGGTTATGACGTCAAGTGGGAAGAACCAAAGAAGGACATTGACAACGGTGTCTTCGCGCTCTCGCTCTTTACCGAGTCAGGTTCCGAGTTCAGCGTCTCGCAGACTGTGTCGGGCCTTGACACTGGAACGTACAGCCTGAGCGTCTATTCGCAAGGCGGCGATAGCCCGGATCAGGATACCCGTGAACTCTTCGCCCGTGGTTCAGCAGACGAGAGCGTCGAACTCACCGCGACCATCCCACTTGAGGGTTGGCGAGAATGGCGGAAAACCACAATCGATGACATTACGGTTGAGGAGGGTGGAACGCTCACTGTCGGTGCACGCTTCGCGCTGACTGCGGGAGCGTGGGGAACCGTTGATTACTTCGTGCTTGAACGTACGGACAATGATCCAACCGAGGAGCCCACGGAGGACCCGACGGACGAGCCCACGGACAATGCTGGTGGTGGCACCGGTGGTAATACGGGTGGCAACACTGGCGGTCAGCCTGGTGGTAACACTGGGGGGAACAACACTGGTGGGGATAACGCGGGTGGTACCGATAAACCGGTTGTCAAACAGTTCAAGAACACCGTAAAGCCGAGGCTGTCGGGTATCGCACGGGTTGGTTCAACGATGACCGTGAATCCGGGTAAGTGGTCGGTCTCGGGGGTCAAATACAAGTATCAGTGGCTTTCCAATGGCAAGGCGATCAAGGGTGCCACCAAGAAGTCGTACACGGTAACAGCCAACCAGGTGGGTAAGAAACTCTCGGTTCAGGTCACTGCGACCAAGGCTGGCTATGCGTTGGTGAAGGTGACATCGTCACCAAGTAAGAAGGTTGCCAAGTCCACTGCCACTGTGAGCGCGAGGATCTCGAAGTCCTCGATCCAGAAGTCCAAGAGCACCAAGATCACCGTGCGGGTCAAGGCTGCCGGGGTGTCTAAGCCAGCGGGAACTGTCACGGTGAAGGTTGGGAAGAAGTCGGTGAAGGCAACGCTGAAGGCGACTCACAATGGGAAGGTCACGGTCACTGTGAGGGGGAAGTCCTTGAAGGTGGCCAAGAATCAGAAGGTTACGGTCTTGTTCACGCCTAATAAGGTTACGGGCAAGGCTGTGGTGAAGTCCAAGGTGACCCGCGTCGGAAAACTCACGGTACGCAGGTAGCTGTTGGGCATGAAAACGCTCTACGCGATTCGCTCACGCGTGGAAGGGGCTCGCGGTTAGCCGCGAGGAGGTAGTTGCGATCACGCTGATGCGCGTTGGTGATCAGCTACGGTGAGACGGCGGTGTGGTCCTCCACACCGCCGTCTTCGTTGTGGTGTGAACGTGCAAGTAGGCTTGGCTTGTGACTAGTTTGGTTTCTACCGCACGGGTTGGTGTCGTGATCACCGCCGCTGGTTCGGGTTCGCGGCTTGGCTATGGCGCGCCGAAGGCGCTCGTTCCGCTGTCTGCGGATGGGCTGATTGGCGACGATTCCTCACTTTTCGTTGTCGCCCTGCGTCAGGTCGCCGGCATTGCTGGGGTGACGCATGTTGTGGTGACGGCCCCCGCAGATCAGGTGGAAGTCTTTACCGCACGGACTGCGCAGGTGGAACTAGGGATTCCGGTAGGGATCGTACCTGGTGCGGATACCAGGCAGGCTTCTGTGTTCGCCGGTTTGAAGGCTTTGGCTGCGCAGGGGTTCGGAAGCGAACCAGAAGATGTTGTCTTGGTCCATGATGCTGCACGGGCGATGGCTGGTTCGGCGATGATGGACCGGGTTGTTGCGGCTGTCATCGCGGGTAGCGCCGCCGTGATTCCTGCGCTTCCGGTGTCGGACACGCTGAAGCTGGTGGACGTGGGCGCTGAACGCGATGAGTCGGGCCGCGAGCGGATCGTGGGGTCCGCGGATCGATCAGCAATGCGTAGTGTGCAGACTCCCCAGGGGTTCCCGTGGCGGGTGTTGTGGCAGGCGCATGTTGACCTTGCCGATCGCGGCCTGGATGAGACGACGGCTGCGACTGATGATTCGACGATCGCCCAGTGGGCCGGTCACGAGGTGGACTGTGTCGTGGGAGATGAGTTGGCGTTGAAGATCACCACTCCCACTGATCTGACCGTTGCGCGGGTGCTCTACGCACAGACGCTATGCTCAGCACACACCGGCTCACCATACAAGAGCTTGCAGGAGGATGAACAGTGAAGTTGCCACTGGTAGGGATCGGCTCGGATGTACATGCTTTTGCCGAGGAGGGGTCAACACGCGAGATGTGGCTTGGGGGAGTGCTCTTCCCCGGTGAACGTCCGCTTGAGGGGCACTCGGATGCCGATGTGATTGCCCATGCTGCCGCGGATGCCCTGTTCTCTGCTGCTGGCTTGGGGGACTTGGGCTCGAATTTCGGCACGAGCGAACCTGAGTGGGCTGGAGCCGCCGGGTCGGTTCTTCTTGCCGAGGCGGCGCGTCGAGTCCGTGCTGCCGGTTTTGAGATCGGGAACGTTGCGGTTCAGGTGGTCGGTAACCGGCCCAAGGTCGGCCCGCACCGTGACCTCATGCAGGAACGCATGTCGCGGGCGGCCGGAGCCACGGTACGTATCTCGGCAACGACGACGGATGCCCTTGGATTTACCGGTCGAGGTGAGGGACTCGCCGCGATAGCGACGGCCCTCGTCATCCCTGCTTCGTAGTGACTGCCCGCAGGGAGACGATCATGGTGAGCACCGTGCATAGTTCCTCAAACGTCCGGTTCGCGCTTGCGGGCTGTCCAAAACCTCCGTCACGCTCAAGCGTGACAAACCCGTGCAGAGCGGAACGGATGATGCGGACTGAATCGACCGTATCGTCGGGACTCAAATTCTCGGGCAGGACCGACGCGATCAACGAGACGACTCGTCGGGAAATTTCTTGGCCCTGACCCTGCGCGGTGAGTGCAGGGCTTTGCGACGCGTCGTACAGGCCGGGGTGATTGCTCGCGAATGCGCGATACGCGCGGGCAAGCCCTGTCACCGAACCGTCCGAGGCACGCAGCGACCGTTCGAACAGGACTAAGCCTTCCGCCGCGATGGCGCTGTGCAGGTCCTCGAGATTACGCACATGTTTGTACATGCTGGGAGCCGCCACCCCGTATTGCCGTGCGAGGGCATGCATGGTCACGGCAGCGAGGCCGTGTTCATCGGCGATCGCTGTTGCCGTGGCGATGAGTTTCTCGCGGGTGAGCCCGACTCGTGGCATGGGTGGTGCTTTCGTGGCGGTGGTGTAGGCGACTCAGGTGAGTTTGCCGAACACCTGGTTGGTGTAGAAGTTAGCGAACAGGCCGCGTGGGTCGAGCTTCTCACGGATCGTGCAGAACGCCTCGAACCGTGGATAGAGATCGGTCAGTTCCGTGCGCGTCAGTGAGTGCATCTTGCCCCAGTGCGGGCGGCCCCCGGCCGCACGGAAGATCGCCTCAGCCGCATCGAAGTATTCGCGGTATGGGCTGTGTTGATACTGGTGCACGGCGATGTACGCACTGTCGCGTTCGTGGGCCGTGGAGAGCCACACATCGTCAGCCGCAGCGAAGCGCACCTCAACCGGAAACTGGATGGCCAGATCGCGGCGGTTGGCCACCGTGGTGAGTTCCTGGAGTACATCGCTGAGTGCAGCCCTCGGAACCGCGTACTCCATTTCGATGAAGCGGACGCGCCGTGGAGACACGAACACCTCATGCGACGGAGCAACATACTCGCGAGGGGACAGCGCCTTGGATGCGACAACATTGAGTGGACCGGTGAGTTGAGGTACACGAGCCGACAGGGAGTTGGTGAACTGGAACAGCCCATTCGAGAGCAGTTCATCGTCCAGCCAGGAACGAGCCGAATAAGCGGCGGCGGCCGCGGTGTTCAAGGAATCCACCGTGGTGGGAGTTCCTTCCGGAACTCGGTTGTTGAACTTGGTGAGCGTTCCCTGCGTGCCGGGGAACCAGAAGAACTCGAAGTGATCATTGGTGTCCGCGAACTCGTCGAGGCCCTCCATGACCTCGTCGAACTGCATTGTGGTCTCGCGAGCCCGCAGCAGGAACGCGGGGACACAGCGGATCGTCACCGCAAGGAGAATCCCGAGCGCACCCACACTCACGCGGGCCGCCTGAAAAACCTCCGGGTGTTGGTCCTGGGACACCTCGATAACGCTGCCGCTTGCCAGCAGGATGCGCATACCGTGCACCTGCGCCGCCAGACCGGGCAGTGCGGCTCCCGTACCGTGGGTACCCGTGGACAGTGCGCCGGCGAGCGACTGCTGGTCGATATCCCCCAGATTGGGCATTGCAAGACCATGCTCAGCCAACAACTCATTGAGTGCGTGCAGTCGGATCCCCGCGCCAACCGTCACGAGGCATTCGCCATCGGTGCCTGGGATC
This sequence comes from Populibacterium corticicola, assembly GCF_042683685.1. NCBI lineage: Bacteria > Bacillati > Actinomycetota > Actinomycetes > Micrococcales > Jonesiaceae > Populibacterium > Populibacterium corticicola. The sequence goes on along the minus strand of NZ_JBHUOP010000006.1, from coordinate 15,594 downwards.
GGGGCGATTATCTCCAACTCATCGAGCCGATCCAAGCTCACCTGAACACCGTTCGTCGCGGCGGCTGGCGTGAACGAATGCCCCGCCCCCACCACTCGAATCGTGTCCCCGGAGGCAACCGCCCGATCAACGATCCGCGTCAACGCCATAGGGTCCGGGGGAGTCTCCGTAGCGCGCGGACGGCTGGTCACATTGCCCGCCCAATTAGTCCACGAGTTAGTCCAACGGTCGTCGCGCGCACGCGGGTGTGAGGGTTCTGCAGCGCTGCGGAATCGGAAGCTTCCCATACCTGATGAGTCTAGTGCCAAAACCGCTGGCCGTGGTGTGCCTCCGCGGCAGTTCTTGTCTTGCGTTTCACCCGCGGTCGTGCAACCGTTAACGATATGGCATCACACCTCTCGCAGACCCTCAGTGCAGCGACAACGCACTTACCGGCACCGATCTCAGTGGTCGATCTTGCTGCATTTGATGCGAACGCCCGACACATGGCAACCCGGACCCACGGAAAGCCCATCCGCGTTGCCACAAAATCCCTGCGAAACCGCACCCTTATCGACCGGGCTCTGGAGACTCCCGGTTATCAAGGGCTCATGTGCTACTCGTTGCGTGAGGCCCTGTGGCTCGTCGGACACGGGTATACCGACATTCTCGTTGCATACCCCACCGTTGACCGGGCTGCGTTGGCCTCCATGGCGCAGGATGAACGGGCGCTCGCGGAGATCGTGCTGATCGTGGACTGCGTTGAACACGCGGAACTGATCTCGGCCGCACGTCCGGTGTCTCCCGTGCAGGTGGCGTTCGACGTGGATGCATCGTTGCGGATCGGACGGAACCTGGGAATCCCGCTGCACCTAGGCGTTCGCCGTTCACCCGTGCATACCGTGCAGGACGCGGTTTCCCTGCTCGGTGCCGTGGCTTCGTATGAGCACGTACGTGTGGTTGGGGCCATGTTCTACGATGCCCAGATTGCCGGGATGCCCGACAACTCGTGGCCTGTCCGCACGATGAAGAAGATTTCACGCGTGGAACTCGCAGAGCGTAGAGCTGAGATCGTGGCTGCACTTGAGTTGCGCGTGGACGATTTGCGTGTGGTGAACGCCGGTGGCACGGGTTCAGTCGGCGACTATGAACGCGCAACGGAGGTCACTGAGGTAACAGCCGGTTCTGGGTTCTATGCGCCCGCACTGTTCGACGGATACCGTGGTCTCGGTCTGCGTCCCGCAGCATACTTTGGACTCGATGTCGTGCGTCATCCCGGTGCGGGGTTCTTCACGGCTTTCGCGGGCGGCTACGTTGCATCCGGCCCGCCGCACGTAACACGGCGCCCCGTGTCCGTGGATTCGGGGTTCAGATTCATCGGCGCCGAAGGAGTGGGCGAGGTGCAGACCGCATTGCGGATGATGCGCGGCACCGTACGCCCCGAGATCGGGGAGCGGGTCTGGTTCCGTCATGCCAAGGCCGGTGAGCAGATGGAGCGCTTCAACGTCACCTACCTGCTCGATGGTTCCCACATTGTCGACGAGTCGGTCACCTATCGCGGTGAAGGCCAGAACTTCGGGTAGTCGCATTGAACCGGATTGGCTGAACCGGAACACCTCTAGAGCGTTGTGGGGTGCTGTTCTCGTAATACTGCTTGAGTTTTTCTGAGGCACTGGACGGTTTTTCCGTCCTTCTCTTTGATGTCAAACTGCCGAGAAGGTGGCGAGAACCCGTCCATTTACACTCAGGTAGGGATGAGATGGGGCTAAGAGTCAAGGCCAGCGATCACGCAAGGGATTGATGTTGATACCGAGTCAAAAAGTGTCGAAACTATGCACTAATGAGGGCTAGTGACGGCAGTTTTTGACTCGGTGGTGTTCCGAGCACCCCTTACTTACAGCCACCTACCGACATCCGCTAGAGCGCCAGGACCCTCTGTGGCACCCTGCCGTCACAGTCGATGGGGCCTAAATGTCCCGGGTGTGGTGTTTTTCTGGGTGCAGGCGGATCAAAAAGACCCCATCGACTTGCCCAAGGGCATGACGGGGATAAGGGATGGCATCTGCATACTGAGGAAGTCACGGGCGGACCCGTTGTTACCGAACTCAGTATCGGTGACCCCAACCCAGATGATCCTGTGCGCGAACCGCAGGATGATGAGTGGGGTGATTTGGATTCTCTGCCTCGCATCCCAAAAGCCGTGTATCAGTAGATCGAGTTTTGGCGCTGTGGTTTGGATATACGCTCACCACAACAACCGAACCTAGATGGGTTGCGGGCTATACGGAGGACCTATACCGGTGTGCCTTCCCGAGTGCTACTGAGCGCGGTGTTGCGGTGGCGCGCACGAGTCACGCACCACGAGCTCGACCGGTAGCAGCACCTGGGTTTCGACTTCTTCGCCGGATATGATCTTCGCGAGCATATTGAGCGCGATCTCGCCCATCTCGCCGAGTGGCTGGGCCATCGTGGTGAGCGGAATACGGAATAGTGCGGCCTCGGGAACGTTGTCGAACCCGATCACGGACAGATCGCGCGGGACGTTCAGTCCTAATTCTTCCGCGACCTTGATGACCTCGATTGCGGACAGGTCATTCGCGGCGAAGATAGCGGTAGGTCGGTCTTCGCGGGACAAAATCTCCCGAGCCGGTGCTTGGGAGGCTTCGGGCAGATAATCGCCCTGGCCGATGTAGGCGTCGTTGACGGCAATCCCTGCGTTCAGAAGCGCGTCACGGTAGCCCAACTCACGTTCTTGGGAGGATTTCAGATCGCTGCGTCCCCCGAGGTAGCCGATCTTGGTGTGTCCGAGTTCGGCGAGGTAACTGGTTGCCTGGAACGCGCCATCGTAGCTGTTGCACCGCACTGTTGGCAGTGCGTCGGTGTCGAGGTGTGGATCGATTGCGACTACGGGTACGGGGAATATCGTTTCTGTTCCGGATGGGGTGACGATCACCGCGCCGTCAATGAGAGCGCCTGATAGGCGGGCTAGGTGGCGGCGTTCCCAGCCATCTTCTGGCGCGGAGTGGCTGCGTCCCGAGTAAGCGAGTAGTTCGTACTCGGTTGCCTTGATCGCACGTGAGGCACCTTTGAGGAGTTCGGTCGAGAACGGTTCGAACTCTGCCACGAGCATCCCGAGTACTCCAGTGCTGCGGGAACGTAGGGACTGCGCGCCGAGCGACGCTGCGTAACCCATCTCGTCGATAATTCTGCGTACGTGGGCGGTGCGCGCGGGGGAGATGCCGTCCTTGTTGTTGACGACTTTTGAGACGGTGGCAACGGATACGCCAGCGGCTTGGGCTACGTCGGCCATCGTTACTCGGGCAGTGGTGTTCACAGTAGCCATTATAGGGCGTCGGAATCATCTTTACGATAACGTTATCGAAAACGTTACCGATAACGTTTGACTAGACGGAAAAGGCACGCATATATTGGGTGCTACATCACTCAAGGACGAGGAGATTTTTCCGTGAAGAACACACCATGGCTTAAAGGCATCGCGCTTGCGGCTTCGATCTCGCTGATCGCGGCTGCATGTTCCGGTGGCGGCGAGGGCGAGGACAACGGCACCAATGCCGAAGGCTCCGACCAGACCATCACCTGGTGGCACAACAGCAACTCGGACCCCGGCAAGGGCTTCTACGAAGACGTTGCAAAGGACTTCGAAGACGCAAACCCCGGCGTGAAGATCCAGATCGAGGCGCTTCAGCACGAGGACATGCTGACCAAACTCGAAGCCTCCTTCCAGTCTGGCGATCTTCCAGACATCTACATGGAACGTGGCGGCGGCGAACTCGCAGACCACGTCTCGGCAGGACTGACCAAGGACCTGTCCGAACTCGCCAAGGACACGATCGGCAAACTCGGCGGAAACGTCGGTGGTTGGCAAATCGACGGCAAGACCTACGGCCTGCCATTCTCGATGGGTGTAGTTGGCTTCTGGTACAACAAGTCGCTGTTCGCCGAGGCGGGCATCGACACCCCGCCAACCACGATGACAGAGTTCTATGACGCTGTGGACAAGCTCAAGGCTGCGGGCATCGAACCGGTCTCAGTTGGTGCAGGTGACAAGTGGCCAGCCGCTCACTACTGGTACTACACCGCACTACGTCAGTGCCCACAGGACACCCTCCAAGATTCTGTGACCTCACTCGACTTCACCGCAGGATGCTTCCTCAAGGCCGGTGAAACCCTCGAAGAGATCGTGGCAAAGGAACCATTCAACGCAGGCTTCCTGTCCACACCGGCACAGTCCGGCCCAACGTCCGCCTCGGGTCTGCTCGCAACCGGAAAGGTTGCGATGGAACTCGCTGGACACTGGGAGCCAGGCGTCATGCAGGGTCTGACCGAGGACAATCAAGGCTTGGGAGAAGACACCGGATGGTTCGCATTCCCAGCAGTTGAAGGCGGCGAAGGCGACCCAGCGGCTCAACTCGGTGGCGGTGACGCCTGGTCCGTTGCCGAAAGTGCACCGGACGTAGCGGTCAAGTTCGTTGAATACCTGCTCTCCGATGAGGTCCAAAAGGGCTTCGCGGAACTCGGAATGGGTCTGCCAACCAACCCGGCAGCATCTGGTTCGGTGGAAGACCCAGCGCTCGCTGACCTGCTCCGGGTTCGCGACGAGGCTCCGTTCATCCAGCTCTACTTTGACACCGCATTCGGTACGTCGATCGGTGGCGCGATGAACGACGAGATCGCACTCGTATTCGCAGGACAGGCCACCGCAGCCGACATTGTCACCAAGACCCAGGCTGCAGCCGACGCAGAGAAGTGAGTTAACCCGTGGCAGACATGACAACAGCATCTTCTGTGGATGCGATGTCTGCGACGACCCGCTCAAACGCAACCGGGGGCGTAACGCCCCCGGTTGCACCAAAGGGCAATGATCGTCGCAAGAAAAAACACAACCGCCGTATGGCGCTTGAGGCATCGATTTTCATTGCCCCCGCGCTTTTGCTCTTCCTGTTCTTCGTTGTCTGGCCCATCATCCGCGCCGTGCAGTTCTCGCTGTACCGCTGGAAGGGCTTTGGACCGCTCGTAGACTTTGTGGGTTTGCGAAACTACGTGTCGGTCCTGACGAACGAGGTATTTCAGGGAGCGCTCGCCCACAACCTCTTCATCGTGGTTGTCTCCATCATTTTGCAACTCCCACTCGGACTGGGTATCGCGCTGTTGCTCAACCGTAAGATGTGGGGCCGTGGCGTGCTCCGCACGATTGTGTTCGTGCCGTACATCCTGGCCGAGGTCATCGTTGCTGTCGTGTGGTTCCAACTACTGCAACCACGGTATGGCGCAATCGACACGATTTTGGAGTCGATAGGTCTATCAGGTCCGGCACAGGGATTCCTCGGGGACCCGAAGTATGCGCTGTGGACCGTGATGGTGGTCTTGACCTGGAAATACATAGGTCTTGCGATCATCTTGTTCTTGGCCGGGCTTCAGGGTGTTCCTGAGGAACTCAACGAAGCCGCTCAGATCGATGGCGCATCGTGGTGGCAGACTCAGTTCCGCATCACGATTCCACTGCTCGGTCCCACGATCCGCATGTGGGCGTTCCTTTCGATGGTCGGGTCACTCCAACTGTTCGACATGGTGTGGATTCTGACTAAGGGCGGTCCGGCAAACTCGACCACCACGATGGTCACCTTCCTCATCACCGAGGGCACGCAGCGGTCAAACTTTGGTATCGCCTCGGCTGCCTCGGTCATCCTGTTCGTTATCGCACTCATTATGGCGCTGTTCTACCAGCGGTTCATTCTGCGCCGTGACAACCCCGACTACGTGTCACGCAAGAGGAGGGTCAAGGCATGAGCGCCGCAACATTCACCCAGGCCACGGAATCCGGCGAGCGCAGGTTACGCAAGGTTCGCGGACACCGGGCTGGCCCTGCCACCTACTTCATTGCCCTTGTTCTGGTGGGTCTCACCCTTGGCCCAGTATCGTTCGCGGTGCTCGGCGGTTTCCGCACGAACGCCCAGCTTGCCGCAAACCCGGCTGGTCTGCCAGACCCGTGGGTCACCGACAACTATGTGCGGGTGCTGACGGACGCTAATTTCTGGCGGTACGCACTGAACTCGACCGTGGTCGCGCTGATCACCGTTGCGCTCGTAGTGGTGTTCGGCATGATGGCCGCCTATCCACTGGCTCGTTTCAGGTTCAAGTGGCGTGAACGTATCTACATGATCTTTGTGGCCGGGCTGCTGTTCCCAGCGACCGTCGCGATCATCCCGCTGTTCATCCTCATCACCAAGGACCTTGGCCTCGGAAACACGTGGCTTGGGCTGGCGCTGCCGCAGGCAGCCTTCCAATTGCCGATGACGATTGTGATCCTTCGGCCATTCCTCCAAGCGATCCCGCTTGAGATCGAGGAGGCCGCCACCTTGGATGGTGCAGGTCGGGTTGGGTTCTTCGCGCGGATCTTGCTCCCGCTGTCTGGCCCTGGAATGGTCACGACCGGCGTGCTCGCATTCGTCGCATCGTGGAACGCCTATCTGCTGCCGCTGCTCCTGCTGAACGGCGACATGCGTACCCTGCCGTTGGGTGTTGCGGACTTCTCATCGCAATATTCCTCGGACACCGCGGGCGTGTTCGCGTTCACCACGCTCTCGATGATCCCGGCTTTGGTCTTCTTCCTGGCGATGCAGAACAAGATCGTGAACGGCCTCCAGGGTGCGGTCAAGGGCTAGCAGCCCTTACACCCCTGACCCCGCGAGTGGGGAAATCCCCCACTCGCGCTGCCCGGAGTGGAGATTTTCCCACTCGCGGCAGGCCTATTGCCGACGAGCCCTCACCTACCAGCGCAGGCCCAAGTGCCTGCCGGACGGCTCGTCGAAAATACAAAACTTTGAAGTTGGAGAAGTCCATGAGTATCGAAACACCTCGAGAGGTCATCACCGACCCGCAGGAACTCTTAGCGCAGATGACGCTTGAGGAGAAACTCGCCCAGATCGTAGGGTTCTGGGACAAGGGGGACGGCGAAGCCGTCGCACCATTGCAGGGGGAGTTCGCCGAAGCCTCCACCTTTGCGGGGGCGACCGCCAACGGGCTCGGGCACGTGACCCGCGTGTATGGCACCCGCCCCGTTGACCCCATCGAACGCGCGCAGTGGCTGTGGAACGAACAGCGCCGAGTGGTCAACGAAACCCGACTGGGTATCCCGATGCTCGTGCACGAGGAATGCCTCACCGGACTGTCGGCCTGGCAGGCCGCGACCTTCCCAACCCCGCTCGCGTGGGGGGCGAGCTTCAACGCCGAACTCGTGGAGGACATGGGCGCGCTCATTGGCGAGTCGATGAGGCAACTCGGCGTGCACCAGGGGCTCGCGCCAGTGCTCGACGTCATCCGGGACCCGCGCTGGGGACGGGTGGAGGAATGCATCGCCGAGGACCCCTACACGGTTGCCACCATCGCAACCGCATACGTGAAGGGCCTGCAATCGCAGGGAATCCACGCAACACTCAAGCACTTCGTGGGATATTCCGGCTCGCAGGCCGGACGCAACTTCGCACCGCTCCACGCAGGGCCACGCGAACTCGCGGACGTGCTGCTGCCACCATTCGAAATGGCCGTGCGCGATGGCAAGGCCCGCTCGGTCATGCACTCCTACAACGAAATCGATGGCGTACCTGTCGCCGCCAACCCCGAGTTGTTGACCGGTCTACTGCGAGACCAGTGGGGCTTCGACGGAACCGTCGTTGCCGACTACTTTGGGGTTGCGTTCCTCGAAAAACTACACAACGTGGCGGGCAACCTATCGCAAGCCGCGAAACTGGCGCTCGAAGCCGGAGTCGACATCGAACTGCCCACGGGCGATGCCTACCTCGGCCCACTTGCCGCCGCGGTACGTGCCGGTGATGTGCCGATCGAACTCGTGGACCGTGCAGTGCTGCGCGCGCTACAGCAAAAGGCGGAACTCGGACTGCTCGGAAACACGTTCAACGACGAACCGCCAAGCGACATCGACCTCGACTCGCTGCGTCACCGTGCCGTGGCACGTGAACTGGCCGAACAGTCCGTCGTCCTCGTGGCGAACAACGGAATCCTACCCCTGTCGCCTGCAAACGAAAGCGATGCGAGCGTTGGTTCCCCACGCAAGATCGCGCTCATCGGTCCCAATGCTGACCGGATATCCGCGATGTTCGGCTGCTACTCATTCGTGAACCACGTACTCTCCCTGCATGAGGGATACGAGATGGGGATCGAGGTGCCAACAATGCGTGAGGCACTGAACCAGGAATTCGCGGACGCCTCGATTCTCTACTCCGAAGGCTGCGACATAGACTCCGACGACACCTCGCGGTTCGCCGAGGCGGTGGAATGCGCTTCCGATGCAGACGTTGCCGTTCTCGTGCTCGGTGACCAGTCGGCCCTGTTCGGGCGCGGCACCGTTGGCGAAGGCTGCGACCGCGACGACCTCGAACTGCCTGGCGTGCAGCGGGCGCTCGCAGAGCGGATCATCGCGACCGGAAAACCCGTGATCCTAGTGCTCCTGACCGGACGCCCCTACGTTGTCGGCTGGGCATTGGAGCAGGCTGCTGCGGTCGTCCAGGGATTCTTCCCGGGCGAAGAGGGCGCTGCCGCGGTTGCGGGTGTGCTGTCTGGCCGGGTGAACCCATCGGCAAAACTCCCCGTCTCCCTGCCACGGGCAACTGGATCGCAGCCATACACCTACCTGCACCCGGCGCTCGGCGGAAACTCGGATGTCACGAGCCTTTCGTCGACCCCGGCCCGAGAATTTGGCTTCGGCCTGTCGTACACGAGTTACGAGCACACGGTGCCGCAGGTCAGCGCTACCACCACGGACCAGCCGGTCACCGTGAGCGTCACCGTACGCAACACCGGAGACCTGAGCGGAACTGAGGTCGTGCAACTCTACGCCCGCGACCTCGTCGGTTCCGTGACCCGCCCGGTCGCACAACTGGTCGGATATGCCCGCGTGGAACTCGCGCCCGGAGAACAGGCTGAACTCACCTTCGCGGTGCCGCCAACCAGGCTATCCTTCGCGGGACGCGATCTGCGCCGGATCGTGGAACCAGGCGACTTCACGTTCTGGACCGGCACCAGCGCCACGCCAGCCAACTCGGTCACGACCGTTGCGCTCGCAGGATCGGTGCACCCGGTACGCCTCGATGACCCGCGGATCACCGAGGTCACCGTGACCCGCTGAGGATGCGGAGGGTCCACCGGTCTACTACTAACCTGAATCCGATGTTGTGGCCCAGTCGGCACTGTTGCGGGTTTTCACCGTGACATCGCCGACTGGGCCACAACATCGGTGGGGTACTTAACCAACCCGACTCGACCCAGCCTCTTGACTGCTTGATTCTCACTATGCGGATGGTATCCACGTGGAAAGTTTGTTGAGGTCAAGGGGCGTTTGTCTGCGCTCAGGTGGAATAGTGCTGGGACCTTGTCAGATTCTTTTTGCCAGATTTTTGGATTCTTTCGCCGATTGTGGTGAGCGCAGGTCTGCATGGCTCTAATTCAGTCATAATCACCCGCCTCTCAGCGGTCTCAAATTGCGGACATAGAGGTGGAGCGCATCTGTCAGATGTTCATTCAAGCCATTGACGAGGCGCTCTGACGAGCGCTAACGTCACTTTCGGTTCCGGAGCCAATCTTCATTCACGTAAGACAGATCGAAAGGACCACTCATGCACAAGTCGCTAAAGAGTAGTGTTGTTGTGATAGCCGCCGCTGCACTCTCACTGGGAATCGTAGTCCCGGCAGGTGCCTGGCAGAACTCGCCAAACAAGTCCGCTCCCTATGTGATTCCGGCTGCTGACGCACCGCTTGAAGAAGACGTAGAAACTCTGGTGCAGAGCGTTTTGCCTGATCGGCGCCCGGACGTGAGTGCAGACATCGACGAGCTATTCGAAGTTAGCGTCGAAGAATTACAGTCTGCAACTATTGACGAAGTGCAAGAAGCGCGGAATCTTGAAGAAGATGGATTTCTGTACGGTTCAAGTGATTATCCAGTTTCGATGGACTCAATCGCTATTGCCGCTGTAGGTGTTAATCCGTTCTCTAGTGACTTGGACGGTATAGCGATTACGCGCCGCGTGCCGATTAAGGACGCTATCGGAAACGTGGCGTATGTAGGGTACACAGTGAAGGGTGTCGATTCTGGAGAGATCGACGTGCTTATAGCTGCCCATACGAGAGTTCCGCTAGTGCGTGAAATTGATCCTGGGAGTCTTGCAGATGAGTGCGAATACACCCTTCTAGAGTTATATGGACTGGTATGTGAAAACTCTGATGCGTACACAATCATTAACTCAAGCAGAATGCGTGTTTTTAATGATTATAGCCAGATCATCTCAAGTGAACGCAAAAGATTGCTGATGTCCGATCGAAGTGTATTGAACGAGATCGAGCTTGAGAATATGGTTTCATTGAATAATCTGGCAAAATTCTCTGTTGTTGACTTGGAAGCGATGGTTCTCGCGAAAACCTACGCTGGCCAGGATAAGGATGGAGGATACGGAGGTATTAGTTCACCCGCGGCGTATCTAAAGGATCGGTATGGTGGAACGTGGACGCGGACGGATGGGGAAACACTTGTAATGCCTTCATTTACAATGACTTCGATTGACGATCTGGCGCCGAGTTCAGGCCACTGTATCCCAACTGCGATAACACGTGGATTTGCGCATGCTCGTAATAAAAAAGGTTTTAAGAAAATCACAGCTGGTGATCAATCACTCTTCAAGAAGGTTAAGTCAGTAGCTGTCAAGAACGGTTTCAAAGAAGGGGCCTGTGCAACGTGTGGAACCGCTCCAAATAAAATCGAAGGTATGATCGAGAAGGTTGGTGACGATCAAGGTTATCCTAAGACTGATGCCAAATGGATTGGGGTCTTCACTTGGAAAAATACGGTAAAGTCATCGATTTCGGAAGGGAATCCGATGATCCTGACTTTCGTCTCGGGATATTACGGTGCTCATGGTGTTTCGGTCGCGGGTTGGGCTGAGTATAAGTCCGCGGCAAACGGACGAGTTGCGAAGATGGTCGCCGTATGGGACGGGTGGAAGGGATCAATGCGATGGGTCGACTGGGATGCGTTCACGGGTGAACAGACAGTCGGGAAATCCAACAACTTTTCTTTAGCTTCGTTCTATCCGATCATTGTGAAGTAGGTTCGCGTGCGGAAATTTTAGATTTCTGTGCGGTTTAAAGGAGTGATATGACCATTGCATCAACTGCCGGTCTAGTCTGTGTGTTCAGCGGCGGCATCATCCTGATCCTGCTTGGTTTCTTTGTTAAGAGGAAGAGGCCTACCACCCGAAGCCATGTGTTACCGACAGTCCTCGGCATTGTGCTGATCGCTGCTAGCGGACTGTTCATGCTTAAGATATTTTCGCCCGGCATGCACGATTATGCGTGGGTCAACGGGGTGAACGAAGGTGAACAGTTTGACCTCGAAGTGAGGCATCAACGCCAGTATGTAAGCGGTCAAGAATACTATTTCGTGACCGATAAAGATTGGTCAGAACTGCTGAGCCTGCTAGAACAACAGTTCCCTAGCGGTCAACTTAATGCGCAGGATGAGTGGTTCCTTCCATCGGCAACAACCCCGGTCATAGTATCCCCGTCAGGATCTGATTCTCACGAGTTCAAAATAGTAGCGCAGACGGCGCGGATAACGGGTGGAGACGACGGCAGCGGGATGGAGATTCCCTTCCCGGTATCTGCGCTGCAACGAGACAACCTACCGTTAGGTCAGCAAGTTCCCCTTATCGGGGTAAGTAGTGTCCTCACGGACTTCTATTCCGATATTCCGGGCGTTGAACTACGCGCCAATGAAGTTAAGGTGCCGGGGCAACGTGGTCAGAAGGTCTTGTTACGGTTTGCCGAGAATAGTGTTACCGCCCTTAAACCATAAAGAACGTTGGTGTTGGGTTGGCCTAATGTCGCGCCTGCAACGGCGGGCACCAGTGGCTGTCGTGATTGTAGTGGTGTTAGCGGGATGTACTCCGGCACCGACCGAGGAAGATCACCCGTATTACCTAGATTGGCGGGACACGAAAGACGCACTTCAGAGAGTGATCGAGGCGCGGGAAGACAACCTGTTTATCTTCCCCGAGCAAGAGCCGATGGGCGTTAACGACATCATGAGTTACGCCTCGAATGATGATTTGAAGCAGATGTTCTACGTGTATCGCGACGTGCGTATCCTCTCGTGTATCTCGCGTCCGCCAGAGAAGTGCTCCCATCCGGAAGAGCAGGAAGGCGCGAGTGTGTTGATGCTCGCTGAAGGTACTGACGGAGATAAGGAATGGCGTCTGTTCGCGAAGGGTGTCACAGGTGGCCCGGTTGACACTGAACTTAGCTCGGGAGAACCCAACCTCAGTGATCCTGTGCGTGAACCCCAAGATGATGAGTGGGGCAACATGGATTCTCCGCCCAAGAAGCCAGTGCGCAGTCCGTCAGTAGATCGAGTATTGGCACTGTGGTCGGGATATACGCTCACGACCACAGAGGAACCGGCGTGGATCGAGCATTACGCGGAGGACCCACCGGTCTGCCTCCCGGATTGCTACTAATCTGAATCCGATGTTGCGGTCGCGTTGGCACTGTTGCGGGTTTTCACCGTGACATCGCCGACTGGGCCGCAACATCGGCGGGGTACTTAACGGACCTGGCCATCCTGAGGACGTGGGATGCGGGGAGGGCGAGGGCTCGTCGGAAATCTGCGACTATAACGAGCGCTGTCGCTGACAAAGCAGCGCAGTGGTTTCGCGGAGCGGACCGCTACCGGAACGTAATGTACGAAAAAGTGAGCACTGTGACGAAACCAGTGCGGTCAGCGCCCATGATGCCCCTCACGAAACCGGGTAAACGCGCCGAAACAGGTAGACTTGTCTGGTGACTTTACGGCTTTTTGACACTGCAACGCGCCAAGTGCGCGACTTCCAACCCCGCGTACCCGGACAGGTTGGCATGTACGTGTGTGGAGCGACGGTTCAAGCGGCACCTCACATCGGACACATGCGCTCGGCCGTTGCGTTCGACGTGCTCGTGCGCTGGCTGCGTCGCACCGGCCTGAACGTCACCTACATTCGCAACGTCACGGACATCGACGACAAGATCCTCGCGAAGTCCGAAGCCGCAGATCAGCCGTGGTGGGCCTGGGCTGCCCTGCACGAACGCAAGTTCACCGACGCCTACGATGCGCTCGGAAACCTGCTGCCCACCTACGAACCACGCGCAACCGGCCACATGACCGACATGATCGAACTCATGGACCGTTTGGTTGAGCGCGGGCACGCCTACCAAGCGGGCGAAGGCAACGTGTACTTCGACACCCGCTCGTGGGACGCGTACGGGCAACTCACCAACCAGCAGATCGAAGACGCACTTCCCAGCGAAGACACGGACGAAGAAACCCTCAAACGGGATGCCCGCGACTTCGCACTGTGGAAGGCCGCAAAAGCTGGCGAGCCTGAAACCGCGCGCTGGAACACCCCATACGGTCCCGGACGTCCAGGCTGGCACCTCGAATGCTCCGCGATGGCCAAGCGCTACCTCGGCGAAGCGTTCGACATTCACGGCGGTGGCCTCGACCTACGCTTCCCGCACCACGAAAACGAACAGGCACAGTCCAAGGCGGCAGGCTACGAGTTCGCCAACTATTGGATGCACTCCGCGTGGGTGACCCAGGGCGGAACCAAGATGTCCAAGTCGCTCGGCAACGGGCTACTCGTGAGCGAAGTACTCAAGGCCGCCCCCGCTGTCGCCCTGCGGTACGCACTCGCAACCGTGCACTATCGTTCAATGCTCGAATGGACTACGGCCAGCGAAGAAACCGCCGTGGGAACACTCGAAGAAGGCGCGGCCGCATGGGAACGGTTCGCAGGTTTCTACGCTCGGGCAACCGAAAAGGTTGGGGAAATCCCCGCTGATGAGGTTGCGCAGGCAACCCTCCCACAGGCGTTCATCGACGCCATGAACGATGACCTGAACGTCTCGGTCGGGCTGGCATCCGTGCACGAACACCTCAAAGCAGGTAACTCCGCACTTGCATCCGGCGATCTGGACGCAGTACGCGAACACCTCCTCGTGTTCCGCGCAATGCTCGACGTGTTCGGACTCGACCCAGCCGCCTGGCAGCAGGCCAGCGGAGACAACCGCGAACGCAAAGCACTCGATGTACTCGTCGCAGCCCACATCGAAAACCGTGCGCAAGCCCGCAAGGACCGCGACTTCGCTACCGCCGATTCCATCCGCGACACCCTCGCGGACGCCGGAATCGTAGTCGAAGACTCCGCATCCGGTGCGCGTTGGTCGCTGGGCTAAACACCTACACCACCTTTACTTTTACGATTTTTACGGAAGGCCAGTTACATGGCAGGAAACTCCCAGCGTCGCGGCGCAGTGCGCAAAGCCTCGACCAAAAAGGGCCCAACCAAGGGCACCGGCGGCAACGGACGCCAGGCACTTGAGGGCCGCGGTGCCACACCACGCGCCGAAGACCGCACCTGGCACCCCGCGCACAAGCGCAAGGTGGCTCGCGAACGCCTCGACGAGAAGCGCTCCAAGGCAGCCCCACGTCGCAAGCAGAACTTCGCCGGTGACCGCGTCAACGAGGTAGTCGCCGGACGCAACTCGGTTCTCGAAGCCCTACGCGCCGAGATGCCAGTGTCCAAGGTGTTCCTCGCGACCCGCATCGAACACGATGACCGCACCAAGGAAATCCTCGCGATCGCGACCGAACGCGGTTTGCCGCTGTTCGAATCCTCCAAGATCGAACTCGACCGCATGACCGACGGCTCCATCCACCAGGGTGTGGCTATCGCGGTTCCACCGTACGAGTACTACGAACTCGAAGACCTTCTCGACGCTGCGGAAAACGCGGGTCAGGCACCGTTGATCGTTGCGCTCGACTCCGTGACCGACCCGCGTAACCTGGGTGCTGTCCTCCGGTCCGCCGGTGCGTTCGGTGCCCACGGCGTGCTCGTACCCGAGCGTCGCGCAGCCGGTGTGACCGCGTCGGCCTGGAAGGTTTCCGCTGGTGCAGCCGCGCGCGTTCCGGTAGCCCGCGAAACCAATCTTGTGCGCTCGCTCGAAACGTTGAAGAAGGCCGGTTGCTTCGTGATTGGACTCGACGGCGGCGGTGACGTGAGCGTTGGCTCGATCCCGTTCGCAACCGACCCGCTTGTGATCGTGCTCGGTTCCGAGGGCAAGGGCCTATCGAGGCTCGTACGCGAAACCTGCGATTCGATCGTGTCGATCCCGATGTCGTCCGTCGTTGAGTCCCTCAACGCAGGTGTGGCCGCATCGATCACGCTGTACGAGGTAGCGAAGGCCCGCACCGAACAGGCGTAACGCTTGGGTGTGCGCGCAGGGCTGCTGTTCACGTTTGAGCGGCGTGATTGCGTGCGATTGACCCACTGAGATTGACGACGAGGCGGCTGGTTTCCAGCCGCCTCGTCGCGTTTGGTGCTAGCGCACTCTGGTTCGCTGTCCTTCAACGAGAGTGAAGAAACGTGCACCTACGTTGAACGAGAGCGCGTAAAAGTGCACTCTGTGAGAGTTGTTCTTGGCTGATCTGGGATTGGCTGGCAGGGTTGGTATTGGCTGTTCCTTGATGATCGTGGCTCATTGCACTCTTGACCC
>NZ_JBHUOP010000005.1:0-224349 GCF_042683685.1 Populibacterium corticicola | reverse complement strand
TATTGAGATATCAAACAACAACCACACACCAACCCAAACCCCCACCACAACAGCAGGAACCCGAACCGGGGCAACCTCTCAACCCTACCAGCACCACACCACAACCACAAAAACGATCACAGCACAACACAGGAAAAGAGAAGAGGAGGTGGTCAGCATCATCCCCACCGGCATACCCCGTGGTGTCGTGCTGACAGATAAAAACATTAGTGGCCCACGACTATGAAAATCAAACCCACACAACGTGACACCGCACACAGCGGCTCCTAACTGCGTAAACGCACCTCAATCGTCGCCAATGCAGACAGAACTAAGAGACCACCATACGGTTCGCCCAGAGACCACCAAGCAGCGCCAAAAGTACGGGCACAAAGATTTAACCGAAATGCTCACGTCTACCGCGGTCCTAGCGCGATAGCATCGAACAGGTTCAACTTCCGCCTCCCCGCTCCCAGCGACTGCAGGCAAAGCAAGCCACACAGATCTCAGTTGAACGCCGAACACACAGTTAAGGACAGGCCCCATGGACGCACGGACATCAACCGTCTCCCCCGAGGCAGCGCAGGACCACGAACCATCTCCCGCATTGGATGCCACGGAGTTTGTCCGCGTTTTCACAAATGAACTGCAATACACCCGCGGTGTCACACTCCCGCAGGCTTCCAATCAAGATAAATACATCGCACTCGTGCGCACGGTTCTGCGCCCGCTGATTGACCGCTGGCAGGCAACGCAGGCCCGTCAAGCTGAACAGAACGGGAAGACAGTCGCCTACCTGTCGGCGGAGTATTTACTGGGCCCACAGACCGGGAATGCGCTGCTGTCTACCGGACTCGAGGACACCGCCCGCGAGGCGCTGTCCACCCTTGACATTGACCTTGACGAACTCATCGCGCACGAGATCGAGCCAGGTCTCGGGAACGGTGGTCTGGGACGTCTCGCCGCGTGCTTCATTGACTCCTTGGCGACCAAGGACATCTCAGCCATTGGCTACGGCATCCGCTACAACTACGGTATTTTCCGCCAGACGTTCGTCAACGGACACCAGGTGGAACAGCCAGACACCTGGATGTCACACGGTACGCCGTGGGAGATCACGCACCCTGAACTTGCACAACCTATCGGTTTTGCAGGTCGTGTTGAGGACACGATCAACTCCGCGGGGCAACCTGCCCGCAAGTGGGTACCGGGCTGGTACGTCCAAGCCGTGCCCTGTAACTATCTAGTTCCGGGCTACGGAACCGACACCGTCAACACGCTGCGTCTGTGGAGTGCCCGCGCAGCCGATGAGTTCAACCTGCACATCTTCAACTCCGGTGACTTCGAGAACGCGGTTCGCGCCCGCACCTACGCGGAGAACATCTCCAACGTGCTCTACCCAGAGGACTCGACTCCACAGGGTAAGGAGTTGCGCCTTCAGCAGCAGTACTTCTTTGTGGCGGCCTCCATCCGCGACCTCGTTGCACGCACCCTCGAACGCGGGGTTTCCTACGCGGACCTGCCACAGCACATCACGTTCCAGTTGAACGACACCCACCCGGTCGTTGGTATCCCGGAACTGATGCGCCTGCTTGTGGATGACCATGAGCTTGAGTGGGACGATGCTTGGAGCATCACCCGCGAGATCTTCAACTACACCTGCCACACCCTCCTGCCTGAGGCTCTTGAGGTGTGGCCCGTTGACCTGTTTGGCCGCCTGCTGCCGCGTCACCTTGAGATCATCTACCGCATCAACGAGGAGTTCCTGAACGAGGTTCGCCTCAATACCGGTAACGAACTGTTGGTCCGCCAGATGTCGATCATTCAAGAGCAGCCGTTCCGCGCAGTGCGCATGGCGCACCTTGCGACGGTCGGTTCACGTCGCGTCAATGGCGTTGCAGCATTGCACTCGCAACTGCTCAAGGACAATGTGCTCAAGGACTTCTCGGCGTACTGGCCGGACAAGTTCACGAACGTCACGAACGGTGTCACGCCACGAAGGTTCGTACGTTTGTCCAACCCGGAGTTGTCAGACCTGCTGAATGACGCGATCGGCACCGGTTGGGTGCGCGATCTCTCGCAGCTTTCGCAGCTTGAACCGCTTGCCGACGATTCTGGTTTCCTTGAGCAGTTCGCGCTGGTGAAGGCGCACAACAAGTCGCGTATCGCGGCGGTCCTTGCGGCCCGCGATGGTATTGAGCTTCCATCGGATGCGATCTACGACGTCATGGTCAAGCGCTTGCACGAGTACAAGCGCCAGTCCCTTAAACTCCTGCACGTGGTGTCGCTGTATGCACGCGTTCTTGCGGGAACCTTGAACGCTGAGGACATCGAGCCTCGCGTTGTCGTGTTCGGTGCGAAGGCAGCGCCGGGCTACCGCATGGCCAAGGAGACAATTGCCCTGATCAACGCCGTGGCGGCCCGGATCAACAACGCCCCCGAGCTTCAGGGGCGTTTGAAGATCGCCTTCCCAGCAAACTACAACGTCACCCTTGCAGAGAAGTTGATTCCTGCCGCTGACCTGTCCGAGCAGATCTCGTTGGCCGGTAAGGAAGCGTCAGGTACGGGAAACATGAAGTTTGCCTTGAACGGGGCGCTCACCGTCGGAACGCTCGATGGCGCAAATGTTGAGATCCACGAACTCGTGGGCGACGAGAACTTCTTCCTCTTCGGCATGACTGAACCTGATGCTGAGTCACTCGCTCAAGCCGGGTACGTGCCATCGAAGTTCTACGAGAAGGATGCCGATTTGAAGCTCGCAATCGACCTGATCGCCTCGGGTGCGTTCTCGAACGGTGACCGCAGTGCGTTCGAGTCGATTGTCTCGGACTGGCTGTGGCACGACCGGTTCATGGCTCTCGCTGATTTCCGCTCCTACCTGGACATCCAGACAAAGGTCGAGGAGAAGTACCGCGACAAGGCCGCGTGGAACCGTTCAGCCGTGCTGAATGTGGCCCGCACCGGGTTCTTCTCCTCTGACCGTTCGATCCAGGACTACCTGGACCGCATCTGGATGGAGAAGTAACCGGTACTACACCCGGGCAATCTGTAAAAGTGGTGTGACCTGCAACCTGTATAGTTGCGGGCCACACAACTTTTGTCTAGGAAGATACTAGATTTTCGACGAGTCGGGCTGGTGCGCTTTCATCTCTCGACCTAGCCGGGCTGGGTCGGGACGGGAGTGCGTGAGGTGACCGGATCGTCGCCAAGCCAGCGCCCCAAATTAGGGGTACTGGTTTTGTCTGGTGTGCGAGTGCCTGGGACACTCGCACACCAGACAAAACCAATACCCTTAACCACACCCACCCGCGCGGAAGGGGTGGAGATCAGCCGATGACGCCAACCCAGCCAAGCACGAGATACACGATGTATGGCAGCGAACCAATGACCGCGCCAAGTCCAGCTACGAGGAGGCGTCCACGCATCCGGTCGGTTTTTTGCAGGCACGCCCCTACGATCACAATCAGCACGCCAACACCAGCCGACAGGAATGCCAACGCCGGTGAGGTAACCAGCGCCACTAGCAGTGGGATCCAGAACCACGCGGTCTTGAACAGCGACGGTTCAGAAACCTTCTTAGCGACCTTGCGCGCCGCCTTCCTCTGCTCAGCGGCGGAAAGTTGGGTTGCCTTACGGACCTGTGGGGTGTGGGCCTTTTTCTTCTTCGAACGGCCCTTCGTTGCGTTTGCCATGACACGAATGTAGTCGTTGCGCCGTGAAAAACAAAAGGGCCGAACCTCCTAGATGGAGGTTCGGCCCTACGCAACGTCGAATTACGGGTACGACGCGTTGTTCCAACGCTTCTTCTATGGGAGGTAGGCGTCAGGCGGAAAGGATCTCACGCATGAGAGCAGCGGTTTCCGACGGGGTCTTGCCCACCTTCACACCTGCGGCTTCCAGCGCTTCCTTCTTCGCTGCTGCTGTTCCGGACGAACCGGAAACAATAGCACCAGCGTGTCCCATGGTCTTACCCTCGGGAGCGGTGAATCCAGCGACATAGCCGACAACAGGCTTGGTCACGTTTTCCTTGATGAAGGCTGCAGCGCGCTCTTCAGCGTCACCACCGATTTCACCGATCATGACAATTGCCTCGGTCTCTGGGTCTGCCTCGAACGCTGCCAGAGCATCGATGTGGGTGGTGCCGATGACAGGGTCACCACCGATTCCGATTGCGGTGGAGAATCCGAAGTCCCGCAACTCATACATCATCTGGTAGGTGAGGGTGCCAGACTTCGATACGAGTCCGATCTTTCCTCCACCAGTGATGTCGGCTGGGATGATGCCGACGTTGGACTTTCCGGGGCTGATGATACCTGGGCAGTTCGGGCCGATCAGGCGAACACCCTTCTCGGCTGCGAGGGTGTAGAACTCTGCGGTGTCTGCCACGGGCACGCCCTCGGTGATGATGACCACCAACGGCATGCCTGCCTCGATGGCCTCAACGACAGCGGCCTTGGTGAAGGCTGGTGGCACGAAGATGACCGACACGTCCGCACCAGTTTCCGCGATTGCGTCCGCTACCGAACCGAAGACAGGAACGGAAACAGTCTCTTCGCCGCGTGGGAAGTCAACCGAGGTTCCGGCCTTGCGTGGGTTTACACCACCAACAATGTTGGTTCCCGATGCGAGCATGCGGGTGGTGTGCTTTTGTCCCTCGGAACCGGTCATACCCTGAACGATGACGCGGGAGTTTTCGTTGATGAAGATAGCCATGTGTCTTCCTTCTTCCCTATCAGGCGTTCGCGAGTTCGGCGGCCTTATCGGCTCCACCGTCCATCGTCTCGGCAAGGGTTACGAGCGGGTGGTTAGCTGCCGTGAGGATCGCGCGACCCTCTTCAACGTTGTTTCCGTCGAGGCGCACGACGAGCGGCTTGGTTGCTGCATCGCCGAGGATTTCGAGTGCCTTGACGATACCGTTGGCCACCTCGTCACATGCGGTGATACCACCGAACACGTTGACGAACACCGACTTGACCTGTGGGTCGTTGAGGATGACATCAAGACCAGCGGCCATGACTGCCGCGGAAGCGCCACCACCGATGTCGAGGAAGTTAGCTGGCTTCACGCCACCGTGGTTCTCACCGGCGTATGCGACAACGTCGAGGGTACTCATCACAAGGCCAGCACCGTTACCGATGATTCCGACCTGTCCGTCAAGTTTGACGTAGTTGAGGTCGTTTTCCTTTGCCTTTGCCTCGAGTGGATCGGCTGCTGCCTTGTCCTCGAGTGCTTCGTGGTCTGGGTGACGGAAACCCGCGTTTTCGTCGAGCGAGACCTTTCCGTCGAGGGCAACGATCTTGCCGTCTTCGGTCAGGACCAGTGGGTTGACCTCAACGAGGGTCGCGTCTTCCTCGGAGTAGACAGTCCACAGTTTCTGGAACGTGTCAACGATCTGGTCCTTGATGTCGTCCGCGAAACCAGCAGCCTCAGCGATTTCGAGGGCCTTGGCAGCGTCGATTCCGACGTTGGGGTTGACCTCGATCTTTGCAAGGGCCTCTGGGCGTTCAACAGCGAGCTGTTCGATTTCCATTCCACCCTCAACACTTGCCATTGCAAGGTAGGAGCGGTTTGCGCGGTCGAGCAGCACCGAGAAGTAGAACTCCTGGGCGATCTTGGCGCCAGCAGCGATCATGACTCGGTGGACGGTGTGACCCTTGATGTCCATTCCGAGGATTTCGCTGGCGCGTTCTTCCGCTTCCTGTGGCGAGTGAGCGAGCTTAACGCCTCCTGCCTTTCCACGGCCACCGGTCTTTACCTGGGCCTTCACGACGACTGTTCCGCCGCCTAGTTTCTCTGCGCCTTCGCGTGCCTCTTGTGGAGTGGTTGCAACGACGCCGCCCAATACAGGTACGCCGTGCTTCTCGAAGATGTCGCGAGCTTGGTATTCGAACAGGTCCACCCTGCTGAGTCCTTCCATCGACCGGGCTAGAAAATATCTCGACGTCGAGACATTTTCTTAAGATTAACTGTTATCGGGTCTTAAGTCACACAAGGGCCTGTGGAGTGAACCACTTTTGTCAGCCTCCCGCGCAAAGCCCTGTGGTGAAAGGCATGGAGCCTCTCCGCCAAGTCCTAGAGTTTGGTGACCGGGGCAAACCTGAGAAGCAGCCGTTTCGGCCCATCTCCCCCGAAATCCACGGTGGCCGTTGCGTTACGCCCAACCCCCTCCACGGAGACAACCGTACCGAGACCAAACGAGTCGTGCGTTACCCGATCTCCAGCAGCCAGTTGCGGGATGTCTGCCTCAGACTTGGCCCTGGGGTTGTTGAACATCGGTGTCTTGTCTTGGGAAGTAGCTGGCTTCTTTTTCCACGCAGGCGTCGGGTCCCTACGCGGACCACGTCCACCGATGGGAGTGCCAAAGTCATCGTCGTCAGAGAAGGACCTCTGTGAGTATGAACCGCTTCCTGAACCATACGATGTTGGCGAACCGTAGCCGTATCGTGCTCGTGCGCTTTCCGCGCTGGATTGGCGGCGCGCCCAGTCCCACAGTTCCTCAGGAATCTCATCAAGGAACCGTGATGGTGGGAAATCGTTCGGGGCGCCCCACGATGACCGGGTGGAGGCACGTGTGATGTAAAGGCGTCGGCGCGCACGGGTGATTCCCACATAGGCGAGTCGGCGTTCTTCCTCGAGTTCGCTTTCATCCTGCAGAGCGCGCATGTGCGGGAAGGTTCCGTCCTCCATACCGGTCAGAAACACGACCGGGAACTCGAGTCCCTTCGCGGTGTGCAGTGTCATGAGTGTGATGACCCCGTTGTCGACGCGTGGTGTGTTCTCGTGCCCGGCATCATCGCTCGATGGAATCTGGTCTGCGTCCGCAACGAGTGAGACCCGTTCAAGGAAATCTGAGAGCGTCCCCTCGGGATTCTCCTTCTCGAACTCGGAGGCCACGGCATGCAGTTCTGCGAGGTTGTCCACGCGAGTGCCGTCCTGGGGATCGTCGCTTGCGCGGAGCTGCACAAGATAGCCGGTCTTGTCGAGAACGTCTCCCAAGATTTCCGCCGGGCCCGCCGTTTGCGCGGTTTCGCGCAGTTCCTTCATCAAGTCAGTGAAGGAGCGCAATGGGTTGAGCGTGCGTGCAGTCATGCCGGGAATCGTCCCGGCTGCGAACATCGCATCGTTGAACGACACCCCATCACGCTCAGCAGCCGCCGCAATGAGCGATTCTGCCCTGTCCCCTAGGCCACGCTTGGGTACGTTGAAGACGCGTCGCAGGTTGATGTCATCCGCGGGGTTATTGATTGCGTGCAGATACGCGATTGCATCCTTGATTTCCCTGCGTTCGTAGAACCTGGTGCCGCCGACAACCTTGTAGGGCAGGCCCACGCGGATGAGGACTTCTTCGAGTGCACGCGATTGGTTGTTGGTGCGGTAGAAGACGGCGATATCACCGGGTCGAACACCGTGTTCATCCTGCAGTTTGTCGATCTCTCGAGCAATATAACGAGCTTCTTCGTGCTCGTTGTCACCGACGTAACCCACGATCTTGGCTCCATCGCCAGCCGCGGTCCATAGGTTCTTCGCGCGGCGGCCACCGTTCTGGGAGATCACCGCGTTGGCTGCGGTAAGGATGTTCTGCGTGGAGCGATAGTTCTGCTCAAGCAGGATCGTGGTGGCGTTCGGGTAGTCCTTCTCAAACTCAAGGATGTTGCGAATGGTCGCGCCACGGAATGCGTAGATGGACTGGTCAGAATCGCCCACAACGGTCAACTCCCCGGGAGGCACCGCACCTTCTGCGGGACCAACAAGCATTTTGACCAGTTCATACTGGGCATGGTTGGTGTCTTGATACTCGTCAACCAGAATGTGCCGGAACTTCCGGCGGTAGTGCTCGGCAACCGCAGGTGCCTTCTTGAACAGTTCGACAGTGCGCACGATGAGGTCATCAAAGTCCATGGCGTTGGCCTGGGTGAGCCTACGTTGATAACGCTCGTATACGTCAGCGACGATCGCGTCATATTCGCTACCGCCAGGGCTCTCGCGAAGTTCAATCGGAGAGACGAGCTCATCCTTGAGATTGGAGATCTTGTGCGCCAAAGACTTTGCGGTGAAGCGCTTGGGGTCCAGATCAAGCTCGCGCAGGATCAGGGTGATGAGTCGCTGGGAATCTGCGGAGTCATAGATGGAGAACGATTTCTTCATGCCGATTGCCTCAGCCTCACGGCGTAGAATCCGCACACAGGTGGAGTGGAAGGTGGATACCCATATCCGTTCGGCGTCTGGCCCCACGATCTGGGCGACACGCTCGCGCATCTCTGCTGCCGCCTTGTTCGTGAAGGTGATTGCGAGGATCTGACTTGGCCAGGCTCGCCCGGTTGCCAAGAGATAGGCGATGCGGTGGGTTAACACGCGGGTTTTCCCGGAACCCGCCCCGGCAACAATCAACAGTGGCGTTCCAGCATGTTGAACGGCTTGTGCCTGCTGCGGGTTGAGCCCGTCAAGCAACCTGTCAACAGCAGCAGACGAGTTGTCCTCCGGCTCTGGAATGAACGCAAAGTCGGGGACTTCATCCTCGGCAGCGGACGTGAACGTGGGCAAGTTTCCAAACAAAGAATCCATAGCCTTCTAAGCCTATCCGTCTTGGCTGACATTCTTTTGTGTTCTACATCGCTCCACGCTGTTCTCCCCATCCGCTGGGGGCGGGCGCTACCAGCCCACCCGTATCGTCGGCAATCCGGATTTACGACGAGTCCACGGTATGCAAGGTTCTCTCGCGCCGTGCGTGGCCTGCTTAAGTGATGATGAGTCCGACAATCCACAGCGCAGTTGCGACAAGTGCCGCACACAACTCGACCAGGATGGTGAGTCCGGTGGCTTTGAGGGCCACGACCGTGGAACGCCACGCCGCATCAAGCTGCTGTTCACGAATGTATTCGCACACGAATACTCCGCCGATGAATCCAAGCGGAAGACCCAAGACTGGAATCACGAAGAATCCAACCGCACCAGCCACAAGGCCAATGAGAATTGACGAGTTTCGGACAGTCGAACGTTGAAGGTGCCTACCTGCAACAAGGAACTTCAACCCAATTCCACCGATCGTCACAACCGCTGCCGCAGCGAATATCCACCATGCCGCAGCGCCACCCGTGAGGATCGCCCACATGAGGATCGCACCGAGGACGATAAACCCACCCGGAATGATCTGAATGATCGCCCCGATGAGGCCCACCAGGATGGCCAGAGCGATGAATAGGTCTTGAGGAAAGATCATGATCCAAGGCTATCCGGACCCAGCGACATTCGTTCTTCCCAACCCCGAAGCCCAAAGAGGGCACGCAACCAGCAGGTGCATGCCCTCCAAGGAACAACAGTCTCAGAGGTGACGCCCGCCCCAGAACAGCGCGAGTGCGATGTTCACAACCGTCAGCACCCCGATCGTGGTGATCAGAGCGCGTGGTGCATCGTCTCCGGCCTTCTTCGCACGGAACGCGAGGACAACCACCACGAGGTTGATGAGCAATTTGATGCCGATCTTCATGTGGTTGACGGTTCCGTCACCCATTTCCGCGATCCCGACCATGAGCACACCGGTGACCAGCGCGGTGAGCGCCGCGTGCGGGATGCCCTTGTACAGTCCTGGCTTTTTGATTGTGGCAATCCACCCGCCAAGGACAATCGCCCAACTGACGAGGTGCAGGAACAGGAGCGCTACATAGAGGAAATTCATGTCTCAATCCTAGAGATTTTCCGGAATCGTTGCCATCTTGCTTAAGAAATTTTGGGAGTAGGGTCGATCACACAAAACGGCGATTTTCCTCGAAAACCCAAGATAGATTCCATGAATTGAGGTGACCTATGTGAACCTCTGTAAACAATCGTTAATTTGTCACGCACGTCGTTAACAATGGTTAACTCCATATTTTGGACGCCCTCGACGCAGTGTTTTAAGACGCGTACCGTTCCATTTATGACCCAAGGTGCCTCCTCGCAACTCGCTGCCGCATCAATGATGCGTGCTTCGTTTGAGGTGCCTTCGTTCACGTGTTGCTGTTGTTGATCGCTAACCAGCCCCCTCCCCGTAGTTCTGGGGACCGCCCTACTTAGTGGTGCATGATCAGAGCACACGCTTATCTACATCTGCGACCTGATCTAGGCACCAAGCATTAAAGAAGGACAGCCTAGAAATGACCTTGCACAACGCGAACGAGACCGGCAGCGAACCTGCCGAGCCGCAGAAGACCCCGCTTTCCGACGAGAAGTCAGCGCCGTCCGCGCGCACGGCAGGTGATGAGTCGGCTCAGGCAGCGACAGCCGATCGTCCTGCGCGGGCACCACGTGCAGCGGCAGCCGATCGTCCTGCGCGTGCGGTGGGAGAACGTCCTGCCCGGACTGCGGTTGAGCGTCCAGCTCGCCCCGCTGGCGAAAGGCCGGCAAGGGCTGCAGGAGATCGCCCAGCGCGTGCCGCACGTCCTAACGGGCAATGGAAGATCGATGGCAAGACTCCCCTCAATGCCAACGAGGAACTCAAGGCCAAGGACAACGGCCTGAACGTTCGCGAACGCATCGAGAACATTTACGCCAAGGGCGGCTTCGACTCGATCCCACTTGAGGACTTGCACGGACGGTTCCGCTGGTGGGGGTTGTACACGCAGCGTAAGCCTGGAATCGACGGCGGTCGCACGGCGCAACTCGAGCCGCACGAACTCGAGGACAAGTACTTCATGATGCGTGTGCGCCTCGATGCAGGCGCGGTAACCACCAAACAGCTTCGCGTGATCGGCGAGATCTCCCAGGAGTTTGGCCGCGACACCGCCGACATCACGGATCGTCAGAACATTCAATATCACTGGATTCAGGTCGAGGATGTCCCAGAGATCTGGCGTCGCTTGGAATCGAACGGCATGCAGACCACTGAGGCGTGTGGTGACGTGCCCCGCGTGGTCCTTGGCTCCCCGGTTGCAGGTATCGCGAAGGACGAGATCGTCGACCCCACTCACCTGATCGACCAGATCACCGAGAAGTACGTGGGCGATCCGGAACTGTCCAACCTACCCCGTAAGTTCAAGACCGCGTTCACGGGTCACCCAAGCCAGGATGTCGTTCACGAGATCAACGACGTCGGCTATGTCGCCTACGTCCACCCCGAGCACGGTGTCGTCTACGACCTGTGGGTTGGTGGCGGGCTTTCCGCGAACCCGCATCTGGGGCAGCGCCTCGGCGTGCTCGTGTTTGAACACCAGGTCGTCGATGTGTGGGTGGGCGTCACCCAGATATTCCGTGACTACGGTTACCGTCGTCTGCGCAACCGTGCACGCCTCAAGTTCCTGGTCAAGGACTGGGGGGTGGAGAAGTTCCGCGAGATCCTGGAGACCGAATACCTCGGCTACAAGCTGCTCGATGGTCCGCCAGCACCGCAGCCCAAGACACCGGGCGACCACGTGGGCATCCACGAGCAGAAGGACGGCAGGTTCTACATCGGCGTTGCACCGAACGTGGGCCGCGTTTCAGGCAGCATCCTGGTGAAGGTTGCGGACATTGCGGAGAGCGCAGGCTCTGAGCGGGTTCGGTTCACCCCGCACCAGAAGATGCTTGTGCTCGATATTCCAGCGGAGGAAGTCGACCGGGTTGCCGACGAGTTGGCTGCGTTGGGCTTGAACCCTCGCCCGGGTGCATTTCGCCGGAACACGATCGCCTGCACGGGTATCGAGTACTGCAAGTTGGCCATCGTGGACACGAAGGACACGGCAACTGCGGCTATCGCGGAACTCGATCAGCGTCTCGGCGATATCAGCCACCTCAAGCCGATCCGTCTGCACGTCAATGGCTGCCCGAACTCATGTGCTCGAATCCAAACGGCTGACATCGGCTTGAAGGGCCAGCTCATCATGAACGATGAGGGCGAGCAGGTCCCAGGCTTCCAGGTACACCTCGGAGGCGGTCTCGCATCGGAGACCCGCGAGGAGGCAGGGCTTGGCCGCACGGTACGTGGCCTTAAAGTCGCTGCGACCGATATCCCCAACTACGTTGAACGCGTGGTCCGCAACTTTGAAAAGGGACGTGAGGGCGACGAGACCTTCGCGCAGTGGTCTCATAGAGTTCCGGAGGAGGACCTGGTATGAGTTCGCTTGCTGAAGCCCGCGCAGCAGCACTCGCACGAGAAGCCGCCCGCACCGCGTCGCGCGAAGCCATCGCCGAACAGCGGAAGAGTGATTGGGCACGTCCGCGTCGTTCGACCGAGGAACTGCGTGCCCTTGCCCGCGAGGGCGAGGAACTGTTTTCCGGCTCCGGTATCGGAGCTGTAGATGAGGGTTCCTACGATCAGATCATCGATTGGGTCGCACGCACGTTCGGGTACCGTACGGCTGTTGCCTGCTCCATGGCGGATGCCGTGCTCCCCCACACCGTTCAGGGTGCGATCCCCTGGGTTGACGTCCTGTTCCTCGAAACCGGCTATCACTTCGCTGAGACTCTTGGTACGCGAAACAACGTGGAAAACTCGATGGAATTGACCATCGTGGACGTTCAGGCAGCCCAAAGCGTGGCCGAGCAGGATACGGCACACGGTAAGGATCTGTGGTCCCGCAACCCTGCTCTATGCTGCCAGTTGCGCAAGATGGAGCCGCTGACCGCCTCGCTCAAGGACTACGAGGTGTGGATCACCGGTGTTCGCCGCGATGAGGCCCCCACCCGCACCAACACCCCGCTGGTCACGTTCGATGAGAAGAATGGCCTGGTCAAGGTCAACCCGCTTGCAGCCTGGAGTCTTGATGAACTGCTCGGCTATGCGGCAGCCAACAACGTGATCATCAACCCCCTGCTCAACGATGGCTACCCCTCCATCGGGTGCCAGCCCTGCACCAAGCGCGTAGCCCCTGGTGAAGACCCGCGTTCCGGCCGTTGGGCCGGACTTGACAAGACAGAATGTGGATTGCACGTATGACCGCCAATAACTCGCACCCGGTTGCGGCCAGCCAGACCCACCAACTCGACCTTCTGGATGCTCTCGAAGCCGAGGCCATCCATATCATCCGCGAGGTAGCCGCCGAGTTTGAGCGCCCAGCGCTGCTGTTCTCGGGCGGCAAGGACTCCGTGGTGATGCTGCATCTGGCGAAGAAGGCATTCTGGCCTGCAGCAGTCCCGTTCCCTCTGCTGCACGTGGACACGGGCCACAACTTCCCTGAGGTGATCGACTACCGCGACGTGACCGTGGAGAAGATCGGCGCGCGTCTTGAGGTCGCCAAGGTTCAGGACTACATCGATGACGGCAGGCTCGCCGAACGTAGCGATGGCACACGTAACCCGCTGCAGACCCAACCGCTTTTGGACGCGATTGCGGAGCACAAGTTCGATGCCGTGTTCGGTGGCGGACGCCGCGACGAGGAGAAGGCCCGCGCCAAGGAGCGCGTGTTGTCCCTGCGCGATGAGTTTGGCCAGTGGGACCCACGCAACCAGCGCCCTGAACTGTGGAACCTGTACAACGGCAGGCACCGCCCAGGAGAACACGTTCGCGCGTTCCCGCTGTCCAACTGGACTGAACTGGACGTGTGGCGCTATATCGAACGCGAGAGCATCGATCTTCCATCGCTCTACTACGCGCACTACCGTGACGTGGTTGAGCGCGATGGCATGCTCCTAGCGGTCGGTGAGTTCATTACCCCGCGCGACGGCGAAACCGTCACGAACCGCCTCGTGCGCTACCGCACGGTTGGCGATATGTCCTGCACCGGAGCCGTTGAGTCCGATGCAAAGGACGTTGCCGCTGTCATCGCCGAGATCCAGGCAACCCGCATCACCGAACGCGGAGCCACCCGCGCTGACGACCGCATCTCCGAAGCGGCCATGGAAGACCGCAAGAAAGAAGGTTACTTCTAATGAGCACCCTCCTTCGCCTCGCCACTGCTGGCTCCGTGGATGACGGAAAATCGACGCTCGTCGGTCGGTTGCTGTTCGATTCCAAATCGGTTCTTGCCGACCAGATCGAATCGGTTGAGCGGGTTTCTCGCAACCGCGGTCTGGCAACCGCCGACCTTGCACTTCTGACCGATGGTTTGCGTGCGGAACGTGAGCAGGGCATCACCATTGATGTCGCCTACCGCTACTTCGCCACACCCAAGCGCAACTTCATTCTGGCCGACTGCCCCGGCCACGTGCAGTACACCAAGAACACGGTCACGGGCGCATCGACCGCTGACGTGGTTGTCCTCCTCATCGACGCGCGTAAGGGTCTGCTCGAACAGACCCGCCGTCACCTCGCAGTGGCCTCGCTGCTTCGCGTTCCACACGTGGTGGTCGCGGTCAACAAGATCGACCTCGTTGACTACTCTCAGGAACGTTACAAGGAGCTTGACACCCAAATCCGTGAGGCTGCGGCGGCTCTTGGCATTGACGCAATCGACACGATTCCGGTCTCGGCGCTGGAAGGCGCCAATATCGTCGACAAGTCAGACAAAACCCCGTGGTACGACGGTCCGGCACTGCTGGAACTTCTTGAGGACTTGCCCGGCGCGCAGGCGCCGCAGGATGGTTCGTTCCGCTTCCCCGTGCAGACGGTAATTCGTCCGCAGTCCTCGGCAGCCCCGGAATTCCGCGATTATCGCGGATACGCCGGTGCAGTGGCCGAGGGCGTCATCCGGGTTGGCGACGAGGTGGTTGTTCAGCCGTCCGGTCGCACAACCCGCGTTGACGGCATCGATTTTGCTGGCAAGTCGCTCACGGAGGCGTTCGCGCCGCAGTCCGTCACGATTCGGTTGTCCGACGAGATCGACATCGCCCGCGGCGATGTCATCGTCTCCGCTCAGGATGTTCCAGCCGCGGTCACGGAAATTGACGCGACCATCGCGTGGCTCGCTGAGCGCACGCTCGCGCCAGGTGCACGCGTTCTACTCAAGCACGGAACCAAGACCGTTCAGGCCATCGTGCGGGACGTGACCGGTCTGCTCGACCTCAACACCGCAGCGGTCAACCCAACCGAACAGTTGGGCCTCAACGACATCGGAACCGTGACCATCAAGGTCGCCGCTCCAATCATCGCTGAGGAATACGCTCAGCACCGCAACACCGGTTCGTTCCTGCTCATCGACCCTGCTTCGGGCTACACGCTTGCAGCAGGAATGGTTGGCAACGCTCTGACCGGTTCGATCGCCCCCGAAACTCGCTCGTTGCAGTACGCAATCTGACCGGCATCTGTTACGGACAAAGTAGTGCAGCGGAGTGTGGGGATTTCGCGGAGCAAACCCCTACCGAAGACGAATGCAGTTCGTAGCTAAACAAACAAAGGTTCATCATGTCCACGATCACTCCCATCGGTCTGCAACTGACCGGACGGCTCGCCGTCGTTGTCGGTGGCGGCCCTGTCGCAGCCCGTCGCGCTCGCCTGCTGGGGCGCGCTGGCGCCCGCCTCACGGTGATTGCGCCGCAGTTGTGTTCGGACATGACGGAACTGATCGCATCGCTCGACTTCGCGCACCGCACCACGGGAGGCGAACCCGCTACGTGGGTGCCACGCGGGTATGTTGATGGCGATGTGAGTGGCGCGTGGCTGGTTGCCACGGCGACCGGCAACCCGCAGATTGACGACGAGGTGGCAGCGTGGGCGGAGCAGCACCAGATTTTCTGCTTCAAGGGTGGGGATGCTGAGCATGCGACAGCCTGGGCACCGGCCCTCGTTGAGCATGGGGATGCGACCATTGCGGTCGTGTCCTCAAAGGCCAAGGACCCGAAGCCACGCCGGACCATCTCGCTGCGCAACAAGATTTCCTCACTGCTGCGCACCACCACGCTTGATCGTACGGCTTCGGCAGCGTCTTCTTCGTATGCGGTTGGCGCTGGGGAGGTTGTTCTCGTCGGCGGTGGACCAGGTGCCGTTGAACTGCTGACCCTTGCCGCAAAGCAGGCCATCGATTCCGCTGAGGTTCTGGTGATCGACAGGTTGGCTCCCCGAGAGGTATTGAACTGGGTGGGTAGCGGCGTCGAGATCATTGACGTTGGAAAGTCCGGTGGGGATCACCCCGTTTCGCAGTCGGAGATCAACGAGATCCTCGTGGATCGAGCACTTGCTGGACGCCGGGTGATTCGGCTCAAGGGTGGGGACCCCTACGTGTTTGGTCGCGGTGGCGAAGAGTTGGACGCCTGCCGTGCGGCAGGTGTTCCGGTCAGCGTGATTCCAGGCGTGACCTCCGCTGTATCGGTTCCCGCAGCAGCCGGCATCCCCGTAACGCACCGTGGTGTTGCCCGCGGGTTCTCGGTCATCACCGCGCACTCCGACCTTGGTGCTGCTCCGCTGGCGGACAACCACACGCTCGTGCTGCTCATGGGCGTGGCGCAACTCGAGAAGGTCTCCACAACCCTCATCGCCCAAGGCAATCCTGGTTCCACTCCGTGCGCGATCATTGAGGATGGCTTTGGCCCTCGTCAACGTACTACGGTTGCGACGCTGGAAACCCTTGCTCAGAGGGCCCGCGAGGCAGACGTGAAGCCGCCCGCCATCACCGTGATCGGCGATGTGGTGCTCCGCGCCGATGCGCTGCGGGACAGTTTCTCAGCATTCAGTCTTGCGGATTCATCGCTGCCAGGCTCGTCGCTCTAGGATTTCCACCCGTCTTCAGCCTCCGCAGTCAGCAAACTTCATACCCAGCCGACACCTCGCTTAGACATAGGTTCGGTGGGGCGAAAATGGTCCGGATACCCAACTTTATGTTGGGTATCCGGACCATTTTCGCCCCACCGAGTTTTCTGTCCGAACGATGACTGAATCATTCAACGTTCAAGGCCCAAAGTGTTGCTGGGCGGCTCACCTACGACATGGGTTTTGGGTGTCTCAGGAGTGCTGGTTACAGAGCGGCTTGATAGCGCTCCACAACGATCTGCGCGAGACGTGGGTCAGCGCCCAGAGGTTCGGTCACCAGCACGTTGATTTCGGGGGTCTCTTCTGCGGAGTCCGCCTCGATTGTCAGCGGTTCGGCCGCGATCTTGTGTAGCTTGTTCTGGAAGAAACCCGGACCGAGCAGGTAGGAACTGAGCACGATGTTGACCGGTTCGGTAGGTTGCTCGGCATTCACCGCGTAGGCGTCCACGGCAGCGCTGATCGTCTCAGACACCGTTGGGGAGGATGCGCTCAGATAGCCGATACTCACCGCAGGTGCTCCCTCGCCGTGACGCTCCGACAATGCGATACGCAACAGCTCGGCTTGCGCGGTTATGTCCTCTTGTGCCCGGGCGTCCGAAGAACCAGCAGCAATAAGAATGACATGGGTTGGCCGGTCGGTGGCCTCTGCGATGCGGTCGACTTGGATCTCCGCGAGCGCAGAATGAGGACCCAGCGTTGACGTGCCAACGGTGTCGCGTGCCTGACGGTTGCGCTGGCGTACCGCACCAGCTATGTCATGCACGGTGTGGTAGCCGGTGGACAACAGGAGCGGAACTACAACGGCCGTTTCCTGCGCGGAGAGCCCTTCGAGCACCTCGTCAACCTGCGGGTATTGCACATCGACATAGGTTTCAAGGACCTTGGTATCGGGCAGAAGCGCTTGGGCCTGAGCGACAACTGAGCTGATGACCTCTTGTCCGACCGGGTTATCGGTTCCGTGGGCGGTCGCTACGAGTACTGGGAGTGCCATCCCTATATTCTGCCTAATTTCTGCACGCCAAGCATAGATGGCATGCAAAGCGGACTCTTGTAACCCGCTGTTACAGACACATCGACCCACAACGAAGCGCTCACCGTCGAGGGGCTGAAATTGGTCCGGTGGCGTGTATTTTATACACGCCACCGGACCAATTTCAGCCCCTCGATTTTTGGGTTGCTCTCAAAGTGGGGGTAAGTGTGGTGTGGGGAGCATAAGTTTTGGGGGAAGGTACGTGTGGTTGGGAGATGGCTAGAGGAGGCGACGCTGGGCAGCCCAACGCGTGAGTTCATGGCGGGACGACAGTTGAAGTTTCCGCAGCACTGCTGAGACGTGGGTTTCCACGGTCTTGATCGAGATGAACAACTCCGCGGCCACCTCACGGTAGGTGTATCCGCGAGCGATCAGTCGCATGACCTCCTGCTCTCGGGCGGAGAGTTTATCCAGATCATCATCGACAGTCGCAGTCGTGTTCTGAGTCTGAGCACCGAACGCATCGAGCACGAATCCAGCCAACCTCGGCGAGAACACAGCATCCCCACCATTGACCCGAGCGATGGCATCGAGCAGTTCGGGACCGGAGATGTTCTTGGTGACATATCCGCGAGCGCCTGCACGAATCACGGCAACGACATCCTCTGCGGCATCGGACACGGACAGGGCAAGGAACCTGGTACCGCCAACGATGTCACCGCAGCGGGTCAATACCTCGGCCCCTCCGCCGCCCGAACCACCGGGCATGTGTACGTCCAGTAGAACCACATCGGGTAGGTGCTCATGCAGCGCGATGACAGCATCATCCACGTTCGCGGCTTCGCACACCACGTTGACCTGATCGTTCAGGCTGGCCCGAACCCCTGCGCGGAACATGTCGTGATCGTCAATGATCGCAACCCTAATCACGATGCCTCACCTCTCTGAGTTGTCGATTCTGCGGACTGTTCACCTGATGTCTCCGTGGCCTTACGCGGAATCCTCAGCGACACTTCCGTACCACCAACAGCCATCTTACGGAACGTTGCCGCGCCACCTCGGCGTTCCACCCGTCCGATGATCGATTCGCGTACACCAAATCGGTCTGGAGCGATCTGCGAGATGTCGAAACCTTCGCCACGGTCGGTCACATACACCTCAAGCGCCTCGTCGCGTACCTCAAGGTAGGCACTCACCGGTGGTTCACCGTGCCGCACAGCATTCTTGAGCGCCTCTGCCATGGCTGCGAGGAGGGCCTCGCTGTCCTGGTCTGGCACCGCATCGCCAACCACGACCAGATCGATCGAAATGGTTTCATCTCCCCCGCCAGCCAACACTAGGTCGTTCTCGACCTGGGCGACAATTGCTCGGGCCTCCTCGGCCAACGATGTTCCGCTTGAGGCTCGGTCGTTGTACAGCCACGCCCGCAGTTCGCGTTCCTGGTTCCGTGCCAAACGCGTGACCTCGCCAGGCCTGTCGGCTGAGCGTTGGATCAGTGCAAGCGTCTGCAACACGGAATCATGCAGGTGCGCGGCGATCTCTGCGCGTTCCCGGGCGAGGGCGGAGCGGGCACGTTCCTCACCGAGTTGATTCACCAACCGCAACCACCAAGGAGCAAGAACCAGTGCGACTCCGAGCAGAACCGCGATGGCCGCGATCAAAGACTGCATCATCGGGCTCTGGTCTTGGTCACGTCCCACCAACATCAGCACACCCACGACCACAAGACCGACACCACCGGCAAGACGCAATACGCTCGCCGGAGTCTTGGCCGTACCGGTGCCCAGCAGTTGCCCACGCTGCGCCGAATCAAGCTGACTCCACGCAAGGAGCAGACCCGCGCCGACAACCAGCACCGACAAGACCCACGACCACTGCAACTGATATCCAAACCGGTACGCAACCAGTAGGACCGTCACCGTCAACAGGATCAGACCAAAAGCGATATCGCGCACAGGAATCCGACGCAACCACTCACGGAACCTGAACGAAGGACTGTCACCTGTGGACTCGTCGACAATCAGCGGCTTGGCCAGCCGGGCACTCGGATCCAGTTCCCGCGCCAGTTCCTCCGGCTCACCGGCGGGGATGGTAATCCACAAAAACACATATGCGACCACACCGATACCACCGGCCAGTCCCAACAAAATCATGAAGATGCGCAGGTGCTTAACATCAATACGCAGGTGCGCAGCGAGACCTGCGCACACTCCGGCGAGGCGCGCACCCGATGGAGGGCGGCGCAACGGCAGGCGGGGCCGTGAATCAACCTGCGGCAAGAAAATAGACACCCTTCGATCTTCACACATACGCCCATCCAATGAGCCGTACAAGCGCCCCACTTCGCGGCAAATCGGGGAAAAATCAGGGTAGTCAGGGTTACCCCGAGACGCGCTCCCACCAAGATCAGGGGAATACCCGATAGTTTCGGTTCAGCACGAACGGAAAGATAGAAGCATGAACACTTCAACTCCTGACAACAACGGCTACCAGCCACCATCGAACGGCTGGGTACCGCCAGCGCCACAATCTCCTCAGAATGGCAACCACGGCGGCTACAAGTTCTTCCAGAGCATCCGGCAGTCCGGATTCTTCCGCTCTGAATCACGTTGGATCGGAGGTGTGGCCGGAGGGCTCGCCCGCCGGCTCAACGTTGATCCGCTCGTGGTCCGAGTAGTCTTCATCCTCCTCGGAATCGTGACCACAGGATTCGCTCTCCTCGCCTATGCGGCGGCCTGGGCGCTGCTTCCAGAAGAACGCGATGGGCGCATCCACGCGGAGGAAGCGGTTCGCGGAAATTTTGATGGAGCCCTCATCGTCATCGGTCTAGCGGCGTTGATGGGCTTTGGATCGCTAGGCAGTTTCTTCCTGTTCGCTGAGGCATTGCCGGGGCCTCTGGTCGGGCTGCTGTGGTTCGCGTTCATAGCGGCAGTGGGTTACGCGGTGTACGCAATCTACAACGAGTCTCAGAAGAAAACAGGTCAGAACCCGCCGTTCGCCCCTCCCACTCCGGGTTTCTCAGAGTCAGGGGCACCACAGCAACCTGTACCAGGAGTACAGCATCCCGAATCAGAACAGTCGATCTCGAACCTGTCCGAAGAACAGCAGACAACCGAGTTTCCCTCGCACAACGATGAGGCTTCATCCGAGCAGTCTGCCGCGGAGGCAACGGAACAGTCCGACTCAGTCGACGCTGCGGACTCAGATGGCTCTCCCACCGCGGACACAGCCATCATCTCGGTGCCTGACGTATCTCACCAAGGCGGCAACATGAACGATACCCAGACCATTCCCAACCCCGATAGCACGCAGCCCTACGCACACGGATTCACGGGTGGAGGATCTGACAACTACACCGAGACCGCTCACGGCGACTGGGCACACGATCAGTCCGGGTGGTCGAACAATCAGGCAGATTGGTCGGGCAAATACAATTGGGACGGCACTCGGGCCGCTGAGTGGACCCCGCCAACACCAGAACCCGCAAAACCAAAGGGACAGTTCGCCATCGGTTTCGGTCTGACCCTGGTACTGGCTGCAATCCTTCTCGGCGTAGTCCACTTCGGCTACCTCGAGCAAGGCTCAGTCGCTCTGTCACTTGTGGTCAGCATCGCAATCATCCTGGGTGGTCTCATGGTGATCGTGAACGGGCTTCGTGGACGGCCGTCTGGAGGTGCAGGTTTCTTCAGCGTCATGGCGCTCATCGCTGCGCTCTTCTTCGGAATCACCGGCGTGGCAGGAGCAAACTTCAAGGCACAGAACTTCACTGGTATCAGCAGCCAGTCGTTGACCCCACAGAGCATTGCGGAGATTGAGGGCGGCTTCTCGTTTGGGGTGGGTGACCTGCACCTCGATCTGACGGAGATCCCACTGTCCGAGTTCGCGGAACGATCCGAACCACTCGACATCGACGTTTCAGGTGGCGTTGGCGAAATCACCGTGATCTTCCCATCGACGATTAAGTTCCATACCGAAAGTTCTCTTGGCGCCGGTGAGTACAGCGACCCACACCAAAACAAAAGCAGCCGCGTGGTCGGCACCCAGAGCTACAGTCAAGACAGCAGTTCGACTCTCACGGACCCACCCGAGGTCAACGTCAACATCAGTCTCGGTTTAGGAAGCATCGACATCAGCGGAGTATCCGATAGCCGGACATTCCCCGGCGAAGACCCCACGAACACGTTGAGTGACAATGAAGAAGTTGAGGTAAACCGATGAGCAACCAGCCAGAGTCCGTTTCGCCAGCTCCAATCGCTGAGCAACAGCCGGCTCGCACGAGGGTCCGCTACGGCACGCTCGTGTGGGGACTGATCATCGCCACCATCGGTGTCGTCCAAATGCTCGGTTCGCTGGGCTACACACTCGACCTGCAACTGATCCTGATCATCGCACTGGGTGTCTGCGGGGTGCTGCTG
Organism: Populibacterium corticicola; assembly: GCF_042683685.1. Lineage (NCBI taxonomy): Bacteria > Bacillati > Actinomycetota > Actinomycetes > Micrococcales > Jonesiaceae > Populibacterium > Populibacterium corticicola. The sequence continues at coordinate 202,415 of NZ_JBHUOP010000005.1, read as the reverse complement.
GTGGGTAGTTCGATCGCCAGGTCGACTCGTTCCTGACAGGAACACTCACGCAGCGAACAAGCCGGTGGGGCTGTTTTGGTCCGGGTACGCAGTTTCTGACTGTGTACCCGGACCAAAACAGCCCCACCGAGTCATTGTGAGATTCCGATGAACGACGAGTGGGCTGGGCCGCCAGTTTTATCTGGCGGCCCAGCCCACTCGTCGTTAAGTGAGTGTATACGACACTCACAGACCTACTTCCCACCTGAAGAGCGGCCAAACTAGCACTCGCAAACACGGTGAGTGAAGAATCCAGCACTCTCAAACCGGAAAGGACCGATTTACTTCAGGCGATCTTGCGGGCTCTGCCACGAGATAGCGCCAGTGATCGGGCGGGGTTCCTTGGCCTCGCTTTCCGTAACCTCACGCTTGGCGTCGGGAGCGAACGGGCTTACCTCGGCGGCACTCGCCGCCGACTTGGCTGACGTTTGTGACACTGGAGCAGCAGGGGCATCTGTTGGCGAAGCGGCTGAGCCTTGAGAACGCGAACGCCTGGTTTCACCGCCAACGATCGGGATGGTTCCGGTCATTCCGGTTCGGGTCTGTTCCTCCTCAACCCGGCGACGTGATTCGTTGAGAGCCCGCTGCGAGCGGGACGCCCGTGAGATCGATGCTGAGTTCTCGGGTGCGATCAGGTCATCAAAACTTGGGATGGCTGGCAACGCCCCAGTCGAGGCCGATGCTGCTGAACGCGCCGACGTCGCGGTGTGAGCGGAGGTCGCGGTTCGAGCCGAAGTCGCCGAACGGACCGAGGCAGAAGATCGAACCGGAAGCGGCGAGCGCGTCAGTGGACGTAGCCCGTTCTGTCCACCTGTCGCCGGGTTAACTACCGGTGTCGCACCCGTTGCCGCTGATGGGACAGATGGGACGTTGGTTGCGGGAAGGGTAGAAGATCCCGGGCCATTTGGCACAGTTGGCTGCATGCCAGTGGTCGCGCGAGTCGAGTTACGTGATGGCGCGACAACTGGGGTTGGTAGGGTCGGCGGCTTGGTCAACTCACGTTCTGCACGTGGAGACATGGAGACGGGTTCTGATATGTCAGTTGGCTTCGTTGCAGCGTCCGGTGATGAGACTCGCGTTTTGGTTGTATCCCCAGCCTGGGTATCCGAGTGTTCAGGACTTGGTGCGCTCGCATGCACGGGCGAGGTCGCTGCATTCGGGAAGACGGTGGTGATTGGCCTACGTTCGATAGGAGCGACGGAAGCAGATGACGTAGCGGCTGGTGGAACCGGTGCGCGAGATGGCGCTGGGACCGGTCCGGCACCAGGCACGGGAACCGAGGCAGTCGGAGCGCTTTGGACGGAGGTTACTGCCTCACCGGCACGCGAACTGGACGCGACGTCGGGAGCCGAGGGCTCGTCAGAGAGATGGGACTCCGCGTTCAGTACGGTTCCGTGCTGGTTCGCCACAACCACGGGCGCACTGGAGTCAAGGTCGATCACGATCGGTGGTCCGCCAGCTGATCGGCGTAATGCCCAGCCGATGATGACGAAGACGAGACCGGTACCCATTGCTAGGGCGGCAACCCCGAATGAGACCACCGAAGTGAACAGCGATGAACGTAGGAAGGCTGCATTCATGACGACCTGGCGGGTCGGATCGTCTTGGGCAAGTTCGGCATAGGTCTTTCCACCACTCGCCTCAAGAGCGTGCTTGTTGATCGCCTCGGCCTGTGCGTAGGCCGAGAGCGGGTCGTTGACGAGACGGTCGGCAAAAAATGGAGCGTCCTTTGCCACATAGATGTTTTCAGATGCAAGTTGCTGAGAAACCATCGCCCAGGCGATCCCACCACCAAGAATCATCAACACACCAACGATGATCGCAATCAAGCCACCAAACCCCAGCGCGGGTGTCGGCTTGATCGTAATTCGTGAACTCACTGTTCCTCCTTGTTGCGGACGCTGGATCGGGCAGCGCCTGCTTTCCCTGCGACAAGCGAATACATCAACTCGGATGTTTCGTCTGCCTTGAATTTACCGAAACACAAAGGCATCGGCATCGCGGCACACGCGTGAATACAAAAAGTGTGGGAAGCCATTTTGGCTTCCCACACTTTTTACGTTCTGCTATTCGATCAAAGATTCATGTGATCGAGACCTGCATCACTCGGAGGCAACTGCCTTCTTGGTTTCGACGACTGCGCCGTCCGAGAGGCGGATGATTGCGTAACCGGTGAGGCCGAAGACCACACCGACACCCATGACGAGGGTTGCAACGCCGAAGGAGACCACCGACGTGAACAGCGAGGCACGGAGGAACGAACCGTTCATGACCGAGGTGCGCTTTGCTCCTGCCGCGTCGGCCTTTGCCTGTGCTTCAACAACTGCTGGGTCTTCGTCGGTTGCGCCACCAGACTTGAGCGCAGTTACTTCGTCCTTGTACTTGTTACCGATTCCGCCAAGCTCGGCGTAGGTCTTGTTGCCGAGTTCCTCAGCGAACTCCGCTGCGTTGGAGATCGCTGGGTCGAGGGTCGCAACGTCTGGGACTGCGAGTGCGTGGGTGTTGATGATGTCGGCCTGCGCGAATGCGGTGAATGGGCCGGCAACCTGCTTGCCTGCGAAGGAAGCTGCATCCGCAGAAACAGTGATGCGCTCGTCCTTCAGGTAGCCGCTTGCGAAGATGTAAACCGCGAGACCTGCAACGAGCATGACCGCACCGAGGATGGTGACGATCAGACCCAGGAGCTTAGGGGTCTTGTTCTGGTTTACGGTGACTGTGGTGGACATGGGGTTTACCCGCTTTCCGTGGTGAGTGGTGATGTCTAAGAACCAACAAGATATTTATATCCAGTTAAATGACATAGGACGTAGGCATTGAGTCCTAGACCGATATCATTTTTGCAAAATTATTCCCACTCGATTGTTCCTGGCGGCTTAGATGTCACATCGAGCACGACTCGGTTTACTTCTTTGACCTCATTGGTGATGCGGGTCGAAATCGTTGCGAGCACCTCGTAGGGTACGCGTGACCAGTCGGCTGTCATGGCATCCTCGGAGGAGACAGGACGCAGCACGATGGGGTGTCCATACGTGCGCCCATCACCTTGAACACCCACGGAACGGACATCCGCGAGGAGAACGACCGGGCACTGCCAGATGTCGCGGTCGAGTCCAGCCTTGGTGAGTTCTTCGCGCGCAATCGCGTCTGCCTCACGCAACAGATCCAAACGTTCGGCGGTCACTTCGCCGACAATTCGGATACCAAGACCCGGTCCTGGGAATGGCTGACGCCACACAATCTCATCCGGCACTCCGAGTTCCACACCAACAGCGCGGACCTCGTCCTTGAACAGGGCGCGGAGCGGTTCGATCAGTTTGAACTGGAGGTCGTCTGGCAGACCACCCACGTTGTGGTGCGATTTGATGTTTGCCGCGCCCTCGCCACCGCCGGATTCGACAACGTCCGGGTACAGGGTTCCCTGGACGAGCCACTTGACCTCGGCCCCGGACTCACCAGCTTCCTCAACGATCTCACGCGCTGCCGCTTCAAAGGTGCGGATGAACTCGCGGCCGATGATCTTGCGTTTGGTCTCTGGGTCGCTCACGCCTGCGAGTGCCTCGAGGAACTGTTGGCGTGCGTCAACAACCTTGAGTTGAACGCCGGTAGCCGCAACGAAGTCCTTTTCCACCTGCTCGACCTCACCTGCACGCATGAGACCGTGGTCCACGAATACGCAGGTGAGTTGGTTGCCGATGGCACGCTGCACGAGTGCTGCCGCAACGGATGAGTCAACGCCACCGGACAGGCCGCAGATGACGCGGTCTTCTCCGACCTGCTCGCGGATGTGCGCGATCTGGTCGGCGATGACGTTGCCTGGGGTCCAGTCAGGGGTGAGGCCGGCACCGTTGTAAAGGAAGTTCTCGAGCGCCGCTTGACCCTGCAGGGAGTGCTTGACCTCTGGATGCCACTGCATTCCGAACAGTTTGCGGTTGGCGTCCTCAAACGCGGCCACCGGGGCGCCGGGCGAGGTTGCGAGCACGGTGAAGCCCTCTGGAGCCGCGTGCACTGCGTCGCCATGGCTCATCCAGGTGCGCTGCTGCGCGTCGGAGCCGCTCAGGAGGGTTCCAGAGACGGTGACGTCGACATCGGTTCCACCGTATTCGCGGACGCCGGTCTGTGCGACGGTTCCACCGAGCGCGTTCGCCATGGCTTGGAAGCCGTAGCAGATGCCGAGGACGGGCACACCGGCTTCGAACAGAGCCGCGTCAACGGATGGAGCACCCTCCTCATACACGGAGGATGGTCCACCGGAGAGGATGATGGCCGCCGGGTTCTTGGCGAGCATCTGCTCAACAGTGAAGGTGTGGGGGACGATTTCGGAGTAGACGCGGGCCTCGCGCACACGGCGTGCGATGAGTTGTGCGTATTGGGCACCAAAATCGACCACGAGGACGGGACGTGGTGAAGATCCTTGAGTTTGGGTCACGCCACTATGTTACTTGGGTTTGCGCGGCAAGGATGGATCAGTCTCGTGATCCAGCGCACCCGCGCAGTGCAGGTTGATGGTGGTTAGCAGACGTATCCGCCGTCTTCAAGTCCTGCGGTGATCTCAAAGATGTTGGTGCAGGCATTGTTGCCGGCGATGAGATACGCCCCTGGGAACCCGTATCCCAGTAGGCGCCACTGGAGCGTGTGTCGGTATTCGTGGGCGAGCACCTCGGCGATTTCGGGTCTCGCGAGAAAATCGTCTTGGGCAGCAGATGTCAAGAACGTGTTGCCGTACATCGTGCCGCCCCGCTGCGCCCAGATGCTGGTGTCAGAAAAGCAGGCGTTGATCCATCTGCCACTCAGTACCGCCGAGTTTTCTGACGATTCGGGACTATATGACTTAATCACGTTCCCAGTGAGATCGAGGGCCACACAGTCGCTGCCCAGATCGACAGCCTGCGACAGGGAGATTCGCCCCTGCGCGAGAGATTCGTAGGACCGCTCCCCCGCACAGCGCGCCGCCGCGAAGCCTCCCGACCTTAGGACATCGGCCAACGACCCGGCCATTTGTCCCACGGGATCGCACAGTTGGTTCTCAAGTCCATTCGCGACGAGCAGGTCCCGCATCAGGGCCAACTCGCCTTCGCCGAGTGGGACCTGAGCAACGGCGCGCTGCGGCGTCGCAGCCATACTGTGCAGCGCTGCTTGCGGTTGCGCCGCCAGCGGCAGCACCACCGCAGTCGCAGGGGTCGCCCCTTCAACGAGTACGAGCACTAGGGTGAGGGAACGCAGGAACAACCCGACTCGTCGAAAAGCAGCCATCAGAACCGTTACCTGCTGCTCAATAACTCACGAGCAGCGGCAATGCGGGCACGGGCCTCCTTGGTGACGCGGGCCTCCACGATGAACGACAGCACGGGGACAACACCAGCGAGCACAAGGGAGATGAGGCGGCCAAACCCCCATCGCATCTTGATCCACAGGTCCACGACCGTGATCAGGTAGACCACATAGATCCACCCGTGCGCGAACGGGATCCACGCAATGTACGGTTTCAGATCTGTGCGTTTGAAAACGTAGATGATGAGCATCTCCACAACCAGCAACAACAACATCACACCGGTGATGATCGCCATGACCCGATACCTGGTCAACGCGGATTCTGCCTTGCGGATCGTAAGGTCTTGATCAATGGGCGGCTGAGCCGAGGTCATGATGCTCTTTTCGTGAGATGTGTCGATTCGCGGGACGAGTCATGCGACTTCGCGGAAATAAACTCGCATGGACCCCGTCCCCAGCCTAATGTAAAACCTTGTGTGGAAAATACCTCAAGCAACGCCCTCCACCAAGGCTCTATCGTCCGTTCCGCGCTACTTCCTGTGGCTGGCAGGGCAACAAAAACTGATCCTGACCGGTGCCACGGTGCTCGGAATCATCAGTTTCCTTGCCCCAGCAGCCAGGCCGTACGCGATCGGACAGGCGATCGACTCGGGTCTTGGCAACGGGCTCACCAACGAAATATGGCTCTGGGCAGCAGTCGTCCTCGGCGCTGGTCTCATCCAGGTTGTGACCGGAGCTTACGGCCACCGTCTCGACGTACTGTCCTGGCTGCGCGCTGCACTCGCCACCTCGCGTCTGATCGGACACAAGGTATCGAGTGCTGGCGACGCAATCAGCGTGGAACTGCCAACCGGTGAAGTGGTCTCCTCCGTGACCTCAGACGCGCACCGTATCGGTGACCTCTATTTCCAGGCAGCACGCTTCTTCGGGTCGTTCGCGACCTACATCGTGGTGTCGTTCGTGATGTTCCAGTCCTCGGTAAAGCTGGGGTTTGTGCTGTCCATTGGCCTTCCTACCGTGGCAGTCTGTTTGCTGTTCCTGATCCGACCGCTGCAAAAGCGCCAGGAATATCAGCGTGAGGTCACCGGTCGACTCACCTCGCTCGGCGCGGACACCGTGACCGGCCTGCGTATCCTGCGTGGAATCGGCGGCGAGTCCGTGTTCACCGCGCGGTATCGCGATCAGTCGCGCAAGGTTGAGAACGCTGGTATCTCCGTGGCCAAGGTGCAGGCCAACATGGATGGACTGCAGACTCTGCTTCCCGGCCTGTTCGTTGCCCTGTTCCTTTATCTTGGCGCACACGAGGCATTGACCGGCGCAATCACGCCCGGCCAACTTGTCACGTTCTACGGTTATGCGACGTTCCTGGTCTGGCCGATCCAGAACCTCATTCAGTCCGTGCAGATTCTGACCCGCGCGAACGTTGGTGCCCGCAGGGTGCTCAAGGTTCTCGCGGTCGAGAACAACACTCCGGATACGGGCTCCGTGACGTCTCTTCCAACCAACGGCGTTCTTGTGGACACCGTCTCCGGTGTTCGGCTCAAGCCCGGTTCGTTCACGGCGCTCGTTGCCGAGGACCCCGATGTCTCCGCTGCGATCGCCACCCGGATGACTCGCTTCAACGACGCCGAGGAAGCAGACACCCCCGTGACGTTCGGTGGCACGCTCCTACGCGACTATGCGAAGGGGCCACTGCGCGAAACCATCGTGCTGTCCGAAGCAACCCCGCACATCTTCGCGGGCACCCTCCGCGATGGACTCGTCACACGGGGCAATCGCACCGACGCCGAAATCCTTGAGGCGCTCACCGTGGCAGACGCACACGACGTCCTGACCTCGCTCCCTGAGGGACTCGACTCCGAACTTCCCGAGAAGGGTCGTTCCCTGTCAGGCGGACAACGTCAGCGCGTCTCGCTCGCTCGAGTGCTCCTGACCCGCGCCCCGTATCTGGTGCTCATCGAACCTACCTCGGCCGTTGACGCACACACGGAGTCCCGCATCGGCGCCAAGATGGTGAACTACCGTCGCGGTGGCTCCACGCTCGTGGTGACCGCGAGTCCACTCGTCCTTGAGCATGCCGATCACGTGGTGGTGCTTGGCGAAGACGACAGGGTTGCAGGCGAGGGCACTCACGCATCCCTGCTACACGAAACCGGTCCGGTCGGTGCACTCTACCGAAGCATCGTCGGCCGTGACCTCGACGAGGTCAACACGGTAGATACTTCAGGCACCACAAAGGAGGTGAATGCATGAGCGCCACCGATTCCACCAAACTTCCCGTAGCCGACGGAAACGCCGTCAAGCGCTACGCGCTGGGGCTGGCCCACAAATACCGCAAACAACTCATCGTTATCGTGGTACTGCACGGGTTGGCGGCAGTGGCAGGTCTGGCTGGTCCGATCCTCATGGGTCGACTCGTGGACGAGGTCACCGCGGGAACAACCGCTCAGTTCGTCAATACGGTCATCATCATCGGAGTGATTGCCGTCGTCGCTCAGGCAGCGATCACCCGGTACGCCCGCGAATACGCGATGGTCTTCGGCGAGAAGGTGTTCGCGCGGCTCCGCGAGGAGTTCCTGGAGACCGCGACCGCGTTGCCCCTCTCGATTGTCGAGCGTTCAGGCACCGGTGACCTGGTCTCCCGCACCACGCACGACATCAACCGGGTGCAGCACACGATCCGGTTCGGCGTACCACAGATTCTGGTGTCCGCCGCAACGATCGTGATCACGCTTTTCGCAGCGATCTTCGCCTCTCCGATAGTCGCACTCGCACTGTTTGTCAGCATTCCGGTGATGTATTTCGTGGGCAGGTGGTACCTACCACGGGCACCTGAGGCGTACATCGCAGAGTCAGCGTCATACACCGAGATGTACGCCGATATCACCGAGTCCGTCGAGGGATCACGCACGATTGAGGCATTGTCCTTGACCGAGGCCCGCAAAGGACAGGTCGCTGATGACATCAAGAAGGCCATCAAGGCTGAACGACGCACGCTGAATCTGCGTACCGTCCTGATCCCTGGAATGGACTTCGCATTTGCGATCTCCCCTGTTGTGGTTCTCGTGTGGGGTGCCTGGGCAGTCACGCAAGGCCACGCATCGGTTGGTGCCGTGACCACGATCCTGTTGTACTCCACGCAACTGATCGGCCCCGTGTGGGATCTGGTGTTCTGGCTCGATGAAACCCAGGTCGCCGCCACCTCGATGGCACGAATCATCGGCATTGGTGAGGTTGAGAACGACCGCACAGTAAAGGACTCCGCCCCCGAGCACGAGCGCATCTCTGGTGCAGGCATCGAATACGCCTACCGTGAGGGTCATAATGTCCTGCACGGTATCAACATTGATCTCGCACCCGGTGAGCGTCTTGCCGTGGTTGGCCCGTCTGGCGCGGGCAAGTCCACGCTTGGCCGCATGTTGGCTGGCATTCACCCGCCGACCGGCGGCTCAGTCACCGTGGGCGAGGTTCCTCTGGTGGATCTTCCACTTGAGGATCTACGTGGCCATGTTGCGCTGGTGACCCAGGAACACCACGTGTTCGTGGGCACACTCGCGCAGAATCTGCTGCTTGCCGCTCCAGACGCTGACGAGACCGCTCTCCAGCGTGCGCTTCTCGCGGTTGGCGCCCAGGAGTGGGCGAACAGGCTCCCGGAGGGCTTGCAGACCGAGGTTGGTTCAGGTGGACACACACTCACTCCGGCGCAGGCTCAGCAGATTGCGCTTGCCCGGTTGGTTCTGTTGGATCCACATACGCTGATTCTCGACGAGGCCACCAGTTTGCTTGACCCACGTGCGGCTCGTGATCTGGAGCAGTCCCTGAACGCGGTCCTTGAGGGCCGTACCGTTGTGGCGATTGCACACCGGCTGCACACCGCGCATGATGCGGATCGTGTTGCTGTGGTGACGGATGGTCGAATCAGCGAGATTGGCCCGCACCACGAGTTGGTCGCCGCGGGTGGGGAATACGCGGACCTGTGGCATTCGTGGCACGGAGATAACGAGGACGCGTAGTGAAGCCAGGAACCTCGCGCAGCAGGTTCCTGGCGTAACGCAGCGGACGAAGTTATCGACCAACGAACAACAAGACAACGAGGACGCGTAACTTTCTCGTTCGATGGGGCGAAATTGGCCCGGATGCACACATTTGGTTAGTGCACCTGGATCAATTTCGCCCCATCGGTTTTTGCTAGTTTTTTTCAGGCGAAGAGTCGGACCCTGCACAACCAGTCCACCGGAGTGCAGGTGGGGAGAACTCCAGGATTCATAGTGTTTCCACAGCAACGCGTGTCATGCTGTTGCGCATGAGCACAGCCCGCAAACTCATCATCAGTCTTGTCCTAGTCGTCCTTGCCGGTGTCGCGGCGGTGGCGATATACGTAGTCGTGCAGAACAGCCGTGCCCCAGAGGCATTGAGTGCAGACATGGAGTCATCGAGTGACGCGTTTGACCCCGCTGCGTTGACCGGCACCTGGACCGTCACAGACAACTCGGTCGCGGGTTACCGCGTCGATGAGGTTCTCAGCGGTCAGGACGTGACCGTGGTCGGACGCACCGCGGACGTGTCGGGAACAGTCGAGATCGAAGACTCCGCGATCACCTCAGCAACGCTGAGCGTTAACCTCGATTCAGTGGAGACGGATAACTCGAACCGCGACGGTCAGTTCCGCGAACTGCTCCAGACCTCTGAGTATCCGAACGCAGAGTTCGTGCTGGATGAAACGTTTAAGATCACAGAGGGAACCCCTGCCGAGAACAACGGTGTGGTCTTTGAGGTTCCGGGCACACTACACGTTGCCGGAGCCAGCGCCCAGGTGACCGCAAGCATCACCGCAACGCTCGCAGGGGAGGTCACCAACCTCGTCGGAAGCATCCCCATTGTCTTTGCAGACTTTGACGTTGAGGCACCTAGTCTCGGCTTTGTGAAGGTTGAAGAGCAGGGACTCGTTGAGTTCTCCCTTGAACTCACACGCGACTAGTCAAGTTACCTCGTGTGAGCGTCAAGTTGGTCGAACGGATTGCTGGGCTGGCTCTGAGCAGAACGTTTCGCGTCATCGCGAACCAAACGGAGCCACAGCGCAACAGCGAACCCGCCGAACACCCACCACTGGATTGCATAGAACAGGTTCTGCAGGTTGAGGCCATCGCTACCCTCGATGCTCGGCCGCGGTAGCAATGTGATGTCGCCTGGTTGCGCCGGAGTCGAGGACTGCACAACAAAGTAACCGCTGTAGATAGGGTTACCCCACGCATTGGCCAGTTGTGCGGAACTGAGCGCACTGGTCTGTCCAACAGGAAGAGATCGGGTTTCCGCAGCCTCGGACGCTTGAAGCCAGCCCACCAAATCCACTTGCGAGGTGGGCGGCTGCAGAGTCGCAACCCACTCGTCGGCAATCTGCCCCGACTCCGATACCGCATCTGTTGGAATCCAGCCACGCACGACAGGCAGACGAGGCTGCCCGGACAGGTCAGACCACGATGCGCCGCCGAGGCCATCGTCGGTAACGAGCAGAGAATCGAGGACGAGGAATCCCACCTCCCCCTCAACGTGGCGGCCCACCACAAGCAATTGGTTCTCAGGTTCGTAGATGCCCGAAACACTCACCCGCTGCCCCACCAGAGAGCCGGGGAACGGGGCCTGCGGTGCAAGCACTTCCCCGAGCAGGCTCGGTTCCTGTGCAGCGGCCTCAGCCAGTTCATGCTGCTGGGCAAGGTTTGCGCGCTCGTAAGCGCGCTCCAACTGCCAGATACCCAAGCGGGCACACACGAACGCGGCTGCCAGAAAAACAATCAGCAGGACAATCTTTTGCGGACTCAGCGCGATCTTCACCATCGCGGCGGCCAACGCACCACCCTGGAGGGTCTCTTGGTCGGAGGCGTCGATGCGTGATTCGTCGTCTTTCTGCACCCCACCAGCCTACCGGCGTCGTTGGCCGGCATGAAACCTGCTCTCTTGAGTAGTTTGTCACGAGGTTTGCGGGAACTATTTCGGACCGCAGCGAAAACGGGAGTCAACTCACACCCCTCTGGACGAGTACTCTCGTGAGCGACCTCACCTGACGAAAAGGCCACAAACCAGCGGTTTCATAGGCCCTCTAGTCCTAAAGGCCCATGCCCATTCCCACAATGAGTGCAATGAATGTAACGAACAACCCACATCGTGCGACGGGTAGGGCACCCTTATTTGTGAAAAACTTGGGGAGGGAAAGAGACGTCGAAACACGTGCATTCTCGCACGCGGAGTCGCCGCCTGGGCAACTGAAATCCAAGGACCTTGGAGGCTGGTGCCAGATCCCCACTCACTCGCGCGAACAACACGCATTACGCACCGGAGGAACATCGTGAGTAGCACGACCAGAAGCGTCTATATTTCTTCCCCAGAGGGAGACACCGGAAAATCCACAATCGCTCTGGGCGTCGTTGACCTGCTCAGCCGCCAGGTGCAGAAGGTTGGCGTGTTCCGTCCGATCACCCGTAACGGCGCAAACAACCCCGAGGAAGACGCCAAGGGCCGCGACTACGTGCTCGAACTGCTGCTCGCACACGATGGCGTTGACCTTCCCTACGAGCAGTGCGTCGGTGTCACCTACGCGGATGTTCACGCAGACCCCGAAGAAGCCCTCGCCACGATCATCAACCGCTACAGCGAAATGGCTGAGCAATGCGACGCAGTCGTGATCGTTGGTTCGGACTACACTGACGTGGCCACCCCAACGGAACTCGCGTTCAACGCTCGCATCGCAGCGAACCTCGGCGCTCCGGTCCTCCTTGTGCTTGCTGGCGACGACCGCACGGCCGCTGGTATCCACCAGCTCGCCGAGGTCTCCAAGGCGGAACTCGAGAACCACCACGCACGCATCCTCGGTACGATCATCAACCGCTGCCAACCAGGCAACGCGGACTCGATCAAGGAACTGTTCACCGATCCGGCGACCCCGGTCTGGACGGTGCCGACCGAACCATTCCTCACCGCGCCGACCGTTGGCCAGTTGATGAAGGCCGTCGGCGGACATCTGGTCACCGGTGAGGAGGAACTTCTTGGCCGTGAGGTTCTGGATGTGCTCGTCGGTGCGATGACGTTCGAGAACCTCCTGGAGAAACTCATCGACGGTGCCGTTGTCATCACCCCCGGTGACCGTACCGACGTGCTCCTTGGCCTGCTCGTGGCACAGACCGCCAAGTCGTTCCCGAGCCTTGCAGGCATTATCCTCAACGGTGGCGTATACCCACCAGATCAGGTGGCCCGCCTCCTCGACGACATCAACCCATCGGTGCCCATCATCCAAACCGAACTGGGAACCTTCCGCTCCGCTTCCGCAGCGGCAAACGTGCGTGGACGTCTGACAGTGGACTCGCAGCGCAAGGTCGACACCGCTCTCGCCCTGTTCGAGCAGAACATCGACGGCGCAGCGCTCCTTGAGGCCCTGCGCGTGCAGCGTCCAGATGTGGTCACTCCGCTCATGTTCGAAAACGAACTGCTCTCCCGTGCCCGCGCCGATCGTAAGCACATCGTGCTTCCGGAGGGCAACGACGATCGCATCCTGCGTGCAGCCTCCACTCTGTTGCAGCGTCAGGTCGCAGACCTCACGATCCTCGGCGACGAGACCAGCGTTCGCGCCCGTGCCACCGAACTCGGTTTGGACATCTCCGCCGCCCGCGTGCTCGACACCAAGTCCGGTGAGCTGTTCGAAGAGTTCGCCGCCAAGTACGCCGAGATGCGTGCGCACAAGGGCGTCACCGTGGAGCGTGCCCGCGAAATCGTTGCCTCCGTGTCGTACTTCGGAACCATGATGGTTCAGCTCGGATACGCAGACGGCATGGTCTCCGGCGCAGCCCACACGACCGCGCACACGATCCGCCCGGCCTTCGAGATCATCAAGACTGTGCCGGACACCTCGGTCGTCTCGTCCGTGTTCATGATGTGCCTTGAGGACCGCGTCCTCGTATACGGTGACTGCGCCGTCAACCCGGACCCAACAGCGGAGCAACTCGCGGACATCGCGGTTTCCTCCGCTGACACGGCCCGCCAGTTCGGCGTGGACCCACGCGTCGCGATGCTGTCCTATTCGACCGGTGACTCCGGCAAGGGCGCGGACGTGGACAAGGTCCGCGAAGCCACCGAGATTGCCCGCACCCGCCGACCAGACCTTGAGATTGAGGGCCCAATCCAGTACGACGCTGCCGTGGACGCATCGGTAGCGGCGTCCAAGCTACCGGACTCCGCCGTGGCTGGCCGTGCAACCGTCTTCGTGTTCCCCGACCTCAACACCGGTAACAACACGTACAAGGCCGTTCAGCGTTCCGCTGGCGCGGTTGCTGTGGGGCCGATCCTCCAGGGTCTGCGTAAACCAGTGAACGACCTCTCCCGCGGTGCTCTCGTCCAAGACATCGTCAACACCGTAGCAATCACAGCGATCCAGGCCCAGGCGCTCTCCGCCGCTCAGGCCGCAGACGCTGCGGGCGCGAACGCCACCAACGCCGGCTGAACCATCACGCACAAGAAACGAGAATTCACACATCATGAGCAAGACCGTTCTGGTTATCAACGCCGGTTCCTCATCCATCAAGTACCAGTTGACCGACCCCGTTGACGGCACCGCTGTCGCCTCAGGCATCGTGGAGCGCATCGGCGAGGACATGGGTATAGTCACCCACAAGTACAACGGCGAATCCCACACCACTGAGCTTGTCATCGCTGACCACGGCGTTGGTCTGCGTAAGGTTCTGGAACTGTTCGAGCAGTACGGGCCAGACCTTGAAGAGGCTGGGATCGTCGCGGTTGGACATCGCGTGGTTCAGGGCGGTTCGGTGTTCCCCGGCCCAACCGTTATCACCGACGAGGTCGTTGAGCAAATCCGTGGTCTCATCCCACTGGCTCCGCTACACAATCCAGGTCACGTGCGCGGTATCGAGGTAGCCCGCGAATTGTTCATGCAGGTGCCGCACGTGGCGATCTTCGATACGTCATTCTTCCAGACCCTCCCGGCCGAGGCGTACACTTACGCATTGCCCAAGGAGATCACTCAGAAGTTTGCGATCCGTCGCTACGGCTTCCACGGTACCTCCCACCAGTTCGTATCCCGCGAGGTTGCGAACGTTCTGGGTCTGCCCAACGAGGAGGTCAGCCAGATTGTCCTGCACGTCGGTTCCGGCGCCTCGGTGTCCGCGGTGCAAAACGGCAGGGCAGTCGAGACCTCAATGGGTCTGACCCCGCTTGAGGGCCTGGTCATGGGTACCCGTACCGGTGACATTGACCCCGCCGTGATCTTCCACCTATACCGCACCGAGGGCCTGTCGATTGATGAGATCGACACCATGTTCAACAAGCAGTCAGGCCTCAAGGGTATGGCCGGTCAGAACGACTTCCGCGAGTTGCTGCGCCTGATCGATGAGGGCTCCGCCGACGCGAAGCTCGCTCTCGACGTGTTCGTGCACCGCTTGGTCAAGTACATCGGTTCGTACATGGCCGTTTTGGGTGGCCTACCGAATGCCATCACCTTCACCGCTGGTGTCGGGGAGAACAATGCTCTGGTCCGCCAGATGGTGGCCGACCGGCTTGCAGGCTTCGGGATCGCCCTTGACCCTGCCCTGAACGAGGTTCGTTCCGGTGAACCGCGCATCATCTCAACCCCAGATTCGACGGTCAAGATCCTGGTCGTTCCAACGAACGAGGAACTTGAGATCGCGCGTCAGACGGTTGCGAAGATCGCCGAGTAGTCTCACGTGAAAGTGCCGGTGCCCGTCACATGACGGGCACCGGCACTTTTTGTTGTGTTGTTTGGCTTGGTCCCTACTCAGCGTGGTTTTTCTTGGCGACGATCCGGCTAGGTCGCGCCGCCATCGCACCTTCCAGCACGCTGATGGAACGCAGAGTTTATCTACCGAAGGCATACCCAAGCAGCAGGCTCATTAAGGAGCTCTACCAACTCAGGAATACGTTGCGCAGGTTTTTCAAGCAATGCGTTGAAATCGTTCCATGCGAGGTCCGCAACCCAGAAAACTCGCTGATCAGCTAGGTCATCTAGTGGGGTAACTAGACCTCAATTGTATGCTGATTGTACGTACAAACAACCTCAACTCCATCTAGAAGAGGTTTACTGGCAGTGTTTGCCCGCCTTCGCGCTGCACTTCTAGTTCATCTAGTGAGTTTGCAGCCTCCGCATCGAGCACAAGCAGTACGTTTCCTTCCTTCTCGATCAGTTCGAGCCCGCTGCCTGAACCCGGTTCCAGTTCAGCCGGTAACGCCTGGATGACTGCATCGCTCGTAATGTCCGTTGGGAATAGATAGGCTTGCACACTCGCTACGTCCTGACCGCCCAGGTGCAATGCAAGGCCGCGCTGCCGGAAGACTTCTTCGCTTGAGCATGAGGCGCCACCCAACTCTGAGTTGGAAACTTCGGCGAGAAGGCAGAGCCCACTTTCCTCCTCCGCGGCAGCCCAATAACGAGCAAACGCCGACTCACCGATAAATCTCACCGTATCGGCCGTAATCCCTTGGCTTTCACCTGCAACAAACTCTGGAGCAGGGTCCGTCGCGTTGAGCGGTTCTTCGAGAATTGGGATCGCTGGACCCGACGCGGTAGGGGTCGAATCGCTTGTTTCACTACATGCGCTCACCAGAGCGAGAGCAGCAATCGCGCTGACAAGGGCGGTTGGTCGTGGTGCTTTGATGGTCATATGGGAGTTCTCCTGAAACCCGATCAGATTCTCTTCAACCCTATAGCAGTTCACTCTTGCGGACAGTTCTTATCTGAGGAGATTAGACCCCAAGCGGGGTTGAAACACAGGCCACGCTGGAGGCTAACACACGACGGGACACAAGAGTTCTCTCCCTCATTGAGTAACCGGATACAGCTTGCCAGGTCACCACTCCAACGCACGGTGTGCTGGCAGATGAGGGCTCGTCGGCAATGACAGGTACATTCCTGCACACACGGAACCTATAACGCCTTGACCGGCACAGATCATACTTTCTCACACAGATCCAACTAGGAGACTCAGGAGTTCTGCCCTCTGTCATACCCGAGTATGACAGTGGGGCCGCCCGGCAATGCCGGACAGCCCCACTCACACACAGAATCAGTCGATTGAACCCTGGTACGGGGACACGACAACCTCGATGCGCTGGAACTCCTTGAGGTCCGAGTAACCTGTCGTTGCCATCGCACGCTTCAGAGCGCCGATCAGGTTCAAAGTGCCGTCTGCCTGACGGCCAGGGCCGAACAGGATTTCCTCAAGGCTGCCCTTGGTGCCCACCTCGACCCGCTCGCCACGTGGCAACTGCGGGTGGTGCGCCTCGGAACCCCAGTGGAAGCCCTTACCCGGTGCTTCCTCGGAACGAGCGAGGGCCGCACCGATCATGACTGCATCCGCACCGCATGCAAACGCCTTCACGAGGTCACCAGAACGGCCAATACCTCCATCTGCGATGACGTGAACGTAACGACCGCCCGACTCGTCAAGGTAATCGCGGCGTGCAGCGGCAACGTCCGCGAGCGCGGTAGCCATCGGAGCGTGAATACCCAGAGTGGTACGAGTGGTTTGAGCGGCACCGCCACCAAACCCGACCAGAACACCTGCTGCACCGGTACGCATCAGGTGCAAAGCGGCGGTGTATGAGGCTGCGCCACCAACGATGACTGGAACGTCGAGTTCGTAGATGAAGCGCTTGAGGTTCAGCGGCTCGGCCTGCGAGGACACGTGCTCGGCAGAGACCGTGGTGCCGCGAATGACGAACAGGTCAACGCCCGCGTCAACGACGGTCTTATAGAACTCCTGCGTGCGAGCCGGAGACAGAGCACCTGCTACGGTTACGCCGGAATCGCGGATCTCCTTCAAACGCTGGGTGATGAGCTCGGCTTTGATCGGCTCGGAGTAGATCTCCTGCATTCGCGCGGTCGACGTGGCGGGGTCCAGTTTCGAGATCTCCGCAAGCAGTGCTGTCGGGTCCTCGTATCGGGTCCACAGGCCCTCAAGGTCCAGCACGCCCAAACCGCCGAGCTTACCCAAGGCGATAGCGGTTGCCGGACTCATCACCGAGTCCATCGGCGCTGCCATGACGGGAAGGTCGAAGTGATAGGCGTCGATCTGCCAAGCAGTGGAGACGTCCTGGGGGTCACGGGTACGGCGCGATGGCACTACCGCGATGTCATCGAACGTAAACGCCCGGCGTCCGCGCTTGCCTCGGCCAATCTCAATCTCATTAGTCACTGGTTCAGATTACCGTGTTTTTGCCGCTGAGTGGCCGTTCCTCGGCGAACTTGTAGCGAAGTGTGATGCATCTCGGCTGTGGCGCAGGTGCACCCGTGAGACGAAAGACTCTAGTAATGTCGGAGGGTGCTGTCATGATCGAAGCACCCAACGCGAAAGGACCATCAACGTGGCACAACAGGACTGGGTCAACGGCACGTTTCTCGGGTTTGACACCGAAACCACGGGCGTTAACACTGCTGTGGATCGCATCGTGACGGCGGCGATCGTGCTTCGCACACCGCAGGAGACGCTCGTGCGTACCTGGCTGATTGATCCGGGCGTTCCCATTCCCGCCGAGGCTGCGGCAATTCACGGGGTGACGACTGAACATGCGCAGGCCTACGGCGTCTCCCCCCAGCAAGGGCTTGAAGAGATCGCTCAGGTCATCGCGGAACACCTTGCGGTGGACCATCCGCTCGTCGCGTTCAATGCGTCCTTTGACATCGCCATCCTGAACACCGAACTCGCTCGCCACGGCCTGCCAACCATCGAGGAGCGCATTGGTCGGGCTTTCTCCCCCGTCATCGACCCACTCGTGCTTGACCGGGCGCTCGACCGTTACCGTAAGGGCTCACGCAAGCTTGGGGATCTGTGTGCGTTCTACGAGGTCCAGGAGACCGGAACGTTCCACACCGCCGATGCAGACGTGATCGCAACGCTTGATGTACTGGCCAAGTTGCTCGAACGCTACAGCAATGTCAGCACCATGACCCTCAAGGAGCTGCACACCTATCAGGAGGGCGCCCACTCCCGTTGGGCCAAGAACTTCAACTCCTACTTGGCGAGCAAGGGGCGCACGGCGGACGTCGACGAGCACTGGCTTCCCGGCAGCCCTGTGGAAGTGAGTTAAGCGGGCACTAGTTCTGCAAGCGGCAACCCTGCCACAGATGCCCCGCCGCACATGCTTGTTCCACTGGAAAGCCCTGCCCCAGTCGGCCTTGTTCCAGTCAGTTCTGCCACAGGTCAAGCACTCGGCGTGACTCAAACCTTCGCCGCTCCCCTGTCACAGGATCATTGAACTCAATGGACCGTGAGAGCAACTGCAACGGGTTGCTGTAGTCATCGCTCTCCACCGAATAAAAGGTTGGGTAGTAGTTGTCATTCAGGATGCCCAACCCGAGCGATGCCATGTGGATGCGCAACTGGTGAGTCTTACCGGTGTGCGGAGTGAGTCGATACAACCCCACTGCGGCGTGCCCAGCGTGAGTTTGCGGATCACAACTCTTGGTATCGAGCAGTTCCACTAGGCTCTCAGTGTTTGGCTCGCCCTCAATCGTTTGCGCCCACATGATGCCTGGTTCCTTCTTGATCCGTGAACGCACAGTGGTGGGTAGTTCAAGATCAGCCCGGACAGGCGCTACCGCCTCATAGGTTTTATCTATCGTGCGCTGCGCAAACAGGTCATGATACGGGCGACGCAACTCCTGGCGTTTCGTCATCACCAGAACGCCAGCGGTGATCCGATCGAGTCGGTGCGCCGGACTCAACTCAGGTAAACCCAACTGCCTGCGCATCCGCACCAAGACCGACTCAACCACGTAAGCACCCTTGGGCGTGGACGCCAAAAAGTGCGGCTTATCCACCACGAGTAGATCGTCATCCTCAAAAAGGATGTCCACCTCGAACGGAACCGGCTTCTCAGGGGCCGGATCGCGATAGAAGAAGATCAACGCACCGGCGCGATACGGCGAGCCGAAGGGCCACGGGCGACCCAACTCGTCGACAATCTCGCCGCGGTCAAGTTTGCCCAACATCTCGCTCGGGTCCGGAGCGAACCGCCACCGCACATACTCCTCAAGCGTGCCAAACGACGGCGCATAGACCCTCTCACGCACCGGCTCTTCTGAGCCCAACTCGCTCGCCTCGGCCTCTGTGCGCACACGCGCACCCCGGGGCAGGACTGCCCCGGGGTGCGGAAGCTGCATACGAACGGGGTTGAGCCCGTCGCGCACAGGAAGCGGAGCGGGACGCTTAACGCGCCCCACTGTCAGCGGCTTCCGTAGTTTGGTGCCTCGACGGTCATCTGGATGTCGTGTGGGTGTGACTCCTTCAAACCTGCCGAGGTGATGCGCACGAACTTGCCGCGTTCCTTGAGTTCAGGGATGGTACGGGCCCCAACGTAGAACATCGACTGGTGCAGACCACCCGCGAGTTGGTAAGCGACAGCGGACAGCGGACCGCGGTAAGGTACCTGACCTTCGATGCCCTCGGGCACGATCTTGTCATCCGAGGCCACATCGGCCTGGAAGTAACGGTCCTTCGAGTATGACTTCTTACCGCGCGAGGCCATCGCACCGAGCGAGCCCATACCGCGGTAGTGCTTGAACTGCTTGCCGTTGACAAACACGAGGTCACCGGGGGACTCGTCACAGCCAGCGAGCAGCGAACCGAGCATGACCGACTCCGCACCGGCCACAAGAGCCTTGGCGATGTCACCCGAATACTGCAGACCACCGTCCGCGATCACCGGGATACCGAAGTCTCGCACGGCGCGCGAGGCCTCATACACGGCGGTCACCTGAGGAACGCCAACACCTGCGACAACGCGGGTCGTGCAGATCGAACCTGGGCCAACGCCAACCTTGACGGCATCCGCGCCAGCCTCGGCCAGTGCTCGAGCACCCGCGTAGGTCGCAACGTTTCCACCGATAATCGAGACCTCTTTGAAGAACGGGTCCTTCTTGAGGTTCGAGATCATCTCCAGCAGGAGGCGCGCATGTCCGTTGGCGGTGTCCGCCACGAGCACGTCAACGCCCGCCTCCGCGAGCGCCCGCGCACGGTCAACCGCGTCGCCGTAGAAACCGATTGCCGCACCAACGCGCAGACGGCCTTCGCCGTCCTTGGTCGCGTCTGGGTACTGCTCGGTTTTGACGAAGTCCTTGACGGTGATGAGACCCTGCAGCCGGCCCTCATTGTCGACGAGTGGGAGCTTCTCGATCCGGTTCTTACCCAGGAGGTGGGCTGCGTCCTCACGGGAGATGCCCACTGGTCCGGTGATGAGTGGCATCGCTGTCATAACCTCGCGGACGCGCGTAGTGGCCCAGTTAGCTGGGGGAACGAAGCGTAGGTCGCGGTTGGTGATGATACCGATGAGTTTGTTGTCTTCCTCCACTACCGGAAGGCCGGATACGCGGTACTGGCCGCACAGGAGGTCAAGTTCCTCGATGGTAGCATCTGGACCAACCGTGACCGGGTCCGTGATCATGCCGGACTCGGAGCGCTTCACGGTGTCGACGTGCGCGGCCTGGTCCTCGATGGAGAGGTTGCGGTGGATGATACCGATGCCACCTTGTCGGGCCATGGCGATTGCCATGCGGGCCTCGGTCACGGTGTCCATCGCCGCAGAGATGAGCGGAACCTTGATGTTGATGTCGCGCGTCAGACGGGTGGTTGTGTCGACCTCACTTGGGATGACGTCTGTCTCGTTGGGGAGCAGCAGGACGTCATCGTAGGTCAATCCTAGAAATCCGAAAGGGTCATTCGACTGGGTGGAAGACATGTCGGTCATGACCAAATATTACGCCGAAACGCACGGGAGTTTTTGCTCCGTACCGTCAATGAGACGAGCACCACGGCGGGAGGCGCCTGCGAGATGGAACACACGCCTCGGAGCCACCAGTCTGCTCAGAGTCGGAACGTCGAGTCGTCGTCTGACCAGTATTCTGCGCCGGGAGCCGCGGCACGCACCGCCGCGTACACCTCGTGGTAGAGCGCTCGGAAGGAGTTGATAGCGCTGACCTGACCGAGATGGCGCACTGCCCGAGTGTCGACTCCCTCGCGCACACCAACGTAGATTGGCAGTTCCGGAAACTCCTGCGTCAGGCTGTGCAGGATCTCAAGCGACGGGGTCGCATGATCCGAGACGAAGGCAACCACGGATGGGCGCACAATTTTGATGAGTTCGGAGACTCGTTGTGTGTTCCCCGGCCCGAGGATCACGTGAGCGTTGCACTTGTTTTGCAGAAGTGCCGCTACAAGGACATGTGCGGGCAGCGACAACTCGTCCAGAGCCGAGGAAAAGACGAGCGTGATGTTCTTGAGGCGTGAGGGATGCGGCCGATCCGCTGTCGCCAGATCAGGACGTACTTCACCAACGTGGTCCGCAAGCGCTCGCTGCGCGAGAAACCCCACGAGTAGCCGTGGTGCCTTGCCGGGTGAGGAGAGCACCGTGTGGGTGGATATCCGGTCAAGTGCCGGGCGCACAAGAAGTTTCCACCAGTCGATCAGCGATTCATCGGAAGCGACGGTCAACAGCTCGGTGCAACGTTCTTCATCGTCCCGCAACGCTGCTGACACCAACTCGGTGCAGCGAGCCTTGTAGTCGTTGTATTCAACCGCGTGTGGTGTGCTCGGCGCGATGCGGAGCACTGAGTTTCGACCCGAACCTCGCTCGCGCCGGGCACGGGCGAGAGACGTAGTACTCGACGAAACTCCGCCTTCAACGAGTTCGACTGGGCGAATCTTTGGGGTGACCATGCCCTTCTCACGCAGGACTTCCTGCAAGAGTCCTTCCGCCGCTTCCAACGTGACCCCATCCTCAGCGGCTTGCTGGGCAGCATGGACCGCCTCAGCGGCGGTCGCTCCGCGCAACAGATAGGTGCGCAGAGTCATGAGCTTTGCAAGGTCGGTATCGGTATAACGACGGTGAGAACCACTCGAATGCTGGCTTGGGCCCATTCCGTGTCGCCTGGCCCAGGTTCGCAAGGTCGCCGGTGCAACGCCTAAGCGTTCCGCCGTCGCGGAAACCGAATAGGTCTGGCGCGAATTGATGAGGTTCTCGCGATTCATATGAACTATGCGCTTCCTTGCTCACTACATCGAGGGCTAGAGGATGATGACATCGAAATAACTCGTTCCAGAGAACTCGCCAAAACGATTCAACATCGTTTCACCCACTCCTTCAACCCCAAACACATCTTGTGTCACGGAGTCCTGCCGATCCCTGATCTTGAAACTATGCGCTAGCGGTTCTCTCCGCAACTCAGAACCGCGAATTAAGGCCGAAATGTGGGCTTTTCCAAAGAAGCCTGCCACAGAGTCACGAGGCGGTCCCCGCTGCGGCTCAGTCCGTCATGGTCGGGACGGCGCGAACGCATATGCCCATGCTAAGCCCACGACGCTCCAGAAGGGACCCAAGTCCCGCAATGGGGAGTTTTCACCCCCGGCATCCACTGTGAATAAATGTTGAAACGATATAAGTTCGTCATAGCGAATCGCTTCACAGCCGCTAGAAACGATTCATGACCGCTTCTTGAATCGGTCAGAGTGCGTGTCCATGTCGCCGCGAGACTCGCTCGACACGGTTTGTTCTTCGCAGAACAACACACCACCACAGCAGTGGGTCTGATGTTCACATCAGATCTGCTGGGCAACGAGAGTAACAGGAGGGCAACATGACTGACGTATCACGCCTGCCAGGACCCGTCATTGAACTATGGGAATGGCAATATCAAGGTAATTGCCGAGACGCTGACGAAACACTCTTCTTCCACCCTGAAGGTGAGCGGGGTTCCACCCGCCGCCGCCGTGCCGAAAAAGCCAAGGCCATCTGCGCGACCTGTCCTGTACTACAGCAGTGCCGTGAACAGTCTCTGCGAGTTCGTGAACCATACGGCGTATGGGGTGGGCTCAGCGAAGACGAGCGTAACGCCATCCTTGCAGAGCGCGACCGCAAGGCAACTCATGGAAAGTTCCGCACGACCGCATAGCCGTCTCCCTGCACCATCTCCGCTTCACGGGCGGGCCAAGCTTCCAGGCGCTGGCCCGCCCTTCGCTATATCCATACGCCATGAGCGTGGTCAGAACGTGTGGACAGTTCGGATACGTCGATGGGGCGGTTTTGATCCCAGTGCATGGTTTTTGTGTATACCTTTGGGTCAAATTGACCCCATCGAGACGTGGCCTCTCCCCAGACACAACAAAAAGGGGTGGCCCCAACCAAACCGGTTGGGACCACCCCTTGAGCCGTTCGCGTCTGCGATCAGCCGACGATTGCGAGAACGTCGCGAGCCGAGAGAATCAGGTATTCCTCGCCTGCGTACTTAACCTCGGTGCCACCGTACTTGGAGTAGATGACCTTGTCGCCGACTGAGACATCGACTGGCACGCGGTTGCCGTTGTCGTCAACACGACCCGGACCCACAGCGATTACTTCACCTTCCTGAGGCTTTTCCTTGGCGGTGTCTGGAAGGACCAGACCCGAAGGAGTAGTGGTTTCAGCCACGATCGCCTTGACAACGATGCGGTCTTCAAGCGGCTTGATGGAAACCGACACGCGGACCACCCTTTCGCGATGAGTTGGTATGAGTTCAAGGTGTCCATCTGATCTGTCCGGGCCGTCGTCGCGGTGTCGACCAGGCGATCAAATGTTCCATCACTAATGTAGAACCGGCATTAGCACTCGGTCAAGGCGAGTGCCAATTGTTTCGGGAAACTGCCTGCCATTCCGCTGACAGCGCACAGATCCTTATTCAAGTTCGGCCTTTGGGTACGCACGGGCCACTCCCCTCTCCATATTTGCGACGAGTTGGTGACGGATGGCCTTCAGCTTGCGGCAAGGGTGAGGCAGCGCTGGGAGGCGGGTCTCGTCGCCAGACAAAAAACGCTCCAAGCGGCAGCGACCGCACTCGCAAACGCACCAAGAACTTGAGAGTGACCAAAGCGCACTCTCACGCACTGCGAGTACGGGATCGGTCACTCTCAAAGGGAAGGATGAGCACATCTGGGTAGGAGCGGCACCGAAAGAAACCAATCCGTCGCTACCCACACCAGCGTGAAACAATGGCGGGATGGACCTCGCACTACTCGAACAGCTCACCTCTGACACCGGTCGCACACTCTTCGCGGACATCGCCACCCGGCAGGGCGAGGACCCCCTCCGCATCAGCGCTGCGCTACGCAAGGCAGGATATGAACCAGAGCTGATTGCAGCGGCGCTCACCCAGACCCGATTGCGGACCAAGGCACATGCGAAGCTTGGTGACTTCGCCGAACGTATGTTCTTCACCGCCAACGGAGTCGAGCAGGCGACACGGTTGAGCGTCGCCGCACATCATGCCCAACGTTTCCTCGGCGCGGGAATCACCAAGGTTGCGGACCTGACCAGTGGTATTGGCGCCGACTCCATGGCGTTCGCCGCGCTCGGCCTCGATGTGCTCGCAACGGACATCGATCCTCTCACCGCGGCTATGGCGGTGGAAAACCTACGCCCCTTTCCTAACGCATCCGTACGGACAGCGGACGGACTCGCAACAGATTTTGAGGCCGAGGGTATCGACGGCATCTACGCTGACCCTGCGCGTAGAGATGGAACCGGACGCAGGGTGTGGACCCCTGAGAGTTTCCTACCGCCGCTCGACGCGGTGTGGAACCTACGTTCACGTGTGGCGGGTGTTGGCCTCAAACTCGGCCCCGGCATTGCGCACGCGGACATCCCAGATGGATGCGAGACCCAATGGGTTTCGATTGACGGAGATGTCGTTGAGGCAGGGCTATGGTTCGGTAGCGTGGCCCGAAGGGAAGGCTTCGGCGCTCTCGTATTGACTACTACCCCCAGCGGACTTCGAGCCACAGAGTTCACAGGCGATGGGCTCGACGGTACGGTACACACCATCGACGCAGCATCGGAACTGCGCGAATACCTACACGAACCCGACGGTGCGGTTATCCGGGCAGGGCTCGTGGCTCATCTCGCCAACGAGTTGGACGGCGCACTGATTGACCCGAGCATCGCGTACTTCACCAGCGACACACCCGTGTACGCGGATGGAAGCTCCCTCAGCCAGGCCTACCGGATAGTTGAGGCCATTCCATATAACGTCAAAACCCTTCGTGCTTACCTCAAAGACCGTAAAGTTGGCAGAGTCACGATCAAGAAACGCGGCATCAGCGTCACCCCCGAGCAACTGCGTCCGCAACTCGCGCTCAAGGGTGAGAACGAAGCCACGATCATCTTGACTCGTGTCAACGACAAGAAAACGGCAATCATCGTGGACCCGCTCCAGCCATGACAGGAGAAGTCCACGCTCGGGGTTCAGCTCCTCCCAGACCAGCCTGAACCCCACGCGGCCCGCGCAATCGCAGTTCACACGCACCAACCACAGGAAGGCGAGGACATGGCCACCCCCATCCCGTTCTCATCCTCTCAGCGCTCCACCCTCGGTGTGGAGTGGGAACTCGCCCTCGTTGACAAGGACTCAGGCGACCTACGGCAGGTTGCTCAGACGATCCTGGATGCGGTGTCCCCAGACGGCTCGCAACACCCACACGTGCGGCAAGAACTGCTGCTCAACACCGTCGAGATCGTGACAGGAGTGTGCAACACCGTGGCCGAGGCGGGCGAAGACCTGCAACGCTCAATTGAACTTCTGCACACCCTTGCCGATCCCCTACGAGTTGAGTTGATGTGTGCGGGCACCCACCCGTTTGCACGCTGGAACAACCAGAAGGTCACGGACAAGGAACGCTACGCGACGCTCATCGACCGGACCCAGTGGTGGGGCCGACAGATGCTGATCTACGGCATCCACGTGCACGTTGGCGTGGAGGACCGGAACAAGGTTCTACCCATTTCACGTGCGCTGCTCAGCTATCTCGGACACATCCAGTCACTGTCAGCGTCCTCCCCGTTCTGGGGCGGCAAGGACACTGCCTACGCCTCAAACCGTGCACTCATGTTCCAGCAACTTCCGACGGCAGGTCTCCCCACCAACTTTGATGAGTGGTCCGAACTCGAACAGTATGTCGATGACATGGTCAAGGTCGGCGTGATCGACGAATTCAACGAGATTCGCTGGGATGTCCGCCCATCACCGCACTACGGCACAATTGAGGCGCGCATCGCAGACGGAGCATCCAACCTGACCGAGGTGCTCGCGCTTGCCGCGCTCACACAGTGCCTCGTCGAACACTTCTCCACACTGCTCGATGAGGGCAAGCCACTCCCACACATGCAGCCGTGGTTTGTTCAAGAGAACAAGTGGCGGTCCGCGCGTTACGGCATGGATGCCATTTTGATTCTCGACGAGTCTGGTCGCGAAGACCTAGTCAGCGACGATCTGCTTCGGTTGCTTCGGGAGCTGGAGCCCACCGCTGCGCGGTTGGGCTGTGAAACCGAACTCGACTATGTGCGGGTGATTCTGCGTAAGGGCGCCTCTTACCAGCGCCAACGCGCCGTCGCTCGGCGCAACGGTGGCGATCTAGGTCAGGTTGTCTCCCACCTGGTCAAGGAGTTCCGCGAAGGTAAGCCGCTCTAGCGAATCGCCTCAGCGGTGCGTAGCGGGGTACGCCGCAGGCATACCCCGGCAAAGGTGCCCGCCCACTGACGTAAGGAAGGCCCCAGGACGTGAGGAATCGTCGGAAAGCAGCAGCAATAGTTTTGTGCGCCCTGCTCGCCGTGTCTGCCTGCACGTCACCACCTGCGAGCGCGCCCGCTCCTGCTGCATCGAACACCGCCTCGGACCTGCCGGTCATCAACACGTCCATCAGCCACGAGGTACCTACGGCCCTACAACACGCACGATTCTTTGACCGCCCCATCAGTGACTTCGAGGTCACCGTCGTCCCATCCTCCACGTTCGAGCGAATCAAGCCAGACGATCCTCGACTCACAAGCACGCAACGCCCGGTCATTCAGAGCCCATGGTGCAGCGACCTGGAGGATCAACTCATTGGACCCGACACCGACTTTGCTCTGCGCACCCCGGGCGGATCCTGCGACCCCGATGCGCCGAAGGAGTCTACCCCGGGCGTGCTGGACGGCGACAGGTTCATCCCGTTCACCGGATACACGCCCGACCCACCACAATCCCCTCAAAGTCGCATCAACGTAATTCCTCTGAGCTACACCGAAGATGGCGTCCTGCTGGACTATGCCAACATATCTGGGGACAGCATCCTGTGGACCGAACTCGTGTACGCACGTGCAGACACCATGACGATGCACAAAGCAGTGAGTTTCGAAGACCTTACGAACATCGACCCCGAAAACTACTACATCAACCACACCATCAACCTTGGCGGATGGGTGGATAATGACACGCTCATCCTCCCCACGTTTATGAGCGCCCACGCTCAGAACTCCGAGTACGGCATTGGAGTCATCTCAATCGGCCTCGATGGAACCAACCCTGCCGTCGAACTCTTCGATGCAGCACCCCAGCGCTGGACTCAACGCGATGAACCGCTGTTTGCCACACGCGAAGAGGGACAGGTGACCCTCCTACGCCGAACCGGCATCAGCCAATACAATCCCGTCTACACCAATACTGAGTCCTCCACATACCTACCCCAGAGGGTCGAGTACAACTGGGCAGGCATGATTGACGGACGACTCCTCATCGCGGTTGACGCCGGGCTGATCCTTGTTGATGAGCAGACGCAAACAATCACTGTCATCGAGATGAATTCCGTTCCAGGGTCCGAATCAGGAAACTATTCCCCCACGCCGCTGCTCACCGATACACACCTGCTGTGGAATTACGTTCCCTACAACTCCCAGTATTCCGGGATATATGCGCTCAACCGTGAAACTCTGGCCGGTGTTATGACACTAGTTGAAGGAAGCCCGCACGATCTCAGAGTGGCTTCCGAGAAATTTACGGTTGACCTGTATAAATTCATGTATGAGGTGGAGGGAAAATACCTCGAGACCCACATCTCTCTCCCCTAGCGGCGGACTCACAAGGGAGGTGCGCAGTGGAGCGAAGGACCCTACGCGTACTGCTTCTTGCGTGCGTATTCCTCACCACGAGTTGCACGCCGCCCACCGTATCGCCTAACCAGCCCAACCCCGCTGTCCCCAGTTCCACACCGTTACCAGCCCGTTCATCTGAGAACGCC
Source organism: Populibacterium corticicola (assembly GCF_042683685.1). NCBI lineage: Bacteria > Bacillati > Actinomycetota > Actinomycetes > Micrococcales > Jonesiaceae > Populibacterium > Populibacterium corticicola. The sequence continues at coordinate 174,018 of NZ_JBHUOP010000005.1, read as the reverse complement.
ATCTACGGAAATGAACTGCCTGCCGAATTACAAGACTTCACGTTCTTTGGAGAACCCGCGGCGGAATACACCGTCAACGTGGTTACACCGCGGCTATTCGAACGCTTCGTTTCCTTCGATTCCACTCTGAGCGCACCAGAACCATACCGCGAAGAATCCGCGTACGAGTCTGAACATGTCGAGTACCCGAGCGAATGCCAAGGCGGATCCGTATACCGCCTCGTGAGGGAACTTGACTTCGCGGTGGCAGTCGAAGGCCCCGACTGCGCGGGAGCGGGCAGCGGAACAACGATTCCCGGGATACTACGAAACAACGTGTTCACCCCGTTGGCCGGATACGAGGAGTACATCGACACTTCAAAAGACTGGGACGTAGTTACGGTTACTGCCGAGGAACACACAGTTGTTTGGTACCTGACTCCCATCGATGAGAGCGCCGATGCGGTTTGGTTCCTGTTCTCAACCGACCTGCAGACCCTCACAACTAGCTACCTTGGCAACAACAGCGACCCCATATTTGAACAGAGTTCCGATCCTGCTTATGTCTTCCCACCATATTCTGGGACTATCGCTGACGGGCGATTCGTGTTCACGTTGTTCACCATGCCGCAAGACACGGATCTGCGCTGGGCGTACATGGGTACATCTGGCGGATATGCCGAAGCCGGTGACGCTATCACCGAAGCACTCTTCTCGATCCGGCTCGACGGAACTGATGCACGCAAGGAACTCGACCCGATCCTCTTCTTCGACCCCTACAACAACCCGCAGAAACCCCTCATCGTCGCTGCGGGGAAAGATACCTATGCCCTACTCCAACGAACAGGCACCGGCGCATTCACAGAGATCTGCTCATTCGGATGGAACACCGAACATCGGCCATACCCTAGCGAAATCGCCTACTGGAGCGAATACGATAACGGAAGGATCGTGCTCCTCACCGGAAAATACATCGTTGTGGCGCAAGAAGCCGACCGGAACCTAACTATCGTCGACAGCGGTATCGATGTCAGCAACGGAATCACCGGTTACCACCACGAACCGTTGGTCTTGGAAGACTATCTCGTGTGGGCGTACTACCACTGGGATAACGAGGTGACCGGCATTTACGCACTCAACCGCACCAACTACCGAGGCGTCATGACCCTCGTCAACGATATGCCGGGCTCTTCAGCACTAGAAAACGGCTCACTTCGCGTCCAGTTCCCCGCCGACGAGGACCAAAACGGGAACCCGTTATATCGCCAGGGCTACATACCTCTCCCCTAGTCCAGCACCACCAATCACCGAGGAAGTCACCAATGAAGCAAGTACGCACACTAACACCCGTGGTGTTCAGTGCGCTATTGATCGGCGTGCTTGGTTCATGTACTGCAAACCCGGTAGTAGTTACGCCCACGCAATCTCCTACGCAAAGCCCAGTTTCCTCACCGCACGACACTCCCCCAGAAGACGCTGTAGTCAGCGACGAACTACCCAAAGAACTTCTCGGATACACATTTTTTGGCAAGCCAGCGGCCGAGTACAAAGTCACCGAAGTATCAACCAGAAGATTCGAGAAGGTACGCAACCTTGACAGGTTCCCCAACGAGTTCGCCTCCTGGGAAGAACTCTACGGAGAAGACTATTGGGGTCAGGGAGGCGACGACTGCACGGGTGGACGCCAGTATCAGCCGTTCGGAAACGCCGTGTTTGCAGTCCAGCAAAACGAAGCCGCATGCACTGGCTCCATCGGTGGAACGGACACGCCCGGAGTCCTAGTTGACGGCGTATTCAAAGAGTTCATCGGCTACAAGGCGGCTCTCAACGATGCTGACACCCACATGGTCAATCCCATCGGGGTAACCGATGAACTAGCGATATGGACGATCTCACACCATCACACCGAGCAATTAACTGAATGGCTCATGTTCGCAGGCAACCTAGCAACCCGCGAGACCACTCTTTTAGCCAAGAGTAGCGATCCGTTACCAGAAGGTGGGAACACCCCGCCCGACTATGCACCACACTGGACTTTGGTGATAGATGACAGGGTGTTCTTCATCGTATCTACGGAGCGGTCACCCGACGACTTGATCTGGCGAGAAGGGCCTGAGTCGTCCGACGGAGGCGGCCTTGTGGATGTTCTGTTCTCCGTCAAGGTGGATGGAACCGACCTGCGCAAAGACATAGATCCCGTGATCGACGCTAGTGACAATGAAGAAGCCCTCCTACTAACCGCAGACACAACCCACTACACCGCAGTAGCACCGAATGAAGCTGGAGCGTTTGAGGAAGCCTTCTCCGTAAAGTGGCAGACCGACTATATGCCGCACTATGCAGATCTGATCGGGACACCACGCTTACAAGGCTCAACGCTCACAATTTCCGTGGGCCCGAACCTTGTCATCGCGCGGAAAGGCTCCGATACGCTCACGGTCGTGCGTGATGCAGCAAACCCCAGCAACAGTGAAGGTAACTATTACATACCGACCCAGGTGGTAGGCGATCACGTCCTGTGGGTGCACAGCCGTTTTGATGCGTATGCTACCGAATACACCAGCACTATGGGTATCTACGTTTTGAATCTGACAACACACAAGGGTCTTATGACCGTTGTAGAGGACGCTGAGGCGCGCCCCAGCGAGGACGGTAAGTACATAGAACTGATTAGAAGTGCAGATTATGTAGCTGGCTCGTCTGGCGAGTTGCAGAGGACTTTTATCCCATTGCCATAGCGTGCCAAACTCGCCATACCCCTCGATTTCTTACGTCTAGTGTCACCCTTGGCGCGCTTTGAGCCTCGGGTTCTTCTTGTTGATCACGAACACTCGCCCGCGACGCCGCACGATTTGCGAGCCGGGCTGATTCTTGAGTGACTTAAGTGAGTTTCGTACCTTCATGTTCTTTCCTATCTATTGCGGGTGGGCAATGTGTGCAACCCTCTTAAACTGTGTTGTACAGAATTCGCAAGCTGTTTTCGGCCTAGTGGGCCTCCGAAATCTCGCCAAGCCATGGTTCAAGGCCATCGTATGGATCGTTCCAACGCATTCCACGAGTAACGGCTTCGTACTCTGTGATGAGCACGGATTCGAAGGCCCGACGCAGTTCGTCACGACCGTCCCCAACTCCTGTCACGACGATCCGGGACAGTTTCTCGCCGCTGCCCCAGTGTGCGCACGTCCCGATGGAGAGCTGACCTCCCGCGCCCTCCCAACGGCATACGAGATCTGGGCGGGTGGGCACCCAGAAGCAGCCGCGTGCCCGCGCTTGGTGTGATCCCAGTTCCTCGATTCGTTCGAGTAGTCGCCCGGGATGGAATGGGAATGGTGAGGAGAAGTCCAATACCCACACGTCGGCGTTGTCCACTTCGAGGGATCGCTCACGGCGGACCTCGGCGATCCACCGTTCAGAAGCCTCATGGTCGTGCAGTCCTTGCGTGAGCAGGCGAATCGGCATGCTCTCCGCTCCCTCGACGAGTGGGATCTTTGGTCGTGCGAGGCTCGTGATGAGTTGCGTGGCAGGCTGGAGCAGGGCCAGCGATCCATCTGCAACGATAAGATCTGCGTGTTCCACGAGTGCGCATTGGACTTCTGCAACGCCACGATAGTCATCTGAGGCGCTGTGCTGGCCGCGTTCGATGAGTAGTTCTTCACCGCGTAAGTCTTCTAGTGAATGTTGTGCACTGATGGCGGCGACAACACAGGATACTTTGACCTGTTGTTCTAGATGTTTGTCCCATGCGATCACCCGACAGATCTGCACGGCCTCGGCACCCACGGGCAGATTCACAATGATCGTGCCCCATCGACCGCTTTCCGCGAGGCGTTGAACGGTCGGAATGATGTCCTCCCTGATCGCGCAACTTACACAGGCATGTTCCAGATCCACGATGACGTTCTCTAGGAGTCCGGATGCGTCGCTGACGGTACGCGTCAGCCGAGCCGCTTCAACGTCAATGTGGTGGGTGAGGGCAACAACCCTTGGAATGTCCCACTGCATGGAGACGGTCGCTGCGGCCATGGGCTCTGGTCGCACACCGGTCACCAGAATGAGCGAAACTTGGGTGCTCAATCTGCAACACCGTCCTGTGTCTCTGCTTCACCGTTCGGTGCCGCGGGTGATGTGGTGCGGTTAGATGCTCCGTAGCGGCGCTTGAACTTTTCAATCCGTCCTTCAGCATCAACAACGCGTGCGTTCCCAGTCCAGAATGGGTGGCTTGCGCTGGAGATGTTGACGTCGATGAGCGGATAGATTTCGCCTTCGTACTCGATTTTTTCCTGCGAGGTCGCTGTTGACCGGGTGAGCAGTAAGAGCCCACCGGCTTTGTCGCGGAAGACCACATGGTGATAGTCGGGATGGATGTTCTTTTTCATCGTTTCCTCTGCTAAGGTTATTGATAACGATTCCCATTATATACAGAAAGGTGAGCATGTCACGCATCTGCGATGTCACAGGTGCCCAACCAGGGTTTGGGCACAGCATCTCCCACTCACACCGGCGCACCAAACGCCGCTTCAACGTCAATGTCCAGCGCAAACGGTATTGGGTGCCGAGTTTGGCCCGGCACGTCACGCTCAATGTCAGCGCGCGCGGAATAAAGGTCATCGACAAACGTGGAATCGACGCTGTCGTTACCGAAATCCAACAGCGTGGGAGGAAACTCTGATGGCTAAGGGCCAAGACATTCGCCCGATCATCAAACTGCAATCGACCGCAGGGACCGGGTACACCTACGTCACCCGCAAGAATCGGCGCAACACCCCGGACCGCCTCGTACTGCGCAAATATGATCCGGTTGCGCAACATCACGTTGAGTTTAAGGAGACTCGCTGATGGCAAAGAAGTCAAAGATCGCAGCACAAAAACGCCGCGAGGAAACCGTTGCCCGGTACGCACCACTGCGAGCTGAACTCAAGGAAAAAGCTCGTACCGCATCAACACCACAGGAACGCCAGCAGGCGTACGCAACGCTCGCAGCACTCCCCCGAGACGCCAGCCCAACGCGTCTGCGAAACCGGGATCAGATTGATGGTCGGCCTCGCGCTCATCTGCGTAAGTTCGGACTCTCCCGAATCAACTTCCGCGATCTAGCGCACCGAGGCGAACTTCCCGGCATCACAAAATCAAGCTGGTAGATACAAGTTCACGGTGGGAGCAGCTGATCAGCACAATTCGTGTTCCGCCGACAATAAACGGGGCCCAACCTGTACATCAGGTTGGGCCCCGTTCATGCAGAAGAGGACGACCGTCCTATACGTGAGTGACCGTCAGCGGCATTGACGAGTCCACTGGAATGTCATAATTCGATGGCTCAACACCGGCAGCCACGAGCGAGGAGCCGAGCGCCGCAATCATTGCGCCGTTGTCCGTGCAGTAGCGAATCGGTGGAATACGCAGAGTGATGCCGTGCTCGGCGCAACGCTGCGCCGCCAGGTCGCGAAGTTGCGAGTTGGCCGAGAAACCGCCGCCAACCACGAGGGTGTCCACGCCGTGGAGTTCACAGGCTGCGATGGTTTTTGCGGTCAAGACATCCGCAACAGCGTAGGCGAAGGATGCTGCCACATCGTTGAGCGGGATATCGAGCCCTTGGTCCTGTCGGGTTTCAACCCAGCGTGCGACCGAGGTTTTTAAACCTGAGAACGAGAAATCGTACATGTGCTTCTCCTGATCCTTTTTCGAGGTCAGGGCACGTGGGAAGCGGATTGCGTCGCGGTTGCCTTCGCGAGCCAGACGGTCAATGTGCGGACCGCCCGGGTATGGCAGATCGAGCAAGCGCCCCACCTTGTCAAAGGCCTCACCTGCGGCGTCGTCCAACGTTGATCCGAGTTCGTTCACCGCTGTGGCGATATCATCCACGAGCAGCAGCGACGAGTGTCCGCCGGAAACTACCAGAGCCATGAAGCGCTGCGGGAAATCTCCGTGCACGAGTTTGTCCACAGCCGCGTGTCCCACCACGTGGTTCACGCCGTAGAGTGGCTTGTTGATCGCGAGCGACAGGGCTTTCGCCGCCGAGGCACCGATGGTCAGAGGGCCAACCAGACCCGGACCTGCAGTTACGGCAACCGCGTCCACATCGCTGAGGTCAACATCTGCCTCGCTCAACGCACGCTGCAACGTTGGCACCATGGATTCAAGGTGTGCCCGCGACGCGATTTCGGGAATGATCCCGCCGAAGCGCGAGTGCTCATCCATTGATGAGGCAACCGCATCGAACAGCAGTTCATTTCCACGGACCAGTGCAACACCGGTCTCGTCGCAGGAACTTTCGATTCCAAGAATGAGTGGTTCAGACATGTGCCCCTAGCCCGTGTGGGCTTCTCCTTTATATCCGTACGTGTGCAGTTTTGCTTGTTAGTTACGAACTACATTCATTACGCTTCGGTAGGGTTTGCTCCGCGAAACCCCTACCCTCCGCTGCACTACTTTGTCCGTAACAAGTGTAGTTTTGTCAGCCGGTGTAGTCTTCATCGAACTCATCCGTTCCGGTGGCAACGGGCCGCTCAGGGTTGTTTGACCATTGCGACCACGACCCCGGGAAGAGTGAGGCCTCGATTCCCAGTGATGCGAGAACAGCAATCTCGTGCGAGGCTGTCACGCCTGAACCGCAGTACACGGCAACTGGAACATCAATCGAAACAGCCCCACCGCACCCGTCCTGAACCTGCGGGTCAATCACCCCGGCTTCTTCAAAAGCCTCGATCAGTTCCGTGGTGGAACGCAGCATCCCAGCCTCGCCCAGGTGCGAAAACGTAGGGACGCTAATGGCACCGGGGATGTGGCCAGCTCGCGGGTCAACGGGTTCAACCTCACCTCGGTAACGTTCGGCGGCGCGCGCGTCGATCAGGATTCCCTCTTCGGGCCAAGCTGCAGCTTGGTCGATCGTGATGGTTGGCATGTGTCCCTCGCCAAGCACGATATCGGAGGCGGCAATCTGCACGTCCCCGGCTTCGACCGCATACCCTGCGGCTGTCCAGGCAGGCAGCCCACCATCTAGGATGCGCACATCGGCAAGCCCTGCGTTGCGTAACATCCACCAGGCTCTGGCCGCAGAGGTACCACCGACGGCGTCGTATACGACCACAGTCGAGGAATCGCTGATACCCCAGCTCCGCACCGCACGGGTGAAGTCTTCACGTGCGGGAAGTGGATGCCGCCCGCCCTCGGAGACAAGAACGCCAGCGTGCCCGTCACCATGCGCTACAGCAAGTTCTGTTTCAAGATCCACATACACGGCACCGGGAATATGCGCTTCCATGTGCTGCGCACTTCCATCGGAGCGGCCCAACTGCCAGCGCACGTCGAGTACCCGAAGCTGGGTATCGTCGGCAATGAGCGGCTGCATCGCAGCCACCCCCGATGAACCAGCAGAACCCAACCCGGCAGGCTCATCAAAGATCAACTCGGCGAGCTCGCTCGCAGTGATAAAAATGCGACTGTAAGTTTCTGACATACCTAGCTTTCCAGGGTCAGGCGCATCGTGTATGCGTCGAGATTTTCCGGCTGATAATAACGTTTGCGCACGCCAAGCCGCTCATATCCGTAACGTTCGTAAAGCGAGATGGCAGCGGAGTTCGTGACGGCAACTTCAAGGAAAACCGCACTGGCACCCAGTGAACGAGCGCGTTCATGCAGCGCTTCAAGAAGCATCGAGCCAATCCCAAGGCGTTGCGCCTGTGGTGCAACGCCAATCGTGGTGATGTCGGCGGTTTCACCGTCGCACTGCAGGCCAGCATAGCCAACCACGAGTTCAGCACCCGGAATGGTTCCCGGCGCAGTGGCGACGACATACCAACCCGGCCCGGCAAACTCACCCTCCAACATTGCAGGACTCCACGCGCCGACACCGAAGAGTTCGACCTCAAGCGCGGCCACGCGCGGCAGATCGCCGCTGCGCATGGCGCGCAGGGTGACCTGATCGCGAGAGACGACTGTCATCCGAGCGCCCGCTTGCGGCTCGTGGGCACTTGCGCGTCTGGGCGGCGCAGATAGAGCGGAGTCGTGGGTTGATCTTCGCCGCGCGCCGCACGGGCCAGGGCCAGACGACCAAGCGTGACGGGAGACGGAACCTCGATGTCTGTGCGGACGTCGCTGCCCTCAAACACGGAAGCATAGAGCGTCGCACCTTCACCGACCACGATCGCACCCTCGGCAAGGCCTTGCGCAACCACATCGGCAGCGGACGCAACCTCCGGACCAGCGACAGCGGTGACTTCAACCGCGCCAAACGCATCCAACCGGCCAACTTGGTAGCGGGCGTAGTAGACCTCGCGCCGGCGGGCATCCGTCACCACAAGCACCTCGGCACCCTCATCCAACGAATAGCGGGCAGCAGCCTGCGCCGCGAGCGCATCCAACGAGCACACGCCCAACGCCTGCGTACCCACACCGAACGCGAACGTCCGGGCGGTCACGAGTCCCACGCGTAGACCAGTGAACGGAGCCGGACCGGTGCCACTCACAACTTCCGTCACGTCCGACGAGTCCAGCCCTGCCTCCGCCAACAGTTCCGCCACGAGCGGGGTCAACAGTTCGGCATGGCGGCGCTGCTCACGGATAGTGCGGCTGGCACGTTCGGTGCCGTCATCGCTCAGGAGCGCTGCCGACACGGCGGCAGAGGTGTCTACGATCAGAACGGTCATTACTCGAGTTCCTGTCGTGGTTGGGATGATGCTTGGGGCAAAGGGATACGAACGTTAATGTACTGCCAGGCCACTAGGCACGGATGAGGCCTGGGAGCGAGCCGAAGTCGGCCTCAGCCCACCGTGCGCCGTGCGCGCTCAAGGTCAGTTCGCGCACCCCGGTCTCAGCTTCGGCGGTTTCGAGGTCGGTCGTGTCCAGGCCGCCGTGCGGGCGGTTCAGGGTGATCTCGATGCGGTCATCGGCGATACCCTCAACCAGGCCGGTGCCCCATTCCACGACGGTGACGGCCTCTTCGAGCGAGGAGTCCAGGTCAAGCGCGTCCACTTCGTCGAGTGACCCGAGCCGATACGCATCAACGTGCACGAGTGCAGGCCCATCAGCCAGTGAGGGGTGTTCCCGCGCGATGATGAAGGTCGGCGATGCCACCTGTCCACGCACGCCAAGCCCCTTACCGAGGCCCTGTGTGAGGGTGGTTTTGCCGGCACCAAGGTCACCGGTCAGCATGACCAGGTCTCCTGCCCGCAGCATGGTTGCGAGCGCCTCGCCGAATGCACGAGTCTGTTCCGCCTGCGTCAGTTGCGCGGAGAAAGTCAAAACGTTTACCACGGGTCCATTATCCTCTTATTTTCCGGTGGCAACTGACACGGCAGTGTTAGATTGCCGACGAGTCCGGCGCGTCGTCCCATACCCCGCTTCCCAGCGCGGTTGAGTCTGGTTACTCAGCCCAGCCCTGTTTGGGCCTCAAACAGTCGATGGGGCCAAAACAGCCCAACTACACCTACTTTTCCTGTGTGCTTGGACGAATTATGTCCCATCGGTTTTCGGGGGACAAACGTCGCAGCGAGCGCAGCAGTGTTGGATTGTCGACGAGTCCGGCGCGTCGCCGAGCGCCTCACCTCCCAGCGCGCGTGGGCTGGGAGGTGAAGTGGAGGACTAACTAGACCGGTTCGTCGTCAATGTAGACCCGCGGGACACGCTCACCCACGCGAGTGACAATCTCATAGGAAATCGTTCCGGCGGCAACGGCCCAGTCTTCTGCGCCTGGAACGCCGGTGGCGGGATCACCGAAGAGGATGGCGGTATCCCCGGGGACCGTTCTCGTATCGGGTCCAAGATCGACCACGAACTGATCCATGCATACCCGTCCAGCAATGGAAACTCGCTGGTCACCGATCTGAATCGGAGCGCCCAGTCCGCCGCGATCAGCGGTGCCCGACGCGTGACGGAAGATGCCATCCGCATACCCCAACGGCACAACACCGATTCGTGTGTCCTCTTCGGTGTGGTACTGGTGGCTGTAGGAGACTCCGTGCCCTGCAGGCAGTTTCTTGACGGTGGCGATGTCGGCTTCCAGGGTCATCGCTGGGATGAGACCGAAGTGCGCGGCATCCCCGATCTGGGGCGCGGGAGACAGTCCATACACGGAGAGTCCCGGACGTACCAGGTCGTAGTAGACGCTCGGGTTGAGCAGGGTTGCCGCAGAGTTTGCGAGGTGGCGAACCTCAAGATGAGCACCAGCCGCCTCTGCCTGGGCTATCGCCTGCTTAAACGTTTCCGCCTGCGCCAACACCGTGGGGTTTTCGGGTTCATCCGCGAACGCAAAGTGCGACCAGATTCCAACGAACTCAAGTGTCCCCTCGTCCTGCGCCGCAATGAGCGGAACGAGCATCTGGTCCAGGTCTGCGAGGGTCACACCGTTCCGCCCCAGTCCCGTATCAACCTTGAGATGCACACGCGCGGGCTTCCCTACCTCGCGGGCAGCGTCACGCACGGCGGAGACAGCCCAGGGTCCGGCTACAGAAATGTCAATGTCATGCCTGATGAGTTCCGCAAAATCAATCCCTGGCGTGTGCAGCCAGGTCAAAATCCGCTGATCGAATCCAGCTCTTCGTAGTTCGAGGGCTTCGCTTGCCTGAGCGGTTCCGAACCAGGTTGCACCACCCTGTGCGCTCGCCCGTGCCGACTCGATCAACCCGTGCCCGTACGCGCCGCCCTTCACCACCGCCATGATCTGGGTGTGCGGCGAATGGCTGCGCACCTTCTCCCGCATGAGCGCGACGTTATGCCTGATCGCGGCGAGGTTCACAACGGCTCGACCGGTGTAGTAGTCAAAGTGCGGACGGGTGTTTTGTGCGGGGTCTGGTGTCGTCACCGTCCCATTCTCTCACCGAGGTTGTTTCGGAGACCTCGCCGCAGTGCACCTCCCACAGAACTTTCACCAGACTTTCGGAAAACCGTATGGTGATTTTCCGGAATTAAGGTCCTTTTCCTTGGTTGTTGATCCCGGAAAATCACCATGTCGGTAACCCCAACCAAGGTCCTAGCCACGAGCAGTTAGGTTAGGTGCACGATCAGATCAGCGCGATCACACGAAGCCGCTATGAGTTCGGCATTACGTTGATCTGTTCCAAGCGCCCACTCGATCGCGTCCTGTGGACTGCGCCCATGGTGCACGTGTCGCAGCACGAGACGATCGATACGCACTTGTTCATCTGGTGCGAGATACCAACTTTCGCTGAGCAGCGACCGCACCGGCTCAAAACCCCAGTCATCAAGCAGCAGGTAGTTTCCCTCGATCAGGACCACCTGCGCCGCAACGCTCACAACCCCATCCGCCGCATAGGATTCTTCGATCTCACGGTGAAACACGGGCACATACACGTCCTGATGCCCCTGCACAATCCGCCGTAGCAACCCCACGAATCCCGCAGCGTCAAAGGTCTGCGGAGCACCTTTCACCTGACTGAGCCCGAGCCTCCCAAGTTGCACATTGGACAGGTGGAATCCGTCCATCGGCAGGATCGCGGTATCGATCCCGCGAGCGCTGAGGAGTTCGGCAACTGCCGCAGTTATAGTCGATTTCCCGGCGCCAGGGGCGCCGACAATCCCGACAAGCAATCGTTCGGTGCTCGCTTGCCCAGCCGTATCGTCGCCACGCGACTCCCCCGCACTGTCAGAGCTGCGGCTGACCAGCCCTGCTATGGCCGCGCCAAAGTCCAACCGTGTCGTCGTGTTTTGCCCGTCAATGCGTTCCACGATGCGTGAGGCAAGGAACTGCGCGGCGTGGTCCTCCCGGAGTTCGACCTGCTGCGCCCGGTCCGTGTGAGCGGTCATCGGTCGCCCGCCAGATATGCGTGTACGCCCGGGACAGCAAGCGCCACCTGGCTTGCGCTGAACGGGCGGGAACCCGAGTCACCCAACAACTCCCCCGCCGCCAAGCGACCGGCGAGTCCGTGCAGCATGACGCCTGCGGCTGCGATCTTTGCCCAGTCGATGTGATCGTTCGCGGATACGTCGCCACCCGAAGTTTGCTCTACTTCCGCAACGACCCGTGCCGCAGCGGCCACGAGGATTCCCGCGAGCACGTCACCCGACCCTGCAGTTGCGAGTCGCGGGGTCCCGTCGTTTTGGATGTAGGTTCCGTTCCTACCCGCGATGACGGTTGCTGGCCCTTTGGCCACGATGGTTGCGCCGGTCAGTTCGTGCGCTGTGCGGGTGACAGACAGCAGGTTGTCTTCGACGTCGGTGCGGCTGGCAGGTGTGCCGAGCCGAGTGAGCAGCACAGCGAGTTCGCCCGCGTGCGGGGTCAGAATGTGGCGCGCGTGCAGCGAGGTGGTGTCCTCGTAGGTGAGGCTCGCGATGGCTCCTGCGTCGATGACTGCGGCTTCGGGCTGTCCGAGCACTTCGAGCACTGCGCGCCGCGTTGCGTCGCCTGGTTCGTACCCGGACCCCACGGTCCACGCCTGCACGCGCCCCGGAACCGTCACGATTTCCGGCATCGCTGCGGTCACGCGTTCCGCGACCGCAGCCGCTCCGAGGTATCGGATCATTCCAAGCCCTGAATGCAGTGCCGCGCTCGTGGCGAGCACTCCCGCCCCAGGGAACCGTGCGGTCCCCGACAACACTGCGGCCACTCCGCGCGTGTACTTGTGCGCGTCGGGCGCGGGCCGCTCTACGAGTTCCCGCAGCAGCGGGTCGCTGCGGAAATCGCTGGCTTCCAACTCACGGATGGGAATCTCATTGCCGACGAGCCGGTCAGTCCCAGCCCCATCCCCCATTCCAGAGATGCTTGTGGGGCCCAGCAGTTCGAGTCCGATGTCTACGGTTTCGATTGTTCCCGCATAGAAACAGCCCGGTGCCGCGACGAGTCCAACTTTGAGCGCCCCAAACGTTACGGTAAGGTCTGCGGCCAAGATCGAGTTTCGGTCTTGGACCTGTCCGGTCGCGCAGTTAACCCCGGAGGGCACATCCACTGCGATGACGGTGGGTCGGTCAGACTCGTCGATTCGGTCGATATTGATAGTTCTGGCAACGCTGCCGGTTTGGTGAGCACCGGATGCGCGTGGTGTGTTGAGGGCAAGCCTACGAAGAAGTTTCCCGGCGTTTCCGCGCGGCGCGCCAACGGCTCCGATACCCAACAAGCCATCCACGAGGGTGTCCGCTGACCGAATGAACGCAACCAGATCGTCGGTAATCTCGGTGCTACTGCACGAGACAATACGAGCCTGTGAGGACCGTACTGCGGACAAACCAACCTCGTGGACGCGTTCCCCGAGGAGTACGACCGTCACCTCGATAGGCCGTTTGGCCAGCAGTGCTGCGGCAAACAGTGCATCGCCGCCGTTGTTACCCGGACCAACCAGCACCACAACGCGTCCGCCCCGTTCGACCCTTGAACGCAGCGCCCGCACGACATGCTGGTAGAGCGCGAACGCCGCACGCGCCATCAGCGGCTCGCCGGCCTCCAACAATGGCCGCTCGGCGTCCCTGATCTGCTGCGGCGTATACGCGAACCTCATGGATCAATCATCCCTCATCGCTATTGCTTACGCGGGTCTAGCTGGCCCCGCGCTGGTTTGCTTGGCCCTTCACGAGCCTGTCCTGCCAGAGAACAACGGCAAGAAAAACAAGGCCGCCTGCAAGCACTCCGAGGAAGGACACGAGGTATCCCGCCTCCAGAAAAACCTCGCTCAGAACAGCAGCCACACCAAACACGAGCAGCGTCCAAGCAATTATCTTTCTGTCGCTACCTAAAGCGCTCCACCACGTGCGGAGGGCAGATTTCTCAGATCTGGGTAGTTGATCGTTCTTGCCCTCAAGATATCCGGCAACGCTGGCTGGAACTCGGATCTGAGTTTCGTTGCGGGAAGGCACCCTGGCCGATGAAGAACCGTGCGCTTCAGGATCTGCGGCTTCCTCAATACCCACCTGCACCAATCGGCGAGTCAACCATAAATACAGGCAGAAGGAAAATATCGATAGACAAAAGTGGTACGCAAAATCTGAGAATCCTCCATTGAGGTAGTTCCTCGCAAAATACAAGGCGACAATCATCAACCCGGCCCAAAGGAGTGGCTTCTCTCTGAACATAGGCATTACGCTCTCATCACTTGAATCTTCCATGCTCCGCAACAGGCGGTTCAGCCCCTAAGCCCACCACGGATTCGGCCCATCCGGGACTGTGAGCGTGCAACGAAAGTTGAACACCCGCTCTTCAACTTCGGGTTCCCCGCCTCCCGACAGCCACTGGATCCCCCAACGTTCCAAAAGATGGTTAATGCGCTCGGTGCCATCCATCAGGTTGTCAACCCCGAAAAGATACCCCTGTAAGCTAAAGTCTTTCACCGGAGGTTCAAGGACGAGCGTCCACGCATCATCAACGAGCTCCGGATAGAGCAGAATAAACTTCCCTTTGGTCGGACCCTGCGACGAGATCCCTACCCTACCTAGAGGCCGTCGGGCTCCGTCAATCAGCATTTCGAATCCTTTTCGCCAGCAGGTCAGCCCGGAACCGATAGTCCACGAGGTCGGTTGTGAACTCGACATTACTCTCACCATCTAGTTTCGTAATGTCAAACACGAGCCGTAGAGAACCTGACTCAGCGATGTCCTTCTTTGGCTACATCAGCGACACAAGCATTTTCTCGTATTCCTCATCTAGCCTGCCCGATGTTTTCCAGCGATCAATCTTCCGATCACTCATCCACCGGTAGGTTACCCAGTTGCTGAGTTCGCCATTTGGCAACTCAACTCGCAGCGATATGGCTCGCCTAACACGGGGAGCAGTACGTAGTGACTCGTCAACATCCGCAGCACACGAAAAATGTACGAACAGAGGTTCGTCAGATTCACATTCATGATGCGTAAGGAAAACATATGATCCCTTGGAATATCCATATACTGCGAGGATCGGAAACTGGTCCGACAGAAAGTGCTCGCTGGACACGATCAATTCATCATCGTGCCATGCAGTTCGACCCCACCTCATCACGTCCACCTAACTAGTACGAAATCATCCACTTACACGAGCTTATGCATGTGCATCCTGCGGTGCTTGTCTGAAAAATCCTCACTTCAGTGCATTGCGGAACTCCCGAACCCACTGCTCGGAACCAACACACACGACTTCCACTCACTCCCGTAACGCATATCCAGAGCGTTCGGCACCCGCCCACCGATCCGGATGGAATCGAAGCCAATCATCTGCGCCTCACCTATACGTCGGTTTGCCCATAGAGGTTTATGGTTTTGCGCGTCTGCTGTGGGAACAGCTAAGTCAGCAGCCTATGTTGCTTCGTCTCCTCAAACCTTAGATCACCAACCTCCACCAATCGCAAGGCCAACAGCCCGGCGATCTTTTCCTCTCGCACCACAAGCGGGACCAGATCGAATCTCTCGAGCAGGCTCACAACTTCAGGGATATCTTGCAGCGGACGCCCATCCTCATACTCTCGATGAAATATCTCCGGGACAATCCCAAGACTCCAAAAATCGTTGATCCACGCGAAGTATAGGGTCAAGGAAGTACGTTCACCGTACAAAACCCACTCGACACCGGTATCAAAGACCGCATAGTCCCTCCCGTGGACGCTTGGCGGAAGACTGCCCAGGACCTGCGCACGGAATTCTTCGAAACCTCGCAGTGCTTCTTCCGTAATCACATGAACTTCCCGTATCTGAGCAATGTGGAGCAACACGACTCTGCTCTGCTGGACCAGTATCCTTGGACAAAACTACTGCGCCGTAGTTTGCGCACACCAGGTTTAGCTCGCCGACCACGATATTCTCCGGTCGCAGAGCCTACCGCGGGCTGCCTCGCTCTCGCCCCGCGTAATTCTCTGCAATCACTGATCGTCCACGTGACCAACCTATAGCTCAACTCGATAACCCTCGGCATCGACCATCAATCGCTCCCTCAAACGCAGCAACGATATCCTCCAGATCATCAGAGACCACCCCAATGAAAATGGGCGTATCCGTGAGCACGTCAACTACCGCTGCGCGGTCTCCACTACGCTGCATATCGAACCTGCGATTGTCTACCTGAAACGTGCTGGTTCCTGGCTTATAACCGACACGATATGTAGGAAGTGTTCGTGCCAGTACGAGTTCCAAGGTTTCTGTTTCTATCTCACACACACCGTCAACGAGTTGTTGCCCTGCGGCGGACTCCGCATCATTCACGTACCACGACTCTAGGTAAGCACGAACTGACGACCGCGTGTTGAACTCGACTTCTAAGCCGTAGCGCCCGTCACTGACGACCATGAGTCTGGCGGGATCAGCGACGTCACCACGCTGCCGCGTAAAGGTCCCAGTTGGCGCGACAAGTGCAAAGGACCCTAGATCACTCGTAAGTTCGAGGGTATCGATCGCATCCTTCTTATGGAGTTCAGCCACCGAAAACAGGCTACTGCCGTCTAACACATCATGTAAGGACCACATGCTCATCTCTACGTATCCGTTCGATGATCAAAGTGTTGAATGGGGTTCCACAATAAAATCGTTTCACCGCAGTTCAGGTGGATTCTTGGGACGCTCGTAAACTCTCCCACGGCCCCAAAAACGGTCTCACGTTCATGAGTGAACGTGCAAAGTTCCGCTGTGGCTCGATCTGCTCAAGACTTGTCAGCCCGCGAGTACGACAATTCTATGGTCCCACCCATCAGACCAGGCTCCATAACAGAAACCCGCACAATCTCCACAGTCCCGAGCGCCGCGGCATCAAGTTTCACCTGTGCAGAATAGTTCGCTGCCTGCCGCAATGAATCAGCAAGGCTGTCATGCATCCCACCAATAGTTACTGATGTGCTGCGCACCGGTGGCCTCCTGTCGTGTCGAAAAACCTTCATGACACGTCCTCCCGGATCAAAACAGTAATGTGCAGTTCCGGCAGCACCCTCATCTTTGAGTCAAAGCCATACACGTACCGCACACTCTCCACGGTATCGAAATCCAAGCCATTATCATCCACAAACTTAGCTGCAGCACGAAACAACTTCGGCAGAGAGTCCTGCTTCTTCCCTGGTTTATTCCGGACTATAAACACCTGCGCCGAGTAACTCTCCACGGACTTGACCTCCAGTTTCTGTGGAATACTCACACTTTCATCGAACACCGCTGACGTAGGCGCCATCGCATTGAAGCCTCGCCCACCACCGATATCTAGGCGACTCTTCCTGAATGCTAACTGAAAACTTATTTCAGGGCGGGCATCACCAAATTCGTCGACATTGACATAACTAGTTCGCACAAGCGCCAAAGCACACAACTCGTGCGGCACTAGTTGGGCGTCTTTGCAATACTCTGCCAGAAAATACAGGTACTGCGCGGCGGTTGGCTCGAAAGAAATCGAGTAAGGAAAATCCATGCCTAGGACATAAAAGTCCTCGCTGAACTCGCTTACGAACGGACCCGACCCCATCGTTCCTCCGTGCACATCTCTCTTAAACCAACAACAAAACGCCCAGTCTACGAGCAGTTCAGGCAGACTGACATTCTCACATCCAAAGAGTGCTGTGGAGCATAGAATGCTCTACACACCGTTTTCACCTCTACCTCGGCGAGATACGCTGCCTGATGTGGCGGAGTCATTACCGTGCTGAGTTGTCCCACTACGCCATTGTTCAGAGAACGTGTCAGCATAATAGTCCTTCAACCAGTCTTCGAGGAGTTCAACGAATCGATAGATCACCATCGGCTCGTTCGTGGACCCGAAGACGATCTTGATAGTGGGAAATACTAAATCGCGTTCCATTAACAGGTCGGTAAGGTCCTCTATGTCCGGAATGCTCCCTCTGTTGAACGAGTGCTCGTGCTCAGCAGCAGTCCATTCTTGAACGACATCTTGCATGCTCATTTCGTCCCTCAACATCCTGCACATAACCCGACCCTATCCAGCCACTCCAAGAGTTCGGCACCGTTCAGGCCGAAGAAAATCGGTAAAACACACGGGCCCGACCAGTGTCTGAGTCCGTGAGGATCAGGCATGGACGTTTCAGGATCCGGGTTCTCGCTCCACTGAGCTCAAGCTTCCCTGAGTAATAGTCCGCGACCACATGGAGAAGCTCCGAAACTTGCTCAGGAAATTCTTCTACATACTCGTCGGGCTCATCATCATAGCCTTCGGCCATATGGGTCCACGCGCCCAGAAAGTCTAGGTGGGTGAACGGCATTGACGTCTCGATTCGGAAGTCCGAATGGCCGTTGACAGTCACCGAAAAGTAGATGCGCCACCCGTTGCGCGAAGTCTCATAGGTAGCGTGCGGCAGGACCTTCTTGATCGTTTCATCGAAGGCTCGTTCAAGGAGGTCGTGAAACTCCACAGCTTCCATTGATATCTACTTTCTCACGTCCTTAGCGGTTCCGTCAGGTGTGGGCGCCCCGCAGCACCATGTCGGTTTTCAGCGTTACCACTCAACGGACTCGCTGTGAGTATTGTTATCGCGCATACGATTCGTTGTCGAGGAATTTATGGCGGCCCTACGCCTCACGGCAGCGGCCGTAAGGCGTAGGGTAGAAACATGAAATTTGGAATCTTTGTGCCCCAAGGTTGGCGCCAATCTCTGACCGGAATCGACCCTCGCGAACACTGGAACGTGATGAAATCGCTTGCCCAGCGGGCAGACCAGGGTGACGTGTTCGATTCGATTTGGGTGTACGACCATTTCCACACGGTGCCGGAGCCAACGCATGAGGCAACCCACGAGGCGTGGAGCCTCATCAACGCCTACGCCGCAGTGACCGAGCGGGTCAAGCTTGGCCAGATGTGCACATGCATGGCGTACCGCAACCCTGCTTATCTTGCGAAGGTTGCAACCACCGCGGACATCATTTCGGGTGGTCGCGTGCAGATGGGTATCGGCGCAGGCTGGTATGAGCACGAATGGCGTGCGTACGGTTACGGTTTCCCTGGTGCTGGTGACCGGCTTCGCGCTCTCGAGGAGGGCGTCGAGATCATGCGTCAGGCATTCACCACGGGCACCTCGACTCTCAATGGCCGCTACTACCAGGTGGATGGTGCACTGAACTTCCCGCTGCCGTTGCAAGAGGACGGTATTCCGTTCTGGATTGCGGGTGGCGGCGAGAAGAAGACCCTGCGTATTGCCGCTCAGTACGCGGATTACACCAACTTTGACGGGCGTCCCGAGCAGTTCGTGCACAAGTCAAACGTGCTGCGCGGGCACTGCGAGGATCTTGGCCGTGACTTCTCTAAGATCACGCGTTCCTCGAACTTCAACGTTGTGATCGGCGAGTCCGAAAAGGATGTGACCGACAAGCTCGATTGGATTCACGCGCACTACGCGAAGACTGTTCCTTCGTTCGCGGACAAGGAACGCGCCGATTTTGCGAACGGTCCGCTCGTGGGCACCCCTGAGCAGATCACCGAGAAGCTTGTGGAGCTTGAGAAGCTTGGCATGACGTATGCGGTGACGTTCTTCGCGGATGCCGCGTACGACACTGGTTCAATCGAGTTGTTCGAGCAGCAGGTCACGTCTAACTTCTGACCTGCCGCGAGTGGGCTTGTGCCCACTCGCGCGATCCACTATTGGCGACGAGCCTGCAGTTTCTCCCTCAGCCTCACCTACCAGCATCTACAACAAGGGTGCGTTTCCGTGCACTCTCAACAGAGGTGCGGGGCTAGCCTTCCGCGATCACCATCGCTGTTGCGACACCACCGTCGTGCGAGAGCGACAGGTGAAAGTTACGCACACCCTTTTCCGCAGCGACCGCTGCAACCGTCCCGTGCACCTCAACCTGCGGCGGATGACCTGCGCGGCGTTCTATCACAGCATCGTGGAAGAGCATGCCGCCGGGAGAACCCAGGGCCTTAGCAATCGCTTCCTTCGCCGCGAAACGTGCCGCCAGAGACTCTATCGGCATGTCTCGTTCCCGTTCGTGGAACAACTTCTCAAGCATCCGCGGCGTCGCTTCCAGGGTTTGTGCGAACCGATCAATGTCCACAACATCAATCCCAATTCCTACGATCATCTCCAAGGCCCTCCATGCTAGGTTCCACTCAGCCTATTCGAAAGTATGACGCTGAGACCGAAAAATCTATCCAAAAGTATAGGTTTATCGACGTAAAGAAACGCCATTCTAAGCAATGTCGCGCCGCGCGATAGGTGCAACTTCTTGGTTGCTGCGATGAAACGTTTTCGCACGTTATGACATGAAAAGATCATCCTGCAGTAGGAAGCGGAAGCATCTAAAACAGGAGTATCTTCAAACCGTCCTGCAATAAAACACTCAAGAGATTGCAAAGAACTAGCGTGAAAACCACCTATACCATCGCTGCAAGCGTCATCCTTACTCTTTCACTCGCATCCTGCATAGTTCAAGCTCCGTCAACGAACCCAACCGCAACACCAGACGCATCATCTGATGCTTCGGAGATCGTACCCGTAGATTCCACGGCAACCGCAGTATCTTCCCTGCCCTACTTTGACGTACTACAACTGAGCGGAAAACCCGCTGGTGCAGACAACGTCACCGTAATTGATCTGTCCGCGTTCGCAGAACTGCCCGCGAGCGCCTTAACCCCGACCGGGTTCGTGTTCCCCAACCGACCTGATGAAACCACGGGTGACCTCAACGCCACCTGCACTCAGTATGAGATCCCTTTTGCGCACCTATCTGACGGACGCGCTATCGCACAACGCACAAACGCCACGTGGTGTATCCAGGATGATTTGCCTGCTAAGTCGCCATCCAGAATCGGGGTGCTCGACAGTGACGGGTTCACGCCGTTTGATGACACCGAGAAGATCGTGAAGGACAAGTTCTCGCGGCAGATCCTCTACGCAATTGTGGAGGAGGGCGACCGCGTCTACTGGCTGGAAACGCAGGGTAACGGTGCCTACTACGATGACTGGTACCTGTTCTCCGCTGCCCTTTCGGACGGCAAGACCGAGTTGCTCGCGTCCTACGCTGATGTGTCGGGTCCGGGTATCTTCCCTCCCATTGACTGGTCTGGGGATCTGCGCCTTCATGATGGGCGGCTCTACTTCCACACCAACGCCCCCAACGATGAACTACGCACACTCATTGAGGATGGCGCCATCACGGGCGACACCGGAATCGAGTATGACGAAGATCGGTGGGACTCAGTACTTGTTTCTGTGCCTCTGGCCGGTGGCGAGGTCAAGTTCGAGGCCCATAACGAGTGGCTGGTGGGATTCCACGGAGACACATTCGTGACTGCCAAGACAACTGGTTCCGGTGATACTGAAACCTATGAGATTCACTCGGCTGACCTCGACGTTCCTATCGCTCAAGCGCTACTCGTGTCGCCGGAGGACAACGGACTCGAAAACTATCCTGGGCTTGTCGTAGCGGACGGAATCTACACTGCGTTCGGATACAGCCAGACATTGATCGTGGACCGTGGTCCAGACCAGTCTGCTCTAGCGTTTGATTCGACCGCTTTCCTGAACACCATGCAAGACAGGCCCTTTGGGCGCGTCACTGTGAACGACATCGTGGTGGAGGGCGACACGATCGCGTGGACTCTCGGTTTCAACGGCACCAGTGGCGCAGACGAAGTGTACTTCATCTATGATCTTGCCGCAGAAACCGGCTACTACCTGCCGATCTCTGCTCAGCCCTACATTGGCCTAGACAACGGCCCCGGTTACGTCTGGCTCGGTGAGGGTGAACGCATAGGACACAAGGTGGCCCTCCCGTAAATCACGCCGGGTACGAGTGTAACTCTAGGCGGTTGAATGTGACCATCACCTGGGGTCACATTCAACCACTTATGGTCGCATTACCCCCGAATGACCAAAAAACAAGGGCTGGCCACCATCTGTACAGATGGTGGCCAGCCCTTGAGGTATCAACGCCGAGCTCAGTTACCCGCGCCGGGACTCGTTAGCGTCACTCAACCGTCACGGACTTCGCGAGGTTGCGTGGCTGGTCGATGTCGAGGCCCTTAGCACCCGCAAGCTCTGCGGCGAACACTTGGAGCGGCAGCACCGTGAGTAGCGGGGACATGAGGGTTGGGGCCTGCGGCACCCAGAACACCTCGTCGGCGAACGCCTCGACGTCGGTGTCTCCGTCCTCTGCGATCACGAGGGTGTGGGCACCGCGAGCGCGCACTTCCTGGATGTTGGAGATGACCTTGGCGTGCAGGGAGTCCCGTCCACGTGGGGAAGGCACGATGATGATGACCGGCTGGCCCTCCTCGATCAGCGCGATGGGTCCGTGCTTGAGTTCACCGGCAGCGAAGCCTTCCGCGTGAATGTAGGCGAGCTCTTTGAGTTTGAGCGCGCCCTCCAAAGCGATGGGGTATCCGACGTGGCGGCCAAGGAACAGGACGGAGGTTGCATCGGCCATGGAGCGGGCCACTTCGCGTACGTGTTCGGAGCGGTCCAAGACTTCCTTGAGCTTCGCTGGCATTGCGCGCAGTTCGGTGAGGATCGCTTGGATCTCGTCGCGGAACATGTTGCCGCGCAGTTGGGCCAGGTAGAGGCCGAGCAGGTAGGTTGCGGTGATCTGCGAGACGAACGCCTTGGTCGAGGCCACCGCGATTTCTGGTCCGGCGTGCGTATAGAGCACGGCATCGGATTCGCGTGGGATGGTCGATCCGTGGGTGTTGACGATCGAGATGACCTTGGCGCCCTGTTCCTGCGCGTGGCGCACGGCCATGAGGGTGTCCATGGTTTCACCGGACTGGGAGATCGCAACGACCAGGGTTTTGGACGTGACGATTGGGTCGCGGTAGCGGAACTCGTGTGCGAGTTCGACCTCGACGGGGATACGGCACCAGTGTTCGATCGCGTACTTGGCTACGTGCCCGGCGTATGCGGCGGTCCCGCAGGCGATCACGATGATCTTGTCGATTGTGCGTAGGGTGGCCTCGTCGATGCGCAGGTCGTCGAGGATGAGGTCGCCCTTCTCGTTGGTGCGGCCAAGCAGGGTGTCTCCGACTGCCTGTGGCTGGTCGTCGATTTCCTTGGCCATGAACGAGGAGTATCCGCCCTTTTCCGCTGCCGATGCGTCCCAGTCCACGGTGTAGCGGTTGCCCTCAACCGCGCGTCCGTCGAACGTGGTGACGGTGACGGAATGTGGCGTGATGGTCACGATTTCGTCTTGGCCGAGTTCGAGGGCTTCGTTGGTTTGCGCGATGAATGCGGCGACGTCGGAGCCCATGAAGTTCTCGCCGTCACCGAGGCCAACCACGAGCGGCGAGTCGTGGCGTGCACCGACTACGGTGTCGGGCTGGTCCGCGTGCAGCGCGAGTAGGGTGAACGTTCCTTCGAGGCGCTGCGCCACGTTGGCTATGGCCTTCGTCAGGTTGCCCGTGACGAGGTATTCCTGTCCGAGCAGGTGCGCGGCTACTTCCGTGTCGGTTTCAGACGTGAACTCGATGCCCTTTTCTACCAGCTCAGTTTTGAGGAGGTAGTAGTTCTCGATGATGCCGTTGTGAATGACCGCGAGTTTTCCGTCAAGCGCAAGGTGCGGGTGCGCGTTGAGGTCGCTTGGTCCGCCGTGCGTGGCCCAGCGGGTGTGCCCAATGGCTGCGGTGGCGTTTGGCAGGGGGCGTGCGTCGAGTTCTTCGCGCAGGTTAACGAGTTTTCCGGCTTTTTTGGCCGAGGAGATCAGTGGCTGGTCCGGGGATGCGAGCGCGATTCCAGCGGAGTCATAGCCGCGGTATTCGAGGCGTCCGAGTCCTTCAAGCGCTACGTCCTGGGGCCGCGTCGATGGCGCGCCAGCGCCGACATACCCAACGATTCCACACATATTTTGCGAAGTCCTTTCTGGGCGGTTGCCCGGGTTTCGCGTGATTTTTGCGACTGGCTGCCGCGTTCGGGAGTGCCCGTGTGCGATGCGGACAACGTTTGATTTTACCGCCCCACGGGTTCAACCTGCCCACTTTGTGAGCAGGTAGTACCTGATAGATTGGCGACGACTCCCCATCGACGAGGCCTGCGACAACCGTTCCGCACAAGTCTGGGCACTCTGCTTGACGACGAGTTGGTGCCGTTCCAGCGTTGCCCACGTTGGTGGATGCCCGGTTCAGACCAGTTTGTTCCGTGAGGCGTAAGCCAGTGTTTCGACAAGTTACGTGAACCTAATTCGCGCGCAAATAACGACATACGGCATTATGTGTAGTTGATGGCTAATTCACTTGCCCCCGCTTCTCCATATGTCGATCTAGACCGCGCCACATGGCGCAAACTCTCAGAGTCGACACCGCTTCCGCTGACCGACGCTGACGTCGAGCGACTAGCGGGACTTGGAGACCCCATCGACCTCGCTGAGGTCGATGCAATCTACCGGCCGCTGTCCCGCCTGCTGAACCTGTATGTGGGTGCTTCGCGTCAGTTGAACGAGGCGACCTCCACGTTCCTCCGTGAGGAATCAGGGGGAACCCCATATGTGATCGGTGTTGCCGGTTCGGTGGCCGTGGGTAAGTCGACAACGGCGCGTGTGCTGCGCGAGATGCTCGCCCGCTGGCCAGACACTCCCCACGTCGATCTGATCACGACCGACGGTTTCCTCTACCCAAACGCTGAGTTGGAGCGACGCGGCATCATGAACCGTAAGGGCTTCCCTGAGTCGTATGACCGGCGTGCGCTCACCCGTTTCCTGGCAAAGGTCAAGGCCGGGCGGTCGACCGTTCAGGCTCCGGTGTACTCGCACCTGACCTATGACATTGTGCCCGGCGAGTATCAGACCGTTAATCGCCCGGACGTACTGATCGTTGAGGGTCTGAACGTGCTTCAGCCCGCACGTCCACTTCCCGGTGGACATTCAAACCTGGCTGTCTCTGATTTCTTCGACTTCTCGATCTACGTGGACGCCAAGACAGAGGATGTGAAGTCCTGGTACATCGAGCGATTCCTGTCGCTGCGTGACTCGGCGTTCGCTAAGCCCGAGTCATACTTCCGCCGCTTTGCAGACCTCGACGATGCGGAAGCGGTTGCGACCGCGGAGCGGATCTGGACCGAGATCAACGAACCCAACCTCCATGAGAACGTGCTTCCGACACGCTCACGGGCAACGCTCGTCATGTCGAAGGCGGCGGACCACTCCGTGCAGCACGTTCGCCTCCGCAAGATCTGATTTCCCGCCCGCACAGCTATCCGCCACTCCAGTGGTGGTTTCGCTTCCCTATCCCCTGACACAGCAACGAGCACAGGCTTCCCTCATCCCCTCAGCTCACCGCAAGCCTTCACAGCATCTCGATGGGGCTATTTTGGTCCGGCTGCACTGTTACTCTACGGGGACTCGGCATAATTTGGCCCCGTCGAGGTGAGACGGATACCACCCCTCTGAGTGGGAGGAAGCCGACTACTCGGAGCGGTGATACTGCTCGCGGATCTCGGTCCGGATCGCTGGCTGCTTGCCCGTGACGGCGTCAAGTTGTTCGAGGCCTTCAGACAGTTCCCGACCCTTTTTCTGGTTGAAGTCAAGGTACCAGCGAATCACACGATCCACGATCATGCCGAGCAGCACACCACCTGCCACACCCGCGACAACAGCGATCAACGGGTGGCCCTCCAGCCAATGACCGGCACCAATGCCAATCATGCTCGAATAGGCGGACCAGGTCACCGCAGCGATAGTCACGAGAATCCCAAAAGCGCGCCGCGGAAACCGCATCTTGCCGGCAGTGAAGTTCACGACCACGCGGCCAACCGGAATATAGCGCGCTGAAATGATCACGGGGGCGGGACGCCGCGCAACCATGCGCTGCGCCCACTCGATGACCTTGGCAACCCTCGGTCGTTCGAACACCGCATAGTGACGACGCCCCAGTGCCCGCCCGATCGAATAGGCGGTCAGATCACCGCAGATCGCACCGGCTATCGCCACGGCGAACACGATCCAGATGTTTGGTTGCCCCACGCTCACCGACAGCGCGACAACCCCGATCACCAGGCTCTCGCTCGGAAAGATCGGGCAGATCCCATCGAGAGCGATGAACAGCCACATGACCACGAAGAGCCACGGGGTTCCCTCAAACGAGGTGGCAAAACTCAACAGGGCGTCATTCGCCGCTGACAACCATTCCCACACGTGCTACACCTGCGGTTTCTGAGCAACCTCAAAACCAAGGATTCCCCCGGCGGCGTGTGGCTCGCAGTCAAACGCCCAGTAGGCGATCAGGTTCTCGGTGGTTGTGAGCGAGCGGATGTCGGCCTTGTCGATGTACAGCGTGCCGTTCAGGTGATCAGTCTCATGCTGCGCGATACGGGCGGGCCAACCGGTCAAAACCTCGTCGAACGAATCGCCGTGCTCATCGATTCCAGTGAATCGGACAGTTCGATACCGGGCAACCACAGCCTGGTATCCGTTGACGCTGAGACAGCCCTCAAAGTAGCTGACCTTCTCATCTCCCACAGGCTCGTAACGGGGGTTGATGACCACACGATACTCGAACGGGACTCGCTCACGAGTGTCATCGGGGTCGTCGGGGTCGTCGGTTCCGGGGTCCCACATCACGGCGATGGCGAGTGGAACGTTCACCTGCGGGGCCGCAACGCCCACTCCGGGTGCGTCCAACATGGTCAGGTGCATCGCGTGCAGCAAGTCTGGCAACAGATCACCGAGTTGTCCGTCATACTGCTGTGTTCCCACTCGAAGCACCGGATCGCCAGCTTGGATAAGCGGGAGAACCCCCTCGGGATTCTGGTCGAGCAGAGTCTGGACATGCGCGCGAAGTTCCGTGTTTTCCACACATCAATGTTCCCACAGTGAACAAATACTTCGGCCCAGATTCATCCCCATGCGGAAGCATTCACGCGAACTCTCTACAGGTCCGCCATGTTTTACCCGTGCACCGCAACGCAGAAACGGGCCTACCCCACGGTTCGGATGCTCAGTTGAGCACGCGGGGCAGGCCCGTAGCCTTTGTACGACACGACCAAGGTGCCATGACTCGCGCGAGTGATGGATGATCACCCGATAGGAACTAGAGTGCTAGTTCCTCCTGCACGACAGCAGCCAATTTCTGGCACACCTCGTCGGCCTGTTCCTGGGTTGCCGCCTCTACCATCACACGCACGAGCGGCTCTGTGCCCGATGCACGCAGTAGCACGCGTCCGGTCTCGCCTAAGTATGTTTCCGCTTGGCGTACAGCGTCCTGGACGACCTCGTTGGTGGGAGCCTTGGTCTTGTCCACGTTCCTCACGTTGATCATGGTCTGCGGCAGTGATTCGATGTCTGAAACGAGTTCCGACATCTTGACTCGGCGTTCCGCCAACCGCGAGAGCAACTGGAGTGCCGTGAGCACACCGTCGCCTGTGGTCGAGTAATCGGTCAACAGCACATGGCCCGACTGCTCGCCACCGACGGAGAAACCGCCACGACGCATCTCCTCGAGCACATAGCGATCGCCCACTGCCGTCTCAACGGTATTGATGCGGCGGGCATTCATCGCAAGTTTGAGGCCCAGGTTGGACATGACCGTGGTCACGAGCGTGTTGTTGCGCAGTTTCCCGTACTCGGCCTGTGCGATGGCGAGCACGCCCATGATCTTGTCGCCGTCGACAACGATGCCTTCCTCGTCAGAGGCGATGCAACGGTCGGCATCCCCATCAAACGAGACTCCTGCGTGAGCCATGTGGCCAACCGTCGCGGCGGCCATACGGCGCGGCGCGGTGGCGCCATACTCGTCGTTGATGTTGAGGCCGTCCGGCTGTGCACCGATCACGATGACCTCAGCGCCAGCTCGGCGTAGCGCCTCGGGACCAACGGTCGAGGCAGCGCCATGAGCGCAGTCCACGACCACGCGTAGTCCCTCAAGCGAATACTGCACTGAGTTCACAAGGTGGTCAACATACTTGTTGACGGCGTCTAGGTCTGTGGAGATACGGCCAACCTCGGAGCCAATCGGCCGTGCCCAGTCCTCGCCCATGTGCGCGGCGATTTGATCCTCAACGTCATCTTCAAGCTTGTAGCCGTGCCGGTCAAAGAACTTGATGCCGTTGTCCTGCATTGGATTGTGCGATGCGGAGAGCATGACACCCAAATCCGCGCCCATCTCACCGGTCAGGTATGCAACGGCTGGCGTTGGCAGAACCCCCACGTCGATGACATCCACTCCAGCGGAAGCAAGTCCAGCACTAACCGCAGCGGATAGGAATTCACCCGACGCTCGTGGGTCACGCCCAACGATCGCGCGCGGACGTGCACCACTGAACTCACCGCGAAGTGCCAGCACGTGTGCTGCACCAACCGCGAGATCAAGCGCAAGCTCAGCGGTGACATCGCGGTTTGCAAGGCCGCGCACACCATCGGTGCCGAAGAGACGGGTCATGAGACTCCTATTAGTAAGGTTAGTTGCCTAACTGCCTTAAACAGCGAAAGGCTCCGATGGCGATTGCCATCGGAGCCTTTCGTGAAGGGCTGTATATCAGCGCTTCGAGAACTGCGAAGCCTTGCGTGCCTTCTTCAGACCAGCCTTCTTACGCTCAACGACACGTGGGTCGCGGGTAAGGAAGCCAGCCTTTTTGAGAGCTGCACGGTTTGCGTCGCGGTCGATCTCGTTCAGTGCACGTGCGATTCCGAGACGGAGCGCACCTGCCTGACCGGACGAGCCTCCACCGTTGATACGAGCGACGACGTCGAAGCGACCTTCAACGTCAACGGTCTTGAACGGGGAGTTCACGAGCTGCTGGTGAACCTTGTTTGGGAAGTAGTTCTCGAGGGTACGACCGTTGATCTTCCACTGGCCGGTGCCAGGGACGAGGCGTACTCGCGCGATTGCTTCCTTGCGGCGTCCAAGTCCTTGACCTGGAGCGGTGATGCTCTGTCCACGGCCGGTCTGGGCTGCGGTTTCAGAGGTGTAGTTGCTGGGGATTTCTTCTTCCAGCACGTCAATGTCGACGGTGGTCTCGGCCACTGGTGTGTCCTCGCGTCCTGTTGTATCTCAGTAGTCCGAAGACTTACTGAGCAATCTGGGTGATCTCGAACGTCTTCGGCTGCTGTGCAGCGTGTGGGTGCTCAGAGCCACGGTAAACCTTGAGCTTGCCCAGCTGTGCTGCGCCGAGTTTGGTCTTAGGGAGCATGCCCTTGACAGCTTTCAGGACTGCACGCTCTGGGTTCTTCTCAAGAAGTTCAGAGTATGGAGTCGCAGTCAGACCGCCTGGGTAGCCAGAGTGGCGGTATGCCTTCTTCTGCTCCAGCTTGTTCCCACTGAGTGCAACCTTCTCAGCGTTAATGACGATGACGAAGTCGCCGCCGTCCACGTGAGGAGCAAAGGTGGCCTTGTGCTTACCACGGAGCAACTGAGCAACGTGGCTTGCGAGGCGTCCAAGAACAACATCGGTTGCGTCAATGACGTACCAGTCCTGTTGGATGTCGCCTGGCTTCGGGGTGTACGTACGCACGTTCGTAGCCTTTTCGTATTCGATTCGTCTCTGGTGCTTTGTCAGCACTCAGAAAGGTCAGCGAGCTCTTCTTGAACCAGGCGAGTGGGCGCACCGGCTAAGCATGAGCATCTTGAGTGTTTGTGTGTCGTCGAAGCTGCATGGAACCAACGCGGTTCCGCACATGTTTAACGCTCCTGAGTAATCCACAGGTTGAAGCACGACAGGATCTGAGGTGCGCGGCATGTTACCTGCTGCGCTTACCTGAAAATCTACTGTCGATCCTTGCGGTACCCACGTGAGCGGCGGCTAGCGATTCCGTGTCTCTGGGGAGCTTCCCGCAGTACCTGACGCCGGCTCGTGGTGCTCTCGCACCGCCTGCGCCCTGCTGGGCAACTCGCTCTCAGAGCGGTCGTCGCTGCACGCACTGTTCCGTGAGTTATCACTACGGCATACAACAATCAGCGTCTAGTATATCGCAGGTTTTTAAGTTTCCGAGTTAGATATGGGTCACTTTCCATGTGACGGTGCTATCAACGTCTCCGCACACCCACCAGAGAACCCACAAAGCACGGATCTCAGACCGTTGCAAGACGCTCCACACAGTCTGGACACACCTGGGTACGGGCCACTTCCACGCAGTTCTCGCAGTACAGGCGCAGTACCTTGCAACCAGGGTCGGCGCAGTTGTGGAAGTCGGAGGTTGCTGCCTGGCACTGCGAACATTCGCCAAGTGTGGTGGTTTCCTCGTCAAAGTTCACGACCATGCGCTTGTCGAAGACATACAGCGGCCCATCCCACAGGCCCTTGGAACCGAACTGCTCGCCGTAGCGCACGATTCCGCCCTCAATCTGGTAGACGTCCTCGAACCCACGGTTCTTCATCAAGACCGACAAGATCTCACAGCGGATTCCACCGGTGCAGTACGAGATGATCTTCTTGTTCTTGATGTCGTCGTACTTACCTGATTCAAGGTCCTGGATAAACCCGTGCGTGGTCTGCACGTCCGGCACGATCGCATCCTGGAAGCGCCCAATCTGAGCCTCAAACGCGTTACGTCCATCGAAGAACACGACATCGTCGCCGTATTCCTCAACGAGTTTGTTGACTTCCTCTGGCTTGAGGTGCGTGCCGCCGCCGACCACACCGTGCTTATCCACAGTGACCTCATCCGGCGCGCCAAACGCCACGAGTTCAGGGCGTTCCTTGACCGATAGGCGCGGGAAGTCCTCACCCATGCCATCTGACCACTTCACATCCATCTTGCCGAAGCCCGGGTACTGCTTGGTAGCCTTCACGTAGCGCTTGAGGTCCTCAACGGTTCCGCCGAGCGTCGCGTTGATTCCATGCGGGGACACGATGACGCGGCCCTTCAGGTTCCACTGCTCACCGAGCGCGCGCTGCCACAACTTCACCGCAGTCGGGTCGGCAACCGGGGCGAAGGCATAGAAAAGAATGATCTTGTTAACGGCCATATCTCTAGGATAAGAGGTGCACCGGGCTTTGAAACCCGGCTTTCATCACATCACGGCTGTGATCTTCTCCCCTGCCACCGCAAGTGGGGAAAGTCCCGCTCGCGCTTACTCCTACCCCGCCTCATGTGCGAGTCCTCAAAACAACACTCTCACTACGTGGGAGTGAAGATCCATGTACTCTCACGTGGGAGTCTGCGGTACAAATCCGCTGCGACAGGCCATTGCCGACGAGTCGGCAGCAACCTGCGCCACACACCCTCCAGCTCAAACTGGCTCATCTGCTCAACCCAGCCAACAAGCCGATGGGTTGTTTTTCGTCCGATGCCCCAGAAATTTTCTGGGGCATCGGACGAAAAATTGCCCAGCGACTTCCTGCTCAAGGCAACGAAGACATGTCAACGTACTGAATCGTCGTCAAGCAGACAACACACCAACGCGACTCACCTAGATGTCCCAACCCAGGTGAGGCCCGTTCCGGGCACTCCACCAAGTAGGACTAGGAAGCTGCAGACACACTCGCAAACAGTCCAACAGTTTGAGAGTGACCGATTCCGTACTCTCAGTGACTGAGAGTACGAAATCGGTCACTCTCAACGAGAACGGGCGTTTCTAAGTGGCCGCAGGAGGCTGCGGCAGCCGCACGTCCTGAGCCTCTTCATCCATACGCCGTGCTCGAATCGCATCGGCGCGAGCCGCAAGTTCACTATCCGGCGGATACTCAACGTGCTCAAGAGTCAGTCCGTTCGGTGCGACAACAGCCGAGGAATTCACTCGCGACTTCGAGGCCAAGGCCCGCGCAGGCCAGTCAACGCCCTTCAGCCCTTGTCCCACATCGATACTCGCGCCGACGAGAGCCCGCACCATGTTGTGGCAAAAGGCATCCGCGGCTATCCGTGCACACACCAGCCCCGCATCTGGCCCCTCAGCCACCCGAGTCCACGTGAACTCCTTCAGTTCCCTGATCGTCGAGGCACCGGGACGAGGCTTACAGAACGCCGCAAAATCACGTAACCCCACCAGTGGAGCGACAGCCTCCTGCATCCGCTCCACATCAAGCGGATACCGCTGCCAGTACACGTAGTCCGCAGTCAACGGGTCGCGCAACGAAATTGAATCGGCAATCCGGTAGGTGTACCGACGATAGAGCGCACTGAACCGGGCATCGAAACCCTCCGGTGCAGGTACAGCCGCATAGACCACGATGTCGCGGGGCAAAATCGCATTCAGTTTGTGGACCAGCGCCTCCCCCGGCGTTCGATCTGAACGCCCAGGGAATCCAGCCCACCGCTCCTTCGGCACATCCACGTGGACCACCTGACCACGGGCGTGAACTCCAGCATCGGTACGCCCCGCAACCGTCACGCGGCACGGCACGCGCGCAAGCCGTTCGAGTGCCTCCTCAAGCAGTCCTTGAACACTGCGCAGCCCGGGCTGCGTGGCCCAACCAACAAAGTCTGTTCCGTTGTATGCGAGGTCAATGCGGATCCGAATCACCCAAACATTCTCTCGCATCATGGCAGGTGACCCGCAACCTGTTCCTAGAATGGAGGAATGTCGAATACCGCATCC
Organism: Populibacterium corticicola; assembly: GCF_042683685.1. Taxonomy (NCBI): domain Bacteria; kingdom Bacillati; phylum Actinomycetota; class Actinomycetes; order Micrococcales; family Jonesiaceae; genus Populibacterium; species Populibacterium corticicola. Next base: position 141,752 of record NZ_JBHUOP010000005.1, on the reverse strand, counting down.
ACCCCCTTCGCCCGAAACAGAGCAGCAGAGACGGCTCCCCTGGGACCGCTCACACTCGCCGTTGACTGCGGCGGTGGCTCCATCAAATCAGCCGTGTGCGCGGTCGATGGAACGCTCGTCAGCGCCGTGCATCGGATACCGGTCACCTATCCGTTCCCGGTCATCCAGTGGCTGGATGTGGTGGGTTCACTCCTCGATCAAGCGAATACTGCGGGATTCACCATTGCTCGCCTGTCCGTCGGACTGCCCGGGATGATCCGAGGTGGCGTCGTTGTATACACACCGCATTACATTCGTTCTGCAGGGCCTCACACGCCCGTTGATCCAGGCATCGCAGGCCAGTGGAACGGCCTGCGTGCCGCCCCTCGGTTCAAAGAACGCTTCGGAGTACCCGCAATCGTGGTCAACGACTCCGAAATGCACGGAGCCGCACTCATCACCGGGAGTGGACTCGAGGTAACACTGACCTTCGGCACCGGCCTCGGCAGTTCCCACTTCCTTGACGGGCAACTGCAGGCGCACCTCGAACTCTCACACGCACAGTTCATCGAAGGCACGACCTACGACCAGTACATCGGCGAACACGTCCGGCTTCAGATCGGCGACGACGCGTGGAGTTTCCGAGTGGTTGAGGTGGTCCGTGCCCTCTACCCCGTTTTCCGTTGGGATGCCGTGTTTGTCGGCGGCGGCAATGCCCATAATCTCACGCCGCATGCTCTGGAGACCCTCACTCAGTTCGGCCCCTCCGTGCGGGTCGTGGCCAATCGGGTTGCGCTCTCAGGCGCTGCCAAGCTGTGGGACTGACCTTTCTCGTCCCATCAGGTATGCCAACGTCAGCTTCATAGGTCGATGGGGTCAAAAGTGTCAGAAGACCTCTGAATAAACAACGTACCGGACAATTCTAGCCCCATCGAAGCCGCAGAGACCCTGCTCCAGGCCTTGCCAAACCTTGGAACTGCACCACAAGACTGAAGGCCCCGAACCATATGGTTCGGGGCCTTCAGTGAAGATCAACAAGACTGGACTCAGTCTTCCTTGGTCTCCTCAGCCTCAACTGCTGGGGTCTCCTCGACTGGAGCCTCAACAGCAGCTTCCTCTGCCTTGGCAGCCTTCTCAGCAGCCTTGGTTGCTTCCTTGACCACTGCCTGCTTTGGCGAAACTGGTTCCATCACGAGCTCGATAACTGCGAGAGGAGCGTTGTCGCCCTTGCGGTTACCAACCTTGGTGATGCGGGTGTAGCCACCGTTACGCTCAGCCATGGCTGGAGCGATCTCGGTGAACAGACGGTGCACGATGGTCTTTGCGTCACCCTCAGCGTCACGAACGTGAACGGTCTTGTTACGAATAACCTTCGAAACCTGACGGCGGTTGTGGATGTCTCCACGCTTCGCCTTGGTGATGAGGCTTTCAGCGAGTGGCTGAAGGCGCTTCGCCTTGGTCACGGTGGTGGTGATGCGGCCGTGCTCGAACAGGCTCGAAGCAAGGTTCGCGAGGATCAGACGCTCGTGAGCCGGGCTTCCACCGAGCCGTGCGCCCTTGGTAGGGGTAGGCATTGTAGTTGCTCCTTGAGATTGTTACGACGACCGGGCCCAAGCCCGATCAGCCGAAGAAGTTCTGTCAGTACTGCTCGTCTTCGTCGTCGAAGTAGTTCGCCGACTGAGTTGGATCGAAGTCGAGTGGGGAGTCCTTGAGGGACAGGCCGAGCTCAGCGAGCTTGTCCTTGACCTCGTTGATGGACTTCGCACCGAAGTTACGAATATCGAGCAGGTCTGCCTCCGAGCGAGCGACAAGTTCACCGACCTGGTGAATGCCCTCACGCTTAAGGCAGTTGTACGAACGGATCGTCAGCTGGAGGTCCTCGATTGGGAGTGCCAGGTCCGCCGCAAGAGCAGCGTCCGTTGGCGAAGGACCGATCTCAATACCCTCTGCTTCTACGTTGAGCTCGCGTGCAAGACCGAAGAGCTCAACCAGAGTCTTACCGGCGGACGCGAGAGCGTCACGTGGTGCAATGGCTGGCTTGGTCTCAACGTCGACGATGAGCTTGTCAAAGTCGGTGCGCTGCTCGACACGCGTTGCCTCGACCTTGTAGGTCACCTTGAGGACTGGCGAGTAGATCGAGTCAACCGGAATACGGCCGATCTCTGCTTCAAAGGACTTGTTCTGGTGAGCGGAGACGTATCCACGTCCACGCTCAACAGTGAGTTCGATTTCCAGCTTGCCCTTTTCATTAAGGGTCGCAATGTGAAGGTCAGTGTTGTGAACCTCTACACCCGCTGGTGGAACGATGTCCGCCGCGGTAACGACGCCCGCTCCCTGCTTACGCAGGTACATCACTACTGGCTCGTCGTTCTCCGAGGAGAGGACAAGGTTCTTGATGTTCAGGATGATCTCGGTGACGTCTTCCTTGACACCCGGAACGGTGGTGAACTCGTGGAGCACTCCATCGATACGGATCGAGGTGACGGCTGCACCTGGGATCGAGGACAGCAGGGTACGACGCAGCGAGTTACCGAGCGTGTAGCCGAAGCCTGGCTCGAGTGGCTCGATGGTGAACCGGGAGCGGTTCTCGGAGATTACCTCTTCAGAGAGGGCTGGGCGCTGTGCAATGAGCACTTCGTGGTTTCCTTTCGAAATGCGTCCGCTATATGACGCATACCAAGTTGGCGGTGGCACCGCCTATGTCAACCTGACTGGTTCACTCGCTTTACAAGCGAACCGGAGGCTGGGAGCTAGAACTAACTACCCAGCGCAACCGATTCGTCGTAAAGACAAAGGCGAACGATTGTTACGAAATCAGACGCGGCGACGCTTAGGCTGGCGGCAGCCGTTGTGTGCCTGAGGCGTAACGTCCTGGATCGAACCAACCTCAAGGCCAGCAGCCTGGAGGGAGCGGATCGCGGTCTCGCGGCCGGAGCCTGGACCCTTGACGAAGACGTCGACCTTCTTCATTCCGTGTTCCTGAGCGCGGCGTGCAGCCGACTCAGCAGCAAGCTGTGCTGCGTAAGGGGTCGACTTACGCGAACCCTTGAAGCCAACCTGACCTGACGATGCCCACGAAATCACAGCGCCCGAAGGGTCCGTGATCGAGACGATCGTGTTGTTAAACGTGCTCTTGATGTGAGCCTGGCCGACTGCGACGTTCTTTTTGTCTTTGCGGCGAGGCTTGCGGGCGCCCTGGGCGCCGCGAGTCTTTGGAGGCATGTGCTCTTATTCTCCTGGGTTAAGATCTTCGGATCGAAAGCCGTGCAAGTCCGATGCAACACCATCAAATGCTGTAACAGACTCGGGCCACTCGAACTACTGCTGCTAGATCAGCGAGCCTTCTTCTTACCGGCCACTGTCTTCTTTGGACCCTTACGGGTACGTGCGTTGGTCTTGGTGCGCTGACCGCGAACTGGGAGTCCGCGACGGTGGCGAAGACCTTCGTAGCAGCCGATCTCAACCTTGCGGCGGATGTCTGCAGCAACCTCACGGCGAAGGTCACCCTCAAGCTTGAAGTTGCCTTCGAGGAAGTCACGAAGCGCAACGAGCTCGGTGTCGCCGAGGTCCTTCACGCGAACGTCTGGGGAGATGCCCGTAGCAGCAAGTGCCTGCTCGGAACGGGTACGGCCTACACCGTAGATGTAAGTGAGAGCTACCACTACGCGCTTATCGCGAGGGAGGTCCACTCCAATCAAACGTGCCATTACTGATGGCTCCTGTATGTCTTTCGGAGGTCTGGAGCATTACCTCTCGCGTTCTTGCGAGCCATGGCCTCCGAGCCAAGGGTTTGCCAACATCGGAAGTATTCCGAGAGGTTGGCGGTAATGCTGTTATTACGTCCTGCTTGTGCAGGTGGGCGTTTCTACAACCCGACGTCCGCGTTGCCGCTGTACGTGACGATTAGTCTCGTATCAGCCCTGGCGCTGCTTGTGACGCAGGTTCTCGCAGATGACCATGACGCGACCGTGGCGGCGGATAACCTTGCACTTGTCGCAGATCTTCTTAACGCTAGGGTTGACCTTCATCGTGTCTCCTCTGCCATATTCAGCGCGTGAGCGCATCGATGACAGTGATCGAGTGTTGATTACTTGTAGCGGTAGACAATCCGGCCACGGGACAAGTCGTATGGGCTCAACTCAACGACCACCCGGTCCTCAGGGAGGATTCGAATGTAGTGTTGGCGCATTTTGCCCGAGATGTGCGCGAGCACCTTGTGCCCGTTGGTCAGTTCTACCCGGAACATTGCGTTCGGGAGAGCCTCGACCACGCTGCCTTCGATCTCGATGACACCGTCCTTCTTTGCCATAAACTCCGCTAACTCCTGTAATTTGGATTGGCTGATATGTGATTAGCACATACCAACACACCATCTTACGGCATAGAACTGACAGATACACCGTGATGCCGGTTACTTTGAACCTGCTGATCTCACGGTTGGCCTGCCGATAGGTGGTTACCACGGCCTAATCTCACGCCACATCTGCCTGGCGCGTGATTCACGCGTTCCATTGCCGACGAGCTCGCGGCAGTGTCCTCGGCCCACAACCCAGCGTGGCCGAGAGCGGCGACACGCCGCCTGGTGGGGAATCGTCGCCAATCCCCATCACAACCGCTGTGGCTACGCGAGACCAGGCGTCCCTGCGATGGGTATGAAAATGGTGGGTGGCCACTCCCCTGCGGGAGTGGCCACCCACCACCTTTAAAATGTGTAGCCGATGTGCTCAGTCGTCGAGTGCCTCAAGCGCCTTCACAAGGCGTGAGGTAACCTCTTCGACCTCGCCGATACCATCTACCTGAACCAACTTGCCCCGCTCCGAGTAAACCGCGGAGATCGGCGCAGTCTGTTCAGCGTAAACGGCCAGTCGGTGCCGAATGACAGGTTCAGTGTCATCTGCGCGGCCTTCGATCTCAGCTCGCTTCAAAAGACGCTCGGTGACAACATCGTTGTCAGCGGTGATCTCAAGAGCACCATCAAGCGTCACTCCGAAATCAGCGAGAATCGCATCGAGTTCAGCGACCTGTGCGACGTTACGTGGGTAACCGTCGAGGATAAAGCCGAGTTCCTCCGCCTTGCCGTCAACAATCTTTGACGCCAACTTGTCGCGGACCATAGCGTTGGTGACTTCATCCGGCACCAGTTCGCCGCGGGAGGTGTACTCCTGCACGAGCTTGCCGAGTTCAGTCTCACCCTTGATGTTGGCGCGGAAGATGTCACCCGTCGAGATGGCCTCGACGCCCAACTTCTCCGCGAGGCGAGCAGCCTGCGTGCCCTTTCCTGCCCCGGGAGGGCCCAACAAAACAATACGTGCGCTCACTTGAGCAACCCTTCATAGTGACGTTGCTGGAGTTGCGCATCGATCTGCTTGACAGTCTCGAGACCAACACCAACGATGATCAAAATTGACGTACCACCAAACGGCACGTTGCCGCCCACACCGAGCGCGATGAACGCAATCGTTGGGATCAGAGCAACGAGTGCAAGGTAAATCGCACCAGCCGTCGTGACACGAGTAATGACGTAGGTCAGATAGTCGGCGGTCGGGCGTCCGGCACGGATACCCGGAATGAACCCACCGTACTTCTTCATGTTGTCGGCGACCTCTTCAGGGTTAAAGGTGATTGCCGTGTAGAAGAACGCGAAGAACAGGATCAGAGCAACGTAGAACACGATGTGCAGAGGAGCCTCGTTGTTCACCAGGTTGCGCTGAACCCAGTCGACCCAGCCGCCCTGGACGTTGGCGAACTGAACGATCAACATCGGGATTGCCAGCAACGACGAGGCGAAGATGACTGGGATAACACCCGCCATGTTGATCTTGATTGGAATATACGTGGTCGAGCCGCCGTACATCTTACGACCGACCATGCGCTTCGCGTACTGCACCGGAATCCGACGCTGCGACTGCTCAACGTAAACGACAGCGGCGATAACGATCAACGAGATCAGAACAACGATCGCGAACTTGCCGAAGCCACCGGAACCGGAGGCGATCGACCATAGAGCTGGAGGGAACGAAGCGGCAATCGAGATGAAGATCAGCATCGACATACCGTTACCGATACCCTGCTCGGTGATCTGTTCACCCATCCACATCAGCAGCGCGGTACCTGCGGTCATCGACAGAATCACGAACAACGAGGTCATGATCCGGTCGTCCACGAGCGGGTCACAGCCGGGGATCAGCATCTGAGTGCGAGCCATGGTCACATAGGTGGTCGCCTGAAGCAGACCCAGCGCGATGGTCAGGTAACGGGTGTACTGCGTCAACTTGGCAGTACCCGTTTGGCCTTCCTTGTGCAGCGCCTCGAAGTGTGGGATCACAACGCGCAGCAACTGAACGATGATGCTCGCAGTAATGTACGGCATGATACCCAGCGCGAAGACCGACAACTGAAGTAGCGCTCCACCACTGAAGAGGTTCATAACGCCCATCAGACCCGACGTGTCCGCGTTAGCGATGCATCGCTGAATAGTCTCGTATGAGACGCCTGGCGCAGGAATAACCGAACCCACGCGATACAGCACGATAATACCGAGGGTGAACAGCAGTTTGCGTCGTAGGTCTGGCGTTCTGAACGCCCGTGCGAGTCCGCTTAGCACCTAGTCCTCCTGGAAACCGCCGTAGCGGTGTCGATCTCCGCTCTCGCGGGATACTTAAGCTTTTAACAACATGAGGTTGTTAGCAATGATGTCTGAGAACAGACCGTACAAGTATGTGAGGTTGGTTTCGAACCACACAACCGTGATCCACAGTTCAGACAGTGAACATGTGGCGTTTGCAGTGGGCTCCACGCAAACTTGCCTGAAACTCATGAAACCAATATCGAACCTACTTTATACGCTCTATGCAGGTTCACGAAATCCGCACACCAGCATGTGAAAGGGTCCGGATACGGCAAGTGGGCCGGTGTCATATGACACCGGCCCACTCACACGTAGATCAGTCTTCGGAGATGGATCCACCCGCTGCAAGGATCTTTTCCTTTGCAGAGCCCGAAACTGCATCAACTGCAACCTCAAGCTTGACGGAGATCTCACCGGTTCCGAGAACCTTCACTGGCTGGTTCTTACGAACCGCACCCTTTGCCACGAGGTCGGCAACGGTAACCGCGCCACCCTCTGGGTAGAGTTCACCGAGCTTGTCTAGGTTTACAACCTGGAACTCAACACGGAACGGGTTCTTGAAACCACGCAACTTTGGCAAACGCATGTGAAGTGGCATCTGGCCACCCTCAAAGCGCTGTGGAACCTGGTAACGAGCCTTCGTACCCTTGGTACCACGACCAGCGGTCTTACCCTTGGATGCCTCACCACGACCAACACGGGTCTTAGCGGTCTTGGCACCTGGGGCTGGGCGAAGGTGGTGGAGCTTAAGGGCCTGACCTACGGTCTCTTCCTTAACCTCTGCTGCCTTCTTCGCTGGAGCCTTCTTAGCCGCAGGCTTCTTCGCAGGAGCCTTTTTTTCGGTGGTCTTGGCCTCAGCCTCGACTACCTCTTCAGCCTTCTTTTCGGCCATGATCAGTCAACCTCCTCAACCGTGACAAGGTGCGCCACGGTTGCGATCATGCCGCGAACCTCTGGACGGTCCTCACGCACAACGGATGCACCGATGCGCTTGAGACCGAGGGTACGCAGCGTGTCACGCTGGTTCTGCTTGCCGCCAATTTCGGACTTAACCTGAGTTACCTTGAGATTGGCCATCATGCACCTGCCTCTGCTGCTTTAGCCGCAACGCCTGCTGCCTGTGCACGAAGCAGCGCAGCAGGTGCTACGTGCTCGAGCGGAAGGCCACGGCGTGCCGCTACCTCAGCTGGCTCTTCGAGGTTACGCAGTGCTTCAACGGTCGCGTGAACGATGTTGATTGCGTTCGAAGATCCGAGCGACTTGGAGAGAACATCGTGGACACCAGCGCACTCAAGAACTGCGCGCACTGGACCACCAGCGATAACACCAGTACCAGGAGCTGCTGGGCGAAGGAACACTACGCCTGCTGCTGCTTCACCCTGGACTGGGTGGGTGATAGTTCCCTGGATGCGTGGTACGCGGAAGAAGTTCTTCTTCGCTTCCTCAACACCCTTAGCAATAGCCGCAGGAACTTCCTTTGCCTTACCGTAGCCAACGCCAACGGTGCCGTCGCCGTCTCCAACCACAACGAGTGCGGTGAAGGAGAAACGACGTCCACCCTTGACAACCTTGGATACGCGGTTGATGGTGACGACGCGCTCTACGAAAGCGCTCTTCTCAGCTGCGTCACCACGACGACCACCTTCACCGCGGCCGCGGCCGTTACGGCGGTCATTCTGCTCGTTAGCGCCACCCTGAGGTGCGCCAGTGTTGCGCTGTCCTGCAGCCATCACAGAGTCCTTTGCTTCGAAACGGAAGTGGTCATCACAGGGACAGACCGCCTTCGCGGGCGCCATCTGCGACTGCTGCCACTCGGCCGTGGTACTTGTTTCCGCCGCGGTCGAAAACAACCGCTTCAATTCCTGCTGCCTTCGCGCGCTCAGCGATCAACTCGCCAACCTTGCGGGACTTTGCAGTCTTGTCGCCATCGAATGCACGAAGATCGGCCTCGAGGGTTGATGCGGATACCAGCGTCTTGCCAACGGTGTCGTCGACAATCTGAGCGACCATGTGACGCGTGGAACGCGTTACAACGAGGCGTGGACGTGCTGCGGTGCCACGGATCTTCTTGCGAAGACGAACGTGACGGCGCGTACGTGCGACTGCCTTGCCCTTGCCCAAAACCTTGAGAGCCATCGTTACTTACCAGCCTTTCCAGCCTTGCGGCGAACGTTCTCGCCGGCGTAACGAACACCCTTGCCCTTGTATGGCTCAGGCTTACGCAGCTTGCGAATATTCGCAGCTACCTCGCCGACCTGCTGCTTGTCGATGCCCGAGACCGAGAACTTGGTTGGAGCTTCAACAGCGAAGGTGATGCCTGCAGGGGCTTCGATGACGACTGGGTGCGAGAAGCCGAGTGCGAACTCAAGGGAGTTGCCCTTAGCGGCTACACGGTAACCGGTACCAACGATTTCCAGCTTCTTCTCGTAACCCTGGGTAACACCGGTGATGATGTTAGCGATGAGGGTACGGGTGAGTCCGTGCAGTGCACGGGACTCGCGCTCGTCGTTTGGACGCGACACAACGATGGTGCCGTCCTCGCCACGAGCCACTTCAATTGGAGCGGGAACTACGTGCTCAAGGGTTCCCTTGGGGCCCTTGATGGTCACGAGCGCACCGCTGATAGATACGTCTACACCAGCAGGAACCGGAATAGGAAGCTTACCGATACGTGACATGAGTATCTTTCTCCTTTCCGATTACCAGACGTAGGCGAGGACTTCCCCACCCACGCCCTTCTGTGCTGCCTGCTTGTCGGTGAGGAGACCGGAAGACGTGGACAGAATTGCCACGCCAAGGCCGCCGCGTACCTTTGGCAGGTTGGTCGACTTTGCGTATACACGCAGACCAGGCTTCGAGACGCGAGTTACGCCTGCGAGGGCGCGTTCACGGTTTGGGCCAAACTTGAGTTCGAGAACGAGGCTCTTACCGACGGTAGCGTCCTCGACCTTCCAACCCTTGATGTAACCCTCTGCCTTAAGAATGTCTGCAATGTTCGACTTCAGCTTCGAGGACGGCATGGTCACCGTCTCGTGGTAAGCCGAGTTCGCGTTGCGCAGACGAGTAAGCATGTCTGCGATCGGGTCGGTCATTGTCATTGGGCTTCTTGCCCTTCCTCGTCGGGGTATCCAGTCAGTTTGCTTAACGCTCCCACTGGACCTACGACGTAGTTGTTACCAGCTGCTCTTCGTGACGCCGGGAAGCTCACCGCGGTGTGCCATCTCGCGAAGGCATACACGGCAGAGTCCGAACTTGCGGTACACCGAGTGCGGACGACCGCACTTCTGGCACCGGGTGTAGGCGCGAACCGCGAACTTAGGCTTTGCGGCTGCCTTGTTGATAAGGGCCTTCTTCGCCATATCAGTTCTCCTTAAAAGGGAAGCCGAGGTGCTTGAGGAGGGCACGGCCCTCTTCATCGGTCTTCGCGGTGGTCACAACGGTGATGTCCATACCGCGTACGCGGTCGATCGAGTCTGGGTCGATCTCGTGGAACATCGACTGCTCGTTCAAACCGAACGTGTAGTTTCCGTTACCGTCGAACTGCTTTGGAGAAAGTCCACGGAAGTCACGGATACGTGGCAGAGCGATCGACACGAGACGGTCGGTGAACTCCCACATGCGGTCGCCACGGAGCGTTACGTGCGCACCAATCGGCATACCCTCACGGAGCTTGAACTGAGCGATAGACTTGCGTGCCTTGGTTACCTGTGGCTTCTGACCAGTGATCAGAGTGAGGTCACGAATTGCGCCTTCGATAAGCTTCGAGTCCTTGGCCGCGTCACCGACACCCATGTTGACGACGACCTTGACAAGGCCACCAACCTGGTTGACGTTTTCGTGGTTGAACTCTTCGAGGAGAGCCTTGCGGATCTCTTCGTTGTAGCGTGCCTTAAGACGTGGCTGTGCCATCAGACGTCCCTCTCTGCCTCACCGTGTCCGCGAGCAACGCGGACGCGGGTAACGCGGGTGCGACCATCGCGTTCTACTTCCTCAAGACGCGAGCCGAGGCGCTTGCCGCGCTTCGCTTCAGCATCGAAGAACTGAACGTTCGAAATGTGAATTGGGGCTTCAACAACCTCAATGCCACCGGTACGGGAACCACGGGCGGTCTGTCCAGGCTTGGTGTGCTTGGTAACACGGCCAATGCCCTCGACGATGACGCGGTCCCTGTCCTTGATTACCTCAAGAACGCGACCGGTCTTACCCTTGTCCTTACCTGCGATGACAACTACGGTGTCACCCTTCTTGATGTTCGCCATGTCAGAGCACCTCCGGAGCAAGCGAGATGATCTTCATGAAACGCTTGTCACGCAGCTCACGGCCGACTGGGCCGAAGATACGGGTTCCACGAGGCTCACCGTCGTTCTTGAGAATGACAGCTGCGTTCTCGTCAAACTTGATGTAAGAGCCGTCTGGGCGACGACGTTCCTTGGCAGTGCGGACGACGACCGCCTTAACGACGTCACCCTTCTTAACGTTTCCGCCAGGGATTGCATCCTTGACGGTTGCGACAATGGTGTCGCCGATTCCGGCGTAGCGACGGCCCGAGCCACCGAGAACACGGATGCAGAGGATTTCCTTTGCACCGGTGTTGTCAGCAACGCGAAGTCGCGACTCCTGCTGGATCATGTAATGAACTCCTGTCGTCGAGCTGGTTCTCGTCTAAACGAGCCTTGCCGAACGGATATTTTTCAAGGAAAGTTTGGTCAAGACACCCTGATGGGGCGGACCGTAAATACGATCCGCCCCGCAGAGCGAAAGAACTTACTTAGCCTTCTCGAGGATCTCCACCAGACGCCAACGCTTGGTAGCGGAGAGCGGGCGGGTTTCCATGATGAGGACCAGGTCGCCGATTCCAGCGGTGCTCAGCTCATCGTGAGCCTTCACCTTGCTAGTCCTGCGGATAACCTTACCGTAAAGTGGGTGCTTTACGCGATCCTCAACTTCAACAACGATGGTTTTGTCCATCTTGTCACTAACTACGTACCCACGACGCGTCTTGCGCTGAGGGCGTTCTGCGATTACCTTCTCGCTCATTTAAGCCTCACTCGCTAACGCTGGGTGCAGTACGAATGCCGAGCTCGCGCTCACGCAGAATCGTGTAGATTCGTGCGATGTCGCGACGAACGGCCTTGAGTCGACCGTGCGTCTCGAGCTGACCAGAGGCAGCCTGGAAACGCAGGTTGAAGAGTTCCTTCTTTGCCTTCTCGAGTTCAGCCACGAGAGCTGCGTCATCGAGTAGGTCCAACTCCTTGGCTTCGAGACCCTTAGTTCCTACAGCCATCAGTTAGCACCTCCTTCGCGTACCACGAAACGGCACTTCATTGGGAGCTTGTGCATCGCGCGACGCATTGCCTCGCGTGCGAGCGGCTCCGGAACTCCTGCCAGTTCGAATACGATTCGGCCTGGCTTGACGTTTGCAACCCACCATTCAGGCGAACCCTTACCGGAACCCATGCGGGTTTCGGCTGGCTTCTTGGTGAGAGGGCGGTCTGGATAGATGTTGATCCAGACCTTACCGCCACGCTTGATGTGACGGGTCATCGCAATACGTGCAGCTTCAATCTGACGGTTGGTGACGTATGCAGGGGTCAAAGCCTGGATACCGTACTCACCAAACGCGACAACGTTGCCACCCTTGGATGCGCCGGAGCGCGATGGGTGGTGCTGCTTGCGGTGCTTAAGCCTGCGCGGGATAAGCATTCGCTCAGGCCTCCGTTCCGGTTTCAGCGGCTGGAGTTGCTGCCTCGGCTGGAGCCGACTCAGCAGTTGCAGTTTCCTGCGCAGCCTTGTTGCGGTCGTTGTTACGGCGACCACCACGCGAAGGACGGTCAGAACGGCCGCGACCGGCACGTGGTGCCTGCGCTGCCTGCTGAGCGTTGAATTCCTTCTCGGTGATGTCACCCTTGTAGATCCATACCTTCACGCCGATGCGACCAAAGGTCGTACGTGCCTCATAGAAGCCGTAGTCGATGTTCGCACGAAGAGTGTGAAGTGGAACGCGTCCCTCGCGGTAGAACTCGGAACGGCTCATCTCTGCGCCGCCGAGACGACCGGAGCACTGAACACGAATTCCCTTGGCGCCTGCGCGGAGCGCGGACTGCATGCCCTTGCGCATTGCGCGACGGAAGGAAACACGCGATGCAAGCTGCTCAGCAATACCCTGAGCAACAAGCTGTGCTTCGATCTCTGCGTTCTTGACCTCGAGGATGTTGAGCTGAACCTGCTTGCCGGTGAGCTTTTCAAGCTCTCCGCGAATACGGTCTGCTTCGGCTCCACGACGGCCGATTACGATACCTGGACGTGCGGTGTGGATGTCAACGCGAACGCGGTCACGCGTACGCTCGATCTCTACCTTTGCGATACCTGCGCGCTCAAGGCCTTCGCTCATGAGCTTGCGGATAGCTACGTCCTCACGAACGTAGTCGCGGTAACGCTGACCAGGCTTGGTGCTGTCAGCAAACCAACGCGACCGGTGGTCGGTGGTAATGCCGAGGCGGTACCCGTGCGGGTGAACCTTCTGTCCCACTATCGGGCCCCTTCCTTGTCGTCAACCGGAGCTACAACCACTGTGATGTGGCTGGTCCGCTTGAGGATCTGGCTTGCACGACCCTGAGCACGGGGACGGAAACGCTTGAGCGTTGGTCCCTCGTCTACGAGCGCAGTCTTGATGACGAGGTTGTTCTCGTCAAAGGCTACGTTGTCGCGGTCGGCGATTACCCGTGCGTTTGCGATCGCGCTCTGCACGACCTTGAGTACTGGCTCGCTTGCAGCCTGTGGTGCAAACTTCAGTACGGCTACGGCCTCAGTGGCCTGCTTGCCACGGATAAGATCCACGACGCGACGGGCCTTCTGGGGCGTGACACGGATAAACCGAGCCTTCGCCATGGCTTCCATTGCTGTCCTGCCTTCTTGGTTCGTCATGACCAGAAGTAGTCCTCGCTGCTGACCCGCGGGGTCAGCGGCGACGACCCTTCTTGTCGTCTTTCACGTGGCCGCGGAAAGTCCGCGTTGGGGCAAACTCACCGAGCTTGTGTCCAACCATAGACTCGGTTACAAACACGGGAACGTGCTTGCGACCGTCGTGCACGGCAAAGGTGTGACCTAGGAAGTCGGGGGTGATAACCGACCGACGGGACCAGGTCTTAATTACGTTCTGGGTGCCAGCTTCGTTCTGGGCATCAACCTTCTTCTGAAGGTGGCCGTCAACGAAAGGACCCTTCTTCAAGCTACGTGGCATTGTTCCAGGCTCCTATCAGCGCTTCTTGCCGGTGCGGCGACGACGAACAATAAGCTTGTCGCTTGGCTTGTTCGGGCGACGGGTACGACCTTCTGGCTGACCCCAAGGTGAGACTGGGTGGCGACCACCGGAGGTCTTACCTTCACCACCACCGTGTGGGTGGTCGATTGGGTTCATGGCAACACCGCGGACGGTTGGGCGAACGCCCTTCCACCGCATACGGCCGGCCTTACCCCAGTTGATGTTGGACTGCTCTGCGTTGCCAACCTCACCAACGGTTGCACGGCAGCGAGCGTCAACGTTGCGGATTTCGCCGGATGGCATACGCAGCTGAGCGTATGGGCCGTCCTTTGCAACCAACTGCACGGAGACACCGGCGGAACGTGCGATCTTAGCGCCGCCACCTGGGCGAAGCTCGATAGCGTGAATCACGGTACCGGTTGGGATGTTGCGCAGCGGGAGGTTGTTGCCTGGCTTGATGTCGGCCTTAGGACCGTTCTCGACAACGTCTCCCTGCTTCAACTTCTCAGGAGCGATGATGTAGCGCTTCTCGCCGTCTGCGTAGTGCAGAAGGGCAATGCGGGCGGTACGGTTTGGGTCGTACTCAATGTGAGCGACCTTTGCCGGTACGCCGTCCTTGTCGTGGCGACGGAAGTCAATGACGCGGTAAGCGCGCTTGTGGCCACCACCCTTGTGGCGGGTGGTGATACGACCGGAGTTGTTGCGTCCACCAGTCTTGGTCAGCGGACGAACGAGGGACTTCTCCGGCTCCGAGCGCGTGATCTCGACGAAGTCGGCAACACTCGAACCACGGCGGCCCGGCGTAGTCGGCTTGTACTTACGGATTCCCATGGGGATCTATCCTAATCTGCTCTCGAACGGCTTCAGTTGGCAGCTCCACCGAACACGTCGATCTGCTGACCCTCAACGAGGGTCACGATCGCGCGCTTGGTGTCCTTGCGCTTACCGATGCCGAAACGGGTACGACGGGTCTTGCCCGTACGGTTAATCGTGTTGACGGAGGCGACCTTGACGCCGAATACCTTTTCTACGGCAATCTTGATCTCGGTCTTGTTCGAGCGTGGGTCTACAAGGAAGGTGTACTTACCCTGTTCGAAACCAACATAGCTCTTCTCCGTGAGGACGGGAGCGACCAGGATGTCGCGAGGGTCCTTCTGTACGTGAGTCACTTTGCAGTCTCCTTGTCGAGCTCAGCCGACTTGGTTGGACCAGCGATGTATGCAGCGAGTGCACCTTCGGTGAACACAACGTCGTCAGAGATAAGCACGTCGTAGGTGTTGAGCTGGTCTGCAGCAAGCAGGTGAACGGACTCAACGTTACGCAGGGACTTAACGGTAACCTCGTCACCGCGCTCGTGAACCACGAGGACGTGCTTCACGTCATCGAAGTTCGCCTTGCTGAAGGTCAGACCCTTCAGCGCTGCAAGTGCCTGCTTGGTCGAAGGAGTCTCACCGATGCCGAATCCGGAGATCACGTGAACGCGGTTTGCGCGTGCGCGGTCCGAAAGTGCACCACGGAGGGCTGCTGCCTTCATCTTCTTAGGGGTGCGCTGCGAGTAGTCGCGTGGCTGTGGACCGTGAACGATTCCACCACCCGCGAACTGAGGCGCACGGGTCGAACCCTGGCGAGCACGACCGGTACCCTTCTGCTTGTAAGGCTTACGTCCACCACCGGAAACATCTGCGCGAGTCTTCGTCGCGTGCGTTCCCTGGCGCGCTGCCGCGCGCTGCGCGACAACTACCTGGTGGATGAGTGGAACGTTGAGCTCTACATCGAAGATCTCAGCAGGGAGCTCGGCGGAGCCGCTCTTCTTGCCGGTTGCGTCGATTACGTCAACAGTCAGGTTAGCCATTTTGTTCACGCTCCCTTAACTGCGCTACGTACGAGTACCACGCCACCCTTAGGACCTGGAACAGCACCCTTTACGAGTACGTAGCCCTTGGCAGCGTCTACTGCGTGTACGGTCAGGTTCTGTGTGGTCTGGCGCTCGCCACCCATGCGGCCGGCCATGCGCAGGCCCTTGAATACGCGCGACGGAGTCGAGGCTCCACCGATCGAACCAGGCTTGCGGTGGTTACGGTGTGCACCGTGGGATGCGGATACACCGGCGAAGCCGTGACGCTTCATAACACCGGCGAAACCCTTACCCTTGGTGGTACCAATTACGTCTACCTTGATACCTGCTTCGAATACGTCAACGTTGATCTCCTGACCAAGGCTGTATTCAGAAGCGTCAGAGGTACGAATCTCGGTAACGTGACGGCGTGGGGTCACGCCTGCCTTCTCGAAGTGTCCCTTGAGTGGCTTGGTCACCTTGCGTGGGTCGATCTGGCCGGTAGCAACCTGAACGGATGCGTAGCCATCAACCTCGGCGGTGCGGACCTGAGTGACAACGTTTGGCTCCACTGCAACAACAGTCACAGGAACCAGACGGCCGTTCTCATCCCAAACCTGGGTCATGCCGAGCTTCTTACCGAGAACTGCCTTTACCGGCTTCTCGTTCTGCTGGGTAGTCATTTAAGTTCTTCCCCCAGTCTCAAAGCTTAATCTCGATGTTAACGTCCGCTGGAAGGTCGAGACGCATGAGCGAATCTACTGCCTTTGGCGTTGGATCGATGATGTCGATAAGCCGCTTGTGCGTGCGCATTTCAAAGTGCTCGCGGCTGTCCTTGTACTTGTGAGGCGAACGGATAACAACGAACACGTTCTTCTCCGTTGGCAACGGCACCGGGCCCACGACCGTCGCACCAGCGCGAGTAACCGTGTCGACGATCTTGCGCGCCGAACTGTCGATTACCTCGTGGTCGTAGGACTTGAGCCGGATGCGGATCTTCTGTCCCGCCATGGCGTCGTCTGACTCTCTTCTCTTGAACCGCTATCTGTCCGACCCCCGCGCTCGCGCGTGTCGCCCTTTCGGGCAATACGCAACGCTACACATTTGTGTGCGGGTCGTTTTTCGAGAAGAAACCATCGAACTCAATGAAACAAGCCCAACGCGTTCCTTCACAACGTCTGCTTGCCTGTGCTAGCCGTAGGCTGCGGGCTTCGATCTGACATATCTACAGAGAGCTCAACACAAATAAAGGCGCTTTGCGCCTCGGCCATGCACACTGTTCGATATTTTTAACGATCGCGCCCTGAAACAGGCAACTACTCAATACTGCCATGCTTGACAGCAAAAAGCCAACCGCTTTAACCAAGATCACAAGGGGTTCTTGCATGCGCCCTTGGCAGTTGGGGTTACGTCTTAGAAAGTATATCGGAAAAGCAGCATCGCTCCTAGCCACGATGATGTGGAACGACTAACGTCACAGGATGCATGTTCAAGACAGAGTCCATACAGACCGTGTAACCAAAGTATCGCTTCCACGACTCCCCAGACATACGCCGAAAGGGCCCCTGCCGAAGCAGGGACCCTTTCGGTCAGCGTTTAGCCGGGTGGTGAAACTAGATCACTTAACGATCTTGGTCACACGACCGGAACCAACGGTGCGGCCACCCTCACGGATAGCGAAGCCGAGGCCCTCTTCCATAGCGATTGGCTGGATGAGCTCTACGGACATCTCAGTGTTGTCGCCAGGCATAACCATTTCGGTGCCCTCAGGAAGGGTGATAACACCGGTTACGTCCGTGGTACGGAAGTAGAACTGTGGACGGTAGTTCGAGTAGAACGGGTTGTGACGTCCACCCTCATCCTTGGCAAGGATGTAGACCTGAGCCTCGAAGTGGGTGTGAGGGGTGATCGAACCAGGCTTGACAACAACCTGACCACGCTCAACGTCTTCACGCTTGATACCACGGAGGAGCAGACCGGTGTTGTCACCAGCCTGTGCCTGGGTCATCTGCTTGTGGAAGGTCTCGATACCGGTAACGGTGGTCTTCTGAGCCTCACGGATACCGACGATCTCAACTTCGGAGTTCACGTCGAGAACACCACGGTCTACCTTACCGGTGACAACGGTTCCACGACCGGTGATGGTGAAGACATCCTCGATTGGCATGAGGAATGGCTTGTCAAGGTCGCGAACTGGGTCTGGAACGTTGTTGTCAACAGCTTCCATGAGCTCTGCAACAGAGTCCATCCACTTCTGGTCGCCCTCAAGTGCCTGGAAACCGGAAACGCGGACAACTGGTGCCTCGTCGCCGTCGAAGCCCTGCGAGGAGAGAAGTTCACGAACTTCCATCTCCACGAGCTCGAGGATTTCCTCGTCATCCACCATGTCGCACTTGTTGAGTGCAACGAGGAGGTAAGGAACACCAACCTGACGAGCAAGCAGAACGTGCTCGCGGGTCTGTGCCATTGGACCGTCGGTTGCTGCTACAACGAGGATTGCGCCATCCATCTGTGCAGCACCGGTGATCATGTTCTTGATGTAGTCAGCGTGACCAGGCGCGTCGACGTGCGCGTAGTGGCGCTTGTCGGTCTCGTACTCGATGTGCGAGATGTTGATCGTGATACCACGCTGCTTTTCTTCCGGAGCCTTGTCGATCTCATCGAACTTGAACTCAGGGTTCACGTCCGGGAAACGGTCGTGAAGAACCTTGGAGATTGCGGCGGTAAGAGTGGTCTTACCGTGGTCAACGTGACCAATGGTACCGATGTTTACGTGCGGCTTGGTACGCTCGAAAATGGCCTTCGCCACTGGGGTCCTCCTGGGACTTGGGTAGTCTTGCCGTTCATGCACACACCCGTCCGTTAAAACGGCGTGCATGCGGGGCGGCTGTCGCTACAGGTTGATGTGTTTTTAGTTTACAGTACGACCTGTGGGGAACTTACTCGCCCCGGGTCTTCTTGATGATCTCTTCGGCAACTGCGCGAGGAACCTCGGCGTAGCTGTCAAAGGACATCGAGTACACTGCGCGTCCCTGCGTCTTGGAACGCAAGTCACCGATGTACCCGAA
The DNA here is from genome assembly GCF_042683685.1 of Populibacterium corticicola. NCBI lineage: Bacteria > Bacillati > Actinomycetota > Actinomycetes > Micrococcales > Jonesiaceae > Populibacterium > Populibacterium corticicola. The sequence goes on along the minus strand of NZ_JBHUOP010000005.1, from coordinate 122,982 downwards.
CATTTCTGACAATGGTACCTGCGCACGCACTACCTTGACACCAGTGGCGTCTTCCATGGATTGAATCATTCCACGGCGGGAGTTAATGTCACCGATAACATCACCCATGTACTCCTCAGGAGTACGCACCTCGACGGCCATCACTGGCTCGAGGATAACTGGGTCGGCACGCTTTGCACCCTCACGGAGCACCATCGTACCGGCGATCTTGAACGCCATTTCTGACGAGTCAACGTCGTGGTAGGCGCCGTCGAGTAGACGGGCCTTCACGCCGACGAGTGGGAACCCTGCGAGGACACCCTGCTGCATTGCCGACTGGATACCAGCGTCAACCGATGGGATGTACTCACGTGGGATACGACCACCGGTGACCTCGTTGGAGAACTCGTAGAGCGCACCCTCGGTGGTCTCGAGTGGCTCGAAGGTCACCTGCACCTTAGCGAACTGACCGGAACCACCGGTCTGCTTCTTGTGGGTGTAGTCGATCTTCTCTGCCACGCGGCGGATGGTCTCGCGGTATGCCACCTGTGGCTTACCAACGTTTGCCTCAACCTTGAACTCGCGACGCATACGGTCAACGAGGATGTCGAGGTGGAGCTCACCCATACCACCGATAACGGTCTGGCCGGTCTCCTCATCGAGCTTGACGCGGAAGGTTGGGTCTTCCTCAGCAAGCTTCTGGATAGCGGTCGAGAGCTTCTCCTGGTCAGCCTTCGTCTTTGGCTCGATGGCCACGTCGATAACTGGCTCTGGGAAGGTCATCGACTCGAGAACAACCTGGTTCTGTGGGTCACACAGGGTGTCGCCCGTGGTGGTGTCCTTCAGGCCGATGAACGCGTAGATGTGTCCTGCAGTTGCCTCTTCAACAGGGTTTTCCTTGTTGGAGTGCATCTGGAAGAGCTTACCGATACGTTCCTTCTTACCCTTTGTCGCATTGACAACCTGGGCACCGGACGAGACCTTACCGGAGTACACGCGAACGTAGGTGAGCTTACCGAAGAATGGGTGAGCTGCGACCTTGAACGCGAGTGCGGAGAATGGCTCTTCCGAACTAGGGGAACGCGTGATGACCTTTTCCTCGTCGTTGACTGCGTGACCTTCAACGGCTGGCACGTCAAGTGGCGATGGGAGGTAGTCGATCACGGCGTCAAGCATCGGCTGGACACCCTTGTTCTTGAATGCGGAACCACACAGAACTGGGAATGCTTCACCGGCAATGACGAGCTTGCGGATACCGGACTTGATTTCCGCGATGGTCAGTTCCTCGCCACCGAGGTACTTTTCCATCAGTGCGTCATCAGCCTCAGCAACGTCTTCGATGAGCTGCGCACGGTATTCCGCCGCCTTCTCGACGAGGTCTGCTGGGATCTCTTCGATGTCGTAGGCTTCGCCGAGCTTGGTTTCACCGTGCCAGACGTATGCCTTTTCCTCGATGAGGTCGACCATTCCGATGAAGTCGTTCTCCGCACCGATTGGGAGCTGGATGACGAGTGGCTTGGCCTTGAGGCGGTCCACGATGGTCTTTACGGTGAAGTAGAAGTCCGCACCGAGCTTGTCCATCTTGTTGACAAAGCAGATACGTGGAACGTTGTACTTGTCAGCCTGACGCCAAACGGTCTCGGACTGTGGTTCAACACCTTCCTTACCGTCGAACACCGCAACTGCACCATCGAGAACGCGGAGCGAACGCTCCACCTCAACCGTGAAGTCAACGTGTCCTGGGGTGTCAATGATGTTGATCTGGTTTTCGTGCCAGTAGCAAGTGGTTGCAGCGGAGGTAATGGTGATACCGCGCTCCTGCTCCTGCTCCATCCAGTCCATGGTCGATGCACCGTCGTGGGTTTCACCGATCTTGTAGTTCACACCCGTGTAGAACAGGATGCGCTCTGTGGTGGTGGTCTTTCCAGCATCGATGTGGGCCATGATGCCGATGTTGCGGACCTTGTGTAGGTCCGTCTGCACGTCAAGTGCCACGAGTTACCTCTTCAGGGGTAGGAACAAGTTTTGTTCACTGACCGCGGGTACTCACGGTGTCCCGGTTGAGCGGGACCGAGAGTATTACCAGCGGTAGTGTGCAAACGCCTTGTTCGATTCGGCCATCTTGTGCATGTCCTCGCGGCGCTTCACAGCAGCCCCGAGACCGTTGGATGCGTCGAGGATCTCGTTCATGAGACGCTCGGTCATCGTCTTTTCGCGGCGTGCGCGCGAGTAGTCGGTCAACCAACGCAGTGCCAGGGTGGTTGCGCGTGCTGCGCGAACCTCGACTGGAACCTGGTAGGTTGCACCACCGACGCGGCGGGAGCGAACCTCAAGCGCTGGACGGATGTTCTCCAAGGCGCGCTTCAGTGCGATCACTGGGTCTTGGTCGGTCTTCTCGCGGACACCCTCGAGGGCACCGTAGACGATCGCTTCTGCAGTGGACTTCTTACCGTCGAGAAGAACCTTGTTGATAAGCTGCGTAACCACTGGCGAACCGTAGACTGGGTCTACGACGAGTGGGCGCTTAGGTGCTGGACCCTTACGAGGCATTTCAGCTCTTCTCCTTCTTTGCGCCGTAGCGGGAACGAGCCTGCTTACGGTTCTTTACACCCTGGGTGTCAAGAGCACCGCGGATGACCTTGTAACGAACACCTGGAAGGTCCTTAACACGACCACCGCGAACGAGCACGATCGAGTGCTCCTGGAGGTTGTGACCTACACCTGGGATGTAAGCGGTAACTTCAACACCACTTGAGAGCTTGACACGGGCTACCTTACGGAGCGCCGAGTTTGGCTTCTTCGGGGTGGTGGTGTAAACGCGGGTGCATACGCCGCGTCGCTGAGGGGATCCCTTGAGGGCAGGAGTCTTCGACTTCCCGGCCTTGGACGTCCGCCCCTTACGGACGAGCTGCTGAATAGTTGGCACTACAACTCCGTGTCATTTTGAGCCCGCCGAATCAAAAGTCGGAAGATCGGGCCTAAATTGGTCTGTATTGGCTCCGTCAAGCTTTGAGTAGACACGGCTAGATACTCGTAGCGGGAGCTACCAATACGCCACGTTCCACCGGCTCGATGGCCCGCCAGGAGTTGCCAGTCCTCCGTGCGGGATGCGCTCCGATGAGTTGACGGTTCTTCCACATCTGGTCTGCAGTATCTTGTGGTTCAGCACTGACTACTTAGCCAAGAGACACTGCATGTCTGGCGGGAGCCTTTGATTCAGTGAATCAGTTGTTCCAGCCAGTAGATCCGTCGCGTCAAAACGCGCACAATCACTAACTTTACAGGGCGTAAATGGCACACGCAAAGTAGTTTGCCCCACAATAGCCCGTGATCTGTGTCCCACAGGAGGTCAGAAACCATCCCCGTACATCAACCAGATTCGCAAGTCACCTCTCTGCAAACCTTTGCGCACGGTGTTTTTCAACGCCAGTTCTGCCCCAACCTGCCTGTATTTTGACGCCATCTGATTGCCGACGAGACGGAACCTTACCTGCGCACCGCACGGCTCGTCGTCAATGGGTCACACTTTCGCACTGCCAAGGCAGCACCAAAAAAGGAGTGGGCGACACCGTTACACGGTGCCGCCCACTCCCCTAGAGACTATGCCGAAACATCAGCGGAAGTCCGGGAACTCCAGGTCATCCAGCGGAATCGACTCGCCCGAGCCCATTCCTATGCCAGCGAAGTCGATCTCGTCGTAACCGAAGTTCGGGTACAACTCAGTCTTCGCCTCTTCAGTTGGCTCAACCTCAACCTCACGGTAACGGGGCAGACCCGTACCGGCTGGGATGAGCTTACCGAGGATGACGTTCTCCTTGAGGCCGAGCAGCGGGTCACGGCGACCCGACATCGCAGCCTCGGTGAGAACGCGAGTGGTCTCCTGGAACGATGCAGCCGACAGCCATGACTCAGTGGCAAGCGATGCCTTGGTGATACCCATGAGCTCTGGACGGCCAGAAGCTGGGGTCGCACCGGTTGCAACCGCACCACGGTTCGCGTCTTCGAAGCGAGCACGCTCAGCGAGTTCGCCAGGAAGCAGTTCCGTGTCGCCCGAGTCAAGCACGGTCACGCGGCGCAGCATCTGGCGCACGATAACCTCGATGTGCTTGTCGTGGATGTCCACGCCCTGCGAACGGTACACGTGCTGAACCTCGTCCACCAGGTGCTTCTGGGTCGCGCGTGGGCCGAGGATACGCAGAACCTTCTTCGGGTCAACCGCACCCTGAACGAACTGAGTACCCACGGCAACTTCCTGACCGTCCTCAACGAGCAGGCGCGCACGCTTGGATACCTGGTAGGTGAGTTCCTCCGAACCGTCGTTCGGGGTGAGCACGATACGGCGGCTACGCTCCGAGTCATCGATCGAGACGCGACCGGTGTACTCGGCGATCGGAGCCTCACCCTTGGGGGTACGAGCCTCGAAGAGTTCCGTGATACGTGGCAGACCCTGCGTGATGTCATCGGCAGATGCGACACCACCGGTGTGGAACGTACGCATCGTCAACTGAGTACCGGGCTCACCAATCGACTGAGCAGCGATGATACCGACTGCCTCACCGATGTCGACGAGCTTACCGGTTGCCAGCGAACGTCCGTAGCACTTGGCGCAGGTACCAACGCGTGACTCACAGGTCAGCACGGAACGAACCTTGAGGTTCTCCACGCCAGACGCAACGAGCTTGTCGATGAGCACGTCACCGACGTCCTCACCGGCGCGGCCGATGATCTCACCGTCAACCTCAACGTCCTGCGCGAGGGTACGGGTGTAGATCGACTGCTCAACCTTCTCGTGGCGCACGAGGGTACCGTCACCGATGTCCTCACCGACAGGCAGGAGCAGACCGCGCTCAGTACCGCAGTCGTCCTCGCGAACGATGACGTCCTGGGAAACGTCCACGAGACGACGGGTCAGGTAACCCGAGTCCGCGGTACGCAGTGCGGTGTCAGCAAGACCCTTACGTGCACCGTGGGTTGCGATGAAGTACTCGAGAACCGAGAGGCCTTCACGGTAGTTCGACTTGATCGGACGCGGAATGATGTCACCCTTGGGGTTTGCCACCAGACCACGCATACCCGCGATCTGACGAACCTGCATCCAGTTACCACGAGCACCGGAACCAACCATGCGGAAGACCGTGTTGCGTGCAGGGAAGTTCTCCTGCATCGACTTCGCGACCTTGTCGGTGGCCTGGGTCCAGATCTCGATGAGTTCCTGACGACGTTCGTCATCGGTGATGAGACCGCGGTCGAACTGCTGCTGGATCTTGAGCGCCCGAGCCTCGTGCTCCGCAAGAATCTCGGCCTTCGCCGCTGGGGTTGCGACATCGGAGATAGCAATCGAGACACCGGAACGGGTCGCCCACTTGAAACCTGCCGACTTCAGTGCGTCGAGCGACTCGGCGACCTCTACCTTCGGGTAGGTTTCAGCGAGTTCGTTCACGATGATCGACAGTTTCTTCTTGTCCACGACCTCGTTGACGTACGGGTAGTCAACTGGCAGCAACTCGTTGAAGAGTGCGCGGCCAAGGGTCGTCTCGAAGACGATCGGCTGTCCGAGTTCCCAGCCCTCAGGCGCCTCGAACCCACGTGGTGGTACGAGGTCATCCATACGGACCTTGATGACCGCGTTCAGGTCAAGCTCACCAGCGTCGAATGCCATGATGGCCTCTGAAACCGAGGAGAACGCACGACCATGACCCACTGGGTCCTCACGGTCGGAGGTCAGGTGGAACAGACCGATGATCATATCCTGCGAAGGCATGGTCACTGGGCGTCCATCGGATGGCTTCAGGATGTTGTTGCTTGAAAGCATGAGGATACGAGCCTCAGCCTGGGCCTCAACCGACAGCGGCAGGTGAACTGCCATCTGGTCGCCGTCGAAGTCAGCGTTGAACGCAGCACACACGAGTGGGTGCAGGTGGATTGCCTTACCCTCAACGAGCTGCGGTTCGAACGCCTGAATACCAAGGCGGTGCAGGGTCGGTGCACGGTTGAGCAGCACTGGGTGCTCGGTGATGACCTCTTCGAGGACATCCCACACAACCGAGCGGCCACGCTCGACCATACGCTTGGCCGACTTGATGTTCTGCGCGTGGTTGAGATCAACCAGACGCTTCATCACAAACGGCTTGAACAGTTCGAGAGCCATCTGCTTTGGCAGACCGCACTGGTGCAGTTTGAGCTGAGGACCGACAACGATAACCGAACGACCAGAGTAGTCAACGCGCTTACCGAGCAGGTTCTGACGGAAACGTCCCTGCTTACCCTTGAGCATGTCGGAGATCGACTTCAGCGGGCGGTTACCCGGACCGGTGACCGGACGTCCACGACGACCGTTGTCGAACAGCGAGTCAACTGCTTCCTGGAGCATACGCTTCTCGTTGTTCACGATGATCTCGGGGGCACCGAGGTCAAGCAGGCGCTTCAGACGGTTGTTGCGGTTGATCACGCGACGGTACAGGTCGTTCAGGTCGGAGGTGGCGAAACGGCCACCGTCGAGCTGAACCATTGGACGCAGGTCTGGTGGAATAACCGGAACAGCGTCCAGAACCATCGACTCCGGCTTGTTGTCCGTGGTCAGGAACGCGTTGACGACCTTGAGGCGCTTGAGCGCACGGGTCTTCTTCTGGCCCTTACCGGTACGGATGATCTCACGCAGCGACTCAGCCTCTGCCTCGAGGTCGAAGTTCTGCAGACGCTTCTGAATAGCGGCTGCACCCATCGAGCCCTCGAAGTAGGTGCCGTAGCGGTCTACGAGTTCGCGGTAGAGGAGTTCGTCGCCTTCAAGGTCAGCGACCTTGAGGCTCTTGAACTTCTCCCACACGGCGTTAATGCGGTCGAGTTCAGCGTCCTTGCGCTTACGCAGTTGGGTGAGTTCGCGCTCTGCCGAGTTACGAACCTTGTTCTTTGCGTCTGCGCGAGCGCCTTCCTCTTCGAGCGCGGCAAGGTCGCGCTCAAGACGGATCTGGCGTTCGTTGAGTTCAGACTCGAAACGGTCCTCGATTTCCTTCTTTTCGAGGTCGATTTCGTTCTGCAGGTTTGGCAGGTCTTCCTGGCGTGCGTCCTCGTCAACCGAGGTGATCATGTACGCAGCAAAGTAGATGACCTTTTCGAGGTCCTTTGGCGCGAGATCGAGCAGGTATCCAAGGCGCGATGGAACGCCCTTGAAGAACCAGATGTGCGTGACAGGAGCTGCAAGTTCAATGTGGCCCATGCGCTCACGGCGCACCTTGGAGCGGGTGACTTCAACACCACAGCGCTCACAGATGATGCCCTTGAAGCGCACGCGCTTGTACTTACCGCAGTAGCATTCCCAGTCGCGAGTAGGACCGAAGATCTTCTCGCAGAAGAGTCCGTCCTTCTCAGGCTTGAGTGTGCGGTAGTTGATGGTCTCAGGCTTCTTGACTTCGCCGTGTGACCATACGCGAATGTCTTCAGCATTCGCGAGTCCAATACGAAGCTCGTCGAATTCAGTGACGTCGAGCAAGGTGTCCTACTTCCTTCGTCCGCCGGCCCGTTGGGTGAAACGACCGGCGCGGTGGAGGTGATACTAAAAGGATTCCTGTGTGGTTGGGCGCCTACCCAAGGCACCCAACCACGTAAGAGGCGAGATTAGATCTCGTCGATAGTCGTGGCAGCGTTTGGACGACGCGACAGGTCGATACCGAGTTCTTCAGTTACGCGGTATGCGTCATCGTCGTTCTCGCGCATCTCGATCGAGACGCCGTCGGAGGACAGAACCTCAACGTTCAGGCAGAGGGACTGCATTTCCTTGAGGAGCACCTTGAACGACTCTGGGATACCGGAGTCTGGGATGTTCTCGCCCTTAACGATTGCCTCGTAGACCTTGACACGTCCTGGGACGTCGTCGGACTTGATGGTCAGGAGTTCCTGCAGGGTGTACGCCGCACCGTATGCCTCGAGTGCCCACACCTCCATCTCACCGAAGCGCTGTCCACCGAACTGCGCCTTACCACCGAGTGGCTGCTGGGTGATCATCGAGTATGGACCGGTCGAGCGTGCGTGGATCTTGTCGTCCACCAGGTGGTGGAGCTTCAAGATGTACATGTAACCAACCGAGATTGGCTCTGGGAATGGTTCACCGGAACGACCGTCGAACAGACGGGCCTTACCGTTTGGACCGACCATGCGGGCGCCGTCGCGGTTCGGGAGGGTCGTGGTGAGAAGGCCCTGGAGGGCCTCTTCCTCAAGACCGTCGAACACTGGTGTTGCGACTGGCTTGCCTGGCTCGGACTTGTGTGCAACCTGAGGGAGCTTGTTCTTCCACTCAACGTTGCCCTCAGTTGCGAGTTCGACGTCCCAGCCCTGGGAGGCGATCCATCCGAGGTGCACCTCGAGTACCTGACCGACGTTCATACGTCCTGGAACACCCATTGGGTTCAGGATGATGTCAACTGCGGTTCCGTCCTCAAGGAATGGCATGTCCTCGACCGGAAGGATGGTCGAGATGACACCCTTGTTACCGTGGCGTCCTGCGAGCTTGTCACCGGCGGTGATCTTACGACGCTGTGCGATGTAGACACGCACGAGCTCGTTGACACCCGCTGGCAGTTCGTCACCGTCTTCACGCTTGAAGGTACGGATCGCGATAACCGTTCCGGACTCACCGTGTGGCACCTTGAGCGAGGTGTCGCGAACCTCGCGAGCCTTCTCACCGAAGATTGCACGGAGCAGGCGCTCTTCTGGGGTTAGTTCGGTCTCACCCTTTGGAGTGACCTTACCCACCAGGATGTCGCCGGAGGTTACCTCGGCACCGATTCGGATGATGCCGCGCTCGTCAAGGTCGGCAAGGACATCTTCCGAAACATTCGGGATGTCGCGGGTGATCTCTTCTGGGCCAAGCTTGGTGTCGCGTGCGTCGATTTCGTGTTCTTCGATGTGGATCGAGGAGAGAACATCGTCCTGCACGAGGCGCTGCGACAGGATGATCGCGTCCTCGTAGTTGTGGCCTTCCCACGACATGAACGCAACGAGCAGGTTGCGTCCGAGAGCAAGCTCTCCACCGTCGGTCGCTGGACCATCCGCGAGCACGGAACCGATTTCAACGCGCTCACCCTCGTGGGCCACGACGCGCTGGTTGTAGGAGGTTCCCTGGTTCGAACGGCGGAACTTCTGCACACGGTACGAGGTGGTGGTGCCGTCGTCGTTTGCGACAACGATAAGGTCTGCCGATACCTCGGTGACCACACCGGCCTTCTTCGCGACGATGACATCACCGGCGTCGACTGCGGCACGCCATTCCATACCGGTTCCAACGTATGGAGCCTCGGAACGGACCAGTGGCACAGCCTGGCGCTGCATGTTCGCACCCATGAGCGCGCGGTTTGCGTCGTCGTGCTCAAGGAATGGAATCAGCGCGGTTGCGACCGACACCATCTGGCGTGGGGAGACGTCCATGTAGTCAACGTCAACACCTGGAACGTCGTCGGTCTCGCCACCCTTGGTGCGGACCAGAACGCGGTCGAGTTGGAATGATCCATCCTCGTTGAGAGGGGTGTTTGCCTGCGCGATGACGTAACGGTCCTCGTCATCAGCGGTCAGGAAGACAACCTCTTCGGTGACGCGTCCGTTGACGACCTTGCGGTATGGGGTCTCGATGAAACCGAACGGGTTGATCCGTCCGAATGATGCCAACGAACCGATCAGACCGATGTTTGGTCCTTCTGGGGTTTCGATTGGGCACATACGGCCGTAGTGCGACGGGTGGACGTCACGGACTTCCATGCCTGCGCGGTCACGGGACAGACCACCTGGACCAAGTGCCGAGAGACGGCGCTTGTGGGTCAGTCCGGCCAGAGGGTTGTTCTGGTCCATGAACTGCGACAACTGGGAGGTTCCGAAGAACTCCTTGATGGATGCGACAACCGGGCGGATGTTGATCAGGGTCTGAGGAGCAATGGCCTCGACTTCCTGGGTTGTCATACGCTCGCGAACAACGCGCTCCATACGGGAGAGACCCGTACGGATCTGGTTCTGGATCAGTTCGCCAACCGCGCGGATACGACGGTTACCGAAGTGGTCGATGTCGTCGGTCTCAACGCGTACGTCAACAGCCTCACCGTTGCGGGTGCCCTGTAGGGACGATACGTCCGCGTGCAGTGCTGCGAGGTACTTGATGGTGGCTACGATGTCCTCGACCGAGAGAACCGACTGGTCGATTGGAGCGTCTACGCCGATCTTCTTGTTCAGCTTGTAGCGACCGACCTTTGCGAGGTCGTAACGCTTCGGACGGAAGTAGAAGTTCTCCAGCAGGTTGCGTCCGGCCTCGACCGTCGGTGGCTCGCCTGGGCGGATCTTGCGGTAGAGGTCGACGAGTGCTTCCTCTGCCGTGTGAACCGAGTCCTTCTCGAGAGTGTCGAGAACGGCTGGGAAGTCCTTGAACTCCTCGCGGATCTCGGATTCGGACATGCCGAGGGCCTTGAGCAGCACGGTGACCGACTGCTTGCGCTTGCGGTCGACACGCACACCCACTGCATCGCGCTTGTCGATCTCGAACTCAAGCCAGGCACCACGCGATGGGATGATCTTTGCCGAGTAGATGTCCTTGTCCGAGGTCTTGTCGGCGACGCGCTCGAAGTAGACACCTGGGGAACGCACGAGTTGCGATACGACAACACGCTCGGTTCCGTTGATGATGAAGGTACCGCGCTCGGTCATGAGTGGGAAGTCACCCATGAACACGGTCTGGCTCTTGATTTCACCGGTCGCGTCGTTGTAGAACTCTGCGGTTACGAAGAGCGGTGCGGAATAGGTGAAGTCCTTTTCCTTGCACTCGTCGGCGGTGTATTTTGGCGGCTCGAACCGGTGGTTCGAGAACGACAGAGACATGGTCTCGCCGAAGTCTTCAATCGGTGAGATCTCCTGGAAGATCTCTTCCAGTCCAGAGGTCTCTGGAACGTCCTTACGTCCCGCTGCCTTAGCAGCGTCGACGCGGGCGCGCCAGCGTTCGTTACCCATGAGCCAGTCAAAACTCTCAGTCTGCAGACCGAGAAGGTCTGGAACCTCGAGTGGCTCGTAAATCTTTGCAAAGGATACGCGTCGGGACGCAGTGCGGTTTGCAATTGCGTCAGCGGACGGTGCAGAAGGGGTGCGCGAGGCAGCCAAGAGGGGTCCTTCCCTGCGGTTCGTGTGCACACTTAATACGCTTTCGCATGCATCAACCCCTGCCGGTGCTATTCGCAGAGGTTGCGCCCGAACCGAATGCTACCTGCGGGCAAGTAGACAACATCAAACGATAAATACAGTGATGGCACCGTATTTTCGAGTTCATGTCTCGGTGGCTGGTGGACCCATGGCACTGCCAAAAAGGCGCACCAAGGGCATACGTAAGCGCAAAGCGTCAGCATACATGAAGTCACCAAAAGTACGCAAGTGCGTCCATGTACGCCAACAATTCGGCCTTCGCTTGTGCGAAGGTATTCATCTAGACCGGTCTGCGTGAAGCTACCGCATGCCCTCTTGTATGAGCCCCGCTATTTTGGCTGTCGTTTGGAAAGAGGCAGTGGTGAAAACCGTGGAAAACCGGGCTAGTTTTTCATTCTAACTCTGATACAGCGAAGCCCGCATCCGTTTTCGGATGCGGGCTTCGCCACAAAGTTTCGCTACAACTGCGCATTTAAGCAGTTGCCCCGAGTGTCAGTGCCCGAAGGCACGAATCACTTGAGGGTAACGGTTGCGCCAGCGCCCTCGAGAGCAGCCTTTGCAGCCTCAGCCTTTTCCTTGTCGACTGGAGCGTCGAAGACAGCCTTTGGAGCGCCGTCAACGAGTTCCTTGGCTTCCTTGAGGCCGAGCGAGGTGAGCGCGCGGATTTCCTTGATGACCTGGATCTTCTTGTCACCAGCGGCTTCGAGGACAACCTCGAACTCGTCCTTCTCTGCTGCAGCCTCTGCTGCTGCGCCAGGAGCTGCTGCTACTGCAACTGCTGCTGGAGCTGCTGCGGTGACGTCGAAGGTCTCTTCGAATGCCTTAACGAACTCGGAGAGCTCGATGAGGGAGAGTTCCTTGAACGCTTCGATGAGCTCTTCGGTGCTGAGCTTAGCCATGATGGCCTTCCTTCCGATTTATCCTGCGTGAAGCAGTAGGGGTTTAAGAAGAGGTGGTTGCCGATTCCTCAGTGAGGGATCAGGCAGCCGCCTCTGCCGATGCCTGCTTCTCGCGCAGGGCGTCGATGGTGCGAACGGCCTTCGATGGTGCCGCCGCAAATACGTAAGCTGCCTTCGCGATGGAGGCCTTAACGGCTCCAGCGGTCTTTGCAAGCAGTACTTCGCGGGACTCGAGGTCCGCAAGCTTGGTGATTTCCTCAGCTGAAAGTGGCTTTCCCTCAAGAACACCAGACTTAATGATCAGCTGTGGGTTAGCCTTGGCAAAGTCACGAAGACCCTTTGCAGCCTCCACTGGGTCACCAGTGATGAATGCGATTGCCGATGGGCCCTTGAGGTCAGCGTCGAGTCCTTCGATGCCGGCTTCCTTGGCCGCAATGGCGGTCAGCGTGTTCTTTACCACGGCGTAGGATGCGTTTCCGCTGAGCGACCGACGCAGCGTCTTAAGCTGCGCGACAGTAAGCCCGCGGTACTCGGTCAACACTGCAGCGTTGGCACCGCGGAAGAGTTCCGCCAGTTCCTCTACTGCGGCTGCCTTGTCCGGCCTCGCCATGGCAATCCTTCCGATTGAATGCCGCTGGTTCTCGCTAGGGGATCCAGCTCCCGCCCCGTCTGGATTTCACTTTTTACCAAGCGTTTGTGTAAGCACTTTACGCAAAACAAAAAGCCTCGTGCACAGGCACGAGGCTTACACATACTTAAAGCATGAGCTTGATTCGTTACCTGCGCCGGCTCCAGAACTGGACTTCGGTTTTGCAAGAACCTTCATTGAAGGAACACACAAAACAACCTGCGGTCTTGGGTACCTGAAAACAGTATCAGCCGAGCGAGACCAGACACAACCGACGCCAGATAGTTGTGCGTCACACTTTGGGTGCTGCGATGCGCACTCGCACCGCGGCACATGAGTTGAGAGTACGGATATCCGCACTCCCACACAGTGAGAGTGCACTTTTGGCAACTCTCAAAGGGAACTGGCGGTCGGCGTCGGTAGACCAATTGTCGACGAGCCGAGCACCTCATCCCCAGATCTTCCGACCCAGCCGGGCTGGGTCGGATGACGCTGCGCAAACTAGCCGGATCGTCGCCAATGTCGATGGGATGTTTTTGTTCCGGGTGCATGGTGTTTAAGTACGCATCTGGACATTTTTCGCCCCATCGATTTATGCCGGTTGGCTGCTCCTCCCACGCCCGTAAACAACGGTGGGCCGCACTGCAAAAGCAGTGCGGCCCACCGTACAGACAAGGTGATTCAAGCCCAACGGCAAGAAATCAGTTGGCGTCCTCTTCGGTCAGCTTCGAAACCTTGCTCTGGTCCACTGGGATACCAGGGCCCTGGGTGGTCGAAACGGTTGCCTTGATGAGGTAACGGCCCTTAGACGAAGAAGGCTTCAAACGAAGAACCTCGTCGATGGCGGCTGCGTAGTTCTCAACGAGCTGGGCTTCCGAGAAGGAAGCCTTACCGATGATGAAATGCAGGTTGGCGTGCTTGTCAACGCGGAATTCGATCTTTCCGCCCTTGATGTCGTTCACAGCCTTTGCAACGTCCATCGTGACCGTACCGGTCTTTGGGTTTGGCATGAGGCCACGAGGACCAAGCACGCGACCCAGGCGACCGACCTTACCCATGAGGTCAGGGGTTGCTACCGCTGCGTCGAAGTCGGTGAAACCGTTGGCAACCTGCTCGATGAGCTCGTCGCCACCAACAACGTCAGCACCTGCTGCACGAGCCTGCTCTGCACGCTCACCGTTTGCGAAGACCAGGACCCGAGCGGTCTTACCGGTACCGTGAGGCAGGATGACGGTGCCACGAACCATCTGGTCCGCTTTACGTGGGTCCACACCAAGACGGAAGGCAACCTCAACGGTTGCGTCGTACTTAGCGGACGCCGTTTCCTTTGCGAGGCGAACAGCCTCGATAGGGGTGTACAGGCGCGAACGGTCGATCTTCTCGGCCGCGGCGCGGTAAGCCTTGCTGCGCGTAGTCATCTGCTTTTCTCCTTTTAGCAGTCGTGGTCATAAGATCCGCGCGGATCTTGCCACTGCCCCGGGGTACCCCGGGAAATGAATGGGGTACGACCTACCAGAAGTTCTGGAACAGCCGTGGTGAGGGTTCTGCGCCCGCAGTGGGGAGCAGCAACGTTCCTTACTCGGAAACGGTGATACCCATCGAACGAGCAGTACCAGCGATGATCTTTGCTGCTGCGTCGATGTCGTTTGCGTTGAGGTCTTCGAGCTTGACCTGAGCGATCTCACGAACCTGGTCCATCGAAAGGTTTGCAACCTTGACGGTGTGTGGGGTTCCTGAGCCCTTGTCCACGCCTGCAGCCTTCTTGATGAGCTGTGCTGCTGGTGGGGTCTTGGTGATGAAGGTGAACGAGCGGTCCTCGTACACCGTGATCTCAACTGGAACTACGTTGCCGCGCTGCGACTCGGTTGCCGCGTTGTAGGCCTTGCAGAATTCCATGATGTTGACACCGTGCTGACCGAGCGCGGGGCCGATTGGTGGAGCTGGAGTAGCTGCACCGGCGTTGATCTGGAGCTTAATGAGCCCAGAAACCTTTTTCTTTGGAGGCATTTCGGGTCCTTCTTGCTTGACTAGGAATGAGTTCCTCCCAGATGGAGGAACCTGTCTCTCGGTTTAACCGCTGACACACGAAAACTCGCACCGAGCAAAATCGGCGCGAGCATCGCGGCAAGCGTGCACTCAGATCTTGGCGACCTGGTTGAAGCCGAGTTCGACCGGAGTCTCCCGGCCGAAGATCGAAACCAATACCTGAAGCTTTTGGGCCTCGGCGTTGATCTCGGAAATCGTGGCTGGCAGGGTGTCGAACGGTCCGTCGGTGACGGTAACCGATTCGCCGACCTCGAAGTCGACGGCGACGACTGGGGCTGCCTTTGCCTTCTTCGATGGCTTCGTTGGTACTGGAAGGTCCAGCATTGGCGAAAGCATTGAGAAGACTTCATCTTTGTTCAGTGGGACTGGCTGGTGGGTGTTGCCCACGAATCCGGTCACACCCGGGGTGTGGCGTACTGCGCCCCACGACTCATCCGTGAGGTACATGCGCACGAGCACGTATCCAGGGATGCGGACGCGGCGAACGATCTTCTTCTGAGCGTTCTTGATCTCCGCGACCTCTTCCATGGGCACCTCGATCTGGAAGATGTAATCCTCCATGTTGAGGCTCTGGATACGGGTTTCAAGGTTGGTCTTGACGCGGTTTTCGTAGCCTGCATACGAGTGGATGACATACCAGTCACCCTCAAGTCCGGCGAGTTCGCGGCGGAAGGCCTCGTATGGGTCTTCCTCCTCGTCCTCGTCTTCCTCTTCTTCTGTCACCTCTTGCGCAGGAGCTTCGAGCCCAGCATCGTCGAGGTCCGACGCAAAGTCCGCGGACGCAACATCCTCGGTCTGAGCCTCTACAGCTTCGACCTCGGGTGAGTCTACGTTCTCTTCTGTCGGTTCATACGACTCTTGAGACACGTGTCAACCTGCTTTCTTGGGTAACTAGTAACCGAGCCACCGAATATCGCCGACGCCTCGGGGTTGCGAAAACCTGCAACAAACCATTGTTCCATTAAAAACGGATTCCGGGGAATCCTTTGCCCCAAATGTGACGAGAACCAAACCCCTTGTGAGGTTCAGTTCTCGCGACATCAAAAAGTTGGGCGTTGTGAGCCACTCAGCGCTACTGGGTGGGGTTACACGGGATCAGCCGAACAGGAAGCCTGCGCCCTTACCCAGGAGCCAGTCGACCACCAGAACGAACGCCATCATGATCAGCACGAAGATCACAACGGTGGTCCAGTAGTTCGCGAACTCCTTGCGGGTAGGTGTCACGACCTTCTTGAGTTCAGCGATGACCTGGCGCACAAACAGGGCAATGCGTGCAAAGATGTTTGGCTTCTTCGCAGAGTTCTTCTGCTTGCTTACCTGTGCTTCGCCGTTAACAGCGCCGGAAGCTGATTCACTCACTTGAGTTCTCCACGTTGTTCGAAGTTCATAGAAGGTGCGATAACTTTGCAGGGCAGACAGGACTCGAACCTGCAACCTGCGGTTTTGGAGACCGCTGCGCTACCAATTGCGCCACTACCCTTTGTCTTGCCTGGATGTCAGTCTACTGGGTGCGTGTGGGAAGCCCTAATTGGTGCCCACTCAAGTGACTGCCCGGACAACTTTACCAGCCGTGTCACCTGAAAAACTAACAGGCCGTCCAGGATATGCATCCTGGACGGCCTGTTATCTGCAGGGCAGACAGGACTCGAACCTGCAACCTGCGGTTTTGGAGACCGCTGCGCTACCAATTGCGCCACTACCCTTTGAACTCCACGTGCTTGCAATAGGCATACTGCCGTTCTGCGAAGCCCACGCCGAGGTCCTCGGTAATACTACGCGAAACTTTCTCGAAAGTGTTAACCGACCGGTCAGCCCCTACTTTGGTCTGCGGCAGAGGACTCTTGTGGATACTTCAGGCAGAGCCACGAGCACCCACCGCTCGAAACTACACGTTTGCTCCGACGAGAGCCTGTCCGATTTCGCGGGCCCATTCCCTGATCGCCTTGGGATCCCGGTTGTCGCCGTACTTGCCGCGGGCCGCCATGATCGCCGCGCGCTCTGCAAGGCTCAGGTCAAGCACATCCAGTTTGCCGGGAAAGTGCCGGTGCCCCTGCGCTCCAGTCTGTTCCATTCGGGATTTGAGCGATGGGGTACCGTTTGCATCCTTGGCTGGAGCATCCGCCAGCCCTGAGGAGAACAACCACACGTGCTTGTCTTGGAGTTCTGGGCTCAGGTGGTCGATAAGATCGCGTGCCTCTGTGAGCCACTGTCCAACGTAGATGGCCGATCCGATGACTACCCCGTCGTAGTCAGCAACGTCCGTCACGTTTTTTATGTCTGCGGTATCGCTGTCGATTCCCACAGCACGCAGTTCTTCGGCGATCCATTCCACGATCTCGCGGGTTGACCCGTGCCTGGATGCCGCGGTTACGAGAACCTTCATATTGCACTCCCCTGTTTTGAATCCGTGAGCCTTGCTTCTGGCCTGCCTACCAGTTTTCCGCGTTTTCGCCGTGGGTTCGTGGGCCGGAGGTCCCCGTTGCATGTAAACGCAGATGAAGTGGCTGTTCGAGGCCATGCACGAACGCTGTATTGTGGCCTCTTTCACCTGGTAAACATGTCCGGCAAGCGGGAATGCTTCGTGTCAGACTAGTGGCATGCGTCCTTTGTCCACCCTGCCCAAGGCTCATTTGCACCTGCACTTTACCGGATCGATGCGTCCTGGCACACTCGCTGATCTGGCGGCCAAGCATCGTATCCGGTTACCTGAGGCGCTGTTGGACACGGAGCCGATCCAGCTTCCGCCCACTGAACGTGGCTGGTTCAGGTTCCAGCGGCTGTACGACGCCGCGCGTGCGTGCGTGCGCGACGAACTGGATATGCGCAGAATCGTGAGTGAGGCCGTTGAGGACGACGCGCGTGAGGGTTCAGGACGCCTTGAGATTCAGGTTGACCCGACATCGTATGCCCCCTTTGTCGGTGGGATCACGCCAGCGCTTGAGATCGTGTTGGATGAGGCGCGCGCCGCGAGTACCCGTTTCGGCGTCTCTGTTGGCGTTGTCGTGGCGGCCTCTCGCACCCGGCATCCCCTCGATGCTCGGACGCTTGCCCGTTTGGCTGCACGCTATGCGGGCGATGGCGACGGTGAGGTTGTCGGCTTCGGGTTGTCCAATGATGAGCGTCGCGGGGCAACGCGGGAGTTTGCGCCCGCGTTCAGTATTGCGCGCAAGGCTGGTTTGCTGTGCGTGCCGCACGGTGGAGAGTTGCTGGGGCCAGATCACATAGAGGTTGTGACGAACGAGTTGGTTCCCGCCCGGCTGGGCCACGGTGTTCGGGTGACGGAGAACCCTCGGATTGTCGACGAGTTGGTGCGCAGGGATGTCGCGCTTGAGGTGAATCCGGGATCGAATGTGTCGTTGGGCGTCTACCCTGACGATCAGTCGGTGCCACTGGCTGCACTGTATGACACGGGTTTGAAGATTGCACTGGGTGCGGATGATCCGCTGCTGTTCAGGTCTCGCGTGGTGGATCAGTATGAGACGGCCCGGAAGGTGCACGGGTTCAGCGACGAGCAGCTTGCACGTCTGGCTACGGACTCGATCAAGGCCTCGGCTGCACCGCAGCAGGTCAAGGACCGGTTACTGAGCGGGGTCCGCGACTGGCTGGCCACGGACCCCGAGTAAGACGTACAACCGATCAGTTCGCCAGTGCGAGTTCGACCATCTTGAGCGCGCCCTGTTGGGTTTCCGCCGCTGCGATGAATGCTGCCTTGTGGCAGAACACCGCGTCGTGGACACCGGTGACCTCTGCGAGTTCGCTGCCGTTCAGGCCCCGCCATGCCTTGGGTAGGTCTTTGCGGTTGCCGAACTGGGAATGCTCCGGACGTACGGCCTGGATAGTCCAGTTTCCGGTGGCCCCAGGGTAGACGGTGTAAAGCAGGTCTGGCTGCTTGGAGGCGATGGATGCGTGCGGGATGTACTTGTCGAGGACGACGAATCGCT
Organism: Populibacterium corticicola; assembly: GCF_042683685.1. Classification (NCBI taxonomy): domain Bacteria; kingdom Bacillati; phylum Actinomycetota; class Actinomycetes; order Micrococcales; family Jonesiaceae; genus Populibacterium; species Populibacterium corticicola. The sequence continues at coordinate 104,326 of NZ_JBHUOP010000005.1, read as the reverse complement.
TGTCACTCGTACGGGCGTAGGCGTCGAGGAAACGCTGTTCTGCGTCGATCACGTTGAGATACTTTGCCTTCATGCGCTGGAGCACGGTGGTCGCCAGCGCTACGGCAACCTCGAACTGCTGGTCGAAGTCTTCTTCCTCACCGATTGGATTGAACAGCCCGAGGTATTCGGAGATGTCGATGGGGCGGGTCCCAAAGTCATTGAGGTTGTAGAGGTCTTGACCGTTGTCCACTGCGTCGATCACGGTGACGAGACGGCTGTCCATCTTGTGCCAAACATCGTCGTTGCCACAGAATTCTTTGCCGTATTCCTGCCAGAGTAGGCCGAACGCGGAGTAGAGGATGCCGGATTGGCGTGCACCCGACGAGAGTTGGTGGTGATCGAATCGCTTCTTCTCAACGTCGTATACTCCGCCCACATCGAGCACGAGGTCGGCCGCGTCGAGCACCTCGGGGTCGCGACTGCGCACGATCTGCGCGTCTGGGAACAGTTGTTTGAGAAGGGCTACGCCGAATACGTCGTCTGCGTGGAATTTACCGTTGTGGGTTGCAATGATCACCCGTTCACTCTACGGCGTTGGGCATGCGAAACGAAAACTTTCGGTGGCCGTATCTAGCGTGCCTCTTCCGCGAGTGCCGCACGGACTGCGTCCAGCACTGCTTGCTCGCTGACCTCCAGGGAACGTACTTTGTGGGCATATTCGCTGGTGATTTGTCGCAATGCGATCTGGGCGGGTACGGCGTGAGTTGACACGCGGGTTCCGCTGCGCCCCTGGGTGATCACGTAGCCCTCTTCTTCGAGTTCGCGGTAGCTGCGTGCGACGGTGTTGACCGCAAGACCGAGTTGCGTGGCTAGTGCTCGGATAGCGGGAAGTTTTTCATCGACCTGCGCGGTTTTGTCAGTGATGGCCGTGATGACGCTCTGTTTGATCTGCTCGAACGGCGGCGTGGTGGAGGATTCGTCTATTGCGAAGTCGATGGGCATGCGCTGTGGTGTCCTTTTTCATTGGCGACGATCTGGCGAGTGTCGCCGTCGGTGCGGCTGGTCGATTGGTTGCGTTAGGTGAGTGACGGTTAAGGACAAAGGAGTGACGTCGAGTGTAGGGGTTTCACGCAGCAGACCCCTACCGGAACGGTAACGAATGCAGTTCGTAACCAACAAGCGGTGGCCCTGCGAATCGATGAGCGCGCAGCCAGTGACCGAGCGCTTTGAAGTAGTCGATTCGTGGACCGTACTCACTCAAGGCAAGATCGTGGATACCGCCCGGAATCTGTACGATTTCGACATCGCGGCCGAGCAACGGTGCACGGCGGATGATCTGTTCGACGTTGAGCACCACATCAGAGGATCGTTTGAGGGGCAGCGGGTCACCTGGGTGTCCTGATCTGTCCGAGGTGCACACGAGCACAGGGCAGTTGAGGTCGAGGCCTTCGGCAAGGCGAGCCTGCCCCGCACGGACCGCCCTGAAGAACCCGGTGCGCACCGGGGAGTTGATTTCGCGTTTGAGATTGAGGTCGAAATCCCAGTCTCCGGCGATGTCCCTGTGCAGCATCCGCACGTAGTTGGACTCGTCGTTGTTGAGCACGAAGTCTGTGACGTACTCTCCCACGGCGTCAACAAACGCGGTGCCGATGGTTCGGTCGAGCCACGGCCGGTTCAGGTCAAACCACGGGCTGTTCAGGATGAGGCCGTCGACCGTCTCACGTCCTGTCTGCGAATGGGCCCACAGGCTGGCGATGAGTCCGCCGGTCGAATGTGCAAGGATCACGAGGTTCTGATACCCGCACTCGTCCTTGATGAGGGTCGTTGCAGCGGCCAGGTCGTTACCGTACTCCCGCAGCGAGAATGCATCATTGCGCGTGATCTCGTCCGTGATCGAACGGCCAAACCCGTGCAGGTCAAGCGCGAAGAAAGCGACGCCCTGCTCAGCCAGATACTCGGCAAGATGTTCGTGGAAAAAATAGTCGTTCAGACCGTGGATGTACAGCACCGCGGTCGTTTCCGGGCGCGGACGGGATGTGCCCACCCCCGTTTCGGCGGATGCGGTGTCAACGCGGGATTCCGCACGAACGCTTCGCGCTGGAAGGTGAACCGAACTGTGGGAATCAGCCTGTTCGTCGGCAATGGAGGAACCGTCAGGACGCGTGAGCCAGCGCGGCTGGCTCACGACGGTCGCAACCGTTTCATGCCCGCGAATCGGGGCGAGTGGAACGGTGAGTGCAACCCATGGGTCGCCCAGAATGTCTTTATGCCACACCAGCGAACAAACTCCCTTTAGGTCATGCAGGTTCCTGCTCCCGTGTTGGAGACAGGTTGAGTGGTGCCACCAGGATCAGCCCCAGCAACAGAACCACCATGATTCCCAAAATACCGTAGATCTGGGATTTAAAGATCGAGATTGCGACACCATAGAGGAATGGGGCGAGGAACGAGACCACACGGCCCGTCATTGCATACAGGCCAAACAGTTCGCCTTCCATCTCCGGCTTTGCGAGTTGCGAGACCGTCGAGCGGCTTGCTGATTGGACCGGCCCGACGAAGATGCACAGGATCGAACCGAATACCCAGAAGATAACTGAACCTTGGCCGTGGAGAGCAAACACCATGATCGCCGCGAAACACATGCCAATCAGAGACCACACGATGACGGCCTTCGAGCCAACCTTGTCCTCGAGGAAGCCAAACGCAATCGTGCTGATACCCGAAATCACGTTTGCGACAATCGCGAACACAATTACAAGAGTCGGCGAGAAACCAAAAACTCCCGCGGCAATAAGACCACCGAAAGCGAAGACAGCCGCGAGCCCATCGCGGAAAATCGCCGAGGCGATAAGGAACTTCAAAACGTTACGGTCGCTGCGCCACAATCTCGCAATGTCGCGGCCCACCTTCTTATAGGACCCGACAACGCCCAGCGTCTTGTGCTTCTCGTGGCTTCGCTTTTCAGGGACGGCAAAGAACACGGGAAGCGCAAAGATCAACCACCACAGGGCAGCAAACACCATGGCGACACGGATGTTCTCGCCGTTCTCGGTGGTCACCCCGAACCAGCCGGTGTCCTCGATCATCACAAAGCCCACGAGCAGGATCGCGAGCAGCACGATTCCACCAAGGTAGCCCGCACCCCAGCCGATTCCGGAGATACGCCCCCGATTCTCACGCGTGGAAATCTGGTTGAGCATCGCGTTGTAGTTCACTGACGCTAGCTCGAAGAAGATGTTTCCGAACGCCAAGATGATCAAGCCGATGATGACCATACGATCCAGATCGCCGGTATCAGGCGTGACGAAGTACAGCGCCGCAATGGCGAGGAACACCATGAAGGAGTTGACGCCCAACCACAGTTTGCGACGACCAGCAGCATCCGCACGCTGACCGAGCAGCGGCGCGATCAGAGCAATTGCCACACCCGCAGCAGCGACTCCCCAACCAAGCCACGTGTTATGAGTAGCGATAACCGCCTTGACCTGCTCTTCTGCGGCGGCATCGGTCTTGGCGAGTTCCACCAGCACCGGGTCCACAAACACGCTGCTCATTAAGAAAGTGGCAAACACAAACGTGGTCACCACGGCGTTCCACGCGGCGGAACCCCAGTCCCACAGAGCCCAAGCTGCAATCGTGCGCTTCTTTACGGAGGGTGCAGCCTCAGCGGGCAAGCTATCCATCGAGTTACTAGTCACAAGGGCCATTGTGTCGCACAAAGACCACGCCAGGGCATCAATTCCTCAAACTGTGGACGAATATCTGCTTTTTCCTGCATTTACCCGCAACCTTTTGTGGACAACCTACTAGAGCGGATGCGCGGTAACTTCAAACGTTCAGATTCACTACTCAGACGAAAACGGTAGTAACTAGTCGCAAAAGATGGCTAGCTACAACCGTTTTTGTCTGGTTTGGTGCCTAAAGGTCAGATGGTGAGCCCGACCGTGACGGGCTCAGGTTCGAGCGTGATCCCAAACTTTCCTCGGACGCCCTCGCGGACGGTGCGTGCGAGTTCGACGATGTCATCGGACGTGGCGTTCCCGCGGTTGGTGAGCGCGAGGGTGTGCACACTCGACAGTGTCGCAGCCGAGTCATCGCCATGCACGCCAAACCCGCGGTCAAAGCCAGCGTTCTGAATCAACCACGCAGCCGAGGTCTTCACCTTCGACTCATCAACGGCGTTCACGCTCGGCCCTGTGGTCACCGCAGGCTTGTTGGACGCAACCGGGTAGCGGGGCGCACCCTCCGGCAGGGCATCGGCAGCCGCCGCATCCACGATCGGGTTCATGAAGAACGAACCAGCACTCCACCTGTCGTACTGTGGGTTGGTAAGCGCCGAATCGTCGGAAATCAGCGTGGTAGCCGTGGCGGCTGGCGCTGAGACCCCGCCATCGCCGCACGCCGCAAGTTCGGCATCGTCATTGACGACGAGTCCCTGCGGCAGCGCACCGCGAGCGCCCGCAGTCCCCGCCACCTGCGGGCGACCAAACGAGTCTTCGAGCATGCCCTTACCGCCACGTAGTTTCAGGACGGCTTCAGCGATGTCGCGCGTGTTCGCACGCTCCCCCACCTGGACTCCGAGTAACCGAGCCAACTCGCCATACTGGACGGGCGCAGACCGAGTGCCGAGCCGGAATTGGAACGACACCTCAAGCACAACGTAACGGGGGGTTGGCCCCCACACGCGGCCATTCTCGTCGCCAGTCATCATCGTCCGTTTAATACGCGAATCGCGGTATGCGAACTCCAACTCGAACAGCGCGAATGTGCGCTTGCGCTGTTCGCCGCGGTCCCACACGCGAACGGATGAGATGACCGAGGAGACCTCGTTGCCGTAAGCTCCGATGTTTTGGACAGGCGCCGCGCCAACGGTTCCGGGAATACCGATCAACGACTCGATGCCCACCCAGCCCTGGGCGATCGCTTCGACCACGAAGCTATCCCAATTGTGCCCGGCGGGGACGGTGACGGACCCGCCACCGCAACTGTCCACCTGATCCACGACCACGCCGCTGCGAGCATCGCGGACAACGAGACCCTCGAATGGGGTGTCGCTCGCAATGATGTTCGACCCACCACCGATCACCAGCAGCGGCAGAGCGTGTTCATCCGCGTAGGTGACCGCCGCGATGAGGTCCGCTTCCGTCTGCGTCTCAACGTACTGCGCGATCCTGCCCCCGATACGCAGTGTGGTCAGATCCTTGAGTGACACGTCCGTGCGTACCTGGGCGTTGTCGAGGGACTGAGTGAGTTGAGTGTCAGGCGATGTAGAGGTCACCGCTCAAGCCTACTCTTGTTCGCTTTATTACCGTTATTTGACGGTCGGGTTGTAGGGCTGTCGGCTGGTATCGCCGCGGAGCTAGTGGAAGGTCTCATCCCGCCGTGCGTCTTGGAGCACCGCGCCCGTCATCTGATCCGGGCGTAACGGTGCAACGTTCCTAGATACCGCGAGGCTCACAAGCATGAAGATCGCAATGGTTGTGATTGCGAGGCGTGCACCAATACTGTCGGCGACCAGACCCAAGATCGGCGGCGCGGCAAGCGACGCAGTGGACGCAAACGCGGACACCACCGAAACCCGCGCTGCCGCGCGGATCGGGTCGTCCGATGCACCCGAAATCACGATGGGCACGGCCAGAGCAGCGCCCATACCCCACAGGACGATACCAACGAGCGCGAAGCCGAAGTGAGGGCCAAACCCAAAGCAGAGCAGCCCCACGACCGATGCGATCGCGGATGCCCGTAGAATCGCGACCCGCCCAAACCTGCCCAACAGCTGTGGCCCGGCGATGCGGATGATCGTCATGGCGGCAAGGAACAGCCCGAGCGCCAATGCGCCAATCTGCTCCTTTTGCCCAAAACCGTCCACGACCGCAATCGATAGCCAGTTGTTGGCCGAACCCTCAGACAATGCGGCCGCGAAGATAACCAGACCGATCAAGAGCGTGCGAGGTTCCCGCCACGCCCCGAGTGCGCTACCGAGAGACGCCTTACGGTTACGGAAAACACCGACAATGCCCTGCGGGTCCGGACTTTCGACAACCCCCGCCTTGATTTCGGCCCTCTCGACACGTCGACGCCGCGCAACCTGAGCCCGGTCGAACCGGGTCTGGGCGGAGAGTTCTGTGTCCAGCACAACCCGTGGGATCAACATGAGACGCACCGCAAGCGTGATTCCTGCCATTGCACTCATCTGCAGTAGGAGTGGGACGTTGAGTGCCGCACACGCTGCACCGATCAACGAACCGATAACCGCACCGATCGAGTATGCGGCATGGAAGTGCGACAGAATCGCCTTACCCATGCGTCGTTCAACTGCAGCCGTCTCCACATTCTGCGGGACGTTCGTAAGCGCTACGAAAACCCCCTGGAAAAACACTCCAACCGCAAGCACCTGAACGGAACCGATTGCGGGTCCAAGCCCTTCCAAGAAGAAGGCGAGGGAGATGCCAAACGCGGACACCGTCAAGATACGGCGCCCGCCGAACCGCTCCACCAGAGCACCCGCAATGGTGACAAAGATGAGAGAGCCAAACGCACCTGCAAGCAACACGAATCCAAGTTGAGCGGTCGTCAGACCCAGTAGCTCGCGCACGGTTGGGAAACGCGCCAGCCAGGTGGAAAAACTCATGCCCAAAAGCGCAAAAAGAATAAGAAGACCGTTTCGCGCTCGATAGATGTACGGCGCTACCGCGGTTGTTTGTTGAGGGTCGCTGGTCGGCATAATTCCAAGGCTTGAAGGGAGATGGGGAAAGAGCAACCTGCGGGATCTAGGATCTCCCGGGAATCGAATCGATTCGAGGCGCTCTTATAATTGTCGAGTACGCTTTGTGTATCGTCAATCAGCACCCCGCCCGAAAGACCTGCGATGTCAGCCACTAAACCAACGCTCGCTCATGTTGCAGCACGCGCTGGAGTCTCCATATCCACTGCGTCGCTCGCATTCTCGGACTCCGGTCCAATCGCGAAAGCAACCCGAGAACGAGTGCTGACCGCAGCAGAGGAACTTGGATACCGCGGCCCCAGCGCCCTTGGACGACAGTTACGCAGCGGACGTTCCGGCATGGTCGGGGTCGTGTTCTCCGACGCTCTGCGCCGAACCTTCCGCGATCCGGTCTCAATCTCCGTGCTCGACGGAGTTACCCGAACCCTTGGAGAACGTGGGCTCGGAGTGCTGCTCGTCCCCGGTGGCAACCACTACGACACGACCTCCGGCCTCAACCCACTCCTGGAAACCGCCGCCATCGACGCTGCGATTCTCCTGTGGGGAAGCCAGGAGAAAGACCCCGTCTACCAGTTGCTCACCGAACGTGGCATACCCATCGTCATCTCCGAGGGGCAGCAGGTACCCGGAACGGCGTTTGTTGGACTCCACGACCGTGAGGGCATCGCAAACCTCACCGCACGAGCGATGGCGCTCGGCCACACCAAAATCGGTGTCATCACTCTGCCCCTCAACACCGGTATGGCTCCGGGACCGCTCCCTCTCGATACGATCGACAATCTCGAACAGTATCTATGCCATCCCTCGCACGGGCGCTTGCGGGGAGTCTATGATGCCGGAGCACGCCCCATGGCCGTCTGGGAGGCGAACGCCTCCCTTGTAGAGGCTGGTGTGGCCGGAGCCACCTATCTACTCGACCCCGCCAACTACGACTCCCCCGAAGATGTCCCAACGCTCATCATCGCGCAGTCAGATCTGCTTGCTGCCGGAGCGCTCCAGGGCGCCCGCGAAGCGGGTAAGAGCGTTCCAGAAGAAGTTTCCGTACTCGGCTTCGACGGAGTAGACCTTCCCTGGCTCGGTTCTGACAAGCTCACCACGATCCGCCAACCGCTCGGATACAAGGGGGAGCTGCTTGCTCAGGGAGTCATCGGGTTACTTGAGGGACAGGATGTCGAACCTGTCTTCCTCGACGTGCACTACGTTGAGGGCAACACACTTGCCCCGCCACCATCTGGTTCGTAGCAGCCATTGGTTCATTGGTTTTGGCGGCTCCACGCCACACCTTCCACACAGGCATCGAACTCAGCCTTTTGCCTACGAACTCAGTCAGGAGCGGGCTGAGTTCGTAGGCAAAAGACTGAGTTCGGTGGAACTGAACCATTGTTTAAGAGACAAGCAGAAGGGTCGAACAATCGAAAAGAAGATTGTTCGACCCTTCTGCTGTCTAGCATTAGCCATTACCTAGACTCACTAGACGGCTGGCCCGGATCGACACACTAGAACTGCACGACCGCCTGAGCCTTCGCGAGCACCTTGGCGCCCTCGAACACTGTCTGTAGATCAACGCGCACCGTGCGGGCCTCTACGTTGATAGCACCGACCGTCGCGGTCACCTCAACGACTGCCGCACCCGGGTTTGGAACCAGAATGGGGCGTGCAAAACGAGTCTGATAGTCGATGACCTTGCGTTGATCGCCGATCCACTCCTCCACGGCAGTGACCGATGAACCCATCGTCAACATCCCGTGCGCGATCACGCCATCGAGCCCAACCGAGGTGGCAAACGTATCGTTCCAGTGGATCGGGTTGAAGTCACCGCTCGCTCCCGCGTACTTCACCAGGGTGGATCGCTCAAAGTTGAAGGTCTTGGTGGCGACCACATCGCCAACCTGTAGGTCTTCAAAAACTGGAGTCGTCATTTGTCCTCCCCACGAACCGCAAGAGTCGATGTCACAGTGACCACATGCTCCGAGCCATCAGCCACGAGAGCGGAGATTTCCACGCGGGTCGTAATCATGGCGAGTCCAGCGCGCTCAACGATCTTGTCCACGTGCACGACACTGACCAGTTCATCGCCGGCGAAGATTGGACGGGTGTACGTGAACCGCTCGTCGGCGTGCACTACCCTGCTGAAGTCGATACGCGCTTCTGGATCCTGGATGTACTGAGCTTCCGCGGCCTGTGCGACAACCACCGCGAAGGTGGTTGGAGCGACAACGTCTGGATAGCCCAAACCCCGCGCTGCCTCTTGGGAGAAGCAGGCGGGGTTATCGGAGCCTATTGCACGCGCGAACTCAGCAATCTTCTCGCGGCCCACTTGATAGGGTGCCGTTGCCGGATATTCCCGACCAATGAACTTGAGATTCACCGAGGATTGCGTCATTGCCTATAAGACCTAACTGTTAGATCAGCGGGTTTCGCGGTGTGCCGTGTGCTTGACACAGCGTGGGCAGAACTTCGCGAGTTCCAGACGGTCTGGGTTGTTGCGACGGTTCTTCTTGGTGATGTAGTTGCGTTCCTTGCAGTCCACGCATGCGAGCGTGATCTTTGGGCGAACGTCTGCACTCTTGCTTGCCACGGTCTAGCCACCTCTCGCGCCGCATCGGCGCAACGGATTACGAACAAAAAGCACGCCCTGGGGCGTGCGGATGAAGTGATTTTGTAGCGGGAGCGGGGCTCGAACCCGCGACCTCACGATTATGAGCCGTGCGCTCTGACCAGCTGAGCTATCCCGCCGCAACCGAAAGCCTAGACTTTCATTGTGCCAGAACCACAACAGCGATCAATTTTTCCACAAGTATGGCGTTGGCACAAGCAATGTGATCAAACACGTGGAGCCCCCGACGGGAATCGGACCCGTGACCTCCATCTTACCAAGATGGCGCTCTACCACTGAGCTACGGGGGCGATGAGCCTCGGTCAGAAGGCTCGAGTGGAAACCGCTAGATCAGCGGGTTTCGCGGTGTGCCGTGTGCTTGACACAGCGTGGGCAGAACTTCGCGAGTTCCAGACGGTCTGGGTTGTTGCGACGGTTCTTCTTGGTGATGTAGTTGCGTTCCTTGCAGTCCACGCATGCGAGCGTGATCTTTGGGCGAACGTCTGCACTCTTGCTTGCCACGGTCTAGCCACCTCTCGCGCCGCATGGGCGCTTGGATCGGATGTATGAAGCACACTGACGTGTGCGGATGAAGTGATTTTGTAGCGGGAGCGGGGCTCGAACCCGCGACCTCACGATTATGAGCCGTGCGCTCTGACCAGCTGAGCTATCCCGCCGCTTGAAACCCACAAAAGGGGCCTTGCACTGACGCTTGCAACCCGCGACTGCATCGCGTGTTCGGGCATCAGCAGAGCCCCCGACGGGAATCGGACCCGTGACCTCCATCTTACCAAGATGGCGCTCTACCACTGAGCTACGGGGGCAACACCGAAAACATTACACATACGGGGGTCCGAGTACAAAATTATCTGGGTGGTGATAGTGGTCACGCCCGGTATTCGTCCTAGCCCGCGCTTTTGCTGTCCCATTTGCGACGAGTAGGCCGCTCCGCCCCACTTCCTCGACCCAGCCGGGCTGGGCCGGGAGGCGCTTTACGGGCGCAGCCGACTCGTCGCCAATCTGAGCCGTGCTGAGCTAGGCCAGGTGACCCATCGACCGGTCGACCCCCTCCAGAATCTCGATGGGGTGTTTTTGTTCCGGGTGCACAGTGTTTAACTGTGCACCCGGGCACTTTTCAGCCCACCGGCTAAGCGGGCAAGGTCAGAGGGGAGGCATCAGCATAGGTCCGAACCGGGCACAACGGGCAACACAAAAGGCCCCACGGTAAAAACCGTGGGGCCTGAGTGTGGCAGTTGAGGGATTCGAACCCCCGAAGCATAACGCGGCTGATTTACAGTCAGCTCCCTTTGGCCGCTCGGGCAAACTGCCGAACTGACGGAACCGAACAGGCGAACCTGACGGTGTTCTCCGTGAGCAGGAACAACTCTACACAATTTGAAAGCAAAACAAAAATCTATTGCATTGACCGCTAAATCATGCGGTTTCTGGCTATTTTGCGCTCTGTGATCAGTCCGCCGGATGACATCGCGCAGAGGGCCAGCCACCAAGGGGAAGGTGGCGTATATCGCCCTGCGCCGACTGCACATCAAGCGATTAAACACCGATGATGAATATGTGACCTCCACACCGGATACTCCTAATCAGCAGTCAGTGCCCGCACCAGCGCAGACCACGCCGCGGGGTACGGAACCCTCCGCAACCCAACGCGCCCGCCGCTCTGCACGCAATGGCCTGCTCGCGGGCATAGGCTGCTATGCAATCTGGGGCTGCATTCCAATCTTCTTCAACGCGATCGGCCGTGCGGGACCGGTAGAGATCCTTGCGCACCGTGTTGTGTGGTCACTCGTGTTCTGCGTGATCATACTCGTGTTGTCCCGCCGCTGGTCTCGCTTCACGGCAACGCTTCGCAACGGACGGGCCCTGCGCACACTCGCCGTCGCGACGGTACTCATCCTGTGCAACTGGCTCGTGTACGTGTACGCGGTCACGTCGGGTCACGTGTTGGATGCCTCGCTCGGGTACTACATCAACCCGCTCGTCACCGTGATCCTCGCGGTTCTCGTGCAAAAGGAACGTGTGCAACCGCTGACTTGGATTGCCCTCGGCTTTGGCGCTGGCGCGGTCATCGTGCTGACGGTTGGAATGGGCACGCTGCCCTGGGTCTCGCTGGTGCTCGCATTCTCGTTCGGGTTTTACGGCCTCTTGAAGTCTCGGATCGGCAGCAGCGTTGACTCCCTCACGTCCCTGTCCGTGGAGACCCTGCTCGCCGCACCCTTCGCCCTGGGCTTCCTCATCTGGCTCACCGCAATCGGGCAGTCCACCTTTGGCACGGGCGGCTCGCTCCACACCGTACTTCTCATCTGTTCGGGCATCATCACCGCGCTGCCGCTGCTGTTCTTTGGATACTCCGCCCAACACCTGCCCCTTTCCACATTGGGCATGCTGCAGTATCTCGGGCCAACGATCCAGTTCATCATCGCTCTCGCGGTATTCAATGAACCGATGCCACCGGCACGCTGGATCGGATTCGTCCTCGTGTGGGTGGCCGTCGTGCTGGCTGCGGTTAGCGCGGCACGGCACAGCCGCATGGTAAACAACCGATAAGCAGCACTCGCCCACCCCCAGAATCAGCCATTCACCTGCGCGAGATGTAGGGTGGCGGCACCCCATTCGTCGCTAATTTCCGATACGGTGGATGGCAGCGAGCCGCACTGCTATACCGCCCGCACTGGGAAGCCATCCAAGCGGGCCAGCGTCGTCGCGGCACCGACACGTCATTACCCACATCAAGGAGGACTCATGGCAGATTCATCGATGGACATCGTCTCGCGTGTTGACCGTCAGGAAGTCGACAACGCACTGAACCAGGCAGGTAAGGAAATCTCGCAGCGCTACGACTTCAAGAATGTCGGCGCTTCGATCTCATGGAGCGGCGAGAAGATCGTGATGGTGGCGAACTCCGCCGAGCGCGTGCTCGCAATCCTTGATGTATTCCAGACCAAGCTCATCAAGCGCGGCGTATCGCTCAAGGCGATCGACACCGGAGACAACGAGCCGCAGGCGTCCGGCAAGGAGTATCGCCTTGAGGGCGTGCTCAAGGAGGGCCTGGCTGGCGAGAACGCCAAGAAGGTCACCAAGATCATCCGCGAGGAGGGCCCCAAGTCGGTCAAGACCCAGATCACCGGTGACGAGGTGCGCGCCACCTCGAAGTCCCGCGACGACCTTCAAGAGGTTCAGGCGCTGCTCAAGAACGCTGACCTGGACTTCGCGGTCCAGTTCACGAACTACCGCTGATTCCAGCGTCTGTAGAGGATCGCCGTATGGAACCGACTGTCATGCCCCGGCTGATTGCCACGGACCTCGACGGAACGCTTCTGCGTAGCGACCTTTCGATCTCGCCTTTTACCCGACGTGTATTGCGTGGTCTTGAAGACCGCGCGATACACGTCGTTTTCGTGACGGCGCGTCCACCGCGATGGATGGCCCCGCTCGCCGAGGCTGCGGGCGGGCATGGTCGTGCGATCTGCATGAACGGTGCGTGCGTGTACGAGTTTGCGACCGGGCAGTCATCGCACGTCTTCGGGTTCACTCACGACCAGGTGGCGGCTCTCGTCACGGACCTGCGTGCAGTGTTGCCTGGCATCGCGTTTGCCTCTGAGCGTCCGTCTGGCGCTGTTTTCGACCCGTCGTTTGTCTCATCGCACCCGGTTGGTCCCGAAACCCTCATCCAGCCGGTGGAAACCGCACACGATGACGTGGTGGGCAAGCTGCTGGCTCGCATGCCGGGTATGCCCGACAGCCAGTTCTTCGACATTGTCGACGAGGTGGTTGCGGAGCGCGCGCTCCTCGCCTACTCGGGGGCGTCCGGGTTGGCAGAGATGACTGCGCCCGGTGTTACCAAGGCTGCCGCTCTTGAGCGGTTCGCACTCTCGCATGGGATTGAGGCACGTGAGGTGTGGGCCTTTGGGGACATGCCCAACGACATACCGATGCTGCGCTGGGCAGGTCGTGGGATAGCCGTCGGGAACGCACATCCAGAGGTGTTGAACGCCGCCGATGCGATCACGGGCAGCAACGACGACGATGGACTTGCCCACGAGATCGTACGAGGGCTTGGGCCGTTGCTCGACCTGTGATCCCTTGGCACTACCGCTGCGGCGGATTGAACCGCTTGTCGTCCCTGTTGTAGGGGTTATACGGCTGTCCTTGAGACGGCTGCTGGTCCCGCTGCTGTGACTGCCCGTCGTGTGGTCCCTGTCCCTGCGAGCCCGGCTGGGAGTAATCCGGCCAACGTTGCGAATACTGACCGGGCTGAGATGGACCACTTCCGTGGGTCCGCCCCTGCGAGTTGTTCTGCGATCCAGAACCATACTCGCCGTAGTTTCCCCGCATCGTGTTGAAACCACCTGCATCTGGCAGACTCTGGCCAGCCAGGTTCTCGAGGCGGGCAACGCGTTGGTCCATGGGTGGGTGCGTGGCAAACAGTTTGCCCAGTCCCCCACCGCGGAACGGGTTGGCGATCATCATGTGCGACACGTCCGCGAACTCCTGACGCTGCGGCAGCGGAGCCGCGTTGGTGCCGAGTTCGAGCTTGCGCAGCGCGCTTGCGAGGGCCAGTGGGTCTCCGGTGAGTCTGGCACCGTCCTCGTCCGCGTCGTACTCGCGCGTACGCGAGATACTGAGTTGAATGAGAGTCGCTGCAAGCGGCGCGAGGATCATCGAGGCAATCACGACGAGCGGGTTCCCACCACGTTCCCGATCTCCACCAAAGATGAACAGGATGTTTGTGATCGCGGAGATCATTCCCGCAAATGCGCTCGCCACAGACGAGGTCAGGATGTCTCGGTTGTATACGTGCATCAGTTCGTGCCCGAGCACCCCGCGCAGTTCCCGTTCGTTGAGGAGTTGCAGAATGCCCTCGGTGCAGCACACGGCGGCATTCTGCGGGTTGCGTCCCGTTGCGAATGCGTTGGGGTTACTGGTGGGCGACACATACAACTTAGGCATCGGCTTACGCGCCTGAGTGGAAAGTTCCCGCACGATCCGGTACATGACCGGCTGTTCAAGCTCGGTCACGGGGCGCGCCCGCATCGACTTGATCGCGAGTTTGTCGGAGTTCCAGTACGTGTAGGCGGTCATTGCCAGCCCGATGCCCGAGAACACGACCAGCAGCCCAACCGATTGATTGCCGACAAGCGCCCACAATCCAATGAGCACAGCCCACATAAGCCCAAACAGGAAGGCTGTTTTCAGTCCATTGAAGTGCCGGTGTCCCACGTCTCGCCCTTTCTACAGTAAAGAATTCTACTGCTGCTAGAGGAACGGCTGGGCTGGCGGCTTGGTTCCATCGCCCTTGGCGAAACGTCGATGGGGCAAAGAGCCATATAGCCCTTTGCCCCACCGGTTACCGCGTATGTTGCGCGCGTTTGGCGCGCTCTATGGTTTTGTGCCGCTTAGCGACGAGCCGTTTTTCCCAGCCCCGACTCACGCAGGGCGGCGAATATTTGAGGCTAGCTGTTACGACCAAGGGAGATGTTGATCTGCTCGTGGCGGGGCACGACCTTGATGCGCTCACGGCCTTCCTTCTCACCGAGTGCCTTCTCGTACTCGTCAAGCAGTTGCCAGCCCGACCACTCGATGTAGCTCACGCCGCGCTCCGCGAGGAACTCGGTGATCGCCTCCGGTGTCGGCTGGGTCGCCGTTGCGAACGCCGAGAGGTTCTCCGCATCCTCAGTCAGGTGACGGATGGTCTCAGAGGCATCGGACTTGGTGTGACCGATCAGCCCGACAGGTCCACGCTTGATCCAGCCGGTGCAGTACAGTCCAGGAATGTGGTTGCCCTCCAGGTCGAGTACGCGACCCTCATCGTTCGTGATGACGCCGCGCTTGTCGTTGTAAGGAATCTCTGGAAGTTCCGACCCGAAGTATCCAACCGCACGGTACACAGCCTGAACGTCCCAGTCATGGAACACACCGGTACCGGAGACGGTGCCATCGCCATTGAGTTTGGTGCGCTCGGTGCGGAAACCGTCGACCTTGCCATCGCCGTTGGCATCCACTACTTCAGCCGGTGCGTGCAGGAAGTGCAGGTGCAGACGGCGGGACGCCGTGAACTTGGTTGGGTCCTTGAGTGCCCAGTCAGTCAGCGTCTTGACAACCTGCTTGGTCTGGTTGGTTGCCTCGATTGCCGCCAGCGATCCCTCGTCGAACTCGAAGTCCTCCGGGTAAACGATCACGTCAACGTCTGGGACGTGGCCGAGTTCGCGCAGTTCGAGCGGAGAGAACTTGGCCTGGGCAGGTCCACGACGGGCGAAGACATGGACATCCTTGACTGGACTCTTGGAAAGACCCTGATACACGTTGTCTGGGATCTCGGTGCTCAGCAGATCCTTCGGGTGCTTCGCAAGCACACGGGCAACGTCAAGCGCGACGTTTCCAGCACCGATAACCGCGATCGATTCCGCCTCAAGTGGCCACGTGTCTGGCACGTCTGGGTGACCGTCGTACCAGGAGACGAAGTCAGCCGCACCATACGAACCGTCAAGGTCAACACCAGGAATTGGTAGTTCCGCATCCTTGATTGCACCGGTCGAGAAGATCACGGCATCGTAGAACTCACGCAGGTTCTCAAGTTTCAGGTCCACGCCGTAGTCCACGTTGGAGATCAGACGGATGTCACCGCGTTCGAGGATCTTGTGCAGTGCTTTGATGATCTGCTTGATACGTGGGTGATCGGGGGCAACGCCGTAACGCACCAGACCGAATGGCGCAGGCAGACGGTCGAACAGGTCGATCGAAACATCGAGGTCAGTCTTGGACAGGATGTCCGATGCATAGATTCCTGCTGGACCAGCACCAACGACGGCCACTCGTAATTGACGGTTTTCAGTCACGGAAAATCGTGCCTTCCGATGTGTTTGGCGGACCGGTTGCCCGCGGTTAAGTTCACTATGGATTCGCGCCTGAGGTCAGGCTCGGTGACTCTGTTGTTTGCACGAGTGCGACTGCAACAGATTCAGGTAACTCTAGGGTGACAAGAAATCTCGAAGGATGGAACAGGTTGTCCATCGGGCGGGATGTTGTAACGTACCGTGAATGCACGCAGCAGGACCTCGAACGCCGTGGTTGACCGCATCAGCACCCTGATCAGGCATCGAGCGAGACAACCACGCCCTTCACGATTTCTCGCACCTCTTCCTCACTATTGTCCCCCGCAAGGAGCGAGACCGTGCCGGTGATCTCTACCACGTCGTACACATATCCACGGCTTAAGACGACAACCCGCACAAACTGCCCAAGAAGTTCACCTTTGGCACCCGTGAAGCGACCCTCTATATAGAGTTCTGGAATCTGTTCCGTCCCACCCAGCTCGCGCAGGGTCTCCTTGTATCGAGGTAGCTTCTTGAGTTTTGCGGTCAGGGCCGAGACCTGCCCGTCAAAACTATGCTCCGCGCCAACTCGTGTCAGTGATGTCAACACGTTGGCACGAAATTTCTTCCCCTCCATCTCACGTGCAAGCGCGAGGGGTAGACCAACCGCCGCCAAGGCAACCCAGCCTTCCGGCTGCGGGGCACTGAGTGTTGGATACGCGGGAAACGCCTCGGACGGAAACGTAAGGGTATTGGCCATGCCTTAACTGTGGTGCACTGCGCAGCCATTTTCAAATCAGCCTGTGCCCGACGGCTCTGCCACACACAGCCGGGCAGAGCGCACGACTTCGATGGGGTGACTTAGGTCCAGATACCCAACTTTCATATACGCACTTGGACCCGTTTAGCCCCATCGAGCGTAACCGCGCAGCAGCACTGCACCAGTAAAACCACAGGCAGCGGAAACCCTCTGTGGGTTTCCGCTGCCTGTGTTGTACGTCGTGACCGGGTGGCGGCCCAGCCCCTGAGTACCTCTTACTATCAGTCCTCGTCGTCAGAAATATCGAGGATGGGCAAGTCATCGGCAGTGACAAGACGCGTAGTCACCGCATACTCGACCAGACGCGCACGGCGATTCGTGGCAAGCTGCTTCGGTCCGCCTCGCAGGCCCTTGACTCCCATACGATCCAACTTGTCACACACGTTGTCGAGCTTACGGTTGAAGCGGGTGATAGCCCAGCCCAAGCGCTTGGCCGCATCAGCGGTGGAAGGAATCTCAGTGAACCCAGTGCCTTCACGCCGCAGCATTGGCTCGCACAGAGCGACGATGAGCTGCTTCTGACTCAGCGTAAAGTTGATCATTCCAATGGTCTGCTCGCCGGTCTCCGGCGCGTCAACCGTGGCGGTCTCAAACTGCTGTCCTCGTAGATGCGCAAGCAGTTCATACGTAGTCGGTCCGGCCGTGAAAACGATCGTGGTGGACTGGAAAACAATCGGAATACGGTTTCCCGGCGAGAGCCATGACTGGACTCCCCCGCTTGTGTCACAAACCGTTGCGGAAAGCAGCGATCCAACATTGGACAGCCACCAGATTCCATCCTGATACCCGATGCGTAGAAACCTACGGTGCAGGTAAGGGTTGTCGTCAATAGTGAGGTCACCTTCGCGACCGATGTCGAATGGTTCGTCCGGGTCAGGCGTGAACCATTCGCCACAGTACTCCAGTGTCATTTGCGGTGCTGACATGAATAACTCCCAAGTTTCATGCGTACGCTCAGTACAAACCTTGACTGTACCTAAGTTCAGGCTATGAATGATAGCCGCAGGTCAGATTAGTTCCCTTTCCGGGAAGTAGTACCCATGTATTTTGCGCCCTGATTCACGGAGAAAATGGGACAAATCCGTCCTGAACAGGCGGCACGCGAAATCTACTGCCGCGAATTTCACCCGCCGATACGTCTTCCCCACCCGAGGCTGAGGTTGCGATAGGCCTCAACGCAGTTGTTCGAAGGTCAACGTGACCCCGTCGCCCAGGTCGAGTACATCGTCGCTGAGGATCAATGTCGCCTGCTGAGACTGAAGCTGCCGGTCTGGCTGCCCTGATCGTCGTAAGAGCGTGCCGTTCACCGACCCCAGATCCTGAGCCAGCACGTGCCCCTGCTCAACCCTAATCAACAGGTGATTACGAGAAATGTCCTTCGATGGACTCGGCACCGACACCATGCGCGCGAACGGCTGTGCCCCCGATCCCTCATGCGTTGGCTTGCGCCCAATGACAAGTGGCACGCCAAGCTCGATCACCTCACCATGCGAGAACCGCACATAGCCCTGGTGCACCGCATACGCCGCGGCATTGGCGGTCTCAAAAGCCGTGGTCTGCGCCGCAGCAACGTGTGCGGCAGCGATCTCCGCGGCCGTGGCAATCACCTCTGTGGGCATGACATCGGGTGGCGGGGTGCCGAAGACCTGGGTTGCGGCTTCGTGAACCGGCACGGGACCGATCGGCGTGGGGTCGACCTCCGAGTCCTCATATACGTCATCTTCGCCCTGTCCAAACCATTCCTCGGGCAGCTCCGCAAGCGTCTGCCCAAGGTCATCAAGACTACGGGCTGACTGCACCGAAACCGCACGGGTTGGAGTCCCCCGAGCCGCGACAGGCTCAAACGACCAAGCGACCATATCCGCTCGCACAATCCCCTCGGCAAGAGGAAGCAAAACCTTGTGCGACGAGACATTCTCGGGATCGAGCCCTTCCGGCAGATTCTCATGGAGCCCTCGCAATGGGGCAAAGGGAACCGGATCAATATCCCGAGTCGTCTCAGGGGAACCCGAGGAGATCCGAAACGACACGGCGTCTGCTACCTGCTCCTCAAGCCACATCGCAGCGCCGTTGCCACGAAACACCGAAGCTGGCACTCCCGAAGCGTGTTCAACAACCACGTTGAGTTCACCGCACACAGCGATTCGAGCGGTCTGGCTGACCTGCGTCTGATCCCCCAACTCGACAACGGCGAAACGCGGCAAGCGCTCCAACGTTGGATCAAGCGACTTCGCCACCGCTGACAGGGCACCGAGGAATCCCTTGGTCTTGACCTGCGACTGGGCCAGCCACAACTCACGCAGAGTGTCTGGCTTCGCGTCATCGGGCAGGAAGATCAGATAGTCGCCTTTGGCAACAACATATCCAGCGCCTGGACCATACGTATGCGCCATGGCTCACCATCCCATCCTCGGGCCTACCAAGCCCCTGACTCATTGATCGCCGCGAAGTGCACCTGACAATCAACTACTACTACGCGACCCGATCAACCAACGCCTGGGCGAACTTCACGAGGGCATCCTTCACGGGTCCGTCAGCGATCGGGCGCAGTGCGTCGATCGCGGCGTGCGCATACTCCAGAGCACGCTGACGAGTGAGATCCACAACCGGGTGAACACGGAGTCGCTCGATAGTCCGTGCGAGTGCCTCATCCGACGAGAGATCCGAATCGACGAGAGCCAGCAGGGCACGGTCGGCGTCCGTCGCGGCCTCGGAGGCAACGAGTTCACGCAACAGCAGTACCGGCATGGTCGGAACCTTCTCACGTAAATCGGTTCCCTGAGTCTTACCGGTCACCGATCCGTCAGACGTCAGATCAATGACGTCATCCGCAAGTTGGAAAGCAACCCCGACATATTCACCGTACTGTGCGACGGTGTCCTGCACGTCCTTGGGAGCACCGGCGTACTTGGCCCCGAGAAGCGCCGAGGCGGCCAACAGCGAGGCGGTCTTGTCCGCGAGCACCTGGATATAGTGCTCAACCGGATCGGCCGGCGCAGTCGGCCCCATCGTCTCGTGCAACTGTCCCATGCACAGGCGTTCAAAAGTCTTGGCCTGGATAAAGACCGCTTCGGGTCCAAGTTCTGCCGTCAACAGCGACGCACGCGCAAACAGCAGATCGCCGGTGAGGATGGCCACCGAATTGCCCCACACCTCATGGGCCGACGGAGCACCTCGGCGCATCGGCGCAGAGTCCATGACGTCATCGTGATACAGCGAAGCAAGATGAGTAAGCTCGACAACCACCGCCGCCGTGCGCACGTCTTCGTTCACTCCAGAGCCAAGTTGCGAAACCAGCAACGTCAAAAGCGGCCGCAGACGCTTACCACCGGCGGCCATCAGATGACGAGAAGCTTGGTCCACGAGACCGTCAGCGTTTTCAACCGCAGTCGAAAGGTCTGACTCGATCCGTTCCATCTCCTGTGCGAGTGCTTGTGCGAGCTGCTCGTCTTCGAGTGGCAGGGCCAGAGAAACTGTAGTCACGAAATGATCTTTGCTGTTGAAACGAGAGCGTGCGACCCCAAACTTCGCGCTGAGTCATCGAACGCCCATGGACTTATCACCTAATCTACCGCAGCGACAAGGTGTACAACGATGAACCCCGCGCCCAGACGTGATGTGTTGTGTCACGTCCCTGCGCGGGGTTCACAGGTTAGCGAGGAGTCAGCCCCACATGACGAACAGGTCGCCCAGTACTGAGAGCACCGGACTCGGGAACAGGCCCAGGCCGATCACCGCGACGAGAGCGACCACGATTGCTGCGAGAGTCGTGCCGTTCGAACGCACAACCCCCACCCCGGTGTTCGACTCGAGAGTCACGACTGAGGTGCGTGCTGCAACGTGCGCTCCTTCAAGCTCAGAGGCCTCGTCACCATCTTCTGCGGGGTCTGCGGCGTTCGGCGTCGGGACAACTGTCTCGCGTTCCTCAGCCGGAGCCACGAAGTACATGAGCACGATGATGCGCACGTAGAAGAACAGCGAGATAGCCGACGCCAATACACCGACCACGACGAGCGGGGTCGCATCGCCCCCGACACCTGCCGAGAATGCCGTGAATTTCGCGATGAAGCCCGCGGTTCCAGGAATACCGGCGAACGACAGCAGGAAGATGGAGAACGCCGCGGCAAGGAACGGGCTGCGCTTGGCCAGACCAGCCCACTGACCAATGTGGTTCGCCTCGCCGAGCACCTCGCCATTCGCACCCACCTCACGGACCAGGGTGACCACGGCGAATGCCCCAACGGTCGAGACACCGTACACCAACAGGTAGAACACGATCGCCGTTGTTGGCGATCCGCCCATGTAACCGAGCAGAGCCACCATGATGAAACCCGTGTGGCCGATGGACGAATACGCGAGCATACGCTTCATATCCGTCTGGGTCAGACCAGCGACGGTTCCCAGGAGCATCGTGACGATCGCGACAACCCACAGACCCTTCGTGATTGCTTCCGCAACCTCGCCGTGCGGCACAAGCAGGAAGAAGTACACGACGCGAACCAGAACGATCGTTGCTGCGATCTTGGTGCACGCAGCCATGAAACCGGTGATAGGCGTTGGTGCACCCTGATAGACGTCCGGCGTCCAGGCCTGGAACGGAACGGCACCGACCTTGAACAGCACCCCTGCCAAGACCAGGGTCACACCGATCAGGTACAGGGCCGCAAACTCCGGTGCCTGGCCAGAGTTCTGGTGCATGTAGGCAACATTTGTGATGACGGTCAGGTCGATCGAACCCGAGTAGCCATACAGGAGGGCTGCACCGAACAGGAACAGGGCCGAGGCAAACGAGCCAAGCACGAAGTACTTGAAAGCTGCCTCCTGCGAGAGCAGACGACGGCGACGCGCCATTGCAGTGAGCGCGTAAAGCGGCAGCGACAGAACCTCGAGTGCGATGAACATCGTGATGAAATCAGCAGCGCCTGGGAACACGAGCATACCGGTCAACGCGAACAGGAACAGCGGGAACACTTCCGTCTGTTGCAAGCCCCTGGAGCTTGCCAGTTCCTCGTACTGCGAGCCGGGAACAGAAGCCGCCGTGGATGCGAAGGGATCCTGATTCGCTGAGGTGCGGTCAATCATCACCAGCGCAGCCAGGATTGACGCGATCAGGATGACTATCTGGATTGAGAGCGTCAGGTTGTCGATGATCATGCCCTGATTCGACAACACCTGCCCATCCGCGCTCATGCGGCGGATTGGGAACAAGAAGTTCTCAGCCAGCGCATCCCTGTTTGCCGTCATCGTGAAGACAACCGCGAGCAACGCACCGATCTGTGCGATGAGCAGCACGCCGATCTGCGTGTGGCGGCGTGCACGATCTGGCACGAAAGCCTCAACGAGAACCGATACGACGGCCGCTCCCGCCACGATCAGAACCGGTGCGAGCAGCGCCCAGTTGATCTCCGGAACGTTGAACGTAGTGGCTGTTAGGAGACCAGAGAACATCAGCCTTCTCCTTCAATGATCGAGCCGCTCTGTGCGGCGGGCTCATCAAGGTACTGCAGTGCAATACCCGGAACGAAACCGAGCAGAAGCATGAGCGCGATGAGCGGTGCGACAACCCACTTTTCACGTCCAGAGAGATCTGGTTTGTCGACCAGTTCGGGGTTCTTCTCTCCAGTGAACACCTTCTGGTAGGTGAGCAGTACATACAGTGCGGCCAGCACCACACCGGTTGCAGCAAGGACGGCAGCCCACTTGTTCACGCCGAACGCAGCCACCAACACCATGATTTCAGAGATGAAGGTGGACAGCCCCGGCATCGAGAGCGCAGAGAGACCGGCTACCAGGAACACACCGGCGAGAACCGGAGTGATTCGCTGCATTCCGCCGAAGTCGGTGATGATCTGAGATCTGCCGTCACGTGAGCGCAGGAACAGGAATCCGGCCACAAGGAACAGCAGTCCAGTGGATAGTCCGTGGTTTACCATGTAGAACGCAGAACCTGCGGTGCCCTCCGCCGTGAAGGTGAAGATGCCCAGCACGATGAAGCCGAAGTGCGAGACCGAGGTGTATGCAATAAGGCGCATGAGGTCGCGCTGTCCGATCGCGAGCAGTCCACCGTAGATGATGGAGACAACCGCAAGAACCACGATGACCGGAGCAGCCCACTGCGAGGCGTTCGGGAACAGCGGCAGGCACAGGGTCAGCATTCCGAACGTGCCGATCTTGTCCAGGACGCCCACGAGCAGAACCGAGGTTCCCGCAGGAGCATGCTGGGTCGTGTCGGGCAGCCACGTGTGCACGGGGAACATGGGAGCCTTGATCGCGAACGCGATGAAGAATCCAAGGAACACCCACTTCTCCGTGGTGGGGTCGAGCGCGACGGCGGCAAGGTTGTCCACGAGGAATGCGGTCTCGCCGCCACCGCTCTTGACGTAGAGCACGATGACCGCCACGAGCATGACGAGTCCACCCACGAGCGAGAACAGTAGGAACTTGATCGCTGCATAGCGACGACGCGCACCGTTGCCGAATGAGCCGATCATGAAGTAGACCGGAATCAGCATCGCTTCAAAGACGACATAGAACAGGAACACGTCGCGGGCCGCGAAGATCAAAACCATGAAAGTGGTCAGAACCAGTACGAGCGCAAGGTAGTTACGCAGTCGCACGTGTGCGAGTTCCGCGGTTTCGCCCTCGGCCTCGCCAACTCCCTGCTCCTTGAAGGCCGCGAGGATGACGAGTGGCACGAGGATGATCGACAGTGCGATGAGCAGGAGCGAGACTCCGTTGGCACCGAGCGCGTAGGACGCGCCGATCTGCGGGATCCATGCGTGTTGTTCAACCAACTGGAACGTACCGGCGCGCGCTACGTCGAACGCGATGAACGCCCCGACGAGTGCAAGGAGTTCGAGTCCGGCAACGCCGAGCGCGAGCTTTGGCGCGAGCGAGGCGCTACGCTTCGGAAGCGCCCACAGCGCGAGTGCACCCAGTGTCGGGATGACGGTGAGGATCGTCAGCCAGGGCAATGTTTCGAAGTTCATTGGTCAGCTTCCTCAGTTCCAGATAGCCAGGATAATGATGAGCAGAAGGACCAGGCCTCCGAGCATCATTGCTGCATACGATCGGACGAAACCGTTGTGGAGTTTCTTGACTCCGATACCAAGCGAGGCGACGAGCGTTGCGACGCCCATAAACGATCCGTCCACCGCCTTCTTGTCCGCGAAGACCAGGGAGCGGGTCGCGTACTGTCCTGGGCGCATGAACAGAGCCTCGTTCGTGGCGTCCTGGTATAGATCCGCACGGGCCGCCTGGGTGAGCAGTGAACCCTTCGGGGCGACGGTTGGAACCGGAGCGGCTCCATACTGGCGCCAAGCGAGGAACACACCGGCTGCGACCAAGATCAGTGTCGACGCCATAATGACGGGGATCGGAATGACCGGATCGTGGTGTTCCGCATGTCCGGTCACCGGTTCGAGGAAGGTCACGAACGAGTTGTTGATCGAGAGCAGACCACCAAGGAACACCGAGCCAAGCGAGAGCAGGATCATCGGAATGGTCATGAGCTTTGGCGACTCGTGCGGGTGACGCTGCACGTAGGTTGACCCCTCGTCGTGAGACCAGCGGGCCTTGCCGTGGAAGGTCATGAAGAACAGTCGCGACATGTAGAACGCGGTGACACCGGCAACGATCAGCGTGATCATACCGAATACCCATGGTTGCCAGCCTTCGCCGTGGTTCGCTGCGAACGCGGACTCGATGATCTTGTCCTTGGACCAGAAGCCGGACAGGAAGGGGAAGCCGATGATGGCGAGCCAGCCGAGCCCGAACGTCATCCAGGTGACCTTCATGTGCTTGGACAATCCGCCGAAGTTGCGCATGTTCACGTCATCGTTCATGCCGTGCATGACGGAACCTGCGCCGAGGAACATTCCGGCCTTGAAGAAGCCGTGAGTCAGCAGGTGGAAGATAGCGAAGGCGTAGCCGATTGGGCCGAGGCCCGCAGCGAGCATCATGTAGCCGATCTGGGACATCGTGGAGGCAGCCAGCGCCTTCTTGATGTCGTCCTTGGCGCAACCTACGATCGCTCCGAATACCAGTGTGATCGCACCGATGATCGTCACCACGAGTAGTGCGGTCGGGGTCTCGTTGTAGATCGCACCAGAACGGACGATCAGGTAGACGCCCGCGGTCACCATGGTGGCGGCGTGAATGAGCGCGGAGACCGGTGTCGGACCGGCCATCGCATCGCCGAGCCAAGCCTGCAGTGGGAACTGCGCGGACTTACCGCATGCGGCGACAAGCAACATGAGTCCGATCAGGGTCAATGTTCCCTCGTGACCTGCCGCTGCCACGGCACCCGCCTGCGCGTGAACGGTCGTGAAGTCGAGCGAGCCGAATGCCGCGAAGATCGCACCGAGCGCGACGATCATGCCGACATCGGCGATACGGTTCATGACGAACGCCTTCTTGGCGGCAGTTGCATAGCTCGGGTTGTGGTTCCAGAAGCCGATGAGCAGGTACGAGGCCAAGCCCACGCCCTCCCACCCGACAAACAGCATCAGGTAGGAGTTCGAGAGGACCAGGATCAGCATCGCTGCAACGAACAGGTTCAGGTATGCGAAGAACCGGCGGCGGTCCTTGTCATGTTCCATGTATGCGACGGAGTACAGGTGGATGAGCGTACCCACGAATGTCACGAGCATGACGAAGGTCAGCGACAACGGGTCGATGCGTAGTCCGGCCTCGACGTTGAGCGCACCCACTGAGATCCAGTCGAACAGGTGAACGTCTACGACGCGATCGGCGGCATCGCGTCCGAGCAGTTCAATGAGTGCCAGCGCTCCAACGACAAACGAACCCGTGGATGCGAGCAGTCCGAGCCAGTGTCCCCACGCGTTCGAACGTTTGCCGGCGAGCAGCAAAAAGGCTGCGCTGGCAAGCGGGATGGCGATTAGTAGCCATGAAGCTTGAATCATTTTCGGTGACTCCCGGCTAGTTCTTGAGCAGGTTGATGTCGTCGGCCGACACCGTCCTGCGTGAGCGGTAGATCGAAACGATGATCGCTAGACCAACAACAACCTCGGCTGCTGCAACGGTCATGACGAAGAACGCGGCCACCTGGCCCGTCACGTCGCCATACATGCGGGAGAACGTCACGAATGCGAGGTTTGCGGCGTTGAGCATGAGTTCGATGCCCATGAACATGATGATGACGTTGCGGCGACGCAACACCACGATCGACCCAAGGGCAAAGAGGATGACTGCGAGGTACAGGTAGTTGATGTATTCCACGTCAGTTCTCCTTGCCTTCGGTTGACGCGTCCCCGCCATGTTCAGCGTCGGATGGGGCGGCTTCCAGCTCACCGGTTTCGGTCGGTTTGTCCCAGGTGCTTGGTTCTGGGCGGCCAGCCTCATCCAGCATGGCGATCTTGTCGTCGCTGATCGCGTCGCGGTCTTGGCCGCGGGCACGTAGGACGCGAGAAACGGAGGATTCAACAGGGTTGCCGTGTGGGTCGAGGGCCGGCACGTCCATCGCGTTGCGTTGGGCAAACACGCCGGGGTTTGGCAGCGGTGTCAGACGAGCACCGGACGCGACTCGAGCGTCTGCGAGTTCCTTCTGGCCAACACGCTTGGTGAGGTTACGCTTGTGGGTCATGGACAGGGCGGCAACCGCGGAGGTGACGAGCAGAATACCCACGAGTTCGAGGGGGAAGATGAAGTTCCCGAGCAGGGCGTCCGCAAGATCGTGCATGGTCGCACCCTCGGCGGCCTCGTGGCCCACTCCCGTACCGACGCCAATTCGTGCGATGAAGGTGAAGAGGGTGACTCCCAGGCCGATTCCGAACGTCCAGCCGAGTAGTCGCTGTCCCTTGAGGGTTTCCACGAGTGAGTCGGCGCGGTCCACGCCAACCAGCATGATCACGAAGACGAACAGCATCATGACCGCACCGGTGTAGACGACTATCTGCACCATGCCAAGGAATGGTGCCTGGTTGGCCATATACATGACCGCGATTGAGATCATGATGAAGACCATGCACACGGTCGCGTGCACTGCCTTGCGCGCGAAGATGAGTCCCAGTCCGGCGAGCACCATGAGCGGTGCAAGACCCCAGAAGAGAACTGCCTCAGCACTTGAGGTCATGACTGCACCACCTTGTCGGCTTCGACTGCCGCGCGGGCGGAGTCGAGCGTCGGGTCATCCGGACGGTGTTCCTCGACCCAGGCAACCTGTTCGGAGGTTGGCCGGGTGACTTCGCCACGGTAATAGTTCGTGTCCTTGGTTCCCTCGACCATTGGGTGCGGTCCGGCAAGCATACCGTCACGCAGTGGAGCGAGGAGGTCTTCCTTCTCAAAGATCAGTCCCTCGCGGGTCGGACCAGCGAGTTCGAATTCGTTGGTCATTGTGAGCGCGCGGGTTGGGCACGCCTCGATGCACAGTCCGCAGAAGATGCACCGCAGATAGTTGATCTGGTAGACCGCCCCATAGCGCTCGCCTGGCGAGATGTGCTGGCCTTCTGGGAGGTCAGCGTTGGATGCGGCTTCAACGTAGATCGCGTCTGCTGGGCAGGCCCAAGCGCACAACTCGCACCCGATGCACTTCTCGAGTCCATCTGGGTATCGGTTGAGTTGGTGACGGCCGTGATAGCGGGGTT
The DNA here is from genome assembly GCF_042683685.1 of Populibacterium corticicola. NCBI lineage: Bacteria > Bacillati > Actinomycetota > Actinomycetes > Micrococcales > Jonesiaceae > Populibacterium > Populibacterium corticicola. Next base: position 76,770 of record NZ_JBHUOP010000005.1, on the reverse strand, counting down.
TGACCTGCGCTGGAGTGCGGGGATACTGCTCGGTGACCGTCGGGCTGAAGAACGAGTTGAGCGTGACCCCGAATCCGGCGACTGGGGACAGCACCTTCTTGACGCCCCGGTCCTCTGGGATCAGACGCTGGTATTCCTGCGCGCCTGGCAACTGGTCAGGGGTAATGCCCTGTGGCTGCTCAGTCATCGTTCGCCTCCTTCTCAGCTTGTTGGGTGGCTTGTTCTGCTTGCGCTGCGGGAGCCTCGATGGTTGCGATGGCTCCCTGCGCCTCCTGTGCCGCACGGCGTGCCGCGCGTGGCGATGGCGGTAGCTTCTCTCCCGGTTTGGGTGGGACCGGGTATCCGGCTGCGAATGGATCGATCACAGTGCGGGCACCAGTGTTTGCCGAGGCCGATGCGACGGCGTCCTTGTCCTTGGCCGCAGCCTTGCCGTCGAGGTATAGGGTCACGATCAGAATGATTCCGGCGATGATCGCAGCCCCGATGAGGAACGGCTGTGCGTTGATGTCGAGGAAGGTCTGTAGGGCATGGAAGACCGCGAGGATCACGAGCCATCCGAGTGCCATCGGGATCATGATCTTCCAGCCCAACTGCATGAACTGGTCGTAGCGGAAGCGCACCACGGTTCCACGGACCCAGACGAAGACGAACATGAACGTCCAGACCTTGAGCAGGAACCAGATGAGTCCCCACCAACCTTCGTTGAGGGCACCGTCCCAGAGGTTTCCGAGCCCGAATGGTGCATGCCAGCCGCCGAAGAACAGGGTGGTTGCAACAGCGGAGACGTTGATCATGTTGATGTATTCAGCGAGGAAGAACCACGCGAACTTCATCGAGGAGTATTCGGTCATGTATCCGGAGACGAGTTCGCCCTCGGCTTCGGGGAGGTCGAATGGGAGTCGGTTGACTTCACCCATCATGGATACGACATAGATGATGAATGCCGGGAACAGTGGCAGGAACCACCAGATCTTTTCCTGGGTGCTCACGATTTCGGAGGTCGACATGGTTCCGGCCATGATGAACACCGAAACGAGCGAGAGGCCCATCGACAACTCATAGGAGATGACCTGCGCGGTGGAACGCACGGAGCCGAGCAGTGGGTAGGTGGATCCCGAGGACCAGCCGCCGAGCACGATTCCGTACACGCCAACGGACGCGCAGGCGAGAATGTACAGCGTCGCGACGGGGAAGTCGGTCAGTTGTAGCGGTGTGACGATGTCCGTGAATGGGATGCGTATCTCGCCGCCCATCGGAATGACTGCGAACACCAGAAGCGAGCAGAACACGGAAATCATCGGGGCAAGGATGTAGACGACCTTGTCCGCAGCCTTGACGATGATGTCTTCCTTGAGCAGGAGCTTTCCTGCGTCGGCGACCGGCTGGAGCAGGCCGAATGGGCCGTGCACGTTTGGTCCGGGGCGCACTTGGAGACGCCCCACGACCTTGCGTTCAAACCAGATCGCGAAGATGACGCTGAGCAGCAAGAACACGAGGATCAGCACGGATTTGACGATCCACGTGATCAGCGTGTCACTGGAGAAATCGGCCATTATGCCTCGTTCCCTTCTGCGCTAGGAGCTGCGGGCCGGACGTTCACGATGTCGCCTGGGGTGGCTCCGAGAGTGGCGTGTACGAACGATCCGTGGGACTTGAGCGGAATCCAGACAACCGAGTCGCTCATGTCGGTGAGTGCGACCGGCAGGGCGATTGCACCGTGTGCGGTGGCGACCTCGAGGACGTCTCCGTCGCTGACGCCGATTTCGGCTGCCGTCTTACCCGATATACGAGCGACCGGGGTCTTCGCGGTTCCGGCGAGGTAGCGTTCTGCGATCTGGAGCGCGCCGGAGTCAATGAGTTGATGCCAGGACGCGAGAATCGCCTGACCGGGCCCGATTGGCTGTGGTGTCGCGCCTGGCGTGGCTGGAGCGTCCACGCGGTTTCCGTCCCATGAGTCGAGTGCGTCGATGTCGCCGCGGACTGCGTCGAGTGTGCCGAGCGAGATCGGTGTATCGAGCGCGTCTGCGAGGATGGACAGGATGCGGTGGTCGGCTTCAACTGCCGTGTCGAGTGCCTTGCCGAACGGCCGTACGCGACCTTCCCAGTTCCAGTACGCGCCCGCACGCTCCGATGGTGGAGCGACGGGCAGGATGACATCGGCGAGTTCGGTGACGTCTGATTCGCGTACTTCCAGACTGACGACGATCCGGGCGTTTTCCAGCGCGGCTTTCGCGTGCGCTGGGTCGGGTAGGTCGGCAAGCTCGAGACCGCCTACGACCACTCCCCCGAGACGAGAGTCTGCGAGGGCAGCAACGATACCGGCGGTGTCGAGACCAGCTTCGCTTGGCAGACTGTCCACGTTCCAGGCTGCCGCGATGTCGACGCGTGCCGCCGAGTCTGCGACAGGTCGTCCACCTGGTAGGAGCGTTGGAAGTACACCCATCTCAACACCGGCGCGTTCGCCGATACGGCGCGGAATCCACGCGATGCGGGCACCCGTGTCAGCGGCAAGGCGCAACGCTGCGGAGTACGCTCCCGGCGAGGAGGCGAGGCGTTCGCCAACGATGATGACTGCCTTGTCCCCTGCCTCGCGCAGTGCTGCTGCGGCAGCCGAGATTTCTTCGGTTCCGCTGCCTGCCGCGATCGCGTCGATGACCTCTGCCTCGCTACCTGGGGCCGCTTTGATGAGCGTACCCCCGGTGTTCCCGATGCGCTGGAGTCCACGGGTTGCAAACGGGGCGATCGAGAATGCCTTGAGGCCGCTCTTGCGTGCTGCCTTACGCAACCGCAGGAAGACGACACCGCCCTCCTCCTCGGCTTCAAATCCCGCAAGCAGCGCTGCTGGTGCTGCTTCAAGGTCGTTGAAGGTGACACCGATGCCGTGCCCTGCGACCTGAGATCCGAGGAACTGGAGTTCCTCGTCGCTGTGAGCGCGCGCACGGTAGTCAACGTTGTTGGTGTGAAGTGCTACGCGAGCGAACTTTCCATACGCGTAGGCGTCTTCGATGGTGAGGCGACCGCCTGCGAGTACTCCGGTGCTTCCAGCGTCTTTAAGGCCAGCGGCTGCGAAGGCGATTGCCTCCTTCCAGGAGGCATCGCGCAACTGTCCGCGGGTGCCGTCAGCGTTGCGCTCGCGAATCTGCGGGGTCGTGAATCGGCCGGGCGCCTGCTGCCAGGTGAAGGCGAAGCGGTCCTTGTCGGTGATCCACTCCTCGTTGACCACCGGGTCGTTGCCGGACAGTCGGCGCATGACTGTGCCGCGGCGGTGGTCGATACGGATTGCGGAGCCAGAGGAGTCGTGTTCCGAGATCGCCGGGGTGGAGACCAAGTCAAATGGGCGGGACCTAAACCGGTATGCAGCCGAGGTGAGCGCCCCGACCGGGCAGATCTGGACGGTGTTTCCTGAGAAGTACGAGGAGAACAACTGTCCAGATTCGTCTGCTTCGGCTGCGCCCACAGGCGCTTCGCCTGCCGGGGTGTTTGCGAGTGCGTCTGCCTTGAGCTCGGCCTCGTCCACTCCAGCGAGGTCTGCTGCATCGACGCGGTCAAGTTCACGTGGCTCGTATCCCTGGCAACCGCCGACAGGTTCCTTGGCGAATCCGAGGATATCCTCATCGAAACGGCCTATCTGCTGCTGTGCTCCACGCTTTTGCAGGTCGATGAATGCGTCACCGGCGATCTGTTTGGAGAATCGGGTGCACCGCTGGCACAGTACGCAGCGTTCGCGGTCGAGCAGAATCTGGGTGGAGATGGAGATCGGCTTGGCGAAGGTGCGCTTGACGTCGATGAAACGCGATTCTGCGTGTCCGTGGCTGAGCGCCTGGTTCTGAAGTGGGCACTCACCGCCCTTGTCACAGATCGGGCAGTCGAGCGGGTGGTTGATGAGTAGCAGTTCCAAGACGCCCTTCTGCGCCTTGTCAGCGACAGCAGAGGTGTTCTGGGTGTGCACAACCATGCCGGGCGATGCCTCGAGAGTGCAGGAGGCCTGTGGCTTCGGCATCTTGCGGAGCACGCCTTCGCGGTCTGGGACCTCGACCTCCACGAGACACTGACGGCATGCACCGGCAGGCTCAAGTAGCGGGTGGTCGCAGAAGCGTGGGATCTCCACGCCGATCTGCTCGGCGGCGCGAATCACAAGGGTGCCCTTTGGGACCTCGGTTTCGACGCCGTCGATAACGAATTTCAAGGTGTCGGTCATCAGTGGCCTCCCACGCCTGCAAGCGTTTCGTGCTTCGGGGTGTAGTCGAACAGTGCGGAGCGCTGTGGTGGGAACAGCTCGCTCGCAGGAGTGTGCATCCCGGCTTCAAACTCTTCGCGGAAGTATTGGATAGCCGAGGTGATCGATGAGGTGGCACCATCGCCGAGCGCGCAGAAGGAGCGCCCAAGGATGTTGTCACAGGTGTCGAGTAGGGTTTCGATGTCGCCTTCGCGGCCCTTGCCCTGTTCGAGACGGCGCAGAATCTGCTTGAGCCAGTAGGTGCCCTCGCGGCACGGGGTGCACTTTCCGCAGGATTCGTGTGCGTAGAACTCCGTCCAACGCGTCACCGCGCGCACAACCGAGGTGGTCTCGTCGAAAATCTGGAGTGCTCGGGTACCGAGCATGGAACCAGCCGCGCCCACCGATTCATAGTCGAGCGGAACGTCAAGGTGTTCCTTGGTGAAGATCGGGGTTGACGATCCACCTGGGGTCCAGAACTTGATGTCGTTTCCGTTGCGCATGCCACCGGCCATGTCGATCAGTTCGCGCAGGGTGATACCGAGCGGAGCCTCGTACTGTCCCGGCTTGTTGACGTGTCCGGACAGCGAGAAGATTCCGTTTCCTGCAGAGCGCTCGGTTCCCATCGAGGTGAACCAGTCGGCACCGCGGTTGATGATCTCGGGGACCGAGGCCACGGATTCGACGTTGTTCACGACGGTTGGTCGTGCGTAAAGACCCGCAACGGCAGGGAATGGAGGCTTCAGGCGCGGCTGGCCACGGCGTCCCTCGAGCGAGTCGAGCAGCGCGGTTTCCTCACCGCAGATATAGGCACCGGCACCTGCGTGCACGGTGACGTCGAGGTCGAATCCACTTCCCTGGATGTTCTTGCCCAGGTAGCCTGCGGCGTATGCCTCCTCGACAGCCCGCAGCAGTCGACGGTAGACGTGGACGACCTCGCCACGCAGGTAGATGAATGCGTGGTTGCATCCGATCGCGTAGGAGGTGATGATGACGCCCTCAATGAGGAACTGCGGTGCGGCCATCATGAGCGGAATGTCCTTGCACGTTCCCGGCTCGGACTCGTCAGCATTGACGACGAGGTAGCGAGGTCCGCCGTCGGCTGGCGGCAGGAAGCCCCACTTCATGCCGGTTGGGAAGCCTGCGCCACCACGTCCGCGCAGCCCCGAGTCCTTGATCGCCTGGGTCAGTTCCTCTGGCTTCTGCGTGAAGGCCTTCTTCAGGCCCTCGTAACCGCCATGGTCGAGGTAGGTCTTGAGGGTCCACGATTCTGGGTGATCCCAGAATGCGCTGAGGACCGGAGCGAGTGGCGTTGTCACTTGTCTGCTCCCTCATCTGCTGGCCGCTGCGCGGACGAACCCTCGTCACCGGTTTCCGGGGCGACCTCGTCGTTCTGTGGGGTCTGGGCTGGATGGGAGGCCGCGTCGGTCCCGATCCATCCGTTTTCCCGTGCGATGACGGTTCCGCGAATCGAGGCTGGGCCTGCGCCCACGCCCTCGTCTGCGTGACCGTCGTTGAAGCCCGCAAGAACCCGCGAGACCTCTTTGAAGGTGTGGACCTTGTCCGGTCCGCGCGATGGCCTGATGTCCTTGCCCTCACGCAGGTCGTCTACCATCGCAACCGCAGACTGCGGTGTCTGGTTGTCCATGAACTCCCAGTTGGCCATGACCACGGGTGCGAAGTCGCAGCCGGCGTTGCACTCGACGCGTTCCAGGGTGATCTTGCCGTCCGGGGTGGTTTCATCGTGGCCGATGCCGAGGTGTTCGGACAGTTCGTCAAAGATCGCGTCGCCGCCCATGACCGCGCATAGCGTGTTGGTGCACACGCCGATCGTGTAGTCGCCGTTGGGTTTGCGCTTGTACTGGGTGTAGAAGGTGGCAACGGCAGATACCTCAGCGGTGGTCAACTCAAGTTGCTGTGCACAGAACTCGATGCCGCGGCGTGAGGTGTAGCCGTCAACGGATTGCACGAGGTGCAGCATCGGCAAGAGCGCGGAGCGCTTGACCGGGTAGCGGCTGATGATCTCCGCAGCGTCGCGCGAGAGCTGCTCAAGGGTCTCGGCGTCGAATCCGCCCGATTGTGGCACCGCTGCTCCTGGTTGTTGAGTGGGGGTTGTCACCGGTCCACACCTCCCATAACTGGGTCGATTGAGGCAACCGCGACAACGACGTCTGCGACCTGTCCGCCCTCGCACATGATTGAGGTTGCCTGCAGGTTGTTGAACGATGGGTCGCGGAAGTGTACGCGGTATGGGCGGGTGCCGCCGTCGGAGACGAGGTGTACGCCGAGTTCGCCGCGTGGGTGTTCGACGGTCTGGAAGACCTGTCCGGCTGGAACCTTGAAGCCCTCGGTGACCAACTTGAAGTGGTGGATGAGTGCTTCCATGGAGGATCCCATGATGTGGCGGATATGTTCGAGGGAGTTACCTTGACCGTCCTGACCGATTGCGAGTTGCGCTGGCCAGGCGATCTTCTTGTCCTCGACCATGACCGGCTGTCCCTCAGTCTGTTCGAGACGGTCGAGCGCCTGCTCGCAGATGCGGATGGACTGGCGGATTTCCTCGAAGCGGAGGACCACGCGGTCGTAGGAGTCGGCGCCCTCTGCAACCGGTACGTCGAAATCATAGGTTTCGTAACCGCAGTACGGGTCGGACTTGCGAACATCGTAGGGCAGTCCCGCTGAGCGCAGGATCGGTCCTGTGATTCCCAGGGCCATCGCACCGGCGAGGTTGAGGTGTCCGATGCCGATGGTGCGCATTTTGAAGATGGGGTTGCCGAGCGAAAGGTTCTCGATCTCTCGGGTGTACTTGAGCATCTTGACCAGACCCTCGCGTGCCGCCGCGACGAAACCCTCTGGTACGTCTTGGGCCACGCCACCGGGACGGATGTAGGCGTTGTTCATGCGCAGGCCGGAAGCCATCTCGAACAGGCGCAGCACTTCCTCACGCCCGGTGAATGCCGCGGTCATGACCGTGGTGGCGCCGAGCTCGTTACCACCGGTTCCAAGGCACACGAGGTGGGATCCCACGCGTTGGAGTTCCATCATGAGTACGCGCAGGATGTTGGCGCGCTCTGGGATGTCGCCCGTGATGCCGAGCAGTTTCTCAACGGCAAGGCAGTAGGCCGTCTCCTGGAAGATGGAGGCGAGGTAGTCCATGCGGGTGCAGTAGGTGACGCCCTGTACGAAGGTCCGGTACTCCATGTTCTTCTCGATACCGGTGTGCAGGTAGCCAATGCCCGCACGTGCCTCGGTGACGTGCTCGCCATCCATTTCGATCATGAGACGGAGCACGCCGTGGGTGGATGGGTGCTGCGGTCCCATGTTGACGATGATGCGCTCTTCACCGAGTTGGCGGATCTCTTCGGTGATGCGGTCCCAGTCGCCACCGGTTGCCTCGAACTGAGGAGCGTCATTGTCGATGAAGTCAGCCCTCGTTGCGTGCGGTTGGGTACTCACGAGTACTTCCTCCTCTGGTCTGCTGGTGGGATGGTGGCACCGCGATATTCAACCGGGATGCCGCCGAGTGGATAGTCCTTGCGCTGCGGATGTCCGGGCCAGTCGTCGGGCATTTCAACGCGCGTGAGTTCGTCACGTCCGGTGAAGATGATTCCGAAGAAGTCCCAGGTCTCACGCTCGTGCCAGTCGTTGGCCGGGTAGACGCTCACGGTGGATGGGACCGTTGGGTCTTCATCCGAGCACGCGACGTCGAGGCGCAGGCGGCGGTTGTGGGTGACGGAGACCAGGTGATACACGGCGTGCAGTTCGCGCCCGATGTCGCCTGGGTAGTGGACCCCCGAGACGCCGAGGCTCAACTCGAACCGGAGGTCTTGGTCATCGCGTAGCAGTTGGCACACGGTGACGAGGTGTTCCTTTGCGATGAACAGCGTGAGTTCATCGCGGTCAACGGTGACCGACTCGATGACGGTGTTTGGATCGACGCCTTGTTCCGCTAGGTCTTCCGCGAGGAAGTCGACGACCTCGTCGAACCATCCGCCATACGGACGAGGGCTTGCCTGGGCGATGTGGACGAGTCTGGTGAGACCGCCGAACCCGGAGGTGTCTCCATCGTCGGTTCCGAACATACCGGTTTTCACCGCTACGGTTTCGGCTGGCTGTGTGGCAAACAGCGAGGTCCGGCCCTCAGGGTCGGGAGCCGTGGTGTTACTCAGTTCAGTCACTTGAGCAGACCCTTCTGGTGCGAGAGCGGAGGGGCTTCGAGTGCTGCGCGCTCAACGGCAGCGATGACGTCGCGGCGGTGCTGGAACAGCGGTTCCGTGCGCACTTGTTTGTGTAGTTCAAGGAGCGCGTTGATGAGCATCTCTGGGCGGGGTGGGCAGCCTGGCAGGTAGATGTCAACGGGCACGATGTGGTCGACGCCCTGCACGATCGCATAGTTGTTGAACATTCCACCGGATGAGGCGCATACGCCCATGGAGAGAACCCATTTTGGCTCTGCCATCTGGTCGTAGACCTGGCGGACGACGGGGGCCATCTTCTGGCTGACGCGCCCTGCAACGATCATGAGGTCTGCTTGGCGTGGGGACGCACGGAAGACCTCCATACCGAAACGCGACAGGTCGAATCGGGAGGAGGCTGTGGCCATCATCTCGATGGCGCAACATGCGAGTCCGAAGGTCACGGGCCACATGGAGGACTTTTGGATCAGACCGGCAACCTCTTCGAGGTTTGCGGTGAAGAATCCCGGGGTGGCTTCGTCGTGAGACATGATTTCCCTTTCCTGCTATTCCCAGTCGAATCCACCACGGCGCCACTCATAGATGAATGGCACGGTGATGAGGGCGAGGAACGACAACATGGCAACCAGACCGAACGCCGCGAGGTACTGGAACTCCACAGCCCACGGGTAGAGGAAGACGACCTCTAGGTCAAAGATGATGAAGGACATTGCATATAGGTAGAACTTGATGGGGAATCGCCCGCCACCTACTGCGTGTGGGGTGGGCTGGATTCCGCACTCGTATCCTTCGAGTTTGGCTTTGTTGTAGCGCTTAGGTCCGAGTAGCGCGGAGGCCACCAGGCCACCGATTGCGAGTACAAGGGCCGTGCCCATCAGTACAAGCAAGGGAACGTATGGGTTGTTCATCTACGAAGCCACCTTGAGTCCTACGAGTTAGTCTTGCCTAGCGCCCCTCCCGACACGGGAGGGGCGATGAGCGCTCGGGGCTCGTGCGTTTCACCGGTTGCCCGGTGTGGTCTCCTGAACCGCTTTGTAAGCCGGCGCAGGCAACACTGCCCGTAACGCTAATCGTCCAGTCCATCCTTGTGCAGTTCACGGGTGAAAGCCTGGGACTTGCGTCCCAGGAGGGGGATTATCTGGGACTGCTGCACTGCATTTTCCGCAGATTCTTTTACCTGTAAACCACAGCTTGTGACAGTATTCACAAGCCTGCTTGCAACTCTATCGAGCCACGCAAATTAAGTCCGCTTAGGCCCACCTAACCAGAGGTATCACATTACCGTCTAAGCCGCTAGATTTAGCCGGTTCTGACCATTTCAGATTTCTGACAACCGTCCGTAAAAATGAGTTTACGAGACGAATCATCTCAATAGTCGAACAAGGGATTTCATCCCGAATTACGCAACAAAATAGTCACGTAATTATCGAGTTGTCCAGCGGATGAAATGCAATTTGTAAATAGGACCCGACCACTTTGTCGTTTCCTCGCCGAAAGGCCTCTCCACCCGTCCAACCGTGCGTGGGAAACAGCCGAGTCGTCGTCAATTTATGCTGCCTTTCCCACCCAGGCAGGACAGAACCGCAGCGCGTGTCGACAAGTGCCCGCCGACGCCCTGCCCCATATCGTCTGCCCGTACCCGGGTACGACGCAGCCCCATAGGCCCGAACCGGGCCTACGGGGCTGTAGACGCATTTATTTAGGCTCAGGGCTTAATTCCTCGGTGTAGGGCAACGATGCCACCGGACAGGTTGCGATACCCCACCGAACGCCATCCCGCACCCTGCATCAACTGAGCGAGCACCTGTTGATTCGGCCACGTGGCGATCGACTCGACGAGGTAGTCGTACGACCCTGGATCACGCGTCACCCATCCGGCCACGACCGGCAGGCCCTTCATGAACACATCGGAGTACAGCGTGCGAAACGGCTTCCAGGTCGGGGTCGAGAACTCAGCGATGACCACACGTCCGCCCGGGCGCACAACGCGCAGCAACTCAGACAGTGCCTTCTCGGTGTCCACAACGTTGCGCAGGCCGAACGAGATCGTGGCAGCGTCAAATGTGTTGTCGGCAAACGGAAGCTGGGTTGCGTCCCCCGCAACGAACGGCAGATCTGGACGACGTTCCTTACCCACGGTGAGCATGCCCACCGAGAAGTCACATGGCACGACGTGTGCGCCAGCGGTCTCAAACGGCTCGGATGATGTGCCGGTGCCCGCGGCGAGGTCCAGGATCAACTCACCGGGAACGGGGTTGACCGCCGCGACGGTTGCACGGCGCCACCTTCGGTCCTGACCGAGAGATATGACGTCGTTGGTGATGTCGTACTTGGCGGCAATGCCGTCAAACATGGAGGCGACTTCGTGTGGCTTCTTATCAAGGCTGGCTCGAGACATGTAGTCATTATCTCAGCAAACCCAGGGTGATTGTGGACGTGTGTTTGTTAGTTACGAACTACATTCGTTATGTTCCGGCAGGGCTCTGCTCGACGACACCCCTACACTCCACTTCACTACTTTATCCGTGACATATCCTTGAGGGTAATGAGTACGCACGCCATGAGGCCGAACGATTCGGACGCGATTGCCGGTTCAGATGCTCCTGTCCCCCGCATCGTGTCCCGAACCATACCTATTGACCCTCTCAACCCTTCGGTCACCGCCCTGATTGATCTACTTCCCGCGCAAGCTCCACTTGCCTGGGTTCGACGCGGTGACGGCATCGTTGGCTGGGGTGAGATCGCCCGGTTCGAAGCCACCGGCTCCGAACGGTTCACGCAACTCGCAGCGGCATGGAACGAGATGCGTTCTCAGGCGATCATTCGCGACGAGGTGATACGTCCCGGCACGGGGCCAGTCGCGTTTGGCACGATCGGGTTCAGTCAGGCCACCTCGGCACCCAGTGTTCTGGTGGTGCCCAGGGTTGTGGTTGGTCGTCGTGATGGCCAGGCGTGGCTTACGGTCATGACGACCGCTGACGCTCCGTTCACGGGTCCTCTCGAACTCTCAGATCTTGCGGAAGACCGCGAGCCGGTCCACGAACCCGGGAACGTCACATTTGGCACAGGCTCCCTGAGCGAATCGCAGTGGACCGATGTTGTTGCCACCGCAATTGAACTCATCCATGGCGAGACGCTGGAGAAGATCGTTCTTGCCCGCGACGTTGTGGCGCGCACGGAACATCCCATTGACGTTCGCCACCTTCTGGGAAATCTGGCCTCCCTGTACGAGAACTGTTGGACGTTCTGTGTGGACGGCATGGTCGGCGCGACCCCCGAGTTGCTTGTTCGCACCGAGAAGGGACTTATCACCTCCCGGGTGTTGGCGGGAACCGTTCAGCGCTCCGGCGACGAGGAGACCGACACCGCGCATGCCGCGATTCTCGCGCACTCGTCCAAGGATCTCGAAGAGCACGAATATGCCGTACGTTCCGTTGCACAGGCCCTGCGCCCGTACTGCTCCTCGATGAACGTCCCGGAGACGCCGTTCGTGCTGCACCTGCCAAACGTCCTGCATCTGGCAACCGACATCGCGGCTGTCGTGGACACCGCTCAGGGTGCAACCTCCCTGTCGCTTGCGTCAGCGCTGCATCCGACTGCCGCCGTGTGTGGCACGCCAACGTCGGTTGCCGCCGAAACCATTCTCGAGATCGAGGGCATGGACCGTTCCCGGTATGCCGGTCCTGTTGGATGGATGGGCGCAGACGGCGACGGTGAATGGGGCATTGCGCTGCGTTCGGCCGAACTCGACCCACACGATCCGCGTCAGATTCGTCTGTTTGCGGGCTGCGGTATCGTTGCGGCGTCTGACCCGGAGGCGGAACTCGCGGAGACGCATGCGAAGTTCGCGCCGATGACCCAGGCGCTACTCGCCTGACTTACCTTGGCCAACTACACGTCAGGGTACGGTTTTCTCCGTTTTGCCCAGTAAAGAACTAGGCGAAACAGAGGAAACCGTACCCCGGTGAGTTGGGATCAGAGGTGGTTAGCGCTGGAACTGCTCGAACATCTCCCAAATGTCCTCAAGGCTCGGTGGGTTCGATGGGTCGAAGCTGTCCTGTCCGCCACGCGAACTGTTGCCCTGATCGTCCTGGCCGCTACCCTGTGAACCTTCCTGGGTGCCGCCGGAGTCGTTGCCGCTGCCGCCCTGCTCGTCTTCAGGGATCGTGGTGGCGTTCTCGGTGCGCGCGGTCAAGGTTGCGGTGAGCTCGATCAGCTCGCCGTTCCGAATCACGCCGAGAGCCACGGTCTCGCCTGCACGACGCTCGCGCACGAATCCGGTCAGCGACTCTGATCCAGTCACGGTGCGTCCGTCAACAGACACGATCACGTCGCCTTTTTGCAGTCCTGCCTTGGCAGCGGCGGAGTCAGACGTCACCTCCTCGACCTGCGCGCCCTGACGTGTCTCGTCGTTTGCGGTGCCCGAGCCATCCGTCATGGTCACGCCAAGGAAGGCATGCTCGGCCTTGCCATTCTCGATGAGTTGCTCAGAGATGTTCTTGGCCAGGTTGGATGGGATCGCAAAGCCAAGGCCGATGGAACCACTTTGGCTTGAGGAATAGCCCGAGGACATCGTGGCGATGGATGAGGTGATTCCAATGACCTCGCCCTTCGAGTTGAACAGCGGACCTCCCGAGTTTCCGGGGTTGATCGCCGCATCGATCTGAATCGCGTTGGTAACCACGAGAGTCCCATCGGAGGTCTGTGCAGTCGACACTGGGCGGTCAAGCGCCGATACGATTCCGGTGGTTGCAGTCTGCGATAGCCCGAGCGGGTTACCCATCGCAAGCACCGAGGCACCCACCGTCACGGTGTTGGAGTCGGCTATCGTCGCGGAAGAGAGGTCGCTCGGCGGGTTCTTGATCTTGATGACTGCGAGATCAGTCGCTGCGTCGAGGCCAGTGATCTCGGCTGTGTAGATACGACCGTCGTCCAACGTCACCGTGACCTCGTTGTTCTGGGCGTCCTCCACCACGTGGTTGTTGGTGATGATGTGGCCTTCAGTGTCGATGATGACACCTGAGCCTTGCGAGCCACCCTGGTTGGAGGTCACTTCGATAGCCACCACGGTCTTGGCAACCGCTTCGGTGACGGCCTCCCAGTCGGGGTTCTGGTTGGTCGAGTTCGCGATCGGTGCGACCGTTCCCGCGGAACCATTCTCAGTGGCCTGCTGGCTCGTGGTCGCAGCAGGAGTGTTTGTGGACGTGTCGTTGAATGCGCCGGTCACGGCCACAGTTCCAACCGAGGCCAGGATCGCCGAGATCGCAGCCGTTGACACGATCGGCAGCATCAGCGATTTCCTGCGCTCATCTGCGACGGGTTCACCGCCCGTGCCCGCTGTTACCGGATTGCCCTGCGGAGGGAGACTCGCGTACGGCTGGTAGTGACCGTCGTGCTGGGCGGAGCGGTTGTGCGCAGTGGCGTCTCCCGCGTTCACGGCCGCAAACTGCGTGGTCGGCGCGCTGTGGTTCTCTGGTCGCGGCACTGGCGGAACCGAGGGGATACGCTGGGTCTCGGCTGGGTCCTGCGCGTGCTCGTTGGCTGGGTTGTTGTTGAAGTTGTCGGTCATGGTTCCTCCTAGATCCGTTACTGATATCTAGGTAACACCTGTCGTCTTAACCGCCTCTTGGAAAAAACTGTGAAGAGGCTATGAATCGAAATCTACGACTTTGACCAGCCGATCCCTCAAGCGACAGATCTTCCCCCGAAGCGGCTAGAACATGCCCTTCACAAGCTCGGCGTGGGTCTCGGCGCGTTGGGCCCGTGGGTAGTTGAGTTCTGCGACACGGATGCCGTGGCGAGGTCCGCTCAGGAACTCCTCAAGTTCCGCCACCGTGCGCACGGCAGTGTGGTCCACCCGATACCCCGCGCACAGTTGCGCGAGATCGGATACGTGCGAGGTCCCGAAGACTCGTTCATAGAGTTCCGTATCGCCCGCCACGCCGTGTTCAAGCCCACCGAAGATCGCTCCACCGCAGTCGTTGAGCACGATGATGTCGAGGTCCGCCACCGGTTCACGCGGCCCACGGAGCAGTCCGCCGATGTCGTGCAGAAATGTGAGGTCTCCCAGCATGAGGCGGGTGCGCCCCGGGTGAGTGAAGGCAACGCCACGCGCCATGGAGATGGTTCCGTCGATCCCCGCAAGCCCGCGGTTCGAGAGGATACGTACACCTGTGGGCCACGCGGTCACGTAGCTGTCCGCATCTCTGATTGCCGACGATGCCCCAAATACCAGCGTGTCCCCCGCCTGTGCGCTGGCTGCCAGTGCTCTGACCGCACGCATCGGAGCGACCGGTCCAGTCAGTTCTGTGTTCGTGTCCAGCACGGTGGTGAGACGTTGGTCAAGGGCGGCGTGGTGTTCCCGCCAGCGGCTCAACCACTGGTCCGAACCATTCCCGGAGGGCACCAGCAGGTAGTCCGGCACGCCGTAGAGAACGGCATCTGCAGTGCGCGGTGCGTCTATCCACTGGTCTCCGTGCGTGGGGAACACGATGGTGCGCACGTCCGTTCGTCCGATGAGGCGCTGCACAGGGCGAGTCAGGGTAGGATGCCCAAACACGAGCACCTGCTCAACGGACTCCGCGAGTGTCGTATCGCCCTCCTGATGTGCCAGGATGTTGACCGCACCGGGAAACGCATTGGGATGGGCGACCAGCCCGGATGATGGCTCCGCAATGATGGGCCAGCCCTGTGCCACCGCGACGGCACCAGCCTGCGACAGTGCCCTGTCGCCTGCGACGATCACGGTTCGCGCAGCGGTCTCGACAGGTCGCTCCGCCCCAAGGGCAAGGACAGGGGGTTCGCTGTCCCCGGAAACGTACACGGGTGTGACAGGCTCCGCGAAGCGTTCGGTGATAGCGACCAACTGCTCGGAACTCGGGGCAAGCGGTTCCCGGAAACCAACGTTGAGGTGAACCGGCCCTGGCCTACCGATGATCCCAGTCGATGCGGCATACGCACGCGCAGCAATTGCTCGGGCATCTCCGGCCTCGCTGGGCGCGCCGAACGGTACCCCCACCTCGACCGTGAGTCGCAGGGCGTCGGCGAAGATTCCCACTTGGGTTGTGGTCTGATTGGCGCCCGTTCCACGCAGTTCATGTGGGCGGTCAGCGCTCAACACGATCAATGGGATGTCAGAGTGGTGAGCCTCGAGCACTGCGGGATGCAGGTTGGCGACAGCGGTTCCCGAGGTCGTGATCACAACCGCAGGGACTCCGCTGGTCAGACCCTCACCTGCACCGCTGTCACCCGTGCCAGCGCTTCCCTTGCCCATGCCGAGCGCGAGGAAGCCAGCCGAACGCTCGTCGACAAGCACGTGCAGTCGGACCAACCCTGCACGTTCCGCCGCGACCGCGGCATATGCAAGCGGCGCAGAGCGCGAACCCGGGCACAGCACGATCTCACGCACGCCCTGCCCGATTAGCTGGGCGAGCAACGCCTGAGCATAGGACAGCGCGGGCGGGATCAGTTGGTCGGGTTTACTCACTCGAATATCCTTGCATGAGCCTGTGACATTTCATATCTGCGAGGCCGTTCAGACAACTGGCAGTTCGATTCCAGCACGTGCGGCAACGCGTCGGGTACGTTCGCGCCACCACTGCGCGTCTGCCTCCGGCGCGGCGAGCGCGGCCAGACGCCCCGGTTCTGGAACCACAGGGCGCACCGCGATCTGACCGTCCACGGGCAACAGCGGCTCGGGGGTGACATCGCTGACAAACAGTTGCGAGGTGGCCAACCCGCACGCGAACGGCAGTTCGGGGAGGGCCGCCGCGAGCGCGAGGCCCGCCGACAGTCCAACCGAGGAGTCAAGGGCACTCGACACCACGACCGGGAGCCCGATCTGCTCAACCAGTTCCAGGCAGCGGCGCACTCCCCCAAGCGGAGCGACCTTCACCACCATGACATCGGCGGCTTCAAGTTCAGCCACACGTAGCGGGTCCTCGGCCCGGCGGATCGACTCATCTGCAGCGATCAATACGTTGACTGTACGGCGCAACTGCGCCAACTCTTCGACCTGAGCGCATGGCTGCTCCGCATATTCAAGCCCGCCCGCAGCGCGGTCGAGTACGGCAAGCCGCGCACGTGCGGTCTCCAGGTCCCAGCCGCCATTCGCGTCCACGCGAATCTTCCCGCTCGGACCGAGAGCCGCACGGACGGCCTCAAGCCGAGCCACCTCGTCGGAAAGCGTCTGCCCCTTCTCCGCGACCTTGACCTTTGCCGTGGTGCAGCCATTCGAGGCGCGCACGAGGTCGAATGCGCGCTCGGCATCCGTCGCGGGAATGGTGACGTTCACCGGAACGTGCGTGCGCACGGGCTGTGGGAAGCCAAGGAAGGCGGCCTCGTGGGCGGCCCGCAACCAGTTCGCAGCCTCGTCGTCGCCATATTCGACGAAAGGAGCGAACTCAGCCCATCCGGCGGGTCCCTCGAACAGGACACCCTGACGGACCGTTAGCCCGCGGAACCTCAACTTCAACGCGGCGGAGTAAACATGCATCCCTCAAGCCTACGCGGGGCAACAAAACTGTCCTAAAGTGAACGGGTGACGATTCCACAAAAAGTATCCGAGACCTTTGACCCGACTAAATGGCGCACGATTGAGGGCTTCGAAGACCTCACGGACATCACCTACCACCGCGGGGTCGACCGCACTGGTGACACGGAGAGTGATGTGCCCGTGGTGCGTATCGCGTTCGACCGCCCCGAGGTACGCAATGCGTTCCGCCCGCACACCGTGGACGAACTGTACCGGGCACTCGATCACGCACGTATGACCTCCTCGGTCGGCACCGTGTTGCTGACCGGAAACGGACCTTCCACCAAAGACGGCGGCTGGGCCTTCTGCTCAGGTGGCGACCAGCGCATCCGGTCTCGTTCGGGATACCGCTACGTCACCGACAATGCGGTCGAAACGGCTGAGGGAATCGATCCCGCACAGGCTGGGCGTCTGCACATCCTTGAGGTTCAGCGCCTGATCCGCACCATGCCGAAGGTCGTCATCTCCGTGGTCAACGGCTGGGCCGCAGGCGGTGGGCACTCGCTGCACGTTGTCTCGGACCTGTCTATCGCCTCACGCCAGCACGCCCGGTTCAAGCAGACGGACGCCAACGTGGGTTCGTTCGACGGCGGCTATGGCTCAGCTTATCTGGCCAAGCAGATCGGGCAGAAGCGTGCCCGCGAGATCTTCTTCCTCGCCCGCGAGTACTCCGCGCAGGACGCCTACGACTGGGGCGCGGTCAACGAGGTGGCCGACCATGAGGATCTCGAGGACCTTGCCATCGAGTACGCCCGGATCATCGCGACCAAGTCCCCGCAGGCGATCCGCATGCTCAAGTTCGCGTTCAACCTCACCGATGACGGTCTGATGGGCCAGCAGGTGTTCGCTGGGGAGGCCACCCGTCTCGCCTATCTGACCGATGAGGCTGTCGAGGGTCGTGATGCGTTCCTTGAGCGGCGTGATCCTGACTGGACGAACTACCCGTACGCTTTCTAGGGCCGGTTAGGCGTCAACGTGTGTGTGAAAGCCCCGGCCTTCACACACGAGTAGACTCCTACGCACTCATTGCGTCCGACGCTCACGCCCCTTACTCGCGTTCGGCACGCCAACAACAGAATTGGCCACTCAGATCGGTTGGTAAGTCCCTGGATTGACTTACCGACCAGCCCGAGTGGCCGTGGTTCTGTGGTGACGGGACTGGTCCTGGACTACCGTTCCGTCACCAAGTATGTGTTGTAGGTGGCATGGATATTACAGATGGACCTACAGTCCGGCGATCAACTTGGCGCCCCATTCGAGGACGACCCCGAAAGCGAAAGCCCCACCAGCGATTAGTCCAACCCCCACCGTAAAGGCGAGAAGCACGGAGGCGACCGAGGATTTCGTCACCTGGCTAAAGGGCTTCTCATAGATGTCCACATCGTCGTCGCCCCCGTAGGGCAATTCAGCGTCCCGGTCATCAAACCGGTAGCTGTTCACTGGATGCGAAGAGATTCGCTGTCCCACTGGTATTCCTGTCGCCGCCGCCATGTTCTTAATTGTTTCAAGGTCGCGGGCTAAGCGCGACCGGCGAAAGGCTGAATTATGCGGATGCGAGACTAGACTTCAGTAGCATCGAGCGGATGCGAACGTCATCCTCTAGGTGGACTTTGCAATGACTTGTGGGCCGGGGTGTAACAACGCCCCGGCCCACAACATATACCCGTTTCAACTCCTCAGCGGCGAAAACTACCTCCCTGTGGTTTTCAGGAGGGTTCGTCTCACGGCCATACGCCACCCGGCGGCGTTCCCCCTAGTCCGTCGTGTACGAACCAGAGCCTGCTGGGAGGAGTTCTACCCATGTCTGGCCAGGTGCCAGGGTGACTGAGTCACCCTCATCGTTGCTCAGGGTGAGTGGGCTGGCGTTGTCCTTCTTGGACCACGTTGCCTTGATGGTTTTTCCACCCGTGGCAACGAGTGCCTCGCCGGTTCCGGTCAACTCGTAGTCCGGCACGGGGGCGTTGTTCTGAGCGTTGAACCCGGAGTCGAAGTGCTTTGCGGTGATGACGACAACGTTGGTTGCGGAGATTCGATCGCCGGACGCGACGACTGCCGGGCTGCTGCCCTCGGATCGCAGCCATACCTTCTTGGATGAGTCCCACTGCCAGGATGGCTTCGCGGCGGATGACATGTTGAGGCGCAGCGCGGTTGCGGCGCTTCCGTCAGCCACCGCACTCGCTGCTTCGTAGGTTTCGGCGAAGGCGAACTGCTCGGCGGGGGTCTTGTCGTGGCTTGAGTCTGCCAGGAGTTCGAACTTGGCCAGGTCAGCGTGGAGGTTGTGCGGTGCACGACGCCCGGAGGACCGCCACATGGCGCTTTGACCACTGGTCTCGTCGAGCGATTGGATGTTCTTGTCGGCGCGTAGTTCCCGTAGGATTCCACTTTGGCCTCCGGAGTACACGAACATTCCGTTGAGCGGCGAGACGACGCGGTAGTCCATTGGACGCACGGAACGCACTGGACCGACCTCGGTTGGATACTCGGAGTGGTAGACCGCGATGAATCGAGACACGTCGAACTCGACGATGGTCTCCCACACCACGTCTGCTTTGTCGAGGCCGTACTGGGGACGTGCGGCTGCGGTGTTCTCGATCTTGACGGCGATGGCCGGCCGTTCCTCGATGCTCTCGGCTGCAACGCCGGTCAGCGGCCACACGGTTGGGAGTTCAGGTTCGGGAACGGTGCCCTTGTCCGCGGTGGGGGTTGGCGTCACGGTCTCGGTCGCCGTTTGCGGTGCAGGTTCTTCTGACGAGCAGGAGGCGAGCATCAGTGCACTCAGCGACACTGCAACGAGGCTGGCCGTTGCGGTGCGGGTTCGGCGCCAGTGCGACCGTTCGATGCGGCTCATGAGGTAACTCCTTGTGTGGCTTTCGCGGCGCCGTTCTGGCGCACGAGGTAAAGCATAGTTTCAATCAATCCTATTGCGCGCAGTAGGCTTACAGAGTGAGTGACGCCCCGTTTTCCGCCAATTGCCTGACCACGCCCACACCGTATTCGTTGGAGGCAGTCAAGTCGATTCTGGCGAGTGCAGGGCATGTGGTCATCCACACCTCCGGGTCCACGGGCGCGCCCAAGGCCGTGTTGTTGTCGGCCTCCGCCCTGATGGCGTCGGCTGCCTCTGCGGATCGCGCACTGGATGGCCCTGGGCAGTGGCTGCTCGCGCTACCCACGGATCACATTGCAGGCGTGAACGTGCTGGCACGTTCCGTCTTGGCTGGCACGCACCCGGTCACGTTGGACCGTTCGGTTCCGTTTTCTGCGTCGGGTTTCTTATTGGCGACGAGTCGGCTCGTTCACCCCACCCGTTACGTTTCGCTTGTCCCGACCCAGCTGCACAGGTTGATCTCACCTGAAACTTTTGTGCGTGACTCTCGTACCTCGGGTGCGGTGCAGGATGAGGCTCTCAATGCGCTACAGGGTTACGCGGCCGTGCTTGTGGGCGGGGCCGCTATTCCCGCTCCCCTACTGGATCGTGCGCGGGTGGCTGGGATCAACATCGTCACCACCTACGGTATGAGCGAGACCGCAGGCGGCTGCGTCTACAACGGCAGCCCACTCGACATCGCCCAGGTCCACATTGATTCAGCCGACCGGATCTGGCTGAGTGGACCGATGCTCGCTGACGGCTACATCTCGGACACCGAGCTTGAGAACCTGCCGGCTTTTCCCTCCTCGAACTTACCCTGCACCACCGCCCATGTCCTGCGCGAGGACCCTGCCTTCATCACCGATGAATCCGGCGTACGTTGGCATCGCACAAACGACCTCGGGCACCTCGACCCAGCAAGCGGAACCCTGACCATTCTTGGCCGCGCCGATGACGTCATCTTGTCTGGCGGACTCAACATCGTCCCGTCCCGCATCGAATCCGCTCTCACCGATCGATACGGAATCGGCCAGGCCTGCGTTGTCGGTGTACCCGACCCCCACTGGGGGCACAAGGTCGTTGCCGTGGTGACGCAAAGCGGCGCAGATCTCGCACCGCTTGACCAGATCAGAGGCGAACTGACCGCTACGCTTGGTAGGGGGTACGGTCCACGTGCTTTTCTCACCGTGGACCAACTGCCACTGACAGACTCGGGGAAACCGGATCGTCGCCAAGTAGAACGCATCGCGCAAGCGATGACCGCCAACCAACCCGCACGCAGTCTTAGGAAGTGAACCATGGCCACCGCCCGCGAATGGATTGCCGGTGCGCGCCCGCGCACCCTACCCGCTGCCGCCGCACCCGTGCTGGTGGGAAGCGGCGCCGCCGCACAGATTGACGGCTTCGCGTTCCTTCCCGCGCTGTTGTGCCTGCTGCTCGCACTCGCACTGCAAATCGGCGTGAATTACGCGAACGACTACTCTGACGGGGTCAAGGGAACCGACGTGGACCGCGTGGGTCCGGTACGGCTCACCGCCGCACGGCTTGCTTCGCCCGGTGCCGTCAAGGCTGCTGCACTCGGCTCACTCGGGATCGGCGCACTCATTGGACTCATACTCGTGATCCTCACCGGACACTGGTGGCTCATCGCAGTAGGCGTGGCCTGCCTGTTCGCCGCATGGTTCTACACCGGCGGCAAGAAACCCTACGGCTACTCCGGGCTCGGAGAGGTCGGCGTATTCGTATTCTTCGGACTCGTCGCCACCATGGGAACCACCTACCTTCAGGCCGGACGGGTCTCCTGGCCGTCATTCCTGGGAGCCGTCGCAATCGGCCTCATCGCCTGCGCCATCCTCATGGCCAACAACATCCGCGACATCCCCACGGACCAGATGTCCGGCAAACGCACTCTCGCCGTACGAGTCGGAGACTTCCGAGCCCGCCGCCTCTACCTCGCCATGATCTGGCTGCCCTTCCCGCTCACCCTCATCTGCACATTCTTCAACCCGTGGGCGTTGTTCGCATTCCTCATGCTCTTTCCGGCCGTCATGCTCTCACTCCCAATGCTCGCTGGCGCTCGCGGGAAACTTCTCGTTCCCGTGCTGGCCGGAACAGGAATGTACGAACTCGGTTTCGGAGTACTCCTCGGTGCGGGGTTGGCCCTCTAGCCTGAATGTGTTCTTTCGCTTGATGCGTGAGTTTCGCGGGTCCCCCAATGGACGGTAGCGAACGGTTACCAGAACCAACATGGTGGTTCCCCGGGATCAACCACCATTAAAAAATGACCCCATTCACAGAAAATCACCATACGAGTTGTCCTGTTCGCATGCGGGACGCACGTATCGGTTAGAGATTGTCCTCGAAGTCCGCGTCCTCAGCCGCCAGACGCTCAAGCGCCGAGTCCTTGCGTTCCTTACGGGAAGCCAACCGGGAGGTCAGTTCGTCGCGTTCCCTGCCAAGCAGCAGATACGACAGGAGCATGCCAAGCAGGATCGCAAGAACCCACAGCAGTGCGCCCTGGGCGCCAGCCAACTTCAAGCCGAACGCACAGACCAAGATGAACGCGATTCTCAAAACTGAGTACTTCAGGAATGTCACATCTTAAGGTTAGACCGTTAACCTTAGAAGATGCCTAGATTCTTACTCGGATTGTTTGTGTTTGCGCTCGCAGTGTACGCGGTCTCCGATGTGATCGCGTCCACTGACCAGCGGCGGAACAATACACCGAAGTTCATGTGGATCATCATCACACTGTTCATCCCCATAGTTGGTCCGCTGATCTGGATCGTGTTCTCCAACATGACCCGCAACGTCAGACCGCAGTCAAACATCCCACCCGCACAGTACTCTCGCCGTGCCAAGCCAATGAACGGCGGCCCAACTGCGCCCGACGATGACCCCGATTTCCTGTGGAAGCTCGCAGCCGAGCAGCGCCGCAAGGAAGCTGAGCGCAAGGCCCGCACAGAAGAGGACACATCCAAGGATGAAGACTCCGAGGACGAATCCGACGGGGACTCCTCCAAGCGCTAGTCGCGCATGCCGCCGACCTGTGGGTTTCGTCGCCAATCTGTGCGAGGTAGAAGCACAGCCCGACAAGAAAACCCACAGACCGCTAGCGGGCGAACTCGTTTCTACAGCCCTCGCCCAGTCCAATCCAAGGCCTTCAACTGTGGTTCTTGAAGGAGTGCTTCTGCGAGCGCACCGTCGCAGCCTATGACTGTGTATGCGGTATCGGGGGTCGATGCAATCACCCATGACCTGTCTGTCGCCCACAGGTAACTGACCTCGAGGAAGAGAAACGGGTCCCAGTGTTTCTCAACCGCGCTAAAAAGACACTCGTTCAGTTCATCCTGGAGAAGAAGGTACGCCAAGCGTCCAGATACCCACGTCATTTCAGGGGTATCTATGCGCGCGATGCCCTCAGGTCTCAAGTATCCAGCGTAGAACGCAACACAACACTGCTCTTTCGGCCCTAGAACCTTCAGCAATACCTGTTCGAAGGCCTCGGTTTGCTCTTCGGAGAGCGGGACATCATTGGCGTTGGGCGCTCGAAACGGAAGAACGGGGTCGTCAACAACGTACGTTCCCGGATGCAGGATGACAACGACCCGCGGAAAACCTTGCGGAATGTCGCGGTCATAATCCTGCGCCATCGCGCGAAACCACGTTTCGTTTGCCTGGCTAATCCGCGTAAACATATATTTAGGCTACTCCCGAGCGCACCGTTCCGTGATGGTGGTTGTTCGATGCCCAGGAATGAGTGATCACACGGATACGTGATGCTCCCACCGAGCGTGTGGTGGAAGCATCACGTAAAGATCAGTCCGCGAAAGTTTTGCTCACTCTTCGCAAACACTTCCGTGGGGCACCAACTCCACCCCTAGGATAGGTTCGAAGACGCGTTCTGTCTCCTCCCCAACCTTACGATGAGTGATTTCGACCCCATCGGCTTTACCCTCAGCGAGAGGATCTGTGAGTTGGACAGTCGCTACTATTGACGCTGCCATACCCGCCGGAACTTCGACAGGAAGATCAGGAAAGACCGGCCGCTCTTCCACTGCATGGCCTTCGTATGGCGCAGTCGCACCGTGAACCACCACACCGAAAGACTCCAACTGCAGGTTCTCTGGGTTGGCCAAGGTGACGTCTTCAATTGCGATGTCAACGGATTCAACGGCCATAACCAGTGTCGTTTCAAACAATCGTTTGTCATCCGAACCTGCAACCAGACATGAAACGCCCTCAAATCCTGCGTTTTCCAGGATTGTTTCCCCTTGGCTCGAGCAAGCCGAGGCCGCCCCCACCACCAGTAACAGCAAGCCAGCATGCTTCACAATCTGACAAAAATGCGTTGCGAGTGGAGGCCCACACAGATTCGGCTCTATTCGGATCATTGGCACTTCCTCAGTAAGAGGGTAGCGGCCTGCGCCTCACACCCTTGTTTCGCCGCGAAGTCACCGTTGACGTCGGCATCTGAATCCAAACACACCATTTCGAGAAGCACAAGAGAGGTCTATCCGGCGCGTTGGGGATGTTGCCGGTCTGTGGGTTTCGTCGCCAATCTGTGCGAGGTAGAAGCACAGCCCGACAAGAAAACCCACAGACCGCTAGCGCATAGGTTGAACGCTGTTTCACTGTGATTGCGTTGCAAAGCGCCTGAGGCTGTGGCGAATCTTTGGCTGCATGGCAAAAAGCTGCAGTGTGCGTCCGTTCAAGATGCACACTGCAACTTTTTGCATTGACTCTGCCCGCTGACTGACTGACCCCGAGAGTTACCCAGCGTAGGAGTGCAGTCCGCTGAACACGTAGTTCACAACCGTGAAGTTCATGAGCACACAGATGTATCCGACGACCACGAACCAGGCGGCACGGCGTCCGGCCCAGCCACGGGTTGTCCGCGCATGTAGGTAGGCGGCGTAGACCACCCAGATCACGAACGACCAGGTTTCCTTCGGGTCCCATCCCCACGCGCGACCCCACGCCTCGTCAGCCCAGATCGCACCGCCGATGATGGTGAAGGTCCACATGACGAAGCCCCACGCGTTGATGCGGAAGGACAGGGCCTCAAGTTTGTCCGGCGTGGGAAGCACATCGAGCCAGCCCCAGTTCAGTTTGCCGTCGTTCTTGGCGCCTCGAAGCAACTGCAGGACAGACACCACGAAGGCCACGGTCAGCACACCGGTGGCCCCCACTGCAACGCCCACGTGGATGACCAGCCAGTATCGCTGCAAGGCGGGCTGTACGGCATCCGCCTGAAGGTGGAACGCCTGCAATGCGACCATCAGGAAGGTCACGACAAGGAAGGTCACGAAGACACCGACGTAACGGATCTCCTTGAACAGTTGAACGCCAAGGAACACCACGACCGCTGCGAGCGTACCGGTGATGGTGAATTCGTACATGTTTGCCCAGGGAACCCGGCCAGCCGCGATGCCGCGGGTGATCACTGCCGCGAAGTGCAGGAACAGGCCAACCCAGGTGGTTGCCATTGCGATGCCGAGTGCCTTGCTCCTACGGCCAACGTAGGTGATGTGCGGGTCGGTTTCACCGGCTAGAGCCACTCCTCCAGTTTTGGACGCTCTGACTGCCTCGTTCACGGCGCTTGCGGTCGCAGGAGCAGCGGCAGTCCCAGCTTCAAGTTTTTCGCGTCGGCGCAGGCCCACAGCATCCGACACCTTCGCGAGGTCGAACGCAAAGCACACCATAGCGATCGTATAGGCCGTGACGGTGGCCCACACGAAGTAGTCGCTCAGTTCTGCAACGTTTGTCATGTCATTCCTTTGTGGGCGGCTGTTTTCCCCAACCCAAGGGAGGTTCAGCCTATGCGGGCGACCGGTTCCCCGGCCAGGTGGTGTCTGAACAAAATCTTACAGTTCGCGTCGCGCGAGTCTTAGGGCTTCGCGTTCCGCTTCGGATAGAGGTTTAGCGGGCTCCAATACCCGAGCCACGCCGTCAACCTCTCCCTGCAATCCGGAGTCGTCTCCGCGGGCCAGACCAGCGAGCGCCACGTGCACGGTTCCGTCCGGCTGTTCGACTGCACGGACCCAGACACGGCGGCGTGGGGTAAACAGGGACAGTGAAATTCCGATAAGCGCGGCAACTGAAGAGACGAGCAACCAGATCAAGGTCGGGTCGTAGCGCAGGTCAAATGCGGCAAAGCGCGGGATGTCCGAGAACTCGATCGTACCCAACCCATCCGGAAGCTCCACGGTCTGCCCCAGAGCGAGCAGGATGGGGTCTGGATTCTCCTGCGTGGCGGTCACCTTGGTCATGTTCTCGGTGGCGAGCCGGTACACGTTTTGCGGGATACCGTCGTCCAGACCGAGGTCGCCTCGGTAGAGGTCCAGCACGAGTACGGGGTTGAGCGCTTCGGGATAGATGGACCGCATTCCTCCATCGGTGAGGTCCGCGGTGGGCAGCAGATAGCCAACGAATCCCAGTTGTTCGCCGGTCGAGACATCGGGAACCTTGATGACGCCCTTGGAGGTGTATTGAGCGTCTTCTGAGAGGAACGGCACGGCCCCAGAGAATGCGACTTCGCCTGCGGCGTCGCGTACGGTCACGGTTGGCGCGTGCCCGTTGCCCATCAGATAGACCTTCGCCCCGCCAAGGTCGAGCGGATAGTTGACCTTGATGGTCTCTTGGCGGGACTTACCGTCTGGCGTTTCCACGCTCATGTGGGCGGTGAAGTCCTCGGCGGCGGAGTCGGAGGCCCGGAACTTGGATTCGAAGCTGTCGAGTGTGATGATCCAGGGTTCCATCGAGTCTTCCGAGAACCAGGCTCCGTGCTCGAACGTGTTGTAGGCGACCTGCGCGTTGGCGAATCCACGTCCTTCGATCAGAATCGCCTGGCCGCGGTATTCGAGGAGTTGTCCGGTTCCAAACGAGACGAGGATACCCACAAGCGAGAGGTGGAACAGCAGGTTACCGGTCTCCTTGAGGTAGCCGCGTTCGGCGGAGACGGTCCAGGTGGTTTCCTTTTCCTGTGTGACGGAGGTACGGAACCGTGGCAGGAATCTCAGGCGTCCGCGCAGGTGGCGTTGCGCGGTGAGGGCCGCGGCCTGCGCTGCTCCCCCATCTTCACCGGTCGACACACCCGAGTCGGTCTGTTCAGGTGCCAAAACAACATTGGCCTTAGCCGGGAACCGGTTGAACACGCGCGGAGTCTTAGGTGGCGCCGAACGCAGGGCCTTGTAGTGCACCTTGGTGCGCGGCAGGATGCAGCCGATCAGCGAGATGAACAGCAGCAGGTACACGGCCGCGAACCACGGCGAGGCGTATACGTTGAAGAAGCTCCACTTGTCCAGCAAGGGTCCGAGGGTCGGGTTGTCCGCGATGTACTGGTTCACCCCGGCAAGATCGTGGGCACGCTGCGGGAACAGCGATCCCGGCAGCGCCGCAACTGCCAGCAGCATGAGCAGCATGAGCGCCACACGCATCGAGGTCAGTTGCCGCCACAGGAAACGCATCCACCCCACGAATCCGAGTTGCGGGCCGCCTGCGGTCCGCTTCGGCTTTGTCTCAGTGTCGTCTACAGCGTGGTCGCCGCCGGTTACGAACGCATCCTCGATGCCTTCCGGCCGATAGGTTGCACCGGTGGTTTCCTGATTGTCGACGAGTCGATCCGATTCGTTGTCGCCTCTAGACCCAGCGTTGTTGCGTGTTGTCATTTACACCACCGTGCTCGTGTAGCCGATCCAGATGGACATCTTGTTTGACAGTGCCGTCCACCAGCCTGCTGCCATCGCGATTCCGAGGATGAGGAGCATCCCACCGCCGATCCGCATGATGGTGAGGCGGTGCTTGCGCATGAACCCGAGCGCTTTCTTGGAGCGTTCGAGTCCGACGGCGATGATGAGGAAGGGCAGCCCAAGCCCCAGCGAGTACGCAACGGCGAGAATCGCTCCGCGCGTGGCCGAGCCTTCCGTCAGTGCCAGCGAGTTGATTGCCACGAGCGTGGGGCCAAGGCATGGTGTCCAGCCAAGCCCGAACACGAAGCCCAGGATCGGAGCGCCGAGCAGTCCCGAGTTGGGGACATAGTGCAGTTTGGCCTCGTTGCGTAGCGCGGGAATAGCGCCCATGAAGGCAAGACCCATGACCGCGACGAGCACCCCCAACACCCGGGTGACCGTGTCGCTCCACTGGGCGAGTGCCACACCGAGCGCGCCTGTCGCCACACCGGCCACAACGAAAACGAAGGTGAACCCGGCAATAAACAGGGTCATCCCCACAAAGATGCGGCCACGCCCCGCAGACCAGATCCGACGCACACGTGAGGTGCGTCCGGAAGCCGCCGAATCGTCGGCAATCTGTGTGGAAGGCGCCCGCTGGGTGCCAGCCTGCGAGCCGGCTAAACCGCCAAGGAAGCCAACATACCCGGGGACAAGTGGAACAACACAGGGAGAGGCAAAGGACACAAGACCTGCGATCAACGCAACGGGAATTGCGAGCGCCATCGATCCGGAGAATGCCGTCTGCGCAAAGGAGTCACCGATTCCGGTGGCGAGCGGCGCCCCTGCCGTGAGGACAGGCAGTGAAGTCACGAGTCATCGCCTTCGGCGAGGACTTCATCGATCAGAGCGTTGAGTGTGGACTTCTCAATCTGCCCCAGTACGCGTGCGGCAACCCGGCCCTCTTGATCCAGAACGACCGTGGTGGGTACCGCCTTGATGGGGACAACGCCAGCAAGGGTCGCAATCGCCTTGCCGTTGCGGTCGTCGATGCTCGGCCAGGTGATCCCGAATTCACGCTCGAACGCCTGGGCTGCGCCCGCGTCGTCTGTGCGGTTGATGCCGATCAGGTGTACACCGTCGTCGGCTCGATCTGTGGCCACGTCCAGAAGATCCTGCGCCTCAGCACGGCACGGCGGGCAGGCAGCATACCAGGTGTTGAGCACGACAACGTCGCCAGCAAAGACGGACGTATCCACGGCGTTGCCGTCGTAGTCCGTCCCGGTCAGCACAACCGATTCACCGCGTTCGTCCACGTCCCACGTGCGCAGCGAACCGTCACCGGACTGGTAACCCTGGTCCACCACGACCTCGCCGTTTCCCGAGTCCTGTGGGCCGCACGCGGCAAGCACGAGCACAGCGCCCGCAGCACACAGGGCTGCGAGGGCGCGACGGGAACGGGGAAGGGACGAGGACAAACGACTCACAACGCTAACTTTGACGTAATCGACTGGATAAAACCTGAAAATGTCAGGCTCCTGCCACCTTGGAGGCGTTCGGATATAGGTCTGCAACCGGTTCAGTGTACTTGACCTCGACAAGGGTGTCTTCGTCGAAGGTGAGAGAGGTCAGGGATGCAAGGTTGCACTCACGCTTACGTGGGTCGTGCCACAGTCGCTTGCCCTCGTAGGCGGAGCGGGCGATCCAGATGGGTAGTTGGTGGCTGACCAGAAGCGCTTCGTGTCCCCGTGCCAGTTCGCGAGCCGAGTCCACGGCTGCGTGCACTCGGGCAACCTGCTCCTTATATGGTTCGCCCCACGATGGACGAAATGGGTTGATGAGATGCGGCCAGTGCTCCGGGTGGCGTAGCGAGCCGTCACCCACGCCGAAGGTCTTACCCTCAAAGTAGTTGGCTGCCTCGATCAGGCGCTCATCCGTACCGAGTTCAAGATTGAATGCCTTGGCACTTGGCGTTGCGGTCTCCTGTGCTCGCTGCAGCGGCGAGGCGATGACGGTGACGATATCCCGCTTTTCCGCAACAAGGTGTTCGGCAACTCGGCGCGCCATCTCGTTTCCGAGGTCAGAGAGTCGGTATCCGGGGAGGCGTCCGTACAGGATCTTGTCTGGGTTGAAGACTTCGCCGTGACGCATAAGGTGGACAGTAGTAAGGGCCATGGCTCTAGTCTGTCAAAGAATCGCGGTTGTTGGGGCACAGGTCCGAGTGATGGGGACCACCACACGAATTTAGTTGAATCTTCAACTAGCACTTGCACGACCTCGCAGAAGGGTTTAGGCTAGTTACGAGCAATACTTGAAGCGTCAAGCAATTGAGCGCGCCACCCCTGAGCAAAGGAACCAACATGACTCTCCCAGCAGGTCTCGAAGCAGGCACCTACAACGCAGACCCAACCCACTCGACCGCGGCGTTCACCGTACGCCACGCAGGAATCTCCAAGGTCCGTGGAACCGTTCCAGTGACCTCGGCAGTCATCACCATCGGTGACTCCCTTGAGTCCTCCTCCGTCACCGCTGAACTCGACGCACGCGGCGTGAACACCGGAAACGCAGACCGCGACGGACACCTCCAGTCGGCAGACTTCTTCAACGTCGAGGCCAACCCAACCTGGACCTTTGCATCCACCTCGGTTGCTGGAACCCCTGAGGAGTTCACCGTGACCGGCGACCTCACCATCAACGGCGTCACCAAGTCCGTTGAACTTGAGGTCGAATTCACCGGAACCGCCGTTGACCCATTCGGCAACAAGCGCGCGGCATTCGAGGGCAAGATCGAGTTCTCCCGCAAGGAGTTCGGTCTGACCTGGAACGCTGCCCTCGAAGCCGGTGGCGTCCTTGTCTCCGACAAGGTCAAGGTTGACCTCGAGATCTCCGCAATCGCTGCGTGATGAATCCTCCCTTCGGTCATCGCATACGATGACTTGAGGCTTGAGAGTAAAGAACCCTCGTCCACGTACTGTGGACGAGGGTTCTTTCATGTCGCGGTCACCCTGCCTAAACTCAAGACGACAGGTTGTAGCCCTTTGAACGCATGAACTCGAGCAACTCTTGGCAGTGTTGGGGTCCCTTGGTCTCGACCTGCATGGTGACCTCAACCTCATCGATTGCGAGATCAACACCAGTACGCACGTGATCAACATGCATGATGTTCGCCTGCTGGGACGCAAGATCAAAGAGCATCTGTGCAAGCGCACCCGGCCTGTCAATCAGCCGCACCTTCATCACGAGGAAGCGTCCGGCAGCCACCAGGCCGTGCCGCACCACACGCAACAAAATGTTCGGGTCGATGTTTCCGCCGGACAGCAGCGACACCACGGGGCCGTCGAACTGGCCGGGCTTGGCGATCAACGCCGCCACCCCTGTCACACCGGCCGGTTCCACCACGAGTTTCGCACGCTCCGCCATGAAAACAAGCGCCCGCGAGATGTCCTCTTCCGACACGTTCACGATGCGGGTGTTGTGACGCGCAATGATGTCGAACGGCACATCTCCGGGAGTGCTCACAGCGATTCCGTCCGCCATGGTTGATTGGGCGGGGAAGGTGACGGGATGTCCAGCCTGGAGCGAGTACGTGTACGCCGAAGCCCGTGTGGCCTGCACACCAACGACCTCCACCTGCGGGGCGATGGCTGCGAAAGCAGCCACGAGTCCAGCCACGAGTCCGCCACCTCCAACAGGTGCAAGAACCGTACGCACGTCAGGCACCTGCTCAAGGATCTCCAGTGCCACGGTCGCCTGGCCCACGATCACGTCGGGGTGATTGAACGGGTGGATGAACGTTGCACCCGTGCGGTCGGCCTCCGCTTGGGCCTCAGCGAGGCTTTCATCCACATTCGTGCCGTACAGGCGCACTTCGGCCCCATATTCTCGGGTTGCCGCGATTTTCGGCAATGCTGCACCAGCTGGCATGTACACGACCGCTGGGATGCCGAGCGCCGCGGCCGCGAGCGCCACCCCCTGCGCGTGATTACCTGCGGATGCAGCAATCACGCCACGTGATTTTTCCTCGTCACTGAGGCGCGCCATGCGCACGTAGGCACCACGCACTTTGAACGATCCGGAGCGTTGAAGATTCTCGCACTTGAGGTAGGTTTTGGTGCCGGTGAAGGCTTCGAGCGCCCGCGATGACTCGATCGGTGTCACCCGTGCGATCCTGTCAAGAAGCTTGGCGGCTTCCTGAATGGATTCGAGCGTGACCGATGAGGTGTGCGGAGAGATCGTCATGGAGACTTCCTGGATGAGTGCTGGGCGGACAATTACTGGCCGCGTGGTTCGCCGTTGGGGTCGGCGGGGTCTGTGGATGAAGTTGACGACGAGTTGGAAGAAGTGGCGCTTGCGTCCACAGCCCCGGAAGCGCCCGTTTCGTAGGGATTCGTGAGCCCGTTGGTGCCATAGGGACTAGCGTGCGTAGCTGGTCCATCGGGTTTACTCTGGAAACGCGCCATAATTCTATCGAGGATTTCAGTGCCTTTGTCCTCGCTCTGTGGCACCTCGTCCCAGCGTCCATCGGAGACGTACTTTGCTGCGGAGACCACCATGTAGGCGGGACTACCAGAGGGCTTGATGGCGATGTGGTCGTCAAATCCGAGTTCAGGAAACTTATCGTGTCCTCGGTAGTACAGGATGATCGTGTTCAATGTGGCGACTAGCGGCACGGCAAACAGCGCACCGACAATCCCGGCGAGAACGGTTCCCGCAGTCACGGAGAGCAGTACGGCCACTGGGTGTACGGAGACCGCGCGCCCCATGAGCAGTGGTTGGAGTATGTGTCCTTCGATCTGCTGGACAAACAGCACGATGCCGAGCATGATGAGCGCATAGATCCATCCCTTGGCAACCAGCGCAACGAGTACGGCCACAGCGCCGGTTAGAATCGCACCGACAAACGGGATAAACGAGCCAAGGAATACCAGCGCGGCCATGGGCACGACGAGCGGCAAACCTAGAACTGCGGCGCCAAGGCCGATGCCAACGGCATCAATAAACGCGACGAGGATTTGAGTGCGCACATACGACGAAAGGGTGACGAGTCCGCGCCGGCCTGCTTGATGTGTGCGCTCTCGGACGTGCCGCGGCAGCAATCCTACGAGCCAAGTCCAGATCTGTCGTCCGTCCATGAGAAAGAAGATAGTGCAGAAGAACGCGATGAGCGTTCCCGCAAAGATGTGCGTAACGGTGCTGGTCACCGACAACGCCCCGTCGAGAACCGTGCCCACATACTGCTGGAAATTCCGGGTCAGTTCGCTCCAGTAACTCTCGACCGAGTGAAGGTCCAGGTTGAGTGGGGCTCCTTGCGCCCAGGTGAGTAGTTCGTTGAAACCCTTCATCGCCTGTGTTGACAGTTGCGAGATACCCGCCGCGATCTGTGATCCAGCCGCAGTCAAAAGCCCGGCAAGCGCCGCGATCAGCACAACGATTGACGTCACTGCACTGAGTGCACGAGGAACCTTGAGTTTCGTCACGAAGAAACTGTGCATCGGTTGCAGGAGCACAGTGAGCAGCAGTGCCACCGCAACCGGGATAACGATGGTTTTAAGCGCTCCAACACCCCAGATGGTGAGGGCAGCGACTGCCACGACCACCAGGATCCGCCATCCCCACGACGCGGCGGCAACAAGCACCGGGGAGACGTAGGGTTTTTCATCTCGGGTTTTCGCGGATACTGCTTCTTTGAGTACCGGCGAGGCTACACGTACCGTGGGTTCGTTCGTGTTCTCGGCACCGGGAGTCTGAGACATACTTACCTTTCGTTATGGTGGAACAAGCAGTCCGGAACATTTTCTCGCGCCAACTGGTTGTAACCTGTTGCCTATTTTTCCACCGACGCGACCGTTTTCGCGTCATTCCGAGGGGGTATTTGTGTTTGAGGCTCTTTTTGGTTCATCGCTGAAAACAACGATGGTTTCGCCTGAGCGAGCACTGTCTGGGCGTGGTGAGTCGATTCCCGTTCCCTCTCGGCACGAGGTGCTGGATGCGCCGCTCGTAGGCCTTGAGGATGATCCTGCGCTGCGCACGATTTATCTGGGACTGGGATGTTTCTGGGGTGCGGAGAAGGAATTCTGGCGTACCGACGGGGTCGTGTCGACTGCGGTTGGGTATCAGGGCGGCTACACGCCCAATCCCACGTATGAAGAGGTGTGCTCCGGGTTGACCGGCCACACCGAGATCGTGAAGGTCACCTACGATCCTGCCCAGATTAGCGACCGCGAGATTCTGCGGAAGTTCTGGGAGTCACACGACCCGACGCAGGGGTTCCGCCAGGGAAATGACGTGGGAACGCAGTATCGTTCGGCGCTCTACTTCACGACCCCTGAGCAATCGCGACTAGCCCGTGAGACGTTGGAGTCGTTCCAGCAGGCACTCGAGTCGAAGGGATTTGGTCGGATTACCACCGAGATTCGGCGCGCTGATGGCGAGGCTCCGCAAGCTGCCGGCCCGTTCTATTATGCGGAGGCCTACCATCAGCAATACCTGTACAAGAATCCGAACGGTTATTGCCCAGTTCATTCGACCGGAGTTGCGTGCGACTGACGAGGGGCATTGGGCGGCGGGGTTAGCGCTTAGGCTTGCGGCCCGTTCCCTTGCTGCTTTTCGACGAGCCCTTCGTTCCGCCCTTGCCTCCCGCGGGTTTCCTTCCGCCTTTGGCTGCGCCGCGGCCCGCACCAGCGCGCGTTCCGCCAGTGCGTGACCCTGCCTTGCCCTGAGCCGCGCGACGCTTCTGCTTTTCTGCGACCTGGGCGGCACGCTCAGCCTTTTGTGCAGCCTGGGCGTCCTCATCAGCGATCTTCTGCTGGTCCGGATTGGAACGCTGCGCCCGCGAAGAGCTCGCTTTTCGTCCACGCACAATCCCGATGAACTCCTCCACGTCCTCAGGGTTCTCGTCGTACGCAGGCCACACAAGCGCGACCGGTGAGAATGGTGCGCCCTCAATCGGGAGATAATCAAGGTCTTTGCGGTGATGCAACCGTGCCAGCGACTGCGGCACGATCACCACCCCGACCCCTGCGGCAACCACCTCAAGCGCGATCTTGGTGTTCTCCACCCGCTCGACAGCGGGAATACCCGGAAGGTGGGGCCAGTCCAACGGACAGTCGAGGGGATACTGAAGTACTTCGTCGGCAATGTCCACGAGCGTGAGGTTATCCGCCGCAGCGAAGTGGTGCTCCTTCGGGAACACAACAACCGGTGTTTCGCGGTACAACTCAATCGCGTGTAGGCCCTCGCGGTTTATCGGCAGTCGTACAAGGCTCATATCCGTCAAGCCCTCGCGCACGGACTGCGCTCCATCAAGTGCGGGAAGCTGAATCAACTCGATAGGTGTTTCTGGTCGGCGCTGCTTCCACAGGTTCACCCACTTGGCGGGAGTGACTCCGGGAACGTAACCCAACCGGAAAGTGGTGGGAGTCTCGTCAAGATTGCCGTTATTGGTGCCATTTTCCACAACTCAAGGCTACCCGCATTCGGTACGCTTTAGGTATGACAACTCGTAGGACCTCCCAGGACATGAAGGCGGCAACCGCTGCGAAGAAACTTGGTATTTACTTGCCAGCAGCGCCCCAAGAATTTCAGGAGGCGACCATCACCCGCGAGGAGCTCAACGAGCTCCAGGCCAACCCACCCCAGTGGCTCGTTGACCTGCGCCGCAACGGACCGCACCCACGCACCATCGTTGCAAAGCGCCTTGGGATTTCGATTTCCGGCTTGAACCGAAACGGCTACTCCGAGCCGCTCACAACCGAGGAAATCAACGAGATCCGCACCGAGGAACCCAAGTGGCTCGTCATCGAACGGCAGATCGCCGCTGAGGTCAAGGCCGAAGAAGAGCGGATCGAGAAGGAAGCCCGCATCAAAGCGGAACGCGACGCGCGTCGCGCCCGCACCGCACCCAAAGGCAAGTAGCAGCTCAAGCACAGTGCGGGGCTGGCTCGAACTCAGTAGTTCGAGCCAGCCTTTTTGCGTGTCTGCAGAGTTGGTTCGACAGGCCAACACCCTTGATGGGATGTTGTTCTGAATGACATTCACATCGTCCACAACATCGAATTTAACGTATCAGGTTTATTTTTCCAGTAAATAATTCACACTCAAACCATTCACAAATAAACATTTATGAAAATTACTTAACGAACAAAGTAATTCGGGTGAATTGCACACAATTGCTTGCAACTTGCGTTAGTAAAGGATTACTTTGTGTGAAGTGCGCAGTACGTATTCACCCCCACCCACGAGGAGAAAGATAATGTCAAAACATGCAGAGACCCCCACCGGACCCAAAAAAAGCGGGGTTCCAATACTCGCCATCGCCGCTGGGGCAGCGTTGCTGCTAAGTGGCGGCAGCACACTCGCCTACTGGAGCGTGGAACAATCCGCAGCTCTCGAAAGCATTCAAACGGGTGATCTCAACCTCGTAGTCGATGATGCAACGTGGGAACTCAACGGAACTGCCATCAGCGAAAGCCAAGCGGACAATCTTAAGCTCGTACCAGGTGACACCGTTGAAATCACCCTGCCCCTCGACATCACTCTTGTAGGCGACAACCTCAGCGCCGAGCTCTCAGTCGCCGACAGCGGAATTGTTGCTTCAGGGAACGAAGACATCTCCGTCACCACAACAATCTCCGGGCTAACCGCGTCAGGAACTGTCTACCCGGTAACCCCGGCAACACTGGACCCAGAAACATCCATCGCTGCAGTTGTGACCATTGACTTCGATGCCACCACGTCAGAACGAGACAGCACAGATGTCACCATCAACCTTGATGAGCTTGAGTTCACCCTCACTCAAGTTCCAACGCCTTAGCCTGATAAACCATGCCGCCCCGTACTGCATCAAACCGCGGGCCCACGAAGCGGCACCTCACCATTCCGCGCCTCATAATCGTGGCGCTTAGTGCAGTGCTATTCGTGGAAGTGGGCCGCCTCGCCACACTGGCACGATGGGAAGCACAAGCAACTTCTGGGCTCAACGCGATATCAACTGGAACATTCGAAGTATCGGCACACTGGCACTCAAACGCACCCTCTTGGACAAATCTTTATCCAACACAAAGCCGTGAGGCCGTATTCACTGTGACTCTAGCTAGTACCGCTGAGAACCTACGCTGGAAATTTCGCGTGACGAACACAATATCTGGTTCTTTCCAACCATATGTTGTAACAAAAGCTTGGCTTGGTTCGTCTTGTGGCACAGGTGCGGAAATACTTGGATCCTCAGTTCCAGGAACCGCACTTGTTGCGGGACAAAGCCAGAATGTATGCATTCGGTATACATTATCCAGCAATGCACCGACAAGCCTGCAAAATGCTAACCTGCAACCCGAAGTAACGATTATCGCAGAGCAGGTGAGACCATGAAATCCGCGTCCTGGAACAAAGTACACCTACGTACAACATCCCTTATTCTGGGATTTACACTGTGTCTCAGCCTAGGACTTACCAGTTCTACACCGAGCGCAAGCGCACTCTGGCACCATGGCACAACACTCAGGCCGGCACTCGCAACTGGAACCCTCGCCACTCCAACCAACCTCAACTGCGTTAACAACTATCAACTTATTGCTGGAAGCATCAAGTTGTCTTGGAGCGCCGTCCCAAGCGCAACCTCCTATTGGATCTACATGCATGGGACATCAAGCGCAGCGTCCACTGCAATAAAAATCGGGGATACCACAACCACAGAGTTCGTGGTAGCTACCGGGTTAGTCCCCGGACTCCTCAGTATTATCGGTAACCTACTGTCCCCTAACAGCCTGATCTTCACAGTTGAGGCCCGAGCAGGAGACAATTGGAACTCACCACGATCAACCGGATACCGCGCAAGTCCGAATATCACCCTAATACCGTTGGCACTCACAGGTCTAGCCTGTCACGAGCCAGTGCCATGACCGCCCAAAATGAGCCACCGGCAACCCGCAGGCACGCATACACTCGACGACTGCAGCCGTTACCCAGCCAGTTACTAAGCCGCATCCTAAAGTTGACGCTTGTCGGCTTCTTCGGGCTCCTGATATTTGTGCTCATAGTGCTACCTCGCGTCCGCGGAGGGGCAACCTACACCGTACTCACTGGAAGCATGGCACCCGCCATACATCCTGGCGACCTCGTAGCCACCCAATCTGTTAACTTCGAAGACATCAAAGTTGGTGACATCGTGGTTTATCAGCTTGAGTCCGGGCAACCAACAACGGTCACCCACCGTGTAACGGCATTCACTTGGACAGCAGCGGGCACAAAAACTCTTACAACCCGTGGTGACGCTAACAACGTCACAGATTCTCTCCCCGTACGGGCAGAACAAATACACGGAAAAGTCATGTACGTCGTACCCAAAATTGGTTACCTCACTAACCTTGGGACCGCGCGCGTCCGTTCACTCTTGCTGCTCGTTACCGCATTCGGACTCATCACCTACGGGATACTTACCCTCGCTGCAAAGCGCACACACAACACACTGTCCTCCCACGCTCTTGTGGCCTTGGTTTTCGTTGTGCCGCTAACGCTGAACGCATCTGGCGGCCCAGCTCACGCTACTACCCCACCCGTAGAGCCCATAGCGTTATCACTCGATGAGCAAAACTGGATGAGATCAGGGAATATTCAACCTACTGGACACAGACTTCTTCTCGTACCAAATCATCCAGTTCGGTTAAACCTCACCGCTCGCAACCTCGTCGACAAGCCTGTGTATCTGGAACTCAGTGCTACAGCGCAACTCGCTGACTCG
Source organism: Populibacterium corticicola (assembly GCF_042683685.1). Lineage (NCBI taxonomy): Bacteria > Bacillati > Actinomycetota > Actinomycetes > Micrococcales > Jonesiaceae > Populibacterium > Populibacterium corticicola. The sequence continues at coordinate 38,554 of NZ_JBHUOP010000005.1, read as the reverse complement.
TCGCCAATTGAAACTACTCACCCAAATCTGCGCCTAAAAACGGCCGTCCACTCTTCAACCCTAGAGTTGGAAAACCACACAAACAGCAACGTCATCACCATAGAAGCGTTGCAGCAGCACAGATTTATTCTCACTATCGAACTAAATGATCAGTCCGCATCGCACGCTCGATCCACAAAGGGCATTCCCCTGATGGTAGAGATCACAGCTGTAACGACGCACCTTCCGACAGTTGTAAATTACCCCCCAGCCGGGCCCAGCCACGTAGCAGTGACAGGGCTTTCTGAGCCATATCTTGCAGCGGTTTTAGTCCCAATTCTCCTAGGGCTCGGAATGTTTCTACGGGGCCGTGGCCGCAAAACACGCACCGAGGCGTAAACGTATCCAGAATGCAGGTAGGGTGGGTCGAACGTAAAAGTTCGGCGCCACCCTACCTGTATAGATATCTTGATCTCGTTTACGCTACGTCGACCAGATCGATCACAAACACGAGAGTTGCGCCGCCGGCAATACCCGCCTGCGGGATGCCACGCTGGCCGTAACCAAGCTCTGGTGGAATCGACAGCAGGATACGCGAACCAAGCTTCTTGCCTGGCAGCCCCTGGTCCCAGCCACCGATAACGGCACCGATACCGATTGGGAAGTCAATGGTTGCACCGCGATCGTAGGAGTTGTCGAACACGGAACCACCCCACGACTGGCCGAGGTAGTGCACCACAATGTTGTCGCCAGCAGCGATCTCTGGACCATCACCTTCGACAAGAACCTCGACTTGGAGGCCTGCTGGTGCTTCTGGAGTTGGGAAGGTGATAACCGGCTTTTCGCCGAATCCGCCGGTAGCGGATGGAAGTTGGGTCGACATACGTCGGAGCCTTTCGTCATGGATTTCCCCGTTGCTGCGCAACTGCGGGAACTGCCCGTCACACTAGTGTGACATGACCGTTGGCCCGTCCGCCAACAGTTACCTGTTGATGAATAGGCCGACGGTCAATGAGAGATTAGTCGCTTCCGCGCAAGATCGCGAGCAGACGCAGGATCTCGACGTACAGCCAGATCAGCGTGACCATAAGGCCAAACGCTGCGGACCAGGCGTACTTCTTCGGGATGCCGTTACGAACACCGGTCGCTGCCATGTCGAAGTCTGAGATCAGCGACATTGCAGCAAGGCCGATAGCAACCAAGCCGATCACGATGCCGAGTCCACCGGAACGCATTCCCCAACCATCAAGCAGGCCGGTCGCCACGAGAACCAGGTTGACCAAGCTGAATAGCGCAATGCCAACGATTCCCACGAGCAGGATGCGGTTGAACTTCGGGGTCACGCGGACCTTGCCGGACTTGAACAGGAACAGCGCGCCTACGAACACCGACATCGTGGCCAGAACCGCCTGGAAGACCAGACCATCAAGCGGCTGTCCGGATACGGTCTGGTTCTGGAAGATATAGGAGATTCCACCAAGGAACATTCCCTGGAAGACGGTGTACGCCACGATGAGCGCCGGGCTTGGCTCCTTCTTGAACGCGTTGACGAGACCGAGAACAAGGCCACCGATCACACCAACGATGTAGAGGCTTGGGTTCAATACCCACGTGGCCGCCGCGACAGCGATCAGAAGCGCCAGCAAGCCACCGGTCTTCATGATGATGTCGTCATAGGTCATTCGGTCGGTGTCTGCCGAGGTAGCGGCTGGAGCGTTGTACATCTGCTCCATTGATGCCGCGTCCATCGTCTGTGAGTACGCGCCGTGGGCCTCGGTTGCGAGCCGTGGGTCCATCTGCTGTTGCTGCGTACGCTGAACGTCGCGGTTCGCCTTCTCGCCGAACACTGCACTGTTGTTAAAGACTGGGTTTGCCATTCTTCCTCCGTTTTGGGGGATGTACACGCCCCACAATACCTGCGGGACGGACGGTACTGACCGTTATAACGCAACAGGTTGTCATTTAGTTCCTGAGTTGAGCGCGGTGGTACTTCACGTAGTCCACCCCTCATACAGCGTTATGTGCACGTTTTATACCTATTGCCGACGATACGGTGGGCTTTCCCGCCTGTATCGTCGGCTTTGGGGTCAAGATTCAAGTTCACGCAAAGCGGCACGCACCGAGCGCTGCTCGGCTGCGCTCCACGCTCCGAGCCTTCGTCGGAAATAAGCGAAGTGAACGGTGATGCGTGGGTCTTCGCGCCCGAACCACCCAACCTGCATCCAACTCTGTTTGCTCGCCACGCTCCCACGCCACGAACTCGAGTTGATCGCAATAAACGCGCTGTTATCCGAACGGTCACGCGAGGTGACATACAGGACCGTGTACATTTCACCGTCAGTCCCGACAACAAGGCAGGGCCGATCCTTGCTTCCCGTGCCATCACGGAAGGGCACGTCAGCCATCCAATATTCGCCGACGCGGGGAGCTTTAAGGTATGGTCCATCACCGCCACGACGCGGTCCTGCGCGGCGCTTATTCTTACGCGGCGCAAAGAGAACTACGAGCATGAGGAGTACGAACAAAACCCCAGCAAAAACTGAAGGTTCTAAGCCTAGGATTGTTTCCACCCACAGAGCATATACGAACTCATCGGATTCAGGTCGCTACCTCGAAAAACGCCTCAGGAACGCCACTCATGTGCCCGATGAGGCGGATTGATCGAGATATCACGAGGCGCGCCTCGGCCATGCCAGCGCTGCCTCACTGAATAGGGCAGTAACTGGCACTCAGACTCTGTCTAGTAAAGATTCTTTCCACGAACGCAAAACGTGTAAAAAAATCGACGATTTCTTTACACGTTTTGCGTTCGTGGAAAGAATCTTTACACGTTTACTCGTTCAACGAGGCAATGCCAGAAAGGACTTCGAGCATACGTGTATTGAGATAGAGGACTTCTCTTCCAACTTTAACCTCGTCAAGGACACCGGTGGCGACCAAAGACTTCATCCACCGTGTCGCGGTGGGACGCGATACTCCGCACCGGTCAGTCACGTTCTTGGTACGCGCATACGGTTGTTCCATGAGAACAGAAGCAAGGTCTGCATTCGCGGTCCCTGTCACCGTGCGAGTATGGGTAGTGAGATCCTCATGAAGTCTCGTTAACTCTTGAACCAAAGAGAGCGTCCGCTCACCGCTGCGGCGCACTTGCTCAACAAAATAAACGAGCCATTCTTCCCATGCTCCGTGCTGGGTGACGTCTAGAAGACGCTGATAATACTCATCTTTCGTAGCGATGATCTCTCGTGACAGATACAGCAACGGCAGTTCCAGAAGTTGTGCATCACAAAGCATGAGGACATTGAGGATACGACCCGTACGTCCGTTGCCATCTGTGAAGGGATGGATGGCCTCAAACTGGTAGTGTGCCAAAGCCATCCGAACAACGGGATCAAGGTCGTCGATGTCACTACGTTCCCGTGCTCCAGAGTTAACGAACAAACTCCAGTTGTCGAGCAAACCCTGAATAACATCAGGCGTTGACGGCGGTGTGTAGACCCGCTCTCTAGTAAGCGGGTTGCCAATATAGACTTCCCCGTCTCTAACCCGAACCTCGTGCCCACGAATCTGAGAGCAGATACCCACAGCAGTCTGAGTGCTAATAGGTCGGCTGCCTAGGCTGTCGAATCCGACCCGTAGCGCTGAGCGGTAACGAAGGGTTTCACGTACCGCTGCGCTTGCTTCTTCAAGCAGGGCGTGAGATGTGGCTGTGGCGGCAAAGAGTTCGTCAGTAGTTGTGACAATATTTTCAATCTGAGAACTCGCTTGAGCTTCCAACAGCGGAATCGCGTTGATAACAACGGCGGGGTTAGCAAGTTGCCGAGCAGCGGCATTAAGTTCCGCAAGCGCCGCTCGAGCTTCAATCGTGCTTTTGAGTACTGCACGTGTTTCGACATCACCGCGCGGAGGCAATGGAGGTAGAGCATTGAAAGGATGTTCGGGAGACCAACTCACCAGATTCTCTCCTTGACCGCTATCTCGATTCGCTGCGAACGGCTGACACTACTGAGAGCATACAAGAGTGGCCACGACGCATGATCGTGGCCACTCTTAAACAAGTACCCCCAGTCGGACTCGAACCGACACTGGACCGATTTTAAGTCGGTTGCCTCTGCCATTGGGCTATGGGGGCGTGCAGACCATCCTGCCTACTGCCGTCCGACCCCACTCAGCGGAATCAGACTTTAAGAGGATACCGCGATGGGGCGCTCAAATCGAACGCCCCATCAGCAAGTGATACCTCGTACCAAAGATTTACTTGGCTTCAGCCTTCTCAGCGTCGGTAGCGTTCTCGTCCTTCTTCGCCGGGGCTTCAGCCTTTGGCTTGGGTGGAACTGCTGCGCGACGGAACTCTGCGCGTGGGTCGTGCAGCGGACCAAGTGGCACGAGTTCACGGCGCATGAGGTAGGCAGCGGTCCAACCCGTTGCAATGCGGATCTTGCGGGAGATCGTTGGCATTGCCATGAGGTGGTAGCCACGGTGAGCACACCATGCGAGGAAGCCACGCAACTTCAGTCCACCGAACAGGATGGCGACACCCTTGTGTAGGCCAAGTGAGGCCACGGTTCCGAGGTTCTTGTGCTCGTAGTCCTTGAGGTCACCGGAACGCAGAACGGATGCAAGGTTGTCACCGAGGAGTTTTGCCTGGCGGACGGCGTGCTGAGCGTTTGGCACGCAGAAACCGTTGATTCCACCATGCACGTCCGGCACGGCGGCGCAGTCACCGGCGGCGTATGCGTCTGGGATGACGTTGCCGTCCTCGTCGATGACCTGGAGCTTCGTGTTGACGGTGACGCGCCCCAGCTTGTCGGATGGGAGATCAGACTCACCGATGACAGGGTTCGCCTTGACACCAGCGGTCCATACAACGGTGTCAGACTCGAACTCAACACCGGTCGAGGTCACGATGTTTCCGTCCACGCACGAGGACAGGAAGGTGGAGAGGTGGAACTCAATTCCACGCTTCTTCATCTCTTCAAGCGCATAGTTGGCCATCTCGAGAGTCAGTTCTGGAAGGATACGGTCCGAACCCTCGATCATGACGAAGCGCAGTTCGCTAGCGTCAATGGTTGGGTATTGCTTGACCGCGGACTTCGCCATATCCTCGATCTCGGCGATCGCTTCAATACCTGCGAATCCACCTCCAACGAATGTGAAGGTCAGGAGGCGTTCGCGCAGTTCCTTGTCCCAGGTCGAGGATGCGACGATGAGGCGGTCGAGCACGTGGTTGCGCACTGCGATTGCCTCTTCAACATTCTTGAAACCGATTCCGACCTCGGCAAGGCCTGGGATAGGCAGCAGGCGGGATACGGAACCGAGTCCGATGATGAGGTGATCGTACGTGATCTCGTATGGGTCGCCGACCTCTGGGGTGATCTCAACGGTCTTTGCGCCGTGCTTGATCGCGGTGACGCGGCCCTGAAGAGTGTCGATGTGCTTCAACGCACGGTTGTGCGGAGCAACCACGTCGCGGTCCGAGATGGAGCCTGCGGAAACCTCAGGCAGGAACGGAGCGTAGGTCATATATGGGCGAGGGTCAACCACAACGATCGCTGCCTCACGGCGGCCGAGGCGCTTGCGGAGACGGCGTGCGGAGTACAGTCCGACAGATCCACCACCCAGCACTACGATTCGTGGAACCTTACGTGGGCGTGGCGTAACGGTAGCCTGCGCGGTTTCCGCAGCAGCATCCGTGGTCTCGTTTGTCTGTGGCATGCTCCAATTTTATGACTGGGACTTTGGTCCGGCATCATTTTGGGTGCGTGATAACCAGCACATCCCATGAATTTTCCGCTTATTCTGGCGGTTTTGAGTTGCTTTTCACTAGTTAGGCTGTCCTTATTTTGGTTATTACCTGACGACGAGCCCTCACCCGCCCTCGCACCGTCACCTTCCATCGGGTGGAGGGTGGGGAATTACGTGGGTGTGCTGCTCTTTCTATGCACACCCACGTAGTTCCGCACACGTTGAGCAGACGGTCAGTCGCTCGAAGCAGAATCACTATCAGCAGGCCCGGTTACTGCTTCTTCTGCTGATTCCTCAGTCGATTCGACTTCCGAGCCCGACTCCTTCTTGTCGTCCTCAGATTTTCCGTCGCTTCCCTTCGCACCCTCTTCAGAGCCGCCCTCGGCGGCGTCCCCATCCACGCTGGAAGGTGACTCGTCGGACGAACTAGCCGACTCGTCGTCAATTGAAAGCGGTGCAAGCGCAGGTAGCTTCTTGAAGGCGGGCGCTTCTGGCTCCTGAGCACCTGGACGTTTGAAGCCGTAGATGCATTCACTGTCACTCGGCAGGTTAGAAATGCCACCCAAATAAAGCACTTTCTCATGTGGCCCATACCGGAACTCAATCTGGAACGTGTTGTGCCTCAGCAACCCGCGCCCATGCCTCAGCGAGCCATCATCTTCGTCCTCGTCCCAGTCATCATCCCATTGCTCATTAATGTGACCGGACATCACCGCGTTCCAAAACCTCTGGGATTCCTCAGAGCACGTATCCTCCACAATATCTACAGCCGAGAACGACGCAGGGAAAACGTTCAGCACGGGACGACCATACTCATCGGCACGAGCATTCATAACGTCAACGGTTCTAGTGACTCTGTTGACCTTGATCGGATAGAACGCCGCGTCAAGGGAGTTCCCCTTGTCATCAATGATGCGCGCATCAGGAATGAGGTTTCCTTCTGCGTCATATACAAACAGATTGGATGCACTACCCAAATCCATCTGACTCAAATAGGCTTCCCCATACCCATTTGAGGGACCATACGTGGTCATATCAACACTGGCGTTCATCGCTTCTTGGCCATCGTCATAGCCCCTGCTATACCCGCTGTCATATGCGTCATTGGGGCTGCGGTCCTGATACGGCCGGGTGAAGGCTGGGACAAACAACAGCACAAACACATTGAGCGCAATGACAGCCTTACTCCAGAAACCAGGAACCGCATGGCGGGCACTCGCCAATCCCAGCAGCGCGGAAAGAAGCACGATTCCCGCGAACAGCCACCAGTGAGCCAGGTCCTGTGGGAACCGCTGGATCCCCTGTCCCTCCATCTGGACGATGATGCAGTACACGAGCCAGCCACGCACAAACCACCAGGCTGGACGCATTTCGGTCAGGAATTTCACCACCGCAGGGCTGAACTTGATTCCCTGGGCTCGGGCACCCAGCCCTATCACGGCGGCCACCAGCGAAGCGATCCATGCGCCAAAGCGCTTGAATGGATTACGGCTCTTGGAACGCAGAGCACCAGATACTGGCATCTGCCCCGCAGCCTTTGCGCCGTCGAAGTCAACGCCAGCGGACTCGCACAGTTCGCGAGCGTACGCCTCCGGCGTGCCGAACCGCGCGATGAGATCGTTCAGAGTGATATCACTCGTATCCGATACTTCAGTGTTCTCGGACATGGCCTCGATCAGGTCCGCTTCGAGTCCACCCGTGAGTTCTTCAACCACTTCAGGCGACAGTCCCTTGAGGAACCCGCGCACCTGTGTGGCGTAGTACGAGACGTAGTTAACCAAGACCATGTTCATGATGCGTTTCCTTCTTCGAGTAGCGCAGTCATCGATTGTGCGAAGCTACCCCATTCTTTTCGTTGCTGTTCGAGTTGTTCCTTGCCCTGACCATTAATTGCGTAGTACTTGCGGTGTGGCCCCTCGTCGCTCGGCACAACGTAGGTTGACAGATTTCCTGCCGAGTACAGCCGCCGCAGCGTGCCATACACCGAGGCTTCACCGACTTCCTCGAATCCGGCTGCGCGCAATCGGCGCACAACGTCGTATCCGTACCCATCGGCCTGTTCCACCACCGCGAGCACCGCAGCATCCAGCACTCCTTTGAGGAGTTGACTGTTGTCCATCGCTGCACCTCGCTCCCAGATTCCACGGACCTATCCGCTCCAATGTTCCGGAATAAACACTACTATGCTTCGCGCAGTACTGCTAGTGTCGAGGTACTAATTCTTGCGCAGTAGTATTTATCGTGCGGTTCAGCAGTGAGTTCTCTGTATCCAATGTGAAGGGGAAGCCGCGCTAAGCATCCCCGAACCTGTTTTATCCAGCCGATGTGTGGCAACGGAAGACACGCATCGGCGAGAGAACCCACACATCGAACCAGAGCTCACACAAAAAGGCGTGGCCGGAACAAGTCCAGCCACGCCTTATGCGTAACGAATATGCGTAATTAGAGTTCAGCCAAGCAAAGATCTAGCCGAGCGACAACGCGATCCCGTCCAGGATGTCGTGCTCAGACGTCACTGTGGTTTTCAAGTTGCCACCGGCTTGGGCAACGGCGGCCTGCACGCGCGCAACAACGGTCGACCACACGAGTGCACCCGCACCGATCACATCAACCCGACCGGGATGCATGAACCCGAGAGCAGCCCGCTCCCCTGAGTTCCGGGCCAGCAGATCATCGCACGCCTTTTGAACGTTCTTGAGCGGAAGTACCGCACCGTTGATCTGGTCGCGGTCATACTCCCGCAGTTTCAGCGCATGTGCGGTCACAGTGGTCACAGAACCAGCCAACCCAACGAGGGTTCCGGTCCGTTCAATCGGCACAACACGTGACGCCTCGTCAATTGCCGCGTTGATGTCCTGGGCAGCCGCAGCGATCTCCTCCTGAGTTGGAGGGTCCGACTGCAGGTATCGTTCGGTCATACGGACACAACCAACATCCATCGAATACGCAGCCAAAGGTGCGGAACCACCCAAAACAAGTTCAGTGGAACCGCCACCCAAATCGACCACAAGATAAGGCCCCGGATATTTGGAACCAAGCACGCTGACAGCCCCGCGGAACGACAGAGCCGCCTCCTCGTCGCCAGTCACAACCTCTGGTTCCACGCCCAACGCGGCCTTCACTCCAGCGACAAACTCGCCTCGGTTCTCGGCGTCTCGGGTTGCGGATGTCGCCACGAAGCGGATCTTCTGCACGCCATACGCCTCACACAACTGGGCATAGCGGACACACGCGTCAAGCGTGCGCGCAAGAGCCTCATCTGCGAGACGGCCAGTCTTGTCAACGCCCTGACCGAGCCGAACGACCTCCATCAACCGGAGATGGTCGCTCAATGTGCCCGAGGCTCCATCGACGTCTGCGATGAGCAGGCGGATTGAGTTGGTGCCGCAGTCGATGGCCGCGACACGAGTCTGGCCAGCGGGAATCGCTGGCGCAGTTTCGGGAAGATCAACAGATACGCTCATGGGCTCTACTTTTCCACTAGCATCTGACAGTGCCAGACGCACAGACAACGCGACCGCAGCCGCTCCTGACAGGGTTCAGCAACTGCAGACGTCGGGACGCCATTCATCCTTGATCATCTCAAGGGCCTCGTCGCCGAGTGGTTGGATACCCGGACCAGCGGCGAGCGCGTGACCAATCAGCACGTGCAGGCATTTGACGCGCACGGGCATGCCTCCAGCGGAGATACCTGCGATCTCCTCAACGTGTCCGAGGGTTTCACGGGCTGCGAGGTAGTGTTCGTGTGCCTTGTGGTAGCGGGCGGCGAGTTCCTCATCCTCCAGGAGGCGGTCCGACATCTCCTTCATGACACCGGCGGCTTCAAGGCGGCTGGCGTTGAGCACGGCCCCTGGGTGAGTCAGGTAGAAGGTTGTGGGGAATGGGGTGCCGTCCTCCAGACGCGGCGCGGTTTGAACCACGAGCGGTCGACCACACGCACAGCGTGCAGCGATGCCGACGACTCCGCGAGGCACGCGTCCAAGCTGCTCTTCCAGTGCCACGAGATCAGCTTCGGTCACCGCAAACGCGTCGGTTCCCACAGTTTTAGTCACGGTTCGTCCTTGCCGGTAGGTGTTTTCGCCAGCGTCCATTCTCTCAACAAACACCCGCTACCGGCACCGCCGAGATCACCCCAGTTCGTCACATTTGGATCTTGGCATCCCCTGCTGTGAGGACTCACGCAGATCGAGTTGATACTCAGTCGACTGAACTGCCCGTTGTGGTGTCCTCTGGTTCTTCGTCGTCCTCGGAGCCACTACCCGCAGCACCACCATCAGACACCTCATCCTCCGCGGGCTCACCGCTCTCCAGCAGGGTTCCGGTCCGTTGGATAGACTGCCACAGGTCCTCATACCAGGCTACGTCTTGGTCAGGAAACAGCGCTGGTGTATCGGTTGTCGCGCCAGGAACATCTTCCAGGTCGGCGTCGTTCCAGCCCATGACCCGGTATGGGGTTTCGCCGGGGAACACGAACGTGAGACGTTCCCGAGCCTGCGCGATGACGTATTTGTCGTCTTCCCAGCGAGCAAGTTCGTTGCGGAGGTCCTCGTTGATGGCCTGTTGCTGTTCGATGTCCGCACGGATTGCGTTGTTGGCGTTGTACTGCTTGAAGTAGTTACGCAGCACGGGTGTCACGATGACCGCGCAGATTGCCAAAGTCAGCGCAAGAACAACCACACGTGCTGTGGTGGTCTGTAGTAGACCAAAGTTTCGGTTGAGTGGTGCTCCAACCGCGTATGCCGAAACGCTTTCGGTATCCGGGCTGCGGGTTTCTCGAGCCGCCGCGGGTTTCTGGGGACGGCTTGGAGTACCTGACCCGCCACTTGCGCGCGGAGTCGTTTTTTCCTTGCCGACGATCCGGTCGCCTTCCCCACGACGCGGCGCCTTCGGCTGCGCATTGCGCGGGGTTCCGGTGGATAAGCCTGCCCGTGGTTGGCGTGGCACCCCCGTGGCCGTTCCCCGCGAGTTCGGTCCCGCAGACGGCACCTGGCCGCTGGACGGCCTGGTGTTGCGTCGCGCCGAGCGCGGCGAACTGCCGCCGGACGGGCGCGGTGCGTGGGGACGTTGGGGAGACATAACTGTAATCTTCCCAGTCGTGGCGCACGCCGGTTGCCCGCCACGCCGGATCCTAGTCCAGCCGCACAAAATCACCACACCGTGGAATGGCCCATTCGGCGATTGTTCATCTAAGCCCTGCCCCCTGAGATCCACTGTTGCCACGGATCCACTTCCACAGAAGTCGGGCACAGAGAAAGGGAGTCGACCCCGTGGGGTCGGCTCCCTTAACGCTCACGTTTCCCGCCGCGATACGGCAAGACTCAGAGTTCAGCCCTTGTAACGTGGGAAAGCGGACTTTCCTGCGTAAACTGCTGCGTCACCGAGCTGAGCTTCGATGCGGAGGAGCTGGTTGTACTTGTTGATGCGCTCGCCACGTGCTGGTGCACCGGTCTTGATCTGGCCGGCGTTGGTTGCAACCGAAAGGTCAGCGATGGTGGTGTCTTCGGTCTCACCGGAACGGTGGGAGGTCATTGCGAAGAATCCGGCACGCTGCGCCAGGGTCACTGCGTCGAGGGTCTCGGTGAGCGAACCGATCTGGTTCAGCTTAACGAGGAGCGCGTTTGCAGCCTTCTCCTCGATTCCGCGTGCGAGGCGCTCAGGGTTGGTTACGAACAGGTCGTCGCCAACGATCTGGGTCTTGTCGCCAACAGCCTCAACGAGCTTTGCCCACGATGCCCACTCGTCCTCGGACAGTGGGTCTTCGATGGAGACGAGTGGGTAGTCAGCAACGAGGCCAGCGTAGAACTCGATCATTTCGTCGCCGGTCTTCTCGCCACCTTCCCAGTTGTAGACGCCCTTGGCCTCGTCGAAGAACTCGGTTGCCGCAACGTCGAGTGCGAGTGCGACCTCTTCACCTGGCTTGTAGCCAGCCTTCTCGATTGCCTCGATGATGAGGTCGAGTGCTGCACGGTTGGACTCGAGGTTTGGTGCGAAACCACCCTCGTCACCAAGACCGGTTGCGAGGCCCTTGGCCTTGAGAACGGACTTGAGGGAGTGGTAGACCTCAGCACCCCAGCGCAGGGCTTCCTTGAAGGTTGGTGCGCCGATTGGAGCGATCATGAACTCCTGGATGTCAACGTTGGAGTCGGCGTGCGATCCACCGTTGAGGATGTTCATCATTGGGACTGGGAGGGTGTGCGCGTTTGGTCCACCAACGTACTTGTACAGTGGCAGGCCAGCGGACTCTGCTGCAGCGTGTGCGACTGCGAGCGAGATGCCGAGGATGGCGTTTGCGCCGTACTGGCCCTTGTTCGCGGTTCCGTCGATCTCGATGAGCTTAGCGTCGATTGCGCGCTGGTCCTCAGCGTCGAAGCCTTCCTCTACGAGCGCTGGGCCGAAGACGTCGTTGACGGCCGCAACTGCCTTCTCAACGCCCTTACCGAGGTAACGGGACTTGTCACCGTCGCGGAGCTCAACTGCTTCGAATGCACCGGTGGATGCACCGGATGGGACACCTGCGTGTCCGATTGCACCGTCTTCAAGAACAACCTCAACCTCAAGGGTTGGGTTACCGCGGGAGTCGAGGATCTCGAGCGCGCGTACGGATTCGATAAATGCCACTGTGGGGCTCCTTCAAGAGACTTGAACGTACATTCCAAGCCTACCGGCGTCACATAAGGCGACTAGGGCAATTCGTCCTATGCTTCTTACGTTCATAGGCACCGGTGTGCTTGTCCGTGCAGGCTACGGGCCTGCGGGCTTTAGGGGTGATCGAGCAAACTCGATTCGGCGCTGCGCACATCACGTTCAAACTCCGTGAGGGCTTGTCGTAATGCGCCTTCAGCGTCAACGCCTTGGCGTGCGGCTCGCCGCACGAGGTCCAAGAGTTCATTGCCGATTTTTACTGCGTCGTTACTATTGTCTACGTTTTCTGACACAGATGCCAGTGCGTTCACGATTCGTTCATCGCGGTTTACGCGGCTCACCATTTTCTGAGCGCGTGCGAGAGCGCCCATGGTGAGGGGGATTCCGTCGAGGACGGACTCGCGCTGCTTCTCCTGTTTCTTCAGCGCTTCCCAGTTCTGTGTGACCTCCACGGCGTCAGCAACCTGCACATCAGCGAAGACATGTGGGTGGCGGAAGCACAGCTTGTCAGCGAGATCCTGAGCCACATCGTCGATCCCGAACGGCTCGCCCTCGTGTTCTTGGGCGATGCGCGCATGGAAGAGCACTTGGAGCAGCACGTCTCCGAGTTCCTCGCGCATGTTGGCTCGGTCACGCTGCTCGATTGCCTCCGCGAGTTCGTGGCTTTCCTCAAGCAAGTACTTCACGAGGCTCTCGTGCGTTTGTTCCGCATCCCACGGACAACCGCCCTCTGAACGCAGTGTGTCCATGACTTTGATTGCGTCGGCGAGACCTTCGTGCGCTGGTTTGTTCACTCGTTCATTCAATCAGATGCCACTGACATACATATCAATTGCCGACGATACGGCTCGGTTCCAGCGTCCCCTCACCTTGCCAGAGCGCTTGGATGCGTCAGATAGGCGACGAGTGGGCTGGGGCCGCAGTACATCTGCGGTCCCAGCCCACTTATGCGGGGTGACTACTGGTAGTTCTCCCAAGCTTTGAAGGAGATCGAGACGTTGCGTGAGGCAGTATTTTGCCTGCCCCAGTTATCACTTGTGGTTGCCGTGATCTTTACTGAAGCAGTGTGTGCATTGCCAGAGTAGTTCCAAACCCTCAACTTGATTTGGTAGCGACCGTTACCAAGGTGCTTGACATCCGTTAGCCACTCCTCAGTCCACGCACCGTAGTTGACCTTGTTATCGGAACCTGCAACAACCCAAGCAATTGGGGCCTTACTGAACTTGTTCGGCTGGGCCTTTACGTACAGTGTGATGTATCCGTTCCCATCGGACGTCAACGTTGCCTTTGGGTCTTCGATCTCAAGGCTTGGGGCAAGGTCAGCCGTGGAAGCCTTCTTCCAACTCGTCCATGAACCCCAGCCTTTTTGGTTCCATGCGCGCACTCGCACCTGGTAGGCGGTTTTCTCCTTGAGCCCACTCACCGTAACAGTTGGGCTTTTCACGTGGGTGGCGTCCACGGTCATTGACTTGGATTTCTTACCCACCTCACGGTACTCAACCTGGTATTTTGCAACCGGCGCCCCGGCACTGGATGGGCGCGTGAACTTTACTTTAAGAGCACTATCAGCGCTGCTGATACCCAGTTTGGTGGGCGCTTTGGGTTTCTTGGCTACGGATGCTTTGGTCTGTACCTTAACGTTTGCTTTACCGCCCGAGACCTTGGAGAACGCGAACCGGATGCCCTCGGGACTGCGCCACGATTCGCCAGCAGCAAGCGCGTCGTTTGTGTTGCGCCCACCTGGGCGAACGTCTAACACGACTGGGGCAACTGCACCGTAACTTTTAAGGCTTGTGTCAACTAGACGGATCTGGACGCCAGTGGCGTACCCGCTCAATGCAGTCTTTCCATTCTTGCCGTCGCGGTACTCTACCCAGTAGGAGCGTTTAGAGTTCACTTTGACTCGGACGGCTTTGACGCCACTCTTCTTTGAAGTTATCGCGCGCAGCGAGTAGGACTTTGAGGTCTTCTTTTTTGTGGTGTTAAAGGTTCTTTTCTGGGATGCTTTCAGCCAGCCCACTCGGTCCAATTGCGGCCCCGGTAAGTAGGAGAAGTCGCCGTGACCCATCACGTCACTGTAATCACCGTACTCGCGAGAGTTGCACTTCTTGAGCGATGTCAGCGTCACTTTTCCTTTAGAACAAAGCAGTGAGTTTCCATGCGGCAGGCGTAGGTTGTGTCCGATCTCGTGAGTGAGCACGTACGCATCAGTAGGACCTGCCATGACAGCAACTTTTCCGCCTAACTCTGCCTCTCCTGAGGCCAACTTCTTTGATTTACACGAGTTGGATGGAAGCCGAACGATCATGTGGTCATACGAACTACGTTTAATCTTGTTCTTCTTGAGGATGCCGCTGAGGGATTTTGATATACCGTAGACGCTCGCCGTACATCCTGCACCAGCAGGCTTCTTGATCTTTTGCCACTTGAGAGTCTTACTCACGGTAAGACGGACTTTCCCGCCAGAGACTTCATTGAAGTACGCGTCGGCTTTTTTTACGTGTTTTTTGGTTGCTGACACGTCGTTCTTCGGTTTTTTGGCGCCTTTCCAGTACACAGGAACGATGAGTACTTTTCGGGTCTTTTTGGCCTTCTTTGCCGCCACACCGGGGCTAACACGAGCCGTGAATGCGGCCCCGCTAGGTGCTAGCGCTAGGGTATTGATACCTGAGGCGTGGGCCGGTGTAGTAACGGCATGTGTGCTAACAGCCTGGGCAGGGACGCACAGTGTTGTGAGAGTGACAGTTGCGGTCGCAAGTGCTGCAAGAACCTTGCGTCTGTGGTGTTTCGTTCCGCTGTGCGTGCTCATATCCGTACCCCTTGCTATCTTCTTGTGTGCTATCTGGATTCCAGATGATCATTCCCCAGAGGAAACACTGTCAGATGGAACAGTTCCACGGCCAATTTTCCTCTTTGTTTAGAGCTTTTTCACCCTCTAGAAGAGCCGCGAGATGAAAAGATTCTACTCGCGACTCTTCTGGAATTAACGAGTGTTTAGACTGGTAGAAGCACCTAGGAGCAGATGTTTCTGGTTCGCTTGCGGTAAGTGATGATCCTGCCTATCGCAACGAGTTGTCGCGCCTGGGTCAATCACGAACAGACGTGTATTTCAACTACACGGGTTACCCGCGGTGACTTGGCCATCCTTGACCTGAACAGCCGTACCCGACAGCGAGTAATCGCTGCCAGAGTTGTTGTCCCAGGTACCCGAACCATTGTTGAACGCCGCAGTCACCCCAGCACCATTGGTCGTAATGGTCCGCGACACCCAACCGGAACACGCAGCGCTCAACGATTCACCCGGCGCTGCGGTCCACGCACCAGAACCCACCCGGTAGTGGACGTTGTATGCATTCCAGTTCTTGTTCGTGGAGTAAAACACCGTTGTCGTGTTGGTCGAGCCGTTCGAATCACACGGGTTACCCGCGGTGACTTGGCCATCCTTGACCTGAACAGCCGTACCCGACAGCGAGTAATCGCTGCCAGAGTTGTTGTCCCAGGTACCCGAACCATTGTTGAACGCCGCAGTCACAGTAGAACCATTGGTCGTGATGGTCCGGGACACCCAACCGGAACATG
The DNA here is from genome assembly GCF_042683685.1 of Populibacterium corticicola. NCBI lineage: Bacteria > Bacillati > Actinomycetota > Actinomycetes > Micrococcales > Jonesiaceae > Populibacterium > Populibacterium corticicola. The sequence continues at coordinate 22,609 of NZ_JBHUOP010000005.1, read as the reverse complement.
CAACGCTCAACGTCTCCCCCGGCACAGCGGTCCACGCACCAGAACCCACCCGGTAGTGGACGTTGTATGCATTCCAGTTCTTGTTCGTGGAATAGAACACCGTAGTGGTGTTGGACTCTCCTGAGCCGCCGTCACCACCCGAGCCGTTGTCTCCGCCACCGGATACGGCATTCACGTGCAGAGCCGAACCGCCATAAGCGGGTACGGTCACCGTCACCTTGCCATTACCGCCAACGGTCCAGGTCTTGTCGCAACCATCGCCTGCCACAACATCGCAGTACGTGCCAGCAGGCAGCGAGGTCTGGAACTCACTGGTCACGGAGTTACCGGTGTTGTTGAGGACCACGAAGCCCTTGTCACCACGACCGTATGCCACAACGTTTCCGCCCTGGGTCTGCCAGTTGTTGAGTGCGGTGCCCGCAACGGCGTTGTAGAACCCGACCATGTTCTTGATCTCTGGCCAACGGTGGGCACAGGTCCATGCGGAGTTGGCGCAGTTGGCATCGATGACCTCACCGGAGCCGGTCTGAGGTGCTCCTGCGTCATGGTCGGTGAACGTGTACCCGGTGTAGACGGCTGGCGATCCATATGGGTAACTGAGCATGAACATGTTGGCGAGCTTGTACTTCGCTCCCCACTTGTAGTTCATGGTCTCGCCGTTGCGTTCGGTGTCGTGGTTGTCCACGAATACTCCGGCGTTATTGCTGTTCAGCAGACCCCATCCCGTCCCGATGTTCTGCAGTTCGGAAATGTTTCCATCGAATTTGTCTTTCAGCCCACGCGCATAGTTGAACTCGTGCGAGTCGCCAGAACCGAGGTATTCGGAGGGTTGAATCGGTTCTCCCTGTGCACCGATGACCTCGTGCACCCAGTATAGGTTCTTTGCCACCGTGGTCTTGGACTTGATCGCCTCAAGGTCCGCCGCTGGCATGTGCTTGGCGGCGTCGATGCGATATCCGGCCACTCCAAGGCTTGCCAGATCGTCGAGGTAGGCCGCGATCTCACGTTGCACGTAGTCCGAACCGGTCGCCAGGTCCTGCAGGCCCACAAGACGGCAGTTCTGGACTTGCCACCGATCCCCGTAGTTGGAGATGTTGGACTTGCAACTGTTGAAGTCCTGCGGCCCGTATCCGCCCTCTGGTCCGGGGTACTGCTCGAGTTGGAACTGCGTTCCAGCCCAGCCGACGCCTCCGGTTTGGCCGGTCATATGGTTGATGACCGCATCTGCAATGATGCCGACACCAGCGTTGCTGCAGGTCTGCACCATTGCAGCGAACTCTGCTCGGGTTCCAAGCTTCGATTCGATCTTGTAGCTGACCGGTTGATAGGAGGTCCACCATTGGGAACCTTGAATGTGTTCCTGGGGCGGCGACACCTGTACGTAGGCGTATCCAGCCGGTCCCAGAACGTTGGTGCATTCCGTTGCGATTGAGTTCCAGGTCCACTGGAACATGTTGACGATGACGTTGCCGCGGTCCTGCCCGTTGGGCGTTGTCGCGGTTGCCGCAGTCGGTCCTGTGACCGATAGTGCTACGGCGCCGACCAGGGTCAGCGCCGTAGCGAGTGCGGCAGAGATTACCCTGCGCATGTGTCTCCTCATTGAGATGTTGTGTGCATCCTTCGTGCAGCCACGATGGCTGCGATTCCGGCGGCAAGTAGCACCGCCGAAAGGGTCAGCACGAAGACGGTCAGCGTGGTGCCTGTTTTGCTGAGTTCGCCCGCCTCGTCCTGATCCTCGTCTGTTGTGAGGGCATCGCCTGCGACGCCCCTGTCAGTCTCATCGGTTTGGGCGTTGTTCTGATCGCTTTGCGACGAGTCGGTTACGTCATCATCCGCCACTCCCGCTCCGTTGTCGGTTACGTCTGGGCCCTCTCCCCCACCTGCAGAGTTGTTGCCCGTCCCAGAGTTGCCACCGGTATCGCTACCGGATGATCCGGTTCCGGTACCCGAGTTTGTGTTTCCGTCAGTCCCGTTACCCGTACCAGACCCGCCGCCATCCGAGCCGTCATTGCCGCCGGAACCTGGGGTGTCGTCGTCAATACACGGATCTTGCTGGCTGACCGACAGGTCAGTAGCAACCGCTACAACCGGCGCATCAAATGTGAAGTTCCCGCCGCCCGCCGTGTTCAGCCACTCGAGGCCATCATTGCTGGCAGCGCCGTTATTGAACACGCCGTTGAGTCCTGTCCGTGCGTCTATCTCGAGGCCGTACCAGCCCTCACAGGCCACATCCATAGGAGTGCCCGGAACCGCAGTCCATTCGGAGCCAGCACCGTAGTGGAGGTTGTGTGTGGCCCATCCGTCACGGGCAGCGAGAAACACGCGAACGGTGTCGTACTCAGGAGCCTCGGGGATGACTGGCTCTTCTTCCTCTTCGGGAAGTTCTTCCTGACCAGCGCACGGGTTGCCCTCGGTCATGACCTTGTTGTCGACTGCCACCACCGGCCCGTAGGTCGAGTAGTTACCGCCACCGTCAGGGTTGTCCCACGTGTCCCCACCGTTGTTGAACACGAACTCTAGTTCATCGCCATCAGTTGCAATGGTCTTGCGGACCCATCCCTCACACGCAGGTGACATGCGCTCGCCTGGGACCGCAGTCCATCCCTTGATGCCGTGTCCATAGTGAATGTTGTGGGTGGTCCAGGCTGGGTTGACTCGGTAGTAGACCACGATGTTCTGGCTGTCCGTCGAACCGCAGGGGTTCGCATCCACGGCGACACCGTGGGAGAGCGTCACATGCTCACCCGAGATGTTGTAGTTTCCGCCACCCATCGGGTTGTTCCAGTCACCCGCTCCATTGGTGAGAACTCCGACGAATGGCCCGGTTGTTGGGACAGTGACCGCGTACCAGCCTTCGCAGACCTCGCTCATCTGGTCTCCCGGGGCCTGGGTCCACCCACCCGACGCATTGTGGTGCAGATAGGCCTCTGCCCAGCCCGAGTACTTGTGGAAGTACACAGTTGTGGTGGTGTTGGCATAAACGGGATCACCGGTGCGGGTCGAGTGCTTCGTCCACAGCACCACGGACTTTCCTGCGGCGGCGGTGATGTCGACGCTTCCATCCGCGCCAACCGTGAAGGTCTCATCACAGTCCGTCAGATCACGCGCGGCAATAACATTGCAGTAGGAGCCTTGAGGAAGGCTGGTTGTGAAGGTATGGTTCACCGATGCATTCGTGTTGTTGAGGACCACGAAGCCCTGTTCACCACGGCCATACCCCACGACGTTTCCACCGTCGAGAGTCTGCCAGTTATTGAGTCCGGTTGCCCGCACGTCGTTGTAGAAACCGACCATGTTCGCGATTTCCGGTTCGCGGTGGATACAGGTGAAAGCACCATCGGAGCACTCAGCATCGAGCACCTTTCCGACTGTGTCCTGTGGCGCACCGATATCATGTCCGCCATTGGCGTGTTCAAATTCGTATCCTGTGTAAGCGCTCGGAGAACCGTACGGATAGGAGAACAAGAATACATTCGCGAGCAGGTACTTGTTGCCCGCATGGTAACTCAGGGTTTCCCGGTTGCGCTCGGTGTCGTGGTTGTCCACAAAGACGCCTGCTCGATAGCCTTCCAGCAGATCCTGATTGGTCGCCAAACGCTGTAGCGTGGAGATGCGGCCGTTGAACGCCCGTTGGAGGGTCCGGCCGTAGTTGAATTCGTGGGAGTCGCCCGAGCCCAGGTATTCCACTGGCTGGATCGGCTCGCCACCAGATCCGATGACCTCGTGGACCCAGTACAGGTTCTTTGCCGCCGTGGTCTTGGACTTGATCGCCTCAAGGTCCGTCGCTGGCATGTGCTTGGCGGCGTCGATGCGATATCCGGCCACGCCGAGGCTGGCCAGATCATCAAGATAGTCCGCAATCTCCTGCTGCACGTAGTCCGAGCCCGTAGCCAAATCCTGCAAACCTACGAGGCGGCAGTTTTGTACGTCGTGGCGGTCGCCGTAGTTGCTGATTTCGGTTTTGCACTCATTGAAGTCCTGCGGTCCGTAACCGCCCTCTGGACCTGGGTAGTTTTCTTCGGAATACTCGGTTCCAGCCCAGCCGATGCCCGGCTCGGTTTGACCGGTCATGTGGTTGATGACCGCGTCCGCGATGATCCCGACGCCTGCATCTCGGCAGGTCTGAACCATGGTTGCAAACTCTGCGCGGGTTCCAAGTTTCGATTCGACCTTGTAACTGACCGGCTGGTAAGAGGTCCACCAGGGCGCGCCTTGCGCCCCGAGAACACCAATGATGTGTTCCTGCGGAGGGGAGACCTGGACGTAGGCGAAACCGGCAGGCCCGATCACGTTCGTGCACTCGGCAGCGATTGAGTTCCAGGTCCACTGGAACATGTTCAGGATTGCGTTGTCACCCTGATCGTTTGGCGTGGTGTGCATGGCGATTCGGCCTGCCGCGAGACCGGCTTTTCCGCCTGTGAGCGTCTGTACCGCCGTACTGGCTGCGGAGATTGTGGGTGGGGTGGGTACCGCAGCGGCGGCCTGAGACGTGAACGCGAGCGAAAGCACAGCAGTAACTGCAATTGCCTTGAGTCGTGTTCGCAATCCTGGCTGCGCCACCGAACGTGTTGCACGCATCTGGTGTTTTTCTCCTCATTGAGTTCCAGCGTTTGCGTCGATGCGCCACGCGGTGCGTGGAAGACGCTTGGAAGCGCGTTTCGGGGGCAAGGTAACGACGCCTCGAAAGCGCATGAGGTTGAATGTAAACGGTCTGCAAATTGATTGCAATGGGTGCAACAACTTGCAGAATCGCTCAAGCGAGCGAATTCATCCCATGTTGAAAAGTGGAAGGGTTTCGCTTGCAGAACTTCTCCGCCACATACGCAAGGACGGCGATGTAATGCGGATTCCAGGCCGATTCTTTTCAACGGCACGGTTCGATTGAAAGGAAATCTTGGGAAATCGACTGTCCACGCATCTCGATATTTGAGATCGCGGACGGGTTTTCCTCATGCTTCCCGCCTGCCCGACTCGTTGGGGCCAAAAGGGTCCGGGTGCATACATTTAGGTTGCGCACCCGGACCATTTTGGCCCCAACGAGTTTTGAGACAGCGCATACCTCTGCCCGCAGGCAACGCAAGGATGTTACTGAGAAAGGGTCATACAGTAGGAAGTTGCGGCACCGCGGCGAGAAGCTTCTTGGTGTAGTCCGCCTGCGGGTTCGTGAGCACATCACGTGTCGCTCCGGTCTCCTCGATCACGCCGTCACGGAGCACCACGGTCTGCTCGCACAGTTGCCCGACAATCGCCATATCGTGCGACACCATGATCAGGGTCATCCCGAGTTCGTGCTTGAGGCGCTGCAGCAGTTCGATGATCTGCGAGCGCACGGACACATCGAGCGCGCTCACCGGTTCATCGGCCACAAGCACCTGTGGTGATGGTGCAAGGGCACGCGCTATCGCGATGCGTTGGCGTTGACCACCTGAGAACTGCGCTGGATATTTGCTTGCTGCGTCCTCGTCAAGTCCGACCCAGCGCAGCACCTCGTGCACGCGGGCCGTGTGGTCCCCGGGGATCGACAGCGAGCGCAACGGCTCGGCGATGATTGCGCCGACGTTCATCCGCGGGTCGAGCGAGGATCGTGGGTCTTGGAACACGATCTGCACGTTGGATCTGAAGTCGCGCATGACAGCCCGGTTGCGGTGCGCGAGTTCGTCTCCCCGATACAGCACGCGTCCCGCCGATGGCCTGTCAAGGGCCATGAGCAGTTTGAGGATGGTGGACTTTCCAGCACCGGACTCGCCCACGATTCCCATGCTTTGTCCGGAGACCACCTCAAGCGACACGTTTTTAAGCGCGTGGGTTGCATCGTTTCCACGCCCAAATGTGCGCGACACATTGTCGAGCCGTAGGTATGGCGTCATACTGTGCCTCCCGGCTGGTCGGTGCTGTCCGCTGGGTTGTTCCTTGAGGCGCGCGCTGTACTGCTTGGCGACGATCCAGTCACATCCCAGCGTTCCGCACTCTCTTCGATGGGGCTTTTTTGGTCCGGGTGCCCAGACAAAGTAGCCGCATCCGGATCATTTTCGGCCCTTCGAGTATGAGGAGATGCACTCACAGAAGCGTGAAGGGTGAGGTCGTGGGAGGTGAGGTCGTGAGGAGGATGCAGGGTGATGGCTCGGGCAGCATCGAGCAGGGTACGGGTGTAAGGGTGCTGCGGTGTGCGCAGTGCCTGTGCCACGGTGGTCTCCTCGACGACTCGGCCGTTGCGCATGACCACGAGCCCTTCGGCGACCTTCGAGATCACGGGAAGATCGTGGGAGACGAACACGAGCGTCGTGCCCGTCTTGTCGATGACCTCGGAGAGCAGGTCGAGGATTTCGGCCTGCACGGTCACGTCGAGTGCAGTGGTGGGTTCATCCGCGATAAGCAGTTCGGGCTCGCAGGCCAGCGCCATTGCGATTGAGACGCGCTGACGTTGACCGCCCGAGAGTTGCCACGGGTAGGAACCAAGAACTCGATCCACTTCCCGCAGCGAGACCAGTTCGAGAAGCTCGCGCGAACGTGCCACGATCTGGCTCTTGTTCAGCGAGGTGTGCAGCTTGAGCGGTCCGGCGATCTGCTTGCCCACCTTCATGAGTGGGTCGAGCGCAGTGAGCGGTTCCTGGAACACCATCGCGATCTGGGCACCGCGCACGTGCCGGAGTTCAGATTCCGGTGCGCCGAGAAGTTCCCTGCCATTGAACTGGATTGATCCCGTGGCCTTCATGCCGTGTGGCAGTAGTCCCAAGATCGCCTGAGCAGTCAGCGATTTACCGGAGCCGGACTCCCCGATGATGCCAAGGCGCTTGCCGGAGTCAACTGACCACGAGATGTTGTCGAGCAGGGTTTTGCCACCCGAGGTGGTGACCGTCAGGTCAGTGATGACGAGGCTCATCGATCTCCCCTTAAGCTCGGGTCGAGGCGTTCGCGCAGGCCGTCGCCCAGCAGGTTCAGTCCAAGTACAGTCCACGCGATTGCGATACCGGGTACAAGGGCAGCGATCGGCTGGACGGCGAGAGTGGACTGCGCCTCCTTGAGCATTCGACCCCAACTTGCGGCGGGTGGTGGGGCTCCCAGCCCCAGGTAGGACAGGGATGCCTCAGCGAGGATTGCAGTTCCGCCAAGGATCATGAGCTGCACGAGCAGCATCGGCAGAATATTTGGAATCACGTGCCGCACGATGATTCCCACCCAGCGTGTACCCGAGGCGATGGCGGCGGTCACGTAATCCTCGCGCAGCACGCGTGCCGCGTTGATTCGAGTGATTCGCGCGATCACCGCGGAACCGGAGATACCGATTGCGAAGATGGCCGAACTCAACGATGCCCCGCGAACAGTCACGATAAGCATCGCGAGCAGCAGCGTGGGGAACGCGATAAGCAGGTCCACCAGGTTCACGAGCGCAATGTCGAGCCACTTCGTGGTCGCCGCGGCCACGATACCGATCAGCACGCCGAGCACTCCGGCAATCGCAACAGCCGACACGGCCACGATCAGAGCCGACTGAGCACCCACCATCAACTGGGTAAACAGGTCACGCCCCAGCCGGTCTGTTCCAATCCAGAACTCCCCTGACGGTGGAGCCAACCGTGTACCGTCTCCGACGGAGTCCAGCGGATACGGCGTCCATGCAAAGGACACCAGCCCCATCACGACTGTCGCCAAGGCCATGATCGCTCCAGCGACCAGAGACGGTGGAAACGCCCGGCGAGTCTTCTTCACTGCGGCACCCGAGTGCGGATCGCCGGACGCCGAGGGCCCAAGCCCAACCGGCTCGTCGGCAATGGCAACAGGTACGTTCTCGATACCGCTCATCGCTGGCCTCCCCCGGATACCGAAGACAACCGCAAGCGCGGGTCAATCGCGCGTTGCAGCAGATCAATCAGGAAGTTCATGATCAACACAACCGCGGTCAGCAGGAGCACCAGCGACTGCACGACCGGGAAATCGCGCGACACAACAGACTGCAACAACAGCGAACCCAGCCCGGGAAGCGCGAACACGTTCTCAATGACAACCGCCCCCAGCAGGGACGTAGCCAACTCGATACCCAAAATCGCGACCACGGGAACCGCACCATTACGCAACCCATGTCGCGCCAACGCACCCCACCGGGAGTACCCCAGCGAACGCGCCGTACGAATGTAGTCGGCATCCAACACGTCAAGCGTGGCCGAACGGACATAGCGAACCATCACGGACGACATCGCCACCGCGACAGTGATGACCGGCAAGATCAGAGACTCAATTGCCTTACCCGGCTCAGCCCAGCCCTGACGCGGGAACCCGCCAGCAGGCAGCACCCCGGCATTCAACGCGAACACCCACACCAGGATCACGCCAACCCAGAACACCGGGATAGCCAACCCCAACTGCGAAATCGCCGAAACCGCAACACCCACAAACGAATTACGGTACACGCCCGCGATGACACCGAGGGGAACAGACACCAGAACCGAAAGAATAAACGCACCCACAGACAGCGGAATCGTCACATTCAACTTCGACACGATAAGTTCGGAGACCGGGAGCTTCGAGATGAAGGCAGTCGTGCTGCCCGAGAAGATCGAGCCGATCCAGTCGAAATACTGGCTGGCCAACGACTTGTTCATGCCGAGTTCGTTACGCAACTGCTCCAGTTGCTCAACAGTCGTACCCGGACCGAGCAGCGCACTCCCCGGGTCACCCGGCAGCAGACGCAGCACCGCAAAGATCAAAATGCTGGCAACCACCAGCGAGACGATCAGCGAGCCAAGCCGAACCGCAATGAATCTAGCCATGGCGACGTTCAGTTCTTTCTCAAGACACACGCGCGGCAATCGCCACACGCGACAGTGTGATGCCTGTTGAGAAGATCAGTCCCGACTCGTGCGGGATGATCTCGTTTCCAGCTCATGCTCAACGCGGCAAAACGAAGTAGATAACGCAACTATGAGCCTGGATGTTCCCACCCAGGCTCATAGTCACTACATCACTGATCGATCAGTTTGTGCGAACGATGTTCGCTACGTAGAACGGTTCGGCGTTCTTGTCAGCGGAGAATCCGGTGATGTTTGCCTTCGACACACGAATCTGCGGGGCTTGGAACAGCCATGCAGATGGTGCCTCTTGCGCGATGATGCCGGAGAGTTGGTGAATCAGCTCCGTCTGTTCGGCTTCTGATGCAGCCTCATCGGACTTGACCTTGAGGTCCTGAACTTCGGCGTTGTCGTACTGCCAGTAAAAGTCAGGGTTTGCGTACCACAGCACGTCGCGTGGGTTGTTGTGGTTCATGAGCGTGGTCTCGTAGTCCTTGTTGGTGTAGACCTGCTCGTACCATGCCGCGTCATCGAATGGGCTCAGTTCCAACGTCACACCAACGGCTGCGAGGTCAGATACGAGTTGCTGGACGATGAGTTCCTCAGCAGAACCAGCAACGTACTTGATCGAGAAGGACAGGTCTTTCACGCCAGCCTCATCCAAGAGTTCCTTGGCCTTTTCTGGGTTGTACGCGTGGATGTCTGCGTAGGATGCGTCATACCATGGCTCGCCTACCGGAGGCATCGAACCGATCACGACACCGTAGTCGCCCCACACTGCATTCTTGACGGCTTCGCGGTTGATCGCGGTGTACAGAGCCTGACGAACCTTCACGTCAGTGAATGGCTCAACCTGGTTGTTGAAGGTCCACAGCCACTTACGGATCGAGTTGCCCTCGGTCACAACAAAGTCGTCGTTGCCCTCGAACTGTGCGAGCTGGTCTGGGTTGTCCTGCTGCAACACGAGGTCAAGCTGGCCTGCGAGAAGAGCGTTGTTCATGGCGGTTTCATCAGCGAAGAACTGGAAGGTCACGCCAGGGTTCTTGGCTGGTTCGCCCCAGTAGTCCTCATTGCGTTCCAAGGTCAGGTGGTCGCCCTGGACCCACTCAACGAGCTTGTATGGGCCGGTTCCGTTCTCGGAGGTGTTGGCCTTGTCACCATCCTTGACGATCGTGACCGATGCGAGGAAGAAGGGCAGCGAGGCACTGCGGTGCGCAAGGTTCAAAACGACGGTTGCGTCATCTGGGGTTTCGATCTCCTCGATCACAAGGAGGTCGGACTTGCGTGCTGACTTCGAGTCCGGACCGATTGCCTCGGAGATCGACCAGTCGACGTCCTTCGAGGTGAGCGGCGTACCGTCGTGGAATTTCACGCCGTCCTGCAGGGTGAAGGTGTAGGTCAGGCCGTCTTCCGAGATTGCGATGTCCTTGGCGAGGGTGTTGATGACCTCACCGTTCTCGTCAACCGAGGTCAAGCCCTCGTAGACATTGCGGGTTGTGGTTTCGGAGATGCCAGATGACCCACCAACGTTGCGCTCAAGCGAGGTTGGCTCGTTGGTCGAGCCGATGACGATCTCTTCCGTGGTCTCGACTGCCACATCCGAGGTCGTGTCCGTCGCTGAGGGGGTCTGCTCGTTTGTGTTTCCCGAGCCGCATGCAGCAAGAACCAGCGAGGACGCTAGGACTGCGGCAACCAGAGTAAGCCTGGATTTCATTGCGGTGTTCCGTTCTGCAGGTGCCTTGGGGGTGCGAACGGCGGCAAGCCCAAGCACCTGCAGTTGTGGATTGCGCCGCGTGACTGATAAGTCGGAGAAGTCTTCTTGAGTTCCACGTTCTGTGGGGTCACGCCCGTGGATCTCTGTGAACACGCCAGGTGCTCAAGGTTTAGGCGGTGACTGGTTGGGAGGCTTCACCCGTTACTGCGGCCGAATGCGTTCAGGCTCGCGGGGTGTCCATCCCTATCCCAAGACAGGAATCAACAACAGCAACAACACACAATGCCGGCGACGCGTGGCATTGCGTGGAACTGGGATGCGTTGTTGTCATACATGATGGTTCAAGTATTACACGACTCAGAAATGGATTAACAGCCGTCCATGTGTTGGACACATCACGTCACGCGGTCAGATGCCTTGACGAAAACAACATAAATAAAGGGCTAACGTGTTCTATCGAACCCTTAGCCCTTCAGATGTGATGCTTTGCAAGCCGAATCATGCATGATGAGAAGCACTAGCCCCGCGACGAAGATTCCGGTTAGCCGGCGCCTTCTAGGCAATGCAAATACTTTTGAAACACGCCTTTCTTGGCTTCCTCCACTAGTGCATGCCCATCAACTTCTGGAACCGCCAACACCGCGAATCCACCTTCTTCGTGACAGGCAGCTAACACAACAAAATCTCTCGCATCATCGAGATCTCCACTATAGGTCGGCTCCTTGTTCAGGACCGCCGGGGAAAGATCGTACGTAAGAAAGGCTTCGTCTTCCGGACGTTCCTGTTGGGCCTGAAAAACAGACAACCCGATCAATTTTTCAGGCGCTGTTACTTTTTCATCACTACTTGTACATGCTCCGAGGAGAGTAAGCCCCGCAATGAAAAGAGCAATCAGTCTGCGCCTCACATGAAACTGTTCGTATCGATTTTGAATATGCAAGACGCTTTCCCTTCGTAGTTCCGCTGGGGTCAGCCCGCGCACGACGCCCTGAACAACCCAACTGGATTCTACTCTTGAAGGGTCGGAGACACCCTCCCACAAGGCGGAAAACTCGTTGAGTTAAGGTAGCTTTTACGTCGCAACATTCTTCCTACGCACGTATCGGCGAAACACAGCCACAAGCACTATCGCTACGGTAGCAACGCCGGACACGATGCTCAACGTCCGCACCGCCCACGTTTCGCGGCGCGCTCGAGACTGTTGAGCACCGAAGCCGGTGGGTGTATCGCGACGTCAGGTCCGGCTGGCACAAAGGGCGGGTGTGGTTCACTGTGAGCACGAAGGTGCCACTTTCCTAGGTTCCGTGGTCAGCTCAGATCGCGCTCTCGTAGGCGAAGTGGAGTCGAAAATCCTTCGGCTTGTGCGCATAAAGTGGGTTGTCACGCAGGGCGAACGCAGGTTTGTGGGCCGCGAGCGCTGGCTTGCGGTCGCACTCTTACGCGGTGTGTTTCCGTGGCTGCTGAGCAGCACGTTCGATCTAAAAGATAACCGCGGCCGTCGGGTTGCCCGCTTCGTTTTGGAGCGGGGCATGCGCCCCGGTATACACGCCTACATTGACGACGATTCCCTCGACCTGCGTCTCGCAGTCGCCTTGGCAGCGCAGATGGCTTACCTAGAGGACTAACCTCTTTTCTTTTTCTCACCTTCCGCTGGTGGTTTGTGCAGGTTAGATCCGAGGAACGCATCAGTGAAAGTGGTCGCGATGGACGGATTTACCGGATTCAAGACAGCCACTGCCGAGGAACTCCCCAGCGCGGTGGCGGTGATAACCCTTTTCACATCGTACTCTTGGCAGGGGACGCCTTGGACCGTTGCCACCGCCGGGTCCAGCAGCACATCCACAACTACCGAAGCCGCGCCGCTGATCCTCTCTACCGGACCCGATGTACCTTGATACACCGGAGCGGACCTCCTTACCGACCAGCAAGCAGAACGCCTCGAGGCCCTGTTCACCAGTGATAAGTATGTCGAGGTTGAACCGACGTGGAGTGTCTACCAGAAGATGATTAGGCTCTCGGAGTAAGCGAACCTGGCCGCCTAACACGCACATAGCGAAGCCCCACCTGGTGTTACCCATGGTGGGGCTTCGCTATGTGCGTGTTGCGCCTGGATGCTGTGACAGCCGCGCGACTTCACAGCGGAGTGATGGCTGAATCCTATGGTTCGTCTTTACTCGCCTTACCAGAGGATGACGAGAGGGAGGTGACTAGAGCGGCTGTAACGAGAACACCAACGAGGGCATGGGTTGAGGAACTCAAACCGGTCTCGCGTAGCCACGCAACGATAACTCCGTCACTGGTCGAAGCTATTGATCCGCGTGGAAAACTCGTTGTGGCTGCGGACCAACCCCAAATTACAGCAAGCAGAACGGCAGGAGAAATAAGAAGCACAAGTTTCTCTGCCTTTGTGTCAGTTTTGGTGAATGAGTAGTATAATCCGAGCGCGCTTAGAGCGATTAGGCATCCCAAAGCGACTTGCTGCAATACTGGGGTCGTAGCAGAAGCGACAGCAGCAATTGCATTACCCCAAGGCTCCAGTATCGCTCCATTTGCTACCGCTTCAGCCCGCGTCAGCAAATACCCTGAGAGTATTGCAAATACTACAGTCCCTGCTGAAACACTCCCGATTCTAGTCCAGAATGCCATTCTTATCGCAAGCTTCCCGTCAGCGGGCTAAGTTTCAACTCACCTAACTCCGTGCTCCGCTGGACTTCAATAGATCCACGCTGGTCTGCTGAATCAGTGCTGAGCACCAGAAGGGTCGTGTCACTCTGCTCGATGACCTCAATGTCCTCACCACTGTGACGAGAGTTTGCTGCAGTACCCGATTGTTCTAGTTCTGGGGCCTTAGCATCTGAAGGTAGGAGGTGTGAAACGACTCCTTCGCCTCCGCCCTCTTCTAACCTGAGCGTTAAGCCCCGCTGAAAGAAATCTTCACGCGGAGTGCACGCAATTCCGCCCACGTTCGCTGCACCGAGGTCATCAGTCATTTCCGTGATGACACAGATGTTAGATTCATTGTCGGAACCAACCCAGTGCTTTCCTAGGTCTGAATCTCCGACGTACCTTACCGAAGAAGATAGAATTTCTGTATCTTCTAGGTCGATCAGTTCTGGAACCGGTTGGTTTGTACTGCGAGACTCGGCCAGAAGCGGAACGAGCGCACTGGGCTGCGCGTCAGCAAGGGCCGATCGGCTGTCCGCGTGTGCAACGGCGATACCCATCGAGGCAAAAGCACTCAAGGCGATAACGGCCGTAATTGATCGCATCTTCATTTGTGATCTCCTTTTGTGGTTTTTTGCGGACGCAAAGTCATCGGCTCAACTGGCATGTTAGAGGCACATTGCCAATGTTGTATTGGAACGAGAAGTACCAATTGCACTGACTGTACGAAGCGCCACTGACTCGAGGATGATAAAGATAGACATAACCTGGCACGGGGCCTGACGCTTGACCATGAAGTTTGTACCCAGGGTGCGAGTTGAACGTTCTGATCTGAAGGAAGATCTCAGATATACCGATGCCTCGCGCTCCTACGCGCCCGCCATTGATGTTTGTGTAGGCGCTACTGGTGATGGTGGACCCGTGTGCTTTTGGAACATGATTGGCGTAAGTCGTGTAGGCTGCGGATGCTGGTTGCGCCACAGCGATAACGATCGCAGACGCCAAGACTGCACAAATGAGTGCCCACACGAGTTTCAGTGTGCCGCCGGTTGGACCGGCTAGATTTGATGGCACGCGATCGTCGATGCGCTTAATGCTCTCAAACATTTCCCCTCTTTTCGTTCGTTTTTGCATGACATAAATGACTTTATGAAATGTACCACAAATTCTCTACAGGAGAAGTCACCATTCTATAAGTTGCGTAACTACAATCATTCCTCTTAAGCGCGCGCGTTCTAATGGAATGCGCTAGAGGTTGTCAACCATTTGGTGAAGTTTGGAGCGATGTAATTTCCGGTATTTCCTGGCCCAGCCTGTTCAATACGCAAACGAGCCTGCCGCAGGTAGTGCAGCAGGCTCGTCGGCCATATAAACAGCGCTAGCGTCGTGTGCCGGCCTCCGCCGCAGCGCCCACATCGCCCTGCACGATAATGCGGATGAACTGGCGCGCCCAGTCGATGATCTCCTCGCCCCGCAGTGGCTTGCCGCCGATGCGGGAGGTCGTTGGATATGGCACGAGCACGGTGCGCACGGCGGTCTTGATCATCGAACCGGGGTAGATCCGCTTGAGCCGTAGGGTCGCGGACTCAGGCAACTCGACCGGGCCAAAGCGTACGTACTTGCCCTGAACGGTTACATCATGAACGCCCACCGAGCGCACGAAATTACGGAACGAAGCCACAAGGAACAGGTTGTTGACGGGCTCAGGCAACAAACCGTAGCGGTCGAGCAGTTCGGTGCGGATGAACTCGAGTTGTTCCTCGGTCGTTGCCTCCGCAATCTTCCGGTACGCCTCAAGCCGCAGTCGCTCTCCCCCGATGTACTCGTGCGGTATGTGAGCGTCGATTGGCAACTCGATGGATACCTCGGGAACCTCTTGGGTGTATTCGCCCTTGAACGCGCTCACGGCCTCGCCGACCATGCGCACGTACAGGTCGAACCCGACCCCTGCGATGTGACCGGACTGTTCGCCGCCGAGCAGGTTACCGGCACCACGGATCTCTAGGTCCTTCATCGCGACGGCCATACCGGCACCAAGGTCGGTGTTCGCCGCGATTGTGGCGAGACGGTCGTGCGCGGTGTCGGTCAGTGGCTTCTCGGGCGGGTACAGGAAGTAGGCGTAGGCGCGTTCGCGGCCACGGCCAACGCGGCCGCGCAACTGGTGCAACTGGGATAGTCCGAGACGGTCGGAGCGTTCCACGATCAGGGTGTTGGCGTTCGAGATGTCGAGGCCGGTCTCGATGATCGTGGTGGACACGAGCACGTCGAACTTCTTCTCCCAGAAGTCGAGGATGACCTGTTCCAGTTCGTGTTCGCTCATCTTTCCGTGGGCCACGCGCACGCGGGCCTCGGGAACGAGTTCCATCAGGTGCGAGGCGGTGCGGTTGATCGAGTCGACCTTGTTGTGGACATAGAACACCTGGCCTTCGCGGAGCAGTTCACGCCGAATCGCTGCGACGATCTGTTTGTCCTCGTAGGCACCCACGTAGGTCAGGACCGGGTGGCGTTCCTCTGGCGGT
Source organism: Populibacterium corticicola (assembly GCF_042683685.1). Taxonomy (NCBI): domain Bacteria; kingdom Bacillati; phylum Actinomycetota; class Actinomycetes; order Micrococcales; family Jonesiaceae; genus Populibacterium; species Populibacterium corticicola. The sequence continues at coordinate 6,929 of NZ_JBHUOP010000005.1, read as the reverse complement.
GTGGCCAGTGTAGACATCTCGCGGATACCGGTCACGGCCATCTCAAGGGTGCGCGGAATCGGGGTTGCGCTCATCGCGAGCACGTCCACGTTGGTCCGCAGTTGCTTGAGGGTTTCCTTGTGCTCGACCCCGAACCTCTGTTCCTCATCGATGATCACAAGCCCCAAGTCCTTGAAGTGCACCGATCCTGAGAGCAGGCGGTGGGTACCGATCACAACATCGACCTTGCCCTTGGACAGGTCGTCGAGAATAGCCTTTGCCTCTTTGTCGGACTGGAAGCGCGAGAGCGCCTTCACGGTCACGGGGAATCCGGCGTAGCGCTCGGAGAAGGTGTCGTAGTGCTGCTGCACGAGCAGGGTTGTGGGCACGAGAACCGCAACCTGCTTGCCATCCTGCACGGCCTTGAACGCGGCGCGCACCGCGATCTCGGTTTTACCGTACCCGACGTCACCACAGATGAGGCGGTCCATGGGGAGTTCCTTCTCCATGTCGGCTTTGACCTCGTCGATCGTGGCCAACTGGTCTGGGGTTTCGATGTACGCGAAGGCATCTTCGAGTTCACGCTGCCAGGGGGTGTCTGGCGCGAACGCGTGTCCCTGCGTCGCCTGACGCGCCGAGTACAGGCGGATCAGTTCGCCCGCAATCTCCCGGATCGCCTTGCGGGCGCGGGACTTGGTTTTCTGCCAGTCCGAGCCGCCCATCTTGTTGACGGTTGGTGCCTCGCCGCCCGTGTACTTTGTGATCTGGTCGAGTTGGTCCATCGGCACGAACAGGCGGTCGGCGGGCTGCCCCTTGCGGGATGCCGCGTATTCGATCACCATGTACTCACGTATGGCCGCATTCGCACCGCCAAGCGCGCGCTGCGTCAACTCAATGAATCGGCCCACACCGTGCTGTTCGTGCACCACGAAGTCGCCGGTGCGCAGTTGCAGCGGGTCCACGACATTGCGTCGTTTGGATGGCATCTTGCGCATGTCGCGCGTTGAGGTTCCGACGCGCCCAGTGAGATCCGCCTCGGAGAACAGCGCGAACTGCAGGTCAGTGGCCACGAATCCCGTCCCTGCCGGGAACGGGATCACATGGACGACACCAGCCTCAATATCACCGGTCAGGTCTGTGTCGAGGCGTGCTGGAACATCGAGTTTTCCAAAATTATCGACGAGTCGCTTAGCTGGTCCCGGCCCCTCGGCCGCCATGACCAGACGCCAACCTGCACGTTGCAGTGATTTGACGTCTTCGAGCGCCCGGTCGAGATCTCCGCGGTAGGTTTCCACGTCGCGGGCATTGATCTTCAGTACCCGTGCGGGCTCGATTCCGTCCTGTTGCAGGGACTCGAACAGTTGCTTCTCTAGGTCGGCTTCGCGGGCCTCTTCCTCGCTCATGCCCTCAGGGAATGGCGTCGCACCGAGGCCGAACGAGGCAAAACCCCACCAGCCAAGCGAACGCTGGGAGGCGATGTATTCAGCCTGCTCAAGCGTCAGGAACGATGCTGCGGACAGATCGATTGGGGTTTTTCCGCCAGCCGCAGCCCCAGTCCACGCTGCAGCGAGGAACTCCTCGGTCGTTGCCACCAGATCGTGCGCCCGGCGCCGAATACGTTCGGGATCACAGAGCACAATGAGCGATTCGGGGTCGAGTAGGTCGGCGACGGGAACCATCTTCTGCACGAGTGCCGGGGCAAGGGATTCCATGCCCTCAACCGCAACACCGTGCGCAAGTTTCTCAAGCATCTCGGCGGCGCCGCCACTTGAGGTCTGCGCGAGTTCAGCGGCCCGTTCCCGCACCTGCTCAGTCAGCAGCAACTCGCGACAGGGCGGAGCCCACAGACCCTGTTCGGCGATCTCAAGCGAGCGCTGGTCGGCCACCGCGAAACTACGGATCTCCTCAACCTCATCGCCCCAGAACTCCACGCGCAACGGATGTGCCTCGGTCGGAGGAAAGACATCGAGGATGCCACCGCGCACCGCGAACTCGCCGCGGCGCTCCACCATGTCCACCCGAGCGTAGGCCGCATTGGCTAGCGCTTCCGCCACCTCGGAAAGGTCTGCTGAATCTCCCGCTCGAAGGCGTACGGGTTCGAGGTCGCCCAAACCAGCCACAACCGGCTGCAACAGCGCACGCACCGGCATCACAAGTGCCCGGATCCGTCCGGTCATCCCCTCGTCAGTTGGGTGAGCGAGCCTGCGGAACACGGCCAAGCGGCGTGCCACGGTGTCCGCGCGTGGCGACAGACGCTCGTGCGGCAGCGTCTCCCACGCAGGCAGGGACGCAACGGACTCGTATGGCAGATAACAGCGCAGAGCGTTCGTCAGCTCGTCAGCCTCACGACCTGTTGCCGTGACAATCACCACAGGACGCGAGGGCTCGTCGGAAATCTGCGGAATCGGCCCCGAACTCGCCCGTGCCCCCGCCATTGCGGCCAGCAGAGGCGCACGCACACCGGGGCTCACCACGACGTTTAGTGCTCCACGCGCCGGGACGGAATGAATGACCTCCCGCGCGGCGTTGTCCTCTAAGAGTGCTGGGATAATTCCCGAGAGGTTCATTGCGACCTTTTCTTATGTCTTGAGTTACTCAGATAGTGCTGCGGGCCAACCGGACATTTGTTTCAGTGAGTGAACAAACAGGCGCCCAACCTATGGACAGTACTACGATAGTTGAATCGGTTTTTTGCCCTAGTTGAAGTTGGAAGTGCTCCGATGCCACAGTTACGATCCCGCACAGTTACCCATGGTAGGAACATGGCCGGTGCACGAGCGCTACTACGCGCAGCCGGCGTCGACGGTAATGACTTTGGCAAGCCAATTATCGCAGTTGCCAACTCATTCACCGAGTTCGTTCCAGGCCACACTCACCTCCAGCCGGTCGGACGCATCGTCTCCGACGCGATCAAGGCCGCTGGCGGCATCCCCCGCGAGTTCAACACCATCGCCGTGGACGACGGAATCGCCATGGGACACGGCGGCATGCTGTACTCACTGCCATCCCGCGATCTGATCGCTGACTCGGTCGAATACATGGTTGAGGCCCACTGCGCGGACGCAATCGTGTGTATCTCGAACTGTGACAAGATCACCCCGGGCATGCTCAACGCCTCACTGCGTCTGAACATTCCAGTGATCTTCGTCTCCGGTGGTCCCATGGAGGCTGGAAAGGTCGTCGTTGCGGACGGTGTTGCCAAGACCCACCTCAACCTCGTGAACGCGATCAACTACTCCGCTGACGACAACGTGTCGGATGAGGCGCTGGCCAAGGTCGAAGAGGCTGCCTGCCCAACCTGTGGTTCGTGCTCCGGCATGTTCACCGCAAACTCGATGAACTGCCTGACCGAAGCTCTCGGGCTTTCCCTCCCGGGCAACGGTTCGACCTTGGCAACCCACGAGAAGCGCCGCGCCCTGTTCGAGGAAGCGGGCCGCACCATCGTGCGCCTGGCGGAGCGCTACTACTTCGAGGACGACGACTCGATCCTTCCCCGCAACATCGCAAACAAGGCAGCGTTCAACAACGCAATGGCCCTCGACGTTGCAATGGGCGGTTCCACCAACACCGTGCTGCACATCCTTGCAGCCGCACAGGAAGCGGAACTCGACTTCACCCTCGAGGACATCGAGGACATCTCACGCCGCGTACCGTGCATCTCCAAGGTGGCTCCAAACCACCCGAACTACCACATGGAGGATGTCCACCGTGCAGGTGGAATCCCCGCACTGCTTGGTGAGTTGAACCGTGGCGGCCTACTCGAAACCAATGTGACCTCCGTGCACACACCCACCCTGCAGGAATGGCTCGACGACTGGGACATCCGTGGAGGCAAGGCAACCCCGGTCGCAACCGAGTTGTTCTACGCCGCACCCGGTGGCGTGCGCACCACCCTCGCATTCTCCACGAATAACCGCTGGGAATCGCTCGACACCGACTCCGAAGGTGGCTGCATCCGCTCCGTTGAACACGCCTACACCGCCGAGGGCGGTCTAGCCGTACTGCGCGGAAATATCGCCGAGGACGGCGCTATCTTCAAGACCGCCGGCGTTGACCCAGACGTCTTCCACTTCAAGGGCCGCGCGCTCGTGTGCGAGTCTCAGGAAGAGGCCGTGGAGAAGATCCTGTCCAAGCAGGTTCTTCCAGGTCACGTCGTGGTTGTCCGCTACGAGGGACCAGCCGGTGGTCCAGGTATGCAGGAAATGCTCTACCCCACCTCGTTCATCAAGGGACGCGGCCTCGGCAAGGTCTGTGCACTCATCACCGACGGTCGCTTCTCCGGTGGTTCCTCCGGTATCTCCATCGGTCACGTCTCACCCGAGGCGGCAGCCGGTGGTGTGATCGGTCTGATCGAGAACGATGACGAGATCGAGATCGACGTGAACTCACGCTCCATCACGCTGCTCGTTCCAGACGAGGTCATCGCTGAGCGTCGCGCCAAGATGGAGGCCTCCGAGCGCCCATGGCAGCCAAAGAACCGTGAGCGTAAGGTCTCCGCGGCACTGCGCGCTTATGCCGCAATGGCACTTTCCGCCGACAAGGGCGCAGTACGAGACGTTAGTAAATTATACCGGTAATTTATCGGTAATTTACTTGAGAAAGAGAGGCGACATTGTTGCCTCTCTTTTTTATTTCACTAATGAAGCATGTTATTTTTATATGTAAAATACATTAAAATGTGGGTGAATTGGGATTAATTGCCTTGTTTATATTTGCAGACCAGTATCGGTTAAACGCTTGTCGACATAATTTCTTCACCCATCCTTAAACCCCTTTAGGCCTTTGGTCCTAATAAGATTCCCAGCAGGAATGCAACGCCGCATTCCATTCGCTTTCACGACAAGTTCGTACGAGATCGCACTCGAAGGGAATCTCATGAAGACACATGCCCCACCCCCACCCCGCCCTCGATTGAAAACTTGGGCCAAGAAAATCACAGGACTGATCGCAGTCGTATCTACAGCCAGCGCACTATCACTGGCTGCTGCACCCGCAACAGCGCGAGTTGCAGACACAAGTCAGACACATGAAGCTTCAGGCGATTTCATTGAACTGGCACTCCTCGGTGGCAACCTAGAGAACATCGCTAATCTCAGTTCTGCGTATCGCAGCCGTCCACTAGACTCGACGCCCGATACTCAGCGACAGCCTTTAGGTGCTGAGGCGTTCGAGGCACTCTCACTAAGCATCGGTCAAATCAACTTGTTCGGTGATCAAGGCATCTTGGCAGTTGGTGCAGTAAACCAGTTTGCCCAAACAACCCCTACAGCCGCTCGAGGTGCGTCCGGAGCGGTCTCCAACTCCGGTGCCATTGCTGTCGGCGATGAGGCGTCAGAGTTTCCCAGTAACGCCACTTTCGACCTTTCAGAGGTTTTCGGATTATATGCTCCTGCAGTCGCCGAAACTCTCGGAAACATCGAACTCGAATTCGGTGCGATTTCTGCGTCAGCTGAAGCCACAGCCGATAGGCTGGTGAACTCCACAGACTACAACATCGCAGACGCAAAACTGAACTTTCAGATCCCCGGCATCGCAGCCGCTGGTACAAGCCTTGCCGAGAGTGCAGGGGACATTGTTGACGGAACCGTTTCAGCGGTCAGTGATGCATTTGAAAGCGCTCTTTCCGCTATTGATCTGCTAAACCCTGTCCTAGCCATCTTAGGGACAGAACTCGATATTAATGTCGAGGTCAGAAGCGAGATCCGCGACACTATCAATGAAATCTTGTCGACAAGTTACGGAACAGATGATGTTTCGGTCAACATAGCTGATGGTACTGTCTCAGTTGATGTGAACTCACTTCTACAACTCAACGATCGCTCGTACAACGCAGACCTCATAGACGACGAAACTGCGACCTTAATTGCGGAAGCGGTTTCAGACGCCTTAGACATAGTTTCTAGACAACTCACTGACTCCGTCCAACTTGCCCTCAACGCAGTGGAACTCGAGATTTCAGTAACTGCTAGACAAGAGAATTTTGGGGTTGGCGCTGGTCTAGAAGTTTCCGTAGCGGGCACACTTGAGGAGATTATTTCAGGTGAAGAAGACACGGCAACGATCAGAGCATACACAATTCTTGCGTACCAAGAAGTCGGTATAACGGTTCCTGCGAATGAACTGCTGACTCCGCTGGGTGAGGCCTTAGAAACCTTATTCTTTGGCGATGACTCGATCAGCGACACTCTTGTCGGTAACATTACGGACCAACTCATTGTTCCTGTCGTTGCGTTAACAGATCCTGTTCTCGAGGTTTTCTCAGAGTTGATCGGAATCCGTGTGAACAGTCTTTACGGCGTACAGAACGAAACCGGTAAGTTAGCCACGCCGAATCCCTACACTTCGGTGGGGCAAAACCATGCCGCTCTTGAGGTTAGTTTGTTCCGATCAGTTCCAAGCCAATTTGCGCGAGTTTCCCTAGGAAATACGTTCATTAGGTTGCCAGATTTGGTTGATCCCGCACTCACAATCGAACCAGAGTCCGTTGAACACGGTGAAGATGTTGAAGTTTCTGGTATCGGGTTCACGCCAGGATCGACTGTCACGTTGACTATTCCTGGTGCGGACGGAGATCTGATCATTGGCACTGCGACCGTGGACGATGTAGGTAATTTCACGGCCACGGTCTCCACGGAAAATTTTCCAGTTGGCGCAATCACAGTCACCGCGATTGACGAATCCGACCGTACTGACTCACATATCCTCACAATCACAGAACCTGACACCGGCAACGAGACAGGTGACCAAGACGGAACCCCGTCAGGTGACCAAGACGGAACCCCATCGGGTGACCAAGACGGAACCCCATCGGGTGACCAAGACGGAACCCCGTCAGGTGACCAAGACGGAACCCCATCGGGTGACCAAGACGGAACCCCATCGGGTGACCAAGACGGAACCCCGTCAGGTGACCAAGACGGAACCCCATCGGGTGACCAAGACGGAACCCC
>NZ_JBHUOP010000004.1:0-534964 GCF_042683685.1 Populibacterium corticicola | reverse complement strand
TCAAACACACTATTGAGATATCAAACAACAACCACACACCAACCCAAACCCCCACCACAACAGCAGGAACCCGAACCGGGGCAACCTCTCAACCCTATTCCATACCGTCTTATCGAAGCAAACCACACCACTGCGATCTGAACCACAATTTGAGGCTGCTACATCCGAATGGACTAAGAAGAGATACGCACGCTAACCACGCACCAAAGGCTCAAATTCTTTTACTTTTCGTACCTGTCGCGGCGACTCGATAAACATTACACATTCATCCCACCCATCCGCTACCGGCAAACGGGTGAGGCCTGACACAGTTCCTGTCCGTAGCACCCCAACCAGAAGCGCTGGAAGGCGCAGTGACACGAAGACCGCCGAGTCGTCGCCAATCAGCGACCTACACAAAAGCAGTCCCTGCCTGCGAGGCGCAACACCAAGCAGGCAAGGACCGCTTAAGAGCCGATTAAGAAACCTGACCGGCAGCCCAGTTCTTCTTACCGCGGCGGATCATGACCCACTTATCGGCGAGCACCTGATCAGCGGTGAAAACAGCGTCCTCATCTGCAATCTTCTCGTTGTTGACGTACACGCCACCCGAGGAAATGGCTCGGCGGGCAGCGCTCTTACCCTTTTCGAGTCCAGACTCTACAAGTGCATCAGCGATAGAACCGCCCACGGCGACCTGTGCTTTTGGCAGTTCAGCGGTCACCCCGTCCAGAGTCTGAACGTCCAGGCCGGAGAACTCGCCCTTTCCAAACAAGGCGGCAGAAGCAGCGATTGCCTGTTCAGTAGCCCTCTCGCCGTGAACGAGAGTAGTCACATCACCTGCGAGCGCGCGCTGTGCCTCGCGCAGGAATGGCTTCTCAACGAGTGACTGTTCGAGTTCCGCGATCTGTTCCTGGGTACGGAACGTGAAGGTCTTGAGCCAGCCGATCACGTCCTCGTCCGCGGAGTTCAGCCAGAACTGGTAGAACGCGTACGGTGACATCATCTCCGGGTCGAGCCACACGGCACCGCCTTCGGACTTACCAAACTTGGTGCCGTCCGACTTGGTGATGAGTGGCGTGGTCAGAGCATGCACCGACTTCTTGTCAGCCTTACGAATAAGGTCGACGCCCGAGAGCAGGTTGCCCCACTGGTCGTTTCCTCCGGTTTGGAGGGTGCAGCCGTGGCGACGGTTGAGTTCGAGGAAGTCCATGCCCTGCAGGATCTGGTAGCTGAACTCGGTAAACGAGATGCCCTCGTCTGAGGCCAGACGGCGCGCAACGGTGTCTTTTGCAAGCATCGTGCCAAGCCGGTAGTGCTTGCCCACATCGCGCAGGAAGTCGAGCGCGCTCAATGAACCGTGCCAGTCCAGGTTGTTGACCATGGTGGCTGCGTTATCGCCTTCAAACGAGAGGAACCGTGATATCTGCTCCCTTAGACGGTCCACCCAGGTTGCAACGATCTCACGGGAGTTGAGCACACGCTCTCCCGACATGCGCGGGTCACCGATGAGGCCGGTCGCCCCGCCGACGAGCGCGATGGGCTTGTGTCCGGCAAGTTGCAGGTGACGGAGCAGCACGAGCTGCACGAGGTGCCCGTGGTGCAGTGACGGCGCCGTTGGGTCGAATCCGCAATAGTAGGTGATCGGCCCGTTCTCAAGAGCTTCGCGTAGCGCCTCAATGTCCGTGGTCTGGGAAACCAGCCCGCGCCATTGTAGTTCGTCAAGAACGTTGTTCACCGTATCTCCTTGTAAAAATGGTGACACCCGATTGGGATTGCGTGGCGCGTTAACGCGCCCCTACTAGTGTGCCTGTTTTCGCCGTGAAACCTGAACTTTATTGTCTGTGATCTCACATGCTGCGGGCAGTAATCTGACCAAATCCGTCGAGGTGAATATGCGCCCGGTCACGGGTTGCGTTCTCGGCATAGATCCGCGCTTCGGTGTCCATAAAGGTGAGCCAGTGATCACGCAGATGCTCGCCATCGCGTTCTAGACCGCGGTCAAGTCTTGTTTCATCATCGGCTTCAACCCAGATGATGAAGGGATCGTGCTTGTCGACGAGTCTGGTTGCGCTCGTACAGCCTTCAACTACCAGCCACGATGCACGCGGCACGCGGTGCCGCTCCGCGAACTCACCGAGGTGCCAGTCGTATCGTTGATATTCACCGTCTCGGCCCGCTGCGAGTGGTTCGAGTATCCACTTGTTGAGGTTATGGGCACCCTGCGCAATGCCTTCCCAGCCTTCGTAGAGGTCATCCATGTGGATGGTTTGCGCGTGAAGTTCGCGGGCAATCTGGGCAGCGAGTGTGGTCTTGCCTGATCCGGCAGGACCGTCCACGCACACCAGGCCGATGTCGCGTTGTGGACGGTTGCGGATGAACTCAAGGAGTTCGCTCAATGTTGTGGGATCTGTAGCCATAACCCATTCAGGGTGCCACAACACCTAGGCGACAGGCCACTTCATTTAGTATTAGAGGGCGTGGAAGGCCAGCCAGAAGTGTTGACAACGGTGAAGGGTGGTTCAGCACATGTGCTCTGAACCACCCTTCACCCATTTTTAAGCTTGTTAGCCGTTGACCCAGTACCGGAACTCTGCAACCTGTTCCTTTGCCTGTTCGAGTTGCTCGGCGACACGCTCCGGGGCGGTTCCGCCCACTGCATTGCGGGAACCAAGCGAGCCTTCAACGGACAGCACTGAACGCACCGCTGGGGTGAGGTGCTCCGAGATCTCGGCGAGATCTGCATCGCTGAGGTCCCACAGTTCAATGCCTCGTTCCTCGCAGACCCGAACGCACGAACCTGCAACCTCGTGTGCGATACGGAATGGAACGCCCTCGCGAACCAGCCATTCGGCGATGTCTGTTGCGAGCGAGAATCCCTGCGGCGCCAACTCGGCCATGCGCTCGGTGTCGAACTTCATGGTCGCGACCATGCCCGCGAAGGCCGGTAGGAGAATGGAGAGCGTGTCGATCTGGTCGAACACTGGCTCCTTGTCCTCTTGGAGGTCACGGTTGTATGCAAGCGGTAGCCCCTTGAGGGTGGTGAGCAGTCCGGTGAGGTCACCGATGATACGACCAGCCTTGCCTCGTGCAAGTTCCGCGATATCCGGGTTCTTCTTCTGCGGCATGATCGAGGAACCCGTAGAGAAGGCATCATCCAGAGTGACAAACCCGAATTCCTTCGTGTTCCAGATGATGATCTCCTCGGACAGGCGCGACAGATCGATGGCGAGCATCGAAGCAACGAAAGCGAACTCGGCGACGACGTCGCGCGATGCCGTGCCGTCAATCGAGTTCTCGACCGGACCGTCAAACCCGAGGTCGGTAGCAACCGCAGCGGGGTCAAGACCGAGGGATGACCCTGCCAACGCGCCCGAACCGTACGGCGACTTAGCGGCGCGCAGATCCCAGTCGATGAACCGGTCAACGTCACGCAGCATCGGCCATGCGTGCGCCAGCAGATGATGTGCAAGCAGTACGGGTTGAGCGTGCTGTAGGTGTGTACGTCCTGGCATCGGCGCATTCGGCTGTTCTTGCGCCTGTGCGATAAGAGCATCCACAACATCGAGCACGAGGTTGCTGACCTCCTTCGCCTGCTCCCGCAGATACATACGTACGAGCGTGGCGATCTGGTCGTTACGGGAACGTCCTGCACGGAGCTTGCCGCCCAATTCGGTGCCGGCCCGTTCGATCAGGCCGCGCTCAAGTGCGGTGTGTACGTCTTCGTCGTCATCTGCCGCCACGAACACGCCGTTTTGGACATCTGCCCACAGGTCGTCGAGGGCGTCGTGCATGCCCTCAAGTTCTTGGGCGGTGAGTAGCCCAGCCGCGTGCAAGACACGTGCGTGGGCCTTCGAACCAGCGATGTCCTGACCAGCAAGGCGCCAGTCAAAGTGGGTGGACTTGGACAGAGCAGCCAGAGCGTCGGCCGGTCCACCGGCGAAGCGTCCACCCCACAGGGATACCCGCTCGCCGGAGGCGGCTGCGTCAGCCGCCTCCGTGCCGACTGGCTGCGAAGTGCTTTCTTCGCGGTCAGTCATGATGAATCACTTGTCCGTGTTCAGGGTGAAGCCGGACAGGTCAACACCGTTGCCGAACTTCACGTCACGAGCAGCAGACAGCTTTGCCTGCAAACCGTAGATCTCGATGAAGCCACGTGCCTGGCTCTGGTCGAATGAATCCCCCTCGTCATAGGTGGCGAGGTTGAAGTCGTAGAGCGAGGACTCCGAACGACGTCCGGTCACGGTTGCGCGTCCACCGTGCAGGGTCATACGAATGTCACCGGAGACGTAGCGCTGGGTGTCGTCGATGAAAGAGTCGAGCGAGCGCTTGAGCGGCGAGAACCACATGCCGTCGTACACGAGTTCAGTCCAGCGCTGCTCAACCTGGCGCTTGAAGCGAGCCTGCTCGCGTTCAAGGGTGACGTTCTCGAGTTCCTGGTGCGCTGCGATCAGTGCAATTGCTCCTGGAGCCTCGTAGATTTCACGGGACTTGATACCGACAAGGCGATCCTCGACGATGTCGATGCGTCCGATACCCTGGGCGCCGGCACGACGGTTCATCTCCTGAATCGCCTGCAATGGAGTGACAGCCACACCATCGATTGCTACTGGAACACCGCGCTCGAACGTGATGACAACCTCGTCTGCAACCGGCGGGAAGGTTGGGTCGTCAGTGTAGTTGTACACGTCCTTGGTTGGACCGTTCCAGATGTCCTCAAGGAATCCGGTCTCAACGGCGCGTCCCCACACGTTTTGGTCAATCGAGAACGGGTTGTGCTTGGTGGTCTCAATGGGTAGATCGTGCTTCTCCGCGTAGGCGATTGCCTTCTCACGAGTCAGTGCGAGATCGCGAACCGGCGCGATGCACTTGAGGTCTGGTGCAAGTGAGGTGATGCCGACCTCGAACCGCACCTGGTCGTTGCCCTTACCGGTGCAGCCGTGTGCGACAGTGGTGGCATCGAACTGGCGTGCGGCACGCACGAGGTGCTTCACGATGGTCGGACGTGAGAGTGCAGACACCAGCGGGTAACGGTCAAGATATAGGCCGTTCGCGCGCAGTGCGGGCATGCAGTACTCGGTTGCGAACTCCTCGCGGGCATCAGCAACATAGGCTTCAACCGCGCCACAGTCGAGTGCGCGCTGGCGGATGACCTCGAGGTCTTCACCGCCCTGGCCTACGTCAACCGCGACAGCGATCACCTCAGCGCCGGTGGCTTCAGCAATCCAGCCGATTGCAACGGACGTGTCGAGGCCACCTGAATAGGCCAGTACAACGCGTTCAGTCATCGTTTCATCTCTTTCTCAATGGGGTCGGTCTGCCGCAATAATCTCAACTGTTACAAACCTAGTTACTTCTGTGTCCAAAGGATAGGCGTAGGCGTTATCCCGCAGAGGTTTCGCCGAGTCCCTCACTCGCCAGCGAAACGAATCGTGCGGCGATATCCTTGCCGGGCACACTGTCTCGGGCGATCACGAGCACGGTGTCGTCACCGGCGATCGTGCCCATCACGCCCCGGATTCCGGTGGTGTCGATCACCGACGCAAAATACTGAGCGGCACCCGGCGGTGTCCGCAGCACGACAAAACTTCCTGAACTCTCAGCCGAGATCAGCATTTCGGCACACAGCCGCGCCAATCGAGCAAGGGAGGCTGCCGTTTCGCGCGCGACGCGCGCGGGATCTGTTCCCTCCTGCGCAACCGAGTAGACCAGACCACCCGACTCGTCGCGAATCTTCTCCGCACGCAGTTCGATCAGGTCGCGCGACAGCGTGGCCTGCGTGACATAGAGACCGTCCTCGGCGAGTGCCTTGGCAAGCTCAGCCTGGGAGTGGATCGACTGGTCACCCAGGATGTGTACGATTCGGGCGTGGCGGGCTGCCTTCGTCGCGGGGACGGAACCTGGTCCTAGTTGGCTCATGAGTTCTCCACCAGCCAGGCCATGAGTGCTTTTTGTGCGTGGAGACGGTTTTCCGCCTCATCCCAGACAACGGACTGTGGTCCGTCAATGACCTCGGCGGTGACTTCCTTGCCGCGGTATGCGGGCAGGCAGTGCAGGAAGAGCACGTCTGGTGCCGCGATCTTCATGGCTTCCCCGTTGACCTGAAACGGCACAAACGGCAGGGAACGCTCATCAGCGGAGTCTTCATCACCCATCGACACCCAGGTGTCCGTGGCGATCACATTCGCGCCTGCGAGCGCCTGCGCCGGGTCGGTGGTGACCAGAATTGAGCCGCCGGTTTGCGCCGCGATTTTCTCGGCGTCGGCAACGATCTGTGGGTCTGGTAGGTAGCCTGCGGGTCCGCCAACGCGTACGTGCATGCCTGCTGTGGCTCCCCCGAGCAGGTAGGAGTGGGCCATGTTGTTGGCGCAGTCTCCGACGTAGGTCAGGATTTGACCCTTGAGTGCGTCGACTCCTCCCCTGTGCTGTGCCACTGTGAGCAGGTCCGCGAGGATCTGGCAGGGGTGGAACTGGTCGGTCAGGGAGTTGATGACGGGGACGGTCGAATGTGCCGCCATTTCCTCGACGTTTTCCTGGCCGAAGGTGCGCCACACGATGGTTGAGGCTTGGCGGGTGAGGACTCGTGCGGTGTCGGCTATGGGCTCGCCCCGGCCGAGTTGCGAGCCTGCGGCGTCGATCACGAGTGGGTAGCCGCCCATCTCGGCGACTCCCGTGGAGAAGGAGACGCGGGTGCGTGTCGATGGCTTGTCAAAGATGATGGCGACGGCTCGCGGTCCCTCGAAGGTGCGTTTGAGGTAACGGTCTTGCGCGAGGGCGAGCCCGAGTTCGAGCACTTCGCGTTGTTCGGTGGGTGTCAGGTCGTCGTCGCGGAGGAAGTGGCGGGTCATGGTTGCTCCGTTTCCAGCTCGGCCTCGAACTGTGGCAGATGGTCGATGAAATCAAGGAAGGGTTGGATTTGTGCCGGGGACAGGTTCAGTGGTGGCGCGAGCCTGATTGCGCTTGGGTTGACCGCGTTCACGATGAAGCCCGCGTCTAGGGCGCGTGCAGCGATCTTGGCCGAGAAGTCCCCGGTCAGTTGGAGTGCGATGAGCAGTCCTTCACCGCGCACGTCTTTGATGAGTGGGTGTTGCTTGGCGACGAGTTGGCCTCGGATGTGTGTGCCGAGTTGCGTGACGTTGTCCAAGACGTGATCGCGTTCGAGCACGCCGAGAGTGGCGAGTGCCGCTGCGGCTGCGACCGGGTTTCCGCCGAAGGTGGTTCCGTGTTGTCCACGGGTGAGCAGGGTTGCTGCGTGCTCGCCGTAGGCGACCACGGCTCCGATGGGGAATCCTCCGCCGAGTCCTTTGGCAAGGCTGATGGCGTCTGGTTGGATGCCACCACCGATATGGTGGTGTTGATATCCAAACCATGTTCCGGTGCGCCCGATCCCGGTTTGCACCTCATCGATTGCGAGGAGTGCACCGTGTTGGGTAGTCAGTTCGCGGGCTTTGGTGAGGTATCCGGCTGGTAGTGGGCGCACTCCAGCCTCGCCCTGCAGGGGTTCGACGATGAGCATTGCCACGTCGTCACCTGATGTCGCGAATGCTTCTTCGAGTGCATGGACATCGCCGAAGGGCAGGAACTCCACGCCTCCTGGAAGCGGTTCAAACGGCTCCCGATAGGCCTGCTTCGAGGTGAGTGCGAGGGCTCCCATGGTCCGGCCGTGGAATGAGCCTTCAAGTGCGAGGATCCGCTTGCGTCCAGTTTTGCGGGCCATCTTGAACAGGGCTTCGTTGGCCTCTGCACCCGAGTTGGTGAAGAACACCTTTGACCCGGTTGGCGCGCCAGTGATGTTGAGCAGTGCGTGTGCGAGGGATATCTGGGTGGGTGTGCCGAAGAAGTTTGATACATGGCCCAGCGTGCCCAATTGCGCGGAGATCGCTGCGGTCAGGGTGGGGTGTGCGTGTCCGAGCGCGTTCACCGCGATTCCGGCAAGCAGATCGAGGTATCGCTTGCCATCGGCATCCCACACGTACGGTCCTTCACCGCGCACGAGCACACGCTGCGGTAGACCGAAGGTGTCCATGATCGCTGCGCCATACTGCGCGGTCCACTCCGCGTTGGTGTGCGGGGTGTCGAGGATTCCGGTTGCGGCCGGTTTCGATGCTGCGCTGCCGCGTGCACTGTGGGGCTGGGGGGTCAGTGCGCTGTCTTGTGAGGTTTGCTGGGTCATTTCATGCTCCCGTCGGGGATCACCATCGTGCCGATACCCTTTGAGGTGAAGACCTCCATAAGGATTGAGTGTGCGATTCGTCCGTCAATGACGTGGGCCTCGCTGATACCGCCCTCAACAGCGCGGAGGCAGGCCTCCATCTTGGGGACCATTCCACTTTCAAGGGTCGGTAGGAGTTGCGCGAGTTCGCTTGCAGCAATCTGGCTGACCAGCGAGCCCTTGTCGGGCCAGTTCGTGTACAGTCCCTCGACATCGGTGAGCACAATCAACTTGCGGGCACCGAGCGCTACCGCGAGCGCCGAGGCTGCCGTATCCGCGTTGATGTTCAAGACCGTTGTCGGATCGTCAATGTCTGGGGCGACGGTTGACACGACCGGGATGCGTCCCGCTGCGAGAAGGTCGGAAACTGCCTGTGGGTTTACCTTGACCACGTCACCGACGAGTCCCACGTCCACGGACTCCCCGTTGACCGTTGCGGTGCGGCGGCGTGCTTGGAACAGTCCACCATCCTCACCAGACAGTCCCACTGCGTAGCGTCCGTGCGCGTTGAGCAGTCCCACCAGTTCACGCGAGACCTTTCCCGTGAGGACCATACGCACAACGTCCATCGCCTCGGGCGTGGTCACGCGGAACCCACCGCGGAACTCACTCTCGATTCCCAGCCGGCCGAGCATCTCGGAGATCTGAGGGCCGCCGCCGTGAACGATGACGGGCTGCAGGCCCATGTGCTTAAGGAACACCATGTCCTGGGCAAACGCTGCTTTGAGTTCCTCGTCGATCATGGCGTTGCCACCATATTTGATCACTACGAGGGCGCCCTTGAACTGTTGCAGCCATGGGAGGGCCTCAAGCAGAACCTCAGCTTTTTGGATCGGGGTGAGGTCTGCGGACGGATCGATTCCGTTGTCTTCGATGATCATGATGAGTATGCGCTGTTCTCGTGAACGTAGTCGTGGGTGAGGTCATTGGTCCAGACTGTCGCTGTGGCATCTCCTGCGTGCAGGTCGATCTCCACGTGCACCTCGCGGTTGGAGGCGAGGTCCACGAGTTCTCGGTCTTCCCCCACTCCTCCCGCGCGGCAGATCTGAACGCCGTTGATCGAGACGTCAAGCAGATTCGCGTTGAACGGAGCAACGTCCTCCGGCACCGTACCCACCGCCGACAGAACGCGACCCCAGTTTGGGTCGTTACCGAACATCGCGGCCTTGAACAGGTTCGAACGCGTCACCGCACGGGCAACGGCAACCGCTGCATCCTCACTCGATGCGTTGACCACCTTCACCGCGATATCGTGAGAAGCGCCCTCAGCGTCCGCGACCAGTTGGCGAGAGAGGTCCGCACACACCTGGGTGAGCGCGCTCGTGAACTCTTCCGCACTCACCTCCTTGTGTGAGGCGCCGGAAACGAGTAGCGCAACGGTGTCATTCGTGGACATGCATCCATCCGAATCCACCCGATCAAACGTGACCCGTGCGGCGGCGCGCAGAGCCGCATCGGCCACAGCCGCAGACACCACCGCATCCGACGTGATCACGCACAGCATCGTCGCCAATCCGGGAGCCAACATGCCCGCGCCCTTGGCCATGCCTCCAATGGACCAGCCAGCACCTGCGAAAACAGCGGTCTTGGAGACCGTGTCCGTGGTCATGATCGCGTCAGCGGCATCCGAGCCGCCATCCACTGACAGCCCGGCGAGCGCCGTGTCGATTCCGGAGAACAGGTTATCCATCGGCAAACGCACCCCGATCAACCCTGTGGAACACACGAGCGCGTCCTGCGCAGAGATGTCGAGTCTCTGAGCAAGATACTCCGCAGTGCGGTGCGTGTCAGCGAAGCCGTCTGGGCCGGTGCAGGCATTCGCGCCACCAGAGTTGAGCACGATCGCGCGTGCTCGTCCGTCCGCCACGGCTTGACGGGTCCAGGCGACGGGTGCGGCATGGACCCGATTCGAGGTGAGAACCGCTGCGGCAACATCCAACGGTCCATCATTGATGACAACGGCGACATCCTTGTTTCCCGATGCCTTGACTCCTGCGGCGATACCGGCCGCCCTGAAACCCTGTGGCGTGGTCACGGTCATGGCGCTACTCCCTGAATCGTCAAACCAAGATCTTCTGGTAGGCCAAGAGCCACGTTCATCGACTGCACCGCAGCGCCCGCAGTTCCCTTGACCAGGTTATCGATTGCGCATACGGTCACCACACGCTTGGCCTTCTTGTCCCAGCCAACCTGAATGTGCGCAGTATTCGCACCAACAGTCGGTGCCGTTGTCGGCCACACACCCTGTGGCAGCACCTGCATGAACGGTTCGTCAGCGTATGCCGCACTCCAGATCGCATGCAGTTGCTCATCAGTCGGCTCAGCAACTCCGGGGGCAAGCTGAGCGGTTGTCGTGGCCAAGATGCCACGCGACATCGGCACGAGAACGGGCGTAAACGAGATTGAGAAGTGCTGGGCACCCGCCTTCTTCAGGTTCTGGCCGATCTCCGGGATATGACGATGCGTTCCGCCCACCGCATATGGGACCGCATTGCCCAAGGCCTCCGAGGCGAGTAGGTGCGGCTTCAACGCCTTGCCTGCCCCCGAATACCCCACGGCCAAGACCGAAACGATATCGGTGGCCGACAC
The DNA here is from genome assembly GCF_042683685.1 of Populibacterium corticicola. NCBI lineage: Bacteria > Bacillati > Actinomycetota > Actinomycetes > Micrococcales > Jonesiaceae > Populibacterium > Populibacterium corticicola. Next base: position 524,184 of record NZ_JBHUOP010000004.1, on the reverse strand, counting down.
CAGACCTGTCGCAATACCAGGCTGCACGCCGAGCGTGACTGCCGTCACGTTGCATCCGGGAACTGCGATCCGCCGCGCTTGTGTGAGTTGTGAACGCTGCCGGTCACCCACGCCGATGATCAGCTCCGGCATCCCGTAGGTCCAGGTACCGGCGTGAGCGCTACCGTAGTACTCCTCCCAGTCAGCCGCGCTCTCGAGGCGGTGATCCGCGCCCAAGTCCACGACCAGGGTCTCGGCAGGAAGTTGCGCTGCTATTTCACCACTGGCACCGTGCGGCAACGCTAGAACAACGATGTCGTGCCCTGATAGATTCTCTACAGTGGTGTGTTTCAAGATACGGTCGGCCAATCCGCGGATATGCGGTTGATGCTGACCGAGTGGGGTTCCCGCATTTGAATGCGCCGTGACCGCCCCAATCTCGATTTCCGGGTGATCGGCAAGGATGCGCAGGATCTCTCCGCCTGCGTAACCGCTCGCTCCTGCAACTGCGACACTGTAAACCATGTGCATAACAATACACTTCATTGAGAATAAACACAGTGGATTGGCGGGGCGAAACCCAATCTTTCACATCGTGGAATATGATGTGCGACACAGGACACTCGTGCGTTGAAATACAGACGCCCCTGCGAGACAACCATCTATTACGCGCTTTTCAACTGCGATTCAGATAAAGGAAACACATTGTCAATCCCGCCATCCGGCTACAATCCCTACACTGCTGGGAACGACTCACCGCGCAGAAAGTCAACTTTCATCCTGTGGGGCATATCGACCCTGATTGCATGTATATGCATGGCCGCGATCTATCACAACAACCGCGCGCAGCCTTGCGAGGCGCTGAACGAGCACCCAGACGTCTCTGCCGAGGTCTCCTACTCGTTCCTGCCACCATTCGTGGAGTGTGTCGTCCAGGGTCCCGATATTCCGACCGATCAGGCTTAGGAGAACCCGTCCACGACAAACATGAAGGTCCGCAACCCGGTTGGGTTGCGGACCTTTGCGTTTTTGTCCAGCCCCGACTATCAGGCGCGCAGCACCGCACCAAACCGCGTTGCCGCTACCTTCACTGCCGATTCACGGATTGCCGCAGTGTCTTCCGCGGTGAGCGTACGGTCCGAGGCCCTCAAACGCAACGCGAATGCAAGCGACTTCTTGCCCTCGCCGACCTGCTCTCCATGGAACACGTCAAAGAGTTCGAGAGACTCAAGAGCGTCTCCTGCACCCTCGATGACGGCCTCGCGCAGTTCCTGAGCAGAAACATCCATGTCAACGACCAAAGCGATGTCTTCCTTCGCAAGGGGGTAGGTTGAAACCTCCCGCGCTTGGTACGGGTCTTCTGGCTGGGCTGCAACGAATGCGTCCAAGTCAATCTCGAAGGCGACGGCGCGGGCAGGCAATGAGAACGCTTCAATGACGCGCGGGTGCAGTTCGCCCGCGTAGCCGAGCACAACACCGTTTTCGGTCTCAAAGCGCGCGCAGCGTCCCGGATGGAACGGAGCCTGGGCGTTGTCCGCAACACGTCGCACAGATACGCCAACGCGCTGGGCAATCAGATCAACCGCAGCAAACGCGTCGGTCCAGTCGGCCGCACGCCCATTACCCCACCAGCCCGACGGGGTTGCCGCTCCGGCGATGACACCCGCCACGTGACGTGGTTGAGCAGGAACTCCCGCATGCAGGGCGGCAAGTTCCTCATCCGATGGTTTGATCGCTGGGGGTAGCTGCGGGGCTACCGGTAGGTCTTTTGTTGGGCGAGTCACGAGCGACTGTTCAAACAGCGCGACATCGGAGTTTCCACGTGCAACGTTACGGCGTGCGGCGTCCAACAGCGTAACCAGAAGGTTCGTCCGTATCAGTGGACGATCCCCTGCAAGCGGATTGCGTAGCGCAAGACTCACGCGACGCTCGTCGTCTTCTGGAAGCCCTAGTTCGTCATAGTGCGCCTGACTCACAAATGGATAGGTCAAGACCTCGGTGTAACCCGCCTCAGCCAGAGCCCGAGACACCGTGCGCCGTGCTTTTTGAGCGGCAGTCAACCCACCACCAGCAGGGGCGACCGGGAGAATCGACGGAATCTGATCGTAACCGACCAGACGCGCCACCTCCTCGACGAGCTCAGCAGCACCAGTCAAGTCCGGTCGCCATGATGGCGGAACAACGTCCACAATCGAGGAGTTGGGTACCGGGTTTACCTGGCAACCTATCTGCTCGAGCACCCCAACAACCTGCTCGTCGGTGTATGCAACGCCGCACAGACGTTCAGGGTCACGCAGCGAGAACTTGATAGCGGGAGCCGAAGCCGTTTCGTTCACGTCGAAGACAGCACTATCCGCAGTGCCGCCACCGTACTGGACGAGCAGATCGACAACACGCTGCGCGGCAACGGCTGGCAGTTGTGGGTCAACCCCGCGTTCAAAACGCTTGGCAGCCTCACTTGGCAGTTTGTGCCGACGGGCAGTGCGAGCAATGGATATCTGCTCAAAGTGAGCAGCCTCAATGAGAACGTCTGTGGTCGACCCCGACACCTCAGTCTCAGCGCCGCCCATCACGCCGGCGAGTCCCAGCACGCGCGAACCGCGTTCACCGGCTGGTGAGTCGGTGATGAGCAGGTCCTGCTCGTCAAGGCTGCGCGTCACATCGTCAAGAGTGGTGAGTTTCTCACCCGTACGGGCACGCCGCACCACGATGGGAGCAGCCAGAGTAGCCAGATCGTATGCGTGAAGCGGTTGTCCGAGATCAAGCATGACGTAGTTGGTCACGTCAACCGCAAGCGAGATGGGACGCATACCTGCCTGTTCGAGGCGCTTTTGCATCCATCGTGGTGCTGGCGCCGAGGCATCGATGCCCCGCACGATCCGAGTGACAAAGCGGTCGCACCCGACCTTGCCATGAATTGGGCTCTCGTCCTCAACAAGGACAGCAAATCCATCCGCGGTTGGTGCCGGCAGATCGTTGCGCAGTCCCGGGTCGGTGAACCGGGCACCGGTTGAATGCGCAAACTCGCGGGCGACACCGCGCATGGAGAAGCAGTAGCCACGGTCCGGAGTCACGTTGATTTCGAGTATCTCCTCATTCAGACCGAGAAGTTCCAGCGCGTCCTGACCGGGGCTGAGTTCTGCGGACTCAAAACCGATCGAGGTCAGCACGATGATTCCCGCGTGGTCATCACCGAGGCCAAGTTCCCGCTGCGAACAGATCATTCCGTCCGAGATGTGTCCATAGGTCTTACGCGAAGAGATGGGGAATGGACCAGGCAATACAGCGCCCGGCAATGCGGCCACAATATAGTCACCCTCAACGAAGTTCTGCGCACCACAGATGATGCCGCGCGGGATCGTTGGGGCACCGTCACCGTCAAGAACGTTGTGCTGGCCAACATCAACCTGACACCAGTTGATGACCTTGCCGTTCTTTTGTGGCTCCTTTTCAAGCGAGACCACGCGGCCGACAACGAGTGGTCCGGTTACGCCGGACGAGTGAATCGTTTCCTCTTCAAGCCCAACCTTTACCAGAGCCGCAGCCAGCCTTTCCGCGGTCAGATCACTCGGAACCTCGACGTGTTCAGCAAGCCAAGGAAGTGCGATGTTTGGCATCAGATGTCCATTCCGAATTGTGAGGAGAAGCGAACGTCTCCCTCAATGATGTCGTGCATGTCGGTGATGCCATGGCGCAGCATCAGAGTGCGCTCAAGGCCCATTCCGAACGCGAATCCCGTGTATTCATCGGGGTCGATGCCCGCAGCCTTAAGAACGTTGGGGTTGACCATGCCGCAGCCACCCCATTCGATCCAGCCTGGCCCACCCTTCTTCTGTGGGAACCACAGGTCCATCTCGGCCGATGGCTCGGTGAATGGGAAGAACGACGGGCGGATACGAGTCTTGGCTTCGGGACCGAACATCGCCCTGGCAAAATGGTCGAGCGTGCCCAGCAGATGTGCCATGGTGAGACCCTTATCTACCGCGAGGCCCTCAACCTGGTGGAACACAGGGGTGTGCGTTGCATCCAGTTCGTCGGTACGGAAGGTCTTTCCCGGGCACGCGATATATAGTGGCAGATCGCGTTCAAGCATTGCTCGTGCCTGCACCGGGGAGGTGTGGGTGCGCAGCACCAGACCCGAGTCCCCTTCACCTGACTCGTCCTGCATGCCCTGCACGAAGAACGTGTCCTGCATCTGACGCGCCGGGTGGTCTGGCCCAAAGTTCAAGGCGTCAAAGTTGAACCATTCGGCTTCGATCTCAGGTCCCTCCGCGATCTCCCAGCCCATTGAGACGAAGAAGTCCTGAACCTTCTCTTGGAGAGACTGCAGTGGGTGGCGGGAACCTATGAAACGCCGATTGACCGGAAGCGTGACGTCCACAGCCTCCTCGACCAGAGCGCGCTCATCACGCTCAGCCTCAAGAACCACTTGACGATCCGCGATCGCCTTGTTGATCTTGCCTCGAACCGGTCCAAGGAGCTTGCCGGCCTTCGCTTTGTCCTGGGGCTCCAGTTTTCCGATTTCACGGTTCGCAAGTGCAAGCGGACTTTTGTCGCCGCTGTGTGCAATGCGCACGGCTTTGAGTTCGTCAAGGGTCGTTGCCGCGATTACTGCGGCGAGAGCGGATTCAAGCGCTCCCGACACGGCAGCTTCATCGAGCGGGGAAAACGACGCTACGTTCTCTTCAGTTTCAGGCGTTGACATAGGTGCCTTTCAGGGCGTTACAAACGAGGCTAGATTTGGCCATCGTCCATTCTAATGCCTTATGGGTGCCGCTAGGCTGAAGCGTCCACACGGTCACGGCGTGACGTTGCCTGTTTGATGACGTAGATCCCCACGATGACAATGAAGATCACGAGGGCCAGCAGCAGGTTACGGCGACCGGTCTCGTTGAACAGCATGAGTATCCCGAAAGCAGCGATAGCCATCATCGTGCCGATTCCAAGCCACGGGTGCGCCCAGGTGCGCAGGCGAAGCAATCCCTGTTCCTCGTACTTTGGCCGTAGTCGGATCTGCGAAAACGCGATGAAGAACCAAATGATCAACAGCGATGCACCGACAGCGTCCAGAAGGATTCCTGCCATCTCACCTTCAACCATGTGCAAGATCACTGCAAGGACCGCGAAGAACACGGAAACGAGCACCGCAACGTAAGGGACCCCGTTCTTCGAGACCGCGAGGAGCACCCTGTTGCCCTCGCCGCGCTCAGACAACGAATAGGCCATACGGGAGGTGCCATAGATCTGAGCGTTGAAGGCGGAGAGGAGCGCGATGACGATGATCACTTCCATGACCTTGGCCGCGCCCGGCACATTGATGGCTTCGAGAACTGCCACAAAAGCGCCTTTGTCCGCGATGGCGGGATCATTCCAGGACAGCACGGTCAGGATGATGAATACCGATCCCAGGTAGAAGAACAGGATCCGACCGATGATCGAGAACGTTGCGCGGCTGATGGAATCCTGTGGGTTGGTGGCTTCAGCAGCCGCGATCGTGATGATCTCGATGCCTCCAAAAGCGAACATCACGGCCAGCAGACCGGCTGCCACCCCGGATGCACCGGTTGGGAAAAAGCCGCCCTCACCGTTGAACAGTCGGGACAGTCCGGCTCCCTCTGGTGCATTCAGAACACCGATCAGCGCCAACGCTCCGATCACAAGGAACGCAATGATGGCCGCTACCTTTATGGCCGCAAACCAGAACTCCATCTCGCCGAACTGTCGAACGCCAATCAGGTTCACCGCGGCGAACAGCGCGATGAGCACGAGTGCGATCACTGGCTGCGGTACGGGAGTCCACGTGGCCATGATGGAGGTTGCCGCGAGGATTTCCACGCCCAGCACCATGATGAGCATGAACCAGTAGATCCAGCCAACCGCAAATCCTGCCCACTTCCCCACGCCCTCTTCGGCATAGGTGGAGAACGCTCCTGAGGAAGGCTTGGCACTCGCCATCTCGCCAAGCATGAACATCACGGAAACAACCACGAGTCCAGCAAGGGCGTACGAGACAAGGACTCCAGGACCAGCAGTGGCGATGGACTGTCCCGCACCGACAAAGAGACCCGCACCAACCGCTGAACCAAGGCCCATCATGGTCAGGTGGCGGACCTTCAGGCCTGCGGACAGGTTGCTTTTCGACATGTCTACCTCAGCTTGGATAAGAGCACGATGATTTCCCGCTCCGAACAATCAAAACCTGCACGATGATCTGCGCTAACGAATACCCTAACGCTGCGCCCTCGATGTTGCATAGAGACATACCGTTGCGGCTGTCGCCACGTTCAGGGATTCGGCTCTGCCACGTAGCGGAACCCGCACGGAGTAATCCGCAAGACTCAGTTCAACCTGGGAGAGTCCTTGGGCCTCGTTGCCAAAGAACCATGCGGTCGGCGCGGCAGCATCTGGCGTCGATTTATCTGCCACCGCACCATTGCGTGTGGGGCCTACGCTGTCGAGTAGATCATCGAGGTCATAGGCGCCGCTGCCGGTGGCGGCGAAGATCTGGATACCGACTGTTCGCAGTCCTGCTGCGATCTCTTCAACGGCAACGCCGCTGATGACGGGGAGATGAAACATCGAGCCCGCTGTGGAGCGCACGACCTTTGGGTTAAAGATGTCGACGCTCTCGTCACTGAGAATCACCAGGTCGGCACCCGCGGCATCGGCTGCGCGAATGACGGTGCCCGCGTTTCCAGGGTCACGTACGCAGCATAGAACGGCAACGTTACGCGCGCTGGAGAGATCAACGTCCGCGAGCGTGCGGTCCTTACGATGTAACACCGCGATGACACCCTGTGCGTCACCGCTCATCGCCGAGATCACATCAGGTGATGCCTGGTGGACCCATAGGCGAGCTTCAGCAGCGTCCTCGAAGATGTCTGGGTAGCGTTCCATCGTCTCGGTGGTCGCGTAGATGTCCCGGATATCGTCAGGTGCGTAGCGGACTGCTTCTCGCACCCCCTGGGGCCCTTCTACGAGATACTGTCCGTGCCGCTTGCGGGCACTGCGCGCGTGTAGCGCACGCACGTGCTTGACGCGGTCACTTCGCGGGTTCTCGAGCATCGCCTTTAGTTCCTTTCAAACAAAATTCCCGCGTGTTCCATCAATGGGAACACGCGGGAATCTTTCGCCACGAGCGGGTCAGGCAGCTTCCTTAGGAGCGTTGACGTCCGCTGGCAGAGCGTTCTTTGCAACTCCCACGAGGGTGTTGAAGGTTGCCACGTCGTTGACAGCGAGTTCAGCAAGAACACGACGGTCTACCTCAACGCCAGCAGCCTTGAGGCCCTGGATGAAGCGGTTGTACGTCAGGCCCTCTGCGCGGGCTGCAGCGTTGATGCGCTGAATCCACAGCTTGCGGAAGTCGCCCTTACGCTTCTTACGGTCGCGGTAGTTGTAAACGAATGAGTGGGTTACCTGTTCCTTCGCCTTGCGGTAAAGGCGGGAACGCTGACCACGGTAGCCGGATGCGAGCTCAAGAGTCGTACGGCGCTTCTTCTGGGCGTTGACCGCCCGCTTCACGCGTGCCACGTGAATCTCCTTTGTGTAAAAGTTCTGAAATGATCTTCAGTTGCTGAGGGCAACTGGGAGGGTCACTTGCCGAGAAGCTTCTTGACCTTCTTGACGTCTGCTGGGCTTACCTCGAGGTCAGCCGACAGGCGGCGAGTGCGGGTGCTCGACTTGTGCTCGAGAAGGTGACGCTTGTTCGCCTGCTCACGCATAACCTTGCCACTACCCGTGATACGGAAACGCTTCTTAGCGCCGGAGTGCGTCTTGTTCTTCGGCATGGCTGCCGTTCTCCTTGCTTTCGGTCCCTTCCCCTATCGGGTTGAGACATGAATCGGACTGTAGTCGGTGTGGACTACAGCTACATTGATGAAATCAACGTTGCGGTGTCGCTCACTCACTCGCTGGAGTGGGCTTCGCGGAAGTCTTCTTGCGAGTGGCTGGGTAACCGGAGGACTCGACCTCTTCGACGTCGATCTCTGGCTTTGTCGCCTGTGCTGGAGCAGGAGCCTCTTGACGCTCGGCCTTGCGTTCTTCACGCGATGGCTTACCGTCCTCGCGGCGACGACGCTGCTCGCTCTTCGCCTCGGCCTTCTTCTTGACCGGACCGAGGACCATGATCATGTTGCGGCCGTCCTGCTTCGGAGCGGACTCGATGAAACCGAGTTCCGAAACGTCCTCAGCAAGACGCTGGAGCAGCCGGATGCCCATTTCTGGACGGGACTGCTCACGTCCACGGAACATGATCATGACCTTGACCTTGTCACCAGCGGACAGGAAGCGCTCCACATGGCCCTTCTTGGTCTGGTAGTCGTGGTCATCAATCTTCAGGCGGAAACGGATTTCCTTGAGCACCGTGTTTGCCTGGTTTCGGCGAGCTTCGCGAGCCTTCATGTCTGACTCGTACTTGAACTTGCCGTAGTCCATAAGCTTGCACACTGGTGGGCGTGCATCCGGTGCGACCTCAACGAGGTCGAGGTCGGCTTCCTGGGCCAAGCCCAGTGCAACCTCAAGGCGGACAACACCGACCTGTTCCCCTGATGGTCCGACGAGTCGAACCTCGGGAACGCGGATTCGATCGTTGATGCGCGGCTCGCTGATTTGATGCTCCTCAAAATTTCGGTTGTAGACCTTAGAAACGAGAAATGCCCCCATCTCTAAGCAGAGCGGAGGCATACAAGTCCGACGGTATCGTTGATACCGAATACACTGACAACATGTCAGTAAATTCCTCAAAGATGAGGCGGACCAGTTGGACCCGGTCTCAGCAACGCTTTCATCGAATGATGTTGGCGGCGAAACTCAGGTGGGATGTCTCCACTTGCATACCCGCTGAAGGAACCTTTCGGCCCTAGCAGGTCGGTCAGTGATCCAATCTATCACAACCCGCGGCAGCCACCGCCGGTCAATCCGTGTGATCTGAGCCGCAAAGGCCGCCAGCAAAGTAGGGAAAACCAGTCTCGCGAAGCGAGAGTGCCAGCGAAGCACAACCCTCAGCCAGCAATACAGGGTCCGACTCAAATCAACCCCGACACATCAGCACAAACAGTCAGAATAAATCTTTCAACAGAAACGTTCTTTTTCTTGAATCATTCCAGAAAAGAGGTGTATGGTTATGGACATGCACACAACAGCGCCTGACGAACTGCTCCGGTCCAAAGGGCTGCGCGTCACGGCCATTCGCATGGCAACACTCGAGGTTCTCGCGCACGCTCCTCACACGGGAGCAGATCACATCCTCAATGCGGTCCGCGAGAAGCTCGGAACAGCCTCGGTTCAAGCGGTCTACGATGCCCTTCACGCATTGACCGCCTCGGGTCTCGTCAATGAGATCGAACCTGCCGGTCACCCCGCACGGTACGAACTGCGCGTGGGCGACAACCACCACCACCTCATCTGCACGGGATGCGGACGCATTGAAGACGTGGACTGCGCGGTCGGACATGCGCCCTGCCTCACCCCGTCCCAGGCCTTTGATTTCACGGTAGCCACCGCAGAGGTCACCTACTGGGGAACGTGCCGCGATTGCGCGAACGCAGAGAAGGCAACCGAATCGTCGGAAGTCTAGTAAAACCGACATCCAAGAATGTGGCGGAATGGCCTTTCGGCCCTTTCACTCGCACCGGCAGGCGGCCCCCACCGCCTGCCACCTAATGCCAAGGAGACACATGACTTCGCAGAACTACACCACCGCCCAAAATGGCTCGCCAATCGCGAGCTCACAGCACTCTTTGACCACTGGACCTGACGGCGTCACCGCACTGCATGACCGCTTCCTCGTGGAAAAGCTTGCGTCGTTCAACCGCGAGCGCGTGCCGGAGCGCAACCCACACGCCAAGGGTGGTGGAGCATTCGGTGAACTTGTTATCACCGAGGATGTTTCGCGATACACCAAGGCTGCCGCCTTCCAGAAGGGCGCTGCGTCCGAGACCCTTATTCGCTTCTCCTCCGTGGCCGGTGAACAGGGTTCGCCTGACACGTGGCGTGACGTACGCGGTTTTGCTGTGCGCTTCTACACGACCGAGGGAAACCTCGACATCGTGGGTAACAACACCCCTGTGTTCTTCATCCGCGATGCGATCAAGTTCCCAGACTTCATCCACTCGCAGAAGCGCAACGGCAAGGGGCTACGCGACGCAGACATGCAGTGGGACTTTTGGACCCGTTCCCCTGAATCGGCTCACCAGGTGACCTATCTGATGGGTGACCGTGGTTTGCCGACTACCTGGCGCCACATGAACGGCTACGGCTCGCACACCTACTCGTGGGAGAACGCGGCTGGCGAGAAGTTCTGGGTCAAATACCACTTCATCTCCCGCCAGGGTCTGGCTCACCTGTCGAATGATGAAGCCCAGCGTATCGCCGGTGCGGACGCTGACTTCTACCGCCGCGATCTGTTCGAGGCGATCGACCGTGGAGACGCTCCTGTCTGGGATCTGAACGTTCAGGTCATGCCGTTCGAGGATGCGAAGACCTACCGTTTCAATCCATTCGACCTGACCAAGGTATGGCCGCACGCTGACTATCCACTGGTCAAGGTCGGCGAACTCACCCTCAACCGGAACCCGCGCAACTTCTTCGCGGAGATCGAACAGGCCGCGTTCTCACCTTCGAACCTGGTCCCTGGAACCGGCATCTCGCCAGACAAGATGCTCATGGGTCGCGTATTCGCGTATCCAGACGCTCAGCGTTACCGCATCGGCGCCAACTACAACCAGTTGCCAGTGAACCAGCCACATGCCGCTGAGGTCTTCAATTATCAGCACGAGGGCAACATGCGCTACCACTTCAACGACTACGAAGTACCTGTGCACAACACCAACCACTCAGGTTACCCAGAGGCTGACGAGGCACGTGCCGGTGAGGTCAACTGGGAGACTGACGGCGAACTCTTGCGTGCGGCCTACACGTTGCGCGCTGAGGACTCCGATTTCGGTCAGGCTGGAACCCTGTACCGCGAGGTTTTCGATGACGCCGCTCGCGGACGGTTCCTCGAGACTCTGACCGGTCAGGGTAACTCGATCACCGTTGAAGAGATCCGTGAACGTTTCTTCCAGTACTGGACCAACGTGGATGCCTCGCTCGGTGCGAAGCTCCGTGAATCTGTCGGCAAGTAGCCTTTAGCGACGAGGAGGGGTGAGATCCTTTGGATCTCACCCTCCCTTCGTCTCTTGGATGTCCGCGATTTTTCGTCTGCCACCTGCGGTTCTGTCCTAAAGTGTGGTCGACATGGTTTATTCTTCCGCCGAAAGGATGACGTGTTGGTTGCGTTTATTTGAAAGAATGGCTCTATGAGCACTTTCGAATCCTCTTCGACGCAAGCACCTGTGTCCTTCTCCTATGCCGACAGCGCCGCGCAGGAGGCCCTGCGCGATATCTCCGAGGTGGCAGCCGTCGAGGTGATCGTGACGGCCGCAGTGCACCTGATGAGCGCGGCTGCAGTGAAGTGCGGTCTGGCTGATACCGAGGACGCCTCGCAGTTGATGGATCTTGATGAGGCCCGCAAACTCATCAATGCTCTGGCCGCATTGATCGTGACGTCCGCCCCTGATATTGGTAACCAGCATGCACGGTCGCTGCGCGATGGTCTGCGTTCACTGCAACTCGCGTTCCGTGAGGCCAGCGTCATTCCTGATGCGCCGGGTGAGGGTCCGGGTGAGAAGTTCACCGGCGGCGTGAGTTGACCACTCCCACTCCCCCGTCCATTCCACCGTCCGGCGATGGTTCTAACTCGCCGCGTCGGGTTTCTTCGCGTGCACACCACACCGATGACGCTGTGGTCAACGACCTCGATGTCCCTGTGCCAGCTCTGGCACACGCTGAAGGCACTGTTGAGGACAGCACTATTGCCGACGACACTGCGGTGCCAGCGTCCGCTCACGCAGAGAAATCGGTCGGCTCGGAGCGGGCTGCTGCCCGCCAGCACAAGGCTGCCCCTGACTCGAGGGTGTCAACGAGTTCGAAGGTTCTCGCCATTCTCCTTGGTCTGGCAGTCGTGGCGTGCGCGTATCTCGGCTATCTTGCAAACCGTTGGTCAGATTTTGGAAATGAAACCCATTCGACCAATTTCCAGATTGGCCGAGAACTTGCGACGACTCAGGCCGAGTTGGATGCCGCGCAGGAGTCGTTGAAGGCAACTCGCAGCCAGTTGTCGACGGCCCAACAGCGGATCAGTGAGTTGGCCAAGGAAAAGGCACTCGTGGGCGATGACCGCGAGTTGCAGCGTATTCAGGCTCAGGACACGGCCGCTCTGGCTCAGGAGTCGCTTGCGATCTCTCGAGAACTGGGCCGTTGCCTTGAGATGCAGGGGGAATACACCGGATATCTGGCCGATTACGTATCGGCACAGGGCGATCTGCTGACCCTCACCTCGATTGACCCTGAACAGCAGGACGCCGAGGAGTTGACGGAAACTCGGGCACGGGTACGCAGCGCTCGAGATGCTCTGAGCGGTTTGGAAGACTCCATGAACGAGGTGTGCGATGCTGCAGTTGAGCGCCACAACAACCTAGTAGAGAGCCTGCGCGAGTGAGGGTGAGTCGGAAAGCCACGGGACCGACTGTCTTGGTGGTCGCACTTGTTTTGAGTGGCTGCGGTGTTGTGCCGGACTTCCCGCCACCCATTCCTGACTCCTATGTCCCCACGGTCACGGTCTCAGCGGAGGAGGCTGTTCAAGGAAACCTGAGTTCATACGGTTTCAGCGAGGCCCAACGTATGGCCGTACGGGTTCGAAACGTCAGTTGCACGGGTGTCACTCGGGGAACCGGCTTCGCACTCGATTCACGCACACTCATCACCAACAAACACGTAGTCGAGGGAACGACTCTCCTTCAACTCAACACCTATGACGGTCGGGATGTGTCAGTGACGAACTCGTCGCTCGCACCGCTTGCAGACCTTGCCCTTGTGCGAACGACTGAGGATCTAGACGCCTACCCGGTGCTGGCAGACGAGGATCCCGAAGAGGGTGAACCGATTACGGTGGTTGGGTATCCCAACGGTGGCGAACTCACCGTGACATCGGGGACTGTCATCAGATATACGAATGACCCCATCAACCAAAATCTTGGCGAGGTCATCTACTCCGATGCCGAGGTTGAGCACGGCTCCTCTGGCAGCGCTGTTCTCGACTCTGAGGGTCGTCTCATCGGCGTGGTCTACGCCAAGAACACTTCGGGAGCCTCCTACATCATCCCCGTCTCGACATTGAAGAAGATACTCGCGGCCGACGACGAGGGATTTACCGCGCAGGAGAACGTCTCCTGTGCGCATGCCTCACGTTAGTTTGCACGCTATTCGATACCTGACGGTGTGTGAACAGCGTAGTCACACCCACCACGACGGGTTGAAAGTCATGCTCGGCCAACGCGCAGTTCGAGAGAGTCCACCCGAGCGGAGATCAACGTACTAGCGCCGAGCGCCTGGTTGACTCGCGCGAGAACGCTGTTGAGCTCGATACGGTTCAAACCGGGATTGATCGCGAGCGCTACCGCAACCTCTGCGGTGCGTCCGGGCTGTGCACTTGCACGCACGACCTCTTCGATATCGCCTAGTGCTGATCTGACTTCCGCGTCAATCTCAGGGTCCACGGACCCGTTGGACACGGCAGGAACCCACGGTTGCTGCTGAGCGATCGCCCATACAGCCGGTCGTGGAATCAGTGCGGTATGTGGGCTACCGGGGTCCACCACGAGGAGTGCCCAGTCTTCGCTGACGGCGCTGAGCGCGGCGCGCACGGCATCAACAGGAACTGGGCGTGCATCCTGTCGCCAAGCGGCCATTGCTGCTACGGATGTGAAGACAGGGAGCGCTTTACGCCCATCTGGCGCTTGGAGCGCGACGATCCCCGCGGAGGCCTCCTTGTCGAACCTGTGCCCGTCCTCGGTGTGATCCTCTTTGTCAAGGGAGGCAAGCACAGGTACGAGTACTCGCACTTGCGCGAGACGAGCCACAACGCGTTCAAGGCTCGTTGCCTTCATCGAGTGGCCGAGGAGCAGGTCGGCGAGTTCTGGATCCGCCGAGCCGTCATCTCCAGCGAATGCGGAACCTGGAGGTAGCGCCTTACCGCTCATGGTCGGCCAGCGATATCGAGCGCCTGTGACAGCGTGAATGCACCGTTGTAGAGCGCCTTACCGATAATTGCCCCTTCGAGACCACATGGCACCAGTTCGCTCAGTGCACGGATGTCCTCGAGGTTCGAGATACCGCCCGAGGCGACCACGGGAGCGTCAGTGCGCGCACACACATCACGCAGCAGGTCCAGGTTTGGCCCCTGAAGCGTGCCGTCCTTGGTGACATCGGTGACCACATAGCGTGAGCATCCCGCCTCATTCAGCCGGTCGAGCACTTCCCACAGATCGCCGCCCTCCTTGGTCCAGCCACGAGCCGCGAGGGTGGTTCCGCGCACATCCAGCCCAACCGCGATCTTGTCTCCATACTCCGCGATGACACGTGCGGTCCACTCAGGGTTCTCGATTGCTGCCGTGCCGAGGTTCACCCGGACGCAGCCGGTGCTCAGCGCGCGAGCGAGGGACTCGTCGTCACGGATGCCACCGGTCAACTCAACCTTGATATCGAGGGCGTCAACAACCTGCGCCAGTTGTTCGGCGTTTGATCCGCGCCCAAATGCGGCGTCAAGATCTACAAGGTGCAACCATTCCGCTCCCCCTGCCTGCCATTCCAAAGCTGCGGTCAACGGATCCCCATAGGAGGTTTCCGATCCCGCTTCGCCTTGGACGAGGCGCACTGCCTCACCGTTCACTACATCAACAGCTGGCAGTAGTTCGAGGCGCTTTGCCATCATTCTTCCTTATCGACTCAGGTTCGAGGGTCTGCGCCAGGCACAGCATGCTCTTTAGGTTCTCTTGCCGGTGTGAGGGCTCTGTTAGAAGGAGTTGATCCAGTTCTTCAGCATCTGGGCACCAGCATCCGCGGACTTCTCTGGGTGGAACTGGGTCGCGCTCAGAGCGCCGTTCTCGACCGCTGCAACGAAACGGGTGGAGTGGGTTGACCAAGTCACCAGTGGTGCCCGCAGAGCCCAGTCTTCCGGGTCGTCTTGCCCAAGAGTGAAGGTCTGCGCGGCATACGAGTGCACGAAGTAGAAACGTTCGTTTTCGAGTCCATCGAACAGCACCGTGTTTTCTGGTGCCTCTATCGTGTTCCAGCCCATGTGCGGCACAACGGGAGCGTCAAGCAGGTCCACGGTACCTGGCCACTGGGCCAGGCCTTCGGTATGCGCGCCATGTTCGTTTCCGGCGTCAAACATGACCTGCATTCCCACGCAGATACCCAGAACTGGACGACCGCCTGCGAGGCGGCGCTCGATGATGCGTGGACCGTTCACGGCCTTCAGCCCGTCCATGACAGCGGAGAAGGCACCCACGCCTGGCACAACGAGTCCATCCGCATTCATCGCTAGGTCGTAGTCAGCGGTCAGGGTGACGGTGGCACCGACATGCTCAAGTGCACGGACTGCGGAGCGGACGTTACCGAATCCGTAGTCAAGGACACAGATATCGGTCACTTCTCCGCCTTAGCCTTGTAGGCCTTCGCAACGGCAGCAAGCGTGCGCATGGCCTTGAACCGGGAGAGCTTGGTCGAGTCAACCGCGCCGTCGACGTCAGCAGGGCTGATGGAGCCGAACAGTACGTTTTCAAGTTCGTGCGGCGCGCCATCAAGAACGATCGCTGGCGAAAGTGGACCTACCTCCTCACCGGCTTCCCACTGCACAGCCTTCATCTGGCCGTCATGAAAGGTGATGAGAATGGCTGGAACCTCTTTGACGAGTGAGGTCAACTGTCGAGCCATGAAGGTCACGTGCGTTGGGTTGTCCGAGTGCGCCACCGCGTACGCACCGATTGGCGATGGAACCGCAGTTGCCTTGATCTTGTACAGGGCGCAGGTCGCGGCAAGTGCCTGCGCCGTTGCCACCTGTGTGAGAAGCACTGAGACCGGTGCCGCCGGGTTTTCCTGGGTTGCGGGGTTTTCTTGGGTCACAGTGCGCCCTTGGTCGATGGGATTCCCTGCACGCGTGGGTCCGGCGCCACCGCGAACCGAAGTGCACGGGCGAGAGCCTTGAACTGAGCCTCCACGATGTGGTGTGGATCGCGGCCTGCGAGCACACGCATGTGGATGCAGATACCTGCGTGGTGGGCGATCGACTCGAGTACGTGACGGGTCAGGGAGCCAGTGAAGTGTCCACCGATAAGGTGGTATTCCTGACCGGCTGGCTCGCCTTCGTGGACACAGTAAGGACGTCCAGACACGTCAACGACAGCCTGTGCCAGTGCTTCATCCAGCGGCACGAGTGCATCGCCGAAGCGACCGATCCCCGCCTTGTTGCCAAGAGCGATACGCAGGCATTCGCCGATGACGATAGCCGTGTCCTCAACCGTGTGGTGGGCATCGATGTGCACGTCACCGGTCGCCTTCACGGTCAGGTCGATGAGTGAGTGCTTGCCAAGAGCGGTGAGCATGTGGTCATAGAACGGCACCGTCGTGGAGATGTCAGTCTTACCGGTTCCATCGAGATTGAGTTCGACGAGCACGGTTGACTCGGATGTCACGCGTTCGATGCGCGCGGTGCGTGGTGCGGCGGTTTCGCTCACAGACCCAACTCCTTGACTAGTGCGTTCTTAAACGCGGTCATCTCTTCCCTGTTCCCCACCGTGACGCGCAGCCAACCTTCGGGGCCGCTCTCCCGGATGAGGACACCCTGGTCCAATAAACCTTGCCATACTGCGTGGCGGTCTTCGAATTTGCCAAAGAACACGAAGTTTGCGTCGGACTGCGCAACGGTCATCGGCTCACCATTCACGGTCAACCCACGCAACCAGGTGACGAGGGCATCGCGTTCGGCACGTAATGCTGCTACCTGAGACAGGAGTTCGTCGCGGTGTTTGAGGGCCGCTCGCGCGACTGCCTGGGTGATACTCGACAAATGATACGGCAGCCGCACGATACGCAGTGTGTCCACGATTTCCCGCGAAGCCGCGAGATATCCGAGGCGCCCACCCGCAAGCGCGAATGCCTTCGACATCGTGCGGGTGACAATCAGGTTCGGGTAGTCGGCGAGGAGTTCGAGCGCGGATGGAGTGCCTTCACGCCGGAACTCAGCGTAGGCCTCGTCCACCACCACAAGCGCTGGTCCACCGTCAATATCGAGGTCACGGGCGATGTCCAGGATTGCGCGCAGTTCGCCCGGTGCGAGTGCGGTTCCGGTGGGATTGTTCGGACTGGTGAGGAAGATGACCGCTGGTGCCAGTTCCGGTAGTTGCGTGGCTGCCGCGTCGAGGTCGATCGTGAAGTCGTCTCTGCGTGCGATCGTGGTCCACTCGGTGAGCGTGTCGCGAGCGTATTCGCTGTACATCGCGTATGCGGGCGTGAATGCGAGTGCCGTGCGTCCAGGGCCTCCGAAGGCTTGGAGGATGTGGAGCATGACCTCGTTTGAACCGTTTGCGGCCCAGATCTGGGCCGGATCGAGCGCCACTGATGACTCTGAACGCAAGAAGTCGGCGAGGTCATGGCGCAGTGCGGTGAAGTCGCGGTCCGGGTAGCGGTTCAGCGTTGTTGCGGCGCTGGCCACGTCAGCCGCGATGGTGGCGATGACCGTGTCGGAGGGGGCGTATGGGTTTTCGTTGGTATTGAGCTGGTAGGGCACATCCAATTGGGGTGCGCCGTAGGGCTGATCGCCGCGAATGCCGTTACGCGCCTGCGGGCTGCGGCCAGTCGTGGCTCGTTCCGCACCGGTTTCTTGGGTTTTCACGGGTCTATTCTAGTGGTGTTTTGTATCGCCGTGTGTGGGCGTCCGCTGTGTGGCACGCTCTCCATGACAGGTCCGGTGTGGGGCATTGTCCCCAGATCACACAATGTGTAGTCGACCTCGCATGTGGATATGCGAGGACGTGACAGTTCAAACACATAGGCTTGAGGTATGAGTGGCATTGAAGAAACCGAATCGCAGTCGCAGCATGGGGACCAGCCTGTTTTGGGTCCGGTTGCGGCCAAGGGACCCAAGCGTTTTGGCGTGATGCCAGATTTGTCGAAGATCCCGGCTGGTGCCCGTGAGCGACTCGCGAGACTCGCGGGAGATGTTCCCGAATGGGGTGTTTCCAACGTCGATGCTCGCGTACTTGCCGAGTCCGCAAACCCAGAGGCGGATCTGGATATTGGCCCGTTGGGTTCCTCGCAGCCGGTTCCGCCGCTTTCTCCACCGTTGCCACAGGACGAAGAGTCGTCTAGGTCGCCTGAGGAACTCGATGACGATGACTTCGATGTCGAGGGGCTTGCAGCCGACGACACCCCACTCGATCTTGGTTCAGGTGGTTCGCTCATCGAGTCTGCGGGGTCGGCGTCGGAGCCTGCGATTGCCGACGACCCCCCGGAAGTGCCCAACCGCCAGTTGTCGGCTGCGTCGGTTGTGCCGCAGCTTTCCGACGAGTCTTCACATTCGTCTGACACGCCGCTTCCAGCGCCGTCGGTCGGGTCGGCACCTTCCAGCACCAACCCCACATGGAACGATGATGTTCCATTACCGGAGGAGCCCGACTTTTACGCAGATGAACCGTCGTACTTCGATGAACCCTACCCGGACGCTCAGCCATCGCGCGGCGAAACGCGGGCGGCACCCAACTCGTCGCCAATAGGCGGGTTCCCCGAACCCGCGATCGCAAGCCTCTCAGCGAGCGCCGACGAGGTGCGCATGCAGGCCGAGGCACACCTGGTCAAACTGGTGGGACGCGCCGATGCAAAACTCCGCGAGGACCAGTGGCTCGCGATCAAGGCACTCGTGATGGATCATTCACGCGCACTCGTTGTGCAGCGTACTGGGTGGGGTAAGTCTGCCGTATATTTTGTGGCAACCGCACTACTTCGCTCCCAGGGACACGGACCGACGGTCATCATCTCTCCGCTGCTGGCGCTCATGCGTGACCAGATCTCTGCCGCCGAGCGCGCCGGAATTCGCGCGGTCACCATCAACTCTGCGAACGTGACGCAGTGGGATGAGATTCAGGGACAGATTCGCAGCGGCGAGGTGGACGTTCTGCTGTGTTCCCCCGAGCGGCTCAACAACCCGGATTTCCGGGATCAGGTACTGCCACGGCTGGCGCATGATGCGGGCCTCGTGGTGGTTGATGAGGCACACTGCATTTCGGACTGGGGACACGACTTCCGCCCCGACTACCGTCGCATTCGCACGCTGCTTGCGGAACTACGTCCGGGAATTCCGGTGCTTGCGACAACCGCCACGGCCAACGAGCGTGTGTCACTGGATATTGCCGAGCAGTTGTCCACCTCGGGTGGCTCACTCACGGATGTCACGGTGCTACGAGGCGGGCTTGACCGCGAATCCCTGCATCTTGCCGTGATATCGCTGCCCGATACCACGCAACGTGTCGCGTGGATTGTCGATGCGCTGAATCACTTGTCTGGCTCAGGCATCGTGTACTGCATGACCGTATCCGCGGCGCATGAGGTCACTGAACAGCTCAGGTCCGCCGGCCTCGATGTCGCCGCCTACACCGGGCGCACCGATCCCGATGAACGTGCGGTACTCGAGCAACAGTTGAAGGACAATGAGGTCAAAGCGCTCATTGCGACCTCGGCACTCGGCATGGGCTTCGATAAACCCGATCTCACATTCGTCATCCACCTCGGTGCACCAAGCTCACCCATCGCCTACTACCAGCAGGTTGGTCGTGCGGGGCGTGGAGTTGCACGGGCATCCGCCGTCCTACTGCCCGGAAGCGAGGACCGGGCGATCTGGGACTATTTCGGTTCCCTCGCTTTCCCCTCCGAACAGCAGGTACGTGAGGTCATCTCGCTGCTCGAGGCAGCGCAGACTCACGGACACGGGCCGATCAGCATTCCGCAACTGGAATCACGAGTCGATCTGAAGCGCTCACGCCTCGAAATGATGCTCAAGGTGCTGGACGTCGACGGCGCTGTCAAACGGGTCAAGGGCGGCTGGGTCGCGACAAGGCAACAGTGGACCTACGACGGCGAACGCTATCGCCGGGTTGAGGCTGCCAGAGTCGCCGAGCAAAACGCCATGCTGCAGTACGCATCAACCGGACAGTGCCGCGTTGCATTCTTGCGTTCCTGTCTCGACGATCCAGACTTGCGCGCCGATTTTAGGTGTGGACGCTGCGACAACTGCGGCGGCATCGCGCTTCCCGCGCAGGTCAGCGAGGCGTCTCTCGCCACCACCACGGCAGCAGCCGCGACTCCGGGAATCGAGATTACGCCCCGCAAGATGTGGCCCACCAACATGGCTGCCCTCGGCGTTCAACTTGCGGGAAGGCTCAGCCCCGACGAACTAGCTGAGGAAGGCCGCGCAATAGCCCGTATCGATGGACTTGGCTGGTCCAATGACCTGCGTGATCTGTTGAGTCCACGCACGCCAGATGGTGAAACCCCGATACGGTTGCGTACGGCTGCCGCTCAGGTTTTGGCTTCCTGGCCAGAGCTTGGAAACTGCGAGGGTGTTGTCAGCGTTCGATCCCTGACCCGACCTCAACTCGTGGAACATCTTGCCTCAGGACTCGCCTCCTACCTGAAACTGCCCTACATCGGCTCGATCGGGCCAGTACAAGGGCAGGAACCCGACCGCCACGACGTGAACTCCGCGATGCGCCTGGCATCGGTTGCGGGCAGGCTTGACCTTGAACTCTCTCCCGCAGCACGCGCAGGGCTTCCGGGTAGATCCGTTCTGTTGATTGACGACTACACCGATTCCGGGTGGACCCTCACCGTTGCCGCACGTCTGCTGCGCCAGGCGGGTGCCGCACAGGTCTACCCGTTTGTGCTTGCGCAATACTAGACCGAACTTCCGGCGATTGCCGGCCCCTCACAAAATGCATGGATACCCACCGTTGCAGGTTGGCCAACATGAAACGTAAGGGTGGTTCGAGTATCAGCGCGACGGCCTTCCCGTTGACTCTCGCACATACAGTTCGCCGGCGAACACCTGGTGCGTGACGGCTACCTCGTCACCCTCGATCAGCGCAAGCGCATGCGTCGCCGCAGCGCGACCAAGATCAATAGACGGCAACTCGACTGACGTCAGAGCCGGGGACGAGATCGAGGAGTAGCTCAGATTGTCAAAAGAGGCGACGGACAGATCCTCGGGGATCCGCAAACCCAGTTCACGTGCTCCCTTGATCACCCCATAGGCTTGGATGTCGGTAGCACAGATGACACAGGTGACGCCCTCCGCATCCCACTGCGGCCAGGCAGTTAGGAACGCCTGGCAGGCCGCATCGACCTCGACAACCGATTGCACGTCAGTTGGACTCGGCTCACGCCCACCAGACGCAATGAGCTCACCCATGAGAGCTTCGCGGCGAAGCGTGAACGTCCGAGAACCGGTCACCGAGTCGAGATAACCGAAGGAACGGTGACCCAGTTCCATCAGGTGATTACGCAGCAGATGCGCACTCGAGTCAATACCTATGTTGATGGTTGGCGCGACATGTTCCATCCCCGGTGCGTCAATGAGCACCATTGGCGCATGGCCACGAACATCGAGCACGAAGGACTCGTTCGGGGCGAAGATGAGCAGCGCTGACGGCCGGAACTCCAGCGACGCTTTGATCTCCTGCGCGCGAGGTAGTTCTCCCCCATCAGTGACTGACAACAGCAACTGATAGCGATCCGCCAAGACCTCTTTGATACCCGCGATAACACCGGCAAAGTACGGGTTGGAAATATCTGGGGCGATCAGGATGATGAGGTCGCTCGAACCCTTTGATAGCGAACTAGCCACACGGTCAACCACGTAACCGAGTTCCGCGATGGATTCGCGCACCTTGGCCACATTGGCCGGAGACACCCGACCGCGGAACTTGTCGTTGACGACCAGGGAAACCGTGGCCACGGAAACTCCCGCGTGCTTCGCAACCATCGTTGCGGTAACGCGAGTTCCGGGCTTGTGTCGAACGTATTCAGGATTCATAGGTGTGTGCTCGATCTGTGTGCTGGCCGATGTTTCAAAGCTTCAGTCGGTGAACCGGGCTGCAACCGCTTCACCGTGAGCCGGTAGGTCTTCGGCATTCGACAAAGCGATAATTCGGGACGACAACTCGTGTAGTGCGTCCTTGGAGTATTCAATCACTTGAACTGCCTTTACGAAGGAGTGCACGCCGAGACCCGACGCAAAAGCCGCACATCCTCCCGTGGGCAGAACGTGGTTTGAGCCTGCCATATAGTCGCCAAGTGACACCGGCGAATATGGTCCAACAAAGATGGCACCCGCATTGGAGACACGGTTGGCCCAATCACCCGCATCCTCGGTCTGGATCTCAAGGTGTTCCGCACCATAGGCGTCCACCACCTGCAAACCCTGTTCAAGATCATCAACGAGCACGATGGCCGATTGTGGGCCGCTCAAGGCCACGGCGACACGCTCCGAGTGCTTGGTCTTACCGTAAACCTCCGTGACCCGCTGCGCCACGGCTTGTGCAAGTTCAACACTCGGGGTCACCAATACCGAACCAGCATTTGGATCGTGCTCAGCCTGACTGATCAGATCCGCAACGACGTGATCTACCTGAGCCGTGTCATCGGCGAGGATCGCAATCTCAGTTGGACCTGCCTCCGCGTCGATACCGACAACACCTTGAACGAGTCTCTTTGCCGCTGCCACAAACACGTTTCCGGGACCCGTGATGACGTTGACAGGTTCGCACAGCCACTCCCCATCTTGGGGTTCGGATCCGCGTGCACCGTATGCGAGCATCGCGATCGCCTGTGCACCACCAACCGCGTACACCTCATCCACCCCAAGCAACTTGCAGGCAGCGAGAATCGTGGGGTGTGGCAGTCCACCATTCTCCTTCTGCGGCGGAGTGGTCACGGCAAGTTGGGGAACCCCGGCCTCCTGTGCCGCCACCACGTTCATGACAACCGATGACGGGTAAACGGCCAAGCCGCCTGGAACATACAGACCAACACGCTGCACCGGAACCCAGCGTTGGCGCACAACGGCACCGTCCGCCAGTTCAACCGAGAAGTCCTGCGGACGCTGCGCCGCGTGCACGGTTCGTACCCGAACGATGGCTTCCTCAAGCGCAGAGCGCACCAGCGGGTCCAGAGTCTCGAGCGCCTCGTCAAAAGCCTGAGCAGGAACCCGCAGGTGTGTGGGGGTGACACCATCGAACTTCGCGGAGAGTTCACGCAAATGTGCGGCGCCGTGCTCGCGCACACCATCAATGATCGGGGCGACCAATGTCGCGGCATCGTCAACGCTAACGTCAGCGCGCGGAAGAGCCTCGATCAGCTCTCGTGCAGACAGATTCTTTCCACGAAGATCTAGTTGTTTCATCACGGTTATAGTGTATGACCCAATCCACACGAAACGGTCATTCGTTTTACCCGTCAAGACAGGTAACCCATTCCCAAAACCAGTAAAAAGAGCAGATCACGCCGAAAAATAACTCATCCACGCTGTCACGCAAGCCACAGGTTTCCTGCGGGAAGCGTCGCCAATCAGCAACTTTTGCCGCCCGAGCGGAAAACTACCGCTGCTCGGCGCGGGTAAGCACAACGTTCCACAGTGCCGCACCCAACAGCACCGCGAGCGCAATACAGGGTGCCCACAACACCGGAGCCGTCCCGAACTCATCCACGGCACGCCCCATCGCGGCGGTCAATAGCGACTGTCCCACCACAACCGCACTTGAGAGCGCAGTCATGACCGTTGCAGAGCGCCCATCGGGCGCCCGCTGGGACCCTAGCGAGAAAATCGTGACCAGAACCGGACCAAGCCCCACCCCGATAACAATCAGGACGACACTGATCTGCCAGATCTCGGACACAAACGGGACCATGAGCGAAGCAAGGAACGCAAGCACGGCAAAGGACGTGAGGCGCGCCGCGAGGGTAAAACCTGCCGGGAAAAGTACCACCGCGAGCGCGAACACAGCAGATCCCAGCCCCATTGCGGCGTAGACGACTCCCGTGGACTGCGCAAATCCCCGATCATCCATGAATGATGTCAACGAGGTGTACATCGAGCCAAAGAACGAACCGGTTGCGAACATCGCAACGATCAGCACGATGATGCGCGGGGTGAGCACCCTCTCCCGCTCGCCTATGGCCTTGTCCTTTGCCCTTTGCGGTGCGACGACACTCGCCGTGTGGTGTAGGGCGAAGCTCGTCACGCATACGGCCGTGATCCCTGCGGCCACGATGAGCGGCGCCCACGCCCCAACCGTTGGCGCAAGCAGACCAACCGCGACGGGACCGAACACAAACACCAGTTCGTCGGCCATCGACTCAACGGACATCGCCCGGCCAAGCGTACGCAGCCGTGTCTGCGAAGGCAGTCTGTCGTTGATGATGGTCATCAGCCGGGCTCGAGACATCGCTGCCAACTGCGGCGCACTCGCCCCGATCACGAATGCGAGCGCAACCAACGTCGCGATGTGAGTTTGCCGGTAGGTCGCAAACGTGAGTACGACAAGCGCGAGGGAATGCACACCCGTGGACGCGAGCAGAACGATTCGCTGGCCAAATCTGTCCGCAGCAATCCCAAGCAGCGGCCCGCACAGTGCCGTGCCAACACCGACTGTCGCTGAGGTGAGGCCCGCATACGTGTACGATCCCGTCACTGTGACAACAAGCGTGAACACGCCGACGACGGTCATCGCGAAGGGTAGTCGTCCCAGCATCGCCAGTGGATAGAAGGACCGACCCACGACCCCAAGTAAAGTCTGTGGCCTGTTGGTGGCCGATGTCACTGGGGCGCTCACCTTATGTCATCTCCGATCAGATCTGCGCTCTCACGTTGATATCCCCACGCGCACTGCGCGTTCCCGGCACGCGTGAGGGCACGCGGACATGAGAAGATTAGCCACGTGAATACAGTAGTCATTCGAGACGACATGATCCGTCTCGGTCAGTTCCTCAAACTCGCAGACCTCGTGGAAAACGGTGCCGAGGCCCGTGAACTCATCGCCGAAGGCGAGGTGTCGGTCAACGGGGAGGTCGAAACCCGACGTGGACGCCAACTCGCCAAAGGCGACACGGTAACCCTATCGACTCCGAGCGGCGAATACGCGGTCACTGTCGGCTGATTCGCGCAACTGATTCGTCACACAACTCAGGCAATCAGCCACGGGACATGTAGGCCGAACTCATCACCCTGTCCACAGCGAGTTCAAGCACGATTCGCTCCGGGTTCTCTTCGAGTTCGCGATACCGCACGGCGTAACGGCGCTCCGCGTCACGCACCGATTCCCCATCGTCAAGCACACGCAACTCGCCCTCAAGCGTGATCCAGCGTCCCCCCTCAACCTGGCAGATGGAACCACGGGCTGGAGTATCCCCGTGGCCGCGGGCATTCCTTGCCTTCACCGATGATCGATTAGTGGTCACACGTGCCACTCCCCGCTCATGATCCCAGGTAAATGCAACCGGTACGACGTGCACCGTGCCGTTTGCGCGCAGGGTGCTCAAGGTTGCAAGGTGACGTTCGGTGACGAACACACGCTGTTCGGGCGTGAGATGAATCAAGAGGTTCTCCGCTGGAAATGTTGATCGGTTGGCTTTATGAGTCGGCGCGTGGGCTGGGTTTAGACCAGGCAGTTCGCGCCAAGCAGTGCTTTGAGGTCCCCATAGAGTGCTGGGCCCTTTTCCACTCGGAACCGTTCATCGCAACGCAACAGCGTAGCCCGTCCTGGGCTCGTGATCTTGAGATGCACCTCAGCCTTCCCCGGGTGATTGCGGAGTGTGAACTGGAGTTTCTCCATGATCGGTTCGATGCAGCGGGCCGCCGGCAACGTCACCAGAAGTGCCGATTCCTCACTGATCGTCAGATCCGGCAACGTCACCTCCATCGCCTGAAGCTGCATCTGATCGTCACGGCGCCGCACGCGTCCCTTGCAGACCACCACCTGGTCCTCTGCCAGCATGGCCGAATAGGCAAGGTAGGTCTCTCCGAAGAACATCACCTCAACGGAACCCGCCAGGTCCTCAATCGTTACGGCCGCCCACGGATTGCCCTGCTTGGACATCTTGCGCTGCAGGCTCGTGACCAGTCCAGCAACTGTCACAACAGAGCCATCCGCACGAGTCTCATCTGAGTTGAGCGTTGCGATTGACACGTCCGCGCTTGCTTGGAGCAGCGTTTCAAGGCCGCTGAGTGGGTGGTCGGACACGTACAGGCCCAGCATCTCACGTTCAAACGCAAGGCGCTGCTTCTTGTCCCAGTCCGCCAGATCCGGGATATCGATCGAGAACGACATCGACTCGTCCTCGCCACCGAAATCAGCGAACAGGTCAAATTGCCCTTCCGCTTCCTTCCGTTTCACACCGATCACCGAGTCAACGGCTTGTTCGTGGATCAGGTGCAGGCCCTTGCGCGGATGTCCAAGCGAATCGAATGCCCCGGCCTTCACCAAGGATTCGATGGTTCGCTTGTTGCAGACCGGCGCTGGGACCTTGTCCAGGAAATCTGTGAAGGAGGCGTAGTCCCCCTTCTCCTCGCGGGTAGTCACAATGCCGTCAACAACGTTGGCGCCAACGTTACGCACAGCGGTCAAACCAAAACGGATGTCCTTGTCAACAGCGGTGAAGTTTGCCGCTGAAGAGTTCACGTCTGGTGGAAGCACCTTGATACCCATGTGACGACACTCGTTCAGGTAGAGCGCCGACTTATCCTTGTCGTCCTTCACCGAGGTCAGCAGGGCTGCCATGTACTCGGCGGGATAGTGAGCTTTGAGGTATGCAGTCCAGTAGGACACCAGACCGTACGCCGCTGAGTGGGCCTTGTTGAACGCATAGCCCGCGAATGGGACCAGGACGTCCCACACCGCTTGAATCGCCTCGTCTGAGTAACCGTTCTTACGGCAGCCCTCGCGGAACGGAACGAACTCCTTGTCCAGGATCTCTTTCTTCTTCTTACCCATTGCACGACGCAACAGGTCTGCTTGGCCAAGCGAGTACCCCGCCAGGATCTGTGCGGCCTTTTGCACCTGCTCCTGATAGACGATCAATCCGTACGTGGTGTCCAGAACCTCTGCGAGTGGTTCCTCCAACTCCCGGTGAATCGGCTCAACCTTCTGGAGGCCGTTCTTACGCAGCGCATAGTTCGTGTGCGAGTTCATGCCCATCGGGCCTGGACGATACAGTGCGATCACAGCGGAGATGTCTTCGAAGTTGTCCGGGCGCATCTGCCTCAGCAGCGCTCGCATCGGACCACCATCAAGCTGGAACACGCCGAGCGTGTCGCCGCGCGCCAGCAGTTTGTAGGTCTCCTCATCGTCAAACGTAAGGTCCTCGAGTACCACGGGTTCCTTGCCGTTCATCACGATGTTCTCAAGGGCATCTGACAGGATGGTCAGGTTACGCAGCCCAAGGAAGTCCATCTTGATCAGTCCGAGGCCCTCGCAGGTCGGGTAGTCGAACTGCGTGATGACCGCACCGTCCTGTGGACGACGCATGATCGGAATGATGTCGATGAGCGGATCGCTCGACATGATGACACCGGCTGCGTGCACGCCCCACTGACGCTTCAGGCCTTCGATACCGAGGGCAAGCTCGACAACTCGTTGAGCATCTGGGTCAGCATCGTGCACAGTCCGGAATTCCGCGGCCTCGGCATAACGAGGGTGCTTTGAGTCAAAGATGCCGGAGAGCGGAATGTCTTTGCCCATGACAGCCGGTGGCATCGACTTGGTGAGTTTCTCACCCATTGCATACGGCATGCCCAGCAGGCGTGAAGAGTCCTTGAGCGCCTGCTTGGCCTTGATCGTTCCATAGGTGACGATCTGGGCGACACGGTCCTCGCCGTATTTCTCGGTCACGTACTTGATGACTTCCGAGCGCCGGCGCTCGTCAAAGTCGACGTCGAAGTCCGGCATGGAGATACGCTCGGGGTTCAAGAAGCGCTCGAAGATGAGACCGTGTTCGAGTGGGTCCAGTTCCGTGATGCCCATCGCGTATGCAACCATCGACCCCGCACCGGAACCACGCCCTGGACCAACGCGAATTCCGTGGTCCTTTGCCCAGTTGATGAAGTCCGCGACCACGAGGAAGTAACCGGGGAAACCCATCTGGTTGATGACGTCGACCTCGTATTCGGCCTGCTTGCGCACGTGGTCCGGAACACCGCCTGGATAACGTTTATGCAGGCCGGTCTCCACCTCCTTGACGAACCATGATGTCTCGTCCTCGCCCTGCGGAACCGGGAAGTGCGGCATGTAGTTCGCGCTCGTGTTGAACGATACATCGCACTGCTCCGCAACGAGAAGGGTACTGTCGCAGGCTTCTGGGAAGTCACGCCACAGGTCGCGCATCTCGGCCGCTGACTTGATGTAGTACCCATCGCCGTCGAACTTGAAGCGATCCGGGTCCAACAGCGTGGAACCAGAGTTGATACACAACAGTGCTTCCTGCGAGCCGGAGTCCTCCCGGTGAACGTAGTGTGAGTCGTTGGTGGCAAGCAGCCGCGCATTGATCTTCTTCGCAACCTCAAGCAGTTCAGTGCGCACCCGGTTCTCGATGTCCAGGCCATGATCCATGAGTTCAACGAAGAAGTGGTCCTTGCCGAAAATCTCCTGGAACTCTCCCGCCGCTTTGACCGCCTCGTCGAACTGTCCGAGACGCAGACGAGTTTGGACCTCACCAGACGGGCAGCCGGTGGTCGCGATCAGTCCCTTGCCGTAGGTCTGGAGCAGGTCACGGTCCATACGCGGCCACTTACCCATCTGGCCTTCGAGCGAGGCGAGAGAGGACATCCGGAACAGATTGTGCATTCCTTCGTTGTTGCGCGCCCACATGGTCATGTGCGTGTAGGCACCACGAGCCGAAACGTCATCGCTGCGCTGCGATGGGTCGCCCCAGAGCTGTCGGGTGGAGTCAAATCTACTGGTTCCGGGAGTCAGATATGCTTCGACGCCAATGATCGGCTTAATCCCGGCAGATCGCGCCTTATCCCAGAACTCGAAAGCCCCGAAAATATAGCCGTGGTCGGTGGTCGCAATTGCTTTTTGCCCAAGACGCGCTGTCTCTTTGAACAGATCGTCCAGGCGCGCTGCGCCATCGAGCATCGAGTATTCGGTGTGGACGTGAAGGTGAACGAAATCGCTGTTTGCACCAGACATGTCTGCAAGTCTAGTCCTTTTGGCGCGTCCGTCTAACCCCGTACACGGGGTTAACTCCCGTTGGGAAAATCACGTGTCATCTTGGCTGCGGTGCGAGCTTCTTCTTCATGTCGATGTGCCGGATTCCGGCATCTAGGTACTCGTGATCGCCTGACTGCTCGTAACCAAGCGTGCGGTAGAAACCGGATGCCTGGATTTGCGCGGACAGTTCGATCTCGGCCGGACCGTCCGTCTCCTGGGCAGCGATGTCTTCAAGTGCTCTCATGAGCGCCGCACCAATCTGTCGTCCGCGAGCCTCTTTACGCACTGCAACTCGGCCGATGTGAAAGTGACCGGGACGCTCTGCATTCGGCAGAAGCCGCGCCGTGCCGAGTGCCTTTCCCGTGGCCACGTCCAGCGCAAGCACATGCGTTGTGGTCGGGTCGGTGTCGAGTGCGTCGATTTCCTCGTCAGGCGGCACCTGCTGCTCATGCACGAACACCTCAAGGCGGACGTCGTAGGCCGCCTGGAGTTGTACCTCGTTTTCGATTCTCTCCACCCGTACACCACCTGCGGTGACTGTGTCTTGAGTCATGAGTGCCATCCCCCCTTGTGATGAGTCAGCGAGTGCTCGATGAGTACGGGTCGCGCAAGATGTCCAATGCTGCAGCCAGGTCCTGTGGGTATTCGCTCTCCACTTCGATCCACGTACCCTTCGAAGGGTGCGTGAAACCAAGACGTACTGCATGGAGCCACTGCCGGTTCAACCCAACCCGTTCGGTGAGTTTCGGATCGGAACCATACATGGTGTCGCCCACGCACGGATGCCGCATGGCGGAGAAGTGGACGCGAATCTGGTGGGTACGGCCGGTCTCGAGGTGAACCTCCACAAGTGAAGCGGAGGGAAGCATCTCAAGCACCTCATAGTGGGTGATAGAGCGCTTGCCGTCTGGTCGTACTGTGAACTTGAACTCTGCCTTGGAATGTCGACCGATCGGCGCGTCGATGGTGCCCCTCGTGGGCTCGGGATGCCCCTGCACCAACGTGTGATAGACCTTCTCGACCGTGCGGTCACGAAAGGCACGCTTGAGGACCGTGTATGCATGTTCGGACTTGGCCACGACCATGAGCCCTGAAGTGCCTGCGTCGAGCCGGTGCACGATTCCCTGGCGTTCCGCTGCTCCTGAGGTTGAGATTCGGTACCCTGCTGCGGCCAGTGCTCCCACAACCGTGGGTCCGCTCCATCCCACTGCTGGGTGTGCTGCGACTCCCACTGGTTTATCGATGACAACGACATCGTCATCGTCGTACACGATCTCCATGCCCTCAACGGCTTCTGGCTTGACCTCCAAGCCACGCGACTGGTTTGGGTCTGGAAGGGTTACCTCGACCATTGCGTCAGGTGTGAGTCGATCGCTTTTGGATACCTGGCGTCCGTTGACGTACACATCGCCAGCATCGGCGATCTGCGCTGCGATCGTTCGCGATATTCCGAGCACCCGTGCAAGCCCAGCATCAACGCGTTCTCCCACAACGCCATCTGGAACTGGGAAAGTACGTGTCTGCCCCATCACTGAGCCGTGCTTTCCCCAGACCCCTGCGAGGCATCGTCCGGGTCGGTGTCCTCAGCCTCAACTGCGTCCGCTGTCGATTCCGTTGCCGCTGGGGCAGTGTCCGCGGCGATGTGCTTTTCGACGAGCGGGGAGCGTCCCAGCAGCGACATCAGGATGATCAGCCCGGCTGCGGCGACGATCGCGATGTCTGCCACATTTCCGACAAAGGGGCCATAGTCGATGAAATCGACAACGTGACCTTTGGGGAATCCTGGCGCGCGAAAGAGACGGTCCGTGAGGTTGCCCGCCGTACCGCCCAGCAGCAGAGCAGCGGTGACCACCCAACCCCTTGATGTCAGACGAGGCGCTACCCATACAAGCGCCACGACAACTGCCGCGCTGACGATGGTCAACAGCGTCGTCGCTGAGGTTCCCAGGGACAACGCGGCGCCAGGGTTATAGATGAGGCGCAGTTGGATGAGCGTACCGATCAAGGGCCGTGCAGGTTCTGACACCGACAAAGCGGATTCTGCCCATATCTTTGTCAGTTGGTCGCTTACGAAAACCACCAGTGCTACAGGAACCAAAACGGTGAAGGCTGCTTTGCCACCTATGGGACTTGGCGTGGTCTTCGTCATTGGTGTGATGTCTCCTCGTGTACGCGGCAGAATGTGGCTCCCGCACACGGCATGGAGCACAGAGAAAAGTCTCCCACGTCGTCCCCGGTAATAAGAAACCGCAACCGCCGTGAGAGACCTATCTCATGCAATAAGATTACCGACGTTCTTCCTTCTGCTTGCACTCCACACACAGCGTTGCGCGTGGGAAGGCCTCTTGGCGCGCCTTGGCAATGGGCTGCGAACATGATTCGCAACGTCCAAAGGTTCCCGCTGACACGCGTGCGAGGGCGCGCTTGTTTTGTTCGAGCAGATCGCGGGTGTTGTTGAGGAACGTGAGTTCCTGTTCACGTTCAAGTGCCGAGGAACCGTAGTCGGCCTGGTCGTCCCCAGAGCCGTCCCCAGAGTTACGCAACAACTCGGAGAGTTCCGCATCCGCTGCCGCCAGTTCGGCTTCGAGTCGGGTCTGTTCTTCAAGAAGCGCCGAGACGATCTCAACGACCTCATCAACGGTCCATGGTTCTTCGCCTTCACGGACCGGGAACTGAGCAATGTTCTGCTCAAGGTCAGGGAACAACTCTTCGATTCCGGAGTGCTCCTTCGCACCGGTGTTCGCCATGGCAGCACCTACTTTCAACGATTGAATAGCCGACTATAAACACAAGAACCGGCAAAGTCTCTCACCTAGCGCATTGAGCGCAGGGTGAAAAAT
Organism: Populibacterium corticicola; assembly: GCF_042683685.1. NCBI lineage: Bacteria > Bacillati > Actinomycetota > Actinomycetes > Micrococcales > Jonesiaceae > Populibacterium > Populibacterium corticicola. The sequence continues at coordinate 492,233 of NZ_JBHUOP010000004.1, read as the reverse complement.
CTTGCCGGTTCTCGTAAAAGGATGTTACGACCGGGTATTTTCAGATACCCGAGTTGTCCGGACCCAGTCCGCTCGAACGCTGGTCGAGGTCACCCAGAAGGTTCTGCAGGTAGCTCTTCAGACGCAGACGGTAGTCGCGCTCGAAGGTACGCAGCTCGTCAATCTTCGACTCGAGAACGGTGCGTTCCTGCTCAAGTTGGGTGAGCGTACGCTGCGACAGCTCCTGTGCTTCGCGCACAATGCGGTCACCCTCGACGCGTGCCTCTGCAACGAGGCGCTCGCCTTCCTCCTGACCGGCACGGACGTGGTCATCGTGAAGTTTCTGTGCCATCTGGATGATGCCAGTGGCCATCTCTGGCTCACGTGGAGTCACAGCAGGCGCTGGGGCAATCTCAGGCTCAGGCTCGGCGACGACCTCAGGGGCGGGTGCGGCGATCTCTTCAACGACTGGAGCTTCTGCTGGCGCTTCCGCCGCGGCGCGGCTCAACTCAGCGACGCGACTTTCAGCAGCGGCGAGCTTCTCCTTGAGTTCATCGTTCTCAAGGTAGACCGCACGAAGGGTACCCAAAACGAGGTCGAGGAAGTCATCGACCTCGACCATGTCGTAACCTTCACGGAACTTGGTTACCTGGAATTTCTTGTTAAGGACTTCGTCTGGTGTCAGAAGTTCCACCGTAGTCTCCATCTCAATGTTGCTGGTCGGTCCGCCGAATTCGGCCTTCCGGTTTCAGATTTGTGTCCATGATACAAGTCGGACAAGGGTTATCCGCACCGAAAGTACAGTACGGCTAGCTTCCGTTACCCTATGCTATGGCGGCGAGGCCTGCAAAGAGACTTTGCAGAATACCCACCCCAAGCAACAGGATCATGAAGCCTATATCGAGCATGATATTCCCGATTCGAAGCGGTGGTATCAGTTTCGACAGGAACTTTAGTGGCGGATCAGTGAGGGTGTAAATTACCTCGGCAATCACCAACACTGCCCCGGTTGGACGCCATTGAGGTGCGAATACTCGCACCCAACTGAAAACAAGGCGGCCGATCAACACAAGCATGTAAAGGAAACATACAAGTGCAAGTAAGGTCCAGACCAATGACACGATCAGCTCTGGTTGTAAAAGCTCTGGTGGCTAGACGAAGGACCTGAATCGTTAGATTCCCCCGTGATCTCCACATTTGCCGGGGACAGCAGGAAGACCTTGTTGGTCACGCGCTCAATATTGCCGCACAGACCGAAGATCAACCCCGCAGAGAAATCGACGAGACGTTTCGCATCTGCGTCGTCCATGTCAGAGAGGTTCATGATGACTGGAGTTCCGGAGCGGAAAGCCTCACCGATCACGCGTGCGTCGTTGTACGAGCGTGGGTGAACCGTGGTGATGCGGCGCAGCTCCGTGTCCACAAACGGTGTCGGCTCCTGGTGCGATGCGGCGCGTGAAATGGGCGTTACTTGCGCTTCGTAGGGTTCCACTTCGTCCTCGATTACTTCGTCATAGTCGGAGTAGTCCTCGTACGCCTGTCCCTCGTAATTGCTGTCTTCCTCAGCAATACCAAGGTATTTCATGGTCCTGCGCAGGGCTCCTGCCATAACGCGCCTCCGCTTTCGTATCGTTCCAGTCATTGTGGCTGTAGCAACCTATTTGCCCCACGACAATACGCCTGGGGCAAATACACCAATGTAATTACGCTAACGCAGTGACGGGCAACGATACTGCCGACACGCCCAGTGGATTTAGCAATTACGCCACCATAAGGCGCGGTTCGCATCTCTATTCAGCAGGTGTGCGCATGATGACTCCAGCGAACCTGCCTGATTTTCCGTTCGTCCGTTCGACATTGTGCGTGGCCCACCTGTGACTAAATAACCGCCCGTGTTCTGCATGTTCATAGGTGCATTCTGAGATATGGAGGATCTTGCCGATTCCAAGTTCACGGAGTTGCCGTTCTGCTGCAGCACGCAAATCCACCCCGACGCTCCCCCACTTTGTCAGCGAGACCTGGGTGCGGGTGATTGTTGCGAAGTCCTGGGCCATGTCGGCGGGAACCTCGTAGCAGTTCGCGCAGATACACGGCCCAACCGCAGCCCGTATGCTCGCAGGGGTGGCACCATGAGCGGCCATCTCGTGAACGGCGGCTGCGATCACGCCCGCCTCAAGTCCTGGGCGACCTGCGTGAGCAGTGGCGATCACTCCCGCATCGGCATCCGCAAAGAGAATCGGTACGCAGTCAGCGATATATACGGTCAGCCCCACCCCATAACGAGCCGAGACCAGTGCGTCTGCCGAAGCAGCGACGTCACCGGCAATCTCCGTATCAGGCACCTGTGCCGTTGGCCCATCCACCTCAAACACCCCGTTTGAATGCACCTGCCTGCCGTACACGAGTGGAACACCAGCTGCATCGGACACTGCACGCCGATTCGCAGCAACCGCAACTGGATCGTCGCCAACCCGAGAACCAAGGTTCAATGAAGCGTACGGACCAGAAGATTCCCCACCCCGTGCAGTTGTAAAAAATGCAGAAATCCCAGGGCCGAGGTCAACCTCGGCCACTGGGATATCACGCAGAGAACTCACTTCAAGAAGTCAGGAACATCGAGGTCGTCATCAATTCGACGACGTGGTGGGGCTTCATCAAAGATGCGCGGCACCTCGAGTGATTGCTGTGCAGTCTCCTCCTGAGCAGGCACGTCATCGGAGATGAAGCGTGGCACCGGCTGTTCTTGAGCTGGAACCGAATACTGGTTGTGAGCTGGGGACTGTGCTGACCGAGCCTGCTCACGAGGCTCCTGCGGCGGCACAACCGGGCGAGTCATCGCACGCAGGCCAGCCGTGACCGGTGGTGGTTCCTCAGAGCGCAGAACCTGTCCAGGTTCCCGATAGGAAGGCGTCGATTGCACCGGTGAGGCGTGCGCCGCACCGGCGTTGCCGTACCCGCGCAACTCAGGACGTGGCTGAGGGTTACCACCATCAAAGCCAGCCGCGATCACGGTCACCCGAACCTCGTCGCCAAGGGCATCGTCGATGACAGTACCAAAGATGATGTTGGCCTCTGCGTGCGCCGCCTCATGGACGAGACGCGCTGCCTCGTTGATCTCCTGCAGTCCAAGGTCTGAGCCACCCTGGATTGAGATAAGGACACCGTGCGCGCCATCGATTGAGGCTTCCAGCAGCGGTGAGGAGATCGCGAGTTCGGCCGCCTGGACAGCACGGTCATCACCACGCGCGGAACCGATACCCATGAGCGCGGAGCCCGCTCCCTGCATAACGGACTTGACATCCGCGAAGTCCAGGTTGATCAGGCCCGGGGTCGTGATGAGATCGGTGATGCCCTGGACACCGGAGAGCAACACCTGGTCAGCCTGGTGGAATGCATCGAGCGCCGAGACCGAGCGGTCCGCCATGGAGAGCAGGCGATCGTTTGGAATGACGATCAGCGTGTCGACCTCTTGGCGTAGCGCATCGATTCCAGACTCGGCCTGCTTTGAACGGCGTTTGCCCTCAAACGAGAACGGACGGGTCACGACGCCAACGGTCAACGCACCGAGGGAACGCGCGATACGCGCGACCACTGGCGCGCCACCGGTTCCGGTACCGCCGCCCTCGCCCGCGGTCACGAATACCATGTCTGCGCCGCGCAGGACCTCTTCAATCTCGTCCTCGTGGTCTTCGGCTGCCTTCTTACCCACCTCTGGGTCAGCACCAGCACCGAGGCCACGGGTCAACTCGCGGCCCACGTCAAGCTTTACGTCAGCATCGGACATCAAAAGCGCTTGAGCGTCAGTGTTGATCGCGATGAACTCAACGCCCTTGAGCCCCACCTCGATCATTCGGTTCACGGCGTTCACACCGCCACCACCGATGCCCACCACCTTAATTACTGCTAGGTAGTTCTGCGGAGTAGTCACGCTCTTGCCTTCCGATCCTGGATCGTTTGTCGAAACCACGAAAGTTTAAACCTCTACTTGAGGGTTAAAGATTCGCTAAATACTGCTATCGAGACACTATGTTGAACGGTCACGGCTATCAAACTTATCCCGCGTGTGTCGCCAGAAATTGTTGGCGACATCGCGCCACTGCTAACGGATGATCGGGAATGTCGGCGCCGATAGATCAATCGTCTTCTTCTTTTCCTCGGCGGCAATTGGACGCAGCCGATCAAGGACTTCAAGTTTGAGTTCAGTGTCCTGGGAATTACCCCACTGGACTTTTACCTTGTCACGCAAGGTGAACTCAATGTTGTCCTGCGTCGAGGCCGTAATCGAGGCGATTTCCGCGAGCAACGTGTCAGGGATCTGATCCAGGATCTCTAGCGCCGTGGCTAGGGTTCTCTGGTTCTCACCGGTCATTGGAATCCTGATCACGGGAAGCCCGGCAGGTGCCTCATCGACGTGAGTGACGTTGACCGCGTCGATGTCGAGGAGAGTAAACCCCTCTTCCTCAGGCACCGCCGCAACGGGCGTCCTCTCGTGAACGGTGATCGTCACACCGTCCGGCCAACGCCGGGTCTGTGTCACTGACTTCACGTTTTTGAGTTCCGCGACCTGGGAGTTGATTCGTCCAAGATCAACCCGCACAAGAGGGGTGCCCTCGTGGCCTGCAATTGCGTCGAGGATTTCCTGCTCGCTGACATACAACTGCGCACCAGAAATCTGCACCTGGTTCAAATTGAGTGCGAAGACAGAGGAAAACCCAAACAACCACACCACGCCGACAAGTACAGCGAGAACGCCTGAGACGATCAGCCTTTTCCTTCGACGGTCGTGTCGCTCAATCGCATCGCGTTCCGCAAGCCGATCCGCCATCCCCGTGGACAGAACCGGTACTTTGGGGATCGCAGCACGGGATTTGTGCAGTAGTTCGCGATATTTGGGTTCTCGTTCCTCAAGGTCGAATGTGCTTGTCCGGGTGGGCTGGGCGGGCACGTGTGCGGTTGATGAGACCTTCTTGCGACGAGCCGTGGCTTGGGCGCTGAGAGCACCGCTCGCACTCTCGTTGCCCTGGTCACCAGGCGATGGCGCGCTCGGTTCTCGCGCTTCTTCTGCGGAGCCAGCGCTGTGTCCGCTGTGGGTTGAGCGGGTCACAGCACGCTCACGTGGCGCAGGACGCGTGGGAGACCGATCTGCGCTCGGTGCTGATCGGTTCGAGCGTCCCGGTGTGCGTGGCCGTGGTGGAGGTTTCATGACCGGAGCTTCTGCAGTTCGTCGAGGACAACGTCACCGAGTTCCGTCACGTCACCTGCACCCACGGTGAGTATCAGGTCTCCGGTACGTGCACGGCGCGCGATCTCACGTGCAGCAGCCTCGCGTTCGGGAACGTACTGGACGCTGGAACGCATCAGTTCGGCGATCATTTGCGACGATGTGGCCGGGTCATGGTCTTCACGCGCCGCATAGATTGCGGTCAGCACGGTCTCGTCAGCGTGGTCGAGCGCACTCGCGAACTCTGCCGCGAAGATCCGAGTGCGCGAATACAGATGAGGCTGGAACAATACGAGTACGCGACCTGCACCCGCACTGACCCGGGCGGCGCTGAGAAGTGCGGCGACCTCGGTTGGATGGTGGGCATAGTCATCGACGACGGTCACGCCGTCCACCACCCCTCGTTCCTCAAATCGACGCCCCGTGCCGACGAACTCATGCAGTCCGCGGGCGGCCTCTTCCGGGGTGATCCCAAGGAACAGCAATGCCGCGAAGGCTCCGGTCGCGTTCAAAGCGTTATGGATTCCAGGTACCTGCAACTCGAGATGGACGGTACCGCCCACAAACCCGGTGACGATCCCATCTGACCAACTCACATCGAACGTTGCCTGTTGGGTTCCAGGGATCTGAGTCAGGTTTGTGATCGAAAGATCCGCATCGCCATCCTGTCCATAGGTGATCGCGATACGGCCCTGGCGAGCTACCTCGTCAGCAAGGGCCCGTGCCCCAGGGTCATCCGCACATGCGACGAGCACACCGGTCGGCGTGATGCGCTGCGCGAACTGCACGAATGCCTGTTCAAAGGCTTCTTTGGAACCATAGTGGTCAAGGTGATCCGGCTCAATATTCGTGACCACTGCAATGTAGGGTTCGTAGTTCAGAAATGAGCCGTCCGACTCGTCTGCCTCTGCGACAAGGACATCGCTCTCCCCGACCGCTCCCCCAGCTATGGCACCGGTGGCAGTACGCACCGAGCCACCGATCGCAAAACTTGGGGATGTCCCCGCTGCGTTTGCTGCGACTGCAATCATGGCCGAGGTTGTGGTTTTACCATGGGCGCCGGCAACTGCGATGGCACGCTGCCCTCGCATAAGCAGGGCGAGCGCCTGAGATCGGTGAATGATGCGTGCACCCGTTTCCCGCGCACGGACGAGTTCGGGATTGTCAGCACGAATCGCTGAGGACACGACCACCGTGCTCGGATTGTTGATGTTGTGCGCGGCCTGCGGCACCCCCACTTCGATGCCCTGCGCTTGCAGCGCTCTCGTCACAGCGCTGGCTTTTGCGTCCGATCCGGAGACCTGGACACCCAGGGTCGAGAACATCCGCGCAAGCACGGACATCCCCGCACCTCCAATCCCGATGAAATGGATGGGGCCTGCCTCCTGCGGAGCTAGAAGCGCATCAATGTCGTCATAGGTTACGTCAGCCACGGGTCCACCCTGCTACCTGCTCGATGATGTCAACCACGTCCTGGGTCGCTTGCGGGCGTCCGACCGAGGCGGCAGCCTGGGCCATGCGTGCGAGTTCGTCCCGGTTGGCCAGTAGTGGGACGATCGTACTGCTTGCCCACTGCGGGGTGAATGCCTCATTGTCGACGATCAGTGCAGCGTGTGCGTCCGTCAGGGGGGAGGCATTCAGTTTTTGTTCGCCATTGCCTATCGGCAATGGGACAAACACCGCAGGAAGTCCAAGCGCGGCAAGTTCACACACCGTCCCCGCACCACTGCGACAGACCACAAGGTCCGCGACGGCGTAGGCGAGCTGCATCTGGTCAAGGTACTCGAGGACGTGATAATCAGCTCGTACATGGTGTGGCAGGTGCGCGATATCCGCGAGCACCTGCTCGGACTTCCCTCGACCGGTTAGGTGGAGCACCTGGACATCCTGTGCGAGGACATCGCGGGCCACCTGCGCCATCGTCTGGTTGATTTTCAGTGCACCGAGTGAACCGCCCGTGATCAGCAAGACTGAGCGTTCCGGGTCGAGCCCCAGGGTTGCTGCAGCCTGTTTCCGCAGGCCGGTTCGATCAGTGTGCCGTTCTTGAACGAGCGCTGCGATGTCCGCTCGTAGTGGCAGCCCCGTCACCGTTGCACCCGGCAGGTGTGTCTGGGGAAAGGTTGTCGCAATACGAGCAGCCCATCGCGCTCCGAGTTTGTTCGCCAAACCAGCACGCGCGTTTTGTTCCTGAACCACCACAGGCACGTTGAGTTTACGCGCGGCCAGGTAGGCAGGAGTCGACACGTATCCACCGAATCCGACCACGACCTGAGCATTCGTCGTTGCGATAGCCTTGTGTGCGCCCTGACGCGCCGCACGTAGCCTTCCGGGCAGCCGAAGCCAGTCGAGGCTTGGCCGTCGCGGCAATGGTACGCGTGGGATGACAGTGAGCTCAAAGCCCTTGGACGGAACCAAGTCCGCTTCCAGCCCTTCACTGGTTCCCAGGATCGTGATGGTCGCATCGGGATACCGGTTCTTGACCTCTTGGGCAACGGCAAGCAGAGGATTGACATGTCCAGCCGTTCCCCCACCAGCAAGCACGATCGATCTGGCCATGTTCGTTTCTCCTTTAGTTCTTGGACCTCAGTCGGCTGCTGGACTGGGATATGACGGCAATCGTCTTACGCACAACCGAGGGCTTCGCCTCAAATGCCTCACGCGCACCAGGCTCGTCCTTGGCAAAGGCAAGGACAACGCCAAGAGCCATCATGGTGGCGACCAGAGCCGAACCTCCAGCCGACACGAGGGGAAGAGGTACACCGATCACCGGGATGAGTCGGGTCACCACGCCCATGTTGATGACTGCCTGTCCGATGATCCACGCAGCGATCCCACCCGTGGTGATCTTCACCATTGGGTCCGGATGCCGCATGATGATGCGGACAAACGCAAGCCCGAGGATCCCAAAGAGCAAGACCACGAGGGTGGTGCCAAGAAAGCCGACCTCTTCACCGATGACCGCGAAGATGAAGTCGTTCTGCGCTTCAGGCAGGTACGCCCATTTCTCGGCTCCGGCGCCAAGCCCTACTCCGCCGAGACCTCCGCTCCCCAATCCCTCAAGACCACGAAGCACCTGAAAGCAGAGCGGATCTGCGGTTGTACACTCTGAGTCATAGGTGGCCAAGACTCGGTTGAAACGGTTCTCACTCAAAACTGTAGCCGCCGCAACCCCGAGGCCTGCAACGACGGCAACTGTACCGATCCAACGCCACGGTAGTCCGGCCACAAAGTAACACCCAGCTACAGTGGCTATCAGAACAAGTACCGTGCCGAGGTCACGACCAAGCATGACCAGTCCTATCCCAACCGCAACGACCGGAACGGTCGGGATCATGACGTGCAGCCATTCCTTGGCGGAAGCCAATTTCCGCGCCACGACCGTCCCAAGGAACACCGCGAGAGCAAGTTTCATGAACTCCGACGGTTGGATTGAGGCGCCTCCGGGGAGCGGAATCCAGTTCTTGTTTCCGTATACCTCGCCGCCGTCGTGCGGGATGATGAACACGACCATTTGAAGCGCAAACGAGAGCGCTACGATCAGCCAGGCCAAACGTTTGTAAACGCTGATCTTGACATGCATGGCAACGATGAGGCCGATCGTGCCAACCACCGCGAAGATTGCTTGGCGCGAGAACAGATAGTAGGCCCCGCGCCCACGTCCAAGAGATTCCACGAACGAACTCGACAGAACCATGATCAGGCCAAGCACGACGAGAGCAATTGTGGCACCCAGCACGAGGTAGTAACTGGTGGTTGCGGAGTTCCAGACTCCTGCCCAACTGAACTTTCGCGCTGCGCGCGGCTCATCGATTCTGCGCACTGTGCTCATGATCCAGTCCTACCGTTTCGCGTTATCCGCTACCTGCCCAGCATACAAACGGGCAGCGCTCGCGAAGGCATCGCCACGCTCTGCATACGAGGTGAACTGGTCCATGGATGCGCACGCTGGCGCCATCAGCACGGTGTCCCCTGCCTGTGCCATGCGCGCCGCATACTCGACCGCGCGCACCATGATCTCGGCTCCCGTCCATGCCTTCCCGGCTTTGTCGGTCGGTTGAACCCGGTGCACCGGAACCTGCGGAGCGTACACGGCCAACGCGTCGGACAGAGGTTGCGGGTCCACGCCAATCAGTACCACTGAACGCAGCTTTTCCGCAGCGCCACGGATCAACTCGTCGAACTGCGCGCCCTTCGCAAGCCCACCCGCGATCCACACCACTGAGGAATCCTGGAAGGTGGCCAGTGAGGCGGCAGCCGCATGGGCATTGGTTGCCTTGGAATCGTCCACGAAGTGGATTTCCCCACCATCGACGGGAGTCGATACGACGGTTGCGATTCGGTGTCCTCCCGGAGAAAAGCTTCTCAATCCCTCTCGAACCGCCGACTGGGAGACACCAATCGCACGGGTGAGAGCCGCTGCCGCAAGTGCATTGGAGACGATATGCGGAGGGAGTGTCCCCCCTGCCCCCAGGTGTTCCAGGTCGGCGAGTGTGCCAAGTTCAGCCGCGTTCTGGTGTCGGAGTGGATTACCAAAGTCCATGTGGAAGGCACGATCCACGAGAACGTCTTCGACCAGACCGCATTCGCTGCGCCTAGGCGACCCAAGTGTGAATCCCACGGCGCGCGCGCCCTCTGCGACATCGGCGTTCTCTACCAGCGTGCGCGTCTGTCCATCCTGTACGTTGTACACGCAGGCGGTTTTAACGTGCTCGTAGATCTTGCCCTTGGCACGCGCATACTCCGTATAACTGCCGTGCCAGTCGATGTGATCGGGTGCGATGTTCAAGACCGCTGCCGCGTCAAGCGCCAGGGTATGCGTGAAGTGAAGTTGAAAGCTGGACAGTTCGAGCGCAACCACGTCGACGTCTGGGTCACGGGCCACCTCAATGACTGGACGCCCCACGTTACCCACGGCAACAGCGTTTCGTCCGTCTGCCTGAAGGATCGAGGCGACCATACCGATCGTGGTGGTCTTGCCATTCGTGCCTGTAACACCGACCCACGGCGCGAAACCACCGGCGCTGCGTTCAACACGCAGTCGCCACGCGAGTTCGATCTCGCTCCACACCGGAACGTCCCGATCGGTGGCTTGGGTGAGGATCGGTGAGTGGGGAGGCCACCCTGGGGAGGCGATAATCAGGTCAACGGACTCGAGATGGATCTGCTCGGGATCGCTGTACGTGGCATCCGGGTTACGCGAGTCAAGCGAGGTGACCTCTCGCGCTGCCTGAGTACCGCTGAGCTGGCCCAGTGCGGCGACCACGGCCTGACCGGTTACGCCCAGCCCAAGAACCAGAATCCTCTTGTCTGCGACAGGTTGGACCAGCACTAGCGTCCTGCCCCCACCCACTCGAAGTAGAAGATTCCGAGGCCTGCGACGACAAAGAGTCCAGAGATGATCCAGAAGCGGATGACGATCGTGACTTCGCCCCAGCCAGAAAGCTCAAAGTGGTGATGTAGCGGTGCCATCTTGAACACTCGTTTACCGGTCGCCTTGAAGAAACCGATTTGGATGACATCCGAAAGAACGATGATCACGAAGAGACCACCGAGGATGACTGCAAGGAACTCGGTACGAGTGAGGATCGACAGACCTGCGAGTGCCGCACCAAGGGCAAGCGAACCCGTGTCCCCCATGAAGATCTGCGCTGGTGATCCGTTCCACCACAGGAAACCGAACAGCGCGCCAACGATCGCTGCGGTCACGATCGCGAGGCCTAGTGGGTCACGGGTGTTGTAGCAACTATCGGTGACCACCGCGATCGAGCAGTGCTGGTTCGACTGGAAAATCGCGATCAGGGTGTACGCGGCGAACACCACGAGGGAGACGCCGGTGGCAAGACCATCGAGCCCATCGGTCAGGTTCACGGCATTTGACCATGCGGTGAGCAGGAAGTTCGCCCAGACCACAAACAAGATCAAGCCAACCACGCTACCCGCAAACGCAAGGTCGAAGTTCGTGTCGCGAATGAATGAGATCCTGGTTGATGCTGGTGTCAGACCATTTCGATTCTCGAACTGTAGCGCCAGGATCGCAAAGGCAATACCCACGATGCCTTGCCCAATGATCTTCCCGCGCGGCGAGAGACCCAGTGAGCGCTCCTTTGAGATCTTGATGTAGTCATCGAGAAATCCGACAAACCCCATCCCGACCATCAGGAAGACAAGCAGCACTGCTGATGCGGTCGGAAGCCTACCCTGCACGAAAAAGGAGGCAATCCACCCGCACAGTGTCGCTGCGATGATGACGATTCCACCCATCGTGGGCGTACCACGCTTGGTGAGGTGGGCGGCAGGACCATCCTGACGGATGAACTGGCCGTAATTCTTGTGGACCAGCAACTTGATCAGCATGGGGGTGCCCACAAGGGAAACAATGAGCGCAACCGCACCCGACACCAGAACTGCAATCATCAGTTCTTATTCCTTTCCGACCAGTCGGTCTGCCAAGTGCAACAGGCCCGAATCCCTAGAAGACTTCACGAGCACGACATCACCGTCTTGCAGAGTCTGGCTCAGGAGCTCCTCTGCCTCGTCGATCGTGTCAACGGAGACAACCTCGTCCCCCCACGAACCCTCTTGCAATGCGCCGTCAGCGAAGCCCGAGGCTCCCTTGCCCACCACGACAAGCAGGTTGATGTTGAGCCGAACCACAAGGCGACCTATGTCGTCGTGCCGATCCCGCGAATCGGGACCAAGCTCAAGCATTTCACCAAGAACAGCAATCGTACGTCGTTTCCGTCCAGCAATCGCAGCGAGTGCCTTGAGTGCGGCGCGCATCGAGTCTGGGTTGGCGTTGTAGGCGTCATCGATGATCGTGACACCGTCGGCGCGCTCGGTGACCGCCATACGGTGCGGGCTGAGTGCTGAAGAACTGTTGATGGTGTGGACAGCATCGCTCAAGGAGATGCCCAAGGCGTTCGTAGCTGCGATAGCGGCCAGCGCATTCGTCAGGTGATGCTCGCCGACGAGTTTCAATTCCACACGAGCCTCTTCCCCGGTGCGGGAATCCGTCACGGTAAAACTGATACGTCCAAGGGCATCGAGCGCCGTGTCGGTTGCCTGGAAAGTGGTGTCGCGAACACAACCGAAGGTCATAACCTGTTCGGTCGCCTTCTCGCGCATAGCGCTGACACGTAGGTCATCGGCGTTCAGGACCACGGTTCCGCCACTGCGCACGCCCGCGACAATTTCCGACTTAGCACGCGCAACATCGTCCAGCGTGCCGCCGAAGCCGCCTAAGTGCGCGTTCCCAACGATCAAAACAACTGCGGCGTCCACAGGTGCGATATCCGTGAGATAGGTCAGATCGCCGTGCGCGTCCGCACCCATCTCAAGGACCAGGTACTGGGTGTCAGGCGTCGCCTGGAGAACGGTCAACGGCAAGCCGAGCTCATTGTTGAACGAGCCCGCGGGGAAGATCGTCTCACCGTGCGTGGAAAGCACCTGTCCGATCAAGTCCTTCGTGGTGGTCTTGCCGGCGGAGCCAGTAATGCCAACCACCTTGAGATCCCGGTGCTCCCGCAAGGCGGCGAGGTGTGCCTGTGCGACCCGTCCAAGCGCCCGTTGCACATTGTCCACGATCACCGTGGGAACACCATCGATGGCGCGCTGCGCGAGCACGAGAACAGCCCCGGAGTCCACGGCAGCCTGAGCGAAGTCATGCCCGTCGCTGTTGTCACCGCGTAGCGCTACAAAGAGCGATCCTGGCTCGACCTGACGTGAGTCAATGAAGACACCACCGGTCACACTGATGGATGGATCGGCATCCAACCTGCCACCTGTTACAGAAGCTATGAGCTCCGCGGACAACACTTTCCGGCCACTCCTGATCTTGTCTGGATACCTGCGGTGGTTCATCGCAAACCACGATGAGCCACGCGCCTGTTCGGTTTTGTCTGGCGTAGCGCCGCAATGCGCACTGCACCTACGAGCAGCCACGATGGTCCGTGATCCATATAGATCCGAACTTGAACCGCTGCCCTGGAACTGCAACCTATCTATTGAACCACCTATTGGGGGACCAAATAGCCGGTTAGCAGCCCTAACAGTGAATGTCATACCGCACATTCACATTTCATCCACCGCTTCATATTCTGCCAGCCGCGCACGAGCAAACACACGATCATCCAACTCATGCTGATATCCGTCCAAGTCTTGGATCAACTCATGTCCCCGACCGGCAATCAAGACCGTGTCTTCGAGACGGGCACTGGCTATCGCGGCGGCAATGGCCTCCTCGCGCGGCGATACGACAAAGAGGCGCTCATGCTGTTCCGCCTCGCTGAGTGCGGCAAACCGAGGTGACATAAATACCCCGGCCGCCACCTCGTCGCAAATCTTGGCGGGGTCCTCCGAGTACGGATCGTCGTCGGTCACATAGATAACATCAGCATATTCGCCAGCCACCGCGCCCATGAAGGGGCGTTTGCTTGCGTCACGGTCCCCTGCCGCGCCAAACACAACGATAAGTCTGCCAACCCCGTCCATGTGATGTGTGGTGCGCAGCGAGTCGAGCGCAAATTCGAGCGCCTCAGCCGTGTGCGCGTAGTCAACGATGGTCAGCGGTTGACCTGGCTGGGACACCACTTCCATACGCCCGGGAACGATAGCAAGGTGCTGCAGGCCCAACCTGATCTGCTCAGGGCTGACTCCCTGTCGCAGCGCCATGACAGTCGCGAGGGCGGCATTCGACACGTTCACCGCGCCAAGTAGTGGGGAATGTGACTCAATCTGCTCGCCTTGCCTGTGCGTGAGCGTGAAATCCACGCCAAGTCCGTCACGCGAAAGCCCTGTGCGGGTGACCCGCCAATCGGCGTCAAACAGCGGTTCGTCACATAGTCTCGTCGTGATGGAGTCCACTGGAACAGCAGCTTCCACGGCCAGTTTGCGTCCCCATTTGTCGTCGGCCACCACAACACCGTGCGCAGCGAAACCAGGAGAGAACAGTGAAGCCTTCGCCTCAAAGTACTCATCCATCGTGTGGTGGAAATCCAGATGGTCATGCTGCAGGTTGGTGAACCCGACAACCCCGAAGCGCGTGCCATCCACCCGAGCCAACGCGAGCGCATGCGATGACACCTCCATCGTCACGTGATCGATGCCCTCCTGAACACACCGCGAGAAGAACCCCTGCAGCACAGGCGACTCAACGGTTGTGCGCGTGGATGGGACGGCAATGTCCGCGAGCCGCATCTCGACAGTTCCCAAAAGGGCCGTGCGCTCCCCCACCCAGCGGTGAATCGCATCCAAGAAGAAAGCGGTGGTGGTCTTTCCATTGGTGCCGGTCAGCCCCGACACTGAAAGCCGCTGCGAAGGGGCTCCGTAAATGCGGCTCGCCCACTGCGCCATCTCGCCGCGGAGAAGATCGCCCTGTGGTCCCTGAACAATCACCGGAGCAGAATCACCAAAATCCTGTTCAGCGAGAACCTGAACACCCGCGTGATCGGTCAGGATCACACTTGCGCCCTGCGCAACGGCACTGGCAGCAAAACGCGCGCCGTGTGCCTTCAAACCAGCCAACGCAACGAACACGTCTCCCGAGACGACCTGCCGGGAATTGACGGTCAGACCCGAAACGATCGTCTCGTCGATCAGCGCATGCGGCGACACCACCTGAACGCTGGCACCAACCAGCAGATCTCTCAGCGGAACAGCCGGGGCCTCGAGCGGCCGCAACAGGTCTTCTTGCGAACTCATAAGTCTCAATGTAGTCCTTCAGACACGCCAAAACCGCATCGGGGGTGGTGAGTAATATCGCTTGGGCTGAAAACACCATCCCCGAGCCGCCCTGGCGACGCCTACTCCCAGGTGGTCTCGTACAGGTCAGGTTCAGTAGTCGACGGCTCGACCCGCAGTTGCTGTAGCGAGTACGCCATCACATCGGCAAACACGGGAGCCGCAACGACGCCACCCCAGATAGAGGTCTGTGGATCGCGAATGATCACAGAGACCACGATCCGTGGGTCATCGACTGGAGCCACGCCGATGAATGAGGACACAAAAGACGTCAGTTTTCCATCCGCACCTGGTGCCTGAGCAGTACCCGTCTTGCCTGCAACCCGGTAACCGTCGATCTTTCCAGCCCGGCCGGAACCCTCAACGACCACAGACTCCATCATGCTCAGGACCTGATCGGCGACATCCTGCGAGATGATCTGCTTGGTTTCCGACTTGGGCGATTCCGTGTACACGCCATCGCTGTCAGTCGTTCCCGCGACGAGGTGTGGCTGGCAGGCGCGCCCACCGTTGGCGACCGTCGAGAACACGTTCGTGGCCTGAAGCGCGTTCGATGCCATACCCTGCCCAAACAGGACACCATACTGGGTACGTCCGTCCCACTCGTCAGCGCTGTGGAGTATGCCGCGGGTCTCGCCCGCGATCTCAATACCCGTGTGCTGGCCGAAACCGAACTTATACAGGTAGTCGTAACGTTGCTGCTTGGGAATCGACTCACCGACCTGCACCGTGCCCGTGTTCGACGACTCGGAGAGGATACCGGTGAGCGTCAGTTTCTGAGTCGGGTGATCGTGCGAGTCCCGGAACGTCTGACCGTTGCTGGTGTCATACATGTACGGGACCTTGTACCTGGTCAAAGGGGTTGCCACACCGAGTTCGAGCGCAGCGGCCATCGTAACGACCTTGGCCGTCGAGCCTGGTTCGAAGATGTCTTGCACCGCGCCGATACGCCCAGTGGCCTCAGTGCTGCCATCCGTGGTCGTACTGCGATCCGCAAGCGCCAAGACTTCACAGGTCGTCACGTCCTGGACGATGACGGAACCTGCATTGGAACCCATCTTCTTGAGCTGTTCGTCGAGGGCTTTCTCAGCATGCCACTGGATATCCATATCCAAGGTTGACCGAACGGTCAATCCCTGGGTGGCAGGTTTCTCCACGAGATCGCTTGAGGGAAGCATGTACCCGTGTGCCGAGCGCTCATAGGTCCGATATCCGGGTTCGCCACTGAGAACGTCATCCAAACGATACTCGAGCCCCGACACGCCACCATCCACTGCCACCGTCTTGGCATTCTCGGATGTGTCAGATGGGTCAACGGCTTTGTCTACTGTGCCAACGGCACCGATGATGTTCTTCGCTGTCTCGCCCGAGGGATAGATCCGCTTGTTGAGATTCTCCGAGTAGATACCGGTGATACGTAATGCTCGCACGGCATCCCAGGTCTCAGGAGCCGCCTCCTTCTCAATCACAACGTATTGGTTGTAGCGTTCCTGGTCCGACTTCTTGGTGAGTTTCTCCTCGAGTTCTTCCCTGTCCAGATCGAGCACCTCCGCCAGGAGTTCGGCGGCGTAGGCAGGACCGCCCTTGACCACCTCTTCGCCGTCTTCTTCAACGGTGCGTTGCCACTCTTCAAGACGCAGTTGATCGCCGTAGATCCGGTAGCGAGCCACGGATTCCGCGATCGCGTTGCCGTGTCGGTCGGTTATCGAGCCACGTTCCGCAACGAGTTCCTGGGTAGTGGTACGCAGATCGCGAGCCGCCTGTGCGAGCGCTGGCCCTTCAATCAATTGCACGTGTGCGAGCCGGATTACCAAAGTGCCCATCGCAAGGGCGAATATGAGACCCAGCGAGATAACTCGCTTCGGGAAATAGGTGAATCCCAACGGACCGCGTTGGCGCTTTGCCCTGCGTTCCGCACGCCTTAGCGCCAGTTCCGTGTCCAGTTCACGGCGCGTGGCCGTTCGTCCGCTGCGTGGGGCTGGTCGCGAGGTCGCTTCGATTCGCGGGCGTGCCCCGGCGTTCGCGGGTCTGACCCTTGGCTGGTCAGTGCGAGAGTTCACAGCGGCGGAGCGATCCGTGGTCCCGGGCCTGGTCCCTGTTCGTTGTTGGGGTGCATCGGATTGCCGACGAGTTGGCTGGTCCTTGCTGCTGGCTCGCCCGCCCTGCGGCTGGCTGCGTCGAGGCTGTCCGCCACCGCGTGGTTGCTCAGAACGTGGCTGCGATTGCGAGTCAGGCCGACGCCCAGAGCGACTCGCGCTCGGACGTCGGCCCTGCGGTGGATCTTGCGACTTACCCGTCAATTGCCCTGTTCCTCAACTACTTTCTGCGCTGCTACCTTCTTGGAGTCAATGTGCAGAACTTCTGGATTAACTTCCTGGACCATACCAAGAGCCTTGGCCCGTTGAGCGAGATTGTCGGCAGTTTTGATATCGGCGAGTTGCGCATTCAGTTGCTCCCCCACGATGACCTCTTGGGATCGTTCACGCTGGAGATTGACTCGCTCATATGCGCCGTTGGCCATCTCCGCGTTCAGCACCAAGACCACGACGATAGCCGCTGCGATCAGTGAGATACACATCATCAAGAAGCGGAACGAGGACCGTTCCTGTACAGGTGCCTCAACCAGACGCAGGTCGGGGCGCTGCTTAGATTCCGTAACAGGAGCAGCGGTGCTTGGACGCACCGGCATGACGCGGGCGGCGGCAGATTGCAATGCACTCATGTGTCTATCCCTTTGTCGTCATGTGCTGTGGTGTTGGACGGAGACGCTCCACGCCGCGCAGCCGCACGGACGCCGAACGTGGATTACGGGCGAGTTCAGCCTCATCGGCCTTTTCCGCTCCGCGAGTAATCGCTGCGAGGTAGGGCTTGTGTGTGTCCGGTTCGATAGGCCATTCAGGTGGTGCTGAGGAATTGATCCCCCGTGCAAACTCCCGTTTGGTCATCCTGTCCTCAAGCGAGTGATATGACTCAACAAGCAGCCGACCACCCACCGCGAGACTGTTCACTGCGGCAGGCAGAGCACGTGCCAGAACCTCAAGTTCCCCGTTGACCTCAATTCGCAGCGCCTGGAAGGTCCGTTTGGCAGGGTTGCCCCCCGTGGTTCGTTTCGCGGCTGGGATGCACGCCCGTACGAGATCCACCAGTTCAGCAGATCGAATCCATGGACGCTCAGCTCGCTTCGCGACAATCGAGCGCGAGATCTTTGATGCAAACCGCTCTTCACCGTATTCACGCAGAATTCGCGTCAATTCCTGCTCCGAGTAGGTGTTCAACACGTCGGCCGCGGTGAGTTGTGCCGTCGTGTCCATCCGCATATCCAATGGAGCGTCTTGGGCATACGAGAACCCGCGCTCTTTCTCATCGATCTGCAGCGAGGACACACCGAGATCCATCAGGATTCCCTGGACCCCCTCGAATCCCTGGTCCACAACGACCTGTTCAATCTGGTCGTATGTTGCGTGCACCGGGACAAAGCGATCACCAAACTCCTGCAACCGTTCTCCTGCAAGCTCAAGTGCCTGGGGATCACGGTCAATGCCGATCGCGGTCAAGGATGGAAATGCCCTCAGCATCCCCTGGGTATGTCCACCCATACCCAGAGTGCAGTCAACGTAAACGGCATGCGGCTCTGACAGGGCAGGCGCGAGAAGTTCGATGCAGCGCTCAAGCAGAACAGGCAGGTGCTTTTCTGCGGCGAGCGAGTCATCCGAAAACTCTGCCATCTTGGCCCTCATTCCCTTCGCGCGTGCTGTCACTTACCTATGGCCTCCTGATGAGACCTGAAACGGTGCAATTCCGGGTCCCCCACCGCGAAGCTCTGGGAACGGGGAAGTGATCTCAGAACCCGGGAGGAGACCCCGAACTGCACTGTTATCTAGAAATGCAAGTCGGGGAAGATCTGCTCAGCAGTTTCGGCGTACCCCTCCTCTTGGTTCGCGAGGTAGCAGTCCCACGTTGCTGCATCCCAGATCTCAACGCGTGATCCAGCCCCGATCACCGCGATATCGCGGTCCAACCCTGCGTACTCACGCAGAGTTGCCGGGATGGAGATGCGCCCCTGTTTGTCCGGCATTTCATCACTCGCACCCGAGAGGAAAACACGCATGTAGTCGCGCGCCTGCCGAGAGGTGACGGGCGCCTGCCGCAAATGCTCGTACATTCTGCGGAACTCATCGAGTGGAAGGAGAAAGAGGCATCGTTCCTGCCCGCGAGTGAGCACGAGACCAGGAGCGAACTGGCTTCGAAATTTCGCTGGCAGGATGAGGCGACCTTTTTCATCCAAACGTGGTTTGTAGGTGCCCAAGAACAAGCTGGGGATGCCGCCAAGCAGCTCTTGCATAGCCTGCACCCTCCTCTCGCTCCGAGTACCTCCACGTTACTCCACTTCTCACCACTTTTTTGCGAATTTACTCAATTTTCACCTGATCTACTAGAAAAGATGCAGGTCAAAGCACTAAATGAAAGTGGAGGGATTTTTGCCGTGTCGAACCTGATTTCGCAATGGGCATCACACCCCACCTGGTAGTTGAAGAACGAAACAGCATTTCAGGGCATGCGTATTGATCATCCATTCACTTGCCCCACTTCACGCCACCTTCGAGTGGAGCAAAGTGGAGGAGCATGTGCCGCACGCTGTGGGAGGACAGAAATATGTGTGGAGGGCGCGGAGGAGTTTTACCGTTCGAGCCTCGGAGGAGACACTTCGACCAACAGCACCTGCCCAGAACCTCGATGGGGCGTTTTTGTTCCGGGTGCACAGTGTTTAACTGTGCACCCGGAACAAAAACGCCCCATCGGGTGATGCAGATTCTCCGCAACTCCCCTGCACTATGACTAGCAAGACCGCTATGCAGGCAATGATCCACGCGAAGAAACGATCCATGGGTTCTCTCACAAAGAGCGAAATACTGTGACACATGAAAGGGGCGGGCGCCTCACCATCGATGGTGAGGCACCCGCCCCTTCGTCATGTCTTATTTATGGCCGCGCTCTAGTACCCGACCATACTGTGCTCTCGCAGTCGCCCTGCGGCAAGCCGCCTTGGTGGCGAAAGTTCAGCCTTCGCGCTGACGCTTTTCCCAGCGCTCTTCCATACGCTGGGTAAAACTACCCTTGGACTTGGCCTGCTTAGGCTTCACGTTTGAGCCACCTCGGGCAGGTCGCGATGAACTCTTCCCGTCGACAACGCGAAGTTGCGTCTTCTTAGATGGAGTAGATGCGAAAACCACCGCGGCCACCATCACGGCGAATCCGAGAATTCCCACAACAGCGAGGGACTGGGAAACACCGATGATGAGCATGAGGAGGCCAACCACAACCCCGATGATCGCAACCGCTACGCGCGCAAACGAAGGGCGCGGCCCATCGCTCATGGTCGTGGCGAGTTTAGGATCCTCGGACGCAAGTTCGCGCTCAAGCTGCTCGAGAATTCTTTGCTCGTGCTCAGACAGAGGCATGAGTACCTCCTCAGGGGTAAGTGGACTGCCTTATATCAAGGATAGTGAAACTACTGGGGTCTTGAAAGTCGAAGACCACCTTGGGCTGCTCGTTCGATCGCACTTTCTCCAAATTTCGCCCGAATTTGATCCATGACTCGCTCCGATCTACTCAAAGCGACTCCTGCACCCACAACCGAATCGGCCAGCGTGTCTTGAAAAACACTGTCAGACTCGTTTTCAAGGTTTTCAACTCGAATCCCAACCAGTCTCGTAGCTGAAGGACGTTTCAACCCGGCAAATAGTTCCCGAGCAGCCTCATAGATCGCCTTTGAGGAGTTTGTCGGTGAGTCCAGCCGCATGGAACGTGTCACCGTTTCAAAGTGCGTGTTACGGACCTTGATCGCGATCGTACGCCCTACGAGTTGTTTGCGACGCAGACGCGAACCACACTGATCTGCAAGTGCCCAAAAATGATTCAGTAGTTGGTCAAGGTCTACCAGATCCTTACTGAACGTTGTTTCGGCGCCGATGCTTTTCTCGTTCCGTTCGGTGACCACCGGGCGATCATCACGCCCCCAGGCCAGCGCATGCAAGTGGGCTGCCGCAGCAGGACCGACGATACGCGCCAGGGCAGACACCTCCATTACGGCGAGTTCCGCAACCTGCGTGATACCCCATTCAGCGAGCCGTTCCTGTGTTTTCACGCCAACGCCCCACAGCGAGCCAACTGGCAAACACTGCACGAACTCCGTGGTGCGTGCCGCGGGAACAATCATCAGCCCATCCGGTTTGCAGTTCGTGGAGGCGAGCTTGGCCACGAACTTGTTGCGTGCGATTCCCACGGAACAGGTCAGTGAGAACTCGTCATAGATTCGCTCACGCAGCATCGCACCGATCTCCAGCGCACTCCCGAGCCTACGTTTGGAGCCACGTATGTCCAGGAATGCTTCATCGACACTGACCTGCTCAACTTCAGGCGTGATCGAGTGAAGAATATCCATGACCCCAGTGCTGATTCGGTAATATTCACGATGGTCCGGCGGGATGAACAGAGCTTGAGGCGCCAATACCCGTGCACGGGCGATGGGCATCCCCGCTCTCACCCCGAATGGTCGCGCCTCATAGGTGGCCGCGAGTACCACGCCACGTTCCCCACCACCAACGATGACAGGTTTACCGGCGAGCACAGGTTTGCGCGCCACCTCAACGGACGCGAAGAAGGCGTCCATGTCAACGTGCATGATGTGCGCATCTGAGTCATCGCTACCCCAGTCCCTGTTCGCACTTACCACCCGCGGTGCGTTGCTCATGCCGCCCTTTCCATTCCCGCACGGCGGGCCAATCCTCTAGACCCACCGATGCATCAGTGCCCTACACTCTCAGTTCTCAACCAGCTTGGACATCGCCGATCACCGACCACACTGCCGACTGTTGGCTCGCCACTTCGCCAGGACTCAAGCGGCCAAACTGCGGTCCACCCAGGAATCCTCGGGAGAGACACCCAGCAGTTGTGCCGCCTCGTCGTAGAACCGTCGCGTCTGGCTCAGCCACATTGCGGCACGACCCTCCCGGATCGGGGCCTCATCACCGGCAAGGACTCGAACTCGAACAAGCGCACCTTCCTCAAACACGATCGCCCATTCGTTGAACTCAGGGAACAAACGTGCAAGACGCTGCCAGATCGACTCCGCCTTCCGGGAACGAGCGCCCTTTGACTCAGCGTCGAGCAGCGCTCCAGCGATACGCAAGGCAGCCCGATGGGAGAACTCGAACTTATCGGCATCCTGCGCCGCATTTTCCGCCTCATTCAACTGACCGCGAGCGCTCTTCATCAGACGCGCTGATTCAGGAGTGAGTGACATGGCGCGGCGGGAACGCGGCTTCCCCTTCTGCTGCCCGAGCGCTTCTCGTGCAGGCAGAACCGCCGTACCTACCGTGTGTGCATTCGTCATGTCACTCACCTCCTACTCCATTTTCGAACATCTGTTCGACCATGTCAACGGATGCCGCGATTTCCTGCCGCCTGCGTCTAGTCGTTAGGCTGGCGGTATGGCATCTCGTTCTTCACGCTCATCATCGCGCAAGCCTCTGACATTCCAACCTCCGCAGGTGCCAACCCAGCCCGTGACCACAAACCATGCGACCATCTCCATCGAGATGGACCGCGACAACTCGCGCCGTATGACACTGATGTTGGATGGCGCGCCGAGTTCATTCATCGACCTTGATGACCCCACCAATGTGGTGTTCGAGTACATGGAGATCTACCTGTGCGTCATCGCGCAGATTTCACCGGGACCGCTACACGTCACGCATCTTGGTTCAGCCGGTTCATCAATGGCTCGAGCAATCGAGGCGCTGCGGCCCGATTCGCGTCAGATCGGGATAGATATAGATGCCCAACTTCTTGAGTACTCCCGTCAATGGTTCGCTCTGCCACGTTCTCCGAGACTACGGTTGCGGGCTGGGGACGCGCGCGAGCAACTGGAACGGATTGCAGACCACAGCCAGGATGTCATCATTCGCGACGCCTTCTCATCGGGTGCCATTCCAGAGCATCTCACGTCCGTGCAGTTCACGCAGTTGGTGTTCCGCAAACTCAAACCAGGTGGCCTGTATCTCATCAACTGTGCGGATAAGCCGCCTCTGAGCCGAGCCCGTAGCGAGGTTGCGACCCTTCTCGCGCAGTGCGCCGCAGCAAACGCAGCCGCCGAGTGGCAGGGTGAAGAGTTCCACTCGGCTCAAACGTTTGTCATCGCCGAACCGGGAATCATGAAGGGGCGCCGCTACGGCAACCTCGTGCTCGGAGCGCTGTCCCCCACGGGCGCCACAGAGCCGTTACTGGATCCAGAATCTGCCACCCTCGGACGGGCCGTGCGCTCCCTCGCCGTTCCAGCGCGGGTTCTGATGGGCGACGAGGTGGCTCAGTTCGCGGGAACCGCCGCGGTTCTCAGCGACCCGGAGTAGCCTCCGCTTTCTTCCACACCAACTTCCGCTCTCTGTACTCTGCTTCGGCTCTCAACAGAAGGTGGACCACAAAGCCGATGGGCCAAAATTGGTCCGGGTGCCTAGCTTTTTGCAGTGCATGTGGACCAATTTCGCCCCATCGAGGAAAGTGCCCAAGCGGACCCAGATAGAACAGACCTGCCCAGAACGGCGCTACCAAGCACCTCCGTACGGAACCGGTCCTACAGCGTCACCGACTAGGACAGGTCACCGTTGCCCGACTCGCGCTGCTGGGACAGGAACTCTTCGAATTCCGCCGCCAACTCGTCGGCAGTCGGGATACGGTTCACATGCGCAAGCAGAGATTCCTCTGGGTGAGCGGCCATGAACGCGTCGTACTGGTTCTCCATGGCGGAGATCATCTCGGAGATGTCCTGCGATTTGCCTGCCTGCCGTTCGACCTCGGCGAGCGCCTCTTCTGCGGCTCCGGCAAGTTCACCCACAGCAAGGTCAAGACCCGTGAGCGCCTCGACTTTGGTGAGACCGGTGATGGCAGCGGGCGTGTACTGCGACTGTGCGAGGTAGTGCGGTACGTGCACGGCAATGCCGATCGCATCGCGCTCGTATTGCCCGAGCCGGTACTGGATGAGGTTCGCGACTGTTGCCGGAACCTGCATCGAGCCGTTCCAGATCTTCTCGTCTTCCACAAGCCCATCGCGGGTGGCGTGGACGATTGCTCCGGCTGGGCGCGTGTGCGGCACGCCCATAGGGATGCCGTGCAGGTTGACCACCAGGGAGATGTTGAAGTCCGTGATCAGCCCGATGACTGCCGCAATAAAGCCATCCCAGTATCGGTCAGGTTCGTAGCCGTGCAGGATGAGATAGGGGGTACCTTCGGCGTCGGTGACGAGGTCCAACGCGATAAGCGGGGGCTGGTAATCAACCCAGCGTGCGGACTCGAAGGTCAAGGTCGGGCGTTTGGCCTGGTAGTCCACGAGACGATCATGATCGAAGGTGGCCACGCGCCGTGGTTCGCCGGTTGCGATGATGTGCTGCGCTGAGATCTCAGTGACGTGGCCCGCGTCCCCGTAGCCGCGCAGCGCAACCACGAGCGCTGGACCTGCCGTTGCCGCTTCTCCGCTCTCGCGCAGGGGGTCAGCCACGTCAAGGTTCAGTTCGTATAGGTCGCGCGGGTCCAGCATGTGCGTCTCCATCGTGTAGTTCTTGGTCGTTAGGTACAACCAGCAGGCCTGTCCTATTGTTCCCACATTTGTGTCGATGTGCATGTCTGCCCGCACATGCGGGATAATGGATGGCCGTGTTTTGTGCCTATCCCTTATCGGTGAGGATGTGTTCGTGCCGGAGACCAACCTAGATCTGCATGAAGAACAGTTGCGTGTGGATGCCATGTACGCGCGTTTAGATGAATCTCGCGCCACTGCTCGCAAGCGCCTTGCGCAGGTACGCCGTGAAGGGCCGAGTGGTTCGCCGCAGAACCGCTCGGAGCGCGATTCGTTTGCGACCCTCTACGAGGATCGTATTGCGCTGTTGGATGCGGTTGAGGACCGACTGGTTTTCGGTCGGCTCGATTTTGATGCGGGAATTGGCGACGATCAGGTGCGTTATGTGGGCCGCATCGGTTTGAATGACGAGAGTCAGATATCTCTGTTGACGGATTGGCGTGCTCCGGCGGCCCAACCGTTTTACCGTGCCACCGCAGCACGGCGTGATGGAGTCAAACGCCGTCGGCACCTGATGACCTCGCAACGCAAGGTGGTGGGCGCCGAGGACGAGATACTTGATCTGAACCTGAGCGATCAGGAGCGCGAGCACCTGAACCTATCGGGCGAGGGCGCTTTGCTTGCCGCAATGTCTGCTGGACGCACGGGCAAGATGGGCGATATCGTCTCGACCATTCAGGCGGAGCAGGACGAGATCATTCGCGCTCAATTGCAGGGTGCTCTTGTCGTTCAAGGCGGCCCCGGCACCGGAAAGACCGCTGTCGCACTACACCGCGCAGCCTACCTGTTGTACGCGCACAGACGACTACTTGAGCGTTCCGGTGTGCTGCTCGTTGGCCCCAGTTCCTCGTTCCTGCGCTACATTGATCAGGTCTTGCCATCGCTCGGCGAGACCGGTGTGGTGTCGACAACCTTGAGTTCACTCATTCCCGGGGTTGCCGCCACGCGCACCGATTCTCCTCGGGCACAACGGCTTAAGGGGTCCTTGCAGTTTGTCGCCATCATCAAGAATGCGGTCAAAGCCCGAGAGCGCGTGCCAGCACATGACATCCGGCTGCGGATTGATGGACACGATCTCGTGATCCGCCGCCGCGACATCAAAGACGCGATGTTCAAGGCTCGCCGTTCCAACAAGCCGCACAACGAGGCTCGCAGCATTTTCGTTCGCGAGATGCTGAACCGACTAGTCGAGCAGTATGTCAAGGACATGCCGTACGAGGTTGCTCCAGAGGATCGCGGAGAGATCCTTGAGGAGGTGCGCACCCACCGTGAGGTGCGTGTGGCACTCAACATCGCGTGGTTCCCGATCAGCCCCGAGAAACTGATCGAGGACCTGTGGGCGAAGCCCCACCGATTGCAGGAGGCTGCGCCTCATCTCTCCGACTCCGAGATCGCTGCCCTGTACCGTGAGCCTGGGCACGGTTGGAGCACCGCGGATATCGCGTTGCTCGATGAGGCGTATGAACTCCTTGGCGAGAACGATCAGACCCGCGCCGACGCTGCGAAAGCCCGAGATGCTGCCCGAACTGAAGCACTTGAATACGCACGGCAGGTACTCGAGAACGCCCCGAAGGACAGTATCCGCGTCGATGCCGAACTCCTCGCGGAACGGTTCTTGGACAACGGCCCAGCGCTGACCACAGCGGAACGCGCGGCACAGGACCGCACCTGGACCTACGCTCACGTGATCGTGGATGAAGCACAGGAGCTGTCCAACATGGATTGGCGGATGCTGGCCCGACGCTGCCCTACCCGGTCCTTCACAATCGTCGGTGACACCGCGCAAACCTCGAACCCTGCGGGAACGAGGAACTGGCCGCGCACCATGAACAGGTTCTTCAAGGACTCCTGGCAACTACGGCGACTCACGATCAACTACCGCACTCCCGCACACATCGCCGACCGTGCGATCACGCTTGCCCAAGAACACCGTCTCCCCGTGTCGCCATTGACCTCGGCGCGAGATATCGACAACTGTTTTGCACGGCATCACGTGACAGCATCGCAGTTGGTATCCAGTGCAGCCCGTGCCGCACACGATCTCGCGCAAGAACTCATCAGTGGAACCACTGGGAGGGTCGCGGTCATCACCCAACCCGCACACATCGCACCCATCCGTCATGCGCTGAGCGCAACCGACTCGTCGAAAATCGTTGGAAACGACCCGCTCATCAGCATCATTACCGCACAAGAGGCGAAAGGACTGGAGTTCGACGGTGTCGTCCTCGTGGAACCTGCACAGTTACTTGAGGCCGCCAACGGTGTTTCCGATCTGTTCGTTGCAATGACCAGACCAACCCAACGTCTTGTCGTCGTGCACAGCCAAGAGTTACCTCAAGCCCTACACTGACGTTCTGCGACCCTGGGGTTAACGCGGGTGTGTAGCAAACGTCCGTAGGGCAAGATTCATTTGGGAAAAGAAGTCCAGTGGGTGGAATATGGACGTGTGTTAAAGGCCCTGCTTTTAGAAAATGTCCACCCACTCGCTATCGAGATTCTTGCCGCAAACGGCATCGAGGTCGTCACCAAGACTGGCGCGCTCGACGAAGCCGAACTCATTGAGGCATTACAAGGCGTTCACCTGCTAGGTATTCGTTCCAAGACGCAGGTCACCGCAAAGGTCATCGAATCCGCGCCAGACCTCGTGGCGATCGGTGCGTTCTGCATCGGAACCAACCAGATCGACTTGAAGTCGGCTGCGCAGCACGGCGTCGCTGTGTTCAACGCACCGTTCTCCAACACACGATCCGTCGTGGAAATGGCCATTTCGGAGATCATCTCCCTTGCTCGCCGTATCCCGGAGCGAGACAAGGCGTTGCACGATGGCGTCTGGGACAAGACCGCAGAGGGATCCTACGAGGTTCGCGGTAAGACCCTCGGAATCATCGGCTACGGAAACATCGGCACCCAACTCTCCGTCATCGCAGAGAACCTGGGCATGCGCGTGGTCTTCTACGACACGGCCGAGAAACTTGCACTCGGTAACGCCCAGCGGCTGCACTCGATGGACGAATTACTTCGGGTCTCCGACTTCGTGACCATTCACGTCGATGGACGCCCTGGAAATGCCGGCCTATTCGGCGAGGAACAGTTCGCGAAGATGAAGAAGGGCGCGATCTTCCTCAACCTCTCACGCGGATTCGTGATGGACAACGAAGCGCTGCGCAGCGCAGTGCTCACAGGACACATCGCCGGTGCCGCCGTTGACGTATTCCCCACCGAGCCAAAGAAGCGCGGCGACAGGTTCGAGTCTGAACTGCGTGGTCTTCCAAATGTCATCCTGACCCCGCACATCGGTGGATCGACGCTCGAAGCCCAGGAATCAATCGGTGAGTTCGTGGCCAACAAACTCAAGGACTACGTTCGCACCGGTTCCACCACGCTCAGCGTCAACCTGCCCAACCTGGCACTCGAATCGACCACCGGTGTTACCCGTATCGCATTCCTGCACCGCAACACCCCGGGTGTATTGGCTGCGGTCAACAACACGCTCGCAGAGTTCGGCACCAACATCGAAGGCCAGTTGCTCGCAACCCGCGGCGAAATCGGTTACGTGGTGACAGATACCGACGCCTCGGTTGAACTCGACGCGCTCAACGCACTGAAAAACATGGAACAGTACATTCGCATCCGCGTACTGCCCCCAATCGGTGTAAAGCACTAACCCCTATAGCTCAGCGATGGCCTTGAACCGGAAACACCGGTCCAAGGCCATCGTCATATGCTCAGTCTTCTTCAGGTACGGTAACTAGATGCACCTTCCACACGAACAGCGTTACAGCGAGACGCACGGAAACACACCATACCGTCGCATGGGACGAAGCGGTCTTGCACTCCCCGCGATCAGTCTTGGGCTCTGGCAGAACTTCGGTGCGCAGGCTCCCGTCGCAACACAGCGCGACATCATCGTGGCCGCATTCGATCGCGGTATCACTCAGTTCGATCTCGCCAACAACTATGGCCCACCGCCAGGCTCCGCCGAAGAGAACTTCGGACGCATCCTACACAAAGATCTCCGCGGCTATCGCGACGAACTGGTGATCACCACCAAGGCGGGCTATCGTTTCCTTCCAGGTCCCTACGGTGAGGGCGGATCACGCAAATACCTGCTCAGTTCGCTCGACAGCTCACTCAAGCGGATGAACATCGACTACGTTGATATCTTCTACTCCCACAGGTATGACCCGACCACTCCCTTACACGAGACGCTCGGTGCGCTCAAGTTCGCCGTGGACAGTGGCAAAGCCCTCTACGCCGGAATCTCCTCGTACTCTGCCGCACGCACTCGCGAGGCATTGCAGGTCGCTTCCGAAATCGGTTTGACGCTCAGTGTGCACCAACCATCGTATTCGCTCCTGAACCGATGGATTGAAGAGGAAGACGCTGATGGTGACTCAGTGGCCTCAGTGTGCGCAGAGGCTGGACTCGGGATCGTCGCGTTCTCGCCACTCGCGCAGGGGCTGCTTACCACCAAGTATCTGTCCGGTGACATTCCCACGAATTCGCGAGCAGCTCAAGGCGGATCATTTAGCCGGTCGTACGTCTCGCAGGAGAATATTACGGCGCTGCGCGCATTGAATGACATTGCGGTCGAGCGTGGGCAGTCTCTCGCCCAGATGGCTCTCGCCTGGACACTACGCCGCCCAGAGATAACCTCGGTCATCGTTGGTGCGCGTACTGTGGAACAGCTCAGCGAGAACCTCGATGCGGTGCTCGATCTCGAGTTCACCGATGCGCAACTGAGGCAGATCGAAGCGACCGCTGTGGACGGCGGCCTCAACCTGTGGGCCTCTCGCTCTAGCGATCTATAGCAGCAGTGCCAACTGGTCAAAACGGTGCCGCGCTAGAGGGTTGTCCTCCAGCACGGCACCGTTTGACGTTCAGTCCCTTTGCAGGATGTGAGTAGCGAGGATTACTGCTCAGCCGATCCTGCTTCGGCGGCTTCTCCCTCGGCCTGTTCTTCGCGTTCCTTGCGCAAGAGCTCAATCGCGGCTTCGAAGTCTTCGAGCGACTCGAATGCTTGGTAGACGCTTGCGAAGCGCAGATATGCAACTTCATCCAGTTCCCGAAGCGGACCGAGAATGGTAAGGCCTACCTCGTAGGCGTCGAGTTCTGCGAGTCCCATTGAGCGGATAGACTCTTCGACCTTTTGAGCGAGAACAGCAAGATCGTCATCAGATACTGGCCGTCCTTGGCAGGCTTTACGTACGCCGTTGATGACTTTCTCTCTGGAGAACGGCTCGGTCACGCCGGATCGTTTCACCACCGAGAGACTGGCTGTCTCGATTGTTGTGAATCGCTTCATACACTTGGGGCACTGCCTGCGTCGACGGATCGCTGATCCGTCCTCGGACGTGCGGGAATCGACGACTCGTGAGTCTGGGTGCCTGCAGAACGGGCAATGCACGTCGTGCTCCTACCGGTTGGGTTTAACTTCCGGTTCATTTTACGTTACCCGACTGGTGTACCCGTCAGTTCCCTGGCACTCAATTCATCACGCACTAATCACAAGGAACTCTCCAGCACCCATATGACCCCACCGATGTGTGGGTTTGTTCGCCGTTATGCGCAACATAAAGGCACACAACGGCGAAGAATAACCCACACAGTGCTGATGGGCCTGGCCCCAAAATGCCGAATGGGGCACAGCCTAGGCTGTGCCCCATTCCAGAGCGCCCAACCTTCGACTTGCGTGGCGACTCGCCGCACCACGTAGGAAGGATGAGATGAAACCGAAAGCGGAATGCTTTCCCCTAACAGACAGCCCCCCAGCCCTCTTGTTAGGTATTACTAACTTAAGGCATGTTTGGCGATTACGCAACTACCCTGTTGCGTAATCCTAATAACTGGGCAAAAGCAAGGTTTGACCAGCCTTGAGCGATCCATCCGACATGCCATTCAAACGCATGATCTCAAAGACGACATCGCGATTGTCCTTACCCGGATTAATCCCTGACGCGAGAGCCCACAGCGTCTCGCCCTGCTCCACGGAATGAACCGTCACCGGGATACCCTCGGGCGCCTCCCCCGCAGCCGCGACCCCTCCAAGCATCGCACCCACAATCACCGACAGCACGATGGCAAAAGCCCACACCACGAAACGTCCACGTCGCGTCAGGCGCAGGCCCCGCAGACCCGACCGCCCGTAGCGCTCGCGCGAAACCCGACGCTCCGCAGCATGCGATGCCGGAAACTCGATAATGATTCCAGTCTGCGCTTGCATTGCCATCCGTCCACTCCTTCAATCAACAGCACTCACCAAGCCGAAACGATGAGCAACAACCACTGCCCGCCAGAAACCATGTACCCAAACCAGCGATTCGAACATATGTTCGTTAGAACAAGTGTACGAAAAACTGGTTCGAATGCAAGACCTCCCGGAGACTCACTCGAACAAATGTTTGAATCCCGAGGTGAAATTGCCTAGTCTTGCTTACAGGCAAAGTTCACCAGAACCATCTGACATTCGAACCACACGCAGGAGTTTGGCGCATGGAGACACCAGAGCGAGACCAGCTATCTAAGCGGCAGCAAGCTGTTCTCGAAACAATCGCGCAGTCCCTCGACTCGCGCGGCTACCCGCCAACCCTGCGCGAGATCGGTGCGGCAATCGGCCTGACGAGTCCCTCTTCGGTCAAGCACCAGTTGAACGTGCTTGAGGAGCGCGGTTTCATCCGTAGGGACCCAAACCGCCCTCGGGCAATCGAGGTCGTGTCTCTCGAGGACGAGGAATCAGCAACGAACACCCTCGCGCGCACAGGGAAAGATGCGGAGGCGGCAACCACCGTCGTTCAGTTGCCTGTGTTCGCAGAATCAAGCGTCACACGGGACGTTCCACTGGTCGGACGCATCGCCGCAGGTTCGCCGATTCTGGCCGAGCAGGATGTGGAGGATGTCTTTACGCTCCCCAAGCAACTCGTGGGGGACGGAGACCTGTACATGTTGAAGGTCTCAGGCGACTCAATGGTGGATGCCGCCATCTGCGATGGTGACTGGGTGGTTGTCAGACACCAGAACACGGCAGAGAACGGTGAAATAGTCGCTGCGATGCTGGATGGCGAGGCAACCGTGAAGACATTCAAGCGCAAGGAAGGACATATCTGGCTCATGCCACACAACCCTGCGTATGAACCGATCTTGGGTGATGATGCAACGATTCTTGGCCGTGTCGTCTCAGTGATGCGCAGCCTGTAGCTCTGGCAGTAGACACGAGGGGGCGCGGAAACCATGTGGCTTCCGCGCCCCTCTGCGTTCGTTTCTAGGCTTTGCGGCCAGAGCACGTCTCCCATATGAGGTAGCCAGATGAGGATGGCGCTGATGGTGGCACCGCGTCGTCCTCGGCGGGTGCGGGTGGCGAATGTTGTCGTTCCGCCCCGAATAACGGCCCGCGATACAGCAGCGGTCTAGGACGAGGACAGAACCGTCTCGGGGACTGACCGATGCACGCCCCGTGGCTCGTAGGTCAGGTTGCCGGACAGCCCGAGCAGGTCTGCGGCAAGCCAGACAATGGTGAGCCACATCTCCGTGCCCTGCAGGCCTGGTGCGCGCTGCTCCGCATCAATACCGGGCGACTCCACCGCGGCGAACGCAAAGCCCTCTCCCGGTATATAGCGAGCGAGCGCATCGGCCAGCAGCGTGCGAGCCACCTCCGTGACCTCGCTTGCGCGATGGCGAGTGTACGCCCCTGCCAAGCGCAGTGGATGCAGCACGTCGAGCACATTGCAGGCGTCCTGGCGCGACATCGCGAAGCACTCTCCCCGGCGCACATGTTGCAGTACCGTGTCGATCACCCTCTCCGGGTGTGGCGGCGCCACACCGAACTGCGCGAACGTACCGCGCGTGAGGCGGTAGTAGCCGTTGACCATCTGCAGCAGGTCGCCGTCGTCGGCAGCGCTCCCCCACATACCCGTCTCGTCGTCCACGGCGGCGATGAGCCAGCCCAGGAGGGTGCGCAGGTGGGTGGGCGCGTGCGAACCTACGCGTTCCCAGTCCAGCAAAACAGCCGTGCCCAGCGCGTCCACCTGATGACCGGCGGTCCATGCCTTGTTCGTCCATGGCAGGTCGTCAAGGTAGGCGACCAGTGCATCGGCCGTGGCCTCTCGAAGAAACGCGACGCCGTGCGGTGGCTCGGCGCCAAGTAGCCGCAGCGCGTAGCCAGCGGCCAGAAGCGTGTAACTCGCGTCCGGGTCCTCGAAGCATCTCCTCTGCGTTTGCAATGCACCGTTGTCGCCACCATCGCTGGCGTCGAAGTCAAAGAACAGGCCGCTAGTGGGATCTTGCCACGAGGCAAGCAGGTCACGATGCTGTTCGATGCTGCGCTGCGGCGGCACCTCGCCGTACACCGCCGCATACAGTTCGATGGCATCGCACTGCGCACGGAGCGTGGGTGGACGGCCCTGCGCATCGCTGAAGAGGCCTCCGTTCAGCCCTGGGTTCCAGGCCTGGGCGACGATACCCCTGACATCTCGCTTCACCGCCGCGTCGAACTCGCGCAGCGCCGATATCAGCGCATCGTCCTGCTGTGGTGCCACCCGCCACCGCACCACCCGGGCGGGATTCCCCACCGCGATCGCTCCAGACGGTACATCCTTGGTCACAACCGATCCGGCCCCGATCACGGCCTTGTCGCCAATGCTCACACCGTCCAGCACGGTTACGCTGCTGCCGATCCACACGTCGCGGCCGATGCGGATGCCCTGGCTCGTGTGAGGCTGGCGGAACACCTCCGGCTCTGCGTCGAAACCGTGGTTGAAGCCCACCAGAGAGGTGCGGGCACCGATGCGCGTGGCATCGCCGATGCTCACCCGTCCCCTCACGGCGGCGTCGACGTTCACCGAACAGTCCGCACCGATGCTCACCTCCCCGTCAATGTGCACGCGTGCCGCGATGGTGGAACGTGCACCGATGTGGACGACACCGGGCTGTACTGCCGCCTGGCTGGAGATGAAGCACTGGTCGCCCAACGTGCACTCGGGATGCAGGGCGAGAAACTGCCGCTGCAATTCCAACTGGGCGGCGTGCTCGGACTTGTCGGCGTGGTCCCAGAACTCCCACGGCGCCACGTCGTAGTGATGTGCGTCGAACGGCCGCGTCGTCACGAACCGCTCCCAGCGGCGTGGCGCGCACGCCATGGGGTCGGTATGCCATCCACATCGATGGTGATCTCAGTCATGACATACAGCCTAGGGCGTGTCCTCACTATGGATCGTGAGGCTCGCGGCTCTCTGATCAGGTCTTCACGGAGATCGGTGGAAGACAAGCCCTCAACTGTGCACTGGGGCTCAGTAACCGAACTGACGTGCGACTTCCTTGAGTTTCTGAGCCGAACTCTTGAGACCATCGTATTCAGCGTTGGACAGTGGGACTCGCAGTTGCTCTGCCGCGCCCCGCCCACCGACAACGGTTGGAATGGACAGGCACACATCGGTGATCGAGAAGTAGTTGTCCACGAGCGTCGACACCGGAAGCACTCGGTTTTCGTCCTTGAGGAGCGCCTCAATGATTCGAGAACCAGCAAGCGCAACAGCGTAGTTGGTGGCGCCCTTGCCCTCGATGATCGAGTAGGCGGAGGTGATGACCTCGTTGGCGATAGCCTCGCGTTGTGCCTCAGTCAGTGGGCCACGTCCGTTGATTCCAGGCCAGTCCAGCAGCGGTACACCACCAATGGTCGCGGAACTCCACAGTGGGATCTCCGAGTCGCCGTGCTCACCGGCCATGTATGCGTGAACATTCTGAACAGCTACGCCGAGCTCACGCGCAAGGACATATCGCAATCGGGAGGAGTCCAGGACGGTACCGGAACCGAACAACTGGTGACGTGGCAGTCCGGTAATCTTCAATGCCGCATACGTGACAACGTCTACAGGATTGGTGACCATGACGTAGGTTGCGTTTGGGGCGACTTCAAGGAGCGGCGGAAGGATCGTCTTGACCAGGTTGATGGTCGCTTCAGCGAGGTCGATGCGCGACTGTCCGGGCTTCTGCTTCGCGCCTGCGGTCACCATGATGACATCAGAGTCACGGCAGACCTCAACATCGTCTGATCCCAGGACATTTGCCATCGGCATGAACTGAATGCCGTGCGACAGGTCGAGGACCTCTGCTTGGACCTTGGACGCGTTGATGTCATAGAGCGCGACAGTGCGGGCGGAACCACGCATGAGCGCCGCGTAGGCCATGGTTGAGCCGACGGCCCCAGCCCCGACGATCGATACCTTTGAGGTCTTGTGGGTGCTCGACGAAGCGGAGGCTTCGGAAGCGGACCCGAGTGACTCGAAGTACATATGGATTCCCCTCTGACGGCGGTTGAGTTCTCGCACTCACAATACTTGAACTTACGTCACTTCGCGTCAGCAGCGCGCAGGCGCCTCAGCGCGTTCACCACGACATTCTTGTCATGTGTCTGCCAAAAGTCGGGCATGGACTTGATCAGGAACGAACCATAGCGCGCTGTGGCCAGGCGTGGGTCGAGCACCGCAACGACTCCCCTGTCGTCCACGGTACGCACAAGCCGTCCAGCCCCCTGTGCGAGCAGCAGCGCCGCATGGGAGGCGGCAACCTGCATGAAACCATTCCCACCGTTGGCGGCGATGAGTCTCGAACGTGCCGACTTGACCGGGTCGTCGGGGCGCGGGAACGGAATACGATCCATGATCACAAGCTGACATGCCGGCCCTGGAACATCCACTCCCTGCCACAGGGACAGCGTGCCGAACAGACACGATTCCTCATATTCCTTGAACTGTCTGACCAGGGTTGGAAGTTGATCCTCGCCCTGGCAGAAGATGGGATAGTCCACGCGGTTGCGCATTTCCTCCGCCGCCATCTCCGCAGCTCGGCGTGAGGAGAACAGACCCAGCGTTCGCCCGCCAGCGGCCTCAATGAGCTCGGCGATGGTGTCCAGTTGCGATTCGGTGGTGGGGCTCTGTCCCGGTGTGGGTAGGTCCTTTGCGATGTACAGGATGCCCTGTTTGGGGTAGTCAAACGGGGAACCCACATCCTGCGCATCCCACGTTCGCTTTTCACCCGTTTCAGGGTTCACCGCCGCATCCATGCCGATGCTGCGGGCAACGGGCTCGAACGAGTCGCCAAGCGACAGGGTCGCAGATGTCATGATGCCGGTGTGCATTCCCCACAGGTTCACTCCAAGCAGACCAGCCACTCCGAGTGGAGCGATGTTCAGGCGGGCCACGCCCTCCTCCGACCCGAATCGGGGTTTTGAGGCCCACAGTACGTCAACGCCTCGGTCAGCAGCAGCCATGCGCTCTGCGATTTCAAAGATCACGAGCATAGCGGCGGTTGCAACCTTCACGCCGCTGTCCACGTCGTTCTGGTTGTCCTTGGGCTTGAGCTGCGTGACGAGGTCTCGTGCCGCATCGCGGATCGCTTCGACACACAGTTGGAGTTCTTCCGGCATAGCGTCAGTGAAGGTCTGCTCGGGGATCTCAAGCATGACCTGTCCAAAGTTCTCCACCGCGAGTTCCAGGTTTCCCGTACTGACGCCCCCATTGCGGCGCGCCAAGCGCGCCGCCTGCTCAATCGAGCCGAGCGAGAGCTCGGCCGTGGCAGCGGAGGTCACCCGATCAACCAACTCGTGGGCCTCGTCGACAATCAGCGGACCGAACTCGGGTAGGACGTTTGGTGAGCCGGTCGACGCAATCCCGATCATGGTGTGGTTGGTGACCACAACGTCGGACTCAAAAGCGAGTTGTTTGGCCGCTTCGGGGAAGCACTCCTCGATGAGCGGGCATTTCGATCCCAGGCACTCGAGTTTGGAGATGGAGACCTGACGCCACGCCTTTTCAGAGACGCCGGGTTCCAGGTCATCGCGGTCGCCCGTGTCGGTTGTGTTGATCCACTCGTGCAGGCGCTTCACTTGGGCGACAAGACCCTCCTCCTGGCCCTCGCCGCCGCCAGCCGAAGCACGTGATGTGGGGGCGTCGAAGAGCGTGTTTTGCTCCTCAACGGGATATCCGCCGTGTACCTTATGCAGGCACGCATAGTTGTTCCAGCCCTTGAGCAGAGCGATTTCGGGACGGCGCGGCAGATGTGGTTTAAGGGCCTCGGCGACGAGTGGCAGATCCCTGGTCATGATTTGGCGTTGGAGGGCCAAGGTCGCGGTTGAGACGATGACGCGCTCATCCTTGTGCACGGCATGTTCAACGGCCGGAACGAGATAGCCGAGCGATTTACCCGTACCGGTTCCTGCCTGGACCAGAAGATGTTCCTGGTCATGCAGGGCGGACGCCACTGCGTTAGCCATGGCACGCTGCCCTTTGCGCGGCGTTCCTCCAAGTGTGCTGACCGCAACATCTAGCAGCGCATCGGTGGAGGTCTCGCTCACTGGAAGGTCCTTCGATAGGTCGTCAGCACACAACTGTTCGACCCGTAATCAGTACGGGTCGAACAGTCAACTCTAGCCGATCAGGCTGGGCGTACAGTCGGTTTTCCACACCCGGAACTATGGCGTCTCGCACCCCTTGTGACAGTCAGAGCAGCGTCCAGGGTGTCTTCTGCGATGCGCCACACTGGTCATGCGTAGACAATGGCCTCGCAGGCTTAGCGAACCGACGCTGCCTGCAATTCGGTTGCGAGGTCAGCATCCACCCGACCGCGCACGGAGGTACCTTCGGCAACGTGTTCGATGGCTTCGATCTCTCCGTGTTCGTGCACGCGCGAGATCAGGTCACCGCGAGAGTACGGCACGACCACATCCACGAAAACCCCTGGGCGCGGCAGAGCGTCAGCGATTGCTTCGAGCAGTTCCCTGATGCCCTGACCGGTGTGTGCGGAAACAACGTATACGTTGATTTCTCGGCGTTGGACTCGGGCAATCACCTCAGGGTCCGCCATGTCCGCCTTGTTCAACACGACGAGTTCAGGGATGTCCTCAACCCCACCGATCTCGGAGAACACAGTACGCACCGCGCTGATCTGGCCTTCTGGGTCTGGGTGCGAGCCGTCAACCACGTGCACGATCAGGTCGCTGTCTGCGACCTCCTCAAGTGTAGAACGGAACGCCTCAACGAGTTGGGTCGGCAGATTACGCACAAATCCAACGGTGTCGGCGAGGGTGTATACCCGGCCATCCGGTGTGGTGGTCCGGCGCACGGTTGGGTCCAAGGTGGCGAACAGGGCATTCTCCACCAGGACACCTGCCCCCGTCAGCGCGTTCAACAGTGAGGATTTGCCAGCGTTCGTGTAGCCGGCAATTGACACGGCAGGAATCGCGTTCTTGTTGCGGGCTGCCCGCTTTGTGTCGCGCGCGGGCTTCATCGCCGCTATCTCCCTGCGCAGCTTCGCCATTCGGTTACGAATGCGGCGACGATCAAGTTCGATCTTGGTTTCACCGGGTCCGCGGCTACCCATACCAGCTCCCGCGCCACCAACCTGGCCACCGGCCTGACGGGACATGGACTCACCCCAACCACGCAGACGCGGGAGGAGATATTCGAGTTGAGCCAACTCAACCTGGGCCTTGCCCTCACGGGATTTGGCGTGCTGAGCGAAGATATCGAGGATCAGTGCGGTCCGGTCGATGACCTTGACCTTGATGATGTCCTCAAGCGCACGACGCTGGGAAGCGCCAAGCTCCCCGTCCACGATCACGGTATCTGCGCCGACGCGGGCAACCAACTCCGCAAGTTCCCGAGCCTTACCCGAGCCGAGATAGGTTCCTGGGTCCGGGGTTCCACGGCGTTGCAGGATGCCATCAAGCACTTCGGAACCGGCAGTCTCCGCAAGTGCCGCGAGTTCGCGTAGCGAGATCTCAGCATCGAGCGTGGTTCCCTTGGTGTAGAGGCCAACAAGGACAACGCGCTCAAGGCGCAGTTTGCGGTATTCAACCTCGGTGACGTCTTCAAGTTCGGTGGACAGACCGACAACACGACGTAGCGCGGATCGCTCTTCGAGGTCGAACTGGTCTCCGTCGTGGGCTGAGTGCCGCGTATCGCCCTCGTCAAGTGCAGTTCCGGCGCGAGCGAGGACTCGTGCGACAACATCATGTGCGATGTCGCGTTCGCTGCGAGCGTCGTTCTCCCAGACTGCCTCGTCCAGGTTCTCCGGATCAAGGGACGAGGATTCGAACGGTGACGGATCTTGTGGCATGCATTCCTTCTTTGTAACTGGGCCGATTTTTCGGCTGTGTCTATTCTAGTTCTCGCGACGTGACGTTCCACTTATTATTCGCTTGCAGCGCAGTTTGACCCTGTAGCCACAGTAGGCTTGGTCTGTGAACAGTTCTTCGCCGCCGCGTCCAGCGCGCTCTACCTCGGCCCCACGCAATGACGCTCCTGCCAGCGCAAAAGCTGAGGTCTCGGCGCCTCAGATTGATCACTACTTTTCAACTCCTGCGGGCGAGTTCGAGCGTCGCACGATCACTGTGGAGCTTGCGGGCCGGACTGTGGACGTGGTGACGGCTCCGGGTATTTTTTCGCCGGGTCACGTTGATCTGGGTACGAAGGTTCTCCTGCGCGAGATGTCCGCGCCTCCGGGTGGTCACCTGTTGGATCTCGGCTGCGGTTGGGGTCCGATTGCTCTCACTATGGCTTCACTCAATCCCGATGCGACGGTGTGGGCTGTGGACGTCAATGAGCGGTCGCTTGCGCTCACACGCGAGAATGCCGAACGGCTCGGGGTGAAGAACGTGCGGGCAGTGCTCCCGCACGAGGTTCCATCCGACATCGGGTTCTCTGAGGTGTGGTCCAATCCCCCCATTCGGGTGGGCAAGGAGGTGTTGCATGATCTGATGCTGCAGTGGTTGCCTCGTCTTATTCCGGGTGCGTCAGCGTTCTTGGTGGTGCAGAAGAACCTCGGGGCCGATTCCCTGCATCGGTGGCTTGAGGAGCAGTTTTCCCCGGGTAGGGGCGGTGGGGTGAACGCGCACGTGGTGCGCGTCGCGTCGTCGAAGGGATTCCGTGTGCTTGAGGTTATCCGCGAGGAGCCGTAGCTCTGGTTCGAGTCACTTCCGGTTACTCGTATGGTGATTTTCCGTCATGAGGGCGGTTTTTCTTGGTGGGTGATCCCGGAAAATCACCATGTCGGCTGCACACCGGGTTTTGAGCATCCTGATTGCCGACGAGCCCGCAACTTCCAGCCCCATCTCGCCTTGGGCAGGTTTACACCTGCGTATTTACGCCTTGAAGTCGAGGCCCTGTTCAGCCATAGCGCGTTCAAGCAGGTCAACGGCTTTGGGCCCGACTCCGTGTAGGTCGAGGACTGCTGCTTTCGTCCACGTTGAGAGAAGTTTTAGCGTGGACAGCCCGGCGCCCGCCAGCGCTCGCGTTGCTGGTCTGCCGATACTCGCGGGTAGATCGCCAATGCTCCCCACGTCCGCTGTTGCTGCGGATGACTCAACGCGCGCTAGTTTCTTGGGTGCGCGGGCCAGCCAGGCCCGATAGACCAGAGCGTTGGATTGCATTCCGTTGATGCCTCCCAATGGCACCTTCACACCGATCACGGCATCGGAACGCAGGATCAGCTCTGCTCCTGCGATCTCGCCGATGACGTTTTCAGCGTCGCTGGCTTCTAGGTTGACCTGCAGCCAAGCCTTGTCCTTCGTGACGGATGCAAAGCCCTTACCGCGTACCTTGAACGCGACCATCCCGAAATGGGTGGTTTCCTCAACCTCCGGTAGAGCCAGCGCTGCCTTGCGCACTTGCGCGAGTGTTGTCATCGTTCCGCCTCCTCAACGCCAAGAAACTTTGGCCCGCTACAGCAGCGCGGTGTCCAGCGTTCCGTCTGCGACGATGACCGCTGGACCGGACAGTTCCACGTCCTGCCCAGACACGCTCACGCGTACTTGCCCGCCCGGCACATCCACCAACCAGACGTCGGGGACAGAACTGGCCGTATCGTCGTCAATCTGGGAACTCGCAACAGACTGCGAGAGCCAGTGCCGCACCGCGAGCGCCGCGGCGCACGCACCCGTGCCGCACGACTGGGTTTCACCGACGCCGCGCTCATGCACGCGCATGGCGATGTGCCCGATGCTGCCTTCAGCAGTGGATTGCGCTGGGAGTGGGACGACCACTTCGACGTTTGTGCCATGCGGTGGCAGCGGGCTGACCTCGGGGATATCTGTGAAGTTGATGCTTGCGAGCTCGTCTGCGTTTGAGACTGCCGCGACGGTGTGTGGGTTTCCCATATCGATGCTGAGTGCGGGGCGGACCTCGGTGCCCGAAATGCCAACGAGGCGGACCTCGGAATCGAGACCTGCAGAACCTGCTTGCTCCGGGAATGTGAATCGCCACTTCCCCATGCCGACAGTGAACCAGTCGCCTTCCTTGCGAACGGTGCGTAAGCCAGCGCGCGTCCCGATAGGCACGGGCACGCCATCTGTGAAGTCAACGAGACCCAGTCGTTCGAGGTACGCGGCAAAGACGCGCACGCCGTTGCCACACATCTGCGCAATCGACCCGTCGGCGTTGCGGTAGTCCATGAACCACACGGCTGCGGATTCTTGGGCGAGGACTTCACGGCCTTCGGACAGGTGCTCGCTCTTGATGACCCGAATGACGCCGTCACCGCCGATGCCACCGCGCCTGTCCGCGAGGCGCGCAACCAGAGCCTCGTCCAGGTCAAGATTCCCTTCTGGGTCGTTGAGCAGGACGAAGTCGTTGTGGGTTCCATGACCCTTGGAGAACGCGAGGGCAGTCATGATCCTAGACTACGCCGCACCGGCTCATGGCTTTGAGTTTTTCTCAGTCCCTGATCGTGGGCGGCAATGGCTGCAAGCGCATCCTCGATGAGGGTTTCATTCTCGCCCCGCAGCCACTCGATGCGGGGGTCGCGTCCAAACCAGCCCATCTGCTTGCGGGTGAGCCGTCTCGTGTTGGCTGTGATCTGTTCGATTGCCGTGTCGAGCGTGATGCTACCGGCCAGGTAGTCAAGGATTTCGGCGTATCCGACCGCTCGGGCAGCCGTGCGGCCAAGTCGCGGCGCGAGTTCTGTGACCTCCTGTACGAGCCCCTGCTCCACCATGAGGTCAACGCGCTGTGCAACCCGGTGATCGAGTTGTCCCCTGTCAAAGTCGAGGCCGATCGTGAAGGTCGGATACACGTACTCTTGCCTCGGAAGGTTCGCGGAATAAGGCTGACCGGTCAACTCGATAACTTCGAGTGCCCGAATGATGCGGCGTTCGTTCTGGGGTCCGATTGATACCGCCGCCTGCGGGTCTTTTGCGTTCAGTTCGTCGTAGAGGGCGCGGGGCCCCTTTATCTGGGCTCGGTTCTCGATGCTGGCGCGGATGTCCGAGTCCGCACCCGGAAAGTTCATGTGGTCGAGCAGCGCCCGCACGTACAGCCCTGAGCCGCCCACCACGATTGCGCGCCTACCGCGCGCCATAATGTCCTCAAGATCCGCTCGGGCCTGCTCCTGATAGGTCGCTACCGACGAGTCCTCACCTGGGTCCAGGACATCCAGCTGGTGGTGGGTGATACCGCGTTGTTCCGCTTTCGTCACCTTTGCCGTGCCGATGTCCATTCCCCTATACAACTGGTAGGCGTCGGCGTTGATGACCTCCACACGGTCTGGTCCCCCAAGCCGGTACGCCAGTTCAACTGCCAGACCAGACTTACCCGTGGCCGTTGGCCCCACGACCGCAAGAACATCCTCCATGCACACTAGGCTACCCGCTGGTGTGGCACGTGAGGCCCGATTGGGCGGGTACCCTAGATGAAGTCACATATGCACGTGTTTGGGCACCCGATGTTCTGCCCGACGCAGGGTTCAACCAAGACACGTGTCAGTGAGATGGGTGTGCTTGAGAAGGGGGACGGATGACAGACACAGATATTCCACGTCAGCTCACAACGCAGAGGATCATCGACTGCCTGAGAGACAACGACCTTCAATTCTTTGTAGACTCCCACGGCGAAGTCGGCACGATCAGTGCAAGCCGCACCTACCAGTTCCTCCTGCTCGGTGAAAACCGCGAAATCCTCATCGTACGCGGTCACTGGAACCGTGCCGCCACAATTGAGCGCGCCAACGAGATCCTAGAAGTCTGTAATAAATGGAACACCGCGATGCTGTGGCCCAAAGCCTACTATCGCGTGCGGGACGACGGCGAGATCCACGTGTTCACCGAAGTCTCCTACGATGGCGAGTTCGGTGTCACAGACACACAGATCACCTCACTGCTCAACTGTGGGGTGCAGACTGGCGCCCAGTTCTTCAACGAACTCGACACCCTCTACCCCGACCCTGCGATGGTGAAACCATGAGTTTGCGTGACTGGCTGTCCAAAGCAACCAATAAGCAACAGGCATCTCCCGAACAGCCCTCAGACTCCGAGACCGCGCCTGAGGATGTTTCCGTTGACACGTTCGCGGTGAAGTCCAAAACGATTGACCCTGCACACTTTGGCGAAGAACCCATTTTCGAGTTCAGCCGCAGCCGGGTCGTCTCCTACCTTGCCGACGAAGGCTACAAGTTCTCGTTCGACGATGACGGCGACATCGTAGGGGTATGGGACGGTAGCCCATTCTGGTTCCTGTTCATGGGGCCAGAAGGCGGATTCTTCCAGGTGCGTGGACGATGGCACCGTTCCGTCGGACACGCCAACCGTACCCTGGCGTTGCAATCGGTAAACGACTGGAACCGGGACCGAATCTGGCCCAAGGGCTTCGTCCGCGAGGAACCCGATGGAACCGCCAACTCGATCTACGGCGAATCCACGTTCGACTTCACCGATGGCGTCACGGACAAGCAACTGCACTATGCAATCAACTACGCGCTCCAGTGCACCCTCCAGATGTTCGAGCACATGGGCACGCTGATCGCCCCGGAGACCGGCGAAGCACCCGAAGACTAGACAGCCTGCCTAGCCCGTCAGTTTGGCCCACCGTTGCCCGTCAACTGAACGAAATCTTTAAACCGGTCAAAGTAGTTGTCCTGAAACGACCTAACCGTCTCCCGCAGGAACCAAGGCTCATTGTCATACTCGCTAAGACCCCGATAGTAGAAGGCATTACGCTCATCTAACACCACAAACGGCATGTTCCCGTAGGCCACAAGCACTGCTCGAACAAGATCAAGCGCCCTATTTGTCCGTTGCCGTCCTGGAATGGGTGTATCTGTTCGAACCGCACATGGAAGTCACACACGTCACCAAAGGTCATCTCGGCGGGCGTACCCGTAACAAGAGAATTAATCTCCTGCTGCACTTCGGACGGCGGCGTAGTCGCAATGCCGCCCACCTCGTTTACTAGCTTCTTCCAATCGCCAACCGCGAACCAATCCTTTTCTGCATCCTGAGTGCCAGATTTGAGGATGCGGTGGTACTCCTTGATCGATTCGGCGGTATTGGGCTCCCCAACTCGATCAAGCATGACGTCAAAGGCACGGAAATGATTACTAGTTTCGACAACATCGTTGAGGGGTGCTTCGCCCAGAACCGTC
Organism: Populibacterium corticicola; assembly: GCF_042683685.1. Lineage (NCBI taxonomy): Bacteria > Bacillati > Actinomycetota > Actinomycetes > Micrococcales > Jonesiaceae > Populibacterium > Populibacterium corticicola. The sequence continues at coordinate 448,266 of NZ_JBHUOP010000004.1, read as the reverse complement.
CGCCTCTCGTACAGGTACCAGGTTTGTTCGACACTTAGCGCGCTGCCTTCAATCCGGTTGGAGTTATAGGCCATCGCGATCTGCGTCAGGTGATAGATTCCACCCTTGAGCTGCATCTCGCGCTGTTCTCGCAAAATCCGCGCGAACGCTCCTGCCGCTAAAGGATACTCTTCCGCCACTTCGTGCCTCACCGTCCGCTCTATACCTACCGGTAACCTACCTAATCGGATATAGGAGTGGTGCCTGCCTGCGCACAGTACGCGACCGGCGAGTTGTTTGAGCATTGGGTCGTGCCTCGAAGGTTCACACTCCAGACAAATTTCGCGGAGTTTTGTCCGCAGGCACTAAGGTGACGCAGACCCCAATCAGCCAAACTTGACTATGACGCAACGTCATAGTTTTTGCTTGAAGCATGCTACGAATTATCTTCTTCTACTTGGCTTCTTTTGGCTCATCCCTACTTGGCAACTCAATCACCGCCATCGCCCTGCCGCTACTAGTGCTCATGACTACTGGCAGCCCGCTCGGAGCCGGAGCAGTCGCGATTGCCGCCGCAGTTCCGTCTGCTATTGCCGGACTCTTGATGGGCAGCGTCATCGACCGCATCAACCGGCGCACAGCGGCGATACTATCGGACGTGATCTCAGCGGTAGCGGTCCTGATCCTGCCGATCATCGACCTCACCATCGGGCTGAATCTGGGCTGGTTCATCGCTGTCGCGATTCTCAACTCATTTGGTGACGTTCCAGGAATTACCGCACGTGAATCGATGCTTCCTGCAATAGCCAAGGCTGCAAGGATGGATCCGTCACGCGTCATCGGTCTTCGCGAGTCGGTCGGCGGAGTATCACTACTGGTCGGCCCCGCAGTTGCTGGCCTACTCGTCGCAACGTTGGCACCCGTGACGGTGCTATGGGTTACTTCCGGGATCGCAGGACTTGCTGCCCTGCTCACCTTTGGCATCCCCCGCCGCGCATCAGTAATGCCGAGCGAACCCGATGACCCGACCACCACCAAACAATCCGGATCGTTCTTGGCTGGCTTGGCCATCATCTTCCGCACGCCGGTCTTGCGCGCAATGGTTTTCCTGAGCCTAGCATCAGCAGTAGCACTTGCCGCTACCCAAGGAATGGTGATTCCCGTTCACTTTGCATTCCAAGACCAAGCGCAGTTCGTTGGGTTTGTACTCAGCGCCCTAGCAGTTGGACTGCTGATAGGTGGCGGACTGTTCGCTACCCTCGGCGAGAAGATATCCCGACGCGTGTGGCTGGCTAGCGGCCTAGTCGTTTTGACCCTCGGATTCATCACCATCGGAATCCTGGGCCCAGTGTGGTCGATCTTCCTAGGTGCAGCGATTGTGGGACTCGGCGGCGGTTGCATGAACTCTGTCGCTGGCCTAACCTTTGTCGAGAATGTCGCCGATTCACAACGCGGAAAAGTCCTTGGAGCTCAGAACGCGTTGATGACCCTAGTGCCAGCCTTGGGAGTCGGAGGTGCTGCCCTACTTATCGAACTCGGTTCCCTCAGATTCACCATGGCAGTCATGACACTACTCTGGGTTGTGGCAGCAGTCGCATCGATGCTCAGCCTTGGCGTTCGACAAATTGGCCGGAAAGAAGAATGATGCGTAGTGCAGAGATCGCCGAGATCGCCGGCGTAACAGTTCGAACCATACGCCACTACCACCAGATCGGCATTCTTCCCGAGCCTCCAAGACTTGCCAACGGCTACCGCAATTACACTGCGGATCACCTCGTAACCCTGTTAAGAATCACCAAACTTACAGACTCCGGGTTATCTCTGGCACAAGCAGGGACCTTAGCCGCCGGCTCAGCCGAATCCATCGACACCGTGCTCATTGAGGTAGATCGCACGTTGAAAGAACAGATTGCGGTGCTAACAAAACAACGGGAACTCCTAGCCCAAGCACGCACGAGCGGTCATGTCGGGCTTTCAAAGGTTGCCGCAGCACTCAGCGTCAGCTCCGCAGATATTCCGTCAGCTGTGCTGCTTGCTCATCTCTACAACGATGCCCCGCAGCTGGACACATTCGCTGAAGCGCTGATGGAACCCAACCTGCGTGCTGCCCTGCTTCAGATGCAAGAACGCTTCGATACCCTCGATGAATCATCAACTGACGAGGAACTCGAGGAACTGACCACCGCGCTGCGCTCAATCATTCCGAAGGTCAGTGACGAGATTCCACCGCTCACAAACGAACAAAGCCAACTTGTGTTAGAAGTCGCAGAACGCGGGCTCAATGATCGACAAAAAGAGTTCTTACGCCTTCACCCCCCAGAACTCTGACTAAAAATCCCACTCGTGATCAGGATTAGAAAGCGCAGCCGCTGTTTCTTCGACGGTACGCAAATCCTTGAATGGAGACGAAGTAGCCAATTTGACTACCGATTCCAAGCCTGCTGCTAACGCTGCCATGTTGTTTGTGTCAAGCGCACCATCAACAACTGCGAACAACCGAGTGAAGTTCTCTGCGCGCTCGTCAAAAGAACGGTTTAGGTACTCCTGCAGCAACTCCTGCTGAGCTCTGACCTTCGCTATTGCAATGTCTCGCTCGGCTGCGATACCGATACGTTTTGTGACCTGTGCTTCCTCAAATTTGCGGACCTCGCCGGCCATCTTTACCAAACCTAGGACGGCTTCGGTCACCTGCTGAGGGCTAAGAATCGAGTCAGATGCCAAGCCCTCTACCCTGTCTTGAGCATATGCGGCAAATGTGTCACCGTCCTCGTACCAGCCATCGTCTTCCTCGAACAGGTGTGCGTCCGGAAGGTCCGATTCAGTGGACTCGCTAGCAGGTGTATGGCGTCCCTGTTCGGTTTGCGAATGGCTCGGCGAATCACTGTTTAACCGCGTCTCAACCTGCTCCTTCACCCACTCAATTCCCTGGTCCCCAAACTCTTTGTATAGAGTGGCGACAACGTGCTTGTAATTGACTTTCACCACTAGACCTCCGTGTTCAGTACTTTTTTAACCCGTGTCGTAATAGTCAGACTCTCATCAGTGAGTTCGCCGTCGTCCCCCAGCAACGGAACCTGCGCAAGTTCTACCATCGTCTTAACCAAAAGCCCGCACTTGTTGAACAACGCTGCGTGCTGTGATTCTGCAGGATCGAATGTTGGAACCACTGCTTCAAGTTGCGTAAGCAGAGGGACCAAGCGTTCACGCAGGTCCTGCGTGACACTGGTCAGTTCGTCAACACGGCTGAGTATCCCATCCATCACCAGCCACGCGTTCTCTAGGCTAGCGACTGCCAGTGCGACCTCTTTCTGATAGGTTTTCGCCTCGGTGAGTTTCTTCGCATAGTGGGTCGAAACCAAAATACCCGTGGCCAGAAGCGTGACGCCGGCAGTAGCACCCACAGTAACTCCGACAAGGACCGCGCTACCTGCTGCCATTCCCCCGCCGCCAGCCGCAAGACTTCCTCCACCAAGCCAAGCAAGGACAGCATTGGAATACGCGGCACCAGCGAGTCCGGAAATTGCAGTTCCAGTCGACGCGGTGGCAAATGCTCCGACAGCGCCTGTAACCAGAGCAGGAGTTCCCAACACCGCTGCCAAGCCAAGCGCACCCGTCGCTGCTGTGTTCCTTAAACTCTCGGTAACTGTCATATCGAGAGTACCCATCGACTCGAGCGTCTGGGTGTCAATACCAATCCCGTCAAGGAGTTCGTATTCTTTGACCCGATTGTTCTGCTTGAGTGCTTCCAAAATTCTTAAGAATCTACCGAGCGTTTCGTGCAGAGCGTCCAACCGGAGCGCACCAAACTCCTCGATGTGAGCATACAGTTCCACCCGGTGCTGCTCGGTCAGGAGTTCGGCCGCAGTCAGGTATTCTTCGCTCACCTGCTTGATGTCTGCGGCTTCCCGGCGGTTCTGGATACCTTGAATACCAGAAGCTGTTTTCCCGACCTTCGCGAGAGTCTTACCACTAGACCGGAAGGCATCAGCATCGACCGATCTGGCGGCATCTTTAGTCTTCCGTGCGGCGCGACCTGCTGTCCCTAAATAGTCAAAACCGGCAATCTTTTTGCCGGTTTCTGCTGCTGCACTGCGGACCGAAGTCGCAGCATCGGCCACATCGTCTTTGCCGATTGCGGTAACTTTCTTCCACGCCTTACCTACATGCCCCATTGCCTGCTTCGCAGCTAGGCTCACGTCATCTAGACCCAGTTTTCCGTCGCCGCTTAGGTCGAGCCGATTTGGGATAGCCCGCGTTTCTGCCCACAATTTCGTTGAAAGTTTCTCACGGTCGAGACCATCGGCTGAGGCCTTCTCAGCCGCGTACTGCTCGACTGTAAAGTCTGGGAAGTCACGCTCTAGTAAAACATCGAACTCGGCTTGAGCAACTGCGAATCTGTCGGCAGGTGATATTTCCGGCAACGATTCTCGAGTTTCGACAGCCCCGTCATTATCAACAGTCATGACATACTCCGTTAATTGGTGAATGCGTGCGAACCACTTCATCGCTGCACGATGATCAGATTCTCCCACGTTGCACCATATATCGACGGAAATCTCGTATCACTAAATCTCGTGTCTGAGGCCGCACCAGAACACGACAAGACCGCATGACCTCTTGTGCATCACATGCTTGGGATCTGCCCCACTGAGTTGAACAGAGAGATAGGATTCGAAACTGTGCTTTGTGTCAGTTGGAGCGGATGGTCGGGATACCAAGCATGACGCCACCACCGGGTGCGGTCGGCTGGGAGGGGCCGTGGGAGTGTTCCTCCGCGAGGATACCCAACTTGGTTTTCTCGCGCTTCGCCCACGCATCGCCTGCTCGCGTGCGTCGCACCGAGTACGGCCCGCCCTCAGCAAGAGTCGAATCGGCGACAAGGTGATACGGCGCACCCTTCGTGACCTGAGCCGTCACCACATCACCCGGACGTGGCAGATCAACTGGAATGTCGTCGGCAAGCCGCGGGTCGCCTGGCATAACATCACCGGTCTCCACGAGGTTCGCAACATGCTGCGGCACCGCGATGTGTACCAGGCGGTTGTCTTCGGCGCGGCCTGTGAGACGTCGAGTCTCCTCGCCCTTACGGCCAGCACCCTCGGTGATCAGAACATTCACGGTTGTGCCCACAAGCTTCTCGCTCTCCTGGGCGCTGACACGGTCCTGAAGTTCCATCAGGCGCTCATAGCGTTCCTGAACAACCTTCTTTGGCAGTTGATCCGGCAGATCGGCGGCGGGAGTCCCAGGCCGCGGCGAATACTGGAACGTGAACGCAGACGAGAAGCGTGAGGCTTCCACCACGCGCAAGGTCTCTTCAAAGTCCTCATCGGTCTCGCCCGGGAAACCGACGATGATATCTGTGGTGATTGAGGCATGCGGCATCTTGTCGCGCACACGGTCCAAGATTCCAAGGAATTTCGTGGAACGGTAGGAGCGACGCATGGCCCGCAAGATCCGGTCCGACCCGGACTGCAATGGCATGTGCAGTTGCGGCATGACGTTCGCAGTCTCGGCCATAGCGTCGATCACGTCATCGGTGAAGGCTGCAGGGTGCGGCGAGGTAAAGCGCACGCGCTCCAAGCCCTCGATCTCACCGCAGGCGCGCAGCAACTTCGCAAATGCGCCACGGTCACCGAACTCCACGCCATACGAGTTCACGTTCTGGCCAAGCAGCGTGATCTCAATTGCGCCCTGAGCCACCAGAGCCTCAATTTCCGCGAGCACCTGGCCAGGACGACGGTCGCGTTCCTTACCGCGCAGATGCGGCACGATGCAGAACGTACAGGTGTTGTTGCACCCCACCGAGATCGAGACCCAACCAGCGAAGACCGATTCACGCTTCGTGGGCAGGGTCGAGGGAAACACCTGAAGCGATTCAGCAATCTCGACCTGAGCGGCCTCGTTGTGGCGAGCGCGCTCAAGCAGCACCGGCAGCACGTCTAGGTTGTGCGTACCAAACACCACGTCCACCCATGGAGCCCGCTCCACAATCGTATTGCGGTCCTTCTGGGCGAGGCAGCCACCCACCGCGATCTGCATGCCCGGACGCCTATTCTTGATGGCCGCGAGTTGTCCGAGGTTTCCATACAGTTTGTTGGCCGCGTTCTCACGAACCGCGCAGGTGTTGATGACAATCACGTCAAACTCGTTGCGAGCTTCCTCGTCCAAGGACGCCTTGCGGTAGCCGGATTGTTCGAGCATCCCGGCCATGTGCTCTGAGTCGTGCACGTTCATCTGGCAGCCAAGTGTCTTGACCACATAGGTACGCTCGCTGTGGGATGCATCAGGCAGCGTGTCGATCTGAGTGTTGGACAGGTCGAGCGGCGTGATTCCGGGGGCGTCCAGCGCGACGGCTCCCGGTAGGTGGGGGAAAGGAAGTTTCTCAGACATCATCTTCAGAATACGTGGTTGGGTGTTCTTTCACGCAATCCATAGGCGGCTAGATCGGTCACATCGAGCGGGCATGAACTCCGATACCGTTCGAGTGCCTGCCTGATCTTCGGAGTGGATCCGGTGTCCCTCAATGCGATCAGCCGATAGTGGTGCTTGAGCGCCGCTCACGGATGACCGTGATTACCATCTCACCGGGGATGATCACCGCACTCTCAAGGTGCGCTGCGAGTTTGTCCGTGAACGCGTCAAGCTCGTTGTCCGCAATCTGGTCTGGTGCAACGACTACTCGAATCTGGTGACCAGCCGAGAGAACCATCGCGGCGACAACACCAGGCAGGGAAAGAACCTCGGACTCGATGTGTTCCATCCGCGAGATGTAGTTGGCTGCATCGTCATTGCGTGCACCGGGGCGTGCCGCCGAGATTGAGTCCGCGATCTGCACGAGGACAGCCTCCATGGTGGCCGGTTCGCCATCACCGTGGTGCGCAGCGATAGCATTCACCACTTCGGGGGATTCACCGTGCTCCTGAGCGAGTTTTGCACCAAGGGCGGCGTGGCTCCCGCGCTGCGCTGGGGTCAGGATCTTGCCTATGTCATGCAATAGACCCGCGCGTCGTGCCAGCACGGAATCGAGCCCTAACTCGTCAGCGATCATTCCGGCGATGTGAGCAGTCTCGATTGAGTGGTCAAGAACGTTTTGTGTGTAGGAACTACGGAACCGCAACCTACCGAGCAGATGCACCAGATCAGGTGAAATGGCACCCACGCCAACGCTCTCCAACGCCGCATAACCTGCGTCCTTGGACCGGGAGGACAGCGACTGGCGGGCACGGGCGACTTCGGCTTCGATTCGCGCCGGCGTTACGGTGCCTGTGCGCAGTAGTTCCTTCAGCGCAGTGATCGCGACATCGCGCCGCTCCCCGTCAAAAGATGAAACCTTGACCGTACGCGATGAGTCCTCAATGATCAGATCGACACCCGCTACCGCCTCAAACGTGCGGATGTTTCGTCCCTCTTTACCGATGATCCGGCCTTTGAGGTCTTCGGACTCAAGTTCGAACACGTCGATGGCGAATTCGGAACTCGTGGGAACTGACAGGCGAGCGAGCGCGTCGACCACGATGCGCTTGGCGATTGCATCCGACTCACGTTCCACACGTGCTGCCGTTCGCACTACAGCATTGTGAACCTCTTCCGCCTCCTGAGCCTCAAGACGTTCCAGGAGAAGCTGCCGTGCCTTCTCCTTGGTCAGTTGTGCAACGTGAGCGAGTTCCGCCTCAACGAGTTCTGCTTTTCGCCGAACGTTCTCAAGGGCGTGTGCGGCGTTGGCCTCACGCTCCGTAACCACCACAAGTCGTGAGTCGAGTGCGTCTTCACGGGTTTCGAGTGCATGGTTCTTGCGAGCGATTTCTTCTCGTTGGAGGTCGATTTCCGCGCTGACGCGTTGGGCTTCGTTTTGAGCCTGCTCACGGATGATTCGGGCGTCACGGCGTGCGGCCAATACGAGCAGCAGCGCGATGAGTGCGATGAAGAGTGTCGCGGCTATGAAGCCCGATTCCTCTAACTGCATGGCTTGTTGCCTTCCGCGCCGCGTGTGGGTTCTACTTCCACAAATCTACACGCATGATTAGTCTGGATGGTTCCACGGCGCACTCATGACTCCATCACACGCGATGCCGCCTTACGTCAGTCGTGGGTCTCTTCCTGAGCAAGAGCTTCCCGGATGCACGACATAGCGAGCGATTGAGAATATCCTTTACGGGCCAGATGTCCGAGCGCTCTGCGGATACGTGCTGCCTGATCGACGCTGTGGTCTCGAGCGAGCCGTTTACGCGCTAAATCGAGGACTACCGTGCGTTCATCTTCAGGCTGGATGTGATCAAGCGCAGCAATAATCGCGTGCTCCTCAAATCCTTTGCGCCTCAGTTCCTCCGAAATCGCATAGCGCGAGCGGCCTCGCTCCGCGAAACGAGTACGCGCGATCATCTCTGCTGTCTCGAACTCGTTGATAAGCCCAACGCCTTCGAGCCGCTCCACGAGTTCCCGACATATCCCCTCCTCGTGGCCTTTGTCCACGAGACGCGCTATCAGGTCGACTTTGCTCCGGCCAGCGGACGCGAGAATACGCATTGCGGTCTCTCGCGCCCGCTCAAGGTCATCATTGAGCCGCATCCTGCTTTCTTCGGGGATTACGGACTCGTCGTATTCGATGAATACCACGGTCGATGCCTACTTCTTAACGGTCTTGGCCGGTACCTTCTCTGCCGCTGGAGCCTTCGCGGTCTTTGCCGCAGGTTTCTCGGCGGATGCGGCATCTGACGCCGCAGGCGCTACCTCAGCGCCTCCCTCGACTTCAATGATGCCGAGCTTCTCCTTCAACAGGCGCTCAATCTCGTTGGCGAGTTCTGGGTTGTCGCGCAGGAACTTACGAGCGTTCTCCTTGCCCTGACCGAGTTGATCACCTTCATAGGTGTACCAGGAGCCGGACTTACGTACGAGACCGTGATCGACACCCATATCGATGAGACCACCCTCGCGAGAGATACCGATTCCGTAGAGGATGTCGAACTCAGCCTGCTTGAACGGAGGCGCCATCTTGTTCTTGACGACCTTGACGCGGGTACGGTTACCGACGGGTTCGGAGCCTTCTTTAAGGGTTTCAATGCGACGGATGTCAAGACGTACCGAGGCATAGAACTTGAGTGCTTTACCACCGGTTGTAGTTTCAGGCGATCCAAACATGACGCCGATCTTCTCGCGCAACTGGTTGATGAAGATCGCGGTCGTACCTGTTGATGACAGTGCACCGGTGATCTTACGCAGCGCCTGCGACATGAGGCGCGCTTGAAGGCCAACGTGCGAGTCACCCATCTCACCCTGGATTTCTGCCTTCGGGGTCAGCGCTGCCACGGAGTCGATGACGATGATGTCGATTGCTCCGGAGCGCACGAGCATGTCCGCGATTTCGAGTGCCTGCTCACCGGTGTCTGGCTGCGATACGAGCAGAGCATCGGTGTCCACGCCGAGCTTCTTGGCATATTCGGGGTCCAGTGCGTGTTCCGCGTCGACGAACGCTGCAATTCCGCCGTTCTTCTGCGCGTTTGCGACCGCGTGCAGAGCGATTGTGGTCTTACCCGAGGATTCCGGCCCATAGACCTCAACAACACGACCGCGCGGGAATCCACCAATTCCAAGCGCAACGTCCAGCGCTGTCGAACCGGTTGGGATGACCTCCACCTTTGGACGATTGTCATCACCGAGACGCATGATCGAGCCCTTACCGAACTGACGATCAATTTGGCCGAGCGCTGCTTCGAGCGCTTTTTCACGATCTGCCGAGAGTGCCATGGTTTCCCTTGAAGTTTTTAGAGCCGGTTGTGGCTCGCTGCTAATTCCTCGTACACACTATGCGCACCCACTGACATTCGTTGTCACAACGATGATTGGTCGGTCACATACGGGGATAGAGTGCAATGTTTGAGTCTGTGGAAACAGCATATACGAACAAGTGTTCGAATATCTGTTTGGCGGAGTTCTACCGCGTGTCATCCACGCCACGGATCGCTCCACGCGCTGCGGTTGGACAACACGTTTCACAGTCCGATCCGCGCGCTTATCTCTACCGCGCCCGAGGTGGTGCCTGGCGATACTTGTCGATCCCCCACCGTTTGGCATCGGGCACATCCAGCGCATCGCACAGTGCATGCCAGACCACGCGTGGGTCAACACCGTCATCGATGGCCTGCGCGGCGGTTCGATTGTCCAACTCGGTCAGGTACTGGTCTCCAGCGAGGGTTCTGCCGTACTGCGCGCCGAACACCTCATCAACCAGTTGCCAGAATTCTCGATTTCGCACGTTCTAAGGGTGTCATATTTGCGCCGTTACGGACAAAGTAGTGCAGTGGAGCGTAGGGGTCTCGCGAAGCAGAGCCCTGCCGGAAGGTGACACACGAAAGTTCGTAACAAACGAGCCCAAGTTTCGCATGTGTCAGAGGGTCAGGACACAATGGAAGACGTGAATCACAGCGCACCATCGCAGTCCATCTCAGCGGAGTCCCACGATAACCCGCTACGGTTCTTCTCACAGCCGACCCGTGACTGGTTCTCAGGCGCTTTTGAACGCCCAACTGCTGCTCAGGCGGGTGCATGGAAGGCGATTGACGCAGGTCAACATGCGGTCATTGTGGCGCCGACTGGTTCGGGTAAGACTTTGGCGGCTTTTTTGTGGGCGATTGATCAGCTTGCGCAGTCTCCTCTTGATCTGGACGACCCAACGCAACGCTGCAAGATCCTCTATGTGTCCCCGCTGAAGGCTCTGGCTGCGGACGTGGAACGGAACCTTCGCTCGCCGTTACGCGGCATTGAGCAGGCGAGTATGCGGTTGGGTGAGATGCCTCGCGAGATCGTGGTGGGCACGCGCACGGGTGACACACCCCAGTCGGAGCGTCGCAAGTTCGCGAAGACTCCCCCGGATATCTTGATTACAACACCCGAGTCATTGTTCTTGATGCTGACCTCAGGGGCACGCACCGGGTTGAGCGGTATCGAAACGGTGATTATCGACGAGATCCACTATGTCGCTGGCACCAAACGTGGCGCTCATCTCGCGTTGTCACTTGAACGGCTCGATCACTTGTTGCAGCGACCTGCACGCAGGATCGGCCTTTCCGCAACGGTGGAGCCGGTTTCCGCAGTGGCCGAGTATCTGGCTGGTGGCCGCCCGCTTGAGAGGGGCGGCCGACCAGTCACGGTCGTTCGCCCTCGAATCGACAAGACCTTCCAGATTGATGTGTCGGTTCCGCTTCCGGATATGTCTGATCTGTCCTCAGCGCCACTGCCCGCTGGTACGCCGAACCCGGATGCGGACGCTATTTCGATGTCGGCGGGGTCACGCACCTCGATTTGGCCGCACGTTGAAGAAGAGATCGTGGATTTGATCGAGGAGCACACCTCGACCCTCGTGTTCACCAATGCCCGCCGTGGGGCTGAACGGCTCACGGCTCGGCTCAATGAAGCGTGGGCTACCCGCCAGGGTGAGGAAGTTCCGCCGCCCGGCGAGTTGCATGCCGCACAGGTTCAGGCGCAGTCGGGCGCGAGCGCCGGTGTGGAGGCGGCGATTGCGCGGGCGCATCACGGTTCGATGAGTCGCGCGGAACGCACGCGCACTGAAAACGACCTCAAGAACGGCCTACTCCCCGCTGTGGTGTCCACGTCATCTCTCGAACTCGGTATCGACATGGGTTCGATTGACCTCGTGGTTCAGGTGGGTCCGCCGCCGTCGGTGTCGAGTGGTTTGCAGCGCGTTGGCCGCGCTGGGCACCAGGTGGGTGCTATATCGAAGGGCATCATTTTCCCTCTGCATCGCGGCGAGTTGCCCGCCACGGCGGTTATCGCACAGCGGATGCGCGAGGGTGTCATAGAACCGTTCCATCGGGTGCGTAATCCGTTGGATGTGCTTGCGCAGCAGATCGTCGCGATGCTCGCGATGGATGAGTGGATTGTCGACGATTTGGCTGCATTGATCCGATATGCCGCGCCGTTTGCATCGCTGGGTGAGGCTTCACTGCACGCTGTCCTCGACATGCTCGCCGGGCGTTATCCTTCCGAGGATTTTGGGGAGTTGCGAGCGCGGATAGTGTGGGACCGCACCGCCAACGTGCTCTCGGCGAGGCCCGGTGCACTGCGTCTTGCCACGACATCGGGGGGCACGATTCCGGACCGCGGACTCTACGGTGTTTTCCTTGTGGATGATGCGACTCCAACCGATTTCGCCACCGAGTCTGAGCAGGATGCGCTTGAGATCGATCAGACCTCAGCGGGTAAACGACCCAATGCTCGAACCACACGACTACGCGGCGGTAAACGCGTTGGTGAACTCGACGAGGAGATGGTCTACGAGTCTCGCGTGGGCGATGTGTTCACGCTCGGTTCCTCAACCTGGCGCATCGAGGAGATCACCCCAGATCGAGTGCTTGTCTCCCCCGCGCCGGGGCTGCCCGGGCGTTTGCCATTCTGGAAGGGCGACTCTTTGGGGCGTCCGGTCGAGCTTGGCCGAGCCATCGGCCAGTGGTTGCGCACAACCGTGCATGGTCGCGAGGACGACCCCACATGGCAGGGTTTGGACCAATACGCGCGGGAAAACCTCGCTCGGTATATAGACGAGCAGGTCGAATCGACGGGGGTCCTGCCTAGCGATTCGACCATCGTGGTGGAGCGGTTCAAGGACGAGTTGGGCGATTGGCGGGTTGTCATCCACACCCCGTTCGGCGCTCGGGTTCACGGCCCATGGGCCTTGATCATCGGGGATCGCATCCGCGAACGCTACGGGATCGATGCCTCGGTCATGCACCAGGATGACGGGATCGTGCTGCGCATCCCGACCACCGGCGATCTACTGGATTTTGCTGACCCGTTTGCCGAGGAAGTTGAAGAACCGTCGAACCAGTCGGTCACGGCCCAGGACCTGTTCGTGGAGCCGGACCTCGTTTCTCGTCTGGTTCGAGAGCAGGTCAGTGACTCGTCGCTGTTTGGGGCACGGTTCCGTGAGGCTGCCGCTCGCGCGCTGCTTTTACCCAAGGCCCGGCCCGATAAGCGTCAGCCGTTATGGCAGCAGCGGCAACGCTCAGCGCAGTTGCTCTCGGTCGCAGCCAACTTCCCCGACTTCCCCATCGTGCTTGAGGCAGTGCGCGAGTGTCTGCAAGACGACTTTGATGTTCCTGCTCTCAAGGAACTGATGACGCAGGTCAGCAATAATCAGGTGCGGGTCGTAGAGGTCACCACGCCGACTCCGTCACCGTTCGCGCAATCACTATTGTTTGGTTACACCGCCCAGTATCTGTATGACGGCGACGCCCCGCTTGCGGAACGCCGGGCAGCGGCATTGACACTTGACCCTGCGCTGTTAGCGGAGTTGTTGGGTGCTGAAGGTTCCGGGGATTTGGCCGATCTGCTTGACCCAGAGGCAGTACGTACGACCGCCGCCGAGATTGGCTACCTGACCCCTGGCCGAGCGCCTAAAACCGCTGAGCACGTGTGGGAGTTCCTACTGCGGGCTGGCCCACACACCGAGGAAGATATTGCCCGCCGGATCGCGCTGACGATGCCCGCCGACCTTCCCAACGACACTGAGCCTCACAAAAAGGCCGCACTGCCCAATAGCACTGAGCTTCCTGTCGGCAGCGGAGCCTCCAACGGTGTTGGACCGTCCAGGGACAAAACCCCAACACCGACGCCCGCTTCCGAATCGACCGGGGACTCGGCTGCCAACGTCACCATGCTGGAAACTGAGGATATGCCCGGTGGTGAGGACTCGTCGGCAATTGATACGCAGGTAGCGGACGAGACAGAGCCACAAAGCGGCGATGTCACACGCGCCGAATACGGCGAACGGCAAGCCCGGACGTTCCTGGAGCATTTGGAGCGGACCCGTCGCATCATTCCGGTGCGTTTTGCGGGACTGACCGACAGTCGCGTGCGCTGGGCCGCCATCGAGGATGCCGGCAGGCTGCGCGATGCCCTCGGCGTCGCTCTTCCCGTGGGCGTGCCCGAGGCGTTCACACAGGTCTTGCCCGATCCACTGGGCGATCTCGTGCGCAAGCATGCGCGCACCCACGTGCCGTTCACCGCCGATTCCCTTGCGGCGAGGTTCGGCCTCGGGGTTGCAGTGGTCCAAGACGTGTTGCGCAGGCTCACGGCCTCGGGACATCTGGTTGAGGGACGGCTACTGCCCGACGAACTGGGCGGAACCGGTCATGAGTACTGCGATGCCGATGTGCTGCGAATGCTCCGGCGACGCTCGCTCGCTGCCCTGCGCGCCGAGGTTGAACCGGTAGCGCCACAGACGCTCGGGATTTTTCTGCCAACCTGGCAGAAGACCGGTCAGCTACGTGGTGTCGATGGGCTGTATCAGGCGATTGAGCAGCTCTCAGGTGCGCCACTCCCACTTTCCGCGCTCGAATCCCAGATCCTTCCTGCGCGTGTAACGGGTTATCGCCCCTCCATGCTCGACGAACTCACCACAAGCGGCGAGGTGCTGTGGTTTGGGCACCGGCAGTTGCCGGGGCCAAAGGGTGGCAAAGACGCGATGATTTCCCTGCACCTGTTGGACGGGGCCGAACTGACGCTTCCGAGCGTGACTGCACTGGCCGATCACGATGAACTCTCAGGGTCACTCGTCCACGAGAGTCTGCATGAGTATCTGAGCCGAGGTGGAGCCTACTTCCTTGGGCAGATCTGCGCCGATCTGGGACTCACGCACGCTGCTGCTGCTTCGGCTCTCTGGGATCTCGTGTGGGCGGGGCACGTCACAAACGACAGTTTCACACCGCTGCGCGCGCTTCTCGGCAAGGTGGGCTCAGCACCGTCATCGCGTACACCAACGCGTGCCCGTGGAGCACGCTCCCGGTTTGGTTCGCTTGGGCGTCCCCTCAATGCTCAGCCTGTGCCCAGCGCGGAGCAGTCAGGGCGCTGGTCGGCCTTGCCTCTGCGTGATTCCGATCCAACGAGACGCCTGGCTGCGAGTGCAACCGTGCTCATGGACAGATACGGGGTGGTCACGCGTAATGTCTCGACCGTTGAGGAACTGGAACAGCCTTTTGCGCAGGTCTATCGGGTACTCTCGACCGCCGAGACGCTGGGCAAGGTGCGCCGAGGCTACTTCATAGAAAAGCTCGGGGGCTCGCAGTTTGCCCACGAGGGCGCAGTCGATCTACTCCGCCGAGTCGAGGCCGATATGGAAGCAGCGAACGAGCGCAAGAACTACTCAGCCCAAGTGCTCGCAGCCTGCGACCCTGCAAACCCGTATGGGGCGATGCTGCCGTGGCCTGAACACGATGATCCCGACCTTGGGCACAGGCCGGGAAGGAAGGCTGGGGCAAGTGTGATTCTTGTGAACGGTGGCTTGACGTTCTACGTGGAAAGGGGCGGCAAGACCCTGTTGACCTATAGCGATGATCTTGCACGACTCACCTCGGCGGCTAGTGCGCTTGCCGAGATGATTGATCGAGGCCGGATGCCCAAGATTCATTTCTCCAAGATCAACGCTTTCCCAGCGCTCTCCTACGTTCGCGCAACCAGCGGAACGGCACCGCTCGACGCACTACGGGCAGCAGGTTTCACAGTGACCCCCTCCGGCGTGCGCTATCAGGCACGCCCGCGATCCTATTCGGGAGCCTCACGTGCCTGAAGGAGATACCGTACTCGCGGCAGCAAACAACCTGCATCAACTCTTAGTCGGACAACCCTTGGTCGTGGGCGATCTGAACTGGCCCTCAGCACCCGCCGAAGGGCTTGAAGGTCACACGATTGTTGAGGTGGGGGCTTACGCGAAACACATGCTGATGCGACTCGACGATGACCGTACTCTGCGCACCCACCTACGTATGGATGGTACGTGGCGGATCGTGCGTCCAACCGCCCGAGAGGCTAGGCAAGTCAGCGGGTACGTCCGCGCGGTTCTTGGTACCTCGCAGTGGACGGCGCTTGGGTATCGACTTGGTCTGCTTGATGTGTTTCCCACCGAACGTGAGGCTGAGACGCTCGCACACATGGGACCGGACATCCTTGCCGATTCTTCGGTCCCGACTCCCCTGCTGAAACGGACCGCCGCAGAACCTCAACTGCGTTTGGCCCCACGCTACGCCGACGAAAGGCTACGCGTCCCACCGAGTTCACTCACGGAGCAGGGAGCGCGGGAACTGGCCGCAGGCACGATTCGATATCCGGCGCAGCAGTCCGGTGGCCGCAACGCTGAGGTAACGGACTATGGATGGCGCATAGGGATTGCACGCTTCGCTGAAGTCCCTCCTGAGCGCGGCATCGGGGAAACATTGCTTGACCAAACAGTCGTCTCGGGCATCGGGACGATCCATATGGCTGAAGCACTCTTTGCGATGGGGGTAAATCCTTGGCGTGCTGTTGGTGAGGTCGATGTCCCCCGACTTCTGGCAACTGCTCGCGCCAACATGGTGCGGTCATCGCTGAACTACCCAAAAGGACGAGTGATCCACGTCCACTCACGCGCTGGCCAACAGTGCCATCGGTGCGGTCACATCATCGAGGTAGCGGAGGTTGGCCCTGAGTTGAAGCGTCGGCCAGCGTTCTTCTGCCCACACTGCCAACCCGACTAGCATTTGTTCTCTGCGGCAAGCGGGATCCAGTCCACCCGCAGCGGCTGAGGAACACCCACACGGAACCGCCCAAGCAGCGCGAGGGAGCCGGAACACACCTGGTGTGTTCCGGCTCCCTCGTTGAACTGCTATTTAGGAATGACGGGAACTATAGTGCTGCGGGCACTCGACCGTAGTTCACCATTTCAGCAGGAATAGTGTCTGGAATGTCGAGGCCTTCTGCCACCGCGATGCGGTCGCTGACCTCGCGCAGAATGAGGGACAAAGGCGTGTCAAGCGCCTCGCAAATCGAACCGAGGAGCTCAGATGATGCTTCCTTCTGTCCGCGTTCAACCTCACTCAGGTATCCAAGCGATACTCGAGCTGCAGATGACACCTCACGGAGTGTGCGTCCCTGACGCTGACGTGCCGTGCGAAGTACATCCCCAATTTCTCGACGAAGAACTACCATCCGGCAACCTCCTCTCGTGTCGCCGCAAACCCTTCACGGTGTCCCGCCCCGGCGCGTTTGGCCGATTGGTTTGCGTAAGAATAGGATTCATTTTTTCACGTTGACTCTCACAAGTCACGTTGAATAGCCAGTGTGCGAGACAACCCCAGGGTTTTCGCCCTGCACAACTACCCTCTTGTTCTCACAATCGGCCAGCGTTTGTGACTATTCACTGATTTATAACGGGGAGTATCAACTTTTTGTTCCTTGAGTCCCCTTGACTCAACTATGGGATCGATCACAGAGCATGATCCGTCAATGGGTGCCGCTCAATATCCTGTAAGAGCAGTCCGAGTGCCACCTGTGTCACCGCGCGCCGGATCCCCTCACGGTTGCTCTCATACTTTCCACCGCTCATAAGCCGAACAATGATATCTGGTTCGAGTCGGAGTTCATAGACCTGCGCGCTCACGTCATCTGGGCCTGCAACGCCCACATAGGCCAAGCCCACTGGCTTGCCATCCTGCTCGGTAGGACCCGCAACACCGGTTGTTGCAATGGCACGGTCAGCGCCATACAGCACGCGCGCGCCAGTGCTCATCTGTCGTGCAACCTCAGGGTCGACGGCACCGCACCGTGCCAATAGTTCGGAGTCGACGTGCAACACCGAGCTTTTGGCATCCGTCGCATAGGTCACGGCTGAACCCCGAAATGCGGCTGAGGCTCCGGGAACGCTGACCAGAGAGTCAGCGAGCAGGCCACCTGTCAGTGATTCCGCGCAGGCAAGTGTTTGTCCGCGTTCTATGAGCCGCGCAATAACGAGCGCAGCCGCATGTGCTGGATGCGCATCGAGAAACGCCGTTGTTTCGTCAGAGCTGAGCGCAACGAATGTCCCGGTCACACGAACCTCACTGCCCGATGGTTTGGTCTCGTTTTCCCTGCGAGTACACGCGGTATCCGACAATCAGATATTCGACTCCGGTCACAACGGTCACAACAAGTGCGGCAGCGAGCAAGGCTGCGGCAATCCACCACAGGAAAACCGGCAGCGCGAACAGCGGCAGGATGAACCCACCGAGCGCGAGCATCTGGAGGACGGTCTTGAGCTTTCCACCGCGGGATGCGGGCAGCACGGCGTAGCGGGCAATCACGAGACGCATCAACGTGATGATGAGTTCGCGCCCAAGGATCGTAATGGTGACCCACCACCAGATGTCCCCCAAGATGGACAGGGAGATGAAGGCCGCTCCGGTCAGCGCTTTGTCCGCAATCGGGTCGAGTAGCTTGCCGAGGTCGGTGATGAGTCCACGGGAACGGGCAAGGTGTCCGTCAACTTTGTCTGTGATCGCGGCAACCAGGAAGATGCCACAGGCGACAAGCCGCCACATCACAGATTCTCCGGAGTCCACGAAGAGCGCCCACACGAACAGCGGCACCATTGCGATGCGCGCGAAGGTCAGGATGTTCGCTATGTTCCAGTTCGAGACCTGGGGCTGCACGGACGACTCACTCACGCCGAACTCACCTTTTCATGTTGTACTGCCGGTACCCGCCGCCGGGTTGACGGAGTTCACCCAAAAGGGTGAAACGTGTGCGCCTCGCAAAAGGTGCCACACTAGATTACCGCGATCCTCACCGCAGTGGCCCGGTCCACCCGTCGTCCTCAGTATCAGCGTTGTCATGGTAATCGTGTGCGGTCTGCGGCATATGACCGTCGATCCCATCCGCATATTGGTCTGCTCTACTGCCATCGTGACCTGTTCCAGTGTCACCCGCATCGTTTGCGGGTCCTACGGGGGCAGGTTCACCTCGGAGCAGGGCGAGAACGGAGGGCAGTTCCTCGGGGGTCACAAGCACTTCGCGCGCCTTGGAGCCTTCGGAAGGCCCCACGATTTCACGCGATTCGAGCAGGTCCATGAGGCGTCCAGCCTTTGCGAAGCCGACGCGTAGTTTTCGCTGCAACATCGAGGTGGACCCGAACTGCGAGTTCACCACGAGTTCTGCGGCCTGCAACAGGACTTCGAGGTCGTCTCCGATGTCCTCGTCAACGACCTTCTTCTGCACAGACTGCGCAACGTCTTCCCGATATACGGGTTTCAGTTGGGATTTCACGTGTTCGACAACGGCGTGAATCTCGGATTCATTGACCCAGGCACCCTGAACACGCATCGGCTTCGACGCGCCCATCGGCAGGAACAGTGCGTCACCCTGACCGATGAGCTTTTCTGCACCTGGTTGGTCAAGCACAACGCGAGAGTCCGCGAGCGATGAGGTTGCGAACGCGAGGCGCGATGGCACGTTGGCTTTGATAAGACCAGTGACCACGTCCACGGATGGACGCTGGGTGGCGAGCACCAGGTGGATACCAGCGGCGCGTGCAAGTTGGGTGATGCGTTGAATCGAGGCTTCAACATCACGTGGCGCAACCATCATCAGGTCCGCGAGCTCGTCGACAACTACGAGCAGGTACGGGTAGGTCGCGATCTTGCGTTCCGAACCCGGGAGCGGCTTTACCTTGCCTGCCCGCACCGCGGCGTTGAAGTCGTCGATGTGCTTGTACCCGAACATTGCGAGGTCGTCGTAGCGCGCATCCATCTCGCGTACAACCCATTCGAGCGCTTCGGCGGCCTTCTTCGGGTTCGTGATGATCGGAGTAATCAGGTGTGGGATGCCCTCGTAGATCGTGAGTTCCACGCGCTTCGGGTCAACCAGGATCATGCGGACCTGGTCCGGCGTGGAACGCATCAGAATCGAGGTGATCATCGAGTTCACAAAGCTGGACTTACCAGCACCCGTAGCACCTGCGACAAGAATATGGGGCATCTTGGCAAGGTTAGCCATGACGTAGCCGCCCTCGACGTCCTTGCCCACACCCATGATCATCGGATGGTCGGACTTGCGTGCGGCGCTTGATCGCAGCACGTCGCCGAGCACGACCGTCTCGCGGTCGGCGTTTGGAATCTCGATGCCGATTGCGGACTTACCCGGAATCGGCGAGAGGATTCGCACGTCAGCGGAGGCCACGGCGTACGCGATGTTCTTCGACAGCGCGGTCACACGTTCGACCTTCATACCCGGCCCGACCTCGACCTCGTAGCGGGTCACAGTTGGACCGCGGGTAAAGCCGGTGACGGTCGCATTTACGTTGAACTGGTCGAACACCTCGGTGAGCGCATCGACGACGCGGTCGTTGGCGGCGGAACGGGTCTTGTGTGGTGCTCCGTGTACGAGTACTTCCTCGTCTGGTAGCACATAGACCACGTCGCCCTCAAGCATGGGCTGTTCGCCCTTCGGGACAGGGCGCGTGGGGGGTGCCTCAAGCTCACGTTGCCCGCCTGGACCACGCCCATCGCGTGCCGACGAGCCGGTTGCAGCCGCTGGAGGCTGCGGAACCGGCGCGGTTACGGAAGTGGTCGAGCGCGCGGCACCCACCTGCGCTACGCCAGCGTCGTCAAGGTCGCCATCAGCCTCTGGGACCGGTCCGGGTACGACCATCGTTGGGGCACCCGGCCCGGCTGGGGCTGGGCGGCCATTGGCCGGAACGGCAGGAGCGTCGTCGATATCGAACAGTTCAGGGCTCTGGGCACCGCGGGCAGAACGTCCCGCGCCACGCAGCCGCGGCCGCACCACGGTTTGTTCCTCATCCTCTGGCTTCTCAGCGAGGAAGGCTTTCGTGAATGCCTCGTCTCCCTCATAGTGCTGCAGGGCCGTGTCCTGGGGGGAATTCCGCTTTTCCTTCATGCGTGCGAAGAAGCCCTTGCGGCGCGGTTTGCGTGCCGGAGCAGAAGACTGGGTGCCATCGTGACGGTTGACGCCGGGAGCGAACTCAAGTTCACCGGTATCTGCGCCGGTCTCCTCCTCTGCGACCTCGTACTCGACGGGTTCGCCAAACAGTCGCACCCGAGCAGCGGATACCTTCTCCGGGAGAGAGTTGATCGGCGTGCGAGTGATCACGAGGAAACCGAAGAAGGCAAGAAGCGACAGCACCAGGATAGCGGGCACGGGGGTCAATCCCAGCGCCAATGGATACCCGAGCAGGAACCCGAAAACACCGCCGGCTTCTTGGATTTCATCCAAACCATCGCTCAGCGCAGGGTAGTCAAGGGCGGCGTGTGCGATGCCCGTCAGTGCGAGTAGTTCGCACGTCACTCCCACCACCATCCGGTAGCTGCGATCCACTCTGTGGCGGCGGCGAAGCACGCGAATCGACCACACGAACAGCGCCACGGGCGCGATGATCGAGAGGCGTCCCACCAAGATGGTCGCTGCCACGTGCACCCAGTGTGCTGCGGGAGCGGTGATCCCGAACCATTCGGCCACCACGGACACGATCGACAAGGCGAGCAGCAGAAAACCAAACGCGTCGAGCCAGTGCTCTCGCCTGCGAGCCTGCTGCGCCTCGGATGCCTTGGGGCGCGAGGTGGACGAGCCACTCGGCTTCTTCGTTGGAGTCTTTGCAGAAGACTTCGCTGGAGCTTTGCGAGTTTGGCCCGACCGTGGCGAGGAGTTCGCCGTTCCGCGGCCAGACCCGGAGGACGCCGAGGACTTCGTGGAGTTGGTTCGAGAAGCCATACCCTCAAATTTATCGTTGAAACGCGGATAATCCTTGGATTTCACCGCTGTGATGGGGACATAAGGACCGAAATCACGTGAAGGGCCTCGACGGGATAACCCGCCGAGGCCCGACCAGTGCGGTTTCCGTCACGCTTGAACGACCACCGGGATGATCATCGGCTTGCGACGCAGCCGCGTGGACACCCAGCGCCCAACAGTGCGCCGCATGACCTGCTGCAGTTGATAGGCGTCGGCATTCTGATTCGAGGCTGCCTGTTCCAGGGCGGCGACGATCTGCGGTTTGATGTCGTCGAAGACCTCATCCCCCTCCGCGAATCCGCGGGCCAGGATCTGTGGGCCGGCAACGACCTTGCCGGAGTTCGAGTCAACCACCGCGAAGATGGACACGAAGCCCTCCTCCGCGAGGATGCGACGGTCCTTGAGCTCCGCCTCGGTGATGGTGCCGACAGCGGAACCATCCACGTACACGTACCCGCATGGAACGGCTCCGACAATGCGGGCTTGTCCGTCACTCAGGTCAACCACCACCCCATCCTCAGCGAGGATGACGTTCTGCGCGGGCACGCCGGTCTTGACCGCGATCGCACCATTCGCGATCAGGTGCCTCACCTCGCCGTGGACCGGCATGACGTTCTTGGGGCGCAGGATGTTGTAGCAGTAGGTGAGTTCACCCTCGGAGGCGTGTCCGGAGACGTGGACCTTTGCATTACCGGAGTGCACAACGCGCGCGCCGAGCCGCATGAGGCCGTTGATCACACGGAACACCGCGTTCTCGTTACCTGGGATGAGCGAGGACGCGAGGATGACTGTGTCTCCCTGCCCCACCGAGATCTTGTGCGACTGGTTTGCGATCCGCGAGAGCGCAGCCATTGGTTCGCCCTGCGAACCGGTGCACATGAGCACGATCTGGTTGTCGGGCAGCGAGTGCACGTCCTTGAGGTCCACAACCACGCCGTGCGGCACGTTGAGGTAACCCAGGTCGGAGGCGATGCCCATGTTGCGCACCATCGAGCGACCCACAAAGACAACCTTGCGTCCATGCTCGTAGGCTGCATCGAGCACCTGTTGAATGCGGTGCACGTGAGAGGCGAACGAGGCCACCACGATGCGGCCTTCGGACTGCCCGAACACCGAGGACAGGGTTGGTCCGATCTGGCGTTCCGGCGTGACGAATCCGGGAACCTCGGCGTTGGTCGAGTCCACCATGAACAGGTCCACGCCGCGTTCCCCCAGGCGGGCGAAGGCACGCAGGTCGGTGATGCGTCCATCGAGTGGAAGCTGATCCATCTTGAAGTCGCCGGTGTGCAGGATCGTTCCGGCACCGGTGGTCACGGCCACTGCGAGCGCGTCCGGGATCGAGTGGTTGACTGCTACGAACTCGCAGGTGAAGTCGCCGAAGGTGACAACCTCGTCTTCCTTGACCATGCGGGTGATCGGGGTGATGCGGTGTTCCTTGAGCTTCGCCTCGATGAATGCAAGGGTCAGGCGCGATCCGACGACTGGGATGTCGGATCGCATCTTGAGCAGGAACGGGACACCGCCGATGTGGTCTTCATGGCCGTGGGTGAGCACGATCGCTTCGACGTCGTCCATGCGGTCGGCAATGTAGCTGAAGTCGGGCAGGATCAGGTCGACACCGGGTTGGTGGTCTTCGGGGAAGAGCACACCGCAGTCGATGATGAGAAGGCGTCCAAGATATTCGAGGACCGCCATGTTCCGCCCGATTTCACCGAGACCTCCCAGTGCGACGATGCGCAGTGTGCCGTCTTCGAGGGCTGGTGGAAGTTCAAGGTCGGGTTGGGGATGACTCACGTAGCCTCCAGGGCTGGTTGGGTTGTGTGACGCGGTGGCACTAGATAAGTCCGTGCGCGGCGAGCGCGCTGCGGACTACCGCGGTTTCAGCTTCGTTGGGCGCTGCCTGTGGAGCGCGCATGTGAGTGGTCGAGATGAGCCCGAGTTCCTTGAGGGCGGCCTTGACCATGACTGCTCCGGCGCCAGATCCCATGATGGCATCGGTGATGTTGTGGAGTTTTTGGGCGGCTGTGATGGCTGCGCCATGGTTGCCTGCGCTGAACTCGCGTTCGATCGCAAGGAAGTCGTTGGTGGCGACGTGCGCGACGACGGAGACGAGGCCAACTGCACCGATGGAGAGGAACGGTAGGTAGAGAACGTCGTCTCCCGAGTACCAGGCGAGGTCGGTGTTCGCGATGTTGACCGCCGCGATGCCGACATCTCCTCCGGCGTCCTTCACGGCGACGATGTTCTCGTGCTGGTTGAGTGCCACGTAGGAGTCGGTTGCGATGCGCACGCCGGTGCGTCCAGGAATGTCGTACAGCATGACGGGAAGGTCGGTTGAGTCCGCGATCGCCTCCATGTGGGCGATGATTCCACGCTGACTGGGGCGCGAGTAGTACGGGGTGACTGCAAGCAGTCCGTGAGCACCGGCCTCGGCTGCTTGTTCGGCCATGCGGACGGCGTGCTTGGTGTCGTTCGATCCGGCCCCTGCGACGATCGCGGCTCGGTCACCGACAGCCTCGACGACGGCTGCAACGAGTTCCGCCTTCTCTGGCGAGTGGGTCGTCGGGGATTCGCCGGTGGTTCCGTTGAGCACGAGGCCGTCGTTGCCCTGGTCCACAAGATGCTTGGCAAGGGCGACTGCGGAGTCGAGGTCCACACTTCCGTCCTCGTTGAATGGGGTGACCATTGCCGTGAGTAGGGTGCCAAATGGTCGGCTCGGGTTCGTTGTTGATGCCATAGTCTTCTAACTTACCGCTGTGGGTGGGGCGGGCGCGCTGCGCGGCCGCTAACTCAGGCGGCGTCCCCTCTCCTTGTGTAGGTTGCGAAAGCGTAGTGGAGTCCTGTTCGCGATTCGTTCCAGCCGGTTTCCGGCTCACGGTGCGTCAGGGTGAACTGTGGTGCGATGTGTGGCGAATGCGTGTCGCCGACAACGTCAAGGTTGATGTGGGTGACTTCAAGGACCTCGGCGTAGTTCATGAACTGCGAATAGATTTTACCCCCGCCGATGATCCAGATTGTCGACGAGCCGGTGAGTTGGGCAGATTTGCCCGCCAGTGCGATGGCCTGGTCGACATCGCCAGCGAGGTGAGCGCCGGCTGCATCGAGGTGTGGATCGCGCGTGAGCACTATGTTGGTTCGTCTAGGCAGCGGCCGGAAGGCCTTGGGCAGCGAGCGCCAGGTGGCGCTCCCCATGATCACGGGCGCTCCGAGGGTCTTCGCTTTGAAGTGCGCAAAGTCTTCCGGCAGGTACCAGGGCATGTCACCACCGTGCCCAATGACACCGCCATTCGCTTGGGCCCAGATCATCGCGATACGCGGAGAATCCTCACTCACACCGAGACCTTTGCTGCGATGGCCGGGTGGTGCGTGTAGTTCTCGACCACGATGTCCTCAAACGTGTAGGAGAAGATGTCGCTGGCTTTACGCAGGCTGAGCGTTGGAAACGGATAGGGCTCCCGGGAAAGTTGCTCTGCCACTTGGTCGATGTGGTCGTTGTAGATGTGGCAGTCCCCACCGGTCCAGATGAACTCCCCCACCTCAAGGTCGCACTGCTGAGCCACCATGTAGGTGAGCAGCGCATATGAGGCGATGTTGAACGGGACGCCGAGGAACAGGTCAGCGGAGCGCTGGTAGAGCTGGCAGGAGAGCCTGCCATCGGCCACGTAGAACTGGAAGAACGCGTGACACGGCATGAGCGCCATCTGGTCGAGTTCCGAGACATTCCACGCTGAGACGAGGATGCGCCGTGAGTCCGGGTTGGTTTTCAGAGTCTCGATGACTTGGGATATCTGGTCGATGTGCCCGCCATCGGGGGTCGGCCACGAACGCCACTGCACCCCGTACACGGGACCGAGTTCGCCGTCCTCATCGGCCCATTCATTCCAGATGCGGATGCCGTTGTCTTGGAGCCATTTCACGTTGGAATCCCCGCGTAGGAACCACAGGAGTTCACCAACGACCGATTTGAAGTGCACGCGCTTCGTTGTGATCAGGGGGAAGCCCCGTGACAGGTCGAATCGCATTTGGTGTCCGAACACACTGCGGGTTCCGGTTCCCGTCCGATCAGATTTGGGGGTGCCATGCTCCAAAACGTGACCGATGAAGTCTTCGTATTCGGTATTCACCACATGTCCCTTTGTTCCCGTATAAAGCGCCGTAAACTGCTTTCGGCCAGACTATAGTCTAGCGACTCCGGCTGCATGTTGGTGCCAGGCGCGACATACTGGCATCATGCCCAACAGTGCTGAACTTCTCGCTTCCATCCACACCGAACTACTGATTGACGGACGGTGGCAAACCGCCTCGTCTGGTGAATCGTTCGAGGTCACAGATCCAGCAACCGGCGAAACCCTCAGGCACGTTGCAAATGCCGGACCAGCCGATGCCGCCGTCGCTCTGGACGCGGCTGTGGCCGCGCAGCAGGAACTGGCCCGCACGACACCACGGCAACGCTCAGACTTCCTTCACGATCTATACCGCGAGGTCATGGCACACCAATCTGAGTTAGCGGCCATCATGACGGCGGAGAACGGAAAGCCTCTCGCTGAATCCCAGGCTGAGGTGCACTACGGGGCAAACTACCTGCGCTGGTATGCGGAAGAGGCATTGCGTATCCCCGGTCTAATCCGCAGCGCTCCCGATGGGCACACCATCGAAGTACTCCACCGCCCGGTAGGCCCGGCCTATCTCATCACACCGTGGAATTTCCCGCTGGCCATGGCAACACGCAAGATCGCCCCAGCGATCGCAGCGGGCTGCACCTCCATCCTCAAGCCCGCCTCAGCCACGCCGCTGACGGCACTGTACTTCGCGGACCTGACAAACCGACTCGTCGCAAAGCATGACCTTCCCACTGGAACCCTGAGCGTCCTGCCCTCCACGCACTCTGGAGGGTTATCCGATACGCTGCTGGGCGATTCGCGGCTGCGAAAACTATCGTTCACCGGTTCCACGGCGGTTGGGGCACAACTATTGCAGCAGGCCGCGCCGCATATCCTGCGGACCTCGATGGAACTGGGCGGCAATGCACCGTTCATTGTGGCCGAGGACGCTGATCTCCCCGCGGCCGTGCAGGGGGCGATGGCAGCGAAGATGCGGAACTCCGGACAGACCTGCGTCGCCGCGAACAGGTTCATCGTCGCGCAAACCGTCGCAGACGAGTTCGCGGAACAACTGAAGCAGGCATTTGCCAAGCTCGTGGTCGGAGCAGGCACTGCCGAGGACACGACTGTTGGTCCGCTCATCTCTGCCGACGCCGTGGACAAGGTCTCGCAACTGGTCAGCGAATCGCTCGGACACGGGGCCTCACTCACCTATCAGGCCACCGAGTCACCCAAGGATGGATATTTCTATCCCCCTACCATCCTGCAGACCAACGCCACTGACCCGATCCTTGGCCAGGAAATTTTCGGACCGGTCGCGCCGATCATTACCTACGAGGACCTTGACGAGGCAATCGAACTTGCAAACAGCACCGAATATGGACTGGCTGCGTATGCCTACACAACCTCGCTTGCGACCGCTGACCGGTTCCGGGCCGAAATTGACACCGGGATGCTCGGTCTGAACCGCGGAGTCATCTCCGATGCGACGGCACCGTTCGGAGGCGTCAAACACTCCGGCCTCGGGCGCGAAGGCGGCAGCGAAGGACTCCTCGAATATCTGTCCACACGATACGTTGCCCGGCCCTAACGCGAGATCAAGTGCCCCCATGAGAGGGCTTTAGGGGTTACCCCTCGCAACCCACTAGAATCGATAACGCACTCCCCCAGCCAAACAAAGGTGTAGTCATGGCGCTCTTCACCGAGCACGCAGATGTTTCAGTCCGCCCCGCAATAGAACGAGATGCCGCAGAACTCGCACGTATCCAACACGCTGCTTGGGCACAAACAATCGCTGAACCGCTCGGCGCAGACACCCTCGAATCACTCGACCTCGACGCCATGGCCGAGCAGTGGCGCACCGCCATCACCACGCCCCCCGGTCCCGGATTCTCCGTGCTCACCGCGCTTGCCGCGCAGCAGGTCGTTGGGTTCTGTGCGGTATCCCCCGAACTGATTGTGGCCTTTGAGGTCGATCCACTCCACCAGCGCGAAGGCCACGGATCACGGCTGCTCTCGGCCGCTGTTGATCGGCTACGTCAAGATGGGGCCAACTCAGCAAACGTGTGGCTCCCCCGCGATGCCCAGGCCAAACAGCAGTTCTTTGCCTCAGCAGGGTTCGGCGAGGCCGGGCGCATCCGCCACCTACAGGTCAGCGAAGACCGCGAAATCGTTGAGGAACGCTGGACCGCGCTGATCGGCGGGTAAATCCTGTTGAGTGTCCGCGTTCTACGTGCGTCTGAGCCCGTTTCAGGCCCGCTGTGCAGGGAGACGGGGTTCTTGCCTGCAAGCACTAAGGCTGCCTTGAGGCGCGCTGGAACCCAGCCGAATCGTCGCCAAGCAAACCTAGCGCGATCCCGCGACGCCTACCGCGACTCCTGGCGGTACAAGCGCGCAGCCGTGCGCAGCGCCTCGCGGGCGCGCTTGCGGTCGCCCGCCGCGTCGTAACCAAACGCCAGGTTGTACCAACCCGTCCAGTTATCCTCGTTGGCCTCAACCGCCTCACGCAGTACAACAAACTGAGCGTCAGCCGCCTCGCGGTCAATCCGGCCGCTCGCGCTGCGCGGCAAATCATCAACCGGCAACTCGCCACGCGCCGCCAACTCCTCACCCATCCGCGACACAGTAAATGCCATTCGCCATTCCTTGGCAATCCCATACAGGATCGCAAACAGCACGAGCGACACTGCGATAGCTATGGCGATCATGACCGGCTCGCCGGTTTGAGCCATCGCCACGATTCGGGTGCCCGCCGCATACAGGAAAATCGCAAGAAGCAGGGTCACCAAAACCGGTGCGATGAGTTGCTTGGGGCGCACAATGACTCCAGATCAGATAAGGGAGCCCAGCGCATGCTGGACTCCCTTAACAATACTTGACTTTAACCCGGTCTAACCTAGGTCCATCAGGTTCTCAAGGCCCACCGACAGACCCGGACGCGACACAACCTCACGAACACCCAGCAGAACCCCTGGCATGAACGAGACCCGATCGAACGAGTCCTGACGGATCGTGAGCTGCTCGCCAACGTTCCCGAGCAGGACCTCCTCGTGAGCGACCAACCCGCGCAGGCGCACCGCATGAACCTTGACGCCCTCAACATCCATGCCACGGGCCTCGTGACCCTCAGTGGTTGCGTCTGGACTTGCAGCCACGCCAGCCTCGGCGCGAGCCTGAGCGATAGCGTGTGCAGTGTGTCGAGCAGTGCCCGAAGGAGCATCGACCTTATCCGGGTGGTGCAATTCAATGACCTCGACCGACTCAAAGTAGCGTGCTGCCTTCTTGGCGAATGTCATTGCCAACACAGCGGACAGACCAAAGTTGGGGGCAATCAAAACACCGAGTCCGCGGCCATCACGCTCAAGGTGTTCTGCCACGCGAGCGCGACTCTCATCGGTCCATCCCGTGGTTCCGACTACGGCATGAATACCAGCGTCAATGAGTTTATGCACATTGTCCTCGGTAACGCTCGGAACGGTGAAGTCCACCGCTACCTGAGCACCGCTACGCGCCACAGTTGAGAAATCGTCACCGGCGTCAACCGCCGCAACGAGTTCTAGGTCCGGTGCGGCCTCAACCGCAGCACAGACGTTTTGTCCCATACGACCGCGTGCACCCAGCACAGCAACCTTAATCACGATGTTCCCCGCAATCTGACGACAGTAAAAATGAAAGGACTGACCAGTAGTGTACGGCTCGAACCTACGTTGTACGCGGCCAAGCCCACTGACTGGTCAGTCCCTCACTGATTGATTCCCCTACGCGGCGAACGGACCAACTCGGACCACAGAGCGTGGTCGTGCGGCCAGTTCCGCAGCCAGAGTCTGCACCTCTTCACGTGTCACGGACTTAATGCGTTCCAACGACTCCTGCAAGGAAAGCAACTCACCCGTCACGAGTTCTGCTCGGCCAAGTCGGTTCATACGAGAACCCGAGTCCTCAAGCCCGAGCACAAGGGAGCCGGACAACTGCCCGATCGAACGTTTTAGCTCGGATTCGGTGATCCCGCTATCCGCCATCTTCTCCAGTTCAACGACCATGAGCTTGGATACCTCATCGATCTTTGACGGGGCGCAGCCCGCATACAGACCGAAGGTGCCAATGCCCACGTGCGATGAGCCAAAGCAGTAGGTTGAATACGCCAGACCACGACGTTCGCGAATCTCCTGGAACAGACGCGATGACATTCCGCCGCCAAGCACAGCACTCAGCACGGACAGTTGGAAGCGCCGTTCATCGGTTCCCGTGATACCGGTCGACCCGATGATCACATTCGCTTGCTCAACCTGACGGGTCACCGTCAACTCGCGGCCCTCAAGACCGATCCCCTCGATTGGGGTCGTGTCCCGGCGCACGCGGGGTGTAGCACCCGGCGTAAGGTTCCAGCCGCCACGAACCAACTCGTCGGAAATCTGGGCGCACAGTGCATCGTGATCGATGTTGCCCGCAGCCGTAAACACGAGGGTTTCAGGTTGGTAGTGGTTCTGGTAGTGCTCCCACACGGCTTCGCGGGGAACCGCGTTGATGGTCTCCGGCGTGCCACCTATGGGACGGCCAAGGTCATGACCTGCCAGTACCGTCTCGGAGAACTTCTCATGCACGACGTCACCTGGGTCATCGTCGTTCATGGCGAGTTCTTCGAGAATGACCCCACGCTCGGTCTCGAGTTCGTCAGGGTCAATCAAAGCCGAGGTGACCATGTCACTGATGACGTCAACGGCCATGGGTAGATCAGTGTCGAGAACACGCGCGTAATAGCAGGTGTTCTCCTTTCCGGTGACGGCATTCGCCTCACCGCCAACAGCATCGAATGCCTCAGCGATGTCCATTGCAGTACGTCGCTTTGTCCCCTTGAACAGCAGGTGCTCAAGGAAGTGCGTTGAACCGAAATGACCAGAACGCTCGTCACGGGAGCCAACGTTCACCCATGCGCCGATAGACGCGGAACGTTGACCCGGAAGTTGTTCAGATAAAACTCGGACGCCGCCTGGCAGGACGGTGCGGCGAACCACCGCACCGTCCTGCTGGACGCTCAACTCGTTGTCAGGATTGCCTGACTCGAGCAGAGGTAGATTCCATACCACGTTGCAGATCAGCCTTCAGTTTCTTCTGGAGCGTCGGCCTCTTCAACAACTGCGGCGAGTGACAGCTTGCCACGTGGGTCGATCTCAGCGATCTCGACCTGGATCTTCTGACCCACTGAGACCACGTCCTCGACGTTCTCAACGCGCTTTCCACCGACGAGCTTGCGGATCTGGCTGATGTGCAGCAGACCGTCCTTGCCTGGGGTGAGCGAGATGAACGCACCGAAGGTGGTGGTCTTGACGACGGTTCCCACGAAACGCTCGCCCACCTCAGGTACGTGTGGGTTTGCGATCGCATTGATAGCAGCGCGTGCTGCCTCGGCGGATGGACCGTCAACCGCGCCAATGTAGACAGTTCCGTCGTCCTCGATCGAGATGTCGGCGCCGGTGTCCTCCTGGATCTGGTTGATCATCTTGCCCTTAGGGCCAATGACCTCACCGATCTTGTCCACTGGAACCTGGACGCTGATCACACGTGGTGCGTGTGGGCTCATCTCGTCAGGAGTGTCGATTGCCTCGTTGATGACGTCAAGGATGGTCAGACGTGCGTCGCGGGCCTGGGTCAGCGCGCCAGCAAGAACGGAGGCTGGGATGCCGTCGAGCTTGGTGTCGAGCTGGATTGCGGTCACGAACTCGCGGGTACCGGCAACCTTGAAGTCCATGTCGCCGAAGGCGTCCTCGGCACCGAGGATGTCGGTCAATGCCGCATAGCGGGTTTCGCCATCAACGGTGTCCGAGATCAGACCCATTGCGATACCGGCAACTGGTGCGCGCAGCGGCACACCGGCGTTGAACAGTGCAAGGGTCGATGCACAGACTGAACCCATCGAGGTCGATCCGTTGGATCCGAGAGCCTCGGAGACCTGACGGATCGCGTATGGGAACTCTTCACGCGAAGGCAGAACTGGCACGAGTGCACGCTCTGCGAGTGCGCCGTGACCGATTTCGCGGCGCTTCGGGCTTCCCACGCGGCCGGTCTCACCGGTCGAGTATGGCGGGAAGTTGTAGTTGTGCATGTAACGCTTGCGGGTTTCTGGACCGAGCGAGTCGATCTGCTGCTCCATCTTGAGCATGTTCAGGGTGGTGATACCCAGGATCTGGGTTTCGCCACGCTCGAAGATTGCCGAACCGTGTACGCGTGGGACAACCTCTACCTCTGCGGAGAGGGTACGGATGTCGGCGAGTCCACGACCGTCGATACGAACGCCCTCGGTCAAAACGCGCTTACGCACGAGTGCCTTGGTGAGCGAACGAACCGCAGCGGAGATCTCCTTGTCACGCTCAGCGAATTGCTCGCCAACACGCTCGAAGGCGAGTTCCTTCACCTCGTCGAGGCGGTTCTCGCGGGTCTGCTTGTCAGCGATGGTCAGTGCCTCGGCAAGTTCACCGGAGATAGCACCCTCAACGGCTGCGAATACGTCGTCTTCGTAGTCGAGGAAGAGTGGGAACTCCTGTACTGGCTTTGCAGCGCGAGCAGCAAGGTCAGCCTGAGCGTCGCACAGAGCCTTGATGAATGGCTTTGCAGCCTCAAGACCTTCAGCGACAACCTCTTCGGTTGGAGCGGTAGCGCCCTCGTTCTTGATGAGCTTCCACGAGTTGTCGGTCGCTTCTGCTTCAACCATCATGATGGCAACGTCATCGCCAACAACACGGCCGGCAACGACCATCTCGAAGACTGCGCGCTCCTTGTCGGAGTACTTCGGGAAGGCAACCCACTGGTCATCGATGAGTGCTACACGCACACCACCGACTGGACCGGAGTATGGCAGACCCGAAAGCTGAGTCGACATGGACGCAGCGTTGATCGCGAGCACGTCGTAGGCGTCATCTGGGTGGATCGCCATAACGGTCACGACAACCTGGACCTCGTTGCGCAGACCCTTGACAAAGCTTGGGCGCAGCGGACGGTCGATGAGGCGGCACGCAAGGATGGCCTCGGTCGATGGGCGTCCTTCACGGCGGAAGAACGAGCCTGGAATACGACCAGCAGCGTACATACGCTCTTCAACGTCCACGGTCAGTGGGAAGAAGTCGAACTGGTCCTTTGGCTGCTTGCCTACGGCGGTTGCCGAGAGGAGCATGGTTTCGCCGTCGAGGTATGCGGTTGCGCAACCTGCGGCTTGGCGTGCGAGACGCCCTGTTTCGAAGCGCACGGTGCGCTTACCAAAACGACCATTGTCAATGATCGCTTCGGCGAACTGAATTTCTGGACCCTCCATGAGGCCCTCCATTTCTAAGCAATGGAAGAGCAGTTTCGTTTGGCGGTCTTCGATCGAGGCTCACGGGCAGGTTTACTCCCGGAAGCCACTACCGAGGACCGAGCAAAACGTTCACTGTTCTCCCTGATTGGGTAATGCAATGGCCCGCTCGATAAAAACGGGCCAGATACTGATCCAGCCCAGCCCCAAAGATGGGACTAGGCTGGATTCCAGAACATCAGCGACGTAGGCCGAGGCGTTCCTTGATCGAACGGTAACGCTCGATGTCTACCTTCTCAAGGTATCCGAGGAGGCGACGGCGCTGACCTACGAGGAGCAGCAGGCCACGACGCGAGTGGTGGTCGTGCTTGTGGGTCTTGAGGTGCTCGGTGAGGTCCTTGATGCGCTGGCTAAGCAGTGCAATCTGTACCTCTGGCGAACCGGTGTCGCCCTCGTTGGCACCGTATTCGGCGATGATGCTCTTCTTGGTTGCTGAATCGAGCGGCACGGCTCTCCTTCAATCCTTCGTTGCGCGGCGCTTTGGGGCATATCCACCCAAGCTCTATCAATCCGCGGCCGATCTAACGGCCTAACCATCCTATCAGCGTCGCGGGTGGATACCGAGCCTTTCTCCTACCTGAGCAGCGTGACAGCGCTCACGCGGACTGGTTTGTTGTTCATCGACTTCAACGAGATCGTGCCCGAGTAGGTCTTCGGCAGGTTGACGATGAACCGCTTTTGATAGACCGTCTTCTGTGAAGTCAGGGAGAGCGTTTTGACCCGCGTTTTTCCGGCATAGACGGCCAGGTTCCCGGAGTTGGGTGCCGTCGAGACAGTCACGGCGACTCGCTTGACGCCCTTGACCTTGTTGACCTTGATCGTGGCGCCCTTCTTGTTCGCCTGCAGCACGTATCCACGGTAGTACCGCTTGTCACGAGGCTTGGTCCACTTCTTCGCCCCCGTTGTTCGGATCAGATGCTTGGTGGTGGGAGGCCTGTTGATGGTTCCAAGAGCGGCCCATTTCGAGGTTTTGCCATCGGACCCGACTGAGCGCACGTAGGCGCGAACCGTGTGTCCGGCAGGGATTTTCAGCTTGTATGACAGTTTGGTCGTCTTGGCATGAATCTTGACTTTGGTTGGAACCGCACGGTTGAAGTTGGACTGTTTGATCCCGATTTCATACGCGACGGCTCCCTGCGCCTTCTTCCACCGGTAGGTCGCCGTGGTGTGCAGTTGCACCGGGGCGCTCTTGGCAGGAAGTTTCGTGACAGAGGGAACCGCGAGACCCTGGCTCGGCGACTTGCTGGTCGGCGACTTGGAGTCTGGCAGTTTTGGCGCACCTTGCTCCACGGGCTGGAAGGCCACTCCCGCCACCATCCAACTGCTGCCGGTTCCAGCGGTGCGCAGCGTGATGTTGCCCTTCGTCGCCTGACCAAGATCAAGAGTTTTTATGACGTTGTTCTTGGCGGTGCCTGCGTTGAAGTTCAGCGTGCCACGGACCTTGCCATCGACGAGGACCTCAATGTTCCCTGCGCTCGGACCGGTTGAACCGACGACGGCCACCTTACGGGTTGCTGCAACGCTGCCGAAGTCGAGGGTACGTCCGGTTGTGGTCGCACGCTTAGCGGTCCCGCTGTAGTGGGCCGTGGCTGACTGGTTGGTCCATCCAGACGATGCCTTCGCCGTGGTTGCGGCCACCGGGCGAGTAATCTGCGCGACTTTGACGGGGAATGAGTGTCCGGTCGCATTCACGGCACGGACCGCGACGTATCGGGTCTGACCGGCCGCGAAGGTGAGAGTGGTGTTGGAGGTGGTCACGTTCTTGTGCAGTGCCCACCAGTTGTCAGCGCCGAGGGCGTTTCCCTTGTTCGCGAGCCGGGTCATGACGTGGTACCGGGTTGCGCCGGGCACGGGGTCCCACGAGATCGTGACCTTGTCTGACAGTATGACCGAGTTGACCTTGTTGACCTTTGGTGTCGCGAGCGCAGGCGTATAGGAACCGTAGGTTGCGGTTGTCGCATTTACTCGCTTGGCCACGTCAGCACGGATGGCGGCGAGTCGTGGGTAGAGGTTCTTACCAGGGCATGCGGTTGCATTGGTGTCCCTATGCCCAAGGATTGTTGGCACGGTCACGTAGGTTCCAGTCTTGGCGCGGGCACTACTCCCAGCCCCTGTGAGCAGCCGGGTCGTTGCGAGTGGGTCAAGCCCGTGCTCGTAGGCTTTCCACGCCAGCACCTTTGTCAGAGCCTCTATGAGTTCCGCGGTGGGTTGGGCGGTCTCATAGTTGCCGAGTGCGCTCACGCCGATGGTTCCGGTGTTGTAGGCTGCGGCTTGCGCGCCGACGGGCAGGGATTCGATTGCGTCGTGGCGTCCTTCGAAGATGTTTCCGTACTTGTCCACGAGGAACTGGTAGCCGATGTCTCCCCACCCAAGCGTTTTGGCGTGATAGGTGTAAACAGAGCGGACGATCTTGGCGCCATCGCTCTTGCCGTAGGTGTTTGATCCTGCGGTGTGGTGGACATACATGGCGTCGAGTCTGGCGGAGTAGTCCTGCGTCCAGGTGGTCAGCTTCGCATCCCCTGCACCCATCCACGTCTCACGAGGTACGACCTTCGGTTTCAGCGCTGTAGCTGATTGGCTGGCCTCGGCGCTTGACGGAATCGAGTTATCGGATGCCATGACGTTGTCGTTGTCGCTCTCACCCGGATCAACGAGAGTCACCTCGAGGTCCTTGGGAGTCGTTCCCTCTGTGGTCAGCACGCGCACCTGCACGCCGGTCGCATTCGGACTGACGATAGGTTCGGTGCCCGCCCGCTTATCGCCTTCCTGCGCGGGCAGAAGTTCCAACGAGGTCCATTCTGTCCACTCCCCGTCCTCAAGCAGACGGGCGTCGGCTGTCACGACCTCGACATCGCTGTCGGCGGCCCAGGTGATTCCGGCCAGCATGAATGGTTTGGTGGTTTTCTTCACGCTCAGCGCAGCGAGTTGGTCCTCGTCGATTTCCGACGAGTCCCCCGGATTGCTGAGTTTGTGCAGTATGTCCGCACTCAGGTTCTCCTTGGCCTCTGGCTGCGGGATATCCGCTTCAACGGCTGTCGGGATATCCTCCTCGACCGCTGCTTCGAGCACCGTATCGTCGCGCAGTGCCGCTGATGCCACCCCGTCGACTTCAATGGTCTGTGTTGATACATCGGCTGCTTCCGATTCGGCGTTCGAGCCGACTACCGGAACAACGATGAGGCTGGCTGTGAGTGCGGCCGTCGTGAGTGACGCCCCGATCTTACGCATTATGCGTGTCCCCCGTGTGATCGCGGATCATTCTCGGTCCGCTATGAAATGCTTTCCCCGTGCTATTCGGCACTTTGTTCCAAGAACTTACCGCGTTTTCATCCGCACTTCCCGGTGGCGCACCCAGTGCGCCCGGCATCGCCGAGCGTGTGGTGATCTGACCTGCGTTTATCAACCAACTCGTCGCCAATCAAAACAATGGGGAGAACTACCCTAAAATGAGTCGGGCTTTGTCAACGTCCAGATTCATCTGGTCGATGAGCGCGTCAAGCGAATCAAACTTCACAGTTGGTCGTAGGCGCTGTACGAACTCAACGATGACCTCTTTCCCGTACAGTTCGAGGCCCTTACGGTCAATCACAAACGACTCGACTCGACGTTCCTCGCCATCAAAGGTCGGATTGGTTCCCACCGAAATGGCAGCAGGCATGTGCTGCTCGGAGCGGTCTCCATCTACCACCGACAGCCAGCCCGCATATACTCCGTCCGCAGGAACCATGCCGTCCGAGGACTGCGACATGTTCGCGGTCGGGAAACCCAACTCTCTGCCCCGAGCATCACCATGCACAACCTCACCGCGGACTCGATGAGGACGACCGAGCAGAGTCGTGACCGCCAACATCTCACCTGAGAACACCAACTGGCGAACCACCGAGGAACTCCACCGCTCACCCCCATCCGGCGCGCCAAAGTCATCAACCACGATGACCTCAAAGCCGAACTCCCGGCCAAGAACCTCAAGCGCGTCCAGGTCACCGGCATTATCCTTGCCAAACCGGACATCGCGACCGATCACGACCGCACACGCGTTCAGACCGCGGACAAAGTACCGCTCCACGAAATCTCGCGCCGTCAACTGCGCAAACTCAAGGGTATAGGGAATGACGAGCGCCACGTCTATGCCCGCGGTTTCGATGAGTTCAAGTCGATCACGACGTCCCGTCAACAACGGCGGTGCACACTCAGGACGATGTACAAGAGCCGGATGGGGATCAAACGTCACAACAGCAGACTGAGCATCACGTGCCGCAGCCGCGGCAATCGTCTTCTCCAGAACGAACTGGTGTCCCTTGTGCACGCCGTCAAAATTACCGATCGTCACAACGGTCGGGCCATCAAGCCGAACAT
The DNA here is from genome assembly GCF_042683685.1 of Populibacterium corticicola. Taxonomy (NCBI): domain Bacteria; kingdom Bacillati; phylum Actinomycetota; class Actinomycetes; order Micrococcales; family Jonesiaceae; genus Populibacterium; species Populibacterium corticicola. The sequence continues at coordinate 410,946 of NZ_JBHUOP010000004.1, read as the reverse complement.
CGGTCAGATGTTCATACGTCAGCACTTCTTAAGCTCCTTGTACTTGGTTCACGAACAACTGACTGCCCTACTGGCGCGGCGCAAACACAACCACGGGTTGGGCTTTACGTCCATCGTCTTTCAGCAGTGCAATCAGTTCACCGTGCGAGGAAGCCCCCGCATACAGTTGCGTGACCTCACTTGCGGTCGATTCTTCCACGTCCTCGAGGGACTGGTGTTGTGGGGACAGGCGCTTGCCGTAACCGAGCGCAATCACCTCGTCCTCGCTCAGGTGACGCACCGGGAAACTGGCCGATGCCGCCTGGGCGAGTGGGAGAACGTCAATAACCTGGTGTTGTTCCACCTGTTGCTGCAGAGCCTCGAGCGGTGCAGCAGTGTCAATGCTGTAACCGCCGACACGTGTGCGGCGCAGCATCGTCAGGTGTCCCTCGGTGCCCAGCGCCCGAGCCAGATCACGACCAAGCGCCCGCACATAGGTTCCTGAAGACACAGTCACCGAGGCGTGTACATCCCACACGTCTCCGTATTGACTGCTGGCCTTCTCGATTCCAGTGATGTGGAAGCGAGAAACGTGAACTGGCCGCGCGGGAATCACAACGTCTTCACCGGAACGCACCCGATCATACGCCCGCTTCCCATCGATCTTGATGGCGGAAACCGCACTCGGAACCTGCATGATGTCCCCGGTGAGAGTATCCGCTGCCCGTTGGAGGTCTTCAAGTTCAAGTCTCTGCGGAGCGCTTGAGGTCTCGCTCAGTGACGTTCCCTCCGCGTCCTCGGTGTCGGTGCTGAATCCGAGCCGGATCGTGGTGTCATAGTCCTTGTCCGCACCCACAATGTAGTGCAGCAGTTTGGTTGCCTTACCGATACCGATGACCAGCACGCCCGTCGCCATGGGATCGAGGGTCCCCGCATGCCCTACCTTGCGCGTCGCCGCAAGACCACGCATTTTCGACACAACATCATGCGAGGTCCAACCCTGCGGTTTATCCACCACAACGATTCCGTCCGGCGCACTGTGACGCCGGACGGTGTTCCGCGAAGAAGTCAAAACCTAGGCTTCCTCATCCGATGCATTCTCATCCGCAATGCGGTAGGGGTCTTCCTCGCCCGCGAACGTCTTACCCTCACGGAGAGCCTTCAGTTCGGCGTCACGACGCTGGGCCTCAAGGAGCGCCGCATCGAAACTTGCCGCTGCCTCAGGAACCGCATCAAGGTGGAACGACAACGCAGGGGTCAACCGGATACCGGTCTGCTTGCCGACCTCGGAACGGATCGTTCCCTTGGCCGATTCGAGAGCCTTGGCGGTGTTCTCACGATCGGTTTCATCGCCGAGTACCGTGTAGAAGATTGAAGCGTTCTGTAGGTCGCCGGTAACCCGGACATCCGTGATCGTGACAAACCCCAGGCGCGGGTCCTTGATCCGAGAATCCAGCATCTTTGCGACAATGACCTGAATGCGGTCTGCCAGTTTACGTGCGCGTGGGTGATCAACCATCGTACTCACTCCTTTTTCTTTTAAGCATAGAACAGGGTCAAAGCGCTGACCGCCGGATACGCGGGTAGCGGAACCCCACGTGAGAAAGGGCACCAGTTCGATTCAAACTGGTGCCCTCACTCACTCTCCTACCACCTACCGGCAGTAGGTCAGACGCTATCAAGCACGTGGCTTCTCGCGCATTTCCCAGGTCTCAATGGTGTCACCAAGCTGGAGGTCGTTGAACGAGCCAAGTCCGATACCACACTCGAAGCCTTCGCGGACCTCGACTGCATCGTCCTTGAACCGCTTGAGCGACTCAATCGTGAGGTTGTCTCCGACAACCACTCCATCACGGATGACGCGGGCCTTGGAGTTACGGCGAATCTCACCGGACCGAACAATCGAACCTGCGATGTTTCCGAACTTCGAAGAACGGAAGATCTCGCGGATCTCTGCGCTTCCAAGTTGTGCTTCCTCGTACTCTGGCTTGAGCATACCCTTCAGGGCTGCCTCAACATCTTCCAGTGCCTGGTAGATGACCGAGTAGTAGCGGATGTCCACGCCTTCGCGGTCAGCGAGTTCGGCAACGCGCTCCGCTGGCTTCACGTTGAAGCCGAGGATGATTGCGTTGTCGACCGTTGCCAGGTTGACATCGTTCTGCGTGATCGCACCGACACCGCGGTGGATGATACGCAGATCGACCTCGTCACCGACGTTGATCTTGAGCAGCGAGTCCTCAAGTGCTTCAACCGCACCGGAGACGTCACCCTTGAGTACCAGGTTGAGGGTCTCAACCTTGCCTTGCTCAAGAGCCTGGGTGAAGTCTTCGAGGCTGATGCGCTTACGACGCTTAGCCAGAAGTGCAGCACGCTCCGCCGCCTCACGCTTCTCAGCGATCTGGCGTGCAGTACGGTCATCTGGTGCGACAAGGAAACTGTCACCTGCGCGAGGCACGGAGGTCAGACCAAGCACCATGACCGGGCGCGCCGGACCAGCAGCCTTGACCGCACCGCCGTGCTCGTCAAACATTGCGCGCACACGACCGTGAGCGGTTCCCGCAACGATTGAGTCTCCAACATTCAGCGTTCCCGATTCAACGAGCACAGTTGCCACAGCACCGCGCCCCTTGTCGAGGTTGGCTTCAATAGCGACACCGCGCGCGTCCTTGTTTGCGTTTGCACGCAGGTCAAGAGAAGCATCTGCCGTGAGCACGACTGCTTCAAGCAGCGAGTCGATACCCATGTTCTGCTTAGCCGAGACATCCACGAACATCGTGTCGCCACCGTACTCTTCAGCAACGAGGTTGTACTCGGTCAACTGCTGACGGATCTTCGCTGGGTTGGCGGTGTCCTTATCAACCTTGTTGACCGCCACCACGATTGGCACGCCTGCGGCCTGCGCGTGGTTGAGCGCCTCAACGGTTTGCGGCATCACACCGTCATCTGCTGCGACCACGAGGATCGCGATGTCGGTCACCTGGGCACCACGAGCACGCATAGCCGTGAACGCTTCGTGACCAGGGGTGTCAATGAAGGTCAGTGCGCGTTCGTTGCAATCGACCGTGGTCTTGACCTGGTAGGCACCGATGTGCTGGGTAATACCGCCAGCTTCACCGGAGATAACGTCCGACTTACGAATCGCGTCGAGCAGTCGAGTCTTACCGTGGTCAACGTGACCCATAACGGTTACCACTGGAGGGCGAGAGGTCAGATCCTCTTCCTTCTCAGCAGCTTCTTCCGCTTCAAGGTCGATGTCGAAGCCACCAAGTAGTTCGCGGTCCTCGTCTTCCGCTGAAACCATCTCGATAACGTAGCCAAGTTCAGCGCCGAGGGTACCGAATGTGTCCTCATCGAGCGACTGGGTGGCAGTTGCCATCTCACCGAGGTGGAACAGAACCGTCACCAGGCTTGCTGGGTTTGCATCGATCTTGTCGGCGAAGTCCGAAAGTGAGGAGCCGCGACGCAAGCGAACAACGGTCGAACCGTCGCCGCGTGGCACCGTGACGCCACCCAGTGATGGTGCCTGCATCTGCTCGAACTCTTGGCGTTTCGCCCGCTTCGACTTGCGTCCCTTAACGGATTTTCCGCCACCACGACCGAAGGCACCGGCGGTTGTACCACGGCCACCTGGACCTGGTCGTCCACCGCGGCCAGCGAATCCGCCGCCGCCCTGGTTAGGACCGGTGTTCTGGCCAGCACCGGCACCAGCGCCCTGTCCTGCTGGTGCGCCAGAGCCACCGCGACCGCCGAAGCCTCCGCGTGCTCCACCGCGACCGCCACTACGTTCCCCGCCTGGGCGTGGGCCTGCTGCAGGGCGACCAGGCATCATACCCGGGTTCGGGCGTGGACCACCTGGACGGGGTCCTCCCGGACGCGGACCGCCTGGGCGTGGACCACCAGTGCGTGCCTCGGCTGCCTGGCCTTCGCCGCCACGTGGGGCGTTGTTTGTTGGGCGCTCGGAACGTTCTGGACGGCCACCGCGTTCTGGGCGGGACTGCTGCTTGTCAGTGAATGGGTTGTTGCCCGGGCGTGGGCCACTTGGTCGTGGACCGCCCTGTCCGCCAGCGCCTGGGCGCGATCCTGGACGGGGGCCACCCTGGCGGGACGATCCCGCACCAGCACGGGGCATCCCCTGAGTGGTCGCGAACGGGTTGTTACCCGGACGCGGACCACCTGGACGTGCCGCTGCCTTCGACTCACCGGCGTTTGGCTTCGCCGCTGGCTTGGCATCCGCAGTCTTTTCCGCTGGCGCGGCCTTGGCGGCAGGCTTCGGAGCTGGTTTTGCAGCAGGTTTAACTGCTGCCGCCTTTGCCGGCGCCTCAGTTGCAGGTGCTTCAGTTGGAGCCTCGGGCTTTGACGCTGCCTTGGCAGCGGGCTTTGCCGGGTTCTTTGCAGCCGTTTTCGGTGCAGTCTTCTGTGCTGGCGCATCGCTGCCAGCGCCCGACGCGGGGAACGCGTCGCGCAGTTTACGAACCACTGGTGGTTCGATAGTCGAGGATGCTGAACGGACGAACTCACCGAGTTCAGTCAACTTCCCCATGATGGTTTTGCTTTCCACCCCGAGCTCTTTGGCAAGCTCGTAGACGCGGATTTTAGCCACAACTCTCCAGTCTCGGTCCACCCGGACTGGGAGGACCGTCGTTAGTTACACGGACTCATCGCTGAGTACTCATCGGGTGCCCATCGGCTTCTTACCCGCTTCCTGATCGACGTGTCTTAAGCCGCGCACCGGTGCGCGCGACTCAATTGGCTAGATCTTGGCCTCAGGTGTGGCGCCAGTTGCAACGAACTGGCTAACGTCTGAGAGGTCAATCTCGCCGTGTGTTCGAAATGCCCGCGAAAAAGCTCGCTTCTTCTGGGCTAGTTCCAAGCACCTGGTGTTCAAGTGCAGCCACGCACCACGTCCGGGCTCTCGCAAGAAGTAATCCACGACGACGCGACACACCTGCTTGGTGGCTGCGTCGTCTTGGTCTCCTTGCGCGTGCCCGCGGTGTTGGCCGTGCTTAAGCACTACGCGAAAAAGTTCTGAAGTTGAGTCGGTGGTCCGGCATCCGATGCAGGTACGCACCGGCCTGTGAATCTGCTGAACCAAAAGTTCCTCTCTCAACATCGCGTGACGTTTACGGATATCCCGTGAACTCACGTCAGCGCGTCAGTCGCATCAATTCTACCGCTTTTCATGCGGACATGTTGGTGCCGCGCGTCTCAAAGAGCGACGCGCGGCACTGATTCTCGTCACATTTTACGAGTTTCGCTTAAAGTTTACGAGTCTGACTCGGAGTCCGAGTGGATGTCGATCTTCCAACCCGTGAGTTTTGCTGCAAGGCGGGCGTTCTGGCCTTCCTTGCCGATCGCGAGCGAAAGCTGATAGTCGGGAACGATCACCCGAGCAGAGCGCGCCGCCGCATCGAGTACCGTCACGGAGTCGACAGAGGCTGGCGACAGCGCCGAGGCGATGAACTGTTCTGCATCATCGGTGTAGTCGACGATATCGATCTTCTCTCCACCCAATTCAGCCATGACCGCACGAACTCGGGCGCCCATTGGTCCGATGCACGCGCCTTTGGCGTTCAGTCCTGCAACGCGGGTGCGCACAGCAAGCTTGGTACGGTAACCGGCCTCGCGGGCGATCGATACGATCTCCACGGTGCCGTCGGCAACCTCGGGAACCTCAAGTTCGAACAGGCGGTGCACCAGGTTTGGATGGGTGCGGCTCAAAGTGATTGCTGGACCACGCATGCGACGGGCCACCTCGAGCACGTATGCACGGATGCGCTCACCGTGGCGGTACCGTTCCGTGGGCACCTGCTCGTGCTCTGGGAGTTGCGCCTCGATTCCGTTGCCAAGATCAACGTTGACGACGCGTGGATTTGCCCCCTGCTGGATGATTCCCGAGACAAGTTGGCCTTCCTTGTCCTTGAACTGCCCAAGGACCTGATCGTCTTCCACATCGCGCAGACGCTGGAAGATAACCTGGCGCGCAGTTGCCGTCGCCACATGCCCGAAGTCTGATGGCGTGTGATCGAACTCTGGGCCGAGTTCCTTGACTGCAGGGATCAGGTAGCCCTCTTCGTCGACGCTTTCGGGTTCAACGATGACTTCCTCACGAGCCCACACCACGACGTGTCCCGATTTACGGTCAACCTCGACGCGAGCATTCGGGTAGGCATCCGGGGTCCGCTGGTAGGCAACGGCCAACGCCTGCTCGATCGCTTCGATGAGAACGTCCAGGCTGATCTCTCGTTCGCGCTCCAGCATGCGCAGTGCGCTCATATCGATGTCCATTATTTACTCCTTTGCCCCGGTGTCGGCGTCGCCGTCATGAAAATCTTCAAGTTCAGAGTCCGCAACCTGCTCGGCGCGTTTGAGTTCAACCTCGACCTTTGCCTTGCGGATATCGTCAAGTGAGATGGTACCGACCTCTTCGAACTCCACCGTGCTGTCGGATACAGCGAGCAGCCGCTGTGTGAAGTCTTTGCCCTCAGTTCGCTTGACCGCTATCAGTCGCCCAATCGCGCGAGCAAAGTGGCGCTGCGTTGTCAGTGGGCGGTTGGTGCCCGGCGAGGACACCTCGAGGGTGTAGGCGTCACGTAGCGCCGGAACTTCATCGAGAGCATCTGAAATGGCGCGCGATGCCACAGCCACCTCATCGAGCGTTACTGCGGGAGCAGTGACGTCAAGGGCATCGACGGTTACGCGAACGATCGTGGTTTTCCCTGAGGCCTGAACCTTGACCTCTTCAAGGTATAGGCCAACTTGTTCGACTACCGGTTGCAGCACAGCCTCTAGGTCCTCTGGTGTGAGTGGCGTTGTCACTTTCTCTCCTGTCGACGTCGCACGCGAACCGGGCAGAAAACTAACCGGTATGAACTTGTTCTTAAACTAAGATTACCGAGAAGGTTGAGTTTTGCTCATTCAATTTGAGAGTCACCGTCAACACACTTTGCGCGCACGGTTAGCGTATTTGATTCAGGGAGCCGGTAAAACACATGGCACAGTACCGCCACGAGCACGTTGCTGCTGCGGAATATCGCCCATTGCCGGGTGCGGCGGGAACAGAACGGGTGAGCGGCAGTGCACACCGGTTCGTGACCACTATCACGGCGGGCATGCTCGTGTTCTTGCTGGCTGCCTGTGGGATTCGTCTTGAGACCACACCTCCGTCAGAGCCGATCCCTGACGAGAACGAAATCACTCGGCAGGCGATTGTCAACGACCTCGCTCTGATCCAACAGCATGCTGCCCTCAGCGCCGCCGACGTCTCGGACGAGGCGCTGAGCGAATTGCTCTCCTCAATCGAACAGGTCGCGATGGCTCGCCAGGATGCGCTGGGAGGAACGTATGTCTCTGGGCTTCCAGATGCCGGCGATCCAACGGCCAGCGCACAGGACACTGATGCATCATTGCCAATCGTCACGGAGGCTGATCCTGCGTCGACCGCAGCGCGCCTGATCGAATCGGCGGCACGGGTTCGTTCTTCGCTGGACATTGCTGAAGACCCACACCTGGCTCGTGCCGTGGCGGCCCTTGGCATCTCACATGCGCTTGAGGCTCAACAGTTGATGAAACTGGCCGAGGTGGAGATAGCGGACCCTGAAGCCCTCTTGCCTGGTGAGTGGACGACTTCCGAACCGGTGTTGAGCGATGAACAGTTCGTTGCGCTCGTAGTGGCCGAGGACTACGCCGGATACGTCTACGAGGTGTCTGCGGCGATGAGGGAGCCGAAATCCCGTACCCGCCTGTTGTCTTACGCCAAACTGCACCGCGATCAGGCTCAGTTGCTTGCCGAGATGGCAGGTGTCTCCCAGACTGCCAACGATCCGCGGCGTATCGCCTACGCCCTTCCTTTTCAGTTGAGTGCCGAGGAACCGGTGGCGACTAATAAGGAGATCGCCACCATCACGCAATCTGTGGAAAAGGATCTTGCCGCCGACTACCTCACGCTGGTTGCCTCGGTGGCTCCCGCCGACCGGGCTCTGCTCTATGATGCGGCCCTCGCCTCCGCACGCCGTGCACAGACCCTTGGCGCTTCCTTCGATGAGCTCTTTCCACTGATCACAGGTGGCGACGCAATCCACGCCCTGCAGTCAGACAGCGAGTAGGGCTCCCGCTTCACGACGAGTCGGCGACTCTCAGCCCGTCTGCGGTCCCAGCGCAGGGGCTCCTCTGTCACAACCGTCTCGTCGCTTGTCCATCTATAGCGCGCAGCAGAAAAGGGAGGGCGGACGCCCTCCCTTTTCACGTAATCGGTGAGGATTACTCAGCGAGTTTCGCTGCAACGGCCGCGGTGATCGTGTCCACGGCATCGTCAAAAGCGACCTGCTGCGATTCGCCCACACGCTCGCGGAACTCGATCACACCATCTGCAAGGCCACGGCCGACAACCGCGATGAACGGCACGCCGTACAGTTCAGCGTCCTTGAACTTCACGCCTGGGGAAACCTTTGGACGGTCGTCGTAGATGACCTCGACACCGCGCGCAGAAAGGCCCTGACCAAGTTTCTCGGCGGCCTCGAACACGGCCTCGTCCTTACCGGTCGCAACGATGTGCACATGCGCTGGTGCAACGTGTGCTGGCCATGCAAGGCCCTTGTCATCGTGATTGGCCTCGGCAAGCGCTGCCATCACGCGCGAGACACCGATGCCATACGATCCCATGGTGACCACGGCCTGCTTACCGGACTCGTCGAGCACCTTGAGTCCCAGTGCCTCCGCGTACTTGCGTCCGAGCTGGAAGATGTGACCGATCTCGATGCCGCGAGCGAGTTCGAGCGGGCCGGAACCATCCGGTGCTGGATCACCCGCAAGCACCTGGGCAGCCTCGATCGTGGCGTCCGCAACGAAGTCACGACCCATAACCAGGTCGATCACGTGTTGCCCGTCCGCATTGGCACCGGTCACCCAGCGGGTACCCGACACGACGCGTGGGTCTACGAGGTACCGGATCGCAGTGTCATCACCGGTGTTCGTCCGTCCGAGAACCTGTGGACCGATGTAGCCCTTCACCAAGACCTTGTTCTTGGCGAAGTCACCATCCCCAGCAGGTTCGACCTCGCGTGGTGCAAGGGAGGCTTCAAGGCGCTTCATGTCAACGTCGCGATCTCCCGGCACGCCGATGACAAGGAGTTCACGGTTGCCCTCAGGGTCACTCGCGACGACGACAACGTTCTTGAGGGTGTCCCCCGCGTTCCATTCGCGGCCATCCTCGCGTGGGAAGTGAGCGTTGAGATGTGCAACGAGTTCTTCAATCGTGCCGGTGTTCGGAGTGTCCACCACACGCGCTGCTGGGGCATCCGAGAAGTCGACTGACTCAGGCACCGCTGTCACAACCGCCTCAACGTTTGCCGCGTATCCGCTTGGCGCACGAACGAACGTGTCCTCACCGATCGCGGTTGGGGTCAAGAACTCCTCGGAACGTGAACCACCCATAGCGCCCGAGGTCGCCGCAACGATGACGTATTCGAGGCCGAGACGTGTGAAGATCCGCTCATATGCGTCACGTTGCCTCTGGTATGACTCATTCAGGCCCTCATCGGTCAGATCGAACGAGTAGGCGTCCTTCATGATGAACTCGCGGCCACGGATCAACCCTGCACGAGGACGCGCCTCATCCCGGTACTTGGTCTGAATCTGATACAGCGTCAGTGGCAGATCCTTGTACGAGGAGTAAAGGTCCTTGACCAGGAGGGTGAACATCTCCTCATGCGTGGGGGCAAGAAGATAGTCAGCTTCCTTGCGGTCCTGCAACCGGAACAGATTCGGGCCATATTCTGTCCACCGGTTCGTTGCCTCATAGGGTTCACGTGGCAAAAGTGCTGGGAAGTGCACCCGCTGCGCACCGGCAGCGTCCATCTCTTCGCGGACCACCCGCTCAACCTTGTCAAGGACACGCAAGCCAAGCGGCAGCCAGGTGTAGACACCGGGTGCGGCACGGCGAATGTAGCCGGCGCGCACAAGTAGCTTGTGGCTGGCCACTTCAGCATCTGCTGGGTCCTCGCGAAGGGAGCGGACAAACAGGTTAGACAGGCGTAAAAGCATAGATCTAAGGTTAATACGGTTTTGTGGGTGTCCACGCACTTAATCGCTCACGCGGCCAAGCGGGTTTGTCACAGACTCGCCGATCCTACGGCCCCAGCGTTCTGGAGGCTCCAGGCAGGACTGCAAGCCCGCAAGGCATCACGCATCCGCATTGGCGTTAGAAGAGCACGGTCGCGTATTCGCCAACCTGCTCGAATCCAACCTTCCGGTACACCGAGATCGCACGACGGTTGTAGTCATTGACGTACAGCGACACGGTTGGTGCAATGGTGCTCAGTCCGTGCTCCACGACCGTGGCCACCGCAGGGGCCGCAAGACCCCGCCCTCGATATTCGGGGCTCACCCAGACCCCTTGAACCTGAGCGACATCGGGCGTGACAGCCCCGAAATCCGCCTTGAAGATCACCTCGTCACTGCGACCACTCCTGGTTTCAAGGGTTGAGGCGTAGCGCAGCAACGACCGGTTATCTGCAATCAACTCGCGTACCCGCATCGAGTATTGCGCCGAACCGAACGACAGCGGCGAAACGCCGACTTCCTCAATGAACATGTGTACGCTCGCAGGCAAGAGCGCATCGAAATCGTTCCAGCGGGCCACCTTGACGTCCGGGTCCGGCTCAATGAGCGGGGTTGAGGCAATCGCCATCGACGGCTGTGATGCCCTGATCTCTCGAGGGCTCTTCCACGAGCCCTCCAGGTTCCGCCATAGCGCCAGTGCCAAGTCCGAAGGCCCGACGATGGACGAGGAACGTTTGTTCGACGAGGCGGCCATAGCGGCAAACGAGATAAGCGCCTCGGACCTCAGTTCGGGATCGGGATCGGGAATGATCGGGATGAGGTTGGCGCCCATCCAACACACGGCCTGCACCGGCCCCTTGGCGGGGAACCCCCACAACTCCCCCATATCGACGCCGTGCACCAACCCTGAGTTGATGTGCGTGATCGCAAGGATATAGGACACAGGGTCTTGTTGGGCGATACGCAGGGCAACTGGCCATTCGTCCTTTGCGAGCACGCGCGCATCACACTGTGGCGTACGTCGGGCAGAGACGAAAATACTCATGGGCTCTAGCCTACGGTAACAACAGGGCTATCCCCGGTCTTCTCCATCGAGTCCGCAATGCGCATGGCTTCCATGATGAGGGTTTCCACGATCTCTGATTCCGGTACAGTCTTGATGACCTCACCCTTCACGAAGATCTGGCCCTTGCCGTTGCCTGAGGCCACGCCCAGGTCAGCTTCACGGGCCTCACCTGGTCCGTTGACAACGCAGCCCATGACGGCGACACGCAGCGGAACCGGCAGTCCTTCGAGACCAGCAGTGACTCGCTCAGCAAGGGTATATACGTCAACCTGTGCGCGGCCACACGATGGGCATGAGACGATCTCGAGTTTGCGTGGCTTGAGGTTCAACGACTGGAGAATCTGGTTTCCAACCTTGACCTCCTCGACCGGAGGGGCCGACAACGAGACGCGAATCGTGTCACCGATACCGCGAGACAGCAGAGCGCCGAATGCGGTCGCAGATTTGATTGTTCCCTGGAAAGCGGGGCCAGCCTCGGTCACGCCAAGGTGCAGCGGCCAGTCACCGCGTTCCGAAAGCAGTTCGTAGGCACGCACCATGACGACCGGGTCGTTGTGCTTGACCGAAATCTTGAAGTCGTGGAAGCCGTGCTCCTCGAACAGCGAGGCCTCCCACACAGCCGATTCAACGAGCGCCTCTGGGGTGGCCTTGCCGTATTTCTTCAGCAGGCGCGGGTCCAGGGATCCAGCGTTGACTCCGATTCGGATCGAGACACCGGCGTCCGCAGCAGCCTGAGCGATCTGCTTCACCTGGTCATCAAACTTGCGGATGTTTCCAGGGTTCACGCGCACGGCCGCACAGCCGGCATCGATTGCCGCATAGACGTACTTCGGTTGAAAGTGAATGTCCGCGATAACCGGGATCTGCGATTTCTTCGCGATTGCGGGAAGCGCTGCCGCGTCGTCCGCGCTGGGGACGGCAACACGCACGATGTCACATCCAGCCGCGGTGAGCTCGGCAATCTGTTGCAGGGTTGCGTTGATGTCCGTTGTGGCTGTCGTGGTCATCGACTGAACTGAGATCGGCGCATCGCCACCGACCGCGACCTTGCCAACCTGGATTTTGCGGGTCTTTCGACGCGGTGCAAGAGTTGGTGCTGGGGCAGACGGCATACCGAGGTTAATTGGAACACTCACCCCACTATTATCCACCTTTTTACAGGTGGAAACGAATAACGCGGGCCAGATCACGCGCAGTGCCACCAATTCCACACATGGGCTTCACACCATGCTTGGTTAGCCGAACAACCTGATCGGATTGACTATGTCTGCGTAGATGAGCAGCAGCCCCATCCCGGTCAGGACGAAGAACATGACGTATGCAACCGGGAGCAGCCGTGCGGTATCGGCCGGCCCGGTATTGCCCCGTCCGCGCACACGCGCAACCTGACGGCGGGCACCCTCATAAAGGGCACTCGCAATATGTCCCCCGTCAAGCGGAGGCAGCGGGATCATGTTGAAGGCAAACAGCGCAAGGTTCAACGAAGCCACGAGCAATGCGAGCGAGGCCGCAGTCTCCGCGACCTCTGAGCCTGTGTCCTGTGAAGCCAGCTCCCCAGCGAAACGTCCGATGCCCACAAGTCCGACAACGGAGTTCGGGTCTCGTTCCGCCGTACCGAACGCGGCCTGCGCAACATCCGCGAGCCGCTGCGGCAACCGCACGATGATCTGCCCGGTCATCTTGAGTTGCTGGCCAAAGTACTCAATCGAATCAGTCAGGGGAACAGGTCTGCGTTCAACGAGCGATCCCATTCCCATAAAGCCCTTGTCCGCAAGCACCATCTCACCTGCAGCGTCTGTCACCAACATACCCATATCGTCGTAAATCGGGCGCTTTTCAACGATTGGGGTGGCCTGCGTGGTCAGCGTTTCGCTGCCGCGTACGAACGTGATGGCGACCGTACGGTCGCCAGATTGTCCGATGAGCTGCGTAAGCTGCTCCCACGAGGTGATCTCGTGGCCGTCCCACTGCGTAATTGTGTCGCCGGGCAGCAGCCCTGCCGCAGCGGCGGGCGCCGGGGTGGAGTCATCCGCACACGTGGCATCCGCAGGTGCGGTGGCAGGTAGGACACACTGCGAGACGCTACCCAACGTAGAAGTGGGCTGCTGAATACCGAATGTCGTGAAAATAGCGACGAAGAGTACAAACGCGATCACCAGGTTGACGAATGGACCGCCGAACATCACCACAAGTTTCTTGGGTGTGGACAGGTTGTAGAAGGCTCGATGTTCCTCGCCCGGAAGGATCTCCTCGGCACTCGCGTCACGTGCGGACTGCACGAACTCGGCCAGGCGCCCCTTCCTCTGGTCCCGGCGTGGATCGCCTGGCGCGTACATACCGACCAGCCGGACATATCCGCCCAGCGGAATCGCCTTGATGCCGTACTCGGTCTCTCCACGTTTGAACGACCACAGGGTCGGCCCGAAACCGACCATGTACTGCGGGACCCGCACACCGAACTTCTTGGCAGGCACAAGGTGGCCCAGCTCGTGCAGGCCGATGGAGAGTAAGACCCCGACAAAGATGATCAGGACCCCGACGAGATACGCCATATCACTTCCTCAAAAGTATCGCCACAATCAGCGAATCAAGTCTGCCGCATGAACCTGAACGAATACCAAGAAACCTCACGCCTATATGGCGTCAATGATTTCGTGGGCGCGACGTCGCGCCCACAACTCAACCTCAAGCACATCGTCAAGCATGACCTCACCGCCCACCGCTGCGTGATCTTCAAGCACGCGCCGCACAGTGGAGACGATGTCAAGGTATCCGATCCGGCCCGCAAGAAACGCATCGACGCATTCCTCATTGGCCGCGTTGAACACTGCTGGGTGGGTTGCGGAGGCCTGTACGGCTTCACGCGCCAAGTCGACTGCTGGGAACACCGCGCTGTCCAACGGCAGAAACTCCCAGGCGTGTGACTGCGTCCAGTCGACTGAGACAGAGCCGTTCTCAATACGTTCGGGCCAGCTCAGGCCCAAAGCGATCGGCAGGCGCATGTCAGGAGGCGACGCCTGGGCGATCGTGCTTCCGTCGATGAACTCGACCATCGAGTGGATGACCGACTGTGGGTGTACGACAACCGTGATGTCCTGCACCGGAACATCGAACAACAGGTGGGCTTCGATGAGTTCTAGCGCCTTGTTGACCAGGGTCGATGAGTTGATCGTGACCATCGGCCCCATGTTCCACGTCGGATGTGCAAGCGCCTGTTCCGGCGTCACCTGAGTCAGTTGCTCGGAAGTACAGCCCCGAAAAGGCCCTCCCGATGCGGTCAGAATGAACTTCGTGACCTCACTACGCCGACCACCGCGCAAGGACTGGGCCATCGCCGAATGCTCCGAGTCCACTGGAACGATCTGATCGGGACGCTGCATCGCCTGCTTGACCAACTGTCCGCCGACAACTAGGGACTCCTTGTTCGCGAGGGCCAGAGTCGCACCACTCTCAAGCGCGGCCAGAGTCGGCTTCAGCCCGACCGAACCGGTGATACCGTTCAAGACAGTGTCGCTCGGGATACCTGCCAACTGCGTCGAGGCCTCCGGACCAGCGAGGACTTGGGCCTTGCTTCCGGCAGCCGTCAGCTTCTCCTGGAGGAGGCCGGCGCGGCCTGCATCGGCGACGCCAACAACAGGAACGTTGAAACTGGTTGCCTGACGCACGAGAAGGTCGAGGTCTCCTCCCCCAGCGCTTAACCCTGCCACCTCGAACCGGTCAGGATGACGCCCCATGACATCAAGCGCCTGCGTACCGATCGAACCGGTAGAGCCGAGAACGACCACCCGGTCACGGGAGTCATTCGACACCAAGCAGCACCTCAATTGCGCGAGCCATGAAGGCGTCGACTGATGCTTCCTCGTACGCGTTCTTACCGCGTGCCGCACCGAACGTGATAGCGCGGAGTTCCGATGCCGTCACACGCAACTTACCGTCAAAGAACTTCACCAGGTTCGCACACAGGTTATCGACTTCCTCAATCGAGTAACCACTGCCTTTCGGGTGCGCGAAGCGTTCACCGCGTGGACGCCCAAGACGTGGATAGAGGGTCTGTGCCCGTTCATTGAGGGTTGCGCTCCAGGCCTCTGGACCCCGCTGAGTCAAAATCAACTGCTTCTCACGAGCCACGAAGGCGTTCTCAAGCCTGTTGAGCGCTGCATCCACCTGATCCGTGTCATAGCCCTTGCGGATTACGTCGAACACGCACGTGTGGATGTCACGGTGGGTCAACGGCTCACTGGCCACGCCCTCGTAGACTTCGCGTGCGTGTTGGAAGAAATCATCGACCTCGTCAATGTCGTAACCTTTTTTCATTCCCGACACGGTGTCAAACATCCCAGCCATGCAACTACCTTCCTTGGCGTTTAAAACTCGCGCTTGAGCGTCTCTTTATCCTATGCGCACCCTACCTGAGGGTGTCTATACCGGTAGACCACTTGCCGATGAGAACATCAGGTACACGAACGGGGCAGTGAGCAGCAGTGAGTCCAGACGATCCAGGACCCCGCCATGTCCGGGCAGCAGCGTACCCATGTCCTTGAGCCCGAGATCGCGTTTGATCAGTGACTCGGCCAGGTCACCGACCGTTGCCGTGATCGGGGTGATCAGACCAAGGATCACGCCAACGACTGGATTCATGTGCAGAAAGAACGTGGCTCCGATGACTCCCACAAGCATGGTCAAAGCGAACGATCCCGCGAGACCCTCCCATGACTTCTTGGGGCTGATCGTCGGGGCAAGTGGGTGTCTGCCGAACTTCACACCCGCGAAGAAGCCGCCCGTATCATTGGCGACCGCGAGCAGAATGAAGATCGCAACCTGAATTGGACCGTCATCGGCCGCGAGCATCAGCATCACGAACCCGCCCATGAGTGGAAGGTAGGCTGCTGCGAAAAGCCCCGCGGCACTGTCACGGACAGCCTCGATACCGCCACCGTCGATCACACGCCACACCACCACCGCGCCGACGGTCAGCGCAAAGGAGACCATCAAAGCCTCGGGCCCAGAGATATAGGTGGAAATCAGTATCCCGGCGGTGCCGACCATGACCGGCAGCAACGGAATCCTGATATCGCGCACGGAGAATGCCTTACCCAACTCATATAGGCCCAGGCAGACCGCGATGACGGCGAGTCCAACAAACAGTTCCTTGCGGTAGAACAGCGAGGAGGCGACCGCAGCAAGCAATACGACTGCCACTGTGATCGCTACCGGCAGGTTCCTACCCGTACGGGTTGCCCGCGAGGCAACCACCTCGGACGCTGCGTCCGGCTGACTCATCAGACTTCGAGGAGTTCTGCTTCTTTACCAGCAAGCAGCGCGTCAATGGCTTCAACGTGGCGCTTGGTCAGAGCCTCAAGCTCCTTCTCGGCACGAGCACCCTCGTCCTCACCATATTCGCCATCCTTGACGGCCTTGTCGATCTGGTCCTTTGCCTTGCGGCGTACGGAGCGGATCGATACGCGGCCGTCCTCGCCCTTGGTCTTGGCAAGTTTCACGTAGTCACGGCGGCGTTCTTCAGTGAGTGCCGGCATGACGATACGGATGGCCACACCGTCGTTCGACGGGTTCACTCCCAAGTCCGATTCGCGCAGCGCCTTTTCGATGACGGTCATAGCGGACTTGTCGAATGGGTTGATCAAAACCGTGCGAGCATCCGGGATGTTGAACGATGCCAGTTGCTGGAGCGGAGTCGGGGCACCGTAATAGTCCACCATGATCTTGGAGAACATGCCGGAGTTCGCACGTCCCGTGCGGATTCCAGCGAATTCCTCCTTGGCGACCTCGACCGCGCGTTCCATCTTTTCTTCGGCTT
Organism: Populibacterium corticicola; assembly: GCF_042683685.1. Taxonomy (NCBI): domain Bacteria; kingdom Bacillati; phylum Actinomycetota; class Actinomycetes; order Micrococcales; family Jonesiaceae; genus Populibacterium; species Populibacterium corticicola. The sequence goes on along the minus strand of NZ_JBHUOP010000004.1, from coordinate 394,030 downwards.
CGAGAAGGATCTCGTCCATTGTTAACTCCTTGAGTTTGTGCACCCTACCGGGCACGTTGAGATTGGGAAACTAGATACCAGCCTAGTCGGCGGTGACGGCGGTACCAATTTCTTCGCCGACGAGTGCGCGGGTCACGTTGCCCTCCTCGTCCATGCCGAAGACGCGCATGGTCAGGTTATTGTCACGGCCGAGACTCATCGCAGCGGCGTCCATGACACCAAGGCCCTGAACGAGCGCGTCGGTGAACGAGACCTCGTCCATGAGTTCTGCGTCTGGGTTGGTTCGCGGATCGGATGTGTACACGCCGTCCACCCCGTTCTTGCCCATGAGAACCTCTTCGCAACCGGTCTCGAGTGCACGCTGCACGGCAACCGTGTCAGTGGAGAAGTAGGGCATTCCGGCGCCAGCACCAAAAATCACCACGCGCCCCTTTTCAAGGTGGCGGATGGCACGCAGCGGAATGTACGGCTCTGCAACCTGACCCATCGTGATGGCAGTTTGAACGCGGGTGGAGACACCAGCCTGTTCGAGAAAGTCCTGAAGGGCCAGGCAGTTCATGACGGTTCCGAGCATACCCATATAGTCGGCGCGCGCACGGTCCAGTCCTTGCTGCGAAAGCTCGGCACCGCGGAAGAAATTACCACCACCAACCACGATTGCCACTTGAACGCCCTGCGCCACTGCAGCGGCGATCTCCGCGGCAACGCGACGCACGACATCGGAGGCAAGTCCGATCTGTCCACCACCAAAAGCCTCACCCGAGAGCTTGAGCAGAACACGGCGCGCAGTGCGCGGCGTTGTTGTCGCCTCGGACGCAACTGTGGAACTGGTTTCGGTACTGGACATGGAACTACTCCGGTTCTACTCAAATAAAGCACTTGGTACGCCAAGTACGACACTACTCTTATTCCCACGTCAGTACCGAGATTCGACCTGTTGCGTGAGTCGCCGTGGCCCTAAGGGTCAAGGGGCGGAAATTCGGCTATGTGCATCAAATGCCCGGTCCCCACGAGTTGCGGGACCGGGCATTTGACGTTGCCTGGATTCAGGCGCCTACGCGGAAGCGGACGAAGCTCTTGAGCTCACCCTTGGCGTCAGCGATAACCTGACCGACCTTCTTGGATGGGTCCTTTGCGAGAGGCTGCTCCACAAGAACAACTTCCTCGAAGAACTTGCCAAGACGGTTCTCAGCGATCTTTTCGATGATGTGCTCAGGCTTGTTAGCGCCTTCTGCACGAGCAGTGTCCTGGGCAATGCGACGCTCGTTGTCAACCTTCTCGGCTGGAACGTCTTCGCGGGAGAGGAACTCTGGGGACAGCGCAGCAACGTGCTGTGCAACGTCCTTGGCTACCGAAGCAGCGTTTGCGTCGGTGACAACGAAAACACCGATTGATGGTGGCAGGTCCTTTGCGGTGCGGTGCAGGTAAGCGGTCACGGCTGGGCCGGATACAACTGCAACACGGCGAAGAACGATCTTCTCGCCGAGGGTTGCTGCTTCTGCGTCGATGAGGTCCTTGAGACTCTGACCGTCCACCTCAGCGGCGAGTGCCTCTTCAGCAGACTGTGCACCGGAAGCGATAACTGCTGCGAGAACGGTCTCGCCGAGTTCGATGAACTTAGCGGCCTTTGCAACAAAGTCGGTTTCGCAGTTCAGTTCGATGAGGGTACCAACCTGGGCACCGTCAACGTCCTTGATGTCTGCGGCGATGAGGCCTTCGGAGGTTGCACGGTCTTCACGCTTCGCGACACCCTTGAGACCCTTAACGCGGATGATCTCGAGAGCCTTCTCCGAGTCACCGTTTGCCTCGTCAAGAGCCTTCTTGACGTCAAGCATTCCAGCACCAGTGCGCTCGCGAAGCGCCTTGATGTCAGCGGCAGTGTAGTTTGCCATTGTTTGTCCTTAAACTGTGGTGGCTTGTCAAGACTATTGGCGGCCGGTTTGACCGGCCGCCAATTTTTTAAGACTTCAGTGGGTCTTACTTAGCTTCTTCAGCAACTGGTGCTGCTTCTGCTGGAGCTGCTGCTTCTGCGCCGGTCTCGAGGAGCTCGCGCTCCCATTCTGCGAGTGGCTCAGCGTCAGCGGCACCGGTCTTGCCACCCTTGCTGCGAGCCACAAGGCCCTCTGCAGCAGCGTCGGCGATGACACGGGTCAGGAGCTGTACGGCGCGGATCGCGTCGTCGTTACCTGGGATTGGGAAGTCAACTACGTCTGGGTCACAGTTGGTGTCAAGGATTGCCACGACTGGCACGCCAAGTTTGCGTGCCTCGTCAACAGCAAGGTGTTCCTTGTTGGTGTCCACGATCCAGATTGCCGAAGGAACCTTCGCCATGTCTCGGATTCCGCCGAGGGTGCGTGCGAGCTTGTCCTTCTCGCGGCGCATGATGAGGAGTTCCTTCTTGGTGTAAACGGAACCTGCAACGTCGTCGAAGTCGATCTGCTCGAGTTCCTTGAGACGCTGGAGGCGCTTGTTCACGGTCGAGAAGTTGGTGAGCATACCACCCAGCCAGCGGTGGTTCACGTATGGCATTCCCACGCGTGCTGCCTGCTCTGCGACTGGTTCCTGAGCCTGCTTCTTGGTACCGACAAACAGGATCGAGCCACCGTGTGCAACGGTTTCCTTGACGAACTCGTATGCACGGTCGATGTACGAAAGCGACTTCTGGAGGTCAACGATGTAGATGCCGTTGCGCTCGGTGAGGATGAAGCGCTTCATCTTTGGGTTCCAGCGACGGGTCTGGTGTCCGAAGTGAACACCTGCGTCGAGGAGCTGGCGCATGGTTACTACTGCCATGGCGATTTCCTTTCGGTGCAACCGGGGATCCTCCCCTGCATTACACACATTCGGGCGACCGATTTGGTCGCGTTCTTTGGGTTGGCATCTCCCCTTTGGGGAGATCTCCACGCTCCACACGTCACAACCGCCGAGGCGGACCACTAGTGAACGTGAGTTCCCACTATGTCTGCAGTGGGACGCGAGCGCTTTTTGTCATCTGGGTGTACCTGCGGGTTTGATTCCGCGGACACGAGCACGCCCGTAGGCACACTTCTACCCTGATGGGGTTCAAGTCTACCGGATTCACATGTCTTACCACGAGCAGTTTGTGCACAGATTGGGCGTGATTCGGTACACATATTCCTGCGCCTACAGGCACATTGCATAGAGTGCGAGCATGGCAGTGGATGTGGGGCTTGCACCGAGATTTTTTGGATTGACGACGATCAGGCTGGTTGCCCTGTCGACGCACATTGCGTTGTCAGTCACCGCGGCGATCACGGCGCCGAGCGCCGTTCCTGCCGAGGCCCCTGCTCCCTCGGATCATGGAGCCGTGCAGTTACCAGTCTCCCTGGATATGTCCACCACCGATATAACCCGTCCGATACTGGTGGACATCGGGGTGATCATGCATGATTTTGAGCCACCAGCCCAGCGCTGGCTGAGCGGGCATCGTGGAATTGATTTCGCAGCGGACCCCGGCGACCCTGTATACGCGATTGCGGAGGGCACGGTGAGTTTTTCCGGAACCGTGGCTGGCAAGCCGGTTGTCAGCGTGAGCCGCGCCGATGGCACCCGCGTCACATATGAACCACTTGAATCTGATCTCGCGGTTGGCGCACCGGTCTTTGCCGGGGATCTGCTCGGCCACACCGCGGCCAAGAGCATGGCCCACTGTCAAGATCGGTGCATTCATGTGGGACATGTCGATGGTAGGGACTACCTAGACCCGTGGCGGCTCATGGGTGGGTGGGTGCAGATCGTACTTAAGCCGAATTGATTGTTCTACCTGAGTTGCCCAAGTCGGTGTAAGCAAGGGGCCTAGAACGCTACCGAGCCAAGACTGCCACAACGAGCCCTCATGGAGGCAGAGTTACAACACTTTTGGCTCGGCACCGAAATCGACAGTGTGAATCGAGGAGAAGGGAGGAAGCCGTTCTGCAACGCTAGACGTCTCGGCCTTCAGCGACTGCGAGACTCGTACGCAGGCGGACAAGGATGGAGGAGTGCATCTGCGAAACGCGGGACTCACTGACACCAAGCGCCCGACCGATTTCGGCGAGCGTGCTGCCCTTGAAATAGTAGAGCGAGATGACGATCTTCTCGCGCTCGTTGAGCAGATCGATGATCCGCCCGAGAATCTCACGCCCCTCCTGCTGATCGAACGCGAGAGCGGGATCAACGGTGGTTGCGCGCTGTACGGACTCGATTGCCGAGATCAGTTCAAGGCGTTCACCGGTGCCCACAACCTCGTCGAGTGCTACCAGATTGGTTGAGGACAACTGCCACTGGATTTGACGCAACTCTTTGTCTGAGATCTCGAGCCTGGATGCAAGCTCCTCATTGGTTGGGACGCGATGTTTCTCAGCTTCAATCTCAAGGTAAGCCCGGTCGTAGGCGCGAGCTTTCGCGCGAACTGAGCGTGGGATCCAGTCGAAGGCCCGCAGTTGGTCCAGGATCGCTCCCCTGATACGGGTCGATGCGTAGGTTTCAAACTTGATGTCGAGGCTCGGATCAAACTTATCGATTGCGTCAATGAGGCCAAACGTACCGTAGGACACGAGGTCGGCCGCCTCGACGGAACTGGGTAGTTTTGAACCGACCTTGTGCGCGATCAACGAGACAAGGGGCGCATAGAGCAGGATCAGTTCCTCACGCAGATGCACGCAGGCCGAGACCGCATAGCGCTCCCACATGAGGGCAACCGCACCCTGCGGCAAATGGCCGCCCACGATGTCCTGGTCAGAACACATATCGATGAGTCGACCATAGAGGTCTGAGCAGCCACAATCGGCCAGTGCACTGAGTGCACGATGGGAATTCGCGCCTGAAAGCAAGGACTTCAGGTCAAACGCGGGGGACGTTTCCACGATGTTCCTTTTTGTTGACGGGTTTGGCGGGGGTGATGGTGCTTTATGTTGGTTAGGCTCGAGGATGGGCAGTTAGGTATGCGTGTTTGAGACGTTCGACGGTGACGTGCGTGTAACGCTGCGTGGTCTGCAACGAGGAGTGCCCCAAAAGTTCTTGAACCGTACGCAGATCCGAACCGCCCTCAAGGAGGTGGGTTGCGGCGGTGTGGCGCACAGCGTGTGGTGCGAGGTCCGGAACATCTGCGGCGGCGGCGAGTCGATGCACGGTTTCTCGCAGTGATCGAACGTTCCAGCGACCTCCACGGGCACCTAGAAACAGTGCTTTGTCGGAGGAGGCGCTGGCCAGTTGAGGGCGCCCCTTGCTCAACCACATCGTGAGAGCATGAGTCGCGGGCTGCCCGAGCGGCACGACGCGTTCCTTGTTGCCCTTACCGATGACTCGTGCGCTACGCTGCGACAGATTGAGATCGTTCACATCAAGAGCGCAGACTTCAGAAACCCGCAATCCAGACGAGTACATCAGTTCAGTTGCGGCCCAGTCGCGCAGCGCAGGCGGCTCATCGGTTGCAGCGCTTAACTGCGCGTGATCAAGCAGCAGATTCGCCTGCGCGACAGAGAGCACCTCTGGCAACCTGCTCGATGGTGCGGGCGTACGAAGGCGTAGCGAGGGGTCAACCTCCACCAGATTGCGATCTGCTGCCCAGCCGTAGAACCCGCGAGCGGCGGCGCCCTTTCGCGCGATGGTCGCTTGGGAGCCATTGCGCTGGGAGAGATGGGCTAGCCAGGCTCTCAGATCTGTAAGAGTCGCTGATTGCCACTCGACATCTCGCTCGGCAAGGAACTCTAGGAGCGAGCGCACGTCAGCGGCGTAGGCACGGCACGTGTTCTGCGAGTATCCTCGACGAAGGCTCAAGTGTTTCACGAAGTCATCCATGACCAAATCCACTTGAACACCTCCCTTACAAGATATTCACATTCCTGCGTTCAAGCCGTGTGTGCGTTTTCTACCAGCACCGATGCGATCGGATTACCCTTCCAATCGGCAAGCCCATGCGCAACAGTCTCGACTATAGGGGAATTTCACCCCCTGCACCAGTCCCCATACCCCCGCTCCAGGCCAGGATTCACAGGTGAATGTCTCACATATTGAACATTCTTGATGGCATCACCGAGAAAAACGGCATTTTGCCCGCAAAACCTTCACATCGATGCACTTGATTACGGTTCTATAACAATGACCATCTCTCTGTAACAGGGCTTACCTGCTCCGGTGCCAGCCACGTAGATCCTGTCGGATCGCACCGCGAAACTCAAGCCTGGAGAGTGTCATCAGCACCTCCGCTGGAGCCAACCCCGATGCCACACACAGATCGTCAACTGAGACAGGCGTGCTCCGCTTAAGGCCATCAAGCACTCTGAGTTCCATCGGATCAAACTGTTCCGCATCCGATCTGGAACCACTGCCCGCCTGAACCTGGACCTTAGGCTGTCCCGGAACAAGGTCAACCACGTCTTCCGGTGTCGATAGAACCTCAGCCGGACTCTCCCGCAACAACCGATGACAACCCGCACTCTGCGCAGAGGTAATCGGCCCTGGAACCACGCCCACTGGACGTCCGAGTTCCAGCGCATGGTTCGCCGTGGAGAGCGAGCCTGACCGCCACGCGGCCTCGACCACAACAGTGGCGCCACTGAGAGCTGCAATCAACCGATTACGCGACAAGAACCTCGATTTCATCGGAGTGCTGCCCGGGGCACTCTCGCTCACCAACGCGCCGCCAGATGACTCGATGGCGCGCAATAGATCAGAGTTCGCAGCCGGATAGAGTTGATCGATACCTCCTGCAAGCACCGCAATAGTCGGTGTTTGCATGCGTAGTGCACATTGGTGGGCACATGCATCGATGCCAAATGCTCCCCCAGACACAACAGTGAGTCCCCGCTCGGCCATGCGTGACACAAGCATCGCAGTCACCGTCTCGCCATAGGCGGTCGCAGCCCGCGCACCGACGATCGCTGCACCATAGCCACTTTTCGCCACCACCGTCGCATCCCCACGCACCCACAACCCCGACGGTGCACCCGGACCCAAGTCAGCCAACTGCTGCGGCCATTCCGCATCACAGGGGATAATGAACCGAGCGCCAAGGAGTTCGGTACGTCGCCTCAGTTCCTGGATGTCGATGGTGTCGCGGCGGGTGTTCCAGCGCGCAACCGCAGTGGCAAGGCGCCTGGCTCCCATCTCTCCAGACAGGCCTAGCCGATCCACGGTTGCGTCGCTGATCGCATCGGAGCGAGTTCCTATCGCAGATAGCCACTTCCGAGCTTCAGCAGGTCCAAGGTGAGAGACCAGAAGGCCAGCGATATGGTCATTTGGTTCTGTGACGGCGGCCCAGAACATTGCTGCATCGCGCTCGAGCGTATCGCCACTCATAGAGACACCCCCGAGAGAACCCGCATCGTCAACGCTTGATGCACATCATCAACAGTAGGTGTTGTACGCCCAGACAGATCGGCAAGGGTCCATGCAACGCGAAGCACTCGATCCGCGCCACGCATCGTCAGCGTTCCTTTCTCAACCGCTTTGTTGACGAAGGTCAGACACGGATTATGTGAACCAAGCACGCCTCGTATCCATGATCCAGGAACTTCTCGGTTGGTATTCCATCCCGTGTCCCTCAACCGATGTGCCGCTGCGGCACGCGCGGCCTGAACCCGCGCCCGGATGACCGCAGAGGATTCTGATTCCCGGGTGCTTGCAGCACCTGGGACCAGTTGTAAGACCTGAATCTGGATATCGATGCGGTCCATGAGTGGACCTGAAAGCCGCTGCATATAGCGCCGTTTATGAAGGGCTGTGCACACGCAGTTCCGTCCATCGCCGTGTGCGTTTCCGCAGGGACAGGGATTGGCCGCTGCCACCAGTTGGAACCGTGCCGGAAACGTTGCCGTGCCGGACGCCCTGCTGATGGCAACGGCACCACTCTCGAGTGGTTGGCGCAGGGTCTGCAACACTCGAGCCGAGAACTCCGGTGCCTCATCAAGGAAGAGCACTCCCCTATGTGCGCGCGAGATGGCACCGGGCTTTACACGTCCGCTGCCACCTCCAATGATTGCCGCCCCTGTGGCAGTGTGATGTGGACTCTCGAAAGGCGGTGTCGTAGATAATCCACCTGCGGGATCGAAGAGGCCGCCCACGGAGTGAATCGACGCGACCTCCAATGCCTCGCTGCTCGTGAGTTCCGGCAAGATAGTCGGCAGTCTCGAGGCCAGCATTGTCTTGCCCGTTCCTGGCGGCCCCACCATGAACACGTTGTGTCCGCCCGCTGCAGCCAGTTCGAGTGCGAACTTGGCGGTTTGTTGCCCCAGAACCTCGCGCATGTCGCCGGATGCAGCAGGCAACGTTGAACCCGGCGTTGTTCGCGCCCCAGATCGCGACATCAACTGCGGTACGGGCACTTCCGCCCCACACAGCGCAGCAGCCTGTGCCAGATGTTCGATCCCAATGACCTCGATGTCGCCTATGAGTTCCGCCTCCCGGCGGTTCCCCACCGGCACAACCGCACGCTTGAATCCTGTGGCACGCGCCGCCGCCACCGCGGGCAACACTCCCAAGACCTCATGAACTCGACCGTCAAGCCCTAGTTCTCCAAGAAACACCGTTGCCGCGTCCACGCGGTTGGGTAGGACACCCGCTGAATCCAAGACCGCAAGGGCAATCGCGACATCAAACGATGGTCCAGATTTGGGTAACGAGGCAGGTGCAAGATTGATGGTGACCTTCCGGGCCGGAAAATCAAAGCCGGTCGTTGCGATAGCAGCGCGAACTCGATCCCTTGCCTCATTGAGAGAGGCATCGGGCAACCCAACGATCGTGAAGTTCGGCAGCGCACTCGTCAGATGGGATTCGATCGCAACCTGATATCCCTGCAGGCCAACCAGCGCGATAGAGCTAGACTGTCCCAACCCCATCACGCCACCGCCATCAGATGTTCAACCCGTGCAGTGACAACCCGCCTCCGCGTGGCGTCGAGTTCCAGTCGAACGCCGATGGCATCGATTCTGACCGCTTCAAACCTCTGGTCTTGGCCGGAAAGCCAGGCTGCTGCGAGTTTCCGCAGCGCACCAACCTTACGTCCATCAATCGCATGGAACGGTGAACCCATGATCTGGGATGTCCGCGTCTTGACCTCGCAGAACACCAGGGAGTTTCCGTCACGCGCGACAATATCCAGTTCCCCGCGCACATGTTCTGTATGAGGCCTCCAGTTGCGTGTCAGCACCTCGAAGCCCTTTTCCGTGAGGAAACGACAGGCAAGCTCCTCGCCGAATGCGCCGATTTCCTGGCGGTTCAAAGGCTGATCAGTTGAAACAGAAGTGATGGTCATGTCCTCCAGCATCGCTAAAGGACATGACCATCACATAAAACCTCGGCTCGACCAGTGGATAACTTGACTGTTCAACACGGTGGAAAAGCTTGGGGAAACACGCCACCTAAGTGGGTGAGCCAACAACATACCGGACGATTCGTCGCCAATAAAACTAGATGGACAGTTCCTCCCGCGAGAGTTCTTCAACGTTCACGTCCTTGAACGTCACCACTCGCACTGACTTCACGAACCGCTTGGACCGGTACACATCCCACACCCACGCATCCTGCAGGTGCACCTCAAAATAAACTTCACCGGCGGCGGAACGTACTTGCAAGTCCACCCTATTCGCCAGGTAGAACCTGCGTTCGGTCTCAACCACGTACGAGAACAACTGAACGACATCCCGATACTCGCGGTACAGCGCGAGTTCCATGTCATTCTCATAGTTTTCAAGGTCAGCAGCACTCATAGTGTCCCGAGCCCTTCTTTTTCCTCGTGTGTAGTAGCAGCCAGAATCGGCAGATTCCAACTGCGGCGGTGATACCTCACCGGACCGCCCGTGGCCAACGCAAGATTATGACCAGAGGAACCATACCCCTTATTCGTTGCCCAACCGAATTGCGGAAACTCGCGGTCGAGTTCAGTCATGAGGCGGTCTCGTGCGACCTTCGCCAGAACCGAAGCACCCGATACTGCGGCACAGGCAATGTCGGCCTTGACCCGGGTCACAACCCGCGGCTGTGTATAGCCGGTGACAGGTGCGTGCGTCGGACCCTCCATCAGCGAGAACAGGTCCTGCTCCGGTTCAGTGAGCCAGTCATGCGAACCATCCAACAAAACCGTGTCCACGGGGCCGATTCGCGCCTCGACCGATGCCAGAGCCCGCTGTCCGGCCACACGCAGAGCGCCGATGATGCCCAGTTCATCGATCTCATCCGCCGATGCCGAACCCACCGCATGGTCCCTCGCCCATCCGCGAATCAGCGGCACATATGCATCACGCAAGTCTGTAGCGATCAGTTTGGAGTCGGTGAGGCCGAGAGGCGGGTCGACCGTCGCCGTGTCGACCACACATACGCCGACAACGACCGGACCCGCCAGAGCACCACGCCCCACCTCATCCATACCCGCCACCAAACGAGCACCACGTTCCAGCAGTGAACGTTCATGGGTCAGGTCCGCGAACACGCGCTGTTTCGAGCCGTTCTTCGCTTTACGGGCCAATGCGGCCTCATGCTTTTTTACAATGAGTTGCCGCGCCTCGTCCTCCTGGCTTGGAGTGACCTGGAAGAGGTAGTTCTCTGCGATATCAAGGTTCATAGTCGTTTCATGAAACTTTCGCGTGTGGGGTGGTAATGAACGGGTGGGTACGGCTCATGGCGTTGGTGTCGGCGACTGCCCGCTACTTTCACTGGTCCTTTGGAACGTCCTCGAACACATCCCCGGGGTTCTTGAGCCAGCCGGCGCGTTCCCACGGCCACACTTTCACAAAGGCTGTGCCCACAACGTTGTCAATCGGCACGAATCCACCGCCCGGTCCACCAAGGTTGGCTCGTGAATCGGCCGAGCCAGAGCGATTGTCGCCCATCAGCCACAGGGCATTTTCGGGGACCTCAACCTCGAAGTCCATGTGCGAGGGTGCCTCGCCCTCCTTGAGGTAGGCGGTCTCATCGATGGCAACGCCGTTGACAGTGAGTTTACCGTCTGCGTCACAGCATTTCACCGTGTCTCCCGGCATTCCGATGACACGCTTGACCAGGTGAGAACCGGCATCCTGCGGCAGGATCCCGATGAAGGTCAACCCTTTGCGAAGAGCCGCCTGAGGACCCGTGTCTTCCTCGTATACGTTATAACCGAGCCACCCACCGGGGTCCTTGAACACCACGATGTCGCCATGATGGATATCGAACACATCCGGAACCATCTTGGACACGAGGATGCGGTCGTTCTCCTGGAGCGTGTCCTCCATGGAACCGCTTGGAATATAGAAGGCCTGCACCAGGAAGGTTTTGAGCAACCACGACAGAACCAGCGCGCTGACTAGGATGATCGCGGTCTCGCGAAGGATTGATCCCTTCTTCGGCGTGTGTTCTTCTTCGCTCTCGGCGGGGATCTGCTGTTCGCTCACGCGGGCTTCCTGTCGGTGTCAAAATTGTCGGCACCACTCGTGATGGCACCATCAAAGTATCTTACGCCGATTACCCGGCGCATCAGTGGGAACGTCCACCGACGTGTACGCATTCTTCACATCGGGTTTCCCTATCTAGTTTCGATGGGGTCAAATTGGCCCGGAGGCGCACACAAAAACCATGTCTCAGGATCAAAACCGCCCCATCGACGCATCCACCTTTGAGGTGCCACGCCAAACACCGGGCACGCAAAAGGGGCAGCCGCACAGGCGGCTGCCCCTTCACGTTCCACCGCTCAAGAATCAGCGGCGGTTAAGATCACTTAGCGTGGTTGTCGCGCTTTTCCTTGATCTTCGCCTTCTTACCCTGAAGACCACGGAGGTAGTACAGCTTCGCGCGGCGAACGGCACCGCGGGTGATGACCTCGATCGACTCGATGGTTGGTGCGTGGAGCGGGAAAGTACGCTCAACACCGGTACCAAAGCTGATCTTGCGAACGGTGAAGGTCTCACCGATTCCGCCGCCAACGCGTGCGATGACAACGCCCTGGAATGCCTGGATACGCGAACGGTTACCTTCAACGACCTTTACGTTGACCTTGACGGTGTCACCCGCACGGAACGCAGGGATGTCGGTGCGCAGGGCACCCTCGGTAACGAAGTCCAGCTTCTGCATGTGATTCTCCTCGTCCTGCCACAGGTCAGGCACGACATAATGGGCCACCCAGCGTGGAGTGGTCCCGATTTTCATCGATTGGGTGGCGTGTTTGCGTTCCGCGGAGTCCCCCATGGCAGATTCCATGAACACACACCAAGGATCTATTCTGGCATATTCACGCCGTCATGCGCCATCACCCTCGGGCCGGTAAGTCCGTAGCGTTGGTCACTCTTGGCTGCTCAGACTCCCGACGAGCCTGCCGCCTACCAGCACCTACTCGCCCTCCAGCGGGCGTAGGTAGTGGCCGTTCGGCTGGCGGCGCCAGCCAGCCGCCTGGAGGTAGGCTCGGTCCTTCTTGTCGAGTTGTTCTGGGTTCAACGCTTCGATCATGTCTGGGCGGCGGGCCATCGTCTTGTCGAAGGCACGTTCCCGGCGCCAGCGGGCGATGTTGGCGTGATGGCCACTCATGAGGATCTGCGGGATGTCGCGTTCGTTCCAGTTCGCGGGGCGCGTGTACACAGGGTATTCGAGGAGTCCTGCCGCTCCGTGTGATTCCTCGACGAGTGATTCTGGGTTGCCCATGAATCCTGGAATCAGGCGCACGACTGCTTCGATCATGACGATCGAGGCCACTTCCCCACCGTTGAGTACGTAGTCTCCTATGGACAGTTCGCGGACTTCGACGTCTGATTCGCGGTAGTGCTCGGCGACGCGGGAGTCGATGCCCTCGTAGCGTCCACACGCGAAGACGAGGTGGTCTGCGTAGGCGAGGTCCTCTGCAACACGTTGCGTGAACGTTTCACCGGATGGCGTGGGAATCACAAGGACCCGGCGTGGTGCTCGTCCACCGCGGCCCATGGCAGCCTCAGGCGCAGTTTCAGTTCCGTCCAACGAATCGGTGCCGGACACCATATCAACAGCGGCAACACTTACGCCCTCGGAGCTATCGGCCAAGGCTGCACCAGGAGTTACGGGCTCAGCGAACACCTCTTCGAGAGCCTTACCCCACACGTCGGCCTTCATGACCATTCCCGCACCGCCGCCAGCCGGAGTGTCATCGACAGAACGGTGCTTATCGGTCGCCCACTCACGTAGATCGTGTGCACTGAATCCGAGTAGCCCGCTGTCGGTGGCCTTACCGAACAGGGACAATCCGAGAGCGTCGAAGAACTGCGGGAAAATCGAGATAACGTCGATGCGCACGGCTCAGCGTTCCTCGCCCTCGCCGCTGGAAGCTGGGGACTCCTGTACGCCCGAGGTCTCGTCGGAAATCACGAGGTTTTCGGTGTCGGTGGACAGCAGCCCGCCCGGCGGGGTGATGACCACGCGCCCACCCGGAACATCGACGGTTGGTACGAAGCGTTCCAAGAATGGGATGTAGGTGCGGGTGCCGTTCTTTTCCTTGACCACCAATGCATCCTGAGCCGGGAGATGTTCGAGGCCGACGACCTTCCCCACCACCGTGCCATCGGTCAGTTCCACCGCGAGACCGGCAAGTTCATGCACGTACCAGGCATCCTCCTCATCGGATTCCTCGGCCTGAACCACGAGTTCCACGCCGTTCAGCGATTCAGCGAACGTACGGTCCACGCTCTGCTCAAAGTGGACGTACCAGCGGCCATTCGCAACGCGGGTGCGAGCAATAGTGAGCGGGCCACGTTCTGCCGGGCTGGTATTGATGTTGGTCCCCTTCACAAAACGTTCCTCGGGGATGTCCGTGCGCAGGTCGAGAGCAACCTCGCCACGCAGCCCGTGCGCCTTACCAATGCGTGCAATCGTGAGTTCCATGCGGTTCCTTCATAACTTCTCGTGAATCTGTTCAAGTGTACCCAGCGCTGCGTGCACCAACTCACCAAACCGATGTTTCGGCTCTGTCGGCACTGTCACCTTGAAAACCCGCAACATCGCCTACAGAACCGCAACATCGGAGAGGCAAAATAATGAACAAAAACAATGGGCCCGGCCACCGTGTGGTGGCCGGGCCCAAGTGATGCGTTAGTGTCAGCGTCGGTCGACGTCTACGACGTCAACGCGTACGGCCTTCTCACCTGCAAGGGCACCGATAACGGTGCGCAGCGCGCGTGCGGTTCGTCCAGAGCGTCCAATGACGCGACCCAGGTCCTCGGGGTGTACACGAACTTCGAGGAGTTCGCCGTCACCACGGCGCCAGTTCTTGGAACGAACAGTCACGTCGTCTGGGTGATCGACGATACCTCGCACAAGGTGCTCGAGGGCGTCGGCTAGCATCAGGCCTCTTCCGAAGCTTCTTCTGCTGGTGCTTCCTCAGTTGCGGCTTCTGCCTTGGCCTCGGATGCCTTCGCCTTTGCCTTTTCAGCGTCTGCTGCCGCAGTGGCAACGAGTTCAGCGGCGTCAGCCTTGGCGGCCTTCACGCGAAGGGTACCTTCCTGACCTGGAAGACCCTTGAACTTCTGCCAGTCACCGGTGATCTTGAGGAGGTTGAGTACCTGCTCGGTTGGCTGTGCGCCAACGGAAAGCCAGTACTGAGCGCGCTCCGAGTCAATCTCGATGAACGAAGGGTTCTCAGTTGGGTGGTACTTGCCGATCTCCTCGATCGAACGACCGTCACGCTTGGTGCGGGAGTCCGCAACGACGACACGGTAGTAAGGTGCGCGGATCTTGCCAAGACGCTTCAAACGAATTTTGGTAGCCACTTTAGTGGTCACTCCTAGTTGTTTTGGGTTGGATCATGCGACGTACATCGGGGAAACAATGCGTCCGCCTTCTCCGGGAACACAACGCGTTCTGGTGAGAGGGGCCAGAATTTGTCGAGTACAGAAGAAAATTATGCCAGAGTAGTGTGCGCGACTCCACCCTGGGACGGGCGTTGTGGCGGGCCTGCACTGCGGCTTTAGTCACATTCGTGTCTGCTCACGGCAAAAGTCGGATGGCTGGCACCAGTTTCAGCCGACGCGTCGCCCACGCAGCACTATCGCGTCTGGGGTCTGTAGCACCGAGATGTCCCTGCGCGGATCGTGCGCGTATCCGACGATGTCCGCCGAGGCTCCTTCGCTCAGACCATCCACGCCCAGGTAGTCTCGTGCCCGCCACGAGGCAAACGCCACAACGTCTTTCGCCGGGATACCAGCATGTACGAGTTCCGCACACTCGTCCGCGATTCGCCCATGTTCAATGGTCCCGCCCGCATCGGTTCCCACAAGAATCTGCATCCCTGCCTCATGGAACGCACGCACCTGCTCATAGCGCCGCTCATAGAGCGCGCGCATTCGACTCGCAAACCGCGGAAACTTCTCCTGGCCTGCGGCGGCGATGCTCTCGAACTGAGCGATCTGGAGCAAGGTCGGGGTCACGGGAATGTGCGCGGCGCTGGCACGCGCCATATCGTCGCCAGTCATCCCGGTGCCGTGCTCAATGCAGTCGATACCAGCGTCGAGCAGAGGTCCCACGGCTTCGCGCGCGAACGTGTGCGCCGTAACCCGTCCGCCACGCGCGTGCACGGCTGCAAGGCCGTCACGCAATTGCTCTGGCGTCCATAGCGGCGTGAGGTCCCCGACGCCCCGGTCGATCCAGTCCGCGACGATCTTGTTCCAGCCATCTGAGTCGTCCAGATTGGCGACGAGTCGGTCAGTGAGAGTTTTCGGGTCCGCCAGTTCCTCGCCGTAGTTGCGCAGGTAGCGTTTTGGCCGTGCAAGGTGGTGTCCGCAGCGAACGAGCCGCGGCAGGTCTTCTGCTTCGCCGACCCACGAGGTATCGGAGGGTGAGCCCGCGTCGCGGATGAGCAGGACACCGGAATCGCGGTCTGCAAGCGCTTGTGCCCTCGCTGTGGCCCGGTCCACCGGCCCCTGCGCTGCGAGTCCGACGTGGCAGTGCACGTCCACGAGCCCCGGAAAGAAGAACCCGGTCAAGGTGTGGGCGGCCCCGGATGCTGGCCGGGAAAAGGTAACGTGCCCATCGACCACCCAAGCATCATTGACTTCGTGGTCGTCATCGATGACCACGGTTCCGCTCAGGTGGTAGATGGGCGCTTTCATGGCTTTTAGCGGCCGAGGAACTTGTCGAGTCCCGGTGGCAGTTCGAGGCTGCTTGGATCTACCTGCTCTTGGTTTCCGAGACCGAACGATGATCCGCTGGACTGGGTTGGGGTCTGAGCATCACGCGCAGCTTTACGTGCGGCTGCGGCGCGCTGCTGCGGGGTCATCTTCTTGTCCTTCTTGGCCTGACGGGCACCCGCGCGCTTTCCGACGCCTGGCATCTTGCCCATACCCGGCATGCCTGGCATTCCGGCTCCGCCGCCCTTGTTCATCTGGCGCATCATCTTCTGTGCTGCGTCGAAGCGTTGAAGCAACTGGTTGATCTCGGTAACGGTGGTTCCCGAACCCTTGGCGATGCGGGAGCGACGTGAACCGTTGATGATCTTCGGGTTGTCGCGCTCTGCGGGAGTCATCGACTGGATGATCGCCTCGATGCGGTTGACTTCGCGCTCGTCGAAGTTGTCGAGCGCTTCTCGCATCTGTCCCATACCGGGGAGCATGCCGAGCATCTTCTTCATCGAGCCCATGTTGCGCAGTTGCTGCATCTGGACCAGGAAGTCGGCGAGGGTGAAGTCCTTGCCGTCCTGGATCTTTTGCGCCATGCGTTCGGCTTCTTGGGTGTCGAACGCCTTTTCGGCCTGTTCGATCAGGGTGAGGATGTCACCCATGTCCAAGATGCGCGAGGCCATACGGTCTGGGTGGAACACCTCGAAGTCGGTGAGTTTTTCACCGGTTGAGGCGAACAGGATTGGCTTTCCAGTCACACGGGCTACTGACAGTGCGGCGCCACCGCGGGCGTCACCATCCAGTTTGGACAGCACGACACCGGTGAAGTTCACGCCTTCGTTGAATGCCTGTGCGGTTGCCACTGCGTCCTGACCGATCATGGCGTCAATGACGAACAGGATTTCGTTGGGGTTGATGGCGTCGCGGATGTCCGCGGCCTGCTCCATGAGTTCTTGGTCTACACCGAGACGTCCCGCGGTGTCCACGATGATGACGGAGTGCTGACGGGTCTTGGCGGTTTCCAGACCAGCGAGCGCAACGGAAACGGGGTCTCCAGCGGAGACTCCCGGCAGTGCCGCTTCGCCCTGATTGCCAGGGTGTGGCGCATAGACAGGAACTCCCGCGCGCTCACCGACGACCTTGAGCTGGGTAACCGCGTTTGGTCGCTGCAGGTCGGCCGCAACGAGCATGGGGGTGTGACCCTGCTCCTTGAGGTTGAGCGCAAGCTTTCCGGCGAGGGTGGTCTTACCCGCACCCTGCAAACCAGCGAGCATGATGACCGTTGGACCGGTCTTGGCGAAGTTGAGTGGCCGGTGTTCGCCGCCAAGGATGTTGACGAGTTCCTCGTTGACGATCTTGACTACCTGCTGCGCCGGGTTGAGCGCCCCGGATACCTCGGCAGACAGCGCGCGTTCCCGCACGATTCCGGCGAAGTCGCGCACAACGGGCACTGCAACGTCGGCGTCGAGCAGCGCACGACGAATCTCCCTGATCGTGGCATCAATGTCGGCCTCGGAGAGGCGTCCTTTGCTGCGTAGATTCTTGAAGGTTGACGTCAGGCGATCTGACAACGTAGCGAACACTGCTATTCCTTTAATCCTTTGTGCAAAAACGGCATGACTCAAAGATCAAGACTACCTGCTGCACGCGCCTTCGTTTCAATTATCCGGTTCGCCCGTGGCATGATGCGGGCCACGCCGGCTTCTTAGGAACGTACTTTCATGTGGGGTTTGGCCCGTTGAAACAGGTTGTCCACGAGCGTTGCCCTCCATGTGGTCCACTTATCGGTTGCGAGCGAGGCAGCATCCGCCTCCGTGATTGCCCGCAGCGCCACGAGTAGGTCGCGCTTCCCTTCAAGCGCTTCGACCAGTCGTTCGATGGGTTCATCGGAGTCAGGATCAGTTGTGGTGGCGAGTTCGGACAAGAGCAGATGGTGCCGCACGAGTAGAGCCACGTCGTGTTGGGTGCGTGAGTCAAACCCCATGGGGCCAAGGATCGCTGGAATCCGCTCGGCTCCGAACACGGAGTGATCGGCCACATCCTCTTGCTTGCCGATGTCGTGGAAGAGCGCTCCAAGCATGAGTACTGCCGGGTCCTTGAGTTCCTTGCGCCACGGGTGGACCCGTGACACGACCTCTATGAGGTGTCGGTCCACTGTGTGCCGGTGCGCCGCGGAGTGCTGTACTTTGTTGCGCACCTTTCGCCATTCGGGAATCCACGCACTGACTATGCCCGCTAGATCGAGCGCTTCCCACACCGGTATCTGCGCTGGCCCTGATCCGATCAAGTGCAGGAATGCGGCACGAGCTGACTGCGGCCAGGGCAGGGGAAGTTCCGGGCAGGCCGCCAGGCTTGGTAGCGCGGACGGAGAGATGGGGATGCCGGTACGCACCGATGTCGCCGCGGTGCGCAGCGGCAGGACCGGATCGTTTCGGGTCCGCGAGTCAGCGAGGAGCACGAGCTCGTTGTTGTGTTCCACGATGCCCTCCGCGACCGAACGGAGCCGCGGAGCCGAACGTTTACCGCGAATCAGCAGGGTCTTGGCACGTGCCTGCGGTGTGGCAAGGGCTGTCTGCACCCTGCGGATCGTGGTGTCGAGTGCATAGGAGATGGTCCGCCCGCATTCGCCAAGGTGGGCCCGGTATTCGGCCGTGTTGTCCCAGCCGCACACCTGTGCAACCTCCTCAAGGTCACTCAAGAACAACCGATTGGCGTGCCGTCCAGTGACACGCTGCACCGCGTCGCGGGCATTGAGTAGTTCAGCTCGCGCTTGGTCCACGTCGCCGTGTGGTCGGTCCGCGATCCAGGTGGCCGCAAGTGCGTCGAGCAGCACAGCGTCGCGCAACCCTCCCCTACATTCTTTGAGGTCAGGTTCGATCTGGTGTGCGAGTTCCCCGTGACGCTGTGTGCGGGCGCGGGCTGATTCGATGAGTTCAGGGAGCCGGGTGCGCGCTGCGCTGCGCCAGTCGGCCAGTACGAGGCTTGAGGTTTCAAAGGCAAGGTTGGGGTCGCCCGCGATGGGACGCACGGAGAGCATCCCAACGGCTGCCGGTAAATCGGTCGAGGCGATGGTGCGACACTGCTTCAGCGAACGCACCGAGTGGTCCAGGTCGAGCCCTGCATCCCAAATCGGGTACCACAGGTGTGGCGCTAGAGCCTGAGCGGCCTGCGCTGCCTGCGGTTCGTGCACTAGCAGCAGGTCCAGATCGCTGCGCGATCCCATGTCGGCTCGTCCGAGCGATCCAACTCCAACCAGCGTCAGCTTTCCGACGAGTTCCTGGCTGATCTCTGCACGTGCGGTTGCGTTCTCCCACAGTTCTTGCAACGCTTGCACGGCGGTTGTCGTGATCTCGTTGCGCTGGTGGGCTCCGGGTTCGCTGGCGGCCGCGATACGGGCCAGTTGTGCGGGCAGCGAACCGATGAGGGGACGCGGAGACTTTGAGCGGTTTTCTCGTATGTGTGCTGTCGGCATTGTGTGCCTTCTCCCCTAACGGATTCGGGCTGGCTCGCGTACGCGAGCCAGCCCGAGAGTGTGTCTATCTAGTGGTTAGAGCGCGGATGATCCGTGCTCGCCGGTGCGGACTCGCGCCACATCGTCAACCGGGATGGTCCAGACCTTTCCATCACCGATCTTGCCGGTGGCGGCTGCCTTGACGATAATCTCCGTGACGTTTGCTGCATCGGCGTCATCGACAAGGATTTCAAGGCGGATCTTCGGGGTCAGATCGATCGTGTACTCGGCACCGCGGTAGACCTCGGTGTGGCCCTTCTGGCGCCCGTATCCGGATGCCTCGCTGACCGTCATACCGCGGACACCAGCGGATTCGAGTGCGATCTTGACTTCGTCAAGCCTGTGCGGCTGGATGATGGCCGTCACGAGTTTCATTTGGTTACCTCCGTGTAGGTGCGGGTTGCGCCAAGACCTTCATATGCGCTTTCACCGTGCTCTGCAAGGTCGATTCCGCCGACCTCCGCGGCTTCCTCAACTCGCCATCCGATGGTCTTCTTGATTGCCAGTGCGATAACGAGTGTCACGATTCCGGAGAACACGATCGCTACGAGGGCGATGATGATCTGAACTGCAAGGAGTGAGAAGTTCCCACCGTAGAAGAGGCCGCCGTCTAGTGCGAGGAGACCGATTGCAACGGTTCCCCACAGACCCGAAACTAGGTGAACGCCCACCACGTCGAGCGAGTCGTCGTATCCGAACTTGTACTTCAGTCCAACTGCGAGGGCTGAGAGTACACCGGCCACGACACCCAGAAGGATCGAACCTACTGGTGAAAGCGAACCTGCTGCTGGGGTGATAGCTACCAGACCAGCCACGACACCGGATGCTGCACCCAGCGAAGTTGGGTGTCCGTCACGGATCTTTTCAGTGAGCAACCAACCGATCATTGCGGCTGCGGTTGCGGTTGTGGTGTTGACCCATGCAAGACCTGCAGAGCCGTCAGCGCCGTAAGCGGAGCCTGCGTTGAATCCGAACCAACCGAACCACAGGAGGGCTGCACCGAGCATGACGTATGGCAGGTTGTGTGGACGCATTGGCTCCTTGCCGAAGCCCTTGCGTTTGCCGACGATCAGCGCGAGCACGAGCGCGGCAACACCTGCGTTGATGTGAACAACGGTTCCACCCGCGAAGTCAACCGGAGTCGCGATTGAACCAAAGGGACCTTCCTCACCGAGGAATCCGGATGGGTGCCATACCATGTGCGCCATTGGGAAGTAAGCCAAAGTTACCCAGAACCCGACAAATACCATCCACGAGCCGAAGCGAACACGGTCTGCGATAGCACCGGAAATGAGTGCCACGGTGATGATCGCGAAGGTGACCTGGAATCCTACGTCGACGATTACTGGCAAGCCGCCATCAACCAGGAACGCCCACTCGCCATCGACCATTTCGAAGACGCCCTTGAGGCCCCACTGGTCGAACGGGTTACCGAAGATTCCACCGACTGACTCACCGTAGGACATCGACCAGCCGTAGAGGACGTAGATGATTCCCACGAGTCCCATCGCGCCAAAGGACATCATGAGCATGTTCAGTACGCTCTTGCCGCGCACCATACCGCCGTAGAAGAATGCCAGACCTGGAGTCATGAGCAATACGAACGACGCAGATACGAGCATCCACGCCGTTACACCGGTATCTACCGGCCCTGTTTCCGCTATCTGTGCTAGAAGCATTTCTTACCTCCCGTCGTCAGCCCCTCGGCTGACCTGCCATTAACTTTCTGGCACGGGAGTTTCCAAAACCTTCACTTTTCGTTTCGCTGTCGTGACACATGCACGGTGTGGAGTAAACGTTGTGTTTCTGTGAAGACTCGTTTGTTTCTGGAGTGTGACTAACCGCTAGTTAGCGCTCATTACCGTCAACAACTGGCTAAACAGCGCCATTTACCCGTAACGACCTAGAAAACGAGTTCAGCCATTTACCCACGAGATCATCCCCAAGAGGGCTGAGTTGGTAGGTAAATGGCTGAGTTCGCTGGAGTGAGGACCGTTTGACTTAGTCGCCGAGAATACCCGCCACAAACTGTTCTGCATCGAATGGTGCAAGATCGTCTGGACCCCGCCAATTCCGATCAGTCCTCGAAATCGGATGGAATACGTCAGCTCGCCCAACTACTCAATCGTATTCCCCCTCAAGAAAGCAGGTTTCCTCAGGTAGGAGGCGATACTGAAACTGTCTCGAAACGCATCGTCAATCTGTGAGAAACCTATGGAACATACGTTACATATCTTCCAAATCACCCAAAATCGGGAGGATCCATGAAGCGCCTATTCGCCGCTCTCATTTCCACTGCTCTACTACTCTGCGGTAGCCTTGCCGCAGCCGCCCCAGCAGCAGCACTCAGTTGCAAGCCCACAGTTCCGCGTGGTACCTGCACCGTCTCCGAAGTCAAGAGGATATCGACGAAGACGAACCAGAAGGGGCGCCAACTCGGCTCCTGCCGCGTGACGACCGCAAACTCGACCTGCACCGTTTCTCTTTCGACTTCCGCAACTCGAACTGTTCAGTCTGACTTCGGCCTCTCTGCCGATTGGGTTTCTGGCAAGCTGGGAATCACTGCAAGCAAGACCTCGACCATCTCAACCTCGTGCACATCACCCAAGCTCAAGGCAGGTCAAACCTACAGTGCCTGGGTCAATGAAACGGTCTACACCTACCGCATCCACCAATACAAGACCCGTCATGGCCTCAAAATCTCGAACGTCCTCACCACTCGACAACCTAAGCCGAACGGCATAATCTGCGGGTGATCGCAATGAGGCGGGGCCGCGACCTGATGGTCGCGGCCCCGCCTTTGTCGGTTTCTGTTGGGTTTAGTCGCCGAGGATGCCCGCCACGAACTGTTCCGCGTCGAACGGTGCAAGGTCGTCTGGGCCTTCACCAAGTCCAATCAGTTTGACCGGCACACCAAGTTCCCGCTGAACCGCCACCACGATTCCACCCTTCGCGGTTCCGTCCAACTTGGTCAGCACGATTCCAGTCACGCCCGCAACCTGCGCGAAAACACGGGCCTGGTTGAGGCCGTTCTGTCCGGTCGTGGCGTCAAGGACGAGCAACACCTCGCTGATGGGTGCTTCCTTGGTGACCACACGCGCGATCTTGCCGAGTTCGTCCATGAGGCCGGTCTTGTTTTGAAGACGTCCTGCCGTGTCCACGAGCAGCACGTCAACGTCCTGCTCTTTGGCGCTCTTTGCGGCATCGAATGCAACAGAAGCAGGGTCCGCTCCGTCGCGGTCCGAACGCACGGTCGCAACACCGACGCGCGCTCCCCAGGTTTCCAGTTGGTCCGCCGCAGCAGCACGGAATGTGTCCGCCGCACCGAGCAGCACCGACCTACCATCAGCAACCAGCACACGCGTGAGCTTACCCAACGTTGTGGTCTTACCGGTTCCATTGACCCCAACAACCATGACCACGGCTGGAAGTTCACCGCCCTCACCCTGACGGTCGATCTTGAGGGAACGGTCCAAACTCGGGTCAACGAGTTTGACCAGTTCAGTGCGAAGCAGTTCCTTGACCTGCGCCGCATCCTTGATCGCGTGCACACGTACCTGCGTGCGGAGTGCCTCAATCAATTCACTGGTCGGCCCTGCGCCGAGGTCCGCCATGAGCAGGGTCTCTTCGAGTTCGTCCCAGTCTCCCTCGGACAGGTGGTCCTTCGACAAGACTGACAGCAACCGTGCGCCAAGCGGCGAACCTGATGCCGCAAGGCGAGACCGCAGCCGTGTAAAACGCGAGGTGACTGCCTCTGGAACCTCGACCGCTGGAGTAGCTGGCACGTCACCGGCTGCTGGAACAGCCGGATCGTCGTCAATTGAGATATCCGACGAGTCGGTTGCCTCTTTGCCTGCGTCACCTTGAGTGGGACGTGCGGAGCGCTTCTTCTGTGCAGCGACGCCCGCCCAGCCACCGAGGCCGATGACCGCGAGCGCAGGAACGATGTAGACGAGGAGATCAAGGAATTCATTCACGGTTTAAGTCTCTCAAGGAAATGGGGCGAAGAAAAACGCCCGCCAAGTGGCGGGCGTTTAACGTGCCGGGTGGAGTGCTGAGTCAACGGCGAGCGCGCGCAACTGCGCGACGTTCCTGGACCGATTCGTAGAACTCCTCGAGTTTCTCGCTGATCGGCTCGACATCCGCGTAGGCAGGCTCGGAGGTCTGCGTAGCCTGTAGGAATTCGTCGAGCGACATGTTTGACAGATCGGAATCGCCGAGGTCTGCCATCTTGGCGATGTCTCGAATCTGACGGCGCTCGTGGACAATCTCATCGAGGCGAACGCTCAGGTCCTCGAGTTGCTTGGCTGGCAGGCCCATGCGTCGACCAAGTCTCAGGAACATGATCTCGATGCGCATGCCAAGTGGCGCGAGCCAGGAGAAGAAGTCGGCGGTGAAGGCTCGCCATCCCGATTCGGGGCGAGCGTCCTCGTCGAGGGGATCAATCAGGGTCCGACCCGCGATGACGAGTACGAAAACCGCGCATATCAGCGCGAGCACAATCCATGTTGCAGCTAATCCCATGATTGTAATTTTGTCACGATTGCCAGCCCTGTGTTGAGGATTCAAGGGATGAATTGGGGAGGTTACGTGATGGGTTTCATCACAGTGTTCACGCCTTGGCATTACTACCGAAAACCGATGCCTTGGGAGCCTCCCGTGTGCGAGCTAGACATCGTATTCGGGGCCTTGAACCGCACCTTCGACCACCCCTGACGGCACGTGCTCCGCTGACAGATTCGACGCGTCCTCATCTCGATCAAGACGCTGGGACAACACCGCAGAGATTCCATCCCCCTGCATCGTGACGCCATACAGTGCGTCAGCGATCTCCATCGTACGTTTCTGGTGCGTGATGACAATCAACTGTGAGTCCTGCTGAAGTTCTTTGAACACCCCAAGCAGACGTCCAAGATTCACGTCGTCGAGTGCAGCCTCGACCTCATCCATGACATAGAACGGTGATGGGCGGGCCTTGAAGATCGAGACCAGCATCGCAATCGCCGTGAGCGACCGCTCGCCGCCCGACAGCAACGAGAGACGCTTGACCTTCTTGCCGGCAGGTCGTGCCTCAATCTCAATGCCGGTGGTGAGCATGTCTTCCGGGTCGGTCAGGAACATGCGTCCCTCCCCACCCGGGAACAGCCGGGGAAAAACCCGCTGGAACTGGGCTGCCGTGTCCGCAAATGCCGAAGCGAACACCTCCTGCACCTTTGCATCAATGTCATCGACCAGCCCCAACAGGTCGGCACGTGATTTCTTGAGATCCGCAAGCTGATCGGCGAGGAACTTGTGCCGTTCCTCAAGCGCCGTGTACTCCTCAAGGGCGAGGGGGTTCACCTTGCCCAGGTTGGCCAGTGCTTTGGTGGCACGTTCGAAGGTTTTCTCCAGATATTCACGGTCGAACGCCTGCACACCGTTGAGGTCAGCTTGCGGTAACTCTTCATCGGGAGCCAGCCGCGATTTCGGTATCTCGTAGGCGGGAATCTCCAGGTGAGGGCCGTACTGGTCAATTGTCTCCTGCGCACTTTGCCCGTATTCCTGCACGGCTCGTGTTTCGAGGGCCTGCACCTGAGCGTCAAGCCCAGTGAGTTCGAGTTCACGGGCGTGTATGGCCTCGGTCAACTCACGGGTCGTTGCATCCCGATGGAAAAGGTCACTGCGCAGTTCATTCAGTTCCTGGGCGTAACGGTCACGGGTTGCGTGGGCCTCATCGCGTGCGGTGGCAGCCCGCGCGATTGACTTTTCGATCAGTTCCAGGAGCAGGTTGGCGCGGTCCTGGACTTTACGTGCGGTGGCAGCCTGAGCGGCGCGGCGGCGTTCAGCCTCCTCAGCGGCTTTCTCCGCCTGTTCCTCGGTGCGTAGAGCCCGTTCGAGGCCTGCTACCCGGTTATCGAGGTTCTTGTGTTTCTCCTGGGCGCTACGTAGATCGAGACGTGCCAGAGTCTCGATCTCACGGACACGTTCCAGTACGAGTGCGGTCTCGGCGATGCGGGTGTCGAGATCCGCTTGTTGCTCCTGGCCGTCAGGGGGATTTCCGTTGCCATGCTGGGACTCCTGATGATCGCGTGAGCTTTGGTCGGTTGCCGCAAGCGCCTCATATTCCTGAGTGAGCGACTCCAGTTTCGTTTCCTCTACGCGCTTTCGTTCCGCTGCCTCCGCGAGTTGTGTGGTGCGTCGTTCCAGTTCCCGGTTTGCCGCATCGCGTAGTGCGGTGGCTCGGGCTCGTGCGGTCTCTTCGGCACGCTGCTTTTCTCTCGCGGTCGCGAGCGAGGTACGGGTCGCCTTGAGTTGTGCCTGCACGCCCGCGAGTTCGTTCTCGTTGACGGTCAGGCGGTGTTTGTGCGCCGCAACCTCCGCGGCGAGCATTTCGGCTCGTTCACGTTCGTGTTCGAGGTTGCGTTGCAGTGCGAACAACGCGTCTTCCCGCGGCTCACCAACAACCCACTCACTCGTGATGACGCGTCCGTTCGGGGTCACAACCGTGAGGCCCGGTGCAAGGTTCACGATCTCCGGTGCTGTGTGCGCTGGCGCGATGACGATGCGTTCGAGGGTTTCGCGTAGGGCATGGTTGTGTTGCGGTGTCCGCACCACGTCAGCAGCAATGACCGCCTCAGCTGGAAGTCTGTCCCGCCACTGCTGCACGGTGCTGCTCAACTGCTCAGCGCTGTTTAACTGCTCAGTACTGCTTGACGACGAGCTGGCTGGGTAGGCAATAACGGCTGCGGCCAGTCCAAGGTCGGCTGCTGTGTCGGCACCCGCGAGGGCTTGATCGCGAGTGTGAGCCACGAGTGCGTGGCGCAGGTGTGCGAGCGCTGCGGTGATTGCGGTCTCGTGTTCGGCTGGAACCTCAAGGTGCTGGCTCAGCGGAACAAGCCCCGGATCATGCTGTGCAAGTTGGCGGGCACTGCCAAGCGCTTGTTCAAGCGCTGCCTCGTGTGCTGTGGCGCGCGCTTGGTGGGTGGCCCGTTGGCGTTCGGCTTCAAGATGGCTTTCGCGTAGAGCACGTGATTCGCGGCCAAGTGCGTCTAACCGCTCGCTGAGGTCCAGTTCCTGAGATGACAGTTGTTCCAGGCTCAGTTGCTGTTCAGTTGCACTGTCCTGCTCAGCTATATGGCGTCGCTCGTTTACGTCGCTGTCCTCAGTGGCAAGTTCAGTCAACCTGCTGCGGGCCTCGTCGATCTCTCCCGTAAGCCGTTCGATATTGCTCGCGAGTACTTCCACTCGGGAACGTTGCGCAGCCACTTGGGCGCCGAGTCGCGCCACCTTCTCACGGTGGGCCGCGCGGCGCTGCTGCTCCTTCTCCTTGGAACGCACAAGACGAGCGTGTTCCTCATGGGTTGCCGTGCGTTCCTTCTCCGCATCAACCACGCGAGTTTTGAGCGCCTCAAGCTCCACGGTTGCCTCTCCCAACGCCACCCGAGCGCGGGCCAACTGGTCTAACAGATCCTGCACGCCTCGTCGGGAATCTGCAGCACTTTGCGTGCCAAGGTGGCGCTGACGTTCCGCCGCGACCTGCGCTATAGACCGTAACTGCTCACGCTGCGACTGCAGCGTCGTGGCGATATCCGCCGCTCTTTGGGCCCGTGGATTGAGCTCCTGCGCCGCCTGTTCGAGTGATGTGAGACGAGTCCGGAGTGTGCCGCTACTCTCCTCGAGTTCCGTGTAGCGCTCACGTAGTTCATCGCGAACTCGCGTCAGATCGGTACGCTTACCGATTGTGCGGTTGAGATCGTCAGCCAGGAGACGAGCACCTGAGTCACGGACCTGCGCGGCAATGACCGCCGCTTTGCGCGCTGCCTGAGCCTGGCGTCCGAGCGGACCAAGTTGCCTACGCAGTTCAGCGATGAGGTCTGTCAGGCGCAGCAGGTTACCCTGCATCGAGTCGAGTTTACGCAACGCCTTTTCCTTGCGTTTACGGTGTTTGAGCACACCCGCAGCCTCCTCGATGAAACCGCGTCGCTCGATCGGTGTGGCCCGCAAAATAGCGTCGAGTTGTCCCTGCCCCACGATGACGTGCATTTCACGCCCGAGACCGGAATCCGAGAGCAAATCCTGGATGTCGAGCAGCCTGCACGAGGCACCGTTGATCGCGTACTCGGACCCACCGTTTCTAAACAAGGTACGGGTGATGGTGACTTCGGAGTACTCAATCGGGAGCGCGCCGTCGCTGTTATCGATCGTGAGGGAGACCTCGGCTCGACCAAGCGCGGCTCGGCCCTGGGTGCCCGCGAAGATAACATCTTCCATCTTGCCGCCACGCAGAGTCTTTGCGCCCTGTTCCCCCATGACCCATGCAAGTGCGTCCACCACGTTGGACTTGCCGGAACCGTTCGGTCCGACAACGCAGGTGACCCCTGGCTCGAACTCGAACCGGGTCGCAGATGCGAACGACTTAAAGCCGCGCAACGTCAGGGTCTTCAAATACACACAAAGAGCCTACAGTCTGTCACCCACAAATACGCACGAGAGTGCACTTTCACGCGTTCGCGCCCCTCTGAGAGTGCATTGATCCGTACTCTCAGCGCATGAGAGTACGGATCAATGCACTCTCAACGGGAAGGGAATGTTGCGAGTGCACAAAAAAGGGCTGGGCCGTGAGAGATTCTCACAGCCCAGCCCTTGGCACACGGTAGGTGCGCGTCAGTACACTCTTGGCGATAGTTGACCAGCCGGATCAGGACGCGAGGTGCGGGAACCAGAGTGCGATCTCCCGCTCGGCCGATTCCACCGAGTCCGAGCCGTGCACGATGTTCTGCTGAACCTTCAAGCCAAAATCCCTGCCGAGGTCGCCGCGGATCGTTCCGGGAGCCGCCGTGGTCGGGTCGGTGGTTCCTGCAAGAGAACGGAATCCCTCAATGACGCGTTCTCCCTCAGCGACGATTGCGAGCACTGGACCTGAGAGCATGAACTCGACCAGCGGTTGATAGAATGGCTTGCCCACGTGCTCCTCGTAGTGCTTTTCGAGCAGTGCCTCTGTCGCCTGCTTCAGCTCAACTCCCGCGAGCGTGTAGCCCTTGGCTTCAATACGTCGTAGAACCTCACCAGCGAGTCCGCGCTTGACGCCGTCGGGCTTGACCAAGATTAGTGTTCGTTGTGTCATGCCGGTCACTTTACCGTGTCGGACAGTTTTTATGACACGGCATTTCACCGCTCAGGCGTTGGGGGCCGTTTCAGGGTGTGCCGCATCGTAGGCTGCGCGTTCTCGATCGATCTTGGTACCGAGCCACAGGGACGCCACCCAGATCGCAATGAATACAACGGCCACGAGATACATCATGTCCATGTAGCGTCCGGTCATCAGGAACGGGATCTGCAACACCGCCCCAAAATAGATACCGAGTGGGGACTTCTGCATCCGCGAGGCAACAATAAGCAGCACCATCAAGACCGCGCACATGGTCCACACCTGCGTCTGGCTGAGGTTGAGGTGGCCAACCTGTACGAACTTAGCGGCCACAATCGTGCCGAAAAGAATCACGAACGCCTCAAGCACCAGCACCATCGATAGGAACTGGGTTCGAGCACCCTTCTTGGCGACGATTGGCTTACTTGGATCTGGAGCGTTCGGGTTTGATGCGGGTACGGTTGGCTCAGTCACGCGTACCAGAATACTGCACAAATAAAGCGGGTGGGCGATGACCGTCTCCGGTCATCACCCACCCGCTCCACGTGGCTTGTTCAGGTCCTAGAGTTCACCGAACCCACCGTCGATGGCCTCGACAACGGCTTTGACGGCTTCAGTGGCTTGAGGTCCATCGGCCTGCACGCGCACGGTTTGCCCGCCGGTCACACCCAATTTCATGATCTCGATAACCGATGCACCGTTTGCTCCGTTGAGCGTAAGCTGTGCGTCGAATCCCTTGATCAACTTGGCCAGAACCGCTGCGGGACGCGCATGCAGCCCCAACGGATTGCGAACGGTCGTCGTGTGATCGGTGGCAGTGTTCACGCGCTGTGAATCTGCAGTTTCCTCCGCCTGCGCGTCGACTGCTCCACTTCCCTTGTGGAACGCGCGGGCTTCTTCCGCTGCGGTTCGAACGGCCTCGACGCCGGCACCGGATTCTGCTTCCACGGCAGCCGCAATCACTCCCTCAACGAACGGTGCATCAGCCATATAGACATGCCCCACGAGTTCTTCTGGGAGAAATTCCAGCACGCTCTCAGTCGAGAGAATCGCGGAACCAAGGTCGCAGATCACCACAACGTCGTGGGCTTCCTGCTCTTCGTCCGACTCCGCGAAGCCTGCAGCTTCCTCGATTGCTGCGGAGATCCGATCGAACGACGTACCGATTGATCCGTCTTCGAGGCCTCCCGCAACCTCAATCACAACCTCTGACGCCATCTGACGCGCCAGATCCCTTGCACCTTCAGCCAACTTCTCGGAGTGAGAAACCAACACGAGGGATACTTTAGTTCCCATCTTTCCTCCTTTATTGGACTGTTCGGGCTGCACTTTCCAGAATAAGTGCCGTTGTTGTCGCTCCAGGGTCCTTATGTCCCACAGAGCGTTCCCCAAGGTAGCTTGCGCGTCCCTTGGTGGCTTTGAGTTCGATCGTCTCCTCCGCACCCTGCGCTGCCGCCTGCGCTGCCGCGGCGAACACCTGAGCAGCGTCTTCACCGTTCTCAGCGCTCTGTGCCGCTGCGGCAGCGGCAGGCGCCCATGCGTCAATCATCGTTTTCTCGCCGACCACGGCTTTTCCCCGGGTGGAAACTCCCTCAAGGGCGGCAGAGATGAGCGCTGAGGCTGCTTGCCCGTCCAACTCGGGCACGGCTGCGGCTTTTGATGCGCGCAAGAACGCGGTTCCATACAGTGGGCCCGATGCTCCCCCAACCGTCGACATCAGCGTCGTAGCCACAAGTTTGAGCACGTCGCCGATTGTTCCTGGAGGCTGTTCGAGGCCATCGATCCTTTCTACGACCGCG
Source organism: Populibacterium corticicola (assembly GCF_042683685.1). Lineage (NCBI taxonomy): Bacteria > Bacillati > Actinomycetota > Actinomycetes > Micrococcales > Jonesiaceae > Populibacterium > Populibacterium corticicola. The sequence goes on along the minus strand of NZ_JBHUOP010000004.1, from coordinate 363,553 downwards.
GTGAAACCACGGTTGAGATTCTCCCCGTGATCCGCATCGCCAATTTCACGGTCGAGCGTGGTGAACTCCGATTTTCGTTCCGATACACGGGCAGCGACATCACGAATCCAAGAGAGAGACCATTGAACGTCGGCGGTCATACGGTGGCTCCAAGTCTGATGAGTTTTTGTGGAACGGTTGATGGTGAAGACAACTGTACTCGGTGGAAGCTCGTAGGCGGGTGGGGCACGCTACATCTCTTTCGCGGGCCGGGCACACTACACGACCTGAGGTGCGCTGGGTCTGTCCGGCTCGTCGGCAATGTATATGCAGATAGGCGAGCGCCTACCGGGCTGCCGCGAGCACCCAGTCACACGAACTTGAGCAGGTGATCTGATGGCCATCGAAGTCGACATTGACGTCATGCTCGCGCAACGCAAGATGTCGGTCGGCGAGTTTGCGGAGGCAATCGGAATCACCCCCGCAAACGTCGCTGTCCTGAAAAACGGCAGAGCCAAAGCCGTCCGGTTCACGACCCTCGAGGCGATGTGCGAGGTTCTGGACTGCCAGCCGGGCGATCTACTGCGCTGGGTCCCCGACGAGGAATAGCGGCAGTGCCGGTTTTCTCTGTTTTAACTTACTAGGGCAAACAGAGAAAACCGTACCCAGATCACCGCAAGGCGAAGGCTCACTCTGCTACCAGTTCAGCGCAGCAGTCTTAACCGGCGCATCCCATAGGGTCGTCAGTTCCTCATCGAGCCGCAGCACGGTGATTGAAGCGCCCTGCATCTCAAGCGACGTCACGTAGTTGCCCACCAGTGAACGAGTGACCTCAACGCCCTGATCCTCAAGCAGCTTCCGGGCGTGCCGGTACACGATGTACAACTCCGAGGCTGGCGTACCGCCCATACCGTTGACGAACAGCAGCGCCTTCTCACCGTTCCCGATGCCGAGGTCCTCGACAACAGGACCGAGCAGCAACTCGGTGATCTCGTCCGCGGTGCGCAACTTGATCCGCTCACGGCCTGGCTCACCGTGGATACCAATGCCAATCTCGATCTCATCCTCCGCGAGCGTGAAACTCGGCTCACCAGCATGCGGAACGGTGCAGGCAGTCAGTGCAACGCCCATCGAGCGAACGTTGTCCACCACCTTCTGCGCTAGCGTGGTCACGGCATCGAGATCATCGCCTCGAACCGCTGCCGCCCCAGCGATCTTCTCCACCAGTACAGTTCCTGCGACACCGCGGCGGCCAGCGGTCCACGTGGAGTCCTCAACCGCAACGTCGTCGTTGACAATGACCGATCGAACATTGATGTCGTCAGCCTCAGCAAGCTCGACTGCCATCTCGAAGTTCATGACATCGCCCGTGTAGTTCTTGACGATGTTGAGCACGCCCGCGCCAGCATCCGCGTGCTTGATTGCGGCCTCAATCTGATCGGGAGTGGGCGAGGTGAACATGGCACCTGGAACGGCGGCGTCGAGCATGCCGTCGCCCACGAATCCTCCGTGCAGTGGCTCATGGCCAGAACCACCACCTGACACGAGAGCGACCTTTCCAGATGGCGTGGGCGTCGCCCGGGAAATGAACACCGGGTCGGTGTGTGCTTCGACAAGATCGCTGTGCGCGAGGGTGAATCCCTCAACGGTCTGAGCAAGCACGCTTTCAGGGCTGTTGATCAACTTCTTCATGTGAACGTCCAATCCAGCGGGCATCGTTGCCCGCATGGGTAGCGGTGAAGTTAAGGTTCTTCCATTCAATCACCGGTTGACGGTTTTGGCTCCACCCATCGCACATGAATTTTCGGTAGCGCAGCTAAGTCCGTGGAAACGCAAAATCCCCGGAACCTCCAAGCAGAAAACCGCCGCAGGGAGGTTCCGGGGATTTCACTGCACAGTGATTATTCTTTGCCCAACAGGATGCGCGCCTCAGCCGCAAGGATCACCGAACCGGCCACAAGAACACCGGTTCCCGTTCCCACACCAATGGTGTCGTGGTATTCGGCGCGGGCACCCGCTAGGTCGATCGCGTTGTCGAGGCGTTCCTCAACGTGCACGCGGTCCTCACCGAAGATTTCGCGGGCCAACTCTGCGAGGTCCTCAATCTCCATGCTGCGCACGGATGACGAGGTCGTGACCACGATCTCTGCGAGCACGGGTTCGAGCACGGACAAAACCGATTCCGCATCCTTATCCGCGAGGATTCCGATGACACCGATGAGCCGGTCAAAGTTGAACGACTCTTCGAGCGCGTCCACGAGGACCTCTGCGCCGCCCGGGTTGTGGGCCGCGTCCACGATGATTGTGGGGCTGGATCGCACGAGTTCGAGACGTCCAGGCGAACTCGCGTTGGCAAACCCAGCTTCAACGATCTCACCCGATAGTGCGCCACCATTAGCCATGAGGGTTTCCACTGCGGCCAACGCGAGTAGGGCGTTGTGCGCTTGGTGTTCACCGAACATGGGCAGGTAGATGTCCGTGTAGGTTGCCGCTGGTGTAGTCAGCGACATCATTTGGCCGCCCACCGCTGGGGTGCGCGCCGAAACACTGAGTTCCTGGCCTTCGCGAAGCAAACGAGCTCCACGCTCGCCCGCCACCACGGCGATCTCTTCGTCAGCGACCTCGGTCTGGGTGGACACCACAACGGTTGCGCCGTCCTTGATGATCCCGGACTTCTCAATCGCGATGTCTCGCACGGTGTCGCCCAGCCACTTGGTGTGGTCGAGCGAGATCGGCGTGATGACCGCAACCTCGGCGTCGATCACGTTGGTGGAGTCCCAGGTTCCGCCCATGCCGACCTCAACGATGGCCACATCAATCGGGGTGTCTGCGAACGCCGCGTAGGCCATGACGGTCAAGACCTCGAAGAAGCTCAGCCGCGGACCGCCATCGGCCTGCGAGCGCACATCAACCATCTCAATGTACGGCAGCACGTCATCGTAGGTTTCGATGAAGCGTTCAACGCTGATGGGTTCGCCATCGATTGCGATGCGTTCGGTCACTGAGGTCAGGTGTGGGCTGGTGAACCGTCCGGTGCGTAGCCCGTGTTCGGACACGAGCGACTCGATCATGCGCGCGGTCGAGGTTTTGCCATTCGTTCCGGTGATGTGGATCGACCGGTAGGCGTTTTGCGGGTTGCCCAGCAGATCGCACACGTCGCGGACGCGATCAAGGGTGGGGACGAAATCGTGCTCCGGGTTTCGGGCCATGATTTCGCCGTAGATTTCGCGCAGACGCGCCTGGGCCTCCGGCGAGGGAGTCACAGGCGCGTCTGTCTTTTTGCGTTTGCTCACGCTTCAGCCTTTTCTACTGCTACGGCACGCTCGTCAACGGAGGCGGCCACAACCGACAGCGTCAACGCGAGGGTTTCGCGCATGATCAACTCTCGGTTCGCTTCAACAGCCGGTGCGTACTCTTCAGGGACGGTCAGCGTGAGGTTGATCCGGTCAGCTACATCTAGGCCAGCACCCTTACGTGCGTCCTGAACGTCACGGATCACGTCACGTGCGTAGCCTTCTGCCAAAAGCTCTGGAGTGAGCGCGAGGTCCAAGACCACGAATCCGCCGCCAGCAAGCACCGCAGCCGCGATCTGGCCGTCCGCTCCCCCGCCAACAACCGTGGTGAGTTCGTACTCGGATTCCTCAAGTGCAACGTCACCGTCAGCGGTGCGCACCACAACGGCATCGTCAACAACGGACCAGTCGCCAGCCTTCGCGGCCTTGATGACCGCCTGCACGCCGCGGCCCAAACGTGGACCGGCCGCACGGGCGTTCACGGCAAGGTTCTGCGTGATGCCGTACGCTGCCGTCGCTTCCTCAGACAGTTCAGTCAGCTCAACGCTCTTGACATTCAACTCAGACGCGAGAATGTTCGTGTACGGAGACAGGGTCTGCTGGTCAGGAACAACCACCGTGAGTTTGGCGAGCGGTTGGCGCACACGCTGCTTGTTCGCTTTGCGCAACGACAACCCAAGCGATACCGCGTTGCGAACCTGCTCCATGGTGCCAACGAGGGTATCGTCGGCAATCAGCACCTCGCCGAACGAGCCGGACAGGTCAACCCAGTCCTGGAGGTGGACGGAACGTCCGCCGGTCAGGCCGCGCCATACTTCCTCGGCGAGCAGTGGTGCCAACGGCGCCATGACGCGAGTGAGGGTTTCGAGGGCCGTGAACAACGTGTTGAATGCGTTGTGGTCCTCGCGCCAGAAGCGGTCACGCTGGGTGCGCACATACCAGTTGGTCAGGGCGTCGAGGTATTCGCGCACGGACTCGCACGCGCCAGCGATGTCGTAGCGGTCCATCTGCTCGGTGACGCTCGCAACCAGGTTGTGGGTGCGAGCCAGCAGGTAACGGTCCATATCCGGCAGCCCGGCCACCTCGTCGGCGCGCACAGCGCGAGCGACATAGCCCTCACCGCCGTTAGCGGCACCCGCATACAGCGTGAAGAAGTAGTACGTGGACCACACCGGCAGCAGCACCTGACGCACCGAATCGCGGATACCGTCCTCGGTCACGATCAGGTTTCCACCGCGCAGAATCGGCGAGGACATCAGGAACCAGCGCATCGCGTCGGAGCCGTCACGGTTCAATACCTCGGACACGTCCGGGTAGTTGCGCAGCGACTTCGACATCTTGCGGCCATCCGAACCGAGCACGATTCCGTGGCTGACAGCCGTGCGGAACGCGGGGCGGTCAAACAGAGCGGTCGCGAGCACGTGCAGCAGGTAGAACCAGCCGCGCGTCTGACCGATGTACTCGACGATGAAGTCGCCTGGGTAGTGGTGCTCGAACCAGTCACGGTTCTCGAACGGGTAGTGGACCTGCGCGAACGGCATCGAACCGGAGTCGAACCACACGTCCAAAACGTCAGGGATGCGACGCATCGTGGACTGGCCGGTCGGGTCGTCCGGGTTTGGCCGGGTCAAGTCATCGATGTATGGGCGGTGCAGGTCAGGCTCGCCCTTGTCGTTGAGTGGCAGGCGGCCGAAGTCGGCTTCGAGCTCAGCTAAAGAACCATACACGTCCGTACGTGGGTACTCCGGGTTGTCCGAAACCCACACGGGGATTGGGGTACCGAAGTAGCGGTTACGCGAGATCGACCAGTCACGTGCGCCCTCAAGCCACTTACCGAACTGTCCGTGCTTGATGTGCTCCGGGGTCCAGGTGATGTCCTCGTTCAGCTCAACCATGCGGTCGCGGAACTGGGTCACGCGAACGAACCACGAGGACACGGCCTTGTAGATCAGCGGGTTACGGCAGCGCCAGCAGTGTGGGTAGGAGTGCTGATAGGTTTCGTGGCGGATGACCTTGGCGCGCAGTTCTGGCGCAACGTGCGCGAGCGGTCCGGTGCCTTCCTTGAGGTCCTTGATGACCGCTGGGTTGGCGTCGAACACCTGCTGGCCGGTGTAGTCCGGCACGAGAGCGTTGAACTGGCCCTTCTCATCCACGGTCACAACGGGCTTGATGCCCACGGCGTCGCAGGCGATCATGTCGTCTTCACCGAACGCTGGCGCCTGGTGGACCAGACCCGTACCGTCTTCGGTGGTCACGTAGTCCGCGACGATGATCTGGTGCTGGGCAGGGTTTTCTGGGTCGTTTGCGAAGTATGGGAACGCTGGAGCGTAGCGGCGGCCCGCAAGCTGTGAACCCTTCACGGTTTCCAGGACGGTTGCGTCCTCGCCGAGTTCCTTCGCATACGCGGACAGGCGCGCGGCACCGAGAAGTACCTTGTCCCCCGCGAATGCCGAGTCCGTGCCCGGAGCCACGATCACGTAGTCCACATCCGGTCCGACAGCGACGGCCTGGTTGGACGGCAAAGTCCACGGCGTGGTGGTCCAGATCAGTGCGAGTTCGCCCGAGTCAAGGCGCAACCCAACGGTCAGCGCAGGGTCCTGACGCGATTGATAGACGTCATCATCCATGCGCAGTTCGTGGTTGGACAGCGGGGTTTCGTCATGCCAGCAGTACGGCAGCACACGATAACCCTCGTAAGCCAAGTCCTTGTCATGCAGAGTCTTAAACGCCCAGATAACAGACTCCATGAACGTCACGTCAAGGGTCTTGTAGTCGTTCTCGAAGTCAACCCAGCGCGCCTGGCGGGTCACATAGGTTTCCCATTCCTTCGTGTACTTCAGCACCGAAGTGCGGCACGCCTCATTGAACGTACCGATACCCATCTCTTCGATCTGGGACTTATCCGTGATACCGAGGATCCGCTCAGCCTCAAGCTCCGCAGGCAAACCGTGCGTGTCCCACCCAAAACGACGCTCAACCCGCTTACCGCGCATCGTCTCAAAACGAGGCACAACATCCTTGGCGTAACCAGTCAGAAGATGGCCGTAGTGCGGCAGGCCGTTCGCAAAGGGAGGGCCGTCATAGAACACGAACTCGTTCGAGCCATCAACCCCAGCATCACGCTGGTCAATGGAGGCCTGGAAAGTATCGTCCTTTTTCCAATACTCAAGGACATCTTCCTCAAGCGTTGGCAGGTGCGGGGACGCTTGCACGCCTTTTTGGTCGCGGTGCAGCGGATACGAGTTATTCGGGCCAAGGCTCATCTTGGTGGCGCTCCTGGGTGGACCTATGCATTCGATGTGCGAGGACGAACTCCAAAACGCGTGTGCGTTGGGCCGCGGTACCACCCCGCTTGCCAAAGATGACGTGGTTCCCCATTTCGGGGAATTCGCGCATATGTCTTCGACCGCTCTCCTAGGCTGTGACGGGCCTCCCCGTCCGGTTCTACTGAGGCTGTGCTTCGCGGGCATCACGCATCTTGCGATGCGCACGCGGGCCTTACGGTGACCGCGACGCGTGACTAAGCCGGTTCTTCCGGAAGCTCCCCGGTGATTGCCGGATCAACGCTCAAAAATCTTTACCATCCTAGTCCTGTTGGGCCGCGCTGTCACATCGTGCACCGCGACGCGCCGACAGCATCTCGCCGGGTGGTGTCTTGCTCGTTGTCGGCCTCACTGGTCGCAGTCTTGAGCGCCCGGTTTGTCAGCGTTTCGAGTACGCCTCAATGGCGTACGACACAAGATATTCGAGGGTGAGCGGTCCAGCGGTCAGTTTCCGCGAAATTTCGTCAAATTCCGCTTCTGGCGTGGTGTTGCGTGCGGTTTTCTGATTGGCGACGATCCGGCCAGTTTTACTGTCGTGTTCCGTTGTGGTGGTTGGTGCGGCAGCATAGGGTGCGCGGTCCAACGTTGCGGTGCGGACACCGTGCGCGGTGTGGGCCGATGTTGTGGGGAATGCAACGTGTTTTGCCTGTGGGGTGGCGACGTCGAGTGACATGAGTGTTATGGGTTCTTTCGGTGCTGTGCGCTCGCTCTCCCGTTGTTCCCGTTAGGCGGCGGGACAGGTTTCCCGCGTGCAGATACGCCTCACTGCATGATTCAGCAGTGTTAGGAGTGGGATGCGATTCGCGCTGGATTGATTCGTGTTCGGGTGGGGAATCGGATCAACAACAGCAACAACATGCGCCAGCGAACAGCGACCCTACGGACGGAGCAACGGCTCCACGCCCGGTCATCAGGTTCTCGCGTTCAGTGTTTGGCACCATTCCAGTATGCCCGAGCACGCTCCCGAACTCCAGCACGTTCACCCTACGAACAACCGTTAAGAAACGTAACGTTCGTTACCCTGTCGCCTCTACCTGTTGACGTTCTCTAGCACCTCCCCCTCGGTGGGGTGTTTTTCGTCCGGGTGCATAGTTAAAAAGTGTGGACTCGGACGAAAAAGACCCCATCGACGCGGCTCGGCTCGCGTTAACACACAAATTGGTTGCGGCCTAGTTACCACGGGTAATTGCGGATGACGGACTCCCCATGTGGATACCGTCTAGCCTGCTCAACCACACCCATAGCCTCGATGTTGACCACAACCGACCGAGGAGAACAAATGAGTTTCCAAAGCTTCGCACCACTGCCCCACGAACTACCCGCACCGCCTCCGCACCCACCCCAGCAGCCTCATGCTCAACAGCCCAAACCGTTTCGCGTTCTCTTAGCTGCAACGGGCGCGATCCTCGCGTTCAACCCGAGCCGCAGCATCAAACTCCTTAAATGGCACAGCAAACCGCAACACAACGCACTCACTCAAATCGCCCTGCTGCAATGCGTCCTCGTGCTCGTTCTTAGCTTCAACTTTCCAATGACCGACGACCCGTACAGATCTGCTGAGGCAGCAGGCACCCAGTTGTTCGGTATGCTCGCCGCTCAAATCGTTGTTGTACTGGTTTGGCCCATCCTGGCTCTGCTTGGAATGGTCACCGGTTTCGTCACCAGGCAACGGATATCGTTCATCGATGCCTTGAGCGCTGCGGTTGCCCAAACCTATCTGACAACGCTCTGGTCAGTGCCGCTCTTGATTCTGACCATTTCCTCAAATCTCGTTACGCCACTGACCTTCGGGCTCTTCCTCGTCCTTTCCGCCTGCGGGCTCGTACTTCCCCCAGTTTTCGGTGGGCTCATGCTCGGCGCGAGTTCCAGTGGTCGGCGCACAAACATGATGTTGTACGTGACCTTGCAACTCGCCGTGTGGGTATTCCCCGCGGCGTTCTACGTGTTCGACGTGAGCGGCTATTACTTCTGACCATCCCCTGATCGACCTACCACCAACCCGTGAGGGCTCGGACCGTTCAACGGTCCGAGCCCCACAGATGTAGACGCCACCCAACTCACGCCGCAACGCACGATGCGCTGTGGCTTGTGACGTCGTCGCTAATCAGTCGTAAAACCCAAAGCAGCCCAGAGACACGACACCGTCGCAGGGTCCTAGCTTGTCGGAGCAGATTTTCGTAAGCTCAACATGGCTCTTGCGCTTCCATCGCCTGAGCTCAAATTAGAGACTTAGGTTGGGGACCCCTGTGAAGCACATAACCGTCGTCGGCGCCGTCATCATAAAGAACAGCCAGATATTCGCATGCAAGCGTGGCCCCAATATGAGCTTGGCCGGATTATGGGAGTTCCCCGGCGGAAAAGTTGAAGTAGGAGAAAGTGCCCCGGAAGCGCTGAAACGCGAAATCGAAGAGGAACTTGGCTGCACCATCCAGGTGGGAGAGTTCGTCACCACCACCGACCATCAATATGACTTCGGCATCGTTTCACTGACAACATACCTGTGCGAAATCATCCAAGGCGCCCCAACCCTCACCGAACACTCCGAAGAGCGCTGGCTGGACCCAAACGACCTCCACACCGTTGAATGGGCGCCGGCCGATGTACCCGCGGTGGAACTACTCGTTTCCAAGTTCTCATGAGCGCCCCGCATGAGCCGTTACTAGCGGACTTGACTTTCGGCTTCCTCGACCGAAGCACATCTTCAAACCGGGCGCAGCAGCCCCAATTAATCGCCAATGTTGATGGCAACACGATGCTGCGGGCTCTTAAACACGAGTTGCACACGGCTGTATCGTTCACGTTCTCAGTGGCATTCGTGACCAGTTCAGCCATCGCTTTGCTCAAACAAGCGATCCTCGATTCAGGTGCGAGTGGCACCATCATCACTTCGGACTACCTCGGCTTCAACTCACCATCCGTATTCCGCGAACTCCTCAACCTCCCAAACACCACCGTACGGATTTTCAACGATAACCAGCGCGGGTTTCATGCCAAGGGATACCTATTCGAGCAGCCTGACACGCATACCGCAATCGTTGGAAGTTCAAACCTCACCCATTTTGCGCTCATTAAGAACAACGAGTGGAACATCAAGTTTGCGGCGATGCCGGACGGCGACATCGTGCACCAGATCCAAACGGCGCTCAACGACCAGACCCGTAACAGCGTCCTGTTGACCTCCGAGTGGATCACCGAGTACGAATCACGCTACGTGCCGCGCCACGTTCCAGTCGTTCAATCCACGAATGAAGGCGGGAATGACGACCTCCCAATAGGCACTTACGACACCCCATTCACTGAAGAAACCGATCCAACAGACACCCTAGAACGTGGCCTGGAGGCGATCGCCAGCGGAGTCCTCCCAACGCACAGCTCTGCCAATGAGGCACCGGCAACCGCGCTCGTTGTTCCCAATGCGATGCAACGCGACGCACTGATACAAATCCAAACAGTGCGGGACGCCGGGGAGAAACGAGCGGTTGTTATTTCTGCTACCGGGACGGGTAAAACCATTCTCACGGCACTTGACGTACGCGCCTTCCAGCCTGAACGAATGCTATTCGTGGTGCACCGAGAACAAATCCTCGACCGTGCAATCTACGAGTTCCAACGAGTCCTTTCCGCACCACAGACTGATTTTGGCAAGCTAACCGGAGGCAGCAAGGACCTGGGCCGCAAGTACGTGTTTGCGACTATCCAGACGCTCTCCCGACCAGATGTACTTCATACCATCGACCCTGAATCTTTCGACTACATCCTGATAGATGAAGTGCACAAAGCCGGAGCTGACAGTTACAGGAGAGTACTGGATTACCTGCGGCCCCAGTTTCTGTTGGGCGTCACTGCAACGCCCGAGAGGTCCGACGGATTCAACATCTACGAACTGTTCGACTTCAATGTTCCGTACGAGATCCGGCTTCAGCGTGCACTCGAAGAGGACATGCTCTCGCCCTTTCACTACTACGGGGTAACCGAATACACCACCGACCAAGGCCAAACGATCAGCGACGCCGCTGATCTCAGTCGGCTTATCTCCTCCGAGCGAGTAACTCACCTAGTCCAGGCGCTCGAAACCTACGGGCACGCTGGCGTTCCGGTACGCGGCCTCATGTTCTGCAGCCGCAAAGATGAAGCGCACGAACTGTCAGCACTTCTGAACACCCGCACTGTCCACAACCAACCTTTACGCACACAAGCACTCACCGGTGACGATCCAATCAGCGTCCGAGAAGACGTAGTCTGCGCGCTACAACGCGGCGAACTCGACTACATCCTGACCGTCGATATCTTCAACGAAGGCATAGATATCCCCTCGGTGAATCAGGTTGTCATGCTGAGGAACACCCAATCCAGCATCATCTTTACGCAGCAGCTTGGTCGAGGACTCCGCAAAGCCACCGGTAAGGAATACCTAGTTGTAATCGACTTTATTGGGAACTACACAAATAACTACCTAGTCCCTATCGCCCTTCTGGGCGACAGTTCTCGGAACAAAGACCTCATCCGCCAAAAGATGATCCAAGCAGAAGAAGCCGGCGCCATTGCCGGTGTATCTTCAGTGAACTTCGATCTGGTAGCACGCGAACGAGTTCTTCAGTCGCTAGCTAAAACCAAACTGGACTCGCTGGGAGCCTTGAAAAAGGAAGTCCTTGACCTCCAGTATCGGCTCAACCGCATTCCGACCTTGTTCGACTTCGCCACCCAGGACACCCTCGACCCTGTAGTCCTCGCATCAAAAGAAGGAAACTACTGGCAATTCCTCACCAGGACGAAACTGGAAAGCTCTAAGCCCAACGCCTTAGAGCACCAGACATTGACCTACGCTTCCACCGAATTCCTCAACGGCAAACGCCCACATGAGTTACTCATTCTTGATCTCCTGATTAAGCAGGGCGGCACTTCCGGCATTGACGCAACCCACAGATTCCTTGAGAAGAACAGGCTACGCACCGACAAAGCGACACTCACCTCCATAAGACGTATCTTTGACCTCTCCTTCTTTACGGAAGCCGAACGCAAAAAGTACGGCACGCAGCCAGTTGTTCGAGTTGAGCACGGCGCGTACATCCTCAATGAGCAGATACTCGCTCAATACCGCTCTGGCAAACTGTTCCGTGAGCACCTCAAGGACATCCTGCAAACGGGCCTGCATTTAGCACGGCACCGGTACTCCTGGAGCACACCTCTTAAACTCGGCATGCGCTACTCCCGTAAGGATGTGTGCAGGCTGCTTAACTGGGAAAACAACCAACAGTCCACGATGTATGGCTACAAAATTGATCGTGCAACTCAGACCTGCCCAATCTTCATCACGTATCACAAGAGCGACACCATCACTTCTGCAGTGCACTACGAAGAAGGTTTTATTAACCAATCGCAGATCGCCTGGTGCAGTAAGTCAAAGCGCACTCTACAGTCCGCTGAGATTCAGGCCCTACTCAGTAACACAAATGATCTCCACGTATTCGTGAAGAAGGATGATGTCGAAGGAACCGACTTCTTCTACATGGGAAAAGGGGACATCCACTCCCCTGTCGAGACCACCCAGAAGAACCAAGACGGTCTACAAGTTCCCGTCGTCGAGATGACGGTGGACTTGGAGAGCCCAGTCGAGCGTGCCCTTGACGACTACTTCCAAACCGCTACTTCCTAGCCACACCACGCGAGCGCAACGCCAGACGCGCAGGGCACTCGCGCGGCGAACGATGTAAGTTGATGGGAGCAAACTTTTCGCACTTGAAGGGGAATGACAGTGGCAGTTTACGGGTTCATCGGCGTGGGTAACATGGGCGGTGCGATCGTGCACGGCCTTATTGATGGTGGTGTGGTTGCGGCGTCGGACATCGTGTTTTCGTCGCGGTCGAAGGCTGAGCGTGACGCGTTCGCTCAGGCAACCGGTACGCGTGCGCTCGACACCAACGTTGAGGTGGCTGCGGCGGCTGATGTTCTCATTCTCGCGGTTAAACCCCAGGTGCTTGGCGTTGTCGCGGCGGAGATTCGTGAGACTCTTGCCGAGAAGAAGCCGTTCATCGTGTCGATTGCTGCGGGGCTTTCGCTGGATAATCTTGCCGAGTTGGTTGGGTCGGAGCAGCGTATCGCTCGTGTCATGCCGAACGTGAACTCGCGGATTGGCCAGGGTATGTCGGGGATTTGCGCTAACAAGCTTGCCACGGATGAGGACCACACCGCCGTGCGCCGGGTGTTTGAGTCCATCGGTGAGGTTGTCGAGGTCCCCGAATCCCAGTTCTCGGCGTTTACGGCAATCGCGGGTTCGTCCCCGGCTTGGGCGTTCTTGTTTATCGACGCGCTGGCTCGTGGAGCCGTCGCGGCCGGTATGCCCAAGGCAACAGCCACCAAGATCGCTGCTCAGGCGGTGCTCGGTTCGGCTGCTCTGGTTAAGGAGTCTGACGAATCGCCGTGGAACCTCATCGACCAGGTCTGCTCCCCCGGCGGAACAACCGTTGCTGGGCTGATGTCGCTCGAGTCGAACGCGTTCCTGAGTAACGTGGCCGACGCGGTCAAGGCAACGATCGCACGCGACCAAGAACTCTCTTCCTAAACCTTGAACGGGGTGGGGGTTTACTCCACGAAGTATGGATACTTTCTACACAGTTTGGAGTGTAAATCCCCACCCCGTCGGAATACTCTGTAGCACAACCACACTTCGGTTGTCAGGCATTGAACAAGAGCAGCCCAAGCCCACGTGTCACATGCTTGAAACACCGCAGGTGTAGACTCATATCGGATCTCGCGGCTGGCTTTGGTCGCGTGTATACAGGCTCGATTTAGTCTGTTGATCAGCGCACACGGGTCGGCGCTATCTATCCGAACATACAATCCTGCAACGTTGCTGCGCGTGGATTTCCTTCGCCGGTTGTACTGGTTACTGCACTGCCAGTCGTGCCGCACATTGCACCACGAATTGCACGGGTTGGTTATGCGGTTCATCCCGCAGCTAGGTTCACTTCCTCATGTCACGTTCGACTTTCGCCAACCGCAAGTTCGTATTGGCAACCTCCGCCCTGTCCGCCTCACTGCTCGTGTTGACCGGATGTTCTCCCTCTTCACAGACCCCGGAACAAGAAAACAACACTTCTGCTGAGGTCACATCACCGGATACCTCTGCGTCACCGACCGATGACGCACTCGAGACAACCTATCCCCTCACCATTGACACCTGCGGCACTGAAACCACGTTCGCGGGAGCACCTCAAAAGGTTGTCACCGCCAAGTCCTCGACCATGGAAATGATGCTGGCGCTTGGCGTGGGTGACCGCATCATCGGCACGACCTACCAGGACGGCCCGCTACCGGAATGGCTCGAAGCCCCAGCGCAAGGCAACGAAGCAATCGAAACACCACTCTCGGACAAGCTCTCTGGCACCGAAACTCTCCTCGAACTTGAACCAGATCTCATCTATGTGGGTTGGGAGTCTAACCTTTCCGCTGACGGAATGGGTGAACGCGACACCTTTGAGAGCCTCGGAGTCAACACTCTTGTCGCCCCAAGCGCATGCAAGGAACCGGGCTATCAGCCAGACCCGCTCACCTATGAGGATGTGTTCAACGAAATCGAACTGATGGGGCAGGTATTCGACCGTCAAGCAGAAGCCAGCCAACTCGTCGAGAATCAGAAGGCAGAACTCGAACAGGTCACCAAAGATGAGCGTGGCCTGACCGCGCTCTGGTACTCCTCCGGTTCGGATACGCCGTTTGTGGGCGGTGGCAAGGGTTCTGCCCAGTTGACGATGGACACGATCGGACTCACCAACATCGCGGCAGACATCGAGGACACATGGGGTTCGATATCGTGGGAGAAGGTCATTGAGGCCGACCCGGATGTGATCGTGCTGGTTGATTCCGCGTGGGGCACGACCGAGAAGAAGATCGGCGTACTTGAGGGCAACCCGGCGACCGCCAAGCTGACTGCAGTGCAGAACGAGCGCTATCTCGTGGTTCCGTTCCCCGCGACCGAGGCGGGCGTCCGTTCTGTGTCCGCGGCTACTGATCTGTCCGCACAATTGGCTGACCTGTCCTTCGAGTAAATGAAACTAACCCGCCCGCTCATTCTCATCGCGCTGGTCACGGCGTTGGCCGTGTCGGTCGCCGTTGCCGTCGCGATCGGACCTGCCGCGCTGAGTCCTGCCGAGGTGTTTGCGTCTATTACGCATCACCTCGGCTTCGGCCAGTTGCTCGGTCTCGAACCACTGTCGATACTGCGCGATGCGATGGTGTGGGAGTTGCGACTCCCCCGGGTATTGACGGCGGCATGCGTGGGTGCTGGCCTCGCGGTCAGCGGCGCGATCATGCAGTCGCTTACCCGCAATCCGCTGGCCGATCCGTATCTCCTCGGGCTGTCTTCGGGTGCGTCATTGGGCGCGGTGCTCGTGTTGTTGCTGGGAGTAGGCGTGCTGCTCCCGGTGGCTGCATTCGTAGGTGCGGTCGCGGCGCTGGCGGCATCGCTTACCTTGGCGGGGTCGTTGGGACAACTCACGCCCACTCGCACTGTTTTGGCTGGTCTTGCGGTCAGTCAACTGTGTGCGGCGGTGACGAGTTTCATCATTTTCTGGTCGGCTTCGGGCGATTCCTACCGTGAGGTTCTCGCCTGGCTCATGGGGTCGGTGGGTTCCGCGACGTGGCAGTCGGTTGCCATCGCGGGGGTAGCGCTGGTGGTGTTGGGCGTGCCGCTCGCGGCCACCGGCAATGTGCTTGACGCGTTCACGTTTGGCGACGATTCTGCCCGGTCCCTTGGTATCAATGCCTCGCGCTGGCGCTGGGGTTTGCTTCTGGCGGTCGCGCTGCTGACGGGCGCGATGGTGTCTGTGTCCGGTTCAATTGGGTTTGTCGGTCTGATTGTCCCGCACGTGGTCCGTTTAATCGCCGGGTCCGGCCACCGCTTCCTGCTGCCTGCATCCGCACTGGTGGGTGCGGTATTCCTGATCTGGGCGGATACGCTCGCTCGAACCGTGTTCGAACCGCGCGAGCTGCCAGTCGGCATTGTGACCGCGATTGTCGGCGCGCCCGTGTTTGCGTTTGTCTTGTGGCGTTCGAGAGGGGTCAGTTCGTGAGTTTTTCCATTGACGACGATCCTGCCGCCACCCAGCCCACCTCCCCCGCCGTTTCGGCTGAGTTGAGTGCGGATCATGCACCAGCGTTTTCATTCGAGGACGTGTCATGGGGAGTCGGGTCGACACAAATCTTGACGCGACTAAGCGAGAATATCGCTCACGGTAAGGTCACTGCGCTGATCGGCCCCAACGGGTCAGGCAAATCCTCACTGCTGCGTATCTTGGCAGGAGTTCAGCAACCTGATGCAGGCACGGTGGAGGTTGCAGGGACCGACTGGCTGGCTGAGCGGCCACGAACAAAGGCCAAGACCCTCGCCTACGTGGAACAGAGCGCATCCGCCGACCGAGCTTTGACTGTATTTGATGTCGTGCTGCTTGGGCGCATTCCGCATCGGTCAGTGCTTTCCAGCCCGCGAACGCTAGATGTCGAGGTTGCGGTCGAATGCCTGGAACTCGTGGGGATGACAGCGCTTAAGGATCGAGAGTTTGGGACCTTGTCGGGTGGTGAACGTCAGCGCGTGTTGATCGCAAAGGCGTTGGCGCAGCAGACAGACATTTTGATAGTCGATGAACCGACCAATCACCTTGACGTTGCCGCGCAACTTTCCACGCTCGCTTTGCTCCGCGAATTGGCCGCTGCTGGGAAGACGGTCTTGACCGCTTTGCATGATCTGAACCTCGCGGCCACGTTCGCGCACGAGCTGATCGTGATGGACCGCGCCAAGTTTGTCACCTCTGGACCACCGTCTGAGGTTCTGACCGAGGCGCTAATCCGCAAGGTCTATGGCGTCGATTCAACGGTCATGACCAATCCGCGCACGGGTAGCCCACTGATCGTGTTCGGCTAACCCCAGATTCCTCGACCCCGGGCGGACCGGAAACTGCTACCGAGCCAAAAACTGTTGCAACTAGCCATCTTTTATGGTTAGTTACAACAGTTTTTGGCTCACAATGACATCAGATAACTGCTAAACCGGAGGGGCACTATGGTTCTGCTGCATATACGCGGCATACTGCGCTGCTTTGACTCGCCGGGATACATAGATCAAGAGAGCAATGCCTACGAATAGGAGCAGCCCAACGAGTTCAAGGAAGTCCGAAGGCCTAACGTAACGCTCTCCCAGTTCCACTCCCTGTCGCTCCAGTATCCAGGTGTTGAGCGAGTGGGCGACGCTCGAAGGCACGATAGCGGCAAGGATCAGAAACATCGCGGTCATTTGCCCTCGACTCCGAGGCACTTCGAGGTTAATCGCACGTCGGATCTGTGGGGCGCAGGCAATCGCCGCCGCGATCAACAGGACCGCGAGCGCCGAAGTCGTGTGATTATTCGCGATGCGTTCAATACCGACTAGCGTTTCAGAGTAGTAGACCGCTTGTGTGGGAGCGAGTCGTCCTACCTCTCCTTCGAGGTAGTCTCCCACCCCGAGTACGATAGGGATCTTTGTCATTGCTTGGGTGAGCCCGTTGATGAAGTAGGCGATCGCTCCGACAGCCAAAGTCATGGCAATGTAGAGCGGTTGACGGGTACTCTGCTGCGGCACGTGTGATCCCTGATCTGGAAGCGAACTTTACAGCATCCTACCTGGTCTTTAGGCTCTGATGAGCGAGGCCTGCCTGGCCCCTTACGCGCTCGCACAATCGCGCACTCGATAGTCATGCGAGAGGGGACGCTCAGCGAGGGGAGGCAAGGGACCGCCCGTACTCGATTGCTTCGGCTGTGCCCATCGAGAACAGGTCCGATTCCCCGAGCCGCACGAGCGAGCGCGCCCCGGCCCCATCGTCGCCAATGGGAAGCACTAGGTCACCACGCCCACGCACCACAGCGAGCGGCCGTCCACCCAGCTTGCCCTTGGCGAGTTCGGCGGCGTTGACCAGTTCGTCCGCGACTGCGGTCACGGACACGGACAGTTCGCGTCCGGCCGTGTCGCTCGCGCCACGGAAGTCTTCAAGCGGGGTGAGGCCTGCGCAGCCGATGGCGATTTCGGTCAGCCCTGCCCGCCACGGGCGGCCCGCGGTGTCGGAGATGACCACGCCGACGTTCACCCCGCACCGCTTGCGCACTGCGGCGCGCATTCGCACGGCCGACGCATCGGGATCGCGTGGAAGTAACAGGATCGTTCCATCGGCGGTGTTGCTGGCGTCCACGCCAGCGGCGGCCATGACGAGCCCGAGATGATTTTCGACGATTCGCAGCGGTGGCCCGTCCGGCCGGGTTCGCTTGGCGACGAGTCGGACGGTTTCACTGGTGATCGCGTCTTCGCGGTCGGTTGCGGTGAGTATCTGTCCTTCGGCCTTGGACACAATTTTGGAGGTGACGCACACAATGTCCCCGTCGGCGAGGTCGGGCAGATGCGTGACGATCAGTTCGCCGAGGTCAGTGCCATGTGTGATCTCACCGATTGTGTCTGGCGCCCATACGCGAAGTTCCATGCCCACATTGTCTCGCATATCTCCAACCGACCCGCACCACCGCGAAGGTGGGGTGGGGCTGGAAGGTGCGGGCTCGTCGCCAATGTATAAGCCGGAATCACAGTGCCACATACCGACTAGTCACCCAAAGCAGAGCGGCATTTATGGGAGAATAGTGAACCATGAGTGCCTTTGACGAAACGGCTTCCCCGCAAACCTCCGCAACCCCGGTTCGCGCCACCGTGCGCGCAGTACCGGACCGCGTGAGCGTGGACGGCATCGAAGCAACATGGAACACCGCGTGGGACGAGAACAAGACCTACGCATTCGATACGAACGCGACCCGCGAGCAGGTCTACTCGATCGATACCCCTCCACCGACCGTCTCGGGATCGTTGCACGTAGGACACGTGTTCTCGTACACCCACACCGACGTTGTCGCACGCTACAAGCGCATGCAGGGCAAGCAAGTCTTCTACCCCATGGGTTGGGACGACAACGGCCTGCCCACCGAGCGCCGCGTGCAAAACTACTACGGCGTCCGCTGCGACACGTCGCTGCCCTACGTCGAAGGCTACGAGCCGCCACTGCAGGGCGCTGAAGGCAAGTCCGTCAAGGCAGCCGACCAGCAGCCGATCTCCCGTAAGAACTTCGTAGAACTGTGCGAACGCCTCACCGGTGAAGATGAGAAGCAGTTTGAGGCGCTGTGGCGTCACCTTGGCCTGTCCGTTGACTGGTCCCGCACCTACCAGACCATCGGCCAAGACGCTCAGGCCGTGGCCCAGACCGCGTTCCTGCGCAACCTTGCACGCGGCGAGGCCTACCAAGCCGAGGCTCCAGGCCTATGGGACGTTACCTTCCAGACCGCCGTTGCCCAGGCTGAACTTGAGGCACGCGACTACCCGGGCCACTTCCACAAGGTCAACTTCCATCAGGCCGATGGCACGCCAGTGCAGATCGAGACGACTCGTCCCGAGCTTCTCGCAGCCTGTGTTGCTCTGATCGCCCACCCAGATGACGAGCGCTACCAGCACCTGTTCGGCACGACCGTCACCTCGCCGCTGTTCAACGTCGAGGTTCCGGTTCTGGCACACACTGCCGCTGAAAAGGACAAGGGTGCGGGTATCGCCATGTGCTGTACATTCGGTGATCTCACCGACGTTCAGTGGTGGCGTGAGCTGCAGTTGCCAACCCGCTCGATCATCCGCCGTGACGGCCGTATCATCGCCGAAACCCCGGACTGGATCACTGATTCCGCTGGCCGCGCGCTGTTCGAGGACATCGCGAACAAGACCACGTTCTCCGCGCGCACGGCTGTCGTTGACGCCCTGCGCGAAGCCGGGGACTTGGACGGTGAACCGGTTGCCACGCAGCGTAAGGCCAACTTCTTCGAAAAGGGCGACAAGCCACTCGAGATCGTGACCTCCCGCCAGTGGTACATCCGCAATGGTGGCCGCGACTGGGACGCGCGCCCACTGCGTGCCGAACTTCTGGGCCGTGGTGAGGAACTCGACTTCAACCCTGACTTCATGAAGGTTCGCTACTCCAACTGGGTTGGCGGACTCAACGGTGACTGGCTGATCTCCCGCCAGCGCTTCTTCGGTGTGCCGTTCCCTGTGTGGTACCCAGTAGACGCAGAGGGCGAACCACAGTGGTCGAACCCGATCGTTCCTTCCGAGGACAGCCTGCCGATTGACCCGTCCTCCGACGTTCCTGCCGGTTACACCGCTGACCAGCGCGGCGTTGCAGGCGGCTTCATCGGTGACCCGGACATCATGGACACGTGGGCGACCTCGTCCCTGACCCCGCAGATCGCCGGTGGCTGGCTGTCCAACCCCGACCTGTTCGAGCGCGTGTTCCCCATGGACTTGCGCCCACAGGGTCAAGACATCATCCGCACCTGGCTGTTCTCAACCGTGGTGCGCTCCCACCTCGAGCACGACTCGCTGCCATGGAAGCACGCCGCCATCTCCGGTTGGATCCTAGACCCAGACCGCAAGAAGATGTCGAAGTCCAAGGGCAACGTTGTTACCCCAATGGGTCTGCTCGAAGAGCACGGCTCCGACGCGGTACGTTACTGGGCTGCTTCGGCACGTTTGGGAACTGACGCTGCATTCGAGGTTGGCCAGATGAAGATCGGTCGCCGCCTCGCGATCAAGATCCTCAACGCCTCGAAGTTCGCGCTGTCGTTCGGTGCAGAGTCCGAGATTGTGTTGGACCCGGCTCTCGTCACCGAAGAACTCGACAAGGCACTGCTTGCCGGATTGGCAGATGTGGTTGAGAAGGCGACGGCCTCGCTCGAAGCCTACGACCACACCCGTGCACTCGAACTCACCGAATCGTTCTTCTGGACGTTCTGCGACGACTACCTCGAACTGGTCAAGGACCGTGCCTACGCAGATGGTGCTTCGGTGCCAAGCGAAGCGGCTGTCTCGGCTCGCACCACGCTGGCGATTGCTTTGGACACGCTGCTGCGCCTGTTCGCACCTGTTCTCCCCTTCGCGACCGAGGAAGTCTGGTCTTGGTGGCGCGAAGGTTCAATCCACAACGCTCCATGGCCAACCGCTGAGGTTCTACGCACCGCCGCAGGAAACGCGAACCCCGCAGACCTGGCAGCAGCAGGAAACGCGCTCGCCGTGCTCCGCAAGATCAAGTCCGAGAACAAGGTCTCCATGAAGACCCCCATCTTGGCGGCCACACTTGCGGTTCCTGCAGGGTCCCTTGAGGCGGTGCGTCACTCGATGACGGACATCGTCGCAGCGGGCCGAGCAACAGGCTCGGTGGAACTGGTCGAAGCCGCCGCAGACGCGGACACCCAAGTGCAGGGCGGTATCAGCGCCACCTCGTACGAACTCGGTGAACCACCAGTGAAAACACCACGCAACTAAGCATGCGAGTGGCGGGGACGTACAGCGTCCCCGCCACTATTGCTTAGACCACACCAACGATTAGTTACACCCGAGGAGGGTGTCATGCAAGAAACCACATCGCCCAACCTGATCGATGTCCCACGTACATTCACGATCAACGACATCCTGTCCAAGCGCGTTTCCGAGCAGGGTAAGGAAGCCCTGTTCGAGATTCAGTCCGGTCTCGGAGGCACATGGACTCCGGTTACCGCCGAGGAGTTCCAGAACCAGGTTCACTCGGTTGCCCGCGGCCTGATCGCCTCCGGTATCGAGGCGGGAGACACGATCGCGATCATGAGTCGCACCCGCTATGAATGGACCCTACTCGACTTCGCATGCTGGGCGGTTGGCGCAGTTCCGGTTCCCATCTACGAGACGTCTTCGGCTGCTCAGGTTGAGTGGATCGCTTCGGACTCGAACGCGAAACTCGTGATCGTTGAGAACGCGGGACACGCCTCCGTTGTGGCCGAGGCCCGGAAGAACCTGCCACTCATCCAGGACGTGCTGGCCATCGAGGACGACGCGATCACCACTCTGATCAAACGCGGAGAGTCTGTGGACCTCGCCGAGGTTGAAAAGCGCAGCGCAGCAGTCGACTCCGACGATGTCGCCACGATCATCTACACCTCGGGCACGACCGGCCGCCCCAAGGGAACCGAACTCACGCACTGGAACTTCGTATACCTGACCCGCAACGGCGTTCTCTCAGATCTCAAGGCCGTCATCGCGCCGGGCAAGCGCACGCTCCTGTTCATGCCGCTCGCACACGTTTTCGCGCGCTTCATCTCGGTTGTCTCCGTGACCGGTGGTTCCGTGCTCGGGCACTCCCCTGACACCAAGAACCTGATCGGTGATCTGGCGACGTTCAAGCCCACCTTCCTGCTGGCTGTCCCGCGCGTGTTTGAGAAGGTCTACAACGCCGCAGAACAGAAGGCCGGAACCGGTTTCAAGCTCAAAGTGTTCCGCTGGGCCGCTAAGGTTGCGATCCAGACCTCACGTGCCTGGGAGGGTGGCGGCCGTCCTTCCTTTGGGCTGTCGGTCCAGTATCAGATCGCATCGGCGCTGCTGTTCAAGAAGCTTCGTGAAACCCTGGGCGGTGCCGCAGAATTCGCTATCTCCGGTGGTGCGCCACTGGGCGAACGCCTGGGGCACTTCTATCGTGGCATCGGTCTGACCATCCTCGAGGGTTACGGCCTGACCGAAACCTGCGCCCCCTCCGCTGTGAACCGTCCCGGCCTCATCAAGATCGGGACCGTTGGGGCCGCATACCCCGGCGTGTCACTGGGCATCAGCGATGACGGCGAAATCCTGATCAAGGGCGACCATGTGTTCCGCGGCTACCGTGGCAATCCCGAGGAGACCGCCAAGGTACTCCAGGATGGCTGGTTCCACACCGGTGACCTCGGGTCGCTCGACAAGGATGGATACCTTCGCATCACAGGACGTAAGAAGGAAATCATTGTCACCGCTGGCGGTAAGAACATCGCTCCGGCCCTACTGGAGGACCGTTTCCGCGGTCATCCGATCGTGTCCCAGGTGGTTGTGGTGGGTGACAAGCGTCCGTTCATTGGCGCGCTCGTGACTCTAGACCCGGAGATGCTTCCGGGCTGGCTCAAGTCGCACGGCCTGCCGTCGATGACCGTGGCAGAAGCAGCCGAGAACCCCAGCGTGCTGGCCGCATTGGACCGGGCAGCGAACCGCGCCAACGAGGCCGTGTCGCGTGCTGAGTCAATCCGCAAGATCAAGGTGCTCACCACGGACTTCACCGAGGCCAACGGCTATCTGACCCCGTCGATGAAGGTCAAGCGTGCCCTGGTTCTCAAGGACTTCGAATGGGCCATCAACGAACTGTACGGGGGTCCAGTTCAGGAGTCCTGACCTCCCGCCTCCGTCCAGCGGCAAGGTTAGCTTATACAGAGGTCTGGACCTCACGACCAGCCAGATTTTCGACGAGCCGGTTACTTCCCAGCGCGACATGTGCTGGGAAGTAACCGGCTCGTCGTCAATGTGCCGTTTTTGAACGAGAACGTGTCCCTCCCGCATGCCGATGGGCTGTTTTTAGTCCGGGTAGGCACACAAAATAGGTGCACTCGGACGTTTTCTGGCCCTTCGAACTGGCGCAAGTATGTGGAGGAAGGATCTGTCCGAGATGTGTGATGAGGTTGGTGCTCTCACATGGTGCGCCCAATCGAAAACACAACTACAAAACGTTACGCATAGTTAACGTGAGGGATTCCTCATTGGGCCTACTAGCAATGCATAATTATGCATGCGTATGATTACTATTAGTTCATTGTTGCTCAACCCTACACTCGCCTGAATCGAGGAACCCCATGTTCGCTTCCAAGAAAACCACCGTTGTGGCCGCTACCATCGCTGGCCTCCTCGCACTGTCCGCCTGCTCGCAGGACTCAAACGAGACTGCTAACCCAACAGGTGAGAACACCACTGGTCCGCAGCTTGAACTCGTCACGGACGGCGTACTCACCGTATGCTCCAACGCGCCGTTCAAGCCGTTCGAGTACGAAGGCGAAGACGGCAACCTCACCGGAATCGACATTGACCTCACCAAGTTGGCGGCTGAGGAACTAGGGCTCGAGTTCCAAGCCATCCAGTACGACTTCGACGCCATGTCCTCCGGCGCTGCCTTTGAAGCCGGCAGCTGTGACGTCCTCGCAACTGGTATGACAATCACTGCGGAACGTCAGGCAAAGTTCGACTTCTCGGACCCCTACTACGACGCTAACCAAGGAGTCCTTGTCGCCGATGGCTTAACGATCTCAAGCCTTGACGAACTTGCCGGAAAGACCATCGCCGTCCAGGCAGAAACCACCGGAAAGACCGTCGCAGAAGAGGCAGGTCTCGACGTTGCAGAGTTCCCAGAGGTAGGCTCCGTTGTCCAATCAGTTGCAACAAAGCAGTACGATGCTGCCGTAGCAGACCTTGGCGTCTTGCAGGCTTACCTGGCCGATGGACTAAGCATCGCCTACACCGAGAACACCAACGAACAGTACGGTTTCGGTGTGAAGAAAGGCAACACCGCAATCGTTGAGGCACTCAACACCACGATCAAGAACGCCAAGGACTCGGGTGAGTACGACGAGATCATCACCAAGCACGTGGGCGCAGAAGATAACTGATGTCCACCTCGCTCGACAGCACACCTGAACGGCTGGCACCGCACCGGGCTCGCATGAGTCCACGCCAGCGTGCCCTCATCTCACAAATAGTTCAGTACGCCATACTCGTCGTTGTTGTTGCGGTTCTGGTGGCTATCGCGGACTGGGGTCGTATATCCCAGAACATGTTCAATGTTCAGGTGGCACTTGACCTTCTGCCAAAGCTCCCACAGGCGTTCCTCAACACGATCATCTACACGATCTCCGCATTCGTGCTAGCACTCACGCTCGGAATCCTTCTTGCTCTTATGCGTTTGTCTTCGGTAGGGCTATACCGCTGGATCGCAACAGCATACGTCGAGTTCTTTCGTGGCATCCCCGCACTGCTCGTTGTATTCTCGGTTGCATTCGCACTGCCCATCGCGTTTGGCGTGAACCTACCCAACGTCACCTCGAAAGCCGCTCTGGCTCTTGGCATCGTATCCTCCGCCTACATCGCAGAGGTATTGCGTGCCGGCCTCCAAGCCGTACCGAAGGGACAGATCGAAGCATCTCGCTCCCTCGGTATGAGCCACGCCCGCACGATGATAACCGTGGTACTGCCACAGGCAGTGCGTATCGTGCTCCCTCCGATGACCAACGAGCTCATCCTGCTCACAAAGGACACCTCACTCGTGTTCGTGATCGGTGTGGCGGCCTCACAGTTCGACCTGACCAAGATCGGTCGCGATGCGCTCAACAACGGTACGGGCGGCCTGACTGGACTCTTCGTTGTCGGGTTCGCGTACCTGTGCATCACGATCCCACTGGGTCTGCTTGCCCGCCGGCTTGAGAAGCGTTTCGGGGAAGGAAGCCGATCATGAGCAACGCAATTGTCACGATAGATAACCTGCACAAATCCTACGGCGAACGCGAAGTTCTCAAGGGCATCGATCTTGCCGTCAACCAGGGTGAAGTGGTGTGCATCATCGGTCCGTCAGGTTCCGGTAAGTCCACCCTCCTACGCTGCGTGAACCAGTTGGAGACCACCACCTCCGGCAGGATCACGGTCCTCGGCGAGGACATCACCGACCCGGATCTGGATATCGATGCTCTGCGCGCTCGGGTAGGTATGGTGTTCCAGCAGTTCAACCTGTTCAATCACATGACTGTGTTGGAGAACTGCACAATGGCACAGCGCAAGGTACTTCGCCGGTCCAAGGGCGAGGCAACGAAAATCGCCCTGAAGAACCTTGAACTGGTTGGTCTTGGCGACCGCGGAAACGCCACTCCCGCGCAACTATCGGGTGGTCAGCAGCAGCGTGTTGCCATCGCACGGGCACTGTCGATGAACCCTGACATCATGCTGTTCGATGAGCCTACCTCTGCGCTCGACCCGGAGTTGGTTGGAGACGTGCTCAAGGTCATGCGTTCCCTCGCCCAGCAGGGTATGACGATGATGGTGGTCACCCACGAGATGGCTTTCGCACGCGACGTTGCGGACCGCGTGATCTTCATGGATCAGGGAGTCGTTGTCGAGGAGGGAAATGCCGCTCAGGTCATCACCGCCCCGCAGCACGAGCGAACCCAGGAATTCCTGAAACGAGTACTCAACCCCACAGGCGACGCCGAGTAGATCGCTTGCCGACGAGGTGGGGTGGTCCCAGCGCAACGTGCGCTGGGACCACCCCACCTCGTCGCCTATCACGTACAAGTCATGAGCGAAATTGCGTGAGACAGCACGACAAAAGGTGTGGGGTCCCTCTGGGACCCCACACCTTTATCAGCTTCTGGCCGCTGAAGATGCGAACTACTGAACAGTTACCTGCACCTAGAATTCACGGCCAGCTCTTCAAGAGACAGTATCCAGAGGTGGGGCCTCGCCCATCTCCTGCGCAATCAGCTTGTGTCGCCGTACCGTCTCGGAGACCACAAACTCACGAAACTTCTCGGCAAACTCGGTGTCCAGCCCAGCGCCCTCGGCGATAGCGGTCAAGCGCCGGATTTGGGCTGCCTCACGTTCCGGGTCGGATGCTGCGATACCTGCATGAGCCTTGAGTTCGCCGACCCGGCGAGTGCACTTGAACCGCTCTGCGAGTAGATACATCAGCGACGCATCAATGTTGTCGATACTTCCGCGAAGGTTGAGGATTTCTTGGCGGATGACCGGGTTGGCGGTCGGGTCGCTGGGCTGCACCTGGGGTGAAGACAATGTTATGCGCTCTTCTCTCGGGGAGTGCCCTTTTTGGTGACGCTCTTGGGCACGAGTGTTGGGTACACGTTGTTCAAGACAACCTCCTGCGTGATCACTACCTTCTCGATGTCATCACGGGATGGGACCTCAAACATTACCTGCTGTAGGACTTCCTCAAGGATTGATCTCAAACCGCGTGCGCCGGTTCCGCGCAGTAGAGCCTGGTCAGCGATCGCCTGAACCGCATCCTCGGTGAACTCAAGCTCAACGCCGTCGAGTTCGAACATCTTCTGGTATTGCTTGAGCAGCGCGTTGCGCGGCGTGGTCAGGATGTTCATGAGTGCTTCATTGTCGAGCGGCGCAACGGTTGAAATCACGGGAACACGTCCGATGAACTCAGGAATGAGACCGAACTTGTGCAGGTCCTCGGGGCGCACATCGGCCATGACGTTCTCGTTCTCCTGCTTGAGAGCAAGCGGGGCGCCGAAGCCAATACCCGAACGGCCGGAGCGCTGCGTGATGATCTCCTCAAGGCCGGCAAAGGCGCCGGCGACGATGAACAAGACGTTGGAGGTGTCGATGGTCAGGAACTCTTGGTGTGGATGCTTGCGTCCACCCTGGGGAGGAACCGAGGCAGTGGTACCCTCGATGATCTTCAGAAGTGCCTGCTGCACTCCCTCACCGGAGACGTCACGGGTGATCGACGGGTTCTCCGCCTTGCGTGCGATCTTGTCGATCTCGTCGATGTAGATGATGCCGGTCTCGGCTTTTTTGACGTCGAAGTCTGCGGCCTGGATGAGTTTCAGCAGGATGTTCTCGACGTCCTCGCCGACATATCCAGCCTCAGTCAGAGCGGTTGCATCCGCGATGGCGAATGGAACGTTCAGCATCTTTGCGAGTGTCTGGGCGAGATAGGTCTTTCCACATCCGGTCGGGCCGATGAGCAGAATATTCGATTTCGCGATCTCAATGTCATCATCGCCTGCGCCCACGGAGCGGGGCTCGGTGGAAGCCGTGATGCGCTTGTAGTGGTTGTACACGGCGACGGCAAGGGAACGCTTGGCGTCTTGCTGACCCACGATGTACTGCTCAAGGAAGTCAAATATATCCTTGGGCTTGGGAAGCTCGCCAAGACCGACTTCCACGGCCTCGTGGAACTCTTCCTCGATGATCTCGTTGCACAACTCGATGCACTCGACGCAGATATATACGCCGGGCCCAGCAATGAGTTTCTTCACCTGCTTCTGGGACTTACCGCAGAAATTGCATTTGAGCAGGTCTGCACCATCGCCTAGTCGACTCATTGGTGCCTCCTTTGCCTTGCCTGGTCGGCGTTACTACTTACCTATACGGACAAAGATCCGCTTTATAAACCAATATTCCACACCACTGGTGCAGTTTCACTAAGTGACGCACCGTGGTGTGGAATCAACCGCTAAATGCGGGAGTGATCAGCGGCCAAGTGCCTTCGCCTTGCGGCTCTCGAGTACCTGGTCAACAAGACCATACTCGACTGCTTCGTGAGCGGAGAGGATCTTGTCGCGTTCGATGTCGTTGCGGACGCGCTCGACCTCTTGACCCGAGTGCTCGGCCAAGGTGTCTTCAAGCCATGTGCGCATACGCAGAATCTCGTTTGCCTGGATCTCGATGTCGGATGCCTGAGCGTAGGCACCACCCTCAACGCGTGGCTGGTGGATCAGAATGCGCGAGTTTGGCAGAGCAAGACGCTTACCCGGCTGTCCCGCAGCGAGTAGAACCGATGCAGCAGATGCAGCCTGACCGAGACAGACGGTCTGAACCTCGGAGGTGATGTACTGCATGGTGTCGTAGATCGCGGTCATCGCGGTGAACGAGCCGCCCGGTGAGTTGATGTACAGGGTGATGTCGCGGCTGGGCTCAAGGCTCTCCAGAACCAGAAGCTGTGCCATGACGTCGTCTGCGGACGCGTCATCGACCTGCACACCAAGGAAGATGATGCGGTCCTCGAACAACTTGGTGTAGGGATCCTGGCGCTTGAAGCCGTATGCGGTGCGCTCTTCATACTGTGGCAGGACGTAGCGTGCCGAAGGAGCGATACCTGCGTGTCCGCCAGCGACCTGTGGGCCCGCGAGACGCGCCGCGGTGGCCATGAACTGGGATTCGGTGCTCATGTGGATAAGTCTCCTACTCGTTCGAGTTCTTTTCGGCGGATGGGGTCGCGCCGGACAGGCCGTCTGCGCTCGAAATGACGTGGTCGATGAAGCCGTATTCAAGGGCTTCAGGTGCCGTGAACCAGCGGTCGCGGTCGGCGTCAGCGTTGATCTGCTCGACCGTCTTGCCGGTCTGTGCCGCAGTCAACTCCGCCATGACGCGCTTCATGTGCAGGATGAGCTCGGCGTTGATGCGGATGTCCGTTGCCGTTCCACCGATGCCACCGGATGGCTGGTGCATCATGACGCGTGCGTATGGGGTCGCAAAACGCTTGCCCGGGGTTCCGGATGAGAGCAGGAACTGTCCCATCGAGGCAGCCATACCCATTGCCACGGTTGCAACATCGGGCTTGATGTACTGCATGGTGTCGTAGATCGCCATGCCTGCCGTAATGGAGCCACCTGGGGAGTTGATGTACAGGAAGATGTCCTTGTCCGGGTCCTCGGCCGCAAGCAGGAGCATCTGCGCGCAGATCGCGTTTGCGTTCTCGTCACGGACTTCGGAGCCCAACCAGATGATGCGTTCCCGCAGGAGGCGGTTGTAGATACTGTCGTTGAGTCCGAGACCCGCAGTCTCGTGCGAAGCCGCGATTGGCATGTGCTCGTTCACGCTTACTCCCATCAAAATTTCGCTGTAAATGCTGTCTCGACCTTAACGCGAACCCAGAGGCAAAAACTCCCAGAACGGGGGCGTTTCGCTCAAGGCGCACACTGGGGGCAATGTATCGGCTGGGGTTCCGCTCTCAGCGATAGCCGGCGCACTGCCGACCACCATGTTCGGCAGGCTTGACGACGATTCCCCGGGTGTCGTCGGCAAGTATTTTCCCGGTGTGGCCGGGTACGCGAAGGGCGGCACCCCGTACGGGGGTGCCGCCCTAGAACGCACTGAAATCAGTTCTCTTCCACAGCCTCAGAAGCCTGAGCCATTGCAGCGTTGAGTGCTTCCTGAGCCGCGTCGTCCTCATCGGAGCCGATGAACTCGGTCAGGTCAACGACGTTTCCGTCAGCGTCCTTGACCTCGACCTTGCGCAGCGCGATTGCGAGCGACTTCGATCGAGCCACCTCACCGACCATCGCTGGGATCTGGCCCTGCTGGTCGAGTGCGGAGATGAACTGCTGTGGGTCCATGCCGTACTGACGCGAAGCGTTGATCATGTAGTCGAGCAGTTCCTGCTGGCCGACCTTGACCTCGAGCTTCTCAGCGAGGGTGTCGAGCAGGATCTGGTTCTTGAGGGCCTTGTTGGTGTCCTCGGTGACCTCGGCACGGTGCTCATCATCCTCAAGACGACCTTCACCCTCAAGGTGGCGGTGCACCTCAGCCTCGATAACACCCTGTGGCAATGCGAACTCAATCTTGTTGAGCTCTTCCAGCAGGAGGTCGCGTGCGGCAACGGCCTGGTTCGATACGGAGATCGACTTGGCCTGCTCGACAAGGTCGGCCT
The DNA here is from genome assembly GCF_042683685.1 of Populibacterium corticicola. Classification (NCBI taxonomy): domain Bacteria; kingdom Bacillati; phylum Actinomycetota; class Actinomycetes; order Micrococcales; family Jonesiaceae; genus Populibacterium; species Populibacterium corticicola. The sequence goes on along the minus strand of NZ_JBHUOP010000004.1, from coordinate 333,649 downwards.
TGAGCTCTTCGATGGTGTCGAATTCCGAGGCCATCTGAGCGAAGTCATCGTCAGCCTCAGGAAGCTCGCGCTCCTTGACCGAGGTCGCGGTCACAGTAACGTTTGCCTCTTCACCCGCGCGCTCGCCACCGGCGAGTGGGGCGACGAAGGTGGTGGTCTCGCCAGCGGACAGACCGGTCAGTGCCTCATCGAGGCCTTCGAGCATGTTGCCCGAGCCAACCTCGTAGGAAACGCCCGAGACGTTGTCCACTTCCTCGTCACCGATCTTTGCGCTCAGGTCGAGGACAACGAAGTCGCCCTCAGCCGCTGGGCGGTCAACGCCGACGAGGGTGCCGAAGCGCGCACGCAGTGCGTCGAGACGACCCGCAACGTCTTCGTCGGACACCTCAGCGTTTGACACCTCAAGGGAAAGACCCTCGAACGATGGCAGTTCGAACTCTGGGCGAACCTCGAGCTCTACGACGAACTCAAGGGTGCCGCCCTCGTTGTCACCGAGAGGAGCCTTGGTTACCTCAACCGACGGCTGGCCGAGCGGACGCAGGTCCGACTGAGCGATTGCGTCACGGTAGAAGCCTGGCAGTGCTTCATTGATGGCGTGTTCCAGGACAGCGGCCTTGCCAACACGCTGGTCGATGATGCGTGGTGGAACCTTGCCCTTGCGGAAGCCTGGAACGGAGATGTCCTGGGCGATGTGACCGTAGGCGTGCTCAATCGCTGGCTGGAGCTCGTCGAACTCCACCTCGACGGTCAGCTTGGCCTTAGTCGGGTCCAGGTTCTCGACGGTGCTCTTCACTTCGATGGTCTCCAACTTGGTAGTTTGCCCGCGCAATATGCGGGCACGACTTATGGTGCTTGGGCGCTGACCTTCTTGCCACATGTACTCCGCGAACGAAGTTCAGTGTGCCTAAGTGTCCTGGCAACCCACGATGCTCTTCATATCCCGCCGCCGCGACAGCACAGACCCGCAATAGACAATGCATCAACCTAGCCGGTGTGATCCCTTGACGTTGCAAGCGCCCATAACCCAAGAAGGCGGACGAGACTAACCTAAGAATCCTACGTCATGAGCCGGGGGTAAGTCATAATTCACACCGCGTGAGATGCGTCCCTCCCCTGAGAGTGCACTTTTCCGTACTCTCACACACTACGAGTGCACTTTTGGTAACTCTCAACGGAAGAAAAGCATTGCGAGTGCACTGCACAGCCATATCCTGGCACCAAGCACGAGCAATTGCTTCCCTGCCTCAACCGTTCTGTGGTGTTTGGGGTCGATCTGTGCCTAGGGGCTGCACGGACCCGCGAGGAAAACCAAAGAACGGTTCAAGATATGCGCAGCCATCAAACATCAGGGCCATGAACTACCGGCTATAGGGACACGGGAGGGATACCGGCGCACATCAGGGTAATCGTGGCTGGAAAAACAAGTAGGGCCGACAGCTATTAACTGTCGGCCCTACTGAAATGGAGCGGGTGACGAGAATCGAACTCGCGTCATTAGTTTGGAAGACTAAGGCTTTACCATTAAGCTACACCCGCTTGACTTCATCTACTCTAGCGAATGTCTTCGCAGATTCAAAATCCTTATCCGACCTGCTCGCTTGCGAGGCGATACGAATCTTGTCCCGTAGATGTCACGATACGGCAATCTGTCTGTGCGACGTCAGACCGTTGCGACGAAGAAAATAGTAGCAGCATGTTCGGGCCTCAATGCAAATCCCCCTGACCGGAACAACTCAGTTTTAAGATTTGCCGTTGCAGGACAGACACACTAGAGTCTTTGTTCGTTGGTCCGACCACGGGAACACACCGGGGTGTGGCGCAGGTTGGTAGCGCGTCCGCTTTGGGAGCGGAAGGTCGCAGGTTCAAATCCTGTCACCCCGACCAACACAAGATGCCGAGCCTTGGGTAACCAAGGCTCGGCATCTTGCCATTATCGACCTTCATATCATCAGATTTGTCCCACATCGCGAACAAATCGAAAGTTATTTATTGAGACGCCGCGCGGTCAGAGAACCGCATATTTTTGCCAGTTAGGGACGTTTGCCGCGATGACAAACTCCACGCCTGTTCACATGACGAAACATTCGGGATAGACCGCGCGCTGAAGTTGCCGTAGATTCTGAACTCGGAGGCCAACTCCGCGTCGCTCACATGCGACTACCATCTTCTTGACGCAGAAAGGACCCGCGGTGCTCGCTCGTAACGCCACAGCTCCCGTCTCAGGTCTCGCGTCTTCTCCTTGTTTGATCCCTGCTTGTTGTTGTCTTTAGAGCGTTGCCGCACATAGGGCTGCCCCTATCGACAATGCTCCAGACCCTACGCCCGTAGTCTCGCGTTTGATCGGCAGTAGTTGAACACATCACAACGCGCAGATTCTTCTGGTTTAGCTCCGGGTATCACCCACGCACGATTCGTGTTCACGCACATCCAGCACTAACAAACCGCTCAACACAAAGGAAGCACCATGGCTCGCATTTACGAGGACGTCACTAAGGTCGTCGGAAACACTCCTCTTGTTCGCCTCAACAAGCTCACCGAAGGCGCTGGCGCCACCGTCCTGGCGAAACTCGAGTTCTACAACCCAGCGAACTCCGTTAAGGACCGCATCGGCGTGGCGATCGTCGACGCTGCCGAAGCAGCCGGCGCACTTAAGCCAGGCGGCACGATCGTTGAGGCGACCTCGGGTAACACCGGTATCGCACTGGCCATGGTCGGCGCAGCGCGCGGATACAACGTTGTGCTCACGATGCCAGAGACCATGTCCAAGGAACGCCGCGCCCTGCTGCGCGCTTTCGGTGCGGAACTGATCCTCACACCAGGATCGGGAGGCATGAAGGGTGCCGTCGACGCAGCGAACGAGGTAGTCGCCGAGCGCGAGGGCGCAATCCTTGCAAAGCAGTTCGCCAACGAGGCAAACGCTGAGATCCACCGCAAGACCACTGCAGAGGAAATCTGGAACGACACCGATGGTGGCGTTGACATTGTCGTTGCCGGTATTGGAACCGGTGGAACCATCACCGGTGTTGGCGAGGTACTCAAGGAGCGCAAGCCTGGGGTGCAGATCATCGCCGTCGAGCCTGAGGAATCCCCAATCCTGAACGGTGGCGCACCTGGTCCACACAAGATTCAGGGAATTGGCGCGAACTTCGTCCCTGAGATTCTGAACACCGAGATCTACGACGAGGTCATTGACGTCAACGCCGACACAGCCGTTGATTACGCACGCCGCGCCGCCAAGGAAGAAGGCCTCTTGGTCGGTATTTCTTCCGGTGCAGCGATCAACGCGGCACTTCAGGTTGCACAGCGCCCGGAGAACGATGGCAAGACCATCGTCGTCATCATCCCTTCGTTCGGTGAGCGCTACCTCTCCTCGATTCTCTACGCAGACCTGCTTGACTGAGTAGAATCTGGTTCGGCTCTGCCGCCGCGTATCTCACGTGGCGGCAGAGCCGTATTCGGTTGGAATCAAAGAGCGTCATGATCGGTTATGACTCTCGCTGGCTGTTCCACCGCATCAGCCTTCAACACCTCATATGACCTGAACTCTCTAGGAAAGGCTGCCGAGTTGGCTTCTCTCAAGAATGCGTATCGCATGTTAAAGGAAGACCTCGCCGCTGCTCGCGAGCGCGATCCTGCAGCGCGCAGCACCCTAGAGATTGCTCTGGGTTACCCAGGGTTGCATGCACTGTGGGCGCATCGGTTCAACCACCGCCTCTGGCACGTTCCGGGGTTCAAGTTGTTTGCGCGCATCGCTTCGCAGTTCACGAGGTCGTTGACCGGAGTCGAGATACATCCTGGTGCGACTCTTGGCCGTCGCATCTTCATCGATCACGGTATGGGCGTCGTGATCGGCGAGACTGCGGTTGTGGGAGACGACGTCACGCTTTTCCATGGTGTGACGCTTGGCGGCCGGTCGATGACTCATGGGAAAAGGCACCCCACCATCGGCAACGGTGTTGTCATCGGTGCGGGGGCAAAGGTGCTTGGCGCGATTTGGGTTGGCGACAATGCTCAGATCGGCGCAAACGCGGTAGTCGTGAAGGACATTCCTGCTGGCGCTGTTGCCGTTGGAGTTCCCGCAACGATCCGCACCCGTCCGAAGGAGGCACCGCTCGTGGACCACTGCGAGGACCCTGCGATCTTCATCTGACATCCTGCCTTGCGGTCACCCAACGACCGGAAGTTCAACGGCTGCCTGCGCGTACCTGCGGGCAGCCGTTTTTGTACACTCTACTCTGGAAACATCGCCTCAACTTGTTTTGGTTTAAATATAACAAGTAGTATTGAAGTATGCTGTTTCGAGTTGACACCGTGTCAAGTGAACCGATCTTTGAACAGATCGCACATCAGGTCCGTGTCGCGGTATCGCGCGGTGATTTGGTTCCCGGTGACAAACTGCCACCAGCACGGCAGGTGGCCGCCGCCCTCGAAGTGAATCTACACACCGTATTGCACGCCTATCAGATCCTCCGCGATGAGGGGCATATTGAGCTTCGTCGCGGACGGGGTGCCCTTGTCACCGCTCACTCGGAAGTGGTCCCGGAATCTGTGCTGAGCGCAATCGACCAGTTGGTCTTAGCCACAGCAGACGCCCAACTCCCCTCGCAAACCGTCCTCGCCCTTGTGAAGGAGGCACTCAAATGACCACATCTCGCTTTACTCACCTCAGCATCCGATTCTGGATGTTCGCTGCGGTGATCCCCTTGGCGATGCTGTCATTGGGTGCCATCGTTCCGTTTCGGTGGCAGGACGAGTTGCCAGCACTGATTCCACATCACTGGGGGTCGAACGGGCCAGACGCTTTTGGAACACTTGGGGATCTAGTGTGGCCGCTGGTGTATATCGGTGGTCCGCTACTTGTCGGAATGACCGTTCTCTTCGCCTGGGTCGGAAAAGACATCAGCACCCAACGCATCGGCGTAGTGACTAATAATTTCCTAGGGGCGTTGTTCGCTGCCATTCCGATCTCCACCGCGTATGCGGCCCGAGGGCTTGAAGATGCATCTCAACTCGACGAACACTTCGGGTACGTTGCTCTAGGTGCGATCATCGGGGTCGCGCTGGGTGCCTTGTTGGCCTGGGCGCTTCCCAAACCCGCATCGCTTCCCGTTCACGCTACCCCCAGCGAGACGGCGCCTCGGCAGCGACTCTCGGACACAGAGTCGGGCGTTTGGGTGAGCCGCGAGATCTCTTGGCCGATGGTGTGGGTCGGTGGAGCCACCACATTCATTGTGGCGGGCACCCTTCTACTGCTTGAGGCTGTGCCTATGCTTGTTGTTCCACTGACGGTTCTAGCTCTTATGGCAGGTTTCGCTGTGTTCGATATCCGGGTTGATGACAGAGGTGTAAGCGTCAAGTCTGCCCTGAAGTTCATCAAACGCGAGGTTCCGCTGCACGAGATCATTGAGGCGGACACGACCCACGTGAATGCGATGAAACAGTTTGGTGGTTTTGGTTTCCGCACTGCACTCGACGGCACGGTGGGCATCATCCTGCGCAGCGGGGAGGCCTTGGAACTCAAACTGTCACGGAACCGCCGATTCGTTGTGACGATGAAGCGTTCCGCTGAGGCCGCAGGACTCGTCAACACCCTGGTTGAGCGGTCGCGCACGTAAACTAGGTGCAACACTTCAACGATGAGGGGCGCACATGCGTATTGGCATCAACGCAGGCTATTGGCAATCTGGACCGCCATCAGGCATAGAGCAGGCGATCCTCGCCGCAGACGATGCCGGGGTGGATTCGTTCTGGACATCCGAGGCCTATGGCTCAGATGCGCTCACTCCCCTCGCGTGGTGGGGAGCCACGACCAAGAACATCCGGCTGGGAACTGCAGTTATGCAGATGAGTGCTCGCACGCCAACCGCCGCTGCCATGGCGGCGATCACGCTCGATCACCTCAGCGGCGGCAGGTTCATCATGGGACTCGGCGTCTCCGGCCCGCAAGTGGTCGAGGGCTGGTATGGGCAGCCATATGCACGCCCGCTTGCTCGGACCCGCGAGTACGTGGACATCGTGCGGCAGACCTTCCGCCGCGAAGCACCGGTGACGGCGCGCGGACGCTTCTACCAGTTGCCACTCGCTCCCGAGTCGGGTGAGGGCGTGACGGGGTTGGGTAAGGCCCTCAAGTCCACGGTGCACCCACTACGGACGGATCTACCGATTCATCTTGCTGCGGAAGGCCCAAAGAACATCGCCTTGGCCGCCGAAATCTGCGATGGTTGGCTTCCGCTCTTCTACTCTCCACGGCTCGACACAGAATTCCGTGACCTGCTCGCAGAAGGATTCGCCCGCCGTGCCGAGGACCTCTCCCCCACTCAACAATTCGAGGTCAGTGCCACGGTTCCCGTAGTCGCACACGACAATCTCGATGACGCCCTTGCCGCGATCCGCCCGTTCTTCGCGCTCTACATCGGTGGGATGGGCGCACAGTCAGCTAACTTCCACCGTTCAGCGGTGGAACGTCTCGGTTATGGCGAGATTTGCGACGATGTGGCAGCCCTGTATCAGACCGGTAATCCCAGCGACAAGGCCAAGGCGGCCGAGTTGATCCCCCTTGAGTTGATCGACGATGTCGCGTTGGTCGGTCCGGTCTCTCGAATCGCCGAAGGGCTAAGACGATGGGAAGACACTGCCGTCACATCCATTCTGGTCCAGGGCGACCACAGTGCTGTGACCGCACTACTGCAGGCGAACGCAACCATCTCGTCGTAAGGCAAAGTGCTGCACGGCAGCGAAATACAATTGCACTCCATCCAAGAAACTGATGATCTTAACCCATGCCATTTCCGGAAAACTTCACAGTGACCACTATGACGCCCCAGGACAAAAGGGACGTCTACGAATTCGATCAGTGGGCATTCCCCAGCACACAATCACTCGATGCGTTCCTTCAACAGACCCAGCCGTTCCCAGACGAACGCTCCGTGGTGGTACGCGACCCAAACGAGCAGATCGCCGCATTTCACACCTCATATGCCTTCGCACAGTTCAACGTTCCGGGCGCGACCGTGCCCGCATCTGGCCTGTCCTGGGTTGGCGTGCACCCTCAACATCGCCGCAAAGGTCTGCTCCGATCGATCATTGAGCGGCATTTCGCGGACTGTGTCGACCGGAACGAGGCTATCTCGGTCCTGTTCGCAGCGGAACCAGGCATCTACGGACGTTTTGGTTATGGCCGCGCTTCCTACGACGTGAGATGTCGCATTCCGCGCAGCGCGGCGCAGCGTCCACTCATCGAGGCATCGGCAAGTGAGGAAGACGAACTAACCGTCCGCATCGAACTCTTCAACCCCGACCAACACATACCCATCATCGAAGACCTGCACGTGCGCGCCGGACACAACGTGAACGGCACCGGGCTCAACCGACCCGGCTGGGCCACCCGCGAAACCGACGAGCTACGCACCCGCCTGCACACCGTGACCCCGCCACCCAACACTCGGGAGGCAACCCGGATCGTCCTGATCCTGCGTGACGGCGAGCCCGTTGGATACACCAAATTCCATCGCGAATTGAACTGGGAAAACACCGGCCCCAACGGCCATGTCATGACCAGCGAGGTTGTTGCTCTCGACCCAGCCGCGTCCTGGAAACTGTGGTCCGTGATCACCGAATTCGACCTGACCGGATACACCGATTCGTTCATGCTGCCAATCGACGATCCAATCGTTACCCGCCTCGAAAACAACCGATCCATCACGATGCATCACGTCGACAACGTGTGGGCGCGAATCATCGATCTCAAGGCCGCCCTCGAAGGTCGTCAATACGCGTGCGATGTCGAGGTTGTGTTGGAGGTGACCGACACCCTGATCGAATCAAACGCAGGACGATGGAAACTCATCGCGTCCGCTTTCGACGGGCCAAGTGGTTCGCGGACACCGATCGTTGAGCGCACCGATGAGACACCGGATATTACCCTCGACATTCGTGACCTTGGTGCAGTGTATCTGGGCGGGACATCGCTCAGCTCACTGGCCTCGGCGGGCCTCGTACGCGCAGTGAACCCGCGTGCGCTTGCCACAGCATCGACGGCATTTGGTTGGCCGCACGCCCCGATGAGTTCGTGGGTGTTCTAACTCAGAGTTCGACGAGCCATGTCCCCACGTGCACGCTGCCCGGTCTGCTGGTCCAGTTCGAACGGATCTAGTTCTGGCAGGTCGGGCACCAATAGAGCTTACGGGCCTGCATATCAGCGATAGAGACTGTGGTTCCACAGATCCTGCAGGGTTGTCCGTGCCGGTGATACACGTAGAACGACCGATCCCGAGGCACAGCGTCAGGGTCGCCATCCGTGTTTTGACGGGTGACGGCCCTACGTCCACTGGCTTCGGCGAGTGCGGCCGGATCCATGCCCTTATCGCGATCTTCTGGCTCGGTTGTAACGATAGCGCCGGTTTTGACCCCATACTCCATGAGGACAACCAGGTCATCCCACATCGCGCGTAGAGTCTCTTCCGGTACCAGGTTTCCGGGCAGATAGGGGTCGACATGCGCTCGGAAGAGCGCCTCAGCGCGATAGATGTTACCAACACCAGCGATGACGGATTGGTTCATCAGTTGTTGACCGACCGCTATCCGGCTGCGACGAACCTGATCTATAAACCGTTGTGGGTCCGCATCGGATCGTAACGGGTCCGGACCGAGCTTGGCAGCGGCACGGCGCATCTCTGGGAAGTTCAGCACCTCGCAGGCGGTTGGTCCGGTCAGGTCGGCAACGGCGTGTTGGCCGAGGATTCGCGCCCTCACTTGGCCGCGAGGGTCCGGAACGATCCATTCAACGGATTCGGCTGTGTTGGACCTGTGCACGGCTACGGTTCCCGGGGCGAGCACTGCAGCATCGAGCACCCGCTCTTGTTCCCCGATCCTCTTGCGCGGTGCGCCGATCGCATGCACCGTACTCACTGAGCCATCTCCCGCGAACGTCCATGAGCCATACAGTCCAAGGTGGACACGCAACCAATTCAGGTCCTCGTCCGGAACCTCACGTGTCGCAGCCGGATCTGGTCCAAAGCCCAAGAACATTTGCTTACCGAACGCTTCAGCGCGCAACAGCGGGCTGCCGTTCAGCAATGCCGCACCATCGGCGAACCGTCCCTGCGGGCTGGTCACGCTCACAGCTTCGCCGCGAAACAGATGGTCAAAAGTGCGCGCAAGGCGGTGGACGGTGTGGCCTTCAGGCATAGTTCTTTTCTTGGAGGTACGTGCGGGTGGGGTGTGGTTTAGCGATCGTTCTCGTACTGCGCAAGCTGGTCAATACGACGCTGGTGACGTTCATTCTCGGAGAACGGCTCGGCAAGATACGCCTCAACGAACGATGCGGCTTCCTCGACAGTGTGCTGACGCGCACCGATTGCGATCACGTTTGCGTCGTTGTGCTGACGGGCCAGCCTGGCCGTGTCCAGGTTCCAGGCGAGAGCAGCACGCACACCCTTCACCTTGTTGGCGGCGATCTGCTCTCCGTTGCCGGAACCGCCAATGACGATTCCAAGTGTTCCTGGCTCAGAGACAACGGCCTCGCCCGCGTCAAAGCAGAACGACGGGTAGTCGTCGAGAGCGTCATATTCGTGTGCGCCGTGGTCCACCACATCGTGGCCCTTCTCGCTGAGGTATGCGACAAGGTATGCCTTGAGGGAATATCCGGCGTGGTCTGAAGCAATGTGTACTCGCATTCCTCCATTCTGCCCTATCACACCCACTTTGTGTGCGCCGCGTTCACCGCTGAGCGAAAGCGGTCTCAACTACTGCCCTTGAGTGTGTCAGGTGCAATAGTGTGGGAATATGACGCAACCCTTACACTCCGGTAAATCCGGAATCGACACCTCTGTCTTCTCACCGTCCGTTCGTCCCCAGGACGATCTGTTCCGCCACGTGAATGGCACATGGCTTGATGAGTATGTGATCCCCGACGACCGCGCCTCCGACGGTGCATTCCGAGCCCTGCACGATCAGGCTGAGGAGAACGTCAAGGACATCATCTTGGAACTCGCCGCCAAGCCCGCGGGCGAACTTTCCGGCGTTGAGAGCCAGGTTGGTGGCCTGTACGCGAGTTTCATGGACACCGACCGCATCAATGAACTGGGGACCACGCCGCTCGAGGAGGACTTCGCCGTCATCGATGGACTTACCGATTCCTCCCAACGTGCACACGCACTCGGCGAGTTGCAGCGCACGGGAGCACTCGGCGCGTTCGGATTCTACGTGGACAACGATGCCAAGGATCCTGAAAAGTACGTCGTATATGCCTATCAGAGCGGCCTCGGCCTTCCAGACGAGTCTTACTACCGCGAGGAAAAGTACAAGGACATTCGCGAGGCATACGTCAAGCACGTCGCACGCACGCTCGTGCTCGCAGGCCGCGCCGCTGAGGATGAGGCTGGTGCCGCCGCCGAGCAGGTTTTGGCTCTGGAGACCAGGTTGGCTGCACAGCACTGGGACGTTGTGCGTGACCGCGACTCCGAGTTGACGTACAACCCTATGACTTTCGACGAGTTGGCGGCTTCCGCGCCCGGATTCGACTTCGCCGCTTGGCTGGCTGGAGTGAATGCCCCTGCAGGGTCGTTCGACACCCTCGTTGTGCGCGAGCCTGACTTCTTCACCGGCTTCGCTGAACTCTGGGCCGCTGCGGACCAGTCGCAGTGGGATCTGTGGTTCACGTTCCACATCATCTCTGGCCGCGCATCGTTGCTAACCGACGACTTCGTCGAGGAGAACTTCGACTTCTACGGCCGCACCCTCTCCGGTGCAAAGGCAGTACGCGAGCGCTGGAAGCGTGGCGTCTCGATGGTTGAGGGGTCCCTCGGTGAGGCTGTCGGCGAGGTGTACGTTTCACGTTACTTCCCACCGTCGCACAAGGAGAAGATGGACCGACTCGTTGGCTACCTCATTGAGGCGTACCGCGAGTCGATCACCTCGCTTGACTGGATGGGCGAGGAAACCAAGGTGAAGGCCCTGGCCAAACTCGACGCCTTCACGCCAAAGATCGGGTACCCGGTCAAGTGGAAGGACTACTCGAAGCTCGCTATCGATCCGAAGGATCTTGTGGGCAACTCGCGTCGTTCCTCCGAGCTTGAGACTCTGCGCGAACTTGAGAAGATCGGCAAGCCGCTTGACCGCGACGAGTGGTTCATGACCCCACAGACCGTCAACGCCTACTACAACCCGGGTATGAACGAGATCGTGTTCCCAGCTGCGATTCTGCAACCTCCGTTCTTTGACCCGGAGGCCGAGGACGCCGCGAACTTCGGTGGCATCGGCGCGGTCATCGGTCACGAGATCGGCCACGGTTTCGATGACCAGGGTTCTAAGTATGACGGTGCTGGACGCTTGGAATCGTGGTGGACGGAGCAGGACCGCGAGGAGTTTGAGAAGCGCACCGGCGCTTTGATCGCTCAATACGAGGCTCTTACTCCTGCCCAGTTGTCTGAGGAGCACAAGGTCAATGGCGCGCTGACCATCGGTGAGAACATCGGTGACCTCGGCGGCCTGTCCATCGCGCTGAAGGCGTATGCTCTCGCGCTCGGCGGCAGCCTCGATGACGCCCCTGTCATCGATGGGTTGACCGGCGCAGAGCGGGTGTTCTTCTCCTGGGCTCAGGTCTGGCAGACAAAGATGCACGACGAACTCATGGTTACGCGTCTTGCGACCGACCCGCACGCCCCCGCCGAGTTCCGCTGCAATCAGATCGCAGCCAACGTTGATCTGTTTGCTGAGACGTTCGGAGTGAGGGAAGGCGACGCCCTCTACCTTGCTCCTGAGGATCGCGTTCGCATCTGGTAACACTCACTGATCCATTTAGCTAGACCGACCCGTTTAGTTAAGCCACGCGACTTAGTTAAACCACCAAGGTCCGTGCCTTTCAATGTGAGAGGCACGGACCTTAGTGTTGTGTAGGCCATTCAGGATTGTGCCCCTTCACACTCGATGGGCTGTTCTTGGTCCGGGTGCACGTCCAAAGATCATGCACCCGGACCAAAAACAGCCCATCGACCCGCTAGTACGCCAACCCACAGACTGTCAGAACCTACGTCCAAACCGTCAGACATTAGGTCCATGGGCACCAGGGCTATGGGCCAAGCACCGGGGTTACGGGCCAAAACCTAGGACACAACAAAAACGAGGATCCCCGTCTTTGGGAATCCTCGTTCTTTTATGAAGTTTAAGTGCGGCCACGTTCTACTCTCCCACACCCTCCCGAGTGCAGTACCATCGACGCTGGTGAGCTTAGCTACCGGGTTCGGAATGGGACCGGGCGTTTCCTCACCGCTGTGATGGCCGCAGAATTAAGTTAACTACACTCCCACCCACAACACCAACTTTAGGCGGGGTAACCTCCACCACACCGCAGCAGCATGCACGCCAAATGCTACAGGTACAGGCACGCGCAACACCCACACCAGCCCCGGACCAGGCGTGAGACAGGCACATCAACGCAACACACTCGTCGCCAATCAACACCCCTGCAATCGAACTCAACGTTTTGTGCCCGAGATCAACCGCCATTCGGTTGATCTCGGGCACAAAAGGTTGAGTTCAGCGGGCGGGGCGAGAGGTGCAGCACTAGTGCGTGGTGATTCCTGCACGCGCCAACTTGAAACCGCGCTCCGAGTTCGAGTCCTCGCAGGCCATCCCCGTGTTCGAGGATTCGCAGACGAAGTTGTTGACCGTTTTGGAGTCTCCATACTCAAGCACCTCGATACCATCGCCTGCGGCTACGGGTAGCTCAGACTTCGGGATGCATGGCAGCGTGGTTCCAGATGACCGAAGTTCCACGACGTAACCGATGAATCCCTCACACCCGTTGGGATTTTCTTCCGGGGTATCGTTCAACTTCGCGATGGAGCAGACAACCCCGGTGGACGAGATCGTGCAGATGATGTTTCCGGTGGGAGTGGTGAACGTTTCCGCCCCGGTGATGTCCGCGAGGTCTTCGGCATCGGGTTCTTGGCCCTCGGAGCCGTCCGGCTCACTATCTGGTGCAGGTGAAGAGGAACCTGGTGTGCGGTCATCCGCCACCTGATTGGATGATGGTCCGGAGAAGAACTGCGCCGCCATGGCTATGGCGATTCCGATCAGCACAACGTCGACGACTACAAGTGCCCAGACAATCGCGTTGAGGGTGCTGAGTGATGGGCCGGTTGATCGGTTCGGTGTGGCGGGACGATGCGGCGGGGCCGGAGGTCGTTGTGCGCCGGGGGTGTATTCGGTCATTCGTGCGTCACTCCTGTGGTTCTTAGCACCCTCACGTTACCGGTTGCCGTGGAATCAACGTCATGCGGTCAAAGGGGACTGTTCCCCATTCAGAATTGCGGTCCCTCGGTACGGGTGCGCTTGAGTTCGAAGAATCCAGGGGTTGAGGCCACGAGAACGCAGCCGTCCCACAGGCGACCCGCGTCTTCGCCCTTCGGAGCTGGGGTGACCACTGGCCCGAAGAATGCGACACCGTTGAATGCCACAACCGGGGTGCCCACGTCCTCCCCCACCTGGCGGATACCTTCTGAGTGCGATGTTCGGAGCGCCTCATCGTATTCGGTCGAGTCATAGGCGTCGATGAGATCTGCGTCGAGCCCGGCGTCCGCGAGCGCTTCGATCGTGACTTGCTTGCGGTCGGATCTGCCGCCGGGGTGTAGGCGGGTACCCATCTCGTCGTAAAGCGGCTTGAGTGCCGCAGCGCCGTGGCGCTGCTGCGCTGCGATGAGGACGCGGACGGCACCCCATCCCTCGCGCATGAGTTCGGTGTATTTCTCGTCGAGTTCGCGGCCCTCGTTGAGGACGGACAGTGACATGACGTGCCAGCGCACGTCGATGTCGCGCACGCGGGTGACCTCGTCCATCCAGCGGGAGGTCATCCACGCCCAGGGGCACATTGGGTCGAACCAGAAGTCTGCGATGTTGGTGGTTGCGGGCATGTTGCTTCCCTCTTTTTAAGCGTCTGTATGGCGCTATAGCGCCCCGGTTTATTGCCGACGATCCGGCTGCGTCATGCTCTAGCCTATCGGTTGCGCTGGTGGCTGATCTAGGCAAATGCGACGCGTCAAGCGTTTGAGTTTGGTGAGACAATGGATTCATTCGTGTTGATTTCCTTAAGGAGAGGCATAATGCCGGCAGAGAACCTCACCCGTCTTGAAGCTGAAGAACGTGCGGGTTTGGTAAGCGTTGACGCTTACGAGGTAGCACTTGACCTGACCACCAGCGAGACCACGTTTGCCTCGCACACCAAGGTGACGTTCTCGGCGAAGGAGGGGTCGTCCACCTTCATCGATCTGATCGCGCAGTCGGTTGATTCGATTGTTTTGAACGGCACCGCGTTGGACCCTGCAAGCGTGTATGCGGATTCGCGTATCGCGTTGGAGAACTTGGCGGCGGACAACGTTCTTGAGGTGTCCGCTCAGTGCGTTTACATGAACACCGGTGAGGGCTTGCACCGCTTTGTTGACCCTGTGGACGGCGAGGTGTACCTGTACTCGCAGTTTGAGGTTCCTGACTCGCGCCGTATGTTCACGGTGTTTGAGCAGCCGAATCTGAAGGCAACCTTCCAGTTCACGATCACCGCCCCAGCGCACTGGGAAGTTGTGTCGAACCAGCCGACCCCGCAGCCAACCGCTGCCGGCGAGGGCACCACTACGTGGGCGTTTGAGCCGACTCCACGAATTTCGTCGTACATCACCGCGCTCGTCGCTGGACCGTATGACGTGCAGCGTTCGGAACTGACCTCGGCTGATGGCCGGGTTATTCCACTTGGTGTGTTCTGCCGTAAGTCGCTGTCGCAGTACATGGACGCCGACTACGTGTTCGACAAGACCCGTCAAGGTTTCGAGTTCTTTGAGGCGCAGTTCGACTACCCATACCCGTTCGACAAGTACGACCAGTTGTTCGTACCGGAGTTCAACGCGGGCGCGATGGAGAACGCTGGCTGTGTCACTTTCACCGAAACCTACGTGTTCCGTTCCAAGGTTACCGACGCCATCAAGGAACGCCGCGTTGTCACGATCCTGCACGAGCTCGCGCACATGTGGTTCGGGGACCTGGTCACCATGAACTGGTGGAACGATCTGTGGCTCAACGAGTCCTTCGCGGAGTGGGCCTCGACTCTCGCCACCGCTGAGGCAACCGAGTGGAAGGGGGCTTGGACCACCTTCAACGCGATGGAGAAGACCTGGGCCTACCGTCAGGATCAACTGCCATCGACTCACCCAATCGTTGCGAACATCAATGACCTCGAAGATGTGTACGTGAACTTTGACGGCATTACGTACGCGAAGGGCGGCTCGGTCCTCAAGCAGCTCGTTGCCTGGGTTGGTTTGGACAAGTTCATGCAGGGTGTTGCCGCGTACTTCAAGAAGCACGAGTTCAAGAACACCGAACTGTCTGACCTGCTTGCGGAACTCGAGGTAACCTCGGGCCGCGAACTGACCTCGTGGGCCAAGTTGTGGCTGGAGACTGCGGGCGTGAACACCCTCGCCTCGGACATCCGGGTTGATGAGGACGGCACGATCACCGCGTTCAACATTGTGCAGAGCGCCCCAGCCGACTACCCAACGATTCGTCCGCACCGCATGGCCGTGGGCTTCTACGACTTCAACGAGGACGGCTCTCTGGTCCGCACCGAGCGTGTGGAACTCGATGTCGACGGTGAGTCGACCGCGCTACCTGAGTTTGTGGGCAAGCAGCGTCCAGCGCTCATCCTGCTCAACGACGATGACCTAGCGTACGCGAAGATCCGCCTCGACGCTGACTCGCTTGAGGTCGCTCGCGATTCGCTGTCCGCAATCGAGGACCCGCTCGCACGTTCGCTCGTGTGGGCGTCGATCTGGGATGCCACCCGCGACGGTGAATTCCCCGCCTCGGACTACGTTGCACTCGTGCTCAGCCACATCGCGCCAGAAACCGAGTCCACGACTCTTCGTTCGACTCTCGCGCAGTTGCTCCTGACCGCACACGCGTATGTTGCACCGGACCGCCGTGACGCCGCCGTAGCACTTCTCGGTGACGCACTGTGGAGCCTCGCTCAGGATGCTGAGCCTGGTTCGGACGCTCAGTTCCAGTTTGTGAAGTATCTTGCTGCCACTCCAACTCAGGGTGAGCACGTGGACGCCTTGGCTGGACTGCACGATGGTTCTGTCAGGCTTGAGGGCCTGACCGTGGACACCGATCTGCGTTGGGAAATCCTTGAAGGTCTCGTACTCGCCGGACGTGCTGGCAGCGCCGAGATTGATGCGGCGTTGGCCGAGGACGACACCGCTAACGGACGCCAAGCAGCAGCCCGCGCCCGTGCTGCTATCCCAACTGTAGAGGGCAAGCAGGCCGCATTCGACCTGATCTTCAACAACGACGAACAGCCAAACGCTATCGTCCGCGCCGCCGGTCTGGGCTTCAACCACGTCAACGACGCGTCCGTGCTGTCCGGTTTCGTGGCTCCATACCTCGACTCGCTGAACCGGATCTGGACCGAGCGGTCGTTCCACATGGCATCGCAGATCCTTGAGGGCTTCTACCCGAGCCCACTCGCGAACGAGGAGTTGCGCTCGGCTACCCAGGGCTGGCTCGACTCCAACGCGGATGCTGCCCCAGCGCTGCGCCGTCTCGTGGTCGAATGCCTCGCAGGTGTTGAACGTGCGATCAAGGTATCCGCTTCGGATCAGTGATTCCGCGCTGTAGTTGACTGCACGCGAAAGCGGTGGGAATCGTGTTGATTCCCACCGCTTTTGTTTTGCCCTATTGCCGTGCCCTGCCCTACTTGCTCTGCCCGTGATTGTTAGGGGCATAGGTTTTGTCTGGTCTGTGAGTGGTTGGAACACTCACAGACCAGACAAAACCTATACGCCTAATGTGGGGCGGCGATGGTAGGGCTGGCAGTGGAAGGATGCGGCCCCAAGGAACGCAGGCTTAGCGCAGGCTTGGGAGTGCGACTTCCCATTTGTCCGCGACCTGACCCGCGAGAGGCACGTTAGGGCACGCGTCAACCAGATCGGCTAGGACCCGATCTTCATTGCGGTTGTAACTGCCATATCCGCCGCTGGTGTCAATGAGATCGCCGGGTTTGAGCAAAGTACCGTTTGGGGTTTGTACTGCAATGGTGCCATCGTCCAACTGCACCGTTCCTGATCCCTTTGGTAACCCGAGGAATACGGGGTCGCTACCGTCATCGCTAGTTAGGGTCCAGCACGTGTCTGTCAGTGCCACAGTGCCTGTGACCTGTCCGTCCATGCCACCAAAGCCCCACGAACTCGTGGGATAGAAGTGGTAGCCGGAGGCCCTGTCGTGGTATGGCGGAACTCCGCCAGCAGCGATCCCCCACCCGAGCATCAAGCCAAGGACAACACTCAGCACCCCTCGTGCTTTCATAAGTCATCACTCCTGTCATCTGCCCCTCTGTTTAAAACTATATGCTTGAACCCATGGCAGAGCCCACCTTCACCTATGATCCGACCACGCTACGCGAGGTAGCGGACGATCCAGAAGCAGCCCGCACGTTTGCAGACGGTGTGCTCGCCCATTACCGGTCGTGTTCCGATGATCCACGTGAACAGGGACAGATCACGCCGGTATTGATCCAGTGGCTACGGATCTCTGGACAGACCTCGCGTGCAGAGGAAGTGGCGCGCACCGCGTTCATCCGTGCTGGTGGAGCACTTGCCCTCGATTCGCTGGAGAGCGGTGAGTCAGCATGGTTCACACCAACGCTCGACCAGATCCCTGCGGCACTACGGCTCGCCACGGCCCTGCAGTGGAACGACGAGTTGGATGAGTCCAAGTCCGCACTGGCCGCACAGATCTTTGACGGCTGCGTCCAATTCCTCACCCATTTGCTGGATGCCTCGGACGCGCCGGATCCGCACCACCAGCAACTTCTTGCATTCACTCTCCAGCATCGAGGAAAGCTTCGCCTGCAACTCGGGGATGTTTTCGGTGCCTTGCGAGACACCAACCTGGGGTTGTCTCTGCGTATCGAGTCCAACGCGCCAACTGACCAGGTATCTTCGTCCCAGTATGCCGTCAACTCGATTGTTCACCTGATTGAACGCGATATCGAAGAGCACGTGAACCGTGCCGGAGCCACAATCGAGACTGAAACATTTGCCGCAGGTGATCGTTCCGGATACGGTGCCGTGAACGGAAAATCTCGAATCGGGCCCTGGCTGTTTTGGTTCAAGTCCGGCAGGATCAAGGCTGCCGGCGAGTACCGCAATGACCAGTTGCATGGACCTTGGGTCTGGTTCCGAGAGCAGGGTGGACTGCTCCAAGAGGGCAGTTTCGAGGAGAACCTCCAAGAAGGACACTGGGTTCGATACCACCCGAACGGCCGGCTCCTCGATCAGGGCGAGTTCCACCGCGGAGACAAGATCGGACGCTGGGAACACCACAGTGCCGACGGCAGGCTCATCAAGACCACCAATCACAAGATCAAGAAGCGGAAGTAACCGTGCACCTGACATACCTGACCGCTACTGCGACCCCCTCCCCAACGACATCTTCGGACACGACGGAGGAACTCGCAAAGGAAGCTGCCAAGTGGTGGAATTTTCTTCTGGGCGCGCCGCTCACAATAGCGATCATCATCGCAGTCTCGCTGATCGTTCTGATGATTCTTCGCAAACTCATCAACAAGGTCACGGATAAGCTCGCCAACGGAGTCAACGACATCGAGACTTCTGGCGGCTCAGAGCGAACTCGTGCTCTTCGAGCCATGAATCCTCTGGTCAACGCTCGGCGCGCTCAACGCTCGCGAACCATCGGTTCCGTCCTGCGTTCTGTGGCATCTCTGCTCATCGGAACCATCGCGGTACTGCTTATTCTCGACCAGTTGAACGTCAACATCGCACCGATTCTCGCGTCCGCGAGTGTGGTTGGTGTTGCGCTGGGATTCGGCGCACAATCCTTGGTGAAAGACTTCCTCTCAGGGATATTCCTCATCCTTGAGGACCAGTACGGCGTTGGCGACAATGTCGAGATCGGGGACGTATCGGGAACTGTGGAGTCCATTGCCCTTCGGATCACCAAGGTCCGCGATTCGCACGGGACCCTGTGGTATCTGCGCAACGGTGAGGTACTCAAAGTTGGAAACAAGACCCATGGCTGGGCTATGGCCACCGTCGAGGTGAAGGTTCCCTACGATAGCGATCTCGCTGAGGTGCGCGCTGCGTTGAAGAACGTGGCCGCCACCGTCAAGAAACGCAAAGACATCGCAGCTTCACTGCGCGGTGACGTGAAGATCTCTGGTATCGAATCGATGTCCTCCAGCGCCGTGGCCCTCAACGTCCAGGTGAAGACTCTGCCAGCGCGTCAGTGGGAGGTCGCCCGCGTGCTGCGTGAGGAGATCCGCGCCGAGTTCGAGAGCCAGGAGTTGAAACTGGCCGATTGACGCGACCGGGAGGACGTAAGGCCCTAGACTCCCGGTGACCACTCAAGCAGCGGTGCACCTGGCTGGAGCTCAGCCGACTCGTCGGCAAGCACCCGAACATCGCTGTCCTCAGCCTGAACCGCAACAAGAGGGCACATCACAGACAAGCCCGCCTCGCGGGCGACCCGTGGCCGCCACTCGATCAGCAGATCGCCGACAGCTACGTCCTGTCCAACGGATGCGTGCAGCACGAACCCAGCGCCCTGCAACGTCACCGTATCGATGCCCAGGTGCACGAGAACATTGACATCGTTGCCCGCGTCAATCGAGAAGGCATGTGGGAACACAGCTGTGATCGTGCCAGAGAGCGGGGCAAGAACTTCGACCACATCTGCGTCGTCGAACGGCACAAGCGCTACACCCGGGCCAACGATGTTCTGTGCAAACACCTCATCGGGCACCAATGACATCGCGGCCACCGTTCCGTGGAACGGGGCCGCGATGGATAACACGTCAGGCATTACTCTAGAGCTGCTCTTGGAGCTGCGCAGCCAGGTTGTCAGCGTCGGGACCAACGATGACCTGGATGATACGGCCTGAACGAACCACTCCGAACGCTCCGGCAGTCTTCAAGTCAGCGTCATTGACCGAGTCCGCGTCACGAACCTCGACGCGCAGACGCGTGATGCATGGCTCGAGCTCAACCACGTTTGAAAGGCCACCGAGTGCATCGAGGATCTGTTGTGCCTTGCTCATCTGCTACATTCCATTTCCGCGCGGGTGTGCGGCGGTCGCTTCCCCGGCGTCACCGTCTACGTGTGCAGGAACGGTGGCAAGAGGCGAGAACTTCCGTCGTTCGCGCTATC
This sequence comes from Populibacterium corticicola, assembly GCF_042683685.1. Lineage (NCBI taxonomy): Bacteria > Bacillati > Actinomycetota > Actinomycetes > Micrococcales > Jonesiaceae > Populibacterium > Populibacterium corticicola. Next base: position 313,441 of record NZ_JBHUOP010000004.1, on the reverse strand, counting down.
TATGCGTACTTCCGAGGACCGTGGCTTAAGACCAAAGTCCCAGATGCATCAATACTACTGCCCTTTTAGGCTACAACAGTCAGAGCGTCCAAACCTCGCCGAACTCCAACGGAAATTCACCTGAGGAAACGTGATTCACGGCGTTAAGTGTGTAACGATGGTCACCAAGACCGAAACAGAGCAGTTCCGGAGGCCCCCCAATGCCAGTTCTTGCTGACGAAGCAGCTGCCCGCACCGTGACCGGAATCGGCGTATGCGCCGGTATCGCCGCGGGTAGAGTTTTCCACCTCACCGAGCCGATCACCGAGCCCTCGCCGGGCTTGCGACTCGGTCCGCGCGCTGATCACCGCGCCGAGGCAGACCGTATCGAAACCGCATCCGACCGAGTTCAGGCTGCGCTCGTCGCCGCTGCAGAGCGCGCAACCGGTCAGCACACCAAGGAGATGCTTGAGGCCACAGCGGCGATGTCCGCAGACCCGATGCTCGTCTCGGATGCCCAGCGCCGCGTCACCGAGGAGCACCTGGTCGCCGAACGCGCCGTGTGGGAAGCCGCCGAATCGGTCAAGAAACAGTTCCAGCAACTCGGTGGTTACTTTGCCGAGCGCACGAGCGACATCAACGACATCCGCGACCGCATCATCGCCGAGTTGTCTGGGCGCCTCGCCCCCGGCCTCCCAATGGTTGATGAGCCCTACGTTCTGGTGGCGCCCGATCTGGCCCCCTCCATTGCGGCGACACTTGACGAGAACCTCGTTCTCGCTATCGTCACCGACGGTGCTGGCCCCACCTCGCACACCGCGATCATCGCGAATGCCAAGGGCATTCCGGCAGTGGTTGCCGCGCTCGGTGCGACCGAGCAGTTACGACCGGGGGTAACCGCCCTTGTCAACGGCTCCTCGGGTGTGGTCGTGGCGTCGCCTTCCGACGAGCAGGTTGCGTCTGCCCTCAAGCATGCGCAGGTGGTCCGCACCTTTGACGGACACGGGCACACCAAGGATGGACATGCCATCGCGATCCTCGCCAATGTCGGCGACACCGCGAGCGCCAGGGAGGCTGCCTCCGCCAACGCTGAGGGTGTGGGGTTGTTCCGCACCGAGTTCTGCTTCCTTGATCGGACCGAGTCGCCGACTGTGAACGAGCAGGTAGAACAGTACGGCGGGGTGTTTGCACAGTTCTCCGGAAAGAAGGTCGTCATCCGTACGCTCGACTCGGGTGCAGACAAACCGTTGCCATTCCTGACGTTTGACAACGAGGAAAACCCTGCGCTTGGGGTCCGCGGCTACCGGACGGCGGGGCGCGCCCCGGAGTTGCTCGATGAGCAATTGGAGGCAATCGCTCAGGCTGCCTCCGCGCATCCGTCAACCGACGTGTGGGTCATGGCTCCCATGGTGTCGACCGTTGACGAGGCGGAGGCTTTTGTTGAGTCCTGTTCAAGGCATGGGCTGAATACTGCCGGGGTGATGATCGAGGTTCCGAGTGCGGCGCTGCTGTCCTCTCATATTCTTACCTCCGCTCGGTTCGCCTCGATCGGCACGAACGACCTGACCCAGTATGCGATGGCGGCCGACCGTTTGATGGGGCCGCTCGCACAGTACAACGACCCGTGGCAGCCTGCTGTGCTGCAACTCATTGATGCCGCATGCAAGGGCGGTAAGCTCAACGACCGTCCCGTGGGAGTCTGTGGTGAGGCAGCGGCAAACCCTGCTCTTGCCATCGTGCTGGTAGGACTTGGCGTATCCACGGTGTCGATGTCTCCACGTGCGATCCCCGACGTGGCTGCCGCGCTGGCCGCGGTTGAGTACAAGAAGTGCCTTGAGGTTGCTCGTACGGCATTGCAGGCGCGCAATGCCCGCGAGGCTCGCCGGGCCGTCCGTGCTGCGCTGCCGGAGTTGGCTGCGCTAGGGCTCTGATTCTGGGGTATTCGTGCACCTCTAGGACCTGATACACCCAAATTCCAGTCCGTATGGTGATTTTCCGGGATCAAGGTGATTTTTCTTAGGACTTGATTCCGGAAAATCACCATACGGGTTCATGCATGATCCAAGACAAAGCTGTGAGTGAGGCCACCGCCGGGCGAGGCGGAAAAGTTATCTCTTCTTTGACATAGTTAAGTAGTGAGTGAAAACACCCCAACCGCGCCAACACCGTATGAGTCGATGGGCGGGAAAGAGACCTTCGAGAAGCTCGCCCGCGTGTTCTACGAGGGCGTTGCTCAAGACCCACTCCTCAAGGAGATGTATCCCGAGGAAGACCTGGGACCAGCCGAACGTCGCCTCTCGATGTTCCTTGAACAGTACTGGGGCGGTCCCAAGACCTACTCCGAGGAACGCGGACACCCGCGCCTGCGTATGCGCCACGTGCCGTACAAGATCAATCCCGAGGCACGTGATGCGTGGCTGAAGCATATGCGTGTCGCGGTCGAGTCGCTCGGGCTGTCCCCCATGAACGAATCGCAGTTGTGGGACTATCTCGAACGTGCCGCCTACTCGCTGCTCAACACCTTCGACGACTAGCCACTTGCCTAGGTGCCGAGAACTGGGCACTGATTGACACCTCACGTGATGAAACCCGTAGGAGACACCGATGACGCAGCCACCATCAGGGCCGCAACCCACCCACCCACGTATCCCCACCTCGTCGCCAATGGGGGTCAGCCACACACGGTACACACCTGATGTGAAACTCATTGAGCAGGACCCACTCGCACACCTGTTGCGGGTGCTGAACCTCGAGTACCACGGCGACTCCACCGGCGAGGACGTGTACTCGGGCGAATCGATGCACCAACCATCCGGCCGGGTCTATGGCGGTCAGGTGCTTGCACAGGCGATTCTTGCGATGGGTCGCACCGTGGACCCACAACGTCTCCCCCACTCACTGCACGCATATTTCCTGCGCGCCGGGGACATCAACCTCCCCATCGATTTTGCCGTTGAGCGACTGCGCGACGGTGGTTCGTTCTCAGCCCGACGGGCACACGCCTACCAGAAGGGCCAGGCGATCCTGTCCGGCATCATCTCCTTCCAGGAAGACCAGCCGGGACGGGAACTCGCACAACCCATGCCAGATGTCGCGGGGCCGGACGATCTTGCCTCCACAAGCGACACACTCGGCCACATCGACCACCCAGTGGCGGCGTTCTGGACTCGCCAGAGCGCATTTGAGATCCGACATGTCGACCCGTCCATCTACCTTGGACCAGCTCAGCAGGTACAGGCACACCAGGCAGTGTGGATGAAGGCACGTGGCGTTGTCGATGCCGATCAACTCACGCACCGTGCACTGCTCACCTACGCGTGCGACCAGATCATGCTCGAGCCTGTGCTACGCGGACTTGGAGCGAGCTGGATGTCCCCGGGGCTATCGGTTGCGAGTCTCGACCATGCGATGTGGTGGCACCGCGACGTCAAGGTCGATGACTGGTTCCTGTACGTTCAGGGTTCCCCGACCGCGCAGGGTGGACGAGGCCTCGGCGTATCGCGGATCTACCAGAACGACGGAACCCTCGTGGCGACCACCGCGCAAGAAGGCATGATTCGCCTGCCTGCATAGGTTTTGCTGGATTGACGACGATTTTCAGGCCACCCGCATTCGGCTTACGCACGCGGGTGGCCCGTTCCTTTGGCGGTATCATTCGTGCGTTGACCGCTCGGTGATGCCGCCTTTGTCAGCGTCCAGGGGCCACGCCCGTATCGCAAAGTCAGCGACGATGGCGGAACGTGACCGGTTCATCCACATAGTCAAGCCAGGCCTCACGTTCTGCTGCGGTGATACGCCGCGGGTTCCCGGTCTCCCGATCCACCATGACCAGGGTTGTTGAGGCGATTGCATACACGTGAGATGTGGTGCCGCCACGCGGCCTGTCATCCCGGATCCGGTAGGAGATGTCGATTGAGGCACCGCCGATGTGGCCGATCCACAGTTCCACGATGACGGGGTCGCTGCGGTAGCGCAGCGGTGCAAGATATTCGATCTCGTGACGAGCAACAAGCGTGAACGTGGCAGCACTGGCCCCGGCATCGATGATCTTGGTGCTAGGCCGCGACGTGGATGCGGTGGTGTCGGACGAGCCCTCGGCCAAGACCGTGCTGCCGTGCGCATCGGCCACGGACCCTTCAACCTCGGATTCATCTGATGCCCAGAATGCCTCGATGCGCGCCATCTCCAGCAGACGCATCATGTCGACGTTGTTGACGTGGCCATAGGCATCCATGTCGGACCAGCGCAGATGTACGGGAACCTCAATCTTCATGACGCCAAGACTACCGAGAAGCCACGAGCGCTGCGAGCACACACGCCTCACGTAGGTCACGCTCGTGCTTGACGGGTTTCACGATGTGCGAGCGCGCAACCGAATCGATCTCCTCAATGAGGCCGTCACGAACACGCCGCGCGGTCTTGCGAGCGTAGAGCACCGAGAACAGGCGACACACGAGTCCCAGCAACACCCCGAGCAGTAACCCGGCGAACGTCATGAGCGTTGGTATGGGGAATCCCATCCACTGCGGCTCGTTGGGGACCTCGATGCGCAAGTAGGCGGCGATGGCCAGGAAGGTCAACCAGGCCGCACCCGCCACGAACACGAGCAGGAGCAGTCGGTGCAACCAGGTCACGATCGTCCACCAGGCCGGGCGGGTGAAGGCAACCGAGGGAGCATGCGCAACGGCTGCGTCGAGTGCGTCGGAAAGATCGACATCTGCGAGCCTCTGCTTGACCCCCAGCACCCAGTCCTGGGGCCCACCCGAGGTTGCCGCCTCAACATACTCGCGTACGGCGAGACTCGCCCCAGCGCTCAGCGCCGGGTCGGTGACCACGCGGGAGGTGCGCGCAACACGCAGTTCGCTCTCGCCCATCTCACGAGGAGCACTGGAATGTCCGGTAGTACCTAAAGATCCAGCAGCGTGGCTCTCGGTCAGCCGAGCATTCCCACTACCCACTGCACGCCAGATCCTGCCCGCAACCCCAAACCGGCGTAGCGGGTCTCTACGCAGTCTGGCAATCCACGCGGTGAGTGGCCAGCCTGTCGCGATATGGCTACGCCGCAGCGCCGATTGGTAGGCGGCATCGGCGATCTCGGGAACACCGGCTGCGTCGGCAAGTGAGTCGACGAGGTGAGCCTGCGATATCTCGGTGTTCTCCTGCGTCGCCATGTGTCCACACTCATCGGCAATCACCTGTCCGCAGGCCCGCAGTTCCGCGATGAGCGAGTTCGCTTGAGCTGCCCGTCTGGTTGCAGCGATCTCGAGGAGCGCCTGCAACTCTGAGATTCCCTCGCCGGTCTTGGTTGACAGTGCAAGAACCGTCGCGCCCATGACGCCATCCTTGGCGAGCAGGCGCTTGATGTCGGCCAGGCACTGGTTCTTCGCCTGAGCATCAAGTCGATCCGCTTGATTAAGCACCACAAGCATGTCGCTGTGCTCGCGGAACCTGGTCAGATATTCCTGATGGAAGATGGCATCAGCATATTTCTGCGGATCGGTCACCCACACGATGAGGTCGGCGCGCTGCGTCAAATGATCGGCGCGAACGCGGTGCTCGGCAACGACCGAGTCGAAGTCCGGTAAGTCCACCACGATCAGTCCAGCCCGCAGTTGGCCCTTTCGCCGTTTACCTGGAACATTCTGCGCAAGATAATGCCGCTGTCCCACCCCGAGCCAGTCGAGTAGTTGTCCGGCCTGCACCCGCCCTTCCTCGCTTGAGTCCCAGACCGCCGCAAGTGCCTGGGACGTAGTCGGCCGTTTTGGGGATGCAAGCCCAAGCTCCTGTCCGGCAAGCGCGTTGATGATCGAGGTCTTACCCGCACCCGTTGATCCTGCCAGCACTATGACCGTGTGATCGAGGGACTGACGCAGCCGTCCACGAGCGATTGCGAGCTGCTTTTCGCAACGTGTCACAGTTTCCGTGCGCAACCAGTTTCGACCTGTGTCGAGGGCTTCGTGGAGTGCCTCGACTCTCATCTTGACGTCGGCGTTGCGGCGTTTGGTTTCGCGGTTCTCGTAGGTGCGTACGCTCACGGTTCGCTCCTGTCACCGCGTCGAGACCGGGGCAGTATTCTGCGCCACCAGCCGCTCCTGCGCCCGCTCTCGGCCGGATCAGTGGCGCCATCCGCTTCAGGTGATGGTGTCCCGGCACGGGTTCCCGCGCTTCCATAGAGCACTGCCCCCTCATAGAACTCACGGTCCGCGTCCACTGCGTGCAGGAGGTCAACGTCACCGCCGAACCACGCAGACGACGCGACGGGTTGTGCAATGCCTGCCAACTCGTCGCCAATCGGCTCACCCAACACCACTGCCGCTGAGGGCTCCTCCAAAGCGTTCGTACCTGCATGTCTCGGGTCTGCATTTGCTGCGTGCAGCGAACGCGCTGCGGTGCGTAGCCGCACCGAGGACACATCCAGCCCGTCCAACTCCCGCAGGTTACTGAGGTATCGTTCCTGTTCTGCGTCGAGTACCCGCGCAATACGCGCCGTGAGGTCACGCTGTGCCTCGGCTGCAAGTCGACGTACCGCGTCCTCGCCAAACACCGATTCCAGGAGGCGCTGAGCGAGGACTCCCGTGCCTCCCGCAATTCCTATCTCCGCCCCGGTTAATCCGCCCGTCGCCGCAAACACGACCACCATGAGCGCAACGCCCAGGCCATTGGTGCCAAATGCGAGCAGCCGCGCACGTGCGCGCTTCGGCGCGCCGTTCTCGCTGACCAGGGTCAGCACAGCCGCCTGCCACTGGCGGATTTCGTAGGAGAGTTTGTCTTTGAGGCTTTCCGACGAGACGGCTAGGCTGGCATCTTTCGCGTACGTCGCGCCCGCCACATGTGAGTGCCACGCACGGAACGCCTGTTCCGCAGCACGATCCGTTTGGTCCTTGATCACCACGTAGAGGGATTCGCCCACCGCCCGTTGGACCTTCGGCGCTGCCGTCTTTCCCCTGAAGTATGCCGACACCCTGTCGCGTGCCGCAGAGATCTTCTCCTCCACGCCACGCATGAATTCACCGGTGCCAACGTAATCCTGCCAACGGCTGAGCACTTCGCCGCGCAGGAGGGAACCGTTGGAGGTCTCCTCCGCGATGTTTCGCGCTGCCCTGTCATAGGCATCACGTACTGCACCGCTGAGCGTGTCACGGGCGCGGATCTGCGTTTCCACGTGCACTGCAAGTTGTTCAATAGTACGTGCCAGGCTTTCAATGGCTCCGTGACGGGTTCCCGCGATCACACTGTCACGGCTACCTGGTGAAAGCATGAGCCACGCGAGCCACTGCGATAGGTGGGCGGTCGCATGCGCAGGGAGCAGACCGTCGCGCAGAGGCTGTTCCTCGATCACAAACAACGGCGCCTCAGCCAACTCGTGACGGTCGAGCATCGAGCGTAGGTGGGGTACCACGTCAAGAGAACCGGGGTCGACCCGATCGATCACAACTGCCAGTTCAGTCTGCCGTGCCGCCGCGGTGCGCAGGGCATCCCACGGCACTGCATCAGCGTACCTGGCCGCGGTGGTCAGGAAGATCCACAAGTCCGCTGCGGCAAGAAGCTGCTGCGCAAGCGCCCGGTTGGAATCGACCATCGAGTCGATATCTGGCGAATCAATGAACGCAAGCCCCTGAGGTACCCGATTTGATGGCACAAGCCTCAGTTCCTTCATCTCCTGGGATGCGTTGCTCCCCGCTGGGGTACCTTCCTGCGACAGAGGCTGGTGTGCGTTCTCGCGGCTGAACGACGGCAGGATACGTCCGCCCGTGAACCACTCCTCATCACCGGGGTGGTACACGAGCACCGGGTTGCGGGTGGTGGGGCGCAGCGCACCGGGAAGGGAGACACGCTCGCGCAACAGCGAGTTGATGAGCGTAGACTTACCGGCACCGGTCGAGCCGCCGATCACTGCAAGCAATGGAGCCTGGTCCGAGTCCAGCCGTGGCAGAACATAGTCCTCAAGGTGCTGCAACGCCTGCGTGCGCATGGTGCGGGCGGCGCTCGCGTCAACGGTTTCCAGTGGAAACGCCAGATCCTCAAGCGTCAGACGCGCTTCACTCGCCACCGAGGCGAGACCCCCAAGCCTGTGCCCGGCATCCCCATCGTGGTGAGGCGAGTGTGGGCTACCTGTTGGTGGGTGCGCTGGCGAGACCATATGAGAATTGTCCGTAATATCTGCCAAGTTTGCTGCGCGAACCGCCTAACAGCATATGAATTTCAGGAAAGATTCGCCCTTTGGACCATCCAACATCCTGGTGGGGTGCCCGGCTTTTCCATCCGATGGGCTGAAATGAGTCCGAAGGCACACACAAAAACACAGCACCCGGACCATTTTCAGCCCATCGAGTCTGCTGCGCCAACGTACTGGTTTCCAGACATGACAAAACGCCCCTGCACGGTGGGCCGTGAAGACCCAGTAACCGTGCAGGGGCGTTCAGTGCGAGTATCAGTCGCGGGTGAGTTTACGGTGCGTCACGCGGTGTGGGCGTGCAGCCTCGGCACCAAGACGTTCAACCTTGTTTGCCTCGTAGGACTCGAAGTTACCCTCGAACCAGTACCAGTTCGATGGGTTTTCCTCGGTGCCCTCATACGCGAGGATGTGGGTGGCAACTCGGTCGAGGAACCAACGGTCGTGCGAGACCACAACGGCACAACCGGGGAACTCGAGGAGCGCGTTTTCGAGCGATCCGAGGGTTTCCACATCGAGGTCGTTGGTTGGCTCGTCAAGAAGCAGAAGGTTTCCACCCTGCTTGAGGGTCAGCGCCAGGTTAAGACGGTTACGCTCACCACCGGAGAGGACTCCGGCTGGCTTCTGCTGGTCTGCGCCCTTGAAGCCGAAGGCCGCAATGTATGCGCGCGACGGCATCTCGACGTTGCCGACCTTGATGTAGTCCAGGCCGTCGGAGACAACCTCCCACAAAGTCTTGTCCGGGTCGATTCCGCCACGGGACTGGTCCACGTAGGAGATCTTGACAGTCTCACCGACCTTGAGATCACCGGAGTCGAGAGGCTCCAGGCCAACGATGGTCTTGAAGAGCGTGGTCTTACCAACACCGTTTGGACCAATCACACCGACGATGCCGTTGCGTGGCAGGGAGAACGACAGGCCATCGATCAGAACGCGATCGCCGAAGCCCTTCTTGAGATCGGTCGCCTCAATGACGATGCTTCCAAGGCGTGGCCCCGGTGGAATCTGAATCTCTTCAAAGTCCAGTTTGCGAGTGCGCTCCGCCTCGGCTGCCATCTCCTCATAGCGGGCCAGACGAGCCTTGGACTTTGTCTGACGACCCTTGGCGTTCTGGCGAACCCAGTCGAGTTCCTCGGCTAGACGCTTGGCGAGCTTTGCGTCCTTCTTACCTTGGACCTTAAGGCGTTCGCCCTTCTTCTCAAGGTAGGTCGAGTAGTTGCCCTCATATGGGTACAAACGTCCGCGGTCAACCTCACAGATCCACTCGGCCACGTGGTCGAGGAAGTAACGGTCGTGGGTGACGGCCAGGATTGCGCCGGGGTATGACGCGAGGTGCTGTTCAAGCCACAGCACCGACTCGGCATCGAGGTGGTTGGTGGGCTCGTCAAGCAGCAGCAGGTCTGGCTTTTCAAGCAGGAGCTTACACAGGGCAACGCGGCGACGCTCACCACCGGACAGAACCGTCACGTCGGCGTCAGCAGGTGGGCAGCGCAGTGCGTCCATTGCCTGCTCGAGTTGGTTGTCGAGATCCCAGGCGTTGGCGTGGTCAAGCGCCTCCTGAAGCTCACCCATCTCTGCGAGGAGCTTGTCGAAGTCTGCGTCAGGGTCTGCCATGAGTTCGGAGATCTCGTTGAATCGATCGAGCTTCGCCTTGGTGTCAGCAACCGATTCGTAGATATTGCCCAGAACCGTTTTCTCCTCGTTCAAGGGGGGTTCTTGGAGCAGGATGCCTACCGTGTAGCCCGGTGCGAGGCGTGCCTCGCCGTTGGATGGGGTGTCGAGCCCAGCCATGATCTTCAGAATCGTCGATTTACCGGCACCGTTCGGGCCGACGACGCCGATCTTTGCCCCGGGAAGGAAGTTCAGTGACACGTCATCGAGGATGACCTTGTCGCCGTGCGCCTTACGCGCCTTATACATGGAGTAGATGTACTCTGCCACTTCGCTCTTTGTCCGCCTTGTTGTCATGTGTCGAGCTGCGTGCTCGGAGGTCTAGATGTCTCCCCTGTCCGGGGGTGCGGCCCGCCGCATGTGAACTGCCGCCCATGTTCTTTGAGCGCCCGCACGTAAATCATCGTGACTTATAGGCGGGCACTCAAAGAAACATTGTACTCACCACACCAGACTACGCGGTGAGTGCAGATTCCGGCTCATTGGTTTCGCTGTTTGTGAGCGAGTCCTCGTCCGTGGCCGTGTACTCGCCCGGCCCGGTCTGTTTGAACGAGGAGACCACCTTTTCGAACTTCTCGTCGGTTGCCGGGTCTGGCCCGGTGATCTCACCCGTTGTCAGATTGACGTTTTCCGGAACTGGCTCCGCTGCGACCGCCCGTTGCGGACGGAACTTCGCGGTTCCCCGGGCCAAGTTCGGGCCAAGAGATTGAGCCTCGATAACGAGTGCCTCTCGCGGTGTACCGTCCGGCGACGTCCACTTTTGGGTGTCGAGCACGCCGTGCACGAGAACCGCATCGCCCTTGGTGATCGAGTCGTTGATGTTCTTGGCCAAACCGCGCCACGCTTTGACCGTGAACCAGATGGTTTCGCTGTCCACCCAAGTGTTCTTGGTGCGATTGAAGTAACTGCGGGTTGTTGCCAGGCGAAAACTGACGAAGTCTGTTGTGTCCCCGTTGCCTTCGAAGAACCGGGGTTCCGATCCGACGTATCCGGCTATCGTGATTGAGGAATCGTGACTCATAGCGCTCCCTAGAAAGTGAAGCGACCGACTCTCGGCCGCCCTCAAGGAGTACTGAATTTCGCAGCGCGACCATCCCGCAAACGTAGGGAACTGTGGAGATCCCAAGGTATATCGTCGCCAATCAGCCTGGGGAAACAGAACCGTGCACCCATTTCGCCGCAAAAAGCAGAACCTATCGGATGTTCAGCCCAATCACATGGTCAGCGATCTTTGAGATGCGGTCGTGGGTTTCCAGAATCTCGGACACTGGGGCAAACAGGACCCCGTCGATGACCTTGCCCACCGCCTCGGCGGCGTCCTCGCGCACCTGCTCCGCCCGTTCTCTCCCGGCGTGACGCAGGCGCGTCACCCGGCGTCGCAGCAGTGCATAACCACCCAGGCCACACAAAATCGCTGCACCAAACAGCACCTGCCCGAACGAAGTATTGCCAACCACCCCGGCAAACCCGAGTATGCCAACCACGACACACACAAACCCGAGCGCGAAACTGACAACCGCTGGCACCACACTAGCCCCAGGGACCGGCCCCCACGGCACCTCAACCTGCGTTAACGCAGAGCGCAGGCTGTTACTCAGTTCCTCGACGCTGCCGGTCCTCTCCCGCACACGCTTGGCCCACTGGCTGCGCATCGGGTCTGTCAGTCGATCGAGCCATCTATTGCGCAGACCCGACAGCGTGGTCTCAGATGGAACCTGAACGGAGGGAGGCGCACCCGTACTCGCGTTACGTGCAGTCCGCTCATTGACCTCATCGGCCAGCGCGGGAACACCCGCGGCCACAAGGTAGCGGTCCGCCTCAGAACGCCGTGATGCCGACAGGTCCGTGACCACACCACCGGGCACCTGATCATTGACGAGCCGGGCCAGGCGCAGCAGTTCATCGCCCATTCGGCGCGATGCCATCGAACGACCCGCAACCGCTATGCGAATCTCGTCGCGCAGTGCAGCGATCCCCTCACCCGTCTTCGCCGAAATCGGACGGACCTCAACGTCGTCCAGGCCGTCCTCGCTCAGCAGTTTGGCGACATCCCACAGCAGTTCATCGCGCTGAGCAGGTTTGACGGTATCGACCTGGTTGAGCGCGACGATCATCGAGGCACGCGCGTCAGCCATCTTGCGCAGATAGTCGGCGTGCAGCGTGTGATCCGCGTATTTCTGGGGATCAACGATCCAGATGAGAACGTCGACGAGTGGGACCACCTTGTTCACGATGTCGCGATGGTGCTCTGCGATGGAGTCGTGATCAGGCAGGTCAAGCAGAATAAGCCCCTTGAGGGCCTTTTGGTCGTCGCCGTCAAGCACCGTGTCGCGGGAGATACGGCGGTCGTTGTCCACGCCGATCCAGTCCAACAGAGCACTAGCATCGGAATCCCACGTGCACGCGGCCGTACGCACGGTGGTAGGACGCTTAACGCCCACATCCGCGAATTCCAGTCCCGCGAGGGCGTTGAAGGTTGAGGACTTGCCCGACCCGGTGCCACCTGCGAGCGCGACGATGGTGTGTTCCACGCCCAGTTCGAGCCGTTGGCGGGCGGCAATGAGAACCTGACGTCCCTGTTTGAGTAGTTCAATCGGCAGGTACCGTTTACCTAGTTCAAGGGCGTGCTCAAGTTGTTCGACGCTGTCGAGATATCGCTTGGTCTCCGTAACCTGCCCGGTGGTGCTCGTGGTGTTCACGTATGGTTCCTCCGGTCCTGTCAGCGGATTTTCTTGAGTTCGGCAACGCGCACCCGAATTCGCGCGGAGGAGCCGTCTTCCAAACCGAGTTCATCGAGTTGCTCGGTCACGTACACGTACTCCCCTAGTATCAGACGATCATAGTGGTCGGCGAGTTCCGCACGGGCTTCATCGACGACCGTTTGGCTTTCGTTCCCTAGTAGCATCCGTACCAGTTCGCTGGCATCTGCCTGTCCGAGGACTGCGGCGGTGAGGATGACGTGCAGTGCGCTCATGCCAACATTCTTGGTTGCCGCCTGTACCTGTTTGGTTGTGGTCTGCTCGGTGAACTTCTCCAGGAGCACCAACACGGAATCAGTCCATAGTTGGATGACCGCTGCAACCTCGTTGCCACGGTGTGGGAACGATGAGACCTCGAGCAGCGATCCGCCGTCGAGTTCGGTGAGACCTTCACGCAGATTGGCACGTGACTCTTCCACGGTGTCGAGTCCGGCAGCCACAAGCACCGAGCGCAGGTCCGGGAGAACCTCTGCTGCGGCTTCCTCCCGAGCGCGCACGCGACGGGCCGAGCCTTTGGCGTATCCGCTGCGGTCAAGCACCTTGTCCAGTCGTGCCTTTGACGCGAACAGCGACCAGGTTGCCTCGGCCGCGCCATCCAAGAGTTGGTGATCGGCAACTGCCGTGCGAATGTCCTGGACTGTGCGCACGAGCAGCCGACGCGCGGCAATCACGATGTTCTTCTTTGCCGTGACCTGCTGGTCGGTGGCATCCGCGAGCGAGATAAGGCGCGGCGGCAAGGCTGCAAGCGACCCTTTCAGGGTGGACACGATGACCTTTTGGGCTTGGTCCTGTCCCGCCACGTTTTCAAGCCAGTTGCGCACCTCTTTGACGGTCTCCGGTGCCAGCAGACCCTCGTGTGGTCCCTGATCCGCGATGACGAACAGCGGCGCCTTGCCCAATCCGTAGCTCACGAGCCGCTTGTGCAGGTCCGCGACGACCGCCTGTTCGGAGGCGGCTGGGACTCGGTTCATGATCATGGCAACGTTCGTGCCGCGTTCCACCGCGCTCGTCAATGTTTTCCACGGAAGCGCGTCACCGTATCGTTGGGCGCTCGTGACAAACAGCCACAGGTCTGCGCTTTCGAGCAGTTTGCGTGCTCCCGCACGATTCTCGTCCCGGATCGAGTCGAGGTCGGGCGCATCCAGCAGCGCAACGCCGCGTGGGACGCGGGCACTGGTGACAACCGACACCTCACGCCCGATAGGGGTTTTGTCGATCAGTTCGCTGTCGCTTGGATGCACCACGAGGATCGGTTCCACGGTCGTGGGCCGTTTGATCCCGGCAGGGCTGAGCTCCTCGCCCACGAGCGAGTTGGTGATCGTGGATTTGCCCGTCCCCGTGGACCCTGCAACGACGACCATCGCCGGCGTGGACAACTCTGCGAGACGCGGTAGCAGGTGGTCGTCGAGCTGCGCCATGAGCAGCGTCTGCGCTGCTGAGGCCTCGGTAGCACCGGGAATGGGGATCGGGAACGCGAGGGAGGCTGTGTCCGCGCGAAGATCGCTCACGATGCCGTAGACCGAACTCCCTATAGTCTGCTGGCTCTTAATCTGTGCCACCGCTCCCACGCGTTCCTTGATCGTTGTCTGTCTAGTTCTTACTCACCAGGTGCATCTTCTGGTTCTTCACCAGCCAGGATGCGAGCTGCGGACAGGAATCCCTCAGTTTCCGCATCCGTTTCACCCGTCTCCACCCAGGCATCGACGCCGAGGTGAGTTTCGTGGGTTGGCTCCTTGTGTTTCTCATCAGCCATGCCGACCTCCTTGTTGCTGCACTGTATTGCAATATTAGCCCGTCCAGACCCGTATTCCCGTGGGACGTCAGGGGTGTTCGGGCACAGTCACCCACACCACTTTCAAAACGATGGGGAGTTGTGCCCCGCAAGTTTGTTTTCTCTGCTTTTCGACGAGCCGGTCGCCCTCTCCCTCCGGGTCGCCTTTCAGCCTGATCATTTTGCCAACTCGCACTCAACAGAACGGGAGTTGCTGCTGTTCCCAGGCTGATCGTCGGCAATCGAACTCCGCTTGTGCTCCGCAGAGCACAACGTCGAGGACCAGAAAACAAAGGTGCCGCACCCGACAGGATGCGACACCTTCGTGAGGCTGCGGGTCAGTCTTGCTTCTCCGCGATCTTGGCGGTGTTCTGCGCGGTACGGATCATGGCGACGGAGAATTCGAGGCCGATCCTGATGAAGATGACATAGAGCAGCGCCACAAGCGCACCGAAGATGAGCGCGCCAAAGCCAGCCAAGATGTTCTGCGACAGCGCCGAGATCACGACACCGACATATCCCAATCCGACCAGGATCAGGGCCGCAGCGTAGATGAATGACGCAAACTTGACAGTGATGAACTGGCTGAACGAGAAATCAAACAGCGCCTTGAAGAAATTCGGGTCCGCCAGGTTCGGCACGTTGTTTGATCCAGGCGTGTAGCCGCTACCTGCCCCTGAATACGGGTTTGCACCACCCTGATTGGCGTTCGAGTCTGGCGTTGGAGGATAGTTCTCGGACATTGATCCCTCATTCCCTTTGGTTACTGGTGTGACCACCGTAACAGCGCGTGTATTTCCTGTGAAGGTGCAGGCTGAAGCGTGAGACAGGAGGTTAACCAGCGTCAAGCAGCGGCCACGGACCAGACATATACTTGGGCTGCGCCATTACCTCACGGTTCTACCAGCAGCACACTTTTGAAGGAAATACATGAGCGACTCAACGCCCTCCGCACCAATAACGGTCACGGTTCCACCCGTGTGGGCGCGCCGGATCGAACTAGCCGGAGCAGTCCTCGGCTCTCTCGTAGCGGTACTCACGCGCCCTCTGGTGAACTGGCTGATCTCACTGTTCAACGACGCACCGCGTCTACTCGAACTGCTGTCCGGGATTCCGCTGGCCATACTGGTGCCCGTGCTCATCGTGGCGGGATTCATCGGTGGTGGAATCATAGTTGAGGAATGGAAGAAGGATGTCGGCGCGGTCATCGTGGACGGTGAAGGCGTCACCATTTAGCGCAAGCCCACCAGCCGACGCCTCCCCCGAGAGAGCATCACATCCGCGTTTGCTGACAAGAGCGAACTGGTCATCTTGGGCACAAGAGACGTCGAGGTATCCCGCACCAGAACAGACAAGGACTTTCACGCCAAGTTACGCGAGGCGTTCACCGCGTTCGGTTATAAGTGGAGGGGCGAATCAGACCCATACGAGGACAGTTTCCACACATGGATCGAAGGTTCAGGCGACTTGTCAGCCGAAGCCGACCGACTCCTTCTCAAACGACACCGCGCACTCGCCGATGCGAAATCCGGCGCGGCCGCCGACGCCCTCGACGCTCTGCGTGCACTCGGGATCTCAGCGCGAGATCGCAAGGACGAGCAACAGTATCGCAACGTCTAGGCCTAACGGGTTTTGTAAGAACGGCCTAGGCATCCACAACCCATCGCCGTTGCGATCAATGAGACACGGACACGCTAGAACAAGCGAGCAGAGACACCGCTTTCAGGGTCCCACCGCATAGAGTCCTCGCAGTCGGATACATATCCAGACTCACCCAATTCGCATTCCCCATCCACGAGTTGTCGCTGTCCGATGGGTTCCGGCAAGTTCACAGCGACTGGAACCCAATCATTGCTCGGACACTCATACTCCCTGTCGTCCTGCTTGCTCACTCGCGCCACAATAATCACCGTGGTGTCCGTGACTTCAATGGCAGGCTCAAGCACCTCCCCCGTCACCCCACTTGCGCACGCCAGTCGCGTCACCTCAATGGTGAACGAGGTTGTCTCCGCTGTGACATTCGTGTCTTCCGGCAACTGCCAAATTCCAACATCGCCAGGTAATGTCGCATACTCGATGGGCTGATCCACTACCGTTTGATCAGGATCAGTTTCATCGGGTATCTCTCGTGCGATGCCACCACACGCAGCCAGTGCAAAGGACAGCGCCACTATTGAGACCAGTCGTCCCAGGGTCTTGAGGAGTATCACGGCCAAGCCTCGCAATCATCGGTGAACGCACTACGCCTGGACTATGTCGCCTTCCATCACACAGTTACGTCCGACTGCCATGATTACTGTGGACTGCCCGCTTTGCCGTCAGGCCACAGACTGTCTGATGTGTCGGTATCCCCTACCTCAATCATGTCGTCTCGCGTTCTGCGACTTTAATGACCACCTCGGTCAACCAGGTAGTAGGGTCCGAGTCGTCCTCTGGCCCAGTCAGGAAGAACTCGACACGGCTGGCAAATACATCACCCTCGTCTATGGCTCGATAGTCCCACGCAACACCCGTATCGTTTCCCCAACCAAGGAGTGCAGCATTCCCTGCCACGCCTTCGCTGACATCACGATAGGTGGCAGAACCATAAGTACCGGCTGGCAACACATCAACGATGAACTGTGGTGGCGCCTCGAGTGGGGTTTCAAGGGGCCAGCCAATCTCCACATGGAGAAGGTTGTTCATGTCGATCACCCGATAGCGGATAAGCGGCGCACCGATGAGTTCAATCCCCTGCGTTGTGAGCCATGCCGCCACTTCATCGATCGCCTGTGGAATCACTTCATCCAGTTGGCTCATCGACACGTGGCGGGCAACTGCCACGTAGGGTGTCTCCGGTCGCTCCACTAGCGAGGGTGGAATGGTGATCATATTGGCCTCCCCTGTCGGCAGCAACGTCGCTGCACTCCATGTAGACGTTACTCCGACACGGTCGGCCCTGCCAGGAGCACAGCATTGATCCCAAGGCCAGATCATGGTCGCTGCTGCTTCTCGTCGCCCCTCCATGGTGCCTAACATCGATGGGGCAAAACTGTTCCGGGTGCACGCACAAAGACAACGCGCCCGGAACAAAAACAACCCAACGGTTTGGCGTCTCTCAACGAACCGTTTGTCCGCGTCAACCAGTAGGCGTAACCACGTCGTCGACAACCTCACCTGTCCGGATGGGACCTCAATCAGTTTTCCACAGCACAACGAAAACAGCAGGTCGCATGACTTACATCATGCGACCTGCTGTTTTCTTGGGGTGAGTAACGGGACTTGAACCCGCGACCCTCGCGACCACAACGCGATGCTCTACCAGCTGAGCTATACCCACCATGTTCAGTGAAACCTAGAAAACTAAGTTCCCGTGAACTCACGGTTCCCCGCGACGTTTAAAAGCATACATTGATCTGCGGCGGAAAAGGAAACCACCAGGGCGTGATCCACACCACGACAACAGGCTTCCATTGCCGGACCAGTTGAACAGGGGAAATGAACCCTGTCACCGGTTGTCACAGCCAATTGCTTAGCGCTGCAATCCTTGACGATACGAGTCTGGAACGGCGATGGTTCCGGAGATTGAGGTGTCTACGGTTTGTGCCGCTATCGTTCTGGACTGCACGGAGTCAGGGCCGGGTTGAGCCACAAACATTGCAGACCGGTAGTAGCGTAACTCGTCAATGGATTCGAGGATGTCCGCAAGCGCCCTGTGTCCGCCATTCTTCTGGGGTGCGGCAAAGTAGATGCGTGGATACCAGCGGCGTGCGAGTTCCTTGATGGACGAGACGTCGATGATTCGATAGTGCATGAACGCGGTGAGTTCTTTGAGGTCGCGTTCGAGGAACATCTTGTCTGTGGCAACCGAGTTACCTGCAAGGGGTGCCTTGCCTGCTACGGGAACGTGTTCGCGAAGGTATTCGAGTACCTGAGATTCGGCCTCGGCGAGTGTGACCCCCTGAGCGAGTTCAGGGAGCAGCCCTGATGCAGTGTGCATGTTGCGCACGAACTCGCCCATGTTCTCAAGCGCTTCGGCTGGTGGCTTGATAACAACGTCGACGCCATCGCCGAGTACGTTGAGGTCAGCGTCGGTGACCACTGCCGCGATCTCGACGAGCGCGTCGTGTTCAAGGTCGAGTCCGGTCATCTCGCAGTCGATCCATATGATCCGGTCGGTTGCCGCTGGCATCAGAGCCTCGTGAGGATGTCTGGTCCGTCCGCGGTGATCGCGATGGTGTGTTCAAAGTGCGCTGCACGACCACCGGACGCGGAGAGAATGGTCCATCCGTCTTCGTGGTAGTAGTAGTCGCCCTTTTTCCCAAGGATGAACATGGGTTCGATGCAGATAACCATTCCCTCTACGAGTTTGGTGCCCTTACCGCGTCGCCCTTCGTTGGGAACGAACGGGTCCATGTGCATTTCAGTACCGATTCCGTGCCCACCGTGATCCCAGAGGTTGCCCAGTTTGTTCTTCTTGGCGATTCCGTTGATGGCGTATCCAATATCACCGATCGTCTTTCCGGGGTGACACTGTTCGATTCCCGCGTAGAGGGCTTCCTCGGTGGCTTTGAGGAGCAACTGGTCTGATTCACGTGGGGTGCCAACAATGAAGCTACGCGCCGCGTCACCGCACCAGCCATCGAGGATGGCACCGAAGTCAATCGAGACCACATCCCCGTCCTCGATGACGTAGTCACCAGGGATGCCGTGCACGACCACATCGTTGACGGATGCACAGATGGATCCGGGGAAGGGAGTTGGTGCCCAGTCTGGGTGGTAATTGAGGAACGGAGAGGTGGCACCGGCCTCCGTGAGAACCTGCGCGCCGATCGTGTCTAACTGCTTGAGCGTCATTCCGACGGTCGCAGCTTCCTCCATCGCTGCCAATGCGGTGGCAACGACGCGGCCGGTGGCGCGCATCTTTTCGATCTGTTCTGCGTTCTTAATCTCAATCACGTATCTAGGCTATCGTTCGAGGGGGCGTGTTGGTGCGGGTTTGGCTGTGGGTTTGCTCGCAACCAGCAGTCTTGGGGTGAGGTTTATGGGCTTAACTCGATGGGCAGAAAATAGTCCGGATACACCAACTTTTTGCGTGCACTCGGACCAAAAATGGCCCATCGACCGTGGCTGGGTGGAGGCTATTGGTGTGCGGCGCGCACCTGGTCGACGCCTCGGTTGGCGAGTTCGTCCGCCTTCTCATTTCCAATGTCTCCAGAGTGGCCTTTCACCCATTTCCATTCGATTGTGTGCCGAGTGGTTTCTTGCTCAAGTCGCTGCCAGAGGTCAGCGTTCTTGACTGGTTTCTTATCAGCGGTGCGCCAGTTGTTTCGTTTCCAGCCATGGATCCACTTGGTGATGCCCTGCATGACGTAGGTGGAGTCCACATGGAGGGTCACGTTGCAGGGGCGTTTGAGTGCTGCGAGCGCCTCGATGACGGCGGTCAGTTCCATCTTGTTGTTGGTGGTGTGGGCCTCCCCACCCCACAGTTCCTTTTCGTGTCCGCCAGCCTTAAGCCAGGCACCCCATCCTCCGATACCGGGGTTGCCCTTGCATGCTCCATCGGTCCAGATTTCGACGGTGGCGAGTTCGGTCGGCTGCTCAGCGTTGGCGGTCATGAGTTGAATTCTCTCATCTTTGACCGGTCCCATGTGTTCATCATCTTGGCGTTATCACGCTCTCTGCTAGCATCTATGCATGTCCCACGATTTCGAGACACCTAATTCCGGATCTACTGAGGCGCTTTCTCGTGAGCAGGAAATAATAGCTCCAAAGTTCTCAGTCGATTCGGAGGCTCAAACATTGAGTCAGGCCGTGTATGCAGAATTGCGACGTCGAATTGTTGAACGCGAATATGAAGCTGGCCACCGTTTTGTTGAACGTTTTGTTGCAGACGAGTTGGGAGTTTCTCGTGTTCCTGTTCGCGAGGCGCTACGCGAATTAGTCCGGGACGGTCTAGTAGATGTTCGGCCACGCCGCGGTATGGTGGTCCACCAGATCACGCATGAGGAGTTGGACGAACTCGTTGATATTCGCACCGCGCTGGAAGTCCTGCTGTTTCGGCGCGCGATGTTCCGTCTAAATGATGAGACAACCGGGCGAGTTGAAGATCTGTTCGACCAGACGCGCGTCGCTATCGATGCGGGCGCCATTGAGGATGCCATGCGCTTGAACCGTCATTTCCACACCATCTGCGTCGAGATCGCAAACTCTGAGATCGCAAACCGCATGATGGAGACAATCGAAGCCCGAATTGTCTGGATGTTGTCTCAGCACACTGATGTCGAGCGAGTGTTTGGTCAGCATGTCGAGATTTTCAGTGCAATGCGCGCCAACGACGAGGAACTCCTCAACGATCTCGTATGCCAGCACGTGGTGGATTCATATGAGAGCGCACTTCAGATGAATCCCGAGATCGTCCAGTAGCGTGATCGCTCCGGCTATGCCGGAGGCGATCTTCATTACTGGCGACGATCCTGCAGGTTTGCCTTACTTGTTCGCCCTCGACTGCGCATTGGTGGCATGGGGAGTTCAGCGACAAAATTTCACCACCTGGGCATGGTGTTCGCGCAGTTCGCTCTGGCTATACTCAAGGGCGACTCCCCTAGTTGAAAGGACACCGTTGTGTCAGATTCCCAGAAGCCCAAAAAGAAGGTTGTGCAGGCACAGTCAACGCCAAAGTCAGCGTCTTCTACGACTACCAAGAAGAAGTCAGCGAACACTGAGATCACCTGGCAGGCTTCACCCGAGCAAAAAGCGAAGGCCCGTAATTTCCGAATTATCGCTTTTATCCTCTGGCTCGCCGCGCTAGGACTTGAGTTCTGGGTCATTTACAAAGAGTTCCAAAAGCCAGAGATCAACACCTGGTTGGTTGTTGGACTCATTGTTGTTATCGGCGCTCTTGCAATCACCGGTTCGTTGTTGTGGCGCAAGTCCAACAAAATAGATCCAGCCTCGGAAAAGGACAAGGTCCGATTCTTCGTCCAGAATCAACTCGGTGCGTTCATCGCCGCACTCGCCTTCCTGCCGCTGCTGTATTTTGTGTTCACCAACAAGAATATGGACACCAAGCAAAAGGGCATCATCGGTGTTGTCGCAGTATTGATGTTCGGTGGAGCGTTCTATACCGGTGTCGAGACAAACGCAGCCTCACAAGAGCAATACAGCCAAGACAAGAACCTGGTCTTGCACCTCAACGGCAAGGACGAGGTCTACTGGACCGCTGGCGGCGGCGTCTACCACCTGTGTGAGGCAGTATCTGACCTGCAACGCGAATCACAGTCCAACGAGATCGTTGTCGGCACGATCGAGCAGGCACAGGATGCAGGCAAACATCGTCTGACCAAGAAGGTCGCAACCGAAGCACGTCAATGTGGCATTGATGAGTCCGTCTACACCTCCGCAATCGAGCAGTGGGAAGCCGGAACACTCGGCGCTCCAGGTTCCACGGCTACCACCCCAGTTGACCCAGAAGAGACCTCGGACGAGACCACCGATGACGGTGCAACCGACGAATCAACCGAGGAAACTGAGGACACCGAAGAGTAACCAACCAGCTCACCACTCAACTAGATAGTGGGCTAGAAAGTGCCGAATCGTCGGTAATCAGAACAAAGAAAAAGGTGCTCCCCGGAACAACCGGGGAGCACCTCTTTATTGCGGCGAACTACTGCTCAAGTTCCTGAAGCTGCTGTTCGAGTTGCTGCTCAAACGTTGTGTTGAATTCGTCGAGCATGCCCGGGAGAACTGCAGCGTTGTAGATAATCCCCAGCACCCACAGACCGACCGTGATTCCCCAGTACAGGCCCATCGACTGCGGGCGGTCACCGAGCTGGCGGCCTTGCTTGTCCGTGAACGAGCCAGTCAGAATCAGAATGAGGTCGATCAGTGCCCAGATACCGAAACCACCGATAGTGATGAGCTTCAAAATACCCGTACCGACCTTGCCCACGTAGAAGCGGTCGACACCAAGGGTACCGAGCAGAAGGCTCAGCAGCCAGGCCACCAAGAACTTCTTGTCCGAGACGTTCGGGTCGCCAGCACCGTACGCGTTGTACTGGCCCGAACCATAGGGGTCTGCACCGCCGTAAGCTGGCTGGCCGGCCTGAGCAGCACCTGCCGCCTGGACCTGCTCGGTCCACTGCTGTCCATCCCACCACCGCAACTGTGCGGGGTTCTGTGGGTCTGCGTACCAGCCCGGTACTGGGCTTTGGCCGTTCTGAGTCATCTGATCTCCTGATGCGAAAGAGTGTGGAGTGCAACATCCCAGCATGGCGCTGGCCCGTTAGGACAATTGCAGGTTCACCGCCTAGGTTCTCATTATTTTGTGAGATTTTCACCGGTTATTCCACCGCTTGAACAGCACATGTGCCATACGTCCATACACGACGGACATACGTTGTGGTGTATCCACAGTGACTAAAGCGAGCCATCAACACCATCGAGTGACCGTAGCCAGATCAGGAGGTCTTCAAAGATCTCGTGTGCGAACTCGCTCATATACTGCTCCTGTCCAGCGACATCAGCGCCAGCGGTCAGGTCAATGAGAATCGAGTTATTCCATCTGGCAACCTCGTACATGCAGATGGCCACGTCTTTCTCACTGAAATAGGCAGTGGACCCATTACACATACCGCGTGCATACACGAAGGCCTCGGCGACCATGGAGTTAAACCACATGCTGTAGTACGGGAGATCGGGAGCGCCCAGTTTCTTCTGGGCATGCTTCGCGAGCCTGTCGATCTCCTGAAGAGTCGAGATCGTCTGCTCGATGGACATGGGCGCTCCTTGCATATGCTTGCACGGAATATTTCGGCGCGTTAACCGCCATACTTAAGTACTTCTACGACCGGTGGGCCTGCACCAAGATATGTGAGTGACACATCCCTCACTCAACGGGTCAATTCGGATTCACGCCAGCTTATCCACTAGAATCAATGTGCCTCCGTAGCTCAGTTGGATAGAGCGAGGGCCTTCTAATCCCTAGGTCGCAGGTTCGAATCCTGTCGGGGGCGCCAACCGCACGCAAACAGCAGACGTGACCGAATCGTCGTCAATGAAAAAAGCCCGGGCACCAAGCATGCAACGTAACCTAGAAGCATGACCGGATCATTCCTTGCCTCCCTGCCAGAAGACCAACGATCCACCTTCATCGAGGGCGTTTTCGACCTTGCACGCACCGGCCGTACCGCAGAGTTGCGCGAGATGATCGAGTCAGGGGTACCGATCGACGTATCCAACGCACGCGGCGACACCCTACTCATCGTCGCGGCATACGCTCAGCAACCCGAGGCGGTCAGTGCGCTCCTTGCACTGGGTGCGCCCAAGGACGCGGTCAATCAAATGGGTCAGACCGCGATCTCGTGCGCGGTATTCCGCAATGACCCAGCGATCTTGGACCTGCTGCTCGAAGCCGGAGCGAACCCTGACGCGGGCGCGCATACGGCTCTCGCTATCGCTCAGCAGTTCGGCATCACTGACATGGTCAAATTATTGAGCAGGTAGTCTCAAGGCACATCGCGTTCCTCATCGCGCAGTCCGGCGCGGGTTTCCATATACCCAAGCTCACCATCCGACTCCACGTGCATACCGCGGTCTGCGAGCGACCTGGAATCGTGGCGCAACGGATCACCGGCATCGAGCGTCTCAGGATAGTCTTGGTCGCCGAGTTCGCTGGGCTGCGAATCGCGGCCGTCGAGTGGTTCACCGAGTGCGTCGTCGTACGGCAGGCTGCGGTGCTTCTTTTCTTGTCTGGTCATGGTGGCTCCCTTGCAGGTTCGGTGCTTCAAGGGTTTCGTGTCACACGGCTACCCGCAACAGGAACGACTCTGCCTTTTCTGATTGGCGACGATTCATCACCTTTGCCATACCTCTGTGGACCCAGCCTGGCTGGGTCTTCTGCCGTGCCGGCCTGGTGGGACTCGTCGCTCATCTGCATACGCAAACGGGGTCTGTGACCGCCCTTTTCGGGCGGTCACAGACCCCGAGTTACCGAACCTGGGATTACTTCACGCGGGCAGCAATCGCACGAGCATAACGTTCGACCGCGCCAGGGTGACGACGAATGAACAGACGCGGTTCCACAAGCTCGACCTCGAGAAGGACTGGCTCGCCCTTCTCGTTTGGGAGCATGTCAACGCGCGCGTACAGGAAGTTGCCCTCCTCCCCCAGAATCTCGCGGGCAGCGTCGAGAGCTTGGCGAGCAAGACCGAGGAAGCGTTCATCGGCAACGCCGTCCTTGAGCTCTTCCTCGACATAGATCTCAGACGGAGCCGTACCGCGCGAAAGCATTGCACCCTTGAGGAACGAGTGCGAGTACTCGCCGTCAAGGAACACGACCGAGGTCTCACCCTCCTGGTCAACCTTGGACAGGTACGGCTGGATCATCACGTAATGACCGGCCGCGAGCATGTCACGCACCTGGTTGATGGCCGTGGTGCGAGCCTTCGCGGTGGCCTCCTGATAGCGGGCCACACCCTGCGAACCAGCAGACTTGGTTGACTTGATAACGAAGTCACCAAACGCTGGAAGGCGAGTGTGAATAGCCTGCGAGGAGAAGTGACGGTTCGGGTCGAGCCATACGGTGCGGATGGTTTCCACACCCTTGTCCGCCATGGTCTTGAGATATTCCTTGTCCGTGTTCCACTCAATCGCCTTCGCGGAGTTGTGGAGGTTCGGAACCGACTTCGCCCACGCAATGAACTCATCAAGGCGAGTGGAATAGTCCCATGTGGAACGTAGGACAACAAGGTCAAACTGAGTCCAGTCAACTGACTTGTCGGACCAGATGTGTGTTGAGGCGTCAACACCCAACTGTGCAAGGGCTTCCTCCAGAACAGCGTTGTTCTGGTCTAGGAATTGGTGTTGTTCACTGACTACTAGGGCTACACGAGGATTAGACACCCCACAAGGATACGTTCTCTTACGCCCAGCGCGCATAACGCGTGGCCCTGTTTCGCTCGCAGACGATTCGCACTAGGCTCTAAACATGGCAAAGTTCCTTGATATTCACCCCACAGACCCACAACCACGGCTCGTAGCGCAGGTCGTGGAGGCACTTCGAAACGACGCCGTCATCGCCTACCCCACCGACTCCGGCTACGCGCTCGGCACCCGAGTGGGCAATCACTCCGGGGCAGAGCGCATCCGCGCCATCCGACACCTCGACGACAAGCATCACTTCACACTCATCTGCTCCGACTTCGCACAACTCGGACAGTTGGTGGTCTTGGACAACTCTGCGTTCCGTGCGATCAAGGCGGCGACGCCAGGCCCCTACACCTTCATCCTGCCAGCGACGAAGGAAGTGCCCCGGCGTCTTGCGCACCCCAAGAAGAAGACCGTCGGCGTGCGCATCCCACAGCACACCTTCGTCAAGGAACTCCTGCGTGAGCTGGGTGAACCGCTCCTCTCCTCAACTCTGATCCTGCCCGGTGAAACCGAACCGATGAGCGAGGGGTGGGTTATCAAGGATGAACTGGACCATGTCCTCGACATCGTGGTGGAGGCCGGTGAGGTGACAAGCGAACCCACCACGGTGATCGACTACTCAAACGGTGCTCCCGAAGTGGTCCGACACGGTTCAGGGGATGCCTCACGATTCGAGTGACCTGCCCTTGATCGTCCGTCACACGGCATCGGAAAACGTCACCGCACGATGATCTGATTACTCATCGGGTCTTTGCGGAATTCCCTCCCCATACGACTTCGGCTGAGCGCTGAATCCGCATGAAATGGGAATCTTCCCGCTGCACATCGGGGTTGTACACGATAGCGTGAAGTAACCAGACTTCACCGGCACCACCAGCGCCGACCCAACCTCTTAGGAGTTTGACCATGACACACGCCGACCGCGCACCATTCACCGTTCCAGGCCTCTCTCTGGAAGACGGACACAAGGTTGCCGACACCCTCCAGATGCGCATCCACACCTTCAACGACCTCCAACTCACGTTGAAGCACGCACACTGGAACGTTGTCGGACGCTCGTTCATTGGCGTGCACGAAATGCTTGACCCACAGATCAACATCGTGCGTACCTTCATTGATGAGCTTGCCGAGCGCATGGCAACCCTGGGTGTCGCACCCAATGGTCTGCCTGGTGCACTCGTGGCAGCACGCACCTGGGAAGACTACCCACTCGGACGTGCCACCACGAACGAGCACATCGCAGCACTAAACTCCGTGTACAACTCAGTTATCTCGACTCAGCGTGAGGCGATCTCTGCCGTCTCCGATCTGGACCCTGTCACCGAGGACATACTGATCGGCCAAAGCGCCGAACTTGAGAAGTTCCAGTGGTTCTTGCGCTCGCACCTTGAAAACACCGACGGCGAACTCAAGCAGACCTACTGAGCGCTATCGAAGCCGCACCTCGGCAATAAACCGATGGGGCGAAATTAGCCCGGATGCACACACAAAAACTACGCAGCCGGGACAAGAACCCCACCGACGTGCTGGCCGGTAATCGACAGATGAGGGTTCCGTCCAGTCACCCGCGAAGCAGGCACAGTGAAAAGGGCCGAGACGTGATGTCTCGGCCCTTTTCTAGTGTTCGCAATGAACCTTTGTGCGCCATCAGGGACTCGAACCCCGAACCCACTGATTAAGAGTCAGTTGCTCTGCCATTGAGCTAATGGCGCATGGTGTTGTCTTCAGATCCTTCAATAACCGTTTGCACAGTCTGGAATCCTCTTCCAACTGTGCGCCATCAGGGACTCGAACCCCAAACCCGCTGATTAAGAGTCAGCTGCTCTGCCAATTGAGCTAATGGCGCTAGCCAATATCTCTCGATACCGACCAAGATGACCTTGCATGGGTTACACGCGTCATCCAATGTTGACTGACCTACGGGGTTGCCGTTCATCGTCAACTGTGCGCCATCAGGGACTCGAACCCCGAACCCACTGATTAAGAGTCAGTTGCTCTGCCATTGAGCTAATGGCGCGACAGAAAAACTCTAGCAACGCATTGTTCAATCTCCAATTCGAAACAGGGTTTTTGGCCTGTTTATCACGTCACGTTTTGACTCCGGCCTGCATAAATGTGGCGTGGGGAACAACCGGGCATGGAAACCAGCCGAGGTCGACACAACGAAAAGGGCCGAGACGTGAGTCTCGGCCCTCCCCTGTTGTTCGCCATGAACCTTTGTGCGCCATCAGGGACTCGAACCCCGAACCCACTGATTAAGAGTCAGTTGCTCTGCCATTGAGCTAATGGCGCGACAGGGAGAAACTCTACCCCAGCGGTAGAGAATCTCCTAATTCAAGAACCAGGCCGACCCGGCCTCTATCGGAAGGAATTTCCGATAGGGCGCATGCCTACACGGTTCGCACACTGCCACTGTTACTTTTCCGTCTCGTCCTCTTCACCGTAGAGCAGATCGAGCACAAGGCTCGCAGGAAGATAACCCTGGCGGATTGTGTCGCCAAGGTCCTCATACCCTGCCGCAAGAGCGCGCAACTCGTCGGTGACCTCAAAGTCAAAGAGGTCTTCTTCTGCCTCTTCTGGACTGTCAGGTTCAAAGTTCAGGAGATCTCCAGCCCTTCGATCAATCTCTTCGTATGAGACGCCGTTTAGCAGATCCTCGACCGGAGCGAGTGCTCCAGCCACCAATGATCCATTGCCTAAAGCCATCGGGTCGCCTCCGTGTCTTGTGCGTGCGGCGCCATGCGGGTGGCGCTGCTTCTGCTTACGCAAGTGTGTGTTTGTCTGCCTCAACGCTGCCGCCCTCCATCAGGCCTCGATTTGGCTACAACTGCGTGTATGTAATCCTTCATCACCTTCGCGGTCTTCCCCGATGAACGATCGGCGTACCGCAGTTGCATTCTGAACACCGCCCCTGAGCATCCCACGTGTAGGACGCCGAAAAGAACCTTCCAAGTGGATGAGAGTCTGACGTTCATCCAGCCTGAAGCGGTTCCAAACCTCTGGGAAAATGTGGATTGTGCACCGCTTACATCCAAACCTACGTGTTAGTTCTAACGGCATGACAGGGAAAGAAGTTCCCATCCCTCTTACACGGGGAACACTCCCCATAAAGCAGGCTCAAGACCCACTCGAACCCTGTCGATAAAGTGCGTCTCGCGGCAAGCCTGCCCAAATCGTCGTGAATCCCACTCTAACGCTGTTGGGCATTCTCCGCAGCAGGAGCTAAACTGGAACCATTCCAGTCTAGCGATGTTCAAGGGTGGGACTCCCCATTTCTATGGACGCATTACGAAGACCACTTTGACTTCACCGACGACCCCACCACGAGTCATCAGCCAGGCTCGGACCAATGCCAGCAAACACAGCCAAGGAGAACCCCACGCCATGCGTCTCGAATCCGGAATGCAAGCACCAGAGTTCACGCTCGAAGACGCCTCAGGCACCAAGGTCGCGCTGAGCGACTATGCAGGTAAAAAGGTCATCATCTATTTCTACCCGGCAGCAAGTACCCCCGGTTGCACCAAGCAGGCGTGTGACTTCCGCGATTCGCTGAACTCGCTCAAGTCGGCAGGCTACACGGTGCTGGGGATCTCGCCCGACGCACCTGGAAAACTCGCCAATTTCACCGACACCGAGTCGCTCAACTTCCCCGTCCTGTCCGACAAAGACCACGCGGTTGCCACCGCATACGACGCGTACGGTGAGAAGAAGAACTACGGTCGCACCTACTTAGGGATCATCCGCTCGACCTTCATCCTGAATGAAGACCACGCCGTTGAACATGCACTGTACAACGTACGTGCTACTGGTCACGTTTCACGGATTCGCAAGATTCTTGGACTGGACGCCTGAGAATCTAGGCTAAGATATTCAGTGCGCGCGAGTGGCGAAATTGGCAGACGCGCTGGATTTAGGTTCCAGTGTCTTAGGACGTGGGGGTTCAAGTCCCCCCTCGCGCACCACGGTGTTCTTACACAAACTTTGTGTAGCAAAAAGAACACTAGATGTTTGTGAATCAGTGAAGAGCCTGTCGGTCACGGCAGGCTCTTTGCGTTGCAAAGCGTACTGCTGGCTAGCGATACGGATCTCTTGGTCACCGAGGAACGCGAAGGCTTCGCTCAGTTCACCGTGTACCGAGGACTGGAGTTCTTCATGATCGAAGAACACCTCGATACGTTCAAAGATAAGTTGGTTGAGCATCCGGCGGATGTGTTCTGGCGCGTGGGTGTAACTGTGGGCGAGGTTCTCACACACGCGAACACCATTGTGACGAGGTGATCAACCTCGTCTAGATCCTGTAGTTGCGCATCAAGACTCCTGGTCACCGATGTAAGCTCTGCATCAAGGCGTATCTGCTCACTACGTAGTAGTTCTACTGGTATCGCGTCGTTGTAGTGGGCTTCCAGAAGTTTTTGTTGCCGACGCTCAATTTGACGCTTGTCTCCTTCGAGACGTTTGCGCTCTTGATCAGTATCAAGGTTCATCACCTTCAACGCATCACGCACCATCGACTCGATGGTTGACACAACCCAGTCTTCCCATTTCGCTCTTAGTTGACCACTTCGAAGCTTCTGTCCGCAAGTAACCCCTTAGGCCAACGCACACTATAAGAAGCCTTAGGGTGTGCTCGGGCTACCCTCTGCAACGCCTGGTAAGTCCTCGGGGAGTAAGGACTTAATCAAGACATCTAGGATCTCCGCCAGGGAGACTAGCGTGCGGAGCCTCGGGTTCGCAGGAGTTCCCGGGGTAGACTCTCCCTTTTCTAGCTTTCGGTACGTGAACGTGGTAATCCCAGGCGCATGGGCGACCTTCTCTTGGCTCAGTCCTTGCTTGGCCAGAGCGCGTTGGAGGCGTAAGCCGAGTTCACGAACATACAGCGACCAGAGTTCTGTGCTGTTTGTATTCGCCATACTTCCATCATGGAACCCCACAACGCTTGCATTGCACATGTATACATGTGTAATTATTAACGTGCTCACGCACAGGTACACCTGCCCGCTCGGCAAGCACCGGTCGTAACTACATGAAGTGATCCAACGAAAGGGTTCCACTATGAGGACCACGCCAAACAGTCTCGCAAGACTGACACCCTTCGGTGGCAAGGTCACCATCTCGACATTGAGTATTGTTCTTGCACTTGGTCTAACAGCATGCGGGAGCAACTCTTCAAACGAGTTACCTCTAGCCACACCTACCGACACCGAGACAGCTTTGGTGCAACCTCCGGAGCGTATCGATGACCCAGCTGCAGAATACCGACTTCATGAGTACAACATAGAGCACGAACCAGACCTTAACCTAGACAGCCCTAACTACAAAGAAGAAGCTCTTATAAGTAGTAAAAACGATTACACAATTGGCGAAGTTCACTACTTAGATTCACTCCTGTCTGTTGATCAGGAATGGGGTGCGCAAGAAATCATGGATGCTATGATTCAGGCAACGCCAGAAGAAGCTCAAAAAGTTCGAGAAGCGCTCAACAGTTACGACGAAGACGATGACCTAGAGGTGACTAATGTATTAGCCAAGTACGGTTTTGGTGAAGACTTTAATTTAATTCCATATGACAGGGAAATGCCAATAGGCGACAAGAATGATATAACCAGGGATGAGTTTGAGAAGATAGCTACGTACATAAGCGCTAAAGATTACTATCAGTTAAGGGAGCATGTAGCCGCCCTAGAAGGTGATGATCTTAGTGTTGCGCATAGCTGGCTCAAGGGCTTAACTGATACTCAGATCTTCGAGAAGGTGCTCGAAGATAATGGATTAGAGATTCAGCCCTATGATATTCAGTAGCTTTCTATATAATAAGTCATAATTCGAATTTAAATACATGATATAATCCACTTATGCCAATAAAGCAAAAGTGGGTTATATGTTTTTGGTTTTAGCCGCCTCTTTCGCTGTTTCTTTTTAATGCCGACAAAGCCTATGCTGCAGAGATCGTAGATTCTAAAGTCACCGTTGCAACCAAGTTTGAGTGGACTGATAGGCAGTCATGAAAAGTCCACTGCCTTTAGGGTAGTGGACTTTTCCCGCTCGGCATCCATTTTCCTGGGCACCGCTGTTCATGGGTATCAGAGGTAAATCTTAGCCCTAACGCGGTCGAGTGGCAGACGTAGGCCCGAGGTTCGCTCCCCCGGTTCGCGATTGCTCTTGAAAAGAGCAGGCGAATGTAGCGAATCATCCCGACGTTATTGAATTTCAGTTAATTTCGCGCCGAGATTTTCCTAAAGTGGGGTTTTAAAGCAAGTCTCTGCGTTATAGTATGCGCCTTGGCTGAACAGCGTCAAAGCTATGTAGAACGTAATACTTTAGGCTTCAAGAAAACAGGCGATACGCATAATAAATTATGCGTATCGCCTGTTGGTGATTCTGTCTTTACGTAGGGAATCTAGGTGGAGGCAGGCTGGGAAGCCTCGGCGTCAGGGTCGTCGGGGTAAGTGCCCCAGACAACTGCCGCACATTCAGGTGCAGATTCGTCTTCTGGGAAGTGAGCTTCGAAGGTACCTAGAACGGAGCCATCGGCGAGAATAACCCTCAGTGCCACCGCGATACTCATCTGCTCACTAGTGAACTTCAAGGTATCAAGCGAGACACCCTCAAGGCGTGTTGCCAGTTCACTCCATGCTTCAGCGGGTATCTCACCGCCAGGCTCTAGATATTTTCGAGCAGACTCTTGGTCGTCCTTTTGCACTGCAGCCAAAAAGCCGCGGACGGATTCGA
Source organism: Populibacterium corticicola (assembly GCF_042683685.1). Classification (NCBI taxonomy): domain Bacteria; kingdom Bacillati; phylum Actinomycetota; class Actinomycetes; order Micrococcales; family Jonesiaceae; genus Populibacterium; species Populibacterium corticicola. The sequence continues at coordinate 281,451 of NZ_JBHUOP010000004.1, read as the reverse complement.
CCGGGTCTGGATCGCCGACTACACAGGAAGAACTGGATGAGCCAGATGGATCAGACGCAGCTGGCGGTTTCTCCTCGCTCGCCGTACATCCGACCAATGCTGAAGCAATCAAGAGACTAAGCGCTACGGAGCCTAGTCGCTGACGAGCCCTAGATACCGTGTGCAAAGAAACTCGCCCCCTTATATGTAGCGAGCAACTCGGACAGAGGCTTGTTTAGCCGATCCACGCTGTTGTAACTCAGGTAGACCTTTGTACCGACTTTCTTGGTGACTACCATCGAGTGATTCATGCGCTTTTTATTCTCATACTTAATTTGAATGATATCTCCGACTACTACACTGTTAAGGTTAGTGATGATCCGTGCTCGCTTTGATTCGTTGCGTGCGAAACGGTACCAATCCTCGGCGTTCACCCACGAAGTGCTGGTCTTGTCCTTCTTCCTGTTAGTTCCCTTGTCCTTCGTGTACCACCAAGCTTTCACGCTTGTCTCGGCGCCACTAACGTGTTTCCACCCGCCAGCATTGAGTGCTTGCGAAATGAAGTTGGTGCAGTTCTCGGTGCCGTAATCTCTGTATGCAGAGTTACGCATTAAAGACCATCTTATCGCGTAATCAGCCACGCGTTTCTTCTCAGCCGCAAGTAACTTGGCAGGAAGTATCCCGCCTCCGTTAAATGAAGCCTGAGCTGTTACGAAACCACTGTCTTCGGCGGAGGAGAGTATGTCAACGTCTTCACCCTCTTGAGAGGTTGATTCACCAAGGAGCCCTGAGAAATTAAGTGGCTCGCCATACTCAGAACTGCCTGGGTCATCCTCGTAGGGGGTTGTGGCTGTGCCTGAGTCGATGTCAGCTTGATTTGCGTAGTCTTCGGAGGTGAGTTCCTTAAATGAGACGATTTCTCCGTCGTCGTCGAAGATTACAACAGTTTCAATTAGGCTCTCGCCGACAACTCCGGTCTCGTAGGTCTTCTTGACTAGCGTCTGTGATTCGACGATCAGCGACCCGTCTGTAGAGTCCTTCGTTGCGTCAATCGTTGTGTCCGAGACTTCAACATTTTCAACCAAGTCTGGTTGGATGCCGTCTGGGAGATTTGAAGGGTCGTGTTCAGTTGCAACAGCGTAAGCGATCTCTTCGACATCCGCCTGGGCGGATACTGAAAGATCAATCTCTTCGTCGATAGAGTCTACGACCTGGTCTGCGGGTACAACTTCAGCCGACAGTGTCAGATCCGAAGATCCTTCAAGCTTCACTTCTACTTCACTGGGAATAACGTCATAGGCTGCGCCGATGACAGTCGTGATCACGTCGCTTATCGCATCACTTTCGGCTTGCTTCAAGTTCACCTTGGTGAATGTAGCCATCGAATGTCGTGCCGGTGAAGTGCTTACCTCCTCGGCACCAGCAGGCAATTGTAGCAAACTCGTTACACAGATACTTACCACGGTCAGCGCAGCGATGGATTGTCTTTTCCGCACAAAACTCTCCTTTCAATTAGTCCGGGAACTCTACATTCCTGGCGATAACCCTAAACTAGCAGGTGGTCGCCAAAAGCTTCGATAGTCTTCTCAGATGTTGATCGAAGTTGGCGATGACGCCTCATCGTGATTCCTGGTTGCGGAACTGAAATTTTGTGGGACTTTCATGGCTTAATCGCAGTTTAGTTTTCAGTGGCGTGATCGGGCGAGACTACCATTTGAGCCATCCAGAACGTCTAGCGGCGCAAGAAAACAACTAAGAGTTCGGTGCAACCGTTGTGCGCTCTCAAGCGATATCTCGAGATACTGCGCCTCATTGGCAACAACAACCCACGTCTCCCCACTAGTAATATCGAATGTCATCTAACGTGCATCAGACCCCATCTACATTCACAGCGCGTGTGGTTTCGTACCTCAACGCCGTTCCTCCTTAGGACATCGGTCACGGTACGTGACAGGAGACCAACTCTCGTAGCAACTTCGGTTGCAGAAATTCCAAGGGCATACAACTTTACGATCTCATCAACCTCACGTCCGGATAGAAACTTGGTTTTGGGTTCTCGGGCTACCGTCGCCTTTGAGGTTTCACCTTTCGTGCCTGCACTAGATAAGATGGCCATCACACGGCTTAGCCTTTCTGTGTTGCAGGAACTCAGGCGCACCAAGGCGGACCTCACGTGGTGAGGCCCGTTTTTCGTTGCCTGCACGTGGTAACGCCTGCTACCCGATCTGGGATACGGCCCCGCCGCGCTCACTTACACGCATAATCTGATCTCCCAAGGAAACCGATGTCCTCTCAGGAACTTTCACGCGAGAATGAACCCAGCACGGAGCACGACGGCGAGGGTGAGAACCGGCAGTTCCGTGCCCGTATCGTCTCATTCGCGGCACGGTCCACTCGGTTGAAGGGACGCCAGGAGAAGGCGTGGGCCGAGTTGGCGCCGCTGTACATTTTGTCTCCTGAGCGACAGATGTCTAAGACGTCGATTGCTGCCCATGAACGCCTCGACATCGCGAAGGTGTTTGGCCGTGAGGGCGCACGCACGGTTGTGGAGATCGGTTCTGGCCAGGGCGAGTGCGTTGAGCACGCTGCGGTGTCCCACCCGGACACGAACTTCCTGCCCATCGAGGTGTACATGCCTGGGTTGGCGTCGACGTTGCACCGTATCAAGCGCACGGGTGTGGCGAACATCCGCATGATTCAGGGTGATGCCGCAGAGGCGTTGAACCACTATCTTCCCGAGCAGTCAATTGATGAGTTGTGGGTGTTTTTCCCGGACCCGTGGCACAAGTCCCGCCACAACAAGCGCCGCCTGATCCAGCCGGAGTTCCCGCCGAAGGCAGCTCGCGTGCTCAAGCCGGGAGGCACGTGGCGGTTGGCTACGGACTGGGTTGAGTATGCCAAACAGATGGTCGAGGTCATCGATGCCTCTCCCTACTTTGACCGCGTAGAAACTTCCGAGCGTTTCGAGGGCCGTCCACTCACAAGTTTCGAGCGCAAGGGTCTGGCCAAGGGGCGGGTCATCACGGACCTCACATATACCCGCAACGATGTGCCGTTGTCGCAGGAGGATATCGCATCGTTTGAGTTGATCCACCAGGAGGTTGGCTCGACTCCCGATGTTCTCGACGCCGAGTAGCCTGCGGTCTCCCACTGAGAGTGGCTCGCGGGTTCACAGCGCGCTGATTGGCGACGATTCCCTTACACCGCTTTCCGCCTCCCAACCCAGCCGCGCTGGGTTGGGAGGCGGTATGGTTACTGGCCGGATCGTCGGAAATCTGTAAAGGCGCTCCGCGGCACTACTAAGCCAAAAACGGTTGTGCCTATGCATCATTCATGCATAGGCACAACCGTTTTTGACTCAGTGCCGACACCACGGACTTTCCGCAACGCGCCGGGCGGTCAGGTGGAGTTGATGTATCGCAGTTGCCCGTGCAGTTCCCGCACCCGATTCACGCCGAATGCGACTTCTAGCTGACTGTGTACCTGCTCTCCCATCGCGCTGTTTCCGCTCACATAGATCCAGTCGGGTTGGTGTTCGCTCGACGCAAGGTGTTCCGGCACGTGGTCCGTGACCCTCTGTGGGCTGTGCACAACGATAAGTCGATCTAGGTGCCCTGCTGTTTGATGGTCTGCTAGCTCCTCGATAACCCACGGTTCGAGCGCTTTGCTGCCGACTCCCCAGATGAGGCTGATTCCACCTATTCCTGACCGCAATGCCGCGAACACTCCGGCCGCACCAGATCCTGTGGCAACGGCAAGGCCCGAGCCACCGCCCGTAATTCGGTGTGGGTGCGGGAGAACTCTCGCAGTGACATGGTCTCCGGGCTTTGCGTGGGCGAGATAGGACGATGCACGCTTGGGCCAGTCGGAGCGTTGCGTGACAAACAGTGTCACGTCCTGGTTCCGCACACCCGCCACCGTGAAGAAACGCGGAGTGATGCGCAGTCCGTGCGTCGCAGTGAGCGGATCTATGTCTGTACCGCCGCGAGCGTCGACTCCCCCGAGGTCGAGGACGCTGGACAGGATTTCCTGACTGTCAGCCCGGCGTCTAGTCGAGGGACGGTGCGGGATCGGGGTGGTCCAGTACACGCCACCTGCAACGGAGCGTCCAGAGATGTTGTCCGGATGGTTGAGCCAGTCAACGAACAGCATGTCACCGGACGCTACGGGCGCGTGCGTGCGCAGTGTCAACTCGATGATGCTACTGTGTTCGTCCTGAGCAAGCATCCGGCGTCCCAGCACCTCGAAGTCCTGGGGTCTGCGTTTCATAACCTGTCGCACGGATCGCAGATAGTCCTTGAACGCGGCGTCTCGCGTGGTTGCGGCTCTTCCTGGCCGGTGCACCATTCCCCAGCGCACAGCATCCTCGATATGAGAGAACAGTGCACGTGAGGTGGTCACATCGGCGACGAGTCGTCTAGTCACGTTCGGAGCCTCAAGTTGTGAGGTCTGTTGGGAGGGCGGCTGGGTTCTCGTCCACCGGTGCCCCGGCAGCCACCTGTACGGAGTCCTCTCCGATCTCAGCGGAGACGGGCTCGATTGAGCGCCACGCACCACTGATAAGGCGGGCGACCAGGAGCACCGCCTTGACCGCCTCGGCGATGACGAGTGCCCAGAAGATTCCCGCAACTCCGAGTTCGAGCGTGGAAACGAACAGGTAGGACAGCGGGAGCAACACGATCACGCTTGAGGCTATGGACATGGCCATCGGCACGACCACGTCTCCGGCCGAGCGTAATGCGCCGTACACCACCGCAACCACAGCGGATAGCGGCAATAGCAGGATACTGATCGCGAGAGCCACGCGCGCCTGTTCGAGCACATTCGCGTTCACGCCAAAGATCGAGAGCGCCCCCTCGGCGAAGAACCACAGGACGGCGGCCAGGGCTGCCGAGGCAACCGCTGTTCCCGCTGCGGTACGCAGGGTCTGGCGTAGTGCTCGGCCAAGCGAACGTTCTCCGACGTCCCAGCCCACGATCGTTTCGTTGGCTTGCGAGAGGGCGAGGATGACACCCGTGATGATCGCGGTGAGGGTGAGCGCGTAACTGCGCGCATTCACGGAGTCAACACCGAGGATGTTGATGAGCGAGACACCGAACACGATGACGAGGTTGTAGGTTCCGTTTTCCAGAACGGTTGGGAACGATAGCTTTGCCATAGTCCACGACATGCGCCTGTTCTCGGAGCGCTCGTGGGTCCTCTCCTGCTCCAGTTGCTCTTGGGTTCGAAAGCCTCCGCCATCGGCGACAGGCAGGTCGGTGGCTGTTCCACGGTTGCGACCGAACAGAGTGGCTCCCGTGCCCTTACGGACCATGTAGGCAAGAATCAGCACACCGACGCCTCGAACCAATAGGGTTGGCAGCGCCGCACCGACAGCGTCGAGTTCGAGTACAAACAGGAACACTGCAAGTAGCACAACATCGAGGATGTTGACCACGATACCGAGTACAAGCAGTGCAACCGTGCGACCATAGGCTCGTAGCACGGCTGATGCGGCAACGATATAGGCGTTGAAGGTAAGGCCGAAAGCAACGACCCACAGGTAGGCGCGAGCCTGGGTGTATATCTCGGGTGGCGTGTTGATCGCGGTGAGTAGCGGAGAGGCGCCCACGAGAATGATGAGTGCCATCGCAAGGCCCAGAATCGTGCTCGCCCTAAGTGCCGTCGAGGCTGCCTTACGGGCGCTTGCATGCTTGCCTGCACCGAGCAGTTGGCTCACGACAACAAGTGCACCGAGGCTGAACAGCACCGAGATGTCATAGGTGACGCCGAGCAACTGGTTTGCGGATGCCACCGCAGCATTGAGATCAGGTGAGGCCTGCGACAACAGCACGACGTTGCCGAGTGTGGCCAACAGGGTCAAAACCGTCAGGACAAGGAGCGGCCAACTCAGTCGGAGCAGGCCTTTTCGTTGGAACGCTACTGTTTCGCGGGACATATCATCACTCTCTAAGGTTTACCTAACCTAAAGAGTGTAAGTCCCGTGCGGGTTGACACTAAACTCTTGTCTCACAAAACCCACACGTACGACCAGTCCTCGCATCGATATGGTGATTTTCCGGGATTAGGGTGGTTCTTCTTGGTGGACGAACCCGGAAAATCACCATGTCGACATGAAAGTTTCCCCGCTACTGCTGTTCGTTGGCCTCGTGCTCGGCGATCTGCTGACGGACCTCGTCCATGTCGAGAGCCTTCACAGCGTCAACGACCTGCTGGAGTTGGGGTGCCGGAAGCGCGCCGGCTTGAGAGAACACGAGAATTCCCTCGCGGAAGGCCATGAGCGTGGGGATCGAGGTGATCTGCGCGGCAGCGGCAAGACCCTGTTCCGCCTCGGTGTCCACTTTGCCGTGGTAGACGTCAGCGTTGGATTCGGACGACTTCTCGAATACGGGTGCGAAGCCGCGGCAGGGACCGCACCATTCTGCCCAGAAGTCCACGAGCACGATGTCGTTGTTGCTGATGACCTCAGCGAAGCCTTGTTCGGTCAGTTCGTGGGTTGCCACGTTTTCCTCCATTGTGTTTGGCGCTCGAGATCACTCACGTTCTAGAAATAGTTACGGACTTAAGTAGTACAGCGAGGCGTAAGAATTTCGCGGGGCGAACACCTACCGCAGCGCAACGGATGTAAGTTCGTAACTAACGAGCACAGATTAACTGCTTATATACGACACTATCCAGATCGGTTCTATTCCGTCGCGGGCTGTGACGTAGTTCGGCTGTACGCGAACCTTGAGCCATCCAGAGGCGTGCGCGAGGGTTTTCGCGATACAACGGACAGGTGACGAACACAGCTGATTTCCCTGAAGACGACTTTCCCGCCGATCTGACCACTCCTGCGGGGTGGATGTCTGCCGAGGAGATCGCGGCCGCGCGCGGCCAACTCCCAATCGTGTATGTGGATGCCGTACCGGTACGGGTCGATGATTCCGGCGATGTTGTCGCCGTCGGACTGCTGCTTCGCGCAACTGCATCGGGCACGATCACGCGCGCACTGGTCTCGGGCAGGGTGCTTTACCACGAGCGAATTAGGGATGCGCTGCTTCGGCACATCGAAAAGGATCTCGGTCCGATGGCGTTCCCGATCATCCCGGCTTCGCCGCAACCGTTCACGATTGCCGAGTACCTCCCCACGCCGGGTATTACCTCATACTTTGATCCGCGCCAGCACGCAGTGTCCCTTGCCTACGTCGTGCCTGTTCGCGGAGATTGCCAGCCGCAGGCCAACGCCCTGGATCTTGCGTGGGTGACCCCGGAGGAGGCGGTGAGTCCTGCATTCTTGGCTGAGATGGAGGGTGGGCAGGATGTGCTGTTGCGCCAGGCTCTCGCGCACGTTGGACGTCTTCCCTAGTCGATGTTCGAGGTCCAGAATCTGCGGGCGGTAAACCCGTCAGCTTCAGAGTTCCAGGTGCTGCCAGTCGCTCAGGTCGTCACGCATACGTCGATCGTGGGTGGCCACAACCACGGCCGCCGAGGTTTTCTTGAGCGCTTCCGTCAGGTCATCCACGAGGTCGATGGACAGGTGGTTGGTTGGCTCATCGAGCAGTAGTACGTGCGGTGCTGCGAGTAGGGCGCAGGCAAGTTCGAAACGTTTACGCTGACCAACCGAGATTTCACGGACGGGGCGGTCGAGCACTTCCTCACTCAGCAACCCGAGGAAGGCAACGGGAACGACGTTCTCCGGGTCCAAGCGCTGCTCGGCAAGGAGTTTGAGCGCGAGGCGGCCATAGGCGTCGAAGCATGTGGGGTTGTCGTCTTGCGCAAGGTCCGCCAGAATCTCGCTCTCTTGGGTAACGACTCCGACTCGGGCGTCTTCGAGGGCTGTGCGATACCCACGACTCGGCGCTGCTTGACCCGCGAGCACGCGCATGAGCGTGGATTTTCCCGTGCCGTTGGCTCCCGTGATGAGCAGCCGTGAGGCGGGTGCGAGGGTCAACCGCTGACCCGGCAGGTCGAGCAGCGTATCCTCACCATCCGTGACCTTGATATTGCGCGCATCAATCACCGGAGCTGCCGGGTCCCATCCGGGGTTCATGGCAGGGAGGTCCGGAAAGTTCAGCACGGGTGGAGGCGGTGGAATCTCCACCGCCTCTGCTTTGAGCTTTTCGACGAGTCGGTCAGCCGCCTTCACATGGATGCGTGCCCGGGTGCCTCGGCGGTGTTTCTGCGATCCTTTGGGAGGACGCCACTCGTCTGACAGGCCCTCGTAGGAGCGATCGAGCCGATGCTCGAGTTGCAACGCACGTTTGCGCTCCGCTTTGTAACGCTGGTTCCATCGCCGCCAGTCCTCGTTCTTGGCAAATCGATAGGACAGGTATCCAGGCTGGCCGTAGAGTTTGGGCGTTCCATCCATTGACGGATCGAGGTCGAGGATCGCAGTGGCCACATCGTCAAGGAGCATGCGGTCGTGGGTGACCACGATGATCGCTCCATGCCAGCCCAGCATGACATCGGTCAAATAGTTGATGGCTTTTTCGTCGAGGTGGTTGGTGGGCTCATCAAGTAGAAGGATGTCGCGCCGTTCCACGAGTACGCAGGCGAGGCGCACCCTAAATCTCTCACCGACTGAGAGCGCACGCAACGGACGACTCAGATCGCGGTGCGCCCCAAGCCGGGTGAGGGCTTCATCTACTCGTCGATCCGCATCCCAGGCCTGTAGGAGTTCAAGTTTTGCTAGGATGCCGGTGAGCTCGGCGAGGTTTCCGTGCTCGTGATCAAAGCCTTCCGCTGCTTCGCTCAACTGGGTGGCTGCCGCACGCAGACTCGACAGGGACTGTCCTACGAGGTCACCAATCGTCTCGTCGCCGTCGAAGGTGAGTTCTTGGGCTACGTAGGAGATGGAACCCTGATGGCGGATCGTGCCGTTTTGGGGTGATAGTTCCCCGGCGAGGAGCCGCAGGAGTGTGGTCTTTCCGCTGCCGTTCTCGCCTACGAGTGCGAGCCTGTCGCCCTGGGAGACCCGAACGTTCACCCCTGAGAGAACGGGACGTGCGGGATAACCGAATTCGAGGTCTTGAGCGATGACGTGCATTTTTTCAATGTTAGTTGATCATGGCACGGGAGCCACGTTGTTATAGGCTGGTCCCCGTGAAGAAAACGTTGCTGTGGGCGCTTATCGATGTTGTTTTGATCCTGCTGTTTGCGTTTCAGGGTAGTTCTGCACACGACTCGGACAACACCATCGTTGGCGTGCTCGATACAGCATGGCCGTTCTTAATCGGACTGGCCGTGGGTTGGCTCATCACCCGTCAATGGATGAACACCACCGGTGGTCTTCCCATTGCGTTCCAGATCTGGCCTGCGGCAATCATGCTTTCGCTTGTCACGTGGGCTATCGGCTTGGCCCTGCGAGCGGCCACCGGAGACACCAATTCCGGTGGATTCCCACTGGTATCGCTCGGTTTCATCCTGCTGATGTTTGTGGGATGGCGGGTTGTCTGGGGCTCGACCGTGCGTATCCGAGTTGCCAACGTATCAGACAAATAGCGCTTTGATGTGAGGGGCGAGCAGCCGGAACGCATTTCCGCGGTGGCTGATCGCATTCTTTTCCTCCGCGCTCAACTGTGCGCAAGAGCGTTCCTCGCCAATGGGTTGGAGAATCGGGTCGTACCCAAACCCGCCCTCTCCCCGAGGTTCGAACAGTAGACGACCCTCCAACGAGCCAAGTTCAACATGTTCCTGACCATCGGGGGTCACCAGGGCAGCCGCACACACGAAGCGAGCTGCACGGTGTTGTGGTGCGATGTCGGAGAGTTGGGCAAGAAGGAGTTCAAGGTTTGCCCGGTCATTGCCGTGCGTACCAGCCCAGCGTGCCGAGAAGATTCCAGGTGCTCCCCCCAGTACGTCCACCGCAAGGCCTGAGTCGTCTGCAATAGCCACGAGGCCCGTCGCCTGTGCGAGAGCGCGGGCCTTGATAAGTGCGTTTTCAGCGAACGTTACGCCGTCCTCTTTCGGTTCGGGAACGCCGAACGATGCCGCCCCAACGATCTGGTCACCGTTTAGCGGCAGTCCTACCTCCGGTGCAAGGAGAATAGCCCGTAGTTCGCCAACCTTGTGTTCGTTGTGGGTGGCGAGGACAAGACGTGGTTCGGCCATGAGCGGACTCCAAAGATTATTGGGTGACTGTTACGGACAAGGTAGTGCAGTGGAACGTAGGGGCCTCGCGGAGCAGACCCCTACCGGAGCGTAACGAACGGAAGTTCGTAACAAACAGGTGTTTACACGGTGTAGACCGTACCGGCTTTGGCGACTTCGAGGCGTCCAGGGAATTCCTCTTTGGCCTCAAAGTAGGTCATGAGTTCGTCGTTCCACGGTGGAATGTGCGTGAGCACGAGCCACTTCGCGTTTTCCTCCCGAGCGATGATTCCCGCCCGACGACCCGTCAGGTGCATCGCGGGGATGTCGTCATCGCGTCCTTCAATGAACGCGGCCTCGCTGAGAAAAAGATCAGCGTCCCGTGCGATGGCCCGCACACCGGGGCATTCATCGGTGTCGCCGGAGTATCCGATGGTCACGCGTTTGGACGGGTCAGCCTCTGATGGCCCGGTGACGCGGAATCCATAGGCTTCAATCGGGTGATTGACCTCGAATGCCTCGATCTCGAAAGGGCCGATGGTGGCGGACTGGCCACAGCGAATCTCGACGTGTTTGAACTGCTGTTCCATCGATTCGCCCTCATCGAGCCCGTATGCGTGCGCGAATCGCTCGGAAGCGCCACTCGGGGCGAAGCTCGGGATAGGCTCACGGTCAATGTACTGACTGCCCTTGAGCGGGTGGTACTTGTAGTACACGTAGTAGCCGCTCAGATCTGAACAGTGATCGGGGTGCAGATGCGAGATCATCAGGCAGTCGACCTCGAACGGGTCAACATACTTTTGCAAGGCACCGAAGGCACCGGAGCCAAGGTCCATGACAATGGACCACACCCGTCCGTCACTGTCTGCCGCCTGAACGAGGTAGCTGGAGGCAGGTGACTGCGGGCCGCAGTATGACCCGGACATCCCAACGACGGTGAGCTTCATCCGAGTTTCTCCACTGACTTGACCACTGGGCCGAGGAACCGGTGCGCAAGAGTCTCAAAGCTGGTTGCGTCTCCCGTGGCGCGGAACCGATGCGCTGGCGCGTCTGCTTCGGGGTCTCGCTCAAGTCCCTGTTCCACGAGCGTGCGGTACACGGTCTTGGCGGTCTCCTCCGAACTGGACACGAGGGTGACGTCCTCCCCCATGACGTAGGAGATCACACCTGACAGGAGGGGATAGTGAGTGCAGCCGAGTACGAGCGTGTCCACGCCGGCCTGCTGCAACGGCACAAAGTAGTCGCGGGCAGCATCCAGAACCCTCGGTCCGGTAGTGATCCCGGCTTCCACCAGTTCTACGAAGTCGGGGCAGGCAACTGAAGTGAGTTCGATCTCGGAGGCGATGGCGAAAGCATCGTCGTACGCGCGTGAGTCGACCGTGGCACGGGTGGCGATAACGCCCACCTGTCCGCTCTGGGTGACACGCGCGGCGGTCCTCGCTGCCGGAAGGATCACCTCAACGACTGGGATCCCCCGCTTAACGGTGTAGCGTTCACGTGCATCACGCAGAACGGCTGCGGATGCGGAGTTGCACGCGATCACGAGCATTTTGACGCCTTCGTCAACAAGCTCATCCATGATCTCCAGCGCGAAGGAACGCACCGCTGCAAGAGGTTTGGGGCCGTATGGACCGTTTGCGGTATCTCCGATGTACGAGATCGACTCATGTGGGAGTTGATCCAGGATTGCTCGCGCGACCGTGAGGCCCCCTACGCCCGAGTCGAAGATTCCTATCGGTGAGTTGTTCACACTTCAAAAGATTAGTCGCTCCCACCGACATACGAGAGGTGCACGGGGCGTGGGAGTTACCACAGTGATAGACGCCACATCAGGGGTTACGGCGTCGTTGACGCAAGGTTTCGAGCATGCAACCGGTCAACGACTCCTGTAGATACCCCGCGAGTTCGAACAGTATGCCCATGACGTACACCCGCTCATCGCTCTGCCCAAGCGAGGATGTGTCTCCGTCCGCAGCGCGCAACTGCTCACTCAGCGTCACCACGCGGTCGTACAGTTCTTGAGCATCTCGATCCGAGTGCAGCCCCAACCGCTCACCGAGCACGAGCCGGATATCGCCGAGTGCGCTTGCGACCGGTTCCGCCTCGTCCTCCTCCACCAAGAATTCCAGGTGTTCGTCATCGACACTCGATGGCGTCACGTCCGTCAAACGATCCGACAGTAAGAGAAGCCGCGAGACCTTCTGCTCCCGCAGTTCGAAATCCGTATACCTACGGAATTCCGCAGCCACCTCGGGGTCCAATGAGGCGTCTGGAAGCAGCCGCCTGATAGCGGGATCGGTTGGCGGTAGCGGGTCCTCGTCGTCGAGGCCGCTCAGCGCGGCCTCCAACTGCTCCACGAGTCGCGGGTCGTCTGGCGCTTCGATCTCCCAGGGTGCCCCGGGAACGCCATGCATTCCAGGAACGTTTTGCGCACCGGGAGCTGGAATCGCTGCACCCAACTCAGCCGGATCGTCGTCAATCCGCCGTGGGGTCTCGGACGGCCCACGCAAACCACGCTGCGTAAGTCCTTTCGGTGTACGGCCCTTCAAGGGCCGCTGCGCTGCCTGCTCCTCAAAGCGCTCTGGCGCTCCTGGGTCATCGTCCTGCCCGAGCAGTTCGAGGATGTCCGCGATCGCCCGAACGAGAAACAGCCGTTCCCCGGTGGTCAGATATGCGGCATAGGAGCCATCGCCGTACTCGGTAGCCTGAAAAGGAAACGCCATCACAAACCGTTCTTCTGCATCGTGGCCCAGAGCCCATACCCATGCATCGCCTGCACGTCGAGTTCCACCTTCTCGCGGGTGCCCGTGGACACGAGCGCTCTACCCTCGTTGTGGACCTGGAGCATGAGCGCCTTCGCTCGCGCCTGCGAAAACCCGAAGTAACTCTCGAACACGTAGGCAACATAGCTCATCAGGTTCACCGGGTCGTTCCACACGATGGTCACCCAGGGGTCGGCAGGGCTCAGGAACTCGTCCTGCTCGATCTCGTTGTCATGTACTGGTTGGGCGCTCATGTCTCCCATGGTAGTTCGACCAAGCAGTTTTGCGCGGGTTCTTCGACCCCTGCGCGTTACGACTCCGCCCGCACATCAGTTTTCACGAGACACCCTCGCTGAGTGGCATACCGCCACTCAACTGGCCGCTCGAGCCCAGTATGCCGATGGTCTGGAACCACACGAGTTCCTTGCGTGCATTACCGTGTGAGTATGGGAACAGCACTGCTGACAGACAAGTACGAGTTCACTATGCTCCAGGCCGCGCTTCGCGACGGCACCGCGGACCGGAAGTGCGTGTTTGAACTGTTCACACGCCGCCTACCTGCGGGCAGACGATACGGCGTTGTGGCGGGCACGGGCCGGTTCTTGGAGGAACTGACCTCATACCGGTTCGAGGAAGAGGACCTTGAGTATCTTCGCGCTGAGGGCGTCCTAGATGAGCGCACCCTCGACTACCTGGCAGACTACCGGTTCACGGGCGATATTCGCGGTTATGCAGAGGGGGAGATCTATTTCCCCCATTCACCGCTCATGGTTGTTGAGTCCACTTTCGCGCAGGGTGTCCTGTTGGAAACTCTTGCACTGTCGATTCTGAACTATGACTCAGCCGTTGCTTCAGCGGCATCTCGCATGACCACTGCGGCGGGTTCGCGGCCGTGCCTTGACATGGGTGCCCGTCGTGCACATGAGCAGGCTGCAGTGTCAGCGGCTAGGGCTGCTGTGATCGCCGGGTTTGCGGGAACATCCAACTACGAGGCGGCGCGCCGCCACGGACTGAAGGCGATTGGTACAGCTGCCCACGCCTGGACCCTCCTGCATGACAGCGAAGAGGAGGCCTTCAGATCGCAGGTGGATTCGCTCGGCGTATCAACCACCCTGCTTGTGGACACCTATGACGTTACGCAGGGTGTTGAAACTGCGATCAAGGTTGCGGGTCCCGAACTCGGCGCGGTGCGCCTCGACTCCGGTGACCTGGGAGTTCAGGCTGCCGAGGTCCGTAAGCAGTTGGATTCCCTGGGAGCGACCAACACGAAGATCACGGTCACCTCTGACCTTGATGAACATGCCATTGCAGCGCTGGCCTCAGCACCCGTTGACTCCTATGGCGTGGGCACACGTTTGGTGACGGGTTCGGGTGAGCCCACGTCCTCGATGGTGTACAAGCTCGTGCTTCGCGAAAATACTCAGGGCGTCATGGAGCCAGTTCAGAAGGCATCGACCGCAAAGGCGAGCGTTGGCGGCACAAAGTCTGCGGTCCGTGAGCTGAATTCGCACGGACGCGCCGCATCCGAGATGGTTTTGGTGGGTTCGGATGCGGCTCGCGAGACTTTCGTGGGGTCGGCGCAGTCTGTGCGACCTCTGCATGTTCCACTTGTGACGGCTGGCGTTGTCCACGAAGAGTGGCTTGGTGGTGAGGGTCTCTCACGTGCTATTACGCGGCATCGCACGTCGCGCGACGAACTACCCCGCAACGCTCTGCGTCTGTCTGTTGGCGATCCGGCTATCCCAACGGTGACCCGCTCACTCGACTAGCCTCTGGTTAAGGGAGAGCAGTTCTACGGAACTGCTCTCCCTTTTTGTTGCCGTGTTGCGCCGACACATGATCTTTTTCCCGATTACCGACGATATGGGCACCTACCAGCGGCAACATAAGTTCTGCTTGATTCAGATCTCGCTACGTTCTCTCCGAGGTGTGTCGTCACTTCGCCAGTGGTACGAGCCGCAGGTTCCTGTTGGCTCTCACACTCAGGTTGATTGTGAGCGTCCTTGCCGTTGCAGACCTGCAATCCGTGTCTAGGATCGTTCAACAAATCAACACGTTCCGCTAAACAGGTGGCTCAGCCCAGATAGTCCAGGCTACAGATGGGATTGACACGAGACCGTGTGAGGTTCTGGATGATCACCTCAGCATTTGGGCCGCTGGTGTTCTAAGTAAAGGTGCCAGTCAGCGGCTTCTGCCCCTACCTGATGACGGGATCGGTGACGGCGCTGACCAGAGAAAAGCATCTGTTCGTGTACTTCAAGGAACGCTGAGCCAGGCAGACAGAGGATGCTGTGACAGTTCGTATGGTGATTTTCCGGGATTAGGGCGGTTTTTCTTGGGTCTTGGTACCGGAAAATCACCATGTTGTTCTGTATCTGATAGGCATACGGCCATATTGCCGACGATCCGGCAAGAACCCTGCGCCCTCACGACCCAGCCTGGCGGGTGGGGCCAGCCTGAGGTTTCGTCGGACATCAAAAGAGCCAGGGTGGTTTCCCAGAATGTTCTGGGAAACCACCCCAGTATCTAAGCCCTGGCATCTAGGTTGTCGGAGCGCGTCCGTTACTTCTTGCCGACGAACCAGCCACGAACCGTCGCAACGCGCTTCTCAAGCTGTTCAAGAGACGCCTGAGGCACCTCGGGACCGCCAGAACGCTTGCGTAGTTCGGTATGCACCACGCCGTGTGGTTGCCCCGACCGGCGTGCCCACGCGTTAACCAGTTGCTGCAGTTCCTTGCGCAGGCTCGCGGCACGGCGGTGATCGAACTCAGACCGCTCCGCCTCAGCAGCCCGAGCCTTGCCGGACCGACTCGACAGGTGCTCATGCTGGTGTTGCCGCAACAGCGTGGAAACTTGGTCGGCGTCCAACAGGCCCGGAAGCCCGAGGAAGTCCAATTCCTCCTGTGAACCGACATCAGCTCCGGCACCGAACTCGCCACCGTCAAACAAAACCTTGTCAAAGGATGCGTGTGCCTCAAGCATCTCGAACGAGCCTTCGAGGTCGTTCGACGCCTTTTCCTCCCGGTTGGCAGCAGCCATGAGCGCTTCTTCGGGATCGTACAGCGGCGACTCTTCCTCGGTTTTCGGCCGATCAAGCGCGTGGTCGCGTTCCTCCTCCATCGAGTTCGCGAGAGCGAGTAGCGGAGCCACCGAGGGCAGGAAGATCGAGGCTGTTTCCCCACGCTTACGAGCACGGACGTAACGCCCGACAGCCTGCGCAAAGAACAGCGGAGTTTGCGTACTCGTGGCATACACACCCACAGCTAGGCGCGGAACATCCACTCCCTCTGACACCATTCGGACCGCAACCATCCAGCGGCGCGACTTATCGTCCGAGAACTCCTCGATCCGTTTGCCCGCACCCGTGTCATCCGAGAGAACAACAGTTGGAGATTCCCCGGTGATCCGCGACAGGTGTCCAGCATAGGCACGGGCATCCGCCTGATCGGAAGCAATAACTAGACCACCGGCATCAGGGATCGCCCGGCGCACCTCCGTCAGACGCTTGTCAGCCGCAGCAAGAACAGACTTGATCCACTCCCCCTGCGGGTCCAACGCGGTACGCCATGCCTGGGAGGTCATGTCCTTGGTCATCGCTTCACCAAGGCTCGCAGCGATCTCATCGCCTGCCTTGGTACGCCACCTCATCTGCCCCGCATACGACATGAAGATGACAGGGCGGACAACGTGATCCCGCAATGCCTGACCGTAACCATAGGTGTAGTCCGCAACCGAACGGCGAATCCCATCCGGCCCCTTCTCATACGGCACAAACGGGATCGGTGCAGTGTCCGAGCGGAACGGAGTACCCGTCAAACACAACCTGCGCGTAGCGCTATCGAAGGCAACGTGCAGCGCCTCACCCCACGACAAAGCGTCACCACCGTGGTGCACCTCATCGAGGATCACGAGAGTGCGGGCGTTCTCAGTGCGGTTGGCGTGCAACTGGGGATTAGCGGCAACCTGGGCATAGGTGAGGGCAACGCCATCGTAATGATCGGCGAGACGCCCCTGACCATTCGCATAGTTCGAGTCCAGCCGAATACCAACACGCGCCGCAGAATCGGCCCACTGATGCTTCAAATGCTCAGTCGGCGCAACAACGGTGATCTTCCGGATGACGCGAGCATCCAGCAGTTCAGTGGCCAGACGCAGAGCGAATGTCGTCTTACCAGCGCCAGGCGTAGCCACGGCAAGGAAGTCTCGCGGGTTCTTCTCCCGGTAGATGTCCAAAGCCTCCTGCTGCCACTTGCGCAGTTTGGACGCAGCACCCCACGGAGCACGCTTGGGGAAGGTGGGCGAAAGGTTCTCAGCCGCAGCGACGGAAGCTGCGCGGGGTCGCCTCGACGCGCTGGCGAGCGTGTCACCAGCGTGCAAACCACGATTGTCTTGTGCGTCGAGTTCGGCGGGGTCTAGCTGTGATGCTGAAAAGAGATCCAGCTCAGGATTCACTTGCCGTCGCCGCCAGAGTCTGGGTTATTGTCCTGGGGGTCACGCAGACCGTCATAGATTTCCTTGCAGATTGGGCACACAGGGAACTTGTTCGGGTCACGGCCAGGAACCCACACCTTGCCGCACAACGCAATAACCGGCGCACCGCTCAGCGCGGATTCCATAATCCGTTCCTTACGCACATAGTGCGCAAAACGCTCGTGATCACCAGGCTCAACCTGCTCAGTGGTTTCGGTACGTTCCAACAACCCAGTTGACGTACTTGTACCACCGTGCGAAGGGTCATCTGCGAATGGGTCCGGCGGCATCGAACCCTGTGGGGAAGCCGCGCGACCGGTCGAACTCACGTCACTTTGAAAAGCACCAAAAAAGGTCATGCAGAAAATCTTACGTCCCTCATCAGACACTCGCGTCGTCTGCCCACGAACTTCCGATCTTTTTCACACCATCCACGTAGGCTTAAAGCATGGAGAACCCACCCACAACCCCCGCTCAGCGCACCAGACTCGATGTGTGGGTATGGTCTGTGAGACTCGCCAAAACCCGTGCGGTCGCGGCAACAGGATGCAAAAACGGGCACATCCGCCTCAACAATGAGAAGGTCAAACCATCAACCCACGTCAAAGTCGGGGACACAGTCCGCGTGTATTCCGAAGCCGGCGAAAAGATCGTGGAAGTGACCAGACTCATCAACAAACGTGTTGGCGCACCAATCGCCGTCACGTGCTATATCGACCACACACCTCCGCCGCCACCGAAGGAAGAACGAGTCATCGTGGCGCAACGAGAACGTGGCTCCGGACGTCCCACCAAACGTGAACGCCGCGATCTTGATCGACTCCGCGGCCGTTCCAGTTCCTAACGAGTTAAGTTTCCAAGTTTCAAGTTCTCAATCAGGCGAGGTACCAGTGGCAGACAAACAGTCGGAAGATGGCCAAAACGCCCCCGCACAGGGGCCTGCCACGCCCGCAACCGCCAACCACTCCGATCCAAGGCAGGAGGAATGGGGCACCGCAGACGCGGTCATTCGTCCTAGTGATCCGGAAGCCGCCTACCTGCGGACCATCAGCACGCCCGCGAGCGCACCCGACTGGGCAGAGTCTTCGAGTGCACCAGCCTCCTCGCGCACCCGTAAGACAAAACCGGTATCAGAAGCCACAGCCCCTGAGTCTGCACAACAGTCCGCCCCGCACATGGACAACTCGACTCAGGCAACCACCCAACACGACCAGGCGGACAAAAACGCCGTATCGTCGTCAAGCAACGAAATCCCGCAGGCCATCCCACCGCAGACAGAGGTGAAAAAACCACGCATCCCAGATGTCGTGGTGGTGGGACCGCAGTCAATACTGCGCAATCCCCTGCAATCGCTCAAGGGAATGCTGTTCAAGGAACAGACACAGTCGGTTCCAATCTCGCACACACAGGACAAGATTGACCGCATCCTATCCATGATGCGGCTGCTTGGCATAGCGATGCTCAAGTCCAGTCACGCGACCCCGGACGTACGGGACACGATGCTTGAGATTGCACGCGCTTACAACATGCCGCCCGTGCGGGTGGTGACCCTGCCAACCCTCATCGCAATTCAGATCGAGGGAACCGATAGGCGCGCAGAAATCGGTGCGCTTGAGGGGCAGGCCTTCCGCCTCGACCAGTCGGCCCAGATCGACGCACTTGTGGATCGGGCGCGGCGCGGCGTCATCGAACCCGACGATGCGCTCGCGCAGATCGAACGGGTCATGAACTCGACCTCACGGTTCAACCCGTTCGTTCAATTGGTCGGGCAGATTCTCATGACACTTGCCATCGGGCTGCTCATCAACCCGGTGTGGCCTGCCATTCCGGCGTACCTGATTCTCGGGTTGATCGTAGGCGTGCTCACGCTTATAGGGCGAAGATTCTCAACCATGTCCATTGCGATGCCCGTTATCTGTGCGGCTGTGGTGACGATCGTGGCCTCGACATTCCTGGTCGATTTGACCCATGAGGTTCCGATCCGTCTGATAGCCCCTGCGCTGGTGCCCTTCCTTCCCGGAGGCACCCTTGCTCTCGCGGCGATGGAACTTACCCGCGACGAGGTGATCTCCGGGTCATCACGTCTGATTTACGGACTGTCGCAGTTGCTGCTGCTCGCGTTCGGCGTGGTGATCGGCATGGCCATTGTGCCGGATACCACCACAACCAATGAGGTGGTGCTCAATTCGATTGGGCCGTGGACGCCGCTGCTCGGCATTGCGCTCTTGGCGCTCGGGTACGTGTTTGCCCGTTCTGCGCCTGAGGGATCGTACCTGTGGCTTGTGGTCGCACTCGCTCTCACATATGGTGCGCAGCGGCTCGGCATGCTGATCGTGCCGCCCGAGTTTTCCGGTTTCTTTGGTGCGCTCGTGGTGGTTCCACTCGCGCGGTTCCTCTCGAAGTTCCGTACCGCCCCCTCTGCAACCGTCACGCAACTCGTGTCCTTCTGGATTTTGGTGCCTGGGTCGATCGGATTCATCTCGTTCACCGAGGCCGCTACCGGTTCGACCCAAACCATCACGAGTTTTGTCACGACAGGTATCTCACTGTTCGCAATCGCGCTGGGTATCATCGTGGGATCTGGGCTGTTGGGGACAAGAGAACGTAGCGGAGGGTAGGGATGTCGCGCAGCAGATCCCTACCGAAGCGAAGTAGACGCAGTTCCCAGCCAAACAACACCGCTGGGGACAAGGGAACGCAGCGGTTAGCTGGCGGAGTTGCCCGGTGAGAGGTCCCCGTTCCCTACGGGTGAAACGGCACCTACCCAAAAACTGACGTAACCACCCATCTTTTATCGCTGGTTTCGTCGGTTTTTGGGTCGGTAGTGGACCCTGACGCAAGGACACGCCCATGTGAACTAATGTAAACGCGTGACTATCTCTGCCCAGCAATACCGCGATTTTGTCCCGCATCAAAAACGTGTCCTGAAGGTTTTGTCCGCTGCTCAGATCTTTTCTGGGATCGCCAGCGGCGCTGTTATCTCGGTTGGTGCGCTGCTTGCGGTCAGGTTGTCAGGCTCGGAGTCCTGGGGCGGGTCTGTGACAACCGTCATGACTCTTGGCGCGGCGGTTGCGGCGCTACCTCTTGCTCGTCTTGCGGCTCGGTCCGGCAGGCGGGTTGCCCTGTGCTCCGGGATCGTGATCGCTCTCGTTGGTGTCGTTGCGATGATTCTTGCCGGAGTCACCTCACAGTTTTGGGTTCTGCTGCTTGGGGGCGCGCTGATCGGTGTGGGTTCTGCTGTCAACCTACAGGCGAGGTTCTCCGCAACCGACCTTGCGCCGCCGGATCGTAAGGCCCGCGATCTCTCACTGGTCGTGTGGACCACAACCGTTGGCTCCGTGGCGGGGCCGAACCTGTTGGGTGTTGGCGAGGCCATCGGTAGTGCGCTTGGGTTGCCGCAGTACACGGGCATCTTCGTTATCGCTGGTGGCGGGATGATGGCGGCGGCACTCATCTTGTTCTTCGGGCTGCGCCCAGACCCGGCGCTACTGCTGGCTCAGGCGGCGGCACGGAACGCCGGTGAGGTTCAGGACTCCGCCGACATTCCTGCGCGGGTCGTGACTGTCCCGCGTAAACCGTCGCTGCGTGAGTCCTTCGGCGTGTTGCACAACAATCGGGCCGCGCAGGTGGGACTTGTGGCGATTGTGCTGGGGCATGCAATCATGGTGGCGATCATGTCGATGACATCCGTGCACATGGACCATCACGGTGCGTCGATCAACCTGATTGGGCTGACCATTTCTCTACACGTGGTGGGCATGTACGCGTTTTCACCGGTTGTGGGTATGGTGACGGACCGATTTGGCGCGACTCGCACGATGATCGTGGGAGCGTTGATCCTCTTGGCATCGACCGCGTTTGCCGGTCTGGGCAGCGAAAACCATGCTCTCGTCACGGTCGGTCTGATCTTGCTCGGTCTTGGTTGGTCGTTCGCAACGATCGCTGGGGCTGCCCACGTGTCTGGCAGTGTTGGGCCGGATGACCGGCTTGCCGTTCAAGGCGCAAGCGACACCCTCATGAGCCTTGCGGGTGCTGGCGGTGGCTTGCTCGCAGGCGTGTCTGTTGCGGCAGTTGGCTATCCCGGCCTGAATGCGGGCGGCGCCGTGTTGTCGGTGCTCTTGATCGTCTGCGTTGTCGCACTTGGGACAAGGGAACGCAGCGGAGAGCCCCCACCGCGAACACGGTAGCCCGGTAAAGTAGACGCAGTTCCCAGCCATACAAACTGCTGGAGACAAGGGAACTCGCCCTTCCGACTCGTCGCCAATCGAGCGGGATTGCCGCCACCCACCCGAGAATCCGACGAGACCACCGCTCATTCAACGGTGGTCTCGTCGGAAAATGGGTGCGTGATGGACTCTAGTCGATCTTCACCAGTTCCAGGGCCGCGAACTTTGGCTTTTCCAGCAGGTGCGCGAGCTGGCCGCGCGGACCGGTGACGATGAGCTTGCGCCCCTCCTCGATACGAATCTTCCAGGGGTTGCTGCCATCTAGATCCGTGAACTCGGCGTCCGCACTGTTGGGGGCGTAGTCGCAGACCCAGTCGATTTCGCGGGTGGTCAGCGCGCCGATAGCGACGTCTGCCGTGGTGCCGCGCATCTCTGCGTCGACGTTTTCGGGTATGCCCTGTTTGGCGGTTTCAGGGTCGATATGCAGGGACAGCCACTCAATCGCGTGCTCATCGCAGATGTCACGCAGTGCGTCCGAGATTTTCCGCGCCGTCATGGCATCAGATGCTTCGAATACCAGTTCGTAGGTGTCGTGTCCGGCTTCGGTTCCGCCGAAAAACTCACGCACCTTGTTCTTGAAACTCACGGGAGTCCTCTCGTAGGTGTCTGATGAGCCTACCCACTTCGTAGCGCTGTGGCCAGTACATTTCTCGCCTAGTGGACGTATCCGCAGTTAAGTGCGGTGTGGGTGGGATCGGGTGGGTGTTTCTGTGTCGTCTTTGGGTTTTGAGGCGGGTGTCGGTGGGTGCACTTACACTTAGATTCTGACTTTCCGGCATCCCGCACCCCGCTTTGGCGGCGCTGGTCTCGGTCAGTCGCTCCCCCAAGCCCGCGCACAATTCCAGGAGAGTGTCATGGCCGTTTCGGCGCACCTGTCCGAGCATGCTTCCGCCGCCAACGTTCTGCCCGCCGATGCCCACGATGTCATTCGTGTTCGCGGCGCCAACGAGAACAATCTCAGGGACATCTCCCTCGATATCCCCAAACGCCGGCTGACGGTGTTCACAGGCGTGTCGGGATCAGGTAAATCTTCACTCGTGTTTGGCACTATCGCCGCGGAATCGCAGCGCATGATCAACGAGACCTATTCGGCGTTCGTGCAGGGTTTCATGCCGTCGATGGCGCGTCCCGAGGTTGACCATCTGGAGAATCTGACCACGGCGATCATCGTGGATCAGGAACGGATGGGCGCGAACAACCGTTCAACCGTGGGTACTGCTACGGACGCAAATGCGATGCTGCGGACGCTGTTCTCTCGTCTCGGTGACCCGCACGTGGGTGCGCCGAACGCGTATTCGTTCAATGTTCCGTCCGTGAAGGCTTCTGGTGCGATCACGATCGAGCGCGGTAACAAGAAGGCGGTCAAGGCCACGTTCAATCAGTTGGGTGGCATGTGCCCTCGATGCGAGGGCATCGGACAGGTCACAGACATCAACTTGAATGAGCTTTTCGACGAGTCCCTGAGTTTGTCGCAGGGCGCCATTACGATCCCGGGCTACACGGCAGACGGCTGGTACGTGAAGCTCTTCACTGAGTCTGGGTTCGTGCCCGGCGATGTTCCCATCAAGGATTTCACGGCTAGACAACGGGAAGACTTCCTGTACAGGGAGCCCACCAAGGTCAAGATGGGTGGGGCGAACATGACATATGAGGGCCTGGTGTCCAAGATCCAGAAATCCCTACTGTCGAAGGATAAGGATGCGCTCCAGCCGCACATTCGCGCGTTTGTGGACCGTGCGGTCGTGTTCCAGACGTGCCCGGATTGCGACGGAACCCGCCTTGCCGCTCATGCCCGTGAGTCGAAGATCGCTGGAATCTCGATTGCCGACGCCTGCACGATGCAGATCAGCGATCTGGCACAGTGGGTGAAGGAACTTGATGAGCCCTCTGTCGCGCCGCTGCTGGCCAATCTGAGCGACCTGCTCGACTCATTCGTGTCGATCGGTCTGGGTTATCTCTCACTGGACCGTCCCGCGGGAACGCTCTCTGGTGGTGAGGCGCAGCGCACGAAGATGGTCCGCCACCTCGGTTCGGCGCTGACCGACGTGACGTATGTGTTCGACGAGCCGACCGCTGGCCTGCACCCGCACGACATTGAGCGCATGAACGAGTTGCTTCTCAGACTGCGCGACAAGGGCAACACCGTCCTTGTGGTGGAGCACAAGCCCGAGGTCATTGCAATTGCGGATCACGTGGTCGACCTTGGACCACGCGCAGGTTCCGCCGGTGGGCAGATCATGTATGAGGGCACGTACGACGGTTTGAAAGAGTCGGACACGCTGACCGGACGCCACCTTGAGGACCGCGCTTCGGTCAAGGATTCCGTACGTACGCCTTCTGGCGCACTTGAGATTCGTGGGGCCACCGCCAACAACCTCAAAGATGTGTCCGTCGATGTGCCGCTTGGCGTGCTCGTTGCGGTCACGGGTGTCGCTGGGTCCGGTAAGAGTTCGCTCATCCATTCCTCAGTGCCTTCTCCTGGACCAGATGGGCGCGAGGTCATCCATGTGGATCAGTCCCCCATCAAGGGATCACGGCGTTCCAACCCTGCGACCTACACGGGTTTGCTGGAGCCTATTCGCAAGGCCTTCGCCAAGGCCAACGGTGTAAAGCCAGCCCTGTTCAGCGCGAACTCGGAGGGCGCCTGCCCAACCTGTAGCGGCGCCGGGGTCACCTACATGGAGCTCGGATTCATGAACTCCGTGTCCTCCGTGTGCGAGACCTGTGAGGGTCGCCGATTCCAAGACGAGGTGTTGGAGTTCCAGTTTGGCGGCAAGAACATCTACGAGGTTCTGACCTTGCCGATCTCCGAGGCACACGAGTTCTTCCTCACTGGCGACGCCAAACTTCCCGCTGCCGCGAAGTTACTTGGACATCTGGTGGATGTTGGCCTCGGCTACGTCACTCTGGGCCAACCGCTCACAACGCTGTCTGGTGGTGAGCGTCAACGCCTGAAGCTCGCAACTCACATGTCGGATAAGGGCGGCACCTACGTTCTCGATGAACCGACCACCGGCCTGCACCTCGCCGATGTCGAGCAACTGCTCGGCTTACTGGACCGCCTCGTTGACTCAGGCAAGTCCGTCATCGTGATCGAACACCACCAGGCGGTCATGGCTCATGCCGACTGGATCATCGATATTGGTCCGGGCGCCGGTCACGATGGTGGACAGGTCGTGTTCGAGGGGACGCCTGCTGACCTCGTGGCGGCCAAGGCCACCACCACGGGACAACACCTGGCACAGTACGTAGGAGTCTAGTCTCGTTGTTCCACAGGTTTTACAGTGGCTCAACCTTCCGTGCCAGCCAGCACGGAGAGGTTGGGCCACCAGATGTATGTGGACAGGGTAAGCGGAGTCGCAGCTTGTACCGCTGTTCGGTTGTTTCTCCCCATTGCGGGCATTCGTAGCGGTCCAGCACACTTACCAGAGCCTTCGCCCCCGCACAAAGATGTGAGCCATGTTCCACGTAGTCATCCCCACCGCAACCACGGTCACAACTCTCACAGGGTTACAGTATGTGGGGTTGCTCGTTGCGGTGGGCGCGCTCATCTTCACAGCGGCTGTTCTTCCCGCTCAAGACGCTTCCACCATCGCCCACCGTCCGTTCATGCTCATCGCCGTCACGGGCAGCGCGCTCGCGGTGCTCGCCACAATCCTGCTCATCCCGGTCACAGCACTTCAGATCGCGCAGGAGCCGCTCAACGCCATATTTCGGCCCGCCCTATGGCAGCCACTCATGATAGATGCCCATGTCGCTGTCTTGCTCGTGATCACGGCTGGTCTGGCAAGTGCGCTACTCACGCAGGCGAACTTCTCGTCAGGAGGCTCGGGAAACACATTGTGGCTTCGCGTGCTTGTGAGTCTCCTTGCACTCGCTGCGCTCATCGGCCCGATCCTGACCGGGCACACGCAATCCATGAAACCGGCCTGGCTCATGCAGGTGTCTGACTTCGTACATCTTGCTGCTGGAGCGTTCTGGCTCGGTGGGGTGATCTGTTTGGGCGTGTTCATGCGCCACGCTCAGTCGATGTCCCACGATGTGCTTGCCCGTGTAGTGTCCCGGTTCTCAAGTTTGGCGTCCGTCAGTGTTCTCGCGCTCACGGTTTCTGGGGTTGTGATGGCCGTGATCATCTCCGATTCATGGGCCTCGCTGACCGCAACGGACTTCGGAACGACGCTGGGAGCGAAACTGCTTCTCGTGACCGCAGTACTCGTGTTCGCAGTATGGAACAAGTTCCGACTGGTGCCGGCACTGAATTCCACAACACCCCTTGCCTGTGCTCAGGGGGCCAGTCTCAGTAAGCCGAACAACACGGAACTTCTGTTCCGGCGAACAATCATGTGGGAGGCCGTACTTCTTCTTGCCGTCGGACTTGTCTCCGGGATTCTCACCCACACCAATCCTCACTCAGCTACCCCACCACCTGCGGCTTCGATGGAACCCACCCAAGAACCAGCCACCAGCCCAACGGTGCCGGAACGGGACCTGAACGAATCGTCGCCAATCAGCACACCGCAAGCACCGGTCGAAATGATGGTTGAAGAAGGCGGACTACACGTACACGGGTACCTCGACCTGGGTACGACCGGGGTAAACACCTATAAGTACGAGATCTTTACCGGCGGCGCCTTCTCCATCTACGAGAACGTGGAGTTCGAGATTTTCGCTCCAGGAACTGCCCCCGATAACACCGCCAACCCTGTCACACGAGTTGTTCCACGGGTTGATGGGGAGACAGAGTATTCCTACGCGGACTTCAACTTCACCGAGCCGGGCGATTGGCGCGTTGACGTGCTCGTTCCAATCACGACAGAACGCACCACCCGCTTAAGCATGTGGGCACGAATTCCCCAATCCTAGTGCCGCCGCCACACCACGTTGCGTGGTCTCAACCAAGGTGAAGATACCCTAGATCTCGGATTCACATTCACGAGGAAGGACCATCATGGATTTCGAGCGTCAGTTCGCGGGCGTGCTACTCGATATGGATGGGACCCTCGTGGACTCCACAGCGGTGGTGAATCAGATACTCGGTGAGTTTGCCGCCGATCACGGACTCGATCTGGAGACCGTCTTGGCCCGCACACACGGGCTCCAGACTGTGGACCAGATCAGGTTGTTCCTTCCTCACGCATCCGCCGACGAGGTCGCCCGAATCGAGGCCGATATGGATCTCAAGGAGCACACCCGAACCGAGGGAATCGTCGAGGTGCCCGGTGCCCGCAGGTTCCTCAAACGTCTGACCGATCTTGGCGTGCCCTGGGCAGTTGTCACAAGCGCAAGTCGCGAGGTCGCATCAATCAGGCTCAAGGCAGCAGGCATTGGGGTGCCGCCCATCATGGTCAGCGCAGATGAATGTTCTGATGGCAAGCCCGCCGCCACTCCATACCTGATGGGGGTTTCCCTGCTTGGCCTCTCGGCCACCGACTGTATCGCGTTTGAGGACGCCGAGGCAGGGCTCATCTCTGCGCTGGCCTCGGGCGCAACGACCGTCGTGGTTGGCAACCACTCCTCCCCACTCGCTGATCCCCTGCCACGTATTACGTCCTACGCTGAACTCAATCTGAGCCTCTCACCCAGTGGGCTGGTGGTGTCCTGACCCTTGTGGTCAGTTGTGCTCCATTGACAGAAGGATACTTTCTGCAAGAATGAATAGGACCAACCCCAACCAAGGGTCCGGTCCCACCAATTCTCAGCGGACAACCCGCACGAAGTTCCCAAAGACACACTCGCCTACAACGTCGTATGCACGGGTGCACATGTCATACGGGGTGAGGGCCGGAAACGACAAACACAAGGGAGTGTTTAACGTGAAGGCACTGGTCTACGAGGGACCCGGTCAAAAGGAGTGGAAAGAAGCCCCAGACCCACAAATCCAACATCCAACCGATGCCATTGTCAAGATGGAAGCCACCACCATCTGCGGCACCGACCTCCACATACTCAAAGGTGATGTCCCCGCCGTTGAGGCCGGGCGCATTCTCGGCCACGAAGGTGTCGGAGTCGTCACCGAACTCGGCAGCGGAGTCTCCGAACTAGCGGTTGGCGATCGCGTCATCCTTGCATGCATCAGTTCCTGCGGTCGTTGCAGCTACTGCAAACAAGGACTCTATTCACACTGTCTCGCCGACGAGGGAGCACCCGGTATCGGATGGATCTTTGGACACCTCATCGATGGCACTCAGGCAGAGTACGTTCGGGTTCCATTTGCAGAGAACTCACTCTACAAAGTCCCAGACGGAGTAACTGACTCGGAAGGTATCTTGCTCTCCGATATCCTTCCGACCGGTTTCGAGATCGGAGTCCGCAACGGTCGCACCAAACCCGGTGATGTCGTCGCGGTCATCGGCGCAGGGCCAGTCGGTCTAGCCGCCGTCATGACCGCGCGTCTCGCAGGACCCTCAAAGGTCATCGCAGTTGACCTTGATGACAATCGCCTTGCACGTGCCCGCGAGTTCGGTGCCACCGACACTGTCAACTCCAGCGATGCAGATTGGCAAGACAAGGTCAAGGCACTCACAGATGGTCTTGGCGTTGACGTTGCGATTGAAGCAGTCGGCATTCCGTCCACGTTCACTGGAGCAACGCGGATCGTACGCCCCGGAGGAACGGTGGCAAACGTCGGCGTCCACGGCGAGCCAGTTGAACTGGCCATCAATGAGCTGTGGATATCGGATGTCGCCATCACTATGGGCTTGGTCAGCACGAGCACGCTCGGCATGCTTCTCAAACTCGTGGCAGAGAAGAAGTTGCCTGTCGAGAAGTTCGTTACTCACGAGTTCACATTTGACGAGATACTCAACGCATATGAAGTCTTCGGCAACGCTGCCAAGGAGAACGCACTCAAGGTGCTCATCCGCAATTAGATACCAGGCGGCTGGTGTGACTATGAGCGAGTCACACCAGCCGCCTTTTGCATCCCAGAGGGTTTGTGTAGATGTCCGGCACACTCGAAACCGAACCTATTGGTTGAAACCACCACCGCCAGAATCAGTCTTCATGTCCAGCGGTGTTGGCAGTTCGTGAAGAACCACAGGACCTAGACGGTGCTCTCGTAGCGGCGAGCCTGATTCTCAATTCCCGCGAATCGGTACGGACCTGCCGTCACGTGCGGCGTATCGGCGTCTGTGTCACTGGGCAGTGCCACTGCGTGCAACTTCTCATAGGCGCTAACGCTGAGAGGGCTGCGTGCGGCAAGTGCATCTGCCGTTGCCTGGTGATGCCAAGTTCGGTCGTAGCCAGGTTGTACCACCCCGGTGAAGAACTCCCCCACGCTGCCGGAACCATAGCTGAACAGACCGATCCGCTGGCCGGCAAGAGTGGTGTCAGAATCGAGCAAGGCAGCCAGCCCCGCATACAGCGATGCCGTGTAGGAGTTGCCGAGTAGTCGATTGTACTCCAGACCCGCACCCATCGCAGCGGTATCCCCTGGCATACCGGTGTGCCGGGCGAGGGCCAGGTGCGCTTTGACCGCCATCCTGGTGAACGGCTGGTGGTACACAAAACGATCGATCTGATCGACGGGCTTTCCTCCGCGAGCAGCGTAGTCGTCCCATGCCAACATCAGAGAATCGATGTAGGCAGCGACAGAAAGCCGTCCGTCGACCACGGCCGTCGAGGCATCGTTGGGACGCCAGAAATCGTCCACATCTCGCGTTGCAACACCGGAGATCGGTTCGATCTCCAGGAGTCCCGGATTCGCGGACACCAGCATCGCAACCGCACCAGCTCCCTGGGTGGGCTCGCCGGACGAGTTCAGGGCGTATCGGGCAACGTCAGATGTGATAACGAGTACCTGATCGTGTGGGTTGCGGGCCACGATACCAAGAGCCGCCTGGAGAGCTGCGGTACCCGCGTAGCAGGCCTGTTTGAACTCCACTGCTCGCACATGTGAGGGAAGATCAAGCAAACGGTGTGCGTAAACTGCCGCCGATTTGGACTGGTCCACTCCAGATTCAGTGGCAAACAAGAGCCACCGAACCTGGTCCGTGCCCGTCCTGTGCAGTAGCGTGCGCGCAGCGGTTGCGCCCATCGTCACGATGTCCTCGTCAGGCGCTGGAAAACTCATGCTGGTCTGGCCCAGACCAGTCAGATATTTCCCCGGGTCGACTCCTCGGTCCGTTGCAAGTTCGGAGAGGTCAACAACGTGGTGCGCGGTGGCAAGGGCGAGGTCGTGGATACCGATCGTGGTCATGCCTGGTTTCCTCGTGCGGGACGTGATGGCGTGCGCTCAAATGCGACGTGTGCCGCCATGAGTTCACCTGGGTTGGTTTGTGCTGCCAGCAGTGAGAGTTCACCACAGAGCACCGTCGCTGCCGTGATCGTGGCGAGTCGGCGGGCATTCTCGCCCGGTTCGCGCTCCTCACGGCAGCCGAGGCGGGTGAGGGCTTCCTCCACGTGCGGCAGGTGCTTGCCGTTGCCGACGGTTCCGACGATCAGGTGCGGCAGGGTGCATGAGAAGTACAGTCCGTCCTCGCGTACTTCGGCGTAGGTGATGCCCTGCGATCCTTCCACTATGTTCGCGGCGTCTTGGCCGGTGGCGAGGTAGACGCCCAAGAGCATATTCGCGTAGTGGGCGTTCGCTGAGCGCACTGCCCCGGCGATGGTGCTACCCACCAGATTCTTGCGGGTGACAAGGTCCGTGACCTTCTGGGCACTGGTTCGCAGCGTGCGGGCCGTCACCTCGTGCGGAATCAGGATCTCTGCGACAGCGCGGCGTCCCCGCCCAAGGACGCCGTTGACTGAGGTCGCCTTCTTGTCGGAGCAGTAGTTACCGGAAACGGAACCGTATTCCACCGCCAGTCCCCACGACAGGATTGCACCCAACAATGCGTCGGAGGCCTGAGTGACCATGTTGTGTCCCGAGGCATCGCCGGTTGAGAACGCGAAGCGCACGAACAACAGGTTGCCGACAATCTCGCTGTGCGCCTCAAGAAGCCGAGCATAGTTGCTCTGACCGCGCACGACCTGTTCCAACTCTGCGAAACGCGCATCGACCATTCGTGCAGCGGTATGTGCGGCTTCCGCGTTGTCTGCGGTGAGAAGCACAGACCGGGTCATACGTTCATCAACAATGGTGACTCGGATACCGTCTTCCACGAGTCGAGACACGCGTGCCCCACGCCCCACGGACGGCCACAGCGGGGTCTCGTATGTGGCGAGAGGAACTTCGACGCTCTCGTCTAGATCGCCTGTGATGCGGATGGGGCCAACCCAGCGGGTTGGGATGATGGTGGCAGACACCTCGTCAGCAGGGTGCTGGCTCATAAGGTCTCCTCTTCTGGGCGGCGATATTCATCGGTGGTGAAGGTCTTGTGGCGCGAATCTGGCTGCATCAGCGAACGGACCCGCCTAGTTGTAGGTTCGGCGGGCAAAGGCCGCAGGGTCTATGCCACGAAGTTCACTGAATTCACGGACACGTCCACGCAACAGCACGTCAATTCCGGTTGCTGCGGCGGGAGTGTGCGCGCCAAGCAGCGCAAGCAGTTGTCGCGTCTGAGTGAGCCAGCGCTGTGTCTCGTTGACTGCGGTTTCTTCATCGCCGTCCATAGCGGCGACGAGGAAGGGTCCGGCCACGCCAACCGCACGAGCGCCGAGCGCGAGCGCACGAATCACATCGAGCGGTGAACGCACCCCTCCTGAGGCGAGTACCGCTGGGAAATCAGCCGGGGCGTCGAGCAGACAGTTCACTGCGGACTGTCCGTAATGGTGCATGTAGGCGTATCCCCCACCGCTGCGTTCATCCTCGATACGCGCAAAACTCGTACCACCTGCACCACTCACATCAGCTATGCGCACGCCGAGATCTCGCAGTTGTCGCAGTACCCGACCGCTGAGGCCAAAGCCCACCTCTTTGATGATCACTGGTACTTCAGCTGCTTCAACGATGCGCTCGACGTCGCGGAGCCAAGTAGAGAATCCCCGGGATCCCTCACGCATGATGGTTTCCTGTACTGCGTTCAGGTGAAGTTGCAGGGCGTTTGCTTCAAGCAGGTCAATGGCACGCGCGGCGTCATCGGGCGAACGTCCGGCACCCAGATTGGCAAAGACCAGACCATTCGGGTTTTCCTCCCGAATGACCCGGAAGCTCGGGGCTGTTTCCGGGGCATCCAGGGCAATCGACAGCGAACCGGACGCTATGGGCATCCCGTTCTCTCGGGCGGCGATGGCGAGTGCGCGATTGGCGCGCTCCGCATTGTCGGTGCCACCCGTCATTCCGTTGATGTAGATCGGTGCGGGCCAAACCCAGCCATCAACGTCGACATCGAGCGTCACCTCATCGATGTCGATGCCGTCGAGTGCGTGGTGCACCGGCTCCACGTAGTCGAAATCATTGCTCGACGCTGGCCCACGGCGTTGTTCCAGCGCAAGTCGAATGTGGTCGTCTTTACGAGCCACACTTTGGGCGACCCGGTCGTTGGTGTGCGGATCAGATGTCAAAGATGCCTCCCTCGGCCGGATGAACATTCACGCGAAGCAGGCGGATGTCATGGTGTTCCCAAGTGCGTAGAAGCGCGTCCGAAGAGACTTCCGTCCCAGCGAGAACGATGCCGCAGTCACCGCCGCCAGCCCCAGATGGTTTCGCAGCGGCCCCGTTTTCCTCCGCGGAATCGCATAAAATACGCAGTTTCTTGGTTTCGATCTGTGTGCCTGATGAGGAGCCCAGCCTGCGGAGCATACGGCGTGCTCGACGAACGACCTCAAGCGCACGCTGTTCCTCATCCTCAGTAAATGCCGCCACCAAATCGTCCACACAGGACCGGCTTTCCTCAAGGAAGGCGCCGTAATGCCTGCCCTCGGTATCATCGTGAGGCCGCACCCCATCCACTAGGCGTTCGGTGGAGGCAGGTGACCCCGTCCACCCCACCAGCAGGCGGAGGGTGGATGGGGCTGGCAGGCGCGTAACACTGCATGGACTCCACACGTCGGATTCCAGTGTGGCTGCCACCCCGTGCTGGTCAAGATACCTCAACAGCGACGCCCTGTTCGGTGCGGTATAGCGAATCCATCCACCGAAGGTGCTTGCCGCGATGTCGCCGCCGGATGCGGACGGAGCGACCTGCACGGTTGCGAGCAAGGCAAGCTTGAACCGCTCAACCCGAGTCAGTTCCAGACCGTAGAACTCATCGAGCGCGGCAACCGTTGCCACCACAACCGCGGCAGAGGAGCCAAGCCCGAACTTGCGCCCGTCCGCATCGTCCAGTTCGCTTTCGATCAATAGATCAAAGTACCGAGGGGTAAGTCCACGCTGGGCACGGAGTCGTTCCACAATGGAGATCGCTGCGACCACGTAATCGTATGGGTTGTGTTCGAGCATGATACCGACGCTGTCTTGATGACGGGTCCACACCAGCGGGAGTCCACCATATTCACGTGAGTAGACGTGTCCAGCTCCGGAACTCTCCGTGACCTGCACGGTGATGTAGCGGTCCACGGCTATCAGCACGGCCGGTTGGCCTGGGTCGACAACCGCATATTCTCCAGCGATGAACAGCTTGCCTGGGGCGCGTGTTGTGATCAACGGCCGCTCTCCTGTGTGCTCGTGCCCTGTCCCTCTATCCGTACCCCAAGCCCTGGTCCTGCGATACGCACTTCACCGAGCGATGCGAGCGCGTCCGACACAGCAGAGGCATCCTCCGGCTGGGAAAGCACGAATACGTGAGGGCCTGCATCTGCTGTTGCGTAGGCCTCCAAGCCGCCGTCACGAAGTTCCTGCACAGCGTTGAACACTGCGATGCTCTCAGGGAGCAAGTACCGAATCGCAGGTTGCGCCGACTGCGTCACAGCGTGCATTCGCAAAGCATTGCTCTCTGTGAGTTCGCCGATACGGGTGAAGTCCTGTGCGCGGCAAGCAGCCTGCATCTCCTCAAGATCGCGCGCAGTGGAGTCCACCCACGCGCTGTGGAAAGGGGACGTCAAAGCAGTGTGGCGCATCGCGTCACGGCTCGATACCTTCTTGCGGGGTGCATTGACTGCCACCGAGACAAGCCGCATAGGTGGCGCTTCAACGGCCTCAGCAAACGAGGTCTCGTCATCAACGCCCGCATGCCATACGGCGAAACCGTCAATTACCGAGCGGGCCGCCGAACCAGAACCCCGGCGCGCGAGACGGCTGAGTGCACGAGAATCAAGTTCCAGCCCGTACGCAGCCGATGCCGCTGCTGCGAGCGCGGCAAAACCGGCAGCCGACGAGGCCATGCCCGCCGCTGTCGGGGCCTCATTACGTGAGCGCACAGTGGCGCGGGTTGTGCTTCCAGCCAGTTCTCGCACAAGATCAAGGAATCGTGTGACACGTTCGGTTTCTACCTGGGACGCTGTAGTTCCACCCAGGATGAATGTGTCCACCTCGTGAGCAGGAGTCAACTCAACCGTTGTTGTCGTAGGCAGAATATCGAGGGTCATCGAGAGGCTACCGGTTTGCGGCAGCATAAGAACCTCATCACGCTTGCCCCAATACTTAATGAGTGCAATATTCGGGCGCGCATGAGCGGTGGCAATCGTCATGAACTGGATCCTAAAGTGTGTGGAGTTGCGTAACGAGGTGAGCCAAGAACCGTGGTCCATACGTGCTCGGCTCCTGCCACCCGCAGGCTTTCCACGAGGCTCTCGGTAGCGTCAGGGTGTGGCGCCACCGCGACTATACAGCCACCGCAGCCACCGCCCGTGAGTTTGGCGCCCGGCGAGCCACCCCGGTGTGCGGCCTCTACGAGAGCATCCAAGCGCGGCGTCGAGACCTCGAGCCGCCCGAGTAACTCGTGCGTGTGCCGCAAAGACTCGCCCATCTTATCGGCCTGCCCAGCCGCAAGAGCTGGGACTGCCAGTTCCGCGAGAACTGAGATCTCGTCGATAATCTGATCCACGGTACGCCGCTGTGTCTCGCGCAGCGCGCGAACTCGACTCACCGCGTCGGTGCTGGAACGTCGGACACCGCTGTCCGCGACGACGAATGCAATCGGCTGCGCAGCTACAACGGCGCTCGTCGGTTCGGTCGTGCTAAAACGGATTGCGGTGTCGGCGACTACCGCTCGAGCATCGATCCCGCTCGGCGTGCCATGTGCAGCACGTTCTGCCTGCTGTATAAGTTCATGCTGTTCGTCCGCGTCGAGTGCGACACCTGCGAAGTCGGTCGCAGCGGATACCACCGCCGCCGCGAGTGCCGCGCTACTTCCAAGCCCGCGCGCGTCGGGAATCCTGCTCTCAATCGACGTGTTGAGGGCAGGCAGCCCGAGACGCGTGGTGACAGCCTCAATTGCAGCAAGCAGCGGGGCAAGGTTTGTCGGTGCGTTCTCGAGTGGACCCTGATAGAGCGAACTCGCGATGGTTGGTGTGGACGCTTGTGTCAGCGTTGCGGTGACCGAGAGTCCCGGCAATGGGATCGCGAGTGCCGGAGCGCCATAGACCACAGCGTGTTCTCCGACAAGTATCGCTTTGGCGTGGGCCTTGCCCGTGCCTGCAAGCCGGCTTGCATCGGAGAGAGGGAGAGTGAGCGACATGAACTAGCGATTCTGCGACAGGGCGCATCGGGAACAATCGGCGGGTGACGTGGAGACATAACGTCTTGGCATTGCTTAATATTTCAGCACATCAGTACTGCGATACTACAACGTCATTTTCCACACCAAAGTTAGGTATACCTCAGCCGGTGCTGAACCGTAAAATAATCTGAATGTCAAGGTAGATTCACGTTCTTTACAGGACCCGCCAAACGCGTGAACCTTCGGAGACCTCCGTCAATTTCCTAACTTTCCTGCCATATTACAGAGACATAAACCCTGATGAAAGACCTATCGTCTCAATATTAGGACAGTTGTCTTGACATGAGGACAGTCAGGCAATGTAATCGAGACAGTTCTCCTTACTCACGTATAGGTGCACATTTCCCCCTTCTCGCGCCCAAGAATCCGCCTGGCTCGGCTACGTATATAGCTACCCTCGCCGAGCACACACCAACACAGAAGGGTCCATCATGACAACCGAGCGCATCCATTGGGACGGGCACCTGGTAACTGAGGCGGTGGAACTCCTACGGGCCGGAGGCAACATCGTTGTCAGCCCCACCAAGGTCGGATACATCATCCTGACCAGCGATAAGAAAAGTCTCGAACGTAAGTTCGCTGTGAAAAACCGCAACCGCAACAAACCGGGTGTCGTTCTTTGTGGTTCCCTTGAACAACTCACCGAGTTGGCTGAGCTCACCGACGAGGCACTGGAGTTTTACCGCACCCACTGCGAACAAGACATTCTCATGGGCTGTATCCTGCCCTGGAAAGATAGCGGACGAGCTTACATTCCCAAAAATGGCGCGGATGAACTCGTTATGGACGCCCGCGGAACGAGTTGCTTCGTTCTGCGCTTTGGCATTCCAAGTGAACAGATCGTGCAGGAGCTCTGGGAGAAAGACCGCACTGTCGTGTTCGCCAGTTCCGCCAACCCATCCGGGAAGGGAAACCGGGGCCTCGTGGCCGGTATCGGCACCGCGATAGAGTCTCAGGCTGACCTCATCATCGAGGGTGACGACTATGTCCGTTCGATCCAGCCTGACTCCACGGCAGACACCAGATACGAACAAGGGGTGATGGTCTCCTTCGTGGACGACAGGGGCGAACTGGTCCCAGAGCAACACGGCGAACGCCTCATCTCACCGGCACCGACCCTCATCCGCGCCGGATTGTCCGTGGACCGCATCATGGTTAACCTCGCCGAACAGTTTCCCAGTTGGGATTACCGCCACGGCCTCTACTACTAATCAACTTCCTCGGAGCGAGGAACGCCTGTGAAGCGTGAGCAAGCAGATACGACGAAAGGGACCCCGTATCGGGATCCCTTTCGTCGAGGAGAGCCAAGGATATCCCCTGACTCCTCCGGCCCACATCCACGCGGATGGGACCTTTGAAAACTACACAAGATGCTTCTATCTGCGTAAACACAACTCCACAAGGAGCACGTTCACGCGATAAGTGGAGGCGCGGGGAATCGAAAGTACTGATGCAAGTTGGTGCCAATCGAACCGGACGAGTGCTCTAACGTGCGCACATACTCCACTTCAGTTGCAGATCGCGACTTTCGGATGCCTTTCAGTCGCGGAATTTTCCATGTATTTTCCATGCATGAAAATCCCCCAGCCATGAACTACTACGACACCACACAAAAGATAGGCATCGTGTCTACTCCCACACCACACGGACTCATCATCCACGGTGACGCAGCCATCAGCATTGCCGAACATGTCGCCCCAGGCACGGCACAGCTGGCCTACCTGGACCCGCCGTACAACACTGGGCGCACGTTCACCCAATATCAGGATCGAATGCAGGCCGCTGACTGGACGGGCATGATGCGCTGGCGAACACTGGCAGTGTTTGGGTGCACCTGGACGACAACGAGCACCACACAGCGCGCACCCTGTTGGATGGGGTCTTCGGGGCTGACCAGTTCGTCGCCAACGTCGTGTGGGAACGTAAGAAGAAGCCGTCCTACCTGCACGGGCATGTTGCCGCAGTGGTCGACCACATCCTCGTGTACGCCAAGGATCACACCCAACTACCGAAGTTCACGATGCCAGGCTCTGCGACCACGTCGCGAGTCCCACTGGCACAGGGAAAGAACCCCGTGCGAACCCTTACATTCCCGCCTGGTTCAGTACAGCTACCAGGTACCGACCGGACCATCCCTGCCGGTGATCAGTCCACACCGTCCGTGCACATCCACCTGGACGACGACATCGTGGTTTGTGCGGGCGTCAACGCGACCGGGTTCTCACTTACTGGCGAACTGCGCTGGACACAGGCGACCTTGAACGAGCACCTAGCTGGCGGTGTACAACTGCGCGCACCAAAGTTACCGCTGCGTGTCAACGCATATGTCCCTTCCGACGGTAAGACTTGGACGAACCTGTGGACTAGAGCGACCGGCATGGCAACCAACGAGGATGCCCGC
Organism: Populibacterium corticicola; assembly: GCF_042683685.1. Classification (NCBI taxonomy): domain Bacteria; kingdom Bacillati; phylum Actinomycetota; class Actinomycetes; order Micrococcales; family Jonesiaceae; genus Populibacterium; species Populibacterium corticicola. The sequence goes on along the minus strand of NZ_JBHUOP010000004.1, from coordinate 244,004 downwards.
GAACACCAGCGCACCCTGTTCGGCCATCACGGGTTCGACACCCCAAAGCCGGAGGAACTGCTCGGCAGGATCATTGAGACCGCCACCAAGCCAGGCGACCTGGTCATTGACCCGTTCGGTGGGTCGGGGACCACGGCAGCCGCCGCGCATAAGTTGGGTCGAAACTGGATGACGGTTGAGTCCAACGCGGACACGGTGCGTGACTACATCATCCCGCGCATGGACCAGGTCGTTGACGGCAGTGACCGTGGCGGTATCTCAACACGCCCCGCGGACACGACGGTAAAGCTGCCTCCCGCATTCACGCCTCGTGACGCCCGACTCGCCGCCCAATGGGTGCGTGACCTCGCTGGTTCAGGGGCCTTCGATGTGGAAGCCAGCAGCGTCATTGACGTGCTCAAGCAGGCCTCTAGGGGCAGTGAGCGTATCGATACATGGCGCGGCGGCGGGATTTTTCAAGTTATCGAATCAGCGGCCTCCCGCAAACGTTAGAACGCTTGCCCGTAGTGAATGTCTGTCGCACTTGCAAGACCCTGAAGCCTGCGCTTTGTCGATCTGCGCCTAGGTCTAATCCCAAATTCTGAGAGATTGGCTTGATCATACTCAGGTATGAGTTATCGAGACCCGAAACTGTACTAATCGTCATTTTCTGAACCATAAGCAGCGCTGCAGTCATCCCTAGGGTCGAATTAATCCAATCTTTCCTTCCAGTTGCGCATGTCGCGATGAAAGCACTTACTTCCATACGTAACATAATTCCGCACCCTCATTAAGCAGGGGAAACACGAGGAAGGAGAGAGTGTGACTGTCAAAACGCACTCCAAATTTGAATTCGCGAAGGGCCAGCGAGTAATCGCTTGGACACTTTCAGGCGTCCTTTTAGGAACCTTCGCCTTAGGTACACCCGCTGCAGCGTCAACCGAGACACAGGACGATCTCACGATCGCCCTTGAGACCTCCGAAACCCTCGCCACAGACGAACACACGACAGCGATCACGCTGGGTCAATCATCCGAAAGCGGGGTTTTGGTACCCGAAGAGTTAGGCAAGGATTCTGTCGAACTCGCCACTGAGTTCGGTGAGGTTCACGTATCCCTGCCCGTCAACCAAGATGCGGACGCTGTTGTCACTGAGCATGGTGATCTTGTTGCGCCAGCGAAGAATGAAGGAGCCTCGCTCATCGTCCAAGAGTTCGACGCGACTGAGTTGGATGGAGTTGCCGCAGGGTTCCGTACCATCATCACGATCGATTCACGCGAAACGGACCCGCTGTTTACTTTCCCCCTTGATCTACCCGAAGGGGCTCACGTCGAGTCCGACGATAACGAAGGCATTGCAGTCTTATCAGAGAACGACGAGCTCATCACTTACATCGGTGCTCCATGGGCAATCGATGCAGATGGTCAAGAAGTCCCGACTTGGTACGAGTTTGAAGACGGAACCCTCTACCAGTATGTGGACCATCTATCAGCCCAGTTTGAGTATCCAATCATTGCTGACCCGCCATTTCTAGTACCGTTGCTACTCACCGGCGGACGCATCATCGTTCAACGTGTCGTCGCAGCTTCGGTCAGTGCAGCTGGGCGCGCAGCGGTAGCAAATCTCGCCCGTAAAGGCATCTCAGCCGTTGTTAGGAATAGCTTGCTCTCGATAACTCAGAACAACTACCGCAACAACCTCAAGATCTACACGAAGCGCGACCCGGGCACACGATGCGACGCCCACCACACTCTCGTGAAGAAACACCGGAAGAACTACGAAAAAGCTGGTTTCAAGGGCAATGATTCGATTGACCACCCCAAGTACCTTGTGTGGTGGGAGAAACACGACCACCGTTCAAAGTCGAAAGCAATCAACAACCAGTGGGACGCGTTCTTCTTATCCTTCAAGAATCCAAGCAAGTCTATGATTCTCAATAAACGAACGGCCGTCCTAAGGATGTACCCGCCGTTCTGCTAACGGAGAGGAACACTGTGAGTGTTGACATGGATTACACCGGCCGATGGGTCGTGACAGCGAAGGGCTCATCTCGGCAAGCATGGCTGAACATCGCATGGCAGGGTCAAGGCGACGCCGTTCATGAACTGCCCGATGGCCGTGACCTTGTAGAGGTCATCGACGCTAACGGACTTGCCACGCTCGACTTTCCGCTGTGGTTTGAAGTCGAGCAGTCCGGTTCCTACGATGACCTTCTATGGACGACTCTAGGTGCTTACCTCATTGTCTCGGACAAGTTCCTAGAGATCTTAGGCGGATTCCAGGACTACGGGTATGAGCACCGTCCGCTTGAGATTCGCAGGTCGAAAGGACAGCCGCCGGTCACCGGCCACAACCTGTTCATCGCAACGACAACCGACCAGAACGCTCATTTACGGCCTTTCCCGCTGCGGAAAGCAACGAGCAGCGTTGATGTTTCTATCGAGTTGCTTACGGCACTCAAGAGACACAAGGTCACTGGTATGGATGTCAAAGATGCACCAACTTGGTGGTCAATGATTCAAGAAAACCTAGCCCTCTACGACGAAGCAGAATCCCTGTAGTCGACTTACTGTCGATCAGGACACTCTGGTCGATGAGAGCATCTCGAACCGGTCATGAGCGGCTCCCTGGAAATTGGACTGAGAAATCAGAAACCAACTATCCGGGGAGCCGTTTGCCGTCTACGGAAACATAACGATCACGACACCAGACCGGACAGCAGTGAACTACAGAAACGCAACTTCACGCTGCTTGGCGTGCCCACCGCTTCACAGTGCTCAGCGGGATTTGGAGTTCTTCACTGATCTTTCCGTATGAGAGCGGGGACTCCTGGCTGCGCAGTTCAATTACACGGGCCTTCAAAACCTCCCGCTCTTGGTCAGTGTCCGTGGTTTTGGGCTTCGCGATATCGGCACTTTTAGCTTTTCCTGCTGATGCCGGCCTAGCCGTCTCAACTGTCGCGGACGTATCCGGTACAGACACTTTGGGCGTGGAATCCACGCTACCTTTTAGGACGCTCTCCGCCTTAGGCACCTGCACACCAGCCACCGCTGCCTGCCCTACGACGCCTACCTGCTTAGTTTCGAAGTTCTTTTTCCTGATAAGCCCAAAAAGGAGTTCTAGCGACGCGAGCAACAGCAATGGTGCAGCACCGTGGACAATTGCTGAGTCGACACCGCCTTCGGGGACTGAGCGAATATTGCCATACACCGAGAGAGCCGCGCCAAACACCACGACAAGCCACGGGAAGACAACCCTGTGCCCTCGCAGCGCGGCCTGCAGCGCCGTGAGTGACCCGGCGAGCATTGCGCCGTCGACAGCCACTGGAAACAACCAGGCGATACGCGAGCTGACACTGACCGAAACTGCGAGGTGGGTCAATCCGCTCCACGAGAGCACGGCGGCAGCAATAGCCACGGCAACGGTCGCAAGGGTTGCACCAGCCCTGATACGTCGAGCACTGGTCTCACCCATACACCGACCACCTCCACTTAATGAATATGCGCGGAAAAACTACTAACACCATGTTAGTAGTTTCATTCATTAATTGCTAGCACGGTGTTAACATGTTTGATATGCGCACCAAGGCGGCGGGAGGAACGCGTGAAGGAATCGGAACTACCCGAAGGCGTGGGAGGGCTTTACGATCAAAGCCATCTCGCCACCGCGGCGGGGTTAACTCGTGCTTCTCTGCGCGTTGCACGCACACGCACTCCTGAGCGTTTCCCCCCACCCGTCGGAGAGCTCAACAACGGACCGGTGTGGCTACGTGAGGACGTCATACGGTGGGCTTCAACGTATACGCCACCAACACTTGGTCGCCCGAAGACGAGCACATAGCGCAGCACCTCGGAAACAAGGCGGTGGACACGTAAGATATACGCATGTTTCACGCTGTACAGGCCGCAGAGGTGGCTCGTCGTATTGGCATTAACTCGCATCCCAGTGTCACTCAGTTTGCCGAGGCGGTGAGTCTCTTCGCTCCGCTAGGGTGGGCGATGTGCGGTAATTGGCATCAAGAAGGAACCATCCGCGTGCTTCACCGAGCAGCGAAAGGCGCAAGTGCTGAAGAACTGGATCAGGCTATCGCTGACGTATGGAATAGCGACAATCTGTTTCTCTTACAGCACGCTGCAACACCGATTCGTCGCTGGTCAAACTCTCACTATCCATTCAAGCAGACGCTATGGGATAGGGTTTCGTTGATCGACAAAGCTATTCAGCATCATCTTGCAGGCGCCTACGAAGCGTCAATACCAATTATTCTTGCGCAGATTGACGGTTTGAGCCTCGATCTTACGGGGCAGTCTTTCTTCTCCAAGGCCAACCCTGACCCTTTCCTTGATGACGAGACACTGGCGGGAATGGAAATGAATCTGCCGGTTGTTCGCCGTTTATTCTCTGAAAACGTTAAAGAATCTGGAAGTTTCGGACTTGTCTCACGGCACGGTGTCCTGCATGGTCGAGACCTTGGTTATGCGACTCGAGTGAACTCGACTAAGACGATCGTGCTCGTCGCTGCTCTAGCTGAGTACTTCCCACGCGTCGCTGACGATGCAGGCGCTAGGTTGCGTCGCCTCCACGAAGAGTCTGTTGCAGGTTCCCAAGCACTTGATGAGTCAGGTCGACTAGTTGACGACCGACAGGTGCCTGAACTACTTAACGCCGCGTATGACTTCGATAGCGCGTATCTCAATGCTGTCCTCATTGGGTCAAACCCTTTCAACGCCCACCGAACACTGAACGATATGGCGATGAAGTACAGCCTCGATCCAGGCGCTTTCACAGTCAGCCAAGACGATATTGGCTGCTGGTGGCATTACACGCTACCCTCAGGGCAAACCCTTGGCTATGCAGCCCGGCCCACCGCTAGTGTTACGAGACGACACCCAGACGTGTGGCGATGGGATTTCCCCAGCCAGCCCAAAGCCCCACCTTGGACACATATGGACGGCTGGCGGTCCGACGATACCTTCCCTAGAAGTCCGAACTGGGAACGTGACCCTGTCATCTAGGGTCCCGGGAAACACCACAAAGCATACGAATTACACAAGGAGGGAACCCACCTTTGACCGGCGACACTGACCAGTACGCTCAGGACATCGTTAGCCATTTTGATGTGATATTGCCTGAGCAGGAGCGCACGTTAGAGCGGGCTGCTCAAAACGTTCAGTTGGGCCTTGAACGTGACTCCGAGATATATCGAGCTTTCACACAACTTCAGTTCTTTGTCCTCACCGTCGACTTCGACATGAGAGTCCTGCTTCGCGCTTTGCTTTCCAACCCACAAAATCGGTTAACTGCCGAGAAGTTCCTCGCTCTGATGCTTGAAGAGTCCGACGAATCGACAGGAAAGATGATCAGCACCGTCAACAAGGCGCTCCGAAAGTCGGCTCATGATTCAGGTGCCCACCTAGTCGACGTTGAGAAGTTCAACGAAGCAGTTAGCAACTTCAAGCAGAACATGGCCTCAATGAAAGCAGACAAGAAGTTCAACGAGACGCTTCGCCTGATACGAAACACTGTCGCTGGGCACATCGTCGGCAATAAGACCGGCATCCAGAACAGTGCCATTTGGGTTCTTACCCGCGCACATGTGCCACGCGACAGTAACGGAGTGCTAAAGAGCCAGATCGTCTCTTATTCAATCGAAACAATGAAAGCACTCCACACATTCGCAGGCGAACTACAAGACAGCTATTCTACACAAAGTAGAATCTGAATGTGGTGATGCTAACCCTCATAGCCGTCCTTTGAGCATGTATTTACCGAAAGAGTCTGCTGCCATTGCAGCAGCGTTAAGTTCTACTCTGCTCAATCCAACAGTACCCCTAAGAAAGATTCCGCACGGCACGGCAAGCCACGGGCGATACACGGCACATTCAAGTCGTAAAACAATCTAACCGCGGAGATCGCGTGCGCTTGTGTTGCATGGTGAGCTCGGCCAGGACCATCTACTTTTGGACTATGTCCACATGTTCAAGTCGGAAGTTAGACAAGACCTGGACAGCAAACCTGTCAAGCGCACTTTCTAGCAGCAGACCGCTACTGTTGAGCCGAATCTGCGCTTGTTCGAGCGTTCGATCCTGTTGTGAGGCCCGACACGTCAGTGAAAGATGCTTTCAGCGAACGCGATCATCGAGCTGCATCGCGGCATGGCCCGCGGGTTCTGCAACAGCGACAACTACCGACTCCGCATGCTCCTCGCTGCTAGCGGCCTCACCCCATGGCCCCCACCGAATGTCCCAAGAGGCAGTAAACATGGAAAGCCCCACCAGCGTTAGCATTCTTACTGTTCAGGGCTTTGATAATCCTTAATGGCGGAGACGGAGGGAATCGAGCCCCGGTCCGATGACGCAAATCCAGGACTTCTCCGGGCGCATCCACTTGGACGGCGACATTGTGGTTCGTGCGGGCGTCAACGCGACCGGGTTCTCTATAACCGGTGAACTGCGTTGGACGCAGGCGACCTTGAATGAGCACCTGGAGCAGGGCGTGCAACAGCGCGCTCCGAAGCCGCCGCTGCGTGTGAATGCGTACGTAGGCACGAACGGTAAGACGTGAACCAACCTGTGGACCAGGGCGACCGGCATGGCCACCAACGAAGACGCCCGCAAACATCAACGTATTTTGTTTGGTCACAATGGTTTCGACACACCCAAACCCGAAGAACTACTCGGCAGGGTCATTGAGACCACCACCAAGATGCCCGGTGTTTCGCACCCACACTTACCTAGAACCAGCGGGGGCGCTCCAAGGCTACGGTAGCGCGTTCACGATACAGACTGCCCTAAAGTGTGGGATGGTCTACTGGTCGTGCAAATGCAGTTGGGTGGACGGGCGCCGCGGGAAGTTTGGGGATCGGGGACCAAGCGAGGACAAACCCATATACAGGAGATCGGCTATCACTAGCCCTGCGAAACTCGATATAGTTTCTCCAAACCCTACTTATACTGAGAGCAGTCGAAATGCCCGAAGCGTTGGAAAGCCTAACGTCGTTTCTAGCACTGGCAGTTTCAATTACCAGTCTCTGGGTCTCAACGGTAATGTGGACCCGGCAACGCAAGAAGGTTGTTTGGTATGCAACAAAAGACCTCCTCGTCTCGGATGTAGCGCCACAAACCGCTGTCCCGTATGCGCTAAACCTGCTCAATGTTGGCGAGGGCACGGCGTATGCAGTGAGCATGACCACCACAGGGGAAGTCAAGGCTGGTTTCCTGGACCACCACGAAGGTCATGTGAAGAATGCCCAACCTGAACATGGTGTTAAAGGGCGAGTGGAACCGGACGAAAACATCATCGTAGCCTACTGGTGGGCAGATCAATCGTTCAGTTCTTCGCCCTCGTTCGCAGGCGATGGCACCATCACAATTTGCTGGTCGCAGAGCCCCGCACTCAGAGAACGCCACTATCAGCAGACTTTCACATTCAAACACGCGAAAGTTTCATCTGGGGAAATCCTCCGCCGTTCCAAACACAAGCGCAAGGCCGATCTGCGGTCTTCAAGTATCAACTAATGAAGGAGAGAGTCACAGCCTCTCTCCTAGCACATTAGGCAAAGAATCTTATTCCTAGCGCTCAATCCACCCAGCAGATCAAGGGGCGTGTTCTGCGGCTGGCACAGAACGCTTCATTCGAGCCGGCTAACTGGCGTCAAGGGAAATAGTCGATCTGAATGCCAGTTAGTCGAGCGCGTCTCCCAGAGTTCTAGGACTGTCTTCACAAGGAGTAGTACCACGCCCAAACCAGATCCGAGATCCCTATAGGTTGTCTGTATGCGTCTGGAATTCCCTTCAGGCGTTTGAATGCGGTCTTCCGGGTCATTGTGCCTCACATGCATCACCCAGGGGAACGCGTGCGTGTAACCACTACTTGACTGCCACAGTTCTCGGATCGCGACGTGTATGGCCCGGTTACTTTCTTGAGGAGCGAGGATATCCGCCACATCTTTGATTATCTCGGTGTTTATGGGCTTTTCGATCTTCCCCTTGTGCTCCTTGTATTTTTCGCGGAGTAGACTCAGATGTGCGGCTGAACTCTCCAGACTTGATGTAACTTCGTCCGAAATCCAGGACTCCAAACTCATTTCAGTCACCAAATTTCCCATGTTCCGGTAACTCTCTAGGGTCAATCTGTCGAGCCTGCTCACGCGATCCGCCCTCGACTTTGGTTGGAGAACCCAAAGCGCCTGGCTAGCCCCAATGAGAGCAGTCCGAAGGAGCACAAATGGAGCGATTGGCCTAAGCACACCATCGTCCTTTTCAAGCCCGTCAGCCAATTGGGACAAGCACTGACTAGCAGTGAGGATGAAGTACGAAACACTGTCGCTCATCTTCACCACTAGAGTTTCTTTGTCATCTCTAGACGCTGCGCTTCCAGATTCCGGTACCCAATACCCCTCAGGTTGGGTTTCCAATGCACGTACTTCTTCAACAATTTTCCGTAGCCGAATAAGCCACTCGTCTTCAGTTTCCGGGGAGCCGATCTGTGTCATGCTCTGAAAACTACATGTCAGGACGGGAAAATGCTAGGAGCGAATCACAGGAACTATTTCTGAACACATTCTCCGCAAAGAGTCCTCATCCCGAGACTGAAGCAGGTGATCGACGGCACCGACCGCGGTGGTATCTCTTGACACGCCAGTGGAATTGCCACCAGCCACACAATGGCCAAAACGACCGGTCGAGAGTCTGGCCGGATGCGAGCCGGGGCGTTTACGGGCTCTTCACCGATCCGGTGGGGATCAGGGTGTGAGTCCACCCGCGGCGAGTAGCATCCGTAGCCGGTAGTGATCGCGGTTGCGGTAGCCCCGGGCGAGACGTCGGTGGAGTTCGATGATGCCGTTGATCGCCTCGGTGCCGCCTTTGTTCGCGCGGTCGGTGGTGAAGTAGGCCAGGAACGCGTTGTGCCAGCGCCGCAGGGTTCGTCCGAGGTGCGCCACTTCGGGGATCGGGCAGGTGTGGAACGTGGCGAGGAGTCGCTCAGCCCGCCTGCGGCCGTCGGCGAGATCCTTGGCCTGGTAGGCGGCGCGCAGGTCCTGGGCGCACTGCCAGGCGACGAACACCTCGTCGTGCGCTTCGTCGGCCTCGATCGCGCGGGCCAGGCGCGTGCGCTGCTTGTCGGTGAGGTTCTCGGCCCCGGCGCGCAGGATGGTCTGGATCCCGAACACAGGGTCGCTCTTGCGGCCGCGGTGCCCGGTCGTGGCCTGCTGCACCCGGCGACGCACCTCGTACACGACGGCCGTGCCGAGCTTGACGACGTGGAACGCGTCCAGCACCGAGGTCGCGTCCTGGAGTTGCTCGTCGATCGCGCACTTGTAGCCGCCGAACGGGTCCAGGGCTGCGACATCGATCCCGGCCCGGAACGCCTCGCCGCGCTCGTTCAGCCAGTCGGCGTAGGCCTTCTTCGATCGGCCCGGGACCAGGTCCAGCAGGCGGGCATGCACTCGCCCGTCGGCGTCTGGGGTCAGGTTGACCATCGCGGTCAGTTCCTTGGGGCCACGGATCTTCGGGTTACCGTGGTGCCAGATGTGCTCGTCCACGCCCAGGCTCGTGACCCCGGCGAACCGCGACTGGTCACCGGCGAGATGTTCGAGCTCGGGGCGCACGGCCCGCCACAGGGTCCAGCAGCCCACCTGGAGCCTGCGGGCCAAGCCCGCGATCGTGGCGTGCTGGCGGCGCAGCTGCTCGGCGAACGTCCCTCGCGCACACCCCGCCTCGGGGCATCGCCACAGGCGTTGGCGCCACACCACCCGGACCCGGGCATCACCATGCGGCACGTCGTGCAGCACCCGCCGACGCCGGCCCGGCTCGGGGCCACGACCCCGCAGTCCGGGCAGCCCATCAGCTGCCACGGTGTGGACACCGTGACCGTCATCATCGTCTCCTCGCGCTCGACTGCCTCGACGCAAACCTCGGGCAAGCCGAGCAGCACGTCACAGCGAGAACACGAATCAGTAGTGGTGGGTGCGCCGGCACACCCCGTAGTGTTGGACAACGTCGAGGTCCTCGAAGTCGATCAGTGGTTGGCGCTTCTGATCATCGGGGACCTCGACCTCTACATCCAGCACGTCACCCCCCACGTGTCACTCCCCACCGGATCGGCGAAGAGCCGTTTTGCCCGCACTCTCAGCCCGGCCCGCCTTGAAAGCCTCAGCCTTCTTGGCCCGGTTCGCCATGATCTCCGCTTTACGGGCCGCTGCCTCTTCGGCCCGTTTTTGTCGGGCCGCAGCATACTGGTCCATCGCGGACGGCCCGTCATCCAGCCCAAGTTCGCGAGCTAGTTCGTCAAGCCGGCCCGTCAAGTGCGATCCAGCGTGGACGCCCGCGCGGTCCAGTTCGCGAGCCAACCGTTTCATGGTCCGCTGGCTCAAACCAAGCGTCTCGTGGTCGAGGTCCATCGCCTGACTCAACAGAGCTGCCCAATGCAAGTGGCTCAGTAGACCGTATGAGAACACTGGATGGGCCACAGCAAGAATCACAGCCACAGTAGGATTGGTGGTTCGGTCCATGCGAGCCAGTGCATCAATCAGTTCAGTCCGATCATCGGCAGCCACGGTGGCCTGCCCACGCATCTGCTTGAGCCTGCAGGCCTGTCCGCTCGCGACCGGACGGCGGCCCACCTGCTTCATAGACCAGCCAATAGCGGCCTTGAGATGTTGGCCCGAGGTTGGCAAACTCCAACCGGTTCGCACCGCAAGTTCGGCGCGACTGAGGATCGGGGAGTCAATCTGATTGCCACTGGGCGCTAGGTTCTCCAAGATGCGAACCCCTTGAATGGCCGTGGCAACCCGAGCCCCAACCGCCCTAGTACCACGAACCTCGACACCACCCACGATCACAGCCGACCCCAACCAGCCGACAAGCCGTCGAGCCATCGCGATAGAAGCGGGAGAAGGAGAGGTAGTGGATGAGGTAAGGGACGAGCGAGACTGGACAGCAAGGACGTGTTTACGGGCGGCAGCAACGAGTGAAGTCCACGAGGGTGAGTGAGGACCAACGATCGACATGACGTCTGGGAGTGTGACGGCCCTTGAGGCGAGCCACCTGCGAGCAAGTCTGGGCGTAATAGAAGGCGAGCCAGAGGCAAGTACTTTCACCAGAATGGCAAGGACAGCCGACCGGGCCGAGGAATGCTTATGGGTGTATAAGACGGGACCGAGCACCGGGTCAAGGTCTGTTGTGAAGTCGAGGGTCTTGGTAGACATGCTGACCTCCCTTTTTAATACTTGTATGAACTTCTAGCGAAGCGTAGAAGTTCTAGTACGAGTAGAACAATTGATGGGTTGATCACGGTAATGGATTATCCAGAGAAACCGTAGGCCATCACTATCAAGAAGCCTAAGAACACCGTAGAAAACGGGGTTCCACGGCAGTTACACCAACAACCAGAAGACAATCACCACAAGGGACCAGGTGGAAGCCTACGCACACGTGCGTGGGACACAAACGCGAACGCAGCCGCAAGAACGAGGCACAGGGCAAGACGACCCACGCACACGATGCGTAGCGAACAGGCAACACCACCGCAAGAAGGCAGCACAGCAACCCCAGCAAGTAAAAGGAGGTAAGGATAGGTGCGAAGCGAACACACGGCGTAGGGGACGGCAACGAGGAGCCTGCAAGAACGTAGACACGGACAAGATGGACGAAGAGGAGGTCGGCTTGCCGGGCGTGGCGGTAAAGAGAAAGAAACTACCTTTCCTTCTACCGCTTCTAGTAAACCTGTTCCCTAGTATGTGTACCGATACGAATCGATACCTAAACCTTCCCCAAACAACCAACTAGTTGAATAGCCAAAAACTGAAGTTGATGACCTGCCATCTCCCTGCGGTGCGATTCGCTGGGCAAAGGTGTCGCGAATCTCGACCGGTTGCCGCCTGGATCACCTTGTTGTCAGAGCGGAGGCCATAGCATGCAGTTATGAAAAACCAACGTGGTAAGCGAACGTTCGATGGGCAAATGAGAGATCGTCGAGCCGGGCTTTTGGCAGGGCTCGTACTGGCTGTCCTAACTGGCGGGGTGGGGCTAGCAACAAAACGCACTAGATCCCAGCAAGGCCAAGAACATGAGTCTGAAAGCGAACAAGCCTCAGAGGAAAATGAAACTAAGCCTCAAGCCGATCAGACACAAAGCACAGACGAAGTTCTGCGCACAGAGGCTCTGATATGGCCCGCTACTATCGGTGCAGTTGGAGCCGCGGTCTCACTGCTCATAACTATTGAGACGCGCGTAGCCAACAGCGAGAAAGAGCCTGTGAACTATACGTACGAACTACTATCGGCGTCCGCAGGCATTGTCGACGACCTCGGACATTCATTGTTGGGATTGACTGTTGGTTTGGCGGGGATCGCTGTAGCGGCCGTAACCCTTGTGGGAGCGCAAGAACACACCCGTCAGAACAATCGAAGGAGAGCGTTAATCACTCGACTCGGAGGTGACTTCACAAGCGTTGCATTCGGTTTAACAGTCCTAGTACTGGCATTGGCTTTGCCAATGGTGGTAGGCCTACTCTTCGGTGTGCCTCACCCTCCATCTGGGGATACAACTGTGCTAACGCTGGTTTCCTTTTTCTTCGCTGTGCTCTATATAGCAACCTACGGATACCTGAGAAAGATCGCTACGTCTGATGCAGTCGCGTATGCCGAGATCTCAGGTCAGGTGCAGAAGCAGCGAGATCAGTACAACCAACAAAAGGCCCAGTACGAAAGTGTCCTTAGCGAGAAGAACACGAAGCGTTCTTGGAACAAAGTCGCCGGTGTGGCTCTTCTGTGGCTGGCCATCTCGAGTGTTGTAGCTACGATTGGTGTGGCACTCGTGCTCTGGTTGGTGGTGAATCCGACGCCACGTACTTGGGATGAGTGGAGCAAACCTGCGAATGCTGTTCTTGTCTTGTTGGTGATTTCTTTTACAGTCACGGCATTCGCGCTTGTCGCGACGACTTCGCATTACTACGCGCTCCCGTCGCCGAGTACCAAGCGGGAGAAGCGCGGGCGTTTCGTTGTTCGTGTGGTTGCGCCGATAGTACTGTTCGCGGCTGTAGGGGCATTTCTTGCGATACCACTTATGTCGGAGGATTTTAAGTGGAGTGAGGTTGCGCTTCATGATGGCATCCTCTGGGCCGCTCTTTACTACGGCATCTTTGGCATTGCATTGTTGCCTGCCATCTTTATTCAGTTTCGCGGTTGGGGCCTTGGGAAGGCGGTCCTGCAGTTGTCAGCTAAACTTTCGCTCGCTGAATTCAATCGCAGAATTAACCAGTTGGAACAAGAAGAAAGATATATGCGCGGCTAGATCAAAACGTCGCATTCGACAGTAGAGTTTTGACTGACATTACAGGTAGCACCGCGAGCGCCCTGCGTGGCTGGAGGGTGGTAGAGGGTAGGGATGTCGCGTGGTTGCCTTGACTGTGCTGCGCGCAGGGCTCCGCAGGAAACGCCTCTTAGTTCAGCGAGGAGCGCCTAGTGATAGAGCCCATCGCCGAGATGGTGTTGGCTGATCTTCATGGATGAGCATCAATTCGCGGCAAAGCGGTGCGTGGCTCGATGTCAACACAGATACGGGTAAACGGTGCCTGCGCTAGCTAGTTTTGCTCCACGCTTACCGCATTCAGATTCACCGCCAAGACAGATGCTTCCTAAACCCACGGGCGCAGTCGCCGGACTTGATCCACGCGATCAGCACCGGTCTCAGGTGCTCGTCCACCTTGGCTATGACTGCCCCAGGCGGCGGCATCCCCCGAGACGGGGATATTCTCATGGTCCATCACCCACAAGTCATCATGGAAGTCAGCACGCGAGTGAGGCCGTGAATGTCGTAAGTTGTGACAGTGTCAGACTCTGTGGCGTCGTACCAGTCGCCGACGCGTTGGACAGCCTCGACAGCCACGGGCAGCGTCTTCAGGACACGCTCCGGGCCGTCCTCCACTCCGCGGGGTTGCGCGCACTAGCGGTGGGTATGCGCTGACCGACCCCGGGGAATCAGGAGCGTTCGGTGCGTTCACCGCCGACGACTACTTGCCCGAGAAGATCAAGCAGAACGCTAAAGAGAACGCCGACCGTTTGCGGGAGCGTTGGGAGACGATCCTCGCTTGGGCCTACGATGCGACCCATGATGAGAGCGCGGATGCGAGCGAAAACTTTGAGTTGGGGCCACGAAAGCGATTCCGTGCCGCGATGGCGGCGAAGATGGCTAAAGACGCCCGGCAGGCTGCTGAGCAGGAAGCCGAGCGTCTACGTGTTGAGGCCGAGAGGCGGGAGGTTCGTCAGCGTGCTTTCGCTGCCGAACGGAATCGGGCGAAGTTGGAGACCGCCAAGCGACGCCGACGCTCCATCGAAGAATTGCGTCGTCGTCCTCCGCGCGTCGAGCCTGAATCCGACAAGTGGGGAGAGAAAAGTGATGCCTGGGAACCAGAATTCTGAGCTGTGACAGTCAGATGCGGAGCGCGGGCCATCCCATGGTCCTCATCGGTTCAACTGTTAGCGATGTTCGCCGCGTACGCCTCCAACGCTCTCCGCAACGCTGCCGCCGGGGACCGAACGCATTTCGCTTGCCGAATCCCAGCATCCGAAGACGTGGGTGCCAGTGCCATTCTGGCAGTGACACGATGGACGCGGCGATGGCGAGCAGTTCGGTGCGCGCACCAGGTGGTGCCTCTGCGGTTCGGAGTGCTGCGTTGGTCATGCTCTGAGGAAACCAGCGCATGGCAGACGCTCTTCACCTAGACACCTCAGTTATTGGGACCGCAAAGCGGTCAGCATCCGAACTCGAACAGTCCGTCAGGGTGTACTCCCGAGTGTTCAGCAGCGGGTAAGGGCTCCCACAAGATAACCGTCACCTCAGACACCGGGGCTCTCTCTCGGAACGGTGGCAAAGCAAGTCAGTTCGAGTCAAAGAACCGACTTATCGAGATCCATCGTTTCGACTGCTGCAATCCCTGTTGCGATCGTTGCAAGCTGTTCCGCTCGTTCGACATAGGTGAATGCTGCACCACTGGTAGGTACAGCCTCTCCATGCGCGACCTGATTTCTCACCTCGTAGAGGCTGACGACGGCCTCGTGAAAGGCATCGCTCACAAGGTTGTTGCGCTGCAGCTGGTCCAAGATTGCGCGGGGGTTTCGAGCGGGACGACCTCTACCTGCTGTAGAGCGACTGAGTCCGGCGAGTGCTGCGACGAGTTTCTCCCAAGAAATGAGAATTGCCCCGGACGGGTCCTTTGCGGGGTTGACTTGAAGCCCCCTCTTCGCGCTGCCAATTCCTTCGGTACGTGTTGGCTCGCTGGCTTTCTCTGATGAAACGGGGTTCGGTTTGACATCATGTGCTGCATCGTCGTCGGCGACCGGATCCTCGTCCAACACTTTGTTGACTTTATCCTCGGCTTTCTCAAGAAGTTCGCCGAACTCCACCTCGCCCCCAAAACCTTTCGCGCCTTTTACCCGCCCGATCAATTTGCGCAATGGCTCGAGTAACAACAGAACCACGATCAACACGACAACCGGCCACGACAGCACATCGCCAATTACGGACGCAGCAAACTCTTTCCACCCCATGCTCGATATCTTCCTACAGAAGACCTGCCAGCCGCCAGTGACACGCCACGTGTGATCTGAAACGAATCGCGAAAGTCGAATGTCCATCCGGGTCTACTCGCTGGACAGATTCGGCAATCACCGTCAATGCGTAAAAAATGAGCAGCCATAAAACGTATCTAACCAAGTAGCGAGGAATCCTTGAGGCCCTGACGTCCTAGCTCTTTGAGCAACACACCGCACAAGACTCCGAAATCGTGTAGTGTTCCGGCGGAGGCCCAGCCCGACTCACCACCGATGTTGTTGCCCTCTTTGTCGCAGCTTGACTCAAAAACCTACTTAGCAGGCTTGCTTCTAGCCTCCTAGGCTGTTGAAACATGGCACCACCAAGAGTCGTGACACTGAAGCGGTCCGTGAAGGCTCTCATCTTGAAGTTCTCCGCAGTGCGTAACGCAGTGTAACGCTCGTGCTACACGCTGCGTTACACAATAAACAGTTTCTGAACTGGGTAAATACTCTTTTTATAACGTGTAACGCGTGTAACGTACACATGAGCCCCTCTTAAGAACACACATACATACACAGCCCTATCAGAGGTAGGTGAGTATATGTGGCTCTTCACAATTGAGGGTGTAGTTGGGGTCTGAATCCGCCGCACTCGAGCAGGCCGCGGGCGATGTAGTGCTTCAGGTTGCGGAAGCCGAGGGCTGACCCACGTAGGTGTTCGAGGCGTCCGTTGGTGGCTTCGGTGAGTCCGTTGGATGTTCCGGGCCGATCGAAGTAGGCCAGGACGTCCCCTGCGCGCTTTGTGAGGGTTGCAGCAAGGCGGCGGGCCTCGGTGCAGCCGGTAGGGATGGTCGGGTACTGTGTCTGGATCTGATGGTTGAGGAAGAACTTACCCAGGCCCCGGTCGGGTTCACGGTAGGCGGTGATCACGTTCTGGTAGAGGTGCCAGGCGACCTCGACTTCCACGTAGCGTTCATCGGCGAATAGGCCGGTGATGCGAGCATGCTGTTTGCCGGTCAGTAACCCAGCACCTGTCAGCAGGGTTCGCCTGCACGAGTAGAGCGGATCGCCCTTGCGGCCGCGCCGGGCGTGGATGTGTTGTTGGACCTTGCGTCGGGTCTGTTCTAGTGCGTCTCCTGCCAGGCGAACGACGTGGAAGGGGTCCATGACCGTGACCGCATCAGGGAGTTCTTCAGCGGCAGCTGACTTGAACCCTGTGAAGCCGTCCATCGCGACGATCTCGACCCCCTCGCGCCACGTCTGGGGCCTATCGGCTAGCCAGTCCTTGAACACGGCTTGTGAACGCCCTTCGACCATGTCGAGGAGTCGTGAGGGGCCTGTTCCGTCTCGCACGGGGGTCAAATCGATGATCACAGTCACGTACTTGTCACCTTTAGAGGTATGCCGCCACACGTGCTCGTCGACCCCGATGACATTGACTCCATCGAAGCGGTCGGGATCATCGATCAGCAACCGTTTACCCTCGGCCAAGACCGCGTCGTTCGCGGTGTTCCATGCCACCGCCAGGGCTTCGGCCACCCGGGCCACCGACAAGTGTTGAACCACGATGCCTTCCAAGGCCCACCGCAGCCCGCGCTTGGTCAGTTTCGCCCTGGGAGCGGCTGCAGTGCTGGTGTCTTGACGCCACACATGCCCGCATTCGGAGCATTTGTAACGGCGCACCACGACCTCGAGCGTGGTTGGGCGCCACCCAAGCGGTTCATGCGCCAAACGGCGGATCACCGTGCCACGGACCCGGCCCTCACACCCACACCGGCGGCACCACTGGTCAGGGGCCACAACCCGGCACCGCAATACCGCCCGGACACGTTCCAGACGCTGACCCACAGCGACCAAACCCAACTCGTCAAGTCGGCAAAACGTCGTCAGATCAGGGGCAACAAAGGTAGCGTTAGACACGTCGAGGTCTTTCGGATCGAAGGCGTAGGAACCTCCAACATCGGAGGACCTCGACCCTCACCCCCGCAACGACGCGCCAGACGACCCCACACCCTAAATTGTGAAGAGCCCGATAAAGGCGTCGCACCCGCCAAGCAGATGCGTTCGAACCTCAACCAAGTCTTAGCTCTTGCAGTGCGCTGGGGTGTCATCGACCAGAACCCCGTTCCTCAAACCGAAGCGATCCTCACGCAACGCAAAAAGGTTAAGACAATTTCCCCGGAGCAAGTTCAAGACTTTCGCGCATTCATACGTGACAAAGCTGCCTCCCCGACTCCTAACACATATATCCAGCAGCTCGACATTGTGGACCTCATGTTGGGCAGCGGAATCCGTATTGGGGAAGCTCTCGCGTTAAGGAAGGACCGCATCCGCGGACTGGGCACGGAGAAGGTCTCAATTGTTGTTGACGCGACCCTGACACGAGACGAAACCGGTCTCATATTCGCTGAAGTTCCTAAGACTGACGCGTCAAACCGTGAAGTAGTCCTCGCGGACTTCGCTACGGAAGCACTACAACGAGCCATAGCTATGGACCTGCCAGGCGGACCGTACAATCTCGTGTTCCCTTCCCTTTACGGGCGGGACAACCTACGTCAACCAGGTAACGTACGCGACTGGCTTGCAAAACTTGTGAAGGGCACCCCCTGGGAACAGTTCCCTGGGACACACATCTTTAGAAAAACTGTCGCAACCGCCGTTGCCAACGATGACGAAGCTGGCGGTATCGAATCGGCAGCCAAACTGCTTGGCCACGTGGACTCTGTCACGACCCGAAAGCACTACGTTGAGCGGGTGCCACTAGCACCGGACGTCAGTTCAACATTGAACAGGTTTGACGAGTAAGAAGACAGATATACAGCAAAGAGGGACCTCACACGAGGTCCCTCTTTGCTACTGGAAGTTACGAATATTCCATGTATTTTCCATGTAAGCCCCTCCCACCAGGAGGAAAGAAAACTACGAAAGATGCTTCTATCTGCGTAAACACAACTCCGAAAGGAGCCGGTGCACGCGATAAGTGGAGGCGCGGGGAATCGAACCCCGGTCCGATGACGCAAATCCAGGACTTCTCCGGGCGCAGTCTGCTATGGATTTTCTCGGCCCCAGCACTCGCACAGACACGTTTGCTGACAGGCCCAGTCGCCTAAAAGTCCCCTTAACCCCAGCGACAAAGGTCAAGAGCGGAGCTATCTAGATGACGCCAGGAACCGGGGCGATAGCAACCCCGGGCTGACGGACTTCATGTGGCTCTGCGCAATCAGGCAGCAAGAGCGAAGTCGGTGCGCTTAGTATCTGCACCTATTGTTTGTGGACGTCGTTAACGAGATAAGCCCACATCCTCGGCCCGCTTCCCCTCGAAACACGATCACCGTCGAAACCGATCGCCCCCAAGAGTGTGAAGCATCTATTGTGTTTTCAATCTTCGTGCCACCTGCTTGCGCAGGTGAACGCTTGTTCAAGTGTAGTTCACGCTCACACTTGCCGTCGCGTTATTTATTTCAAGCGTTGCTCACACCAGTTTATTCCGGCGCGTGTCCGCTTAATGCGGTGCTGTTGCACCGCGCTGCTTGCCGACGATTCCCGCCTCCCAGTGCAAGGCACGCTGGGTGGCGGCAGGCTCGTCGTGAAGCTACATCTTTTCGCGCAGGCGCATGGCGCGCAGTGCCTCGCGGTTGTCTTGCTTCTCGCGCAGTGCGTGCCGTTTGTCGTATTCCTTCTTACCGCGGGCGAGAGCGATCTCGACCTTGGCGCGACCGTCCAGCCAATACATCTGCAACGGCACGATGGTCAGACCCTTTTCGGTGGTCTTCTGGTGCAGCCGTGCGATCTCGGACTTGTGGAGCAGCAGTTTGCGCTTACGGCGCGGCGCATGGTTGGTCCAGGTACCGTGCGTGTACTCGGAGATGTGCGCGCCCTCAAGCCAGGCTTCGCCGTTGTCGATGTACACCCAGCCGTCCACGAGCGATGCACGTCCGGCGCGCAGTGCCTTGACCTCGGTTCCACCCAAAACCATTCCGGCTTCGAAAACATCCTCAATGAGGTAGTCGTGACGTGCTTTCTTGTTCTGGGCGATAATCTGGCGGACCGGGCCTGAGTCCTGGGCCTTGCCCTTGGAATTCGGCTTGGTGGCACCGGGTATGTTGTACATTTTGCCCTTGACCATCTTGCCTCCTCATGCCTGGTTGTCGGTCTTAAGTGTCGTGCCTAAGTAGCCTACGTCAGGGACAACCGCCAATTCCACTCAAATATGCCGCAGGGTGATGTGACACATGTTGCACAGCGCGATGCACTGGCGAGCGGTCCCATGTGGGGCATGTATTCTAGCGGCTCGTCACCGTCATCGGGTCAATCGTGGAACCATTGACGTACACCTCGAAGTGCAGGTGGCAGGCACCCGACAGCCCGGTGTTTCCAGAGAGTCCAACAACATCTCCGGCCTTGACCTTGGCACCCGCTTGCGTCTTGAACGAGGTCAGGTGGTTATACGAGGACATGACGTTCTTGCCGTTGATGGTGCCGTGGTTGATGAGCACCTGGTTGCCGAACCCACCCTTCCACTGCGCCCACTGAACCGTTCCGGCACGGCCCGCATATACGTTTGTGCCGCAGTAGGTGCGCATGTCGGTGCCGGCGTGCAGGCGGTAGTAACCGAGGACCGGGTGAAGGCGCCAGCCGTAACTGGAGGTGACTACCCTGTAGTCGGTAGGCCACTGGAACCAGTTTCCGCTTGCACCGCCGGAGTTACCCCCGCCAGAGCCGCCGGAACCTCCCGAATTACCGCCACTGGAACCGCCTGTGCTACCAGAGCCGCTTGATCCACTGCTGGCGGAATTTGAGTTACCACCAGAACTGCTTTGCTGCTTCTTCTTCTCGGCGTCCTTTTTACGTTGCTCCTCGAGTTCCTTCTCGCGACGTTCCTTCTCCAGGCGTTCTTCTTCCTTGCGCTGATCCTCTTGCAGCCCTGCAATTTCACGGATCTCATCGGTGAAGGAGGCAACGTTGGCATCCTCTTCCTTGAGTTGCTGCTCAACCGCCGCCTTGCGTCCCTCAATACGCTGGGTTGCCGAGTTCTTCTGCGAGATCAGGCTTTCAACCTGGGCTTTCGCATCAGCGGCTTCCTTCTCCTTCTGCTGAGTCTCAACGACCTTGGCATCTGCCTGTTCCTTGAGCGTGGTGATGATGTCGTTGACGGCGTCAAGACGCACTTGGGCGTTGCGGGACACAGCTCGGGTTTCACGCAGTTTGTCGAGAGACTTCGTCTGCGAGCGCAGGGCCGTGGTGTTCATGGAGTATCGGGACACGAAGTCCTCGGTGGAGTCGGCGCCAACGATCAGGCTGACGCTCGACATGTCGAAATCACCGCGTGCTGCTTGGCGGGCCATCTCCGCGACACCGCTTCGAGCCTGGTCCATCGCTTCATCGTTGGCGGCGATCTGATCTTCGAGGCTGCCCTTTTCCTGCTGGGCGTCATCGAGTTTCTTGGCCAGTTTGTCGGCTTCGCGCTGCGCGGTCTGGTACTCCTTGGTGGCGACGTTGAGCGCGGCCTCGGCCACGGGCAACTGTGCCTGGACCTCCTGAAGTTCGATATAGGCCTTGGCCAGTTCGTCGTCCGTGTGCGCAAGCTCGTTTTCGAGATCGTCACGCTGTGCCTGTGCCTGGGCCTGCTTCTCCTTGGCGGCTTCCATACGATCGTCCAGATCATCCGCGTATGCCGCATTGAGCGAGATTAGCGATACCGAGAACACCAGGACGGCGGCCAGCAGTGCCGACACAAGGAGCCGGACGTGGGATGTCAGTTGCACTTTCATGATCACACCTTCGTATACCGGCTCAGCGTCACAATCGAGGAGATCGCGGCAAGCAGGAACGCCACACCGATCAGGACCGGTGCCAACAACAGGACGTCATTTGTGGTGATGTAAGGAATCCAGTTCATGGATGTGTCGAGCCATCCCTCGATCAGATACCTCACGCCAAGCCACAGCCCGCCCACGGCAAGAACCGCTCCGATGGTTGCGGCGATCGCGCCTTCAAGCATGAACGGTAGTTGGATGAACAGTGTTGAGGCGCCGACGAGGCGCATGATTCCGGTTTCGCGGCGGCGAGACAGCGCGGAAAGCCTGATCGTCGTGGTGATGAGCAGCACCGCCGCCAGCAGCATGACGCCGGCGAGTCCTGAGGCAACCAGAGTTGCCGTGTTCAGGATGTTGAACAGCGGTTCGTAGACTTGGCGCTGGTCGTGGACCTCTTCAACACCGGCTCGCCCGCTCAGGGTCTCGTTGATGATCTGGTACTGCTCAGGGTCGTTCAGTTTGATACGGAACGCCGCATTCATGTCATCGACGGACATGGATGAGAACCACCAGCGGTCTTTGAAGTTCTTTTCAAAGGTTTGCCAGGCATCTTCTTTCGATTCGAAGATGACTTCGCGGATCTCTGCCGAGACCTCTGGCGATGCAAGGACAGATTCCAAGTCCTTGATCTGTTGGTCGGTCGCCTCACCGTCCGCGCAGGTGACAACCCGAGAATCCTGCGGGCACAGGTACACGGTGATCTCGACCTTGTCGTACCACTCCCCCTTGAACTTTTGGATCTGGGTTTGAGTGAGCACGGCAGCGCCAACGAACGTCAGCGAAACAAACGTCACGAGGATAACGGAGATGGTCATCGACAGGTTACGGCGAAGCCCGATGCCGATCTCGGAGAGAATGAACTGAAAACGCATGGCTACCCCTTAACGTGACGATCCGTAGACACCGCGAGTCTGGTCGCGAACCAGCTCGCCCGTGGACAATTCGATGACGCGTTTGCGCATCTGGTCCACGATCTCGTCATCGTGGGTGGCCATCACGACCGTTGTGCCGGTGCGGTTGATGCGGTCCAGCAATCGCATGATGCCCAACGACGTGGTCGGGTCGAGGTTACCTGTCGGCTCGTCGCACAGTAGGAGCGGTGGGCGGTTCACGAACGCGCGCGCGATTGCGACACGTTGTTGCTCACCACCGGAGAGTTCGTGCGGGCGGCGCTTTTCCTTGCCCGCGAGTCCCACCATGTCCAACACCTCGGGAACGGTGGTCATGATGTGGTGTTTCGGCTTACCGATCACCTGCAACGCGAACGCGACGTTCTCGAACACGGTCTTGTTGGGCAGCAGCCGGAAGTCCTGGAACACCGCACCCATCTGACGGCGCAGTTGTGGCACACGCCAGTTCGACAACGAGGTCAGGTCATTCCCCGCGACGAGTACGCGTCCTGCGGTTGCTTTCTCCTCTCGCGTCACAAGGCGCAGGAAGGTCGATTTTCCTGAACCTGACGCTCCAACAAGAAAGACGAACTCGCCACGCTCAATTTCGAGCGAGACGTCGTTCAGTGCAGGGCGTGCGCCGCGGGCGTACACCTTGGTGACATTGTCTAAACGGATCACGAATCAGTTCCTTGGGTACCGGTTGTGGTGGCGGCTGTCGCCTCAGCGTTCGGCTTCGCGCAGGATATGCGCTTCTGCCTGACGACGAGTCGGTCAGTTCAGTTGACCGGCCTACGTTCCGTAAATGGTTACGCACGCGAGTCGGGCAACTTTACAGCCTTTTCGAGACTATGTAGTTGGACAGGGTTAAGCGGTGCTGACACGCCGTTGCCACCAAGATGCTCACAACTCCAGCATCGTCCACACCTGACCGGTTGTGAGAAAACTCCGCTTCCGAGACCAGTCCAACGCACCCGCGTTCCACTTCCCCAAACCAGAATGCGTTCCAGCGCACTCACCCTGCGAAAAACCACACGAAAGTGCACAACACGACGCAATCAACTCGTCGCCAATCTGGATACAACTTGGGGATATAGTCCACCGGATCCCCCACACCAACGCAAAGCGGGCCCAGCCTGTTCCCCGAAAACTCGGGGCGGCTGAACCCACTGGACGAAAGAGATAAAACCTACGCTTCGCGGTCCTGCGAACGGCGCCAGCGGATACCCGCCTCGATGAAGTCATCGATAGCACCGTCGAACACTGCACCCGTGTTACCGACCTCATGTTCGGTGCGCAGGTCCTTGACCATCTGATACGGCTGCAGCACGTACGAACGCATTTGGTCGCCCCACGATGCCTTGATGTCTCCGGCCAGTTCCTTCTTCTTCGCTTTCTCCTCCGCCTGACGCTCAAGGAGCAGCCGGGACTGAAGCACGCGCATAGCGGCGGCGCGGTTCTGGATCTGGGACTTCTCATTCTGCATCGACACCACGATTCCGGTCGGGATGTGGGTCAACCGCACGGCGGAGTCAGTCGTGTTCACGGACTGTCCACCAGGACCGGACGAACGGAACACGTCAACGCGGATCTCGTTGTCAGGGATCTCGATGTGGTCGGTCTGCTCGATGAGCGGAACCACCTCAACGGCAGCAAACGAAGTCTGGCGGCGACCCTGGTTGTCAAACGGCGAAATACGCACGAGACGGTGCGTGCCAGCCTCGACGGAGAGGTGACCAAACGCATAAGGTGCCTTGACCTCGAATGTTGCGGACTTCAAGCCCGCTTCCTCAGCGTAGGACGTGTCCAGAACCGCAGTTGGATAGCCATTGCGTTCCGCCCACCGCAGGTACATGCGCATCAACATCTCCGCGAAGTCAGCCGCATCCACACCGCCAGCTCCCGCACGAATCGTCACCACGGCCTCGCGGGCATCATACTCGCCAGCCAACAGAGTACGGACTTCAAGCTGATCGAGGTCCTTCTTGATGCCCTCGAACTCCAGCTCAGCCTCAGCCAGGGTATCCGCGTCATCGGCGTCCTGTGCCATCTCGACAAGAACCTCAAGGTCATCGATTCGCTGCTCCATCGACTCAATACGCTTGAGCTCGTTCTGGGCAGTCGACAAAGCGGAGGTGACCACCTGGGCCTTGGCCGGATCATCCCACAGGTCAGGAGCAGACGCCGCCTGCGAGAGTTCAGCGATCTTTACGCGCAGAGCATCTGGGTCGCTCACCGCCGAGATGGTCGCGAGCGTTGAGCGTAGTTGCGGGATTTCTGCAGAGAATTCAATGGCCACAATCAATCATTCTACGTTAGAGGCCCAACCGATTTCGTGCGAAGTGGTGTGACCCGTAGCAAGGATAAAGAGTTACGTCACAAGATCGCGCTGAGAAAAACTGCAGACCACTTTCTCAAAACGTTCGCACTACTACTGGGGGTTTGAGTCCTCCACTGCGTTAGGATTCCCAACCTTACGGCCCACTAGTAGCCATCCGATCGGCCCAAGAACAGGAACAAACAGAATCAAAAGGAACCACACGAGAGATTGCGTGACATTGAGATGTTTCGATTCCTTGAAGAAACTCATGGATGCCCACACGAGCAGCACAAAGGTCACAAGCAGCAAGACACTGCCGAGCAAGTCGTAAACGGGCGGAATGAAAAGATCGATTCCCTGCACCTCTGGAGTTGTCAAGATCATGTTCCCAAGTCTAGCCATATCTCCGCAGATCAAAGGACTACTGTGCTGATTGGCGAATACCCGTGACGTTGCGCGCGGTGGCAAACTCCTGCAACCGCACAAACCTACCCGGTGCCGAGTCGTCTGCCGTTCCGACCATTGAACTGGCCAACGCAGTCGCATAGATCGCCAAGTCGGCGCCCTCCTCCGTCGCGGCCACTGAAACTCTGGTCAACCCATACTCCCCCGCCACATATACCGCGTATTTCCTGGCGGCGGTAAGTGGGTCTTGGTTCTCGCGCTCTTGTCCTTCGTTCCCTTCACCATCGGTGAAATTGCCGATGTAGGCATTCCTCGTTGCGGTATCGCTGTATACGAGCGCCGCACCATCCGCGACATATGCCAAACGCTTCTTGTCTAGATACAGTGCGCCAACATGCGCAATCCCAGCAATGAGGAGCAGGGCAACGAGTGCGACGCCCAGCCCCAGGAAGAGAATATTCCCGTCTTCACCTCGCGCATTGCGAAAACCTCGGAAGCGATCACTCACGGAGTTCTCCCCGATACGAGTACCCCTGTGCACTGACAGTGAGCCCACGAGGCAACCAGCTCGCGCCAGGCGGCTTCACGGTGTAACTGACCGTCGTTTCGATTGATGCTCCTGCTGCACACGCCGTCTCACATGCAACGGATACCCTGAGGTTCTTCTCGGTGACAGCCAGCCCGAAGTCTTCGAACGCCAGCTCCGCAATCAGCAGTTGGGTTTCCCTCGATACCCTCCCCTCCTGCGAAATAGCATGGGAACGAGCGATGGCATGCGCCGTTGAATGTGCGGCATAGGTTGCGGCTTGCACCTGCGATAACGCGATCATGAAGTACAAGATTGGGATCAGCAAAACGGCGATGACCCCGATGAACTCCACCTGTGCATTCCCAACTTCGCGGTCTTTACACAATGTCTCTCTGAAACGACGACCCTGCGTTCTTCTCATGGTCAAGTCACCTAGTAGTTGTCAGATTCGATCACGGCTCGACCGCTTGCGTGCAACTTGGCAGGAACCGTGAACAAGCCAAGCACAGGCAACGATGCAGACACCTGCACAACGATCAGGTCACGCCCGTCAGCCGTTTTCTCCGCGGTATTGACTGAAAAGTCCTTGAACTGCCCTGCCCGGGAGTTCGCGTATGCAACGGCATCGCTCGACGTGGCATCGAGTCGAGCGCCCTGCCTGGCGGCCTCACCCGCGATATCGGTCAACACGTTTCGTGAGTGCATGATCAGTGCGCCCTGAATAAGGCCGAGAAACACCGTGATGAGCAGGAGTGAGGTCAACAGGAAACTGACCGGTGCTGAACCGGCTTCTCGATGACTCAAGGTGTATACGTTCAAATGCATATGGGGCAACCGTTTGGGGATGGAACCCGATGTCTAGCTTGCTTGACGCGAGATCTGACTGATCGCTTCGTTGAAGAGTCCTTCGAGTGCTGGACCGGCAATAGCCCACAGCGCCACGACAAGGCCCGCGGACATCAGAGTTATCAAGACCCATCCGGGAACATCGCCGCGTTCTCGCTGGCCACGTATGGAATTTGAGGCACGCGCCACGGCCTTGGAGTTGCGCCAGTCCGACCGCTTCAGCGGCCTACGCACCCCGGAGGGAGCGCTTGCCCGCGGCGCGGGGAGCTTCACTGTGACCTTCTCTTGCTCTGAGACGACCCGTACTGTTCGTAGCACGATGTTCCTTATCTATAGGGGTAATCAGAATCCGATTCTGAGGACTTGGAGGGAGGGGAATACTGCGAAGACGATGGTTATGGGCAAGATCAGGAAGATCACGGGAAACAACATCGTGATTTCTTTCTTTCCGCCTGTTTCCATAAGTTCTCGGTGTCCGAGTTCCCGTGCATCTTGGGCTTGGGCGCGGAGCACCTTGGCGAGTGGGGTGCCTCGTTCAACGGCGAGTGCGACACCATCGGCAAACCTAGTGATCGCGGCCAGGTCGGTGCGCTGTCCGAGGTTCTCAAGGGCTTGGGTGAGCGTGATACCGGAGCGTATTTCGCTGACGGATGCTGCAATCTCTTCCGCGAGTGCACCGCGACCAAGATTGGATACGCGTTCGAGAGCTGCGAGTGGTCCTTCGCCTGCTGCCACCGAGAGTGCTAGGAGTTCTGCGACGGTGGGAAATTCTGTGAGAATGTCCTGCGCCCGTGAGGTGATCTGGTTTTTGAGCCGGTAGTCGCAGGCGATGAGTCCTGCAAAGGGTGCGCCGATCACGAGAATGACAAGGGGAACAACTGACACGTTGCGGCTACCCGCGAGGAGGAAGGAGAGGACAACCGCGCATAGTAGGCCGAGAACGGCCCATTGAATCTGTTCGAGTCGGTACTCGTGGATTGTCGTTGAGCGCCCTGCCCGCCGCAGCCTGGCTTGGAGTTGACTGGACGGCGAACTGAAGATTTCTAGCAGCGAATCAAGTGCGTCCGCGAGTGGTTCAATTGCTTTGCCCCAGACTCCCAGTGGGGACGATACTCGCCTAGAGCCAAGGAAGCGGCCACGTTCGTCAGCGTCCACGAGATACGGGGCCAATCGGGTGTCCAATTGGAACTTGCGGGCGTCGAAGTAGGTGTATGCGAGCATGATTCCTGCGGCGAACAGCAATCCGGCTATGACTGCGGCAACGATGAGTGGGGTCATGCGAGGACCCGCTTCTCAGTTGGGAGCGCACCGAGCCTGAGCATCAACCAGTAGGCGAAGACCGTCACCGCAGCACCGATGAGTATGAGGAGGGTGCCGGTCGAACTCGCATAGGCTTGGCTTGCCTCAGGTCGGGTCGACAGCATCAACAGGATTACCCATGGAGCAGCGACTGCGACTCGTGCCCCGCCAACAGTCCAACTCTGGCGGGCCTCGAGTTCTCCGCGGGTGCGTAGGTCTTGGCGGAGAAACTGGTTGAGCGCTTCGAGCAGGACTCCGAGTTCGCTGCCGCCCACGCTTCGCGCCAGGCGTAGTGCTTCGATGACTCGATCGGCGACGGGGTCAGCGAGACGGTTTTTCATGGAGAGTAGACTCGTGTCGAATTGACCGGAGGCGTGGTAGTCCCGTGCGAATTCCTGGAAGTCAGGCCGTAGTTCGATCGGTCCTCTGTGGGCAACCTGTAGCACTGCCTCGGGCAGGGAGAGCCCCGCTCGGATTCCAGAGATCAGGTGTTCGACCACTTGGGGCCATTCAGCGCGACGTCTGCGGCGTGTGCTGGTGGCACGGGTGTACACAACGATGAGTAGCGATAACCCGCTTGCAACACCCGCGACCAGGGCGGCCACTGGCAGTCGAGAAATCAATAGTGCGATGGCGGCACCGACTATTCCAAGCAGGACTGATGCGAGAACAAACATGTTGACGCTGACGCCTGTAAACCCTGCGGCGTGTAGGTCGTGGTGGAAGGTGGTTTCGCGGTTGCTCGGAGCACGCTGGGGCCTCTCCCAGAAGCTGGACCACACGAGGGTTGCCCCCAGGCCAAGTATCAATCCGACTACGACGCCCATTCGACGCTCGTTTCCAGGAGTCGGTGAATGGATATTCCGATACGGTCGTAGGCTTCCTGTTTTGGTGGATAGCCCTCGCCACGAACTAACTGGCCGTCAACGGTTTTGAAGATCGCGCTCATTTCGATGCGGGATTCTTCGACTCTTCCGGTCAGGCCACAGATCTCGCGGACTCGCCGTTGCCCTGAAACATCACGATCCAGGTGCACGATGAGATCAATTGCGGACGCCACGGCTGGGTTCACGAAGTGTGCGGTGACGTTTTCTCCGGCAAGCAGCGGCAGGGTTGAGAGCTTTGCCACTGCGTCTCGGGCGGCGTTGGCGTGGAGCGTGGCCATTCCCGGCAGCCCGGAGTTCAGTGCTATGAGGAGATCGAGTGCCTCTGCCTCGCGTACCTCGCCCACGATGATTCGGTCTGGGCGCATACGTAGCGATTCTTTCACCAGCCTGCGCATGGTGATCTCGCCGTACCCCTCAAGATTGGCCTGACGGCACTGCATAGCCACCACGTCTCGGTTCGCGAGGTTGAGTTCGAATACTTCCTCAACGGTGATGATGCGTTCCTTGGGTGGGATGGCTCCGGCAAGGGCACGCAGGAAGGTCGTCTTTCCGGCGCCGGTTGCACCGGAGACGACAATGTTCAGTCCCGCACGTACGCTCGCTTCAAGGAACTGCGCGGTTTGGGCCGTTAGGCTGCCCCGGGACACGAGTTCGCTCAGGCGTTGCGCTCGTGCCACGAACTTTCGGATATTGACGCTCATGTCACGTCTCGTGATGTCCGGGATGACCACGTGGAGTCGTTCTCCGCCAGGCAGCATCGCGTCAACAAATGGTGTCGAAAGGTCGAGCCTGCGGCCAGTGGAACCGAGCATGGTCTCAACGAGTCGTGCGATCTCGTCCCGAGTGAGGACGGTTGGCGTGAGTTCAGGTATGCCGTGCCTTGCCACAAACACGTGTTCGGGAGAGTTGACCCAGATTTCCTCCACGTCGGGGTCATCCATATACTGCTGTAATTTCCCCAGGCCACCAACGGCGTCCATGAGGAATCTGCTGGCTGAAACAGGGTTGGTCAACGGTATGACCTTGCCGAGAATCGCCATTCTCTCGTACTGCTCGATCGTGCTGGAGACGAGTTCGTGAAGGCGCGACTTGTCCGTCATCGGATCAAAGCCGTCCTCGCGCACGAGTTCACGCACGTGTGCTTCGAGTGTTTCGAGAGTGTTCATTGCCCCTGCGATGCGTAAAACGCGTGAAAGTACTGGTCAGATAGGAGCCTAGGTTTTTCACCCGGATGAAAACAATGGATAGGTCTAGCCGCGTCGTTCTACCCATGCAAAACCGATGTGGTTCATCCACAACAGCACTTCTCCCCTTGCATCGTTCGACCATCACCCGCTCATCGTCCAGCACGTACAATTGACGTGGCCTGTTTCCGGACGGTTTGCACCGGCCTGAGTAGTTGCCATCTCCGTCTCAACGCCGTAGCGCCCAACCGCGCAGCGGAATGAGACGTAAGGCCCCGCATACACCAGCGCTTGTACGCTCATCAACGGAGTATTCATGATTCACCCAATCGTCATCGATGGCGATCCTGTTCTTCGCCGCCGCGCTGCGGAGGTCACCGACTTCAACGACGAGTTGCGCGTACTCATCGCAGACATGTTCGAGACCCTCGATGCCTCCAATGGCGTGGGTCTCGCGGCACCGCAGATTGGTGTTGGCTTGCGGATCTTCGTCTACGACGGGCCGGATGAGGATGAGCAGCGCCGTGGCGTGATTGTGAATCCGACGATGCAGATCGTGCAGCGCCCGCCACTGTTTGCACAACGCGAGGGTTTGAAGGCACGACCTCCGAAGATGCTGCTCGATAACGAGGGGTGTCTTTCGTTCCCGGGGCCAGATCACGACTTAAAGCGCCACTACGCGGTGTTGCTCAAGGGCTTTGATGAGTTCGGTGAACCGATCGAACTGTCTGGTGAAGGGTGGTTTGCCCGTCTGCTTCAGCACGAGTACGACCACCTTGACGGTTTCTTGTACGTGGACCGTCTGAAGGGTAGAGAGGCGGCTCTTGCCCGGGAGGAATCTCGCGAGAACGGCTGGGGTGTCCCGGGACTTAGCTGGATGCCTGGCGTTGACCCCGATCCGTTCGGACACGATGAGGTTGATGAAGACTGGGACGCCGAGGATGAGGACTAAGGGAGTCCCATGTGCGGACGGTATGCGTCTTTCGCGCAGGGTGATGACCTAGCCGCAGCATATGCTCGCAACGGTTTTATCCAAGACCCGCTCTTTGGTGACGGTACGGATAACTGGGGTCCCAGTTGGAACATCGCACCCACACACGATGTACGCATCATCGTGGACCGACCGGTTACCGCGCAGGCTGCGGAGACCTTGGTCATGGCCTCGGGCGAACGCTCGCCCGCCCTTGCCGGGTTGATCAGTCAGCTCGCCAAGAGCGATCCACAGGAGAGTTTGATTGACGACGATCTGGTACGTCAGGTCCGTCGCGCCCGGTGGGGTTTGGTTCCCGGCTGGGCGAAGGACCCATCCGTTGGGGCGAAGATGATCAATGCCCGCAGCGAGACTATTACGGAGAAGCCATCGTTTCGCAGGGCATTCGCATCTAGGCGCTGCATCATCCCCGCGGACGGGTACTTCGAGTGGACTACATTGGAAGGTCCACCACAGCATAAGATCCCCAGCTACATCACGCCCTACAGCGATGGGATGTTCGCCTTCGCGGGAATCTACGAGTTCTGGAAACCCCACACCGCCACTGACCGGCAGTTGACACAGTGGCTCGTCACCGCGTCGATCATTACGACTGCTGCACAAGATGAACTGGCGCAGATCCATGAGCGTCGCCCGATCTTCCTCACACCGGACACATATGATGCCTGGTTGTCTCCGCACACGAGCGTGGATGAGGCACTGGACATTCTGCGTATCCCGGTCTTACCTACGGTTCAACGTGTGGTATCCACTGACGTAAACCGCGTTGCGAACAACAGCGAATCACTGATCCTCCCCGTCTAGCCACACTGAACCAGGTTGAATGTGTAAGACATTACTTGTGTGTGAGGGTCGCGTATCTTCACAGTGCAGTAATTTTCTAAACGTTCAGATAAGCCGCAGCCCTCAAACAGACAGGGCTAGTTCAGGCTGGGCTTGGTCAAACAGGGTTTGTTCGGGCAGAGTCTGACCGATCAGGACTGGCCAGGCTTGTACGCGTGCTGAAGTTGCACGGGAGCAATCGACCCAAGTCCTTGGATCTCACGCTCATCATGTGCAATCAGGGCGAAACTTGGGTCTTCGGCGAGAAGCGCCGCTGTATCTTGGTCAACCATGACCGTTCCGGGTTTCGCCTCGTCAGATAGACGGGCTGCGAGGTTCACGGATGTTCCAAACACGTCGCCAAACCGTGAGAGCACACGCCCCCACACGAGGGAGACGCGTACCTGCGGCAGATCCTTCATCTCCTCGCTACGCCCAGCGTTCGCGAGGCCCAAGGCGACTTCTGCACCCGTGTGGGGATCGTCGGCAATGAAAAGCACCGCGTCACCTATTGTCTTCACAACGCGACCGCCTGCGCGCGTGATGACGTCACGCGCCGCCGCCTCGAAGTTGGAGACGAAGTCGGAGAGTTCCGAGGACCGCATTTTCGCTGTCTGCGACGTGAACGAGACGATATCAGCGAACCCCACCGCGCGCGGTAGCGGTAACTGGCCCGGGCCACGGGTGACGCCCTTCTCTGGACCGAACTCAACGAACCAGCGTCCCACGAGTGCCGCCATCTGGCGCCGCCATGCGTGCTCCATCTGCTGGGCAAACACAGTATGCATGCGCTCAAACTCGGAGAGAAATTCTTGGCGTGCGCGGGCGTCGTCCCAGCCGTAGTTGTGGGCGTAGTGTTCAACGAGCGCCTCGGCCTGCCACAACGCGAGACGTTCCGCCGTGTGACCGGCCGAGCGGATAAGCGAGGTGAGGGTACGGTGATCGAACTGTTCTGCCTCTGCCAGGTCAAGCAGGGATTTGATCGCGTCGGCATCGGCCTGGGTGAAAACCCTGGCTTCCTTCTTGGTGTTCGGTAATCCCAACGTCTGCCAGTAGTCGTTGACCTGTGCGGAGGTGGCGCCGGTGGCTTCGCACAGTTCGGCTTCGGTGTAGATCGGCGCGCCTTGAAGTAGTGATTCTTCGAGGCCGCGTGCAGTATTTTGAGGGTCTCTCAGGGCACGCGGCTGCGCATCCGATTGGTGGTTGGGAATTGTCACCTAGTTATCTTAAACGAAGGTGATTCACGTCACCGACCATTACGGTATACGAGTTTCCGTTTTCCGCCCACAGCGTGAGGGAACCGTCGTCTCCGAGTGCCTGAGCAGTTCCCGTAATCTGAGCGCCATCTGCGAGATCGACCCGAACGAGCGCTCCCAGCGTCGCGCTGAGATTCTCGGACTCGTTGCGTACGCCACTGCGGTTCGTGTCGCCGTTCGATTCTTCCCAGCGGGTGACTCTTTCGATGATGCGATGCACGAGAGCCGCAAGCAGTCGGTTCGGTTCCGGCACCTCGCAACCGAGTGTGACAAGGGAGGCTGCGCTCGGGACCGGAAGTTCGGTGGACTTTTGGGTGATGTTGAGTCCCACCCCGATCACCACGGACTGCGCACCGACGCGTTCCACGAGAATCCCCCCGAGTTTGCGCAGATCCAGCCAGCCCTCAAGGTCCGGTTCACCGGAACGCACGACTATGTCGTTGGGCCATTTCACCAGCGCCTCGATACCGATCTCGTCCCGCACCACCTGGGCAATGGCGTTGCCGACAATGAGTGGCAGCCAACTCAACTTCTCACCTGGCACATCGGGTTCGAGGTGCAGTGAGAACGTGAGTGCCGTTCCGGTAGGGGTGTCCCAGGAACGTCCGGTGCGACCCCGTCCGCCAGTCTGGTTAACGGTAGCGAGCAGGGCGGGCGCGGCCCACTGATCAGGCTCGTCTGACTCGAAGAAAAAGTTGTTGGCCTGCAGTTTCGTGACTTCACGTACGAGTGTCGTGTTAGTTGAGTCAATCTCCTGCGCAACGCTCATCCCATTCAGGTGTACGCCCGCCTGCGCGAGGGCAGTGAACAGTTGCGCGGTATCAAGACACAGTTCATGAGGTTCTGGCATTACCCCATTGTCCCCGATACCTGTATCGCTGCATCTTCTCTAGTGGTGCAAACACCGTGATCCTGGAGGCGTAGACACACCGATCTCGTCATGCAGCTTTCAGTCGATGGGGTCAAAATGTTCCAACTGCACTGAATTAAGCAGTGCAGTTGGAACATTTTGACCCCATCGGTTTTCAGGGTAAAGAGCGCTTAACGACGATAAATACAGTTGCGCTCTCCCCTCGCGTTCGATTCATGGTTGTAGATATCCCACAATCCGTAGCGCGAATCCGCTCGCATGGCGCTACTGACTTTTAGCAAATCCACAACTAGCCTTTGAAACTGTGACTGATCTATCGACGACCGCTGGAAAAATCGAAAACCTCGCGGAGCGCAATACACAGCTTTCCGCGCATGAAGACCTCGCGCAGGAGAAGCAACATCCGCGCAAGAAGAAGACTGCCCGCGAGCGAATCGATGCGCTGCTTGATGAGGGCTCATTCGTGGAACTCGACGCCTTTGCCAAGCACCGTTCCACCAACTTCGGTTTGGATAAGAAGCGCATCGCAGGCGACGGCGTGGTCGTAGGCTACGGAACCATCGATGGCCGCCAAGTGTGCGTATACTCCCAGGATTTCACCACGTTCGGTGGATCACTCGGCGAAGTACACGGTCAGAAGATCACCAAGGTCATGGACCTCGCACTACGCACAGGTGTGCCCATCATCGGTATCTCCGACGGTGGTGGTGCACGCATCCAAGAGGGTGTTGCTGGCCTCACCCAGTTTGCCGAGATCTTCCGCCGTAACGTTGCGGCATCCGGTGTGATCCCACAGATCTCCCTCATTCTCGGCCCAAGCGCAGGTGGCGCGGTCTACTCCCCCGCCCTGACCGACTTCATCGTCATGGCTGATGGAACCTCCAACATGTTCATCACCGGCCCAGACGTTATCCGTGCAGTCACCGGAGAAGACGTCGGCTTTGAAGAACTCGGCGGCGCCCAAACCCACAACGAACGCTCCGGCGTCGCACATTTCATGGGCGCTGACGAGGACGACGCAATCGACTACGTGCGTTCGCTCCTGTCGTACCTCCCCCAAAACAATCTGTCCGATCCACCGGCATTCCCACTGCCGGCAGACGTTGAGGTCACGGATTTCGACCGCGAACTCGACACCCTGGTTCCCGACTCCGACTCACAGCCCTATGACATGCACAAGGTCATCGAGCACATCGTGGACGAGGGCATCTTCCTTGAAGTCCAGCCGCTGTATGCACAAAACGTCATTACCGGCTTCGCGCACGTCGAGGGACAAAGCGTGGGAATCGTCGCCAATCAGCCAATGTCCATGGCTGGAACACTCGATATCAACGCAGCCGAAAAGGCTGCACGATTCGTACGAACCTGCGATGCCTTCAACATCCCGGTCCTCACACTCGTGGACGTACCTGGCTTCCTACCCGGAACAGACCAGGAGTGGAACGGCATCATCCGCCGCGGCGCAAAGTTGATCTTTGCGTATGCGGAGGCCACTGTTCCACTGGTCACGCTCATCACGCGCAAGGCATACGGCGGTGCATACATCGTGATGGGTTCCAAACAACTCGGGGCGGACATCAACCTTGCCTGGCCAACCGCACAGATCGCGGTCATGGGCGCAGGTGGTGCCGTCAACATTCTGCAACGCGGCGCGCTCAAGGCCGTCGCCGAGGCTGGCGGCGACGTTGATGCTGAGCGTGCACGATTGACCCAGGAATACGAGGAGGCAATCGTTAACCCATGGGATGCAGCCGAACGCGGCTACGTTGACTCTGTCATCGCGCCACACGAGACCCGTCGGCAGATCGTCCAGGCGTTGCGTGCCCTTAAAACCAAGCGCGCATCGCTGCCCCAGAAGAAGCACGGAAACATTCCGCTCTAGTGGCTGCCGCCCTGCTGAGCAATCGCCGAGGAACGTTCGAGGAGCATCATGAGTGAAGCCAACCAGGCAGATATTCTCGCTGCAGCACTTGCTGCCGCCTCACGAGTGACGGTCATTTCTGGTGCGCCCGATGAGGAAGAGGTCGCGGCTCTCGTCGCTGGGCTCGCCGCGATCGCTGGTGGTGAAGACCCACACGAGGACAACATCGTGGGACGGTCTCAGTGGGAGAACCGCCACCGCACCCTGTCCGGACCCACTGAACTGCCCAAAGGCAGTGACCAGTGGCGTTGGTCGCT
Organism: Populibacterium corticicola; assembly: GCF_042683685.1. NCBI lineage: Bacteria > Bacillati > Actinomycetota > Actinomycetes > Micrococcales > Jonesiaceae > Populibacterium > Populibacterium corticicola. The sequence continues at coordinate 208,199 of NZ_JBHUOP010000004.1, read as the reverse complement.
GCGGGCTTAATCCGACCAGGCCGGCTAGCCACTGCTCGACAAGCTAGGCGCCACACTCAAATTCGTCCACAGGAGCCCGACGCCACACAGCCTCCGTATGTATGGAAAAGTCCTCACTCCCGGTTAAGGGAGTGAGGACTTTTCTTGTACCGATCAGGTGTCTACGCGACCTACTGACTCCTCTTGGTGCTCCTCGCCCATTGGACCGGAGAACTGCGAGTTATACAGGCGGGCATATGAGCCATCCAATGCCAGGAGTTCTTCATGGTTACCCTGCTCGACAATGCGCCCTTCCTCCATCACAAGGATCGTGTCAGCATCACGAATCGTGGAGAGACGGTGCGCGATGACAAAACTCGTGCGGTCTTCGCGCAGGGCCGCCATCGCCTTTTGGACCAGCAGTTCAGTGCGTGTGTCCACAGACGAGGTCGCCTCATCGAGAATCAACAGGGACGGGTTGGCAACGAACGCACGGGCGATCGTGATCAACTGCTTCTCACCGGCGGAGACGTTGGTTCCCTCCTCATCGATCACGGTGTCGTAGCCGTCTGGCAGGGCACGCACGAAGCGATCCACGAAGGTTGCCCGAGCCGCTTCGATAACCTCGTCATCTGTTGCGTCAAGACGTCCGTAGCGGATGTTCTCCATGATGGTTCCACCGAAGAGCCATGCATCCTGCAAGACCATGCCTACCTTGGAGCGGAGCGCTGCGCGGCTGAGTTGGGTGATGTCCACGCCATCGAGTTCGATGGAGCCCCCGTTCAACTCGTAGAAACGCATCACAAGGTTCACAAGCGTGGTCTTACCAGCGCCCGTTGGACCGACAATTGCAACCGTGTGACCTGGGTGAGCCTCAAACGAGAGGTCTTCGATCAGAGATGTATCAGGGTCGTAGGAGAACGTGACGTTCTTGAACTCAACGCGACCCTCAGTACGATCTGGCAGGTTTGCGGTAGCAGTATCTGGAACTTGCTCCTCTGCGTCCAACAGTTCAAAGGTGCGTTCAGCCGAGGCCACACCGGACTGGAGCATGTTGGCCAGACCGGCAATCTGTCCAAGCGGCTGCGTGAACTCACGCGAGTACTGGATGAACGCGGTTGCATCACCGAGGCTCATGGAACCCGATGCCACGCGTAGACCACCGACAACGGCGATACCCACATACGACAGATAGGACACGAAGTTCATGACCGGGTAGATCGTTCCAGACACGTATTGTGCCCCGAACGAGGCGTCGTAGAGGTCGCCGTTGCGCTCATTGAAGCGCTCGACCATATCCTTTTCACGGCCAAATACCTTCATGAGTTCGTGGCCGGAGAATGATTCCTCGATCTGACCGTTCAGTGCGCCGGTGGTCTTCCACTGGCGGGTGAACAGGCCCTGTGCCTTGGTACCGATGACACCAGCGACAACGCCCGAGAGCGGAAGCGCGATGAGCGCGATGAGCGCTAGCTGCCACGAGACAACGAACATCATGACCACGATTCCAAGAACCGTGAGCACGCTCTGGATCAACTGCGAGATTGCCTGTTGCAGCGCGTTTTGGATGTTGTCCACGTCGTTGGTGACGCGTGAGAGAACATCTCCACGTTGGCGAGAGTCGAAGTATCCGATGGGCAAGCGGTTGAGTTTGTCTTCAACGTCTTTACGCAGGTTGTAGACAACCCGCATAACGAGTCGGTTCAAGATCCACCCCGAGAACCAGTTCAGGAACGATGCAACCAGGTACATGCCCAGAACAATCAGCAGCAGCTCTGCGAGCCGCTCGAAATTGATTCCTGTCCCCGGGATGATGTCTATCTTCGCAAGGAACTCAGCCTGATTGATCTCTCCGGCTGCACGCAGTCCTTCGATCATCTGGTTGACATCGGTACCCTCAGGGATGTTCTTCGAGGCGACTCCCTGAACAATCACGTCAACCGCACGGCCCAGGATGCGCGGAGCGATAACTGAAAGGACCACACCTGCGACAACGGTTACAAACACGATCGACATACCGAGCTTGTAAGGCGAGAGCAGCCCCACAAGACGCTTAGCCGATGGCCAAAAGTGCTTTGCCTTCCGTGGCGGTGCGCCTTCGCCCCACACATCGATCTGACCCGCATCCGCGAACTCGTCGATCTCGATGTTGTCGACGTCCACAGTGTCAACGGCGGTTCTCTTCGCCTCTTTCTTGCGAGCCATCAGGCTACCTCCTCCGCACTCAACTGCGACGAAACGATTTCTTGGTAAGTGGGCGAGGATTCAAGTAGTTCTTGGTGGGTGCCACGAGCGACGATCTCTCCGTGTTCGAGCACCAGAATCTGATCGGCACCTGTGATGGTGGAGACTCGTTGCGCAACGATGATGACAGTTGCCTCCTTGGTGGGTTCCACGAGAGCCGCACGCAGGCGAGCGTCGGTGGAAACGTCAAGGGCTGAGAACGAGTCATCGAACAGGTAGATGTCTGGATTCGCGGCAATCGCACGGGCGATACATAGGCGCTGACGCTGCCCACCGGATACGTTTGTTCCTCCTTGGGAGATCGAGGACTCCAGCGCACCCTCACGGGCCTCCACAAATCCCTTGGCTTGAGCGATGGTCAGGGCGTCCCACAGATCTTCCTCGGTTGCGTCCTGTGCGCCAAAGCGCAGGTTCGATGCGATCGTGCCCGAGAACAGGTACGGACGCTGTGGAACCGACGCCACTGATCGAGAGAGTTGTTCACGGGTCAGTTGGGTGACCGGCACCCCACCGATGAGCACCTCTCCCTCGGTGGTATCGTACAGACGCGGCACAAGGTTCAGCAGAGTGGTTTTTCCTGCACCTGTAGCCCCGATGATCGCGGTTGTCTGCCCCGGACGCGCAGTGAAGTTCAGGTTTTGCAGTATTGGTTCCTCGGCTCCTTCGTAGCCGAAACTTACCCCACGGAACTCAACGGTTCCGTTGGCCGGGGTAGCTGAACCCGCGTCCGTGGCGTCTTTCATGGACGGTTCAGTGTTGAGCACCTCGCCGATACGGTCCGCACAGACCATAGCGCGTGGAATCATCATCGCCATGAAGGTACCCATCATGACTGCCATGAGGATTTGCAGCAGATACTGCATGAACGCGGTCAGGGCTCCAACTTCAACCAAGCCGGAGTCGACGCGGTGACCACCAAACCAGAGAACGGCCGCTGTTGCCAGGTGCAGGATCATTCCGATAAGCGGGAACATCAGTACGAAGAGGTTACCTACCCGCAGACCCACGAGAGTGAGCTTCGAGTTTGCGTCTTCAAACCGCTGAGTCTCGTGTGGTTCGCGGGTAAATGCGCGGATCACTCGGAGGCCGGTGATCTGTTCGCGCAGGACTCCATTGATGCTGTCAATGCGTTCCTGCATCTGCCGGAACAGCGGCATCAGGAACACGATGAGAACACCGACTACAACGAGCAGCAGTGGCACCGAGGCCCACACGAGCCACGAGAGGCCAGGGTCTTCCTTGAGCGCCATGATGATACCGCCAACGCACATGATCGGAGCTGACACCATGAAGTTCAGGGCGAGCAGCACGAGCATCTGCACCTGTTGGACGTCGTTCGTGCCACGGGTGATCAGGGTTGCCGCACCGAATCGATTGACGTCTTGCGCAGAGAACGAGGTGACCGAGGTGAAGACCTCGCGGCGTAGATCACGTCCAATCGCCATTGAGGTCTTCGCACCGAAGTAGACTGCGGCAACTGCAGTGACAACCTGTACAAAAGCAACGCCAAGCATGATGCCACCGGTGCGCCAGATGTAGTCGACATCGCCATTCATAACGCCGACATCGATGATCCTTGCATTCAGGCTGGGTAGATAGAGCGTTGCGATCGTCGTGAGAAGTTGTAGTAAAAGCACCGCAAGAATCCAAGCCCAGTAGGGCTTGGAGTGCTTCAGGACCAGATGAACAAGCATCGAAGAAACATCCTTTAAAAGTTCTGGCTCGGCAGCGGAACACAGTCCAAGCAACAACCAACAGTAAGCCTGCCCTCTGACATTCCAGTGAACAGACCGAAAAACTGGCCGCTTTCACCCCGTACACGGCGAAAACGCAGTGGCGTGGACCCTCAGCGTCGGCACAGATGATTAACAGCACTAATGTATGCGCACATGCTCGTGCGCGCCACGCATTTTCTCCCACAGCGCATGCGAGACGACTTCTGCCGCAGAAATTCGTGGGATTGCAAGAACTTTCACATGTTTAGAATTCATGTATCGCCGCGAACAGATAACGACCTCCGTAGCATGTCAGACTGGTCTCATGGAGATCCTCGTATTGGGTGGAACCGCTTTCCTAGGTCAAGCAGTCGCATCTGAAGCACTAACTCGCGGACACAGTGTTACCTGCGCAGCAAGAGGAAATGGGCGCGTCCCAGACGGAGCAATCTTGGTGTGCTGCGACAGAGACCAAGACGCTGCCCTCGAATCTTTCTCTTCCAGAAACTGGGACGCGATTATTGATGTGACGTGTCACCCGATCCACGTCCGACGTGCAGTCCTAGATCTGAATGCCAAACACTGGGTGTTCGTCTCGACAAGCAGCGTGTATGCACTGACCAATGTCTTGGAACAGAACGAGTCCGCACAGTTGCGCTCTCCACTGGATGGCGATTTCATGGCGGAACCAGCCCAATATCCCGCAGCGAAAGCCGCCTGTGAGGATATCTATCGAGGAAACACGGACTCACTTACCATTGTGCGTTCAGGATTGATCGGCGGCTACGGTGATTCTTCTGGACGCACGGGATACTACACATGGCGGTTCGCGCACCCCACCAGTGATGATGTGCTCGTACCGGATCCGAACTTCCCCGTGGCATTGATCGACGTTGCAGACCTTTCATCATGGCTCATCGACTGCGCAGAGCAAAAACACATCGGAACCTTCAATGCCACAGGATCGACCACCAGCCTTGCTGAGGTACTGGAGTTGTCGCGTCAGATCACGAGAAGCACCGCGGTGGCGCGAGTCGTCGAGCCAGAGATTCTCTCCGCCTTCGGAGTAAGTTCATGGGCTGGCCCTATGTCTCTGCCACTCTGGATTGATGACCCCGAATGGCGATACACCGCCACGTTGGATACGAGTGCGGCGCAAGCGCACGGATTGAGAATCCGTCCGCTTGAGGAGACCCTGCGAGCAGCACTTGACTACGAGAATCATCGGCCCACTCCGCGTCTGGCGGGTTTGAGTGATGACGATGAGCGCGCGTTGCGTCAGTACATCGCTGAGAACCAGTACCGCTCAGAAGCCTGACACCCAGCGTAATCTGCGCACAGCCCCACGCTCAGGAGATGAGCTGCGGGCCGTACTTGATCACGAGCATGCCGATGATCAGGACGATCCAGCCGATGAACGCGTACAGGTCGTAGTGGTTGCGCACGAACTTACGGGCGCGTTCGCGGGCTTTTCCGGTACGCCAGATGTTGTCTTCGCGGATGTTGTAGTGCAGCAGCGTCAGGAAGATCAGCGGAGTTGCGAGCGTGATAACAAGGCACCACGGGCACATCGCGCCGATGACAAACATCGACTGGTAGAACAGCCACACCGCAAACGCTGTGGCAAACAGGTAGATGACCTGTTCCACGAGCGCAAGCCAACGGGGGAGCTTCACACCGGAGATTCCGATGAGCGCCATGGTGATGACCATCGGCTCGAACATGAGGCCGAGGAACACATTGGGGAAGCCAAAGGCTTCTGCCTGCCAGGACAAGGCGACCGTACCGCAGCTGAGGACGGCGTTGATGTTGCAACTCAGAGCGGTGTTCGGATCGGCTGCGAGCGCCAGCGCGTCGACAGCAAGCACGAATGCGGCAAAAAGCGAGACCAGCGCACCGGCGAGCATTGCGCCGAAGATGCGGGCGTTTGAGTGGCGTGGGGCATCGAGCGCGAGCTCAAGTTCTTTGAGTTCTTCGTCGGTCAGGTCGTCGAGTTCGTCGTGTTCGGCGGTGACGGTCTCTGGCTTTGTTTCCACGGTTTCCCCTTGTTGTGCGGCCGTTTTGGCGGCTAGTGACCCCAGATATAAGCATGCGTGTAGTTGCCGCCGTTTTTCAGGGACCATTGTCCCGCAGGGTCCCATTCCCCTGCCGTTTGTGCTGGTTATGTGGATTGACGACGCTGCCCACCCCATCCCTTCCGCGGGTTGTTGGATTACATTCCATTGGCGACGAGCATGACTGTTGGGCGTATTCGTCGCCACCCAGCCCGGCTGGGGTCGGCGGGACAACACAACGACCCATCAGAAGTTAACTGTTACGTGGCATTTCGGGCGTAGGCTTTTACCCATGACAGAAACACGCCAGAAGTCTGCGGTCGACGCGATCGCGGATGAGTATTTGACCAAGTCCTGTGCCCTTGACCCATTTGGTGCGACGGCGATGGGTATCCCCGGCTACGACCACCTGGTCACCGACCTCTCCCCGCACGGCATTGAGGCTGACCGTGAACTCACGGCGCAGACTCTTGCAGCCCTCGATGCGGCTACTCCGGCTGATGACGTAGACAGGGTGACGATTGCTGCGATGCGCGAGCGTCTTGGTCTGCGCCTTGAGCTCATCGATTCAGGCTGGGTGTATGCGGATCTGAACAACCTCGCTTCCCCGTTGCAGGGGCTGCGCGATATCTTCGACGTCGCGTCGACCGCTACGGCTGAGGACTGGAAGAACATCGCTTCTCGCCTCAACCTGCTGCCCACGTCGGTGGCTGGATATATTGAGTCGTTGCGTCATGGTGCTGCGCTCGGTAAGGTGCCAGCCCGGCTGCAGGTGACCTTGGGTATTGAGGAGGCCCGCCAGAACGCGAGTGACGAGTCCTTCTTCTACTCGTTCGTGCGTGGCGAGGACGCAGTCAAGGCCCTTGAGTCCGCACCGGACGCCGAGGAGGTCAAAGCTCAGTTGGAGAAGGGCGCTGCGGCGATTGCCGCTGCCTATGGCGAACTCGCTGACTTCCTCGAGTCTGAACTGCTCGCCAAAGCCCCTGAAAAGGATGCGGCTGGCCGCGAGCGCTACGAACTCGCGTCCCGGAACTTCCTTGGCGCCAAGATCGATCTTGACGAAACCTATGAGTGGGGATTGGCCGAGCTTGCCCGCATCATCGCGGAGCAGGAGCAGATTGCGGAGCAACTGTACGGTCCGGGCACAAGCGTTGATGACGCTGTCGCGAACCTCGACAAGGACGACCGCTACATTCTGCGTTCTAAGGATGAGTTGAAGGCGTGGATGCAGGAGACCTCGGATCAGGCGATTCGTGAGTTGAACGGGGTTCACTTCGACATCCCGGAGCCGGTGGAGACTCTTGAGTGCATGATCGCGCCCACGGAAACGGGCGGCATCTACTACACGCCGCCATCGGATGACTTCTCTCGTGCTGGTCGCATGTGGTGGTCGGTTCCACCATCGGTGACAACGTTCAACACGTGGCGTGAGAAGACCACCGTCTATCACGAGGGCGTTCCGGGCCACCACCTGCAGTGCGCTCAAGCGGTGTACCTGCGCGACACCCTGAACTCGTGGCGCCGTCTGGCCTGCTGGGTTTCTGGCCACGGTGAGGGTTGGGCTCTGTATGCGGAGCGGCTCATGGAGGATCTCGGCTACCTTGAGGACCCAGCAGACAAGTTGGGTATGCTCGATGGCCAGCGCCTGCGCGCCGCCCGCGTCGTACTCGACATCGGTGTACACCTTGAAAAGCCATGCCCCGAAGAGTGGGGCGGCGGTATCTGGGACGCAGAAAAGGCGTGGAAGTTCCTACGCGCGAACGTGAACATGCCTGAGGCTTTCGTTCGGTTCGAACTCAACCGCTACCTCGGTTGGCCAGGCCAGGCTCCGTCGTACAAGGTTGGTCAGCGTTTGTGGGAGCAGATCCGCGACACCGCCGCTCAGTCCGCTGCGGCCCGCGGTGAGGAGTTCTCGCTCAAGGACTTCCACGCTCGCGCTCTCGCGCTCGGTTCGGTTGGCCTCGACGTACTCCAGGAAGCATTGGCCAACTAGCCCTGTTGGACGGCCGTGCCGCCTGTAAACTGTGCCGATTGCCGACGAGGTGGTGACGTTCTATCTGAATGTCACCACCTCGTCGGCAATAGTTCTATAGATCCCAGTCCCGTGGACGCGCTCCTAAAAAGATGCGTTCCTTGGGAACCCAGCCACGGTAGGTCGGCCGAGCCCATCCGGGACCGCCGACCAGATTCTCGATATCGAGATAGTTGTCCACCCGGACTTTGTCCCATGCGTGAATCACGTCTCCGTTGCTCATCGCGAGTGCGACATGGCCCCAGTTTCGTTCCTTGCCCTCGATCACGCCGTCGCAGTCGTAAAAGACGAAGGAACCGATCTCTGGAACTCCATCCCGCATGTGCTCGCTGTAGATGTCGCCAGATTCGGCGGCGAAGTCTCCAGCGAATATCTCCACGCTGTTTGCTCGCTCATATGCGTCCTCGACAAACGCGAGACAAAGGGTCGTGTAGTCCGTTGCTCCTAATCTCTGCGTCGCCCACGAGATAGCGTTGTCGATGTACGTCGGGTAATCGTGCTGCATTGTGTACTCCTCACGCCCGGTGTTCGGCCAGTCGCTCCCCTTATTCATTGCACTTCCCTGTGCTGGTACCGCGGGGTTCAGGTCCGAGGTCGCCGCTTCGCGACCCGCTCTTAGATAGTCCCGCCATCGGGTTGGCCATCGATGACAACAGTGAACTGTTCCAGAAAGCCATAGATGGCGTCCACCTATTTATGTTGTCTGCCTCGAATGGCGGTGGGTTAGGGTTGTGGCGTGCTTTTCGTTCTCGCCTCCCAGTCTCCCGCCCGTCTCGCAACTCTGCGCAGCGCAGGCGTTGAACCGCTCGTCATCGTCAGTCACGTTGACGAGGACGCTATCCTCGACCGGGCGCGTGCCGCAAGCAGTACGTTAGATCCAGCACCGACCGTGTTGGAGTTGGCTCGCGCAAAGTGCGAGGCGGTGATTGCCGCGCTTGACGACGATCCTGCTGCTTTGCAGGATCGGCCCGCCGTGGTGGTGGGCTGCGATTCGATGCTCGAGATCGATGGGGATATCGTGGGCAAACCACACACTGCACAGGTCGCCATCGAACGCTGGCAGGTAATGCGCGGACGGTCAGCAATCCTGCACACTGGCCACTGGATGGTGCGGGTAGACGGTAGCGGTCAGGCTGTCGGCGCTGCCGGTGACACGAGTTCCACGGTGGTGCACTTCGCCGATGTGAGCGATGCCGAGATTGCAGCATATGTGGCCACAGGCGAACCGCTCCAGGTTGCCGGTGCCTTCACGATTGATGGGCTGGGTGGACCGTTCATCGAACGGATCGAAGGCGATCATCACGGGGTTGTTGGTTTGAGTCTGCCGCTTGCCCGCCGTCTGGCCAGACGGTTGGGTATCACCTGGAATGAGTTGTGGGCCTAGGCATTTTGTGGACATTCACGATTCGCGGAACTGATTTACCCATCCGCTCACGGGTGCCATAGAGGAATCCTACAAACTGAACCGGGCCAACTTGCGTTGCGGTCCAAACATTTCGCGCCGTTTGTTACATGGCGGGTTTTCTTCCTCCCAAGGGTTTACGGTAATGCGGTGACTGCTATCAAAAAGGTGTTGATCGCCAACCGCGGCGAAATCGCAATCCGCATCATTCGCGCATGCGCTGACTACAACGTTGACTCCGTCGCTGTATACGCGGACCCGGACCGCGACGCCCAGCACGTCAAGCTCGCAACCGAGGCATACTCGCTCGGCGGAACGCGTGCTCAAGAGACCTACCTCGACATTGAGAAACTGATCGATGTCGCACGTCGGTCCGGCGCGAACGCCGTACACCCCGGATACGGGTTCCTCGCGGAGAATGCCGGATTCGCTCAGGCTGTCATTGATGCTGGCCTGATCTGGATTGGTCCCTCCCCCGACGCAATCGAAAGCCTTGGTGACAAGGTCTCAGCACGTCACATCGCACAGCGTGCAGGTGCACCTCTCGTGCCAGGCACCAAGGACCCCGTTGAGTCCGCTGATGAAGTTCACACTTTCGCCCGTGAATTCGGGCTCCCGGTAGCAATCAAGGCTGCCTTTGGTGGCGGTGGCCGCGGACTGAAAGTGGCCCGCACCGAGGACGAAATCACCGAACTCTACGAGTCAGCGGTCCGTGAGGCTGTCGCAGCCTTTGGTCGCGGCGAGTGCTTCGTGGAGCGCTACCTGGACCGACCACGCCACGTGGAAACGCAGTGCCTTGCAGACGCACACGGAAACGTCGCGGTTGTCTCGACCCGCGATTGCTCTTTGCAGCGTCGTCACCAAAAACTTGTCGAGGAAGCGCCAGCTCCATTCCTGAGCGATGAACAGAATGCACGCCTTGTTGAATCATCCAAGGCCATCCTGCGCGAGGCAGGCTATCAGGGTGCGGGAACCTGCGAGTTCCTCGTGGGAACCGATGGAACCATCTCGTTCCTTGAGGTCAACACCCGTCTTCAGGTTGAGCACCCTGTCACCGAGGAGATCACTGGCGTTGACCTCGTGCTCGAACAGTTCTCCATTGCAGAGGGTAAGCCCCTCTCGTTCTCAGACCCCACACCGCGCGGGCACTCGATTGAGTTCCGTATCAACGGTGAGGACCCAGCCATGAACTTCCTGCCGCAGCCTGGAAAGATCACGGCGTTGGTCTTCCCCAGCGGTCCTGGCGTACGTATCGATTCCGGTGTTGTCGAGGGCGATGTCATTTCCGGCAACTTCGACTCGATGATCGCCAAGGTCATCGTGACCGGCAATGACCGCAAGCAGGCACTTGCACGCGCCCGCCGCGCGCTGAGGGAAATGAACGTCGAGGGTATCCCAACTGTTCTTCCCTTCCACCGTGCGGTACTCGACGCACCCGCATTCGCTCCTGAGTCTGCTGACGCGCCCTTCTCGGTGTACACGAGTTGGATCGAGTCAGAGTTCCTTGACGATCTCAAGGCCTTGGCTCCCGCTCCTGCCGTGCCAACTGAGACCGAGGAGGAACCCGCAACCGAGCGCGTTGTCGTTGAGGTTGGCGGAAAACGCCTTGAGGTTGTGCTGCCTGCCGGTCTCAACATCGGTGGTGGACGTGGACGCCCCAGCGCAAATGGCGCACGTCGTCCGGCCCGACGCTCAGGTGTCAAGGTAGCGAGTGTCCCTTCAGGCGACTCCTTGACGTCACCTATGCAGGGCACCATTGTGAAGGTTGCCATTGAGGACGGTGCAACGGTTGCCGAGGGCGACCTGATCGTGGTTCTTGAGGCGATGAAGATGGAGCAGCCTCTTCTCGCACACAAGGCTGGCGTTGTGAAGTCTCTCTCCGCCGCAGTGGGGTCATCGGTCAGTTCCGGAACCGTCATCTGCGAGATCAGCTAACAGTTATACGCCAGAAGGGCTGGTACGTGGCATCTGACCATGTACCAGCCCTTTGTCGTTGCGAAGGCGCAGTGAGCACCGTTGCGTTCATGGCCGGAAATGACGGCCTCGTCCGCCGCGGCCTCCTGGCCCGCCATGACGACGCCCAAAGCCAGGTCCGAACCCTCGGAACTCTGGGCCTGGTTCTTCACCGTCGATCACCATGCGCTTGAACGCCTGCATTCGAGGATCCGGCCCCTCAGGCAGGGTGTCTTCGATGCCCGCGATGGCCTTGTCGAGCAGGCTGGCCAATTGCTGCTTCTCCTGATCGCTGAGTACCGCAAACGGATCAGTCTCCGGCACGACTGTGTCGTTCTCGACTGCGTTACGCCCTGCTTCGGTCAACTCGACGACGCTCGTGCGACGATCCTGAGGATCAGGGTTGCGCTCAACGAGCCCCAGTTCCTCAAGCTTTGCGATGTGCTCGGCAAGAGATTGGGAGCGGATGCCGAGAAGGTAAGCGAGTTCCTTCTGCGAGATTGGCGAGTGGAGCGAGAGGAGCCGCAATACCCGGCCACGGCCGTGCGAGCCTCCAGCGCCACGATGCCCTTGACGGCGTCCCGCATCTGAGCGGCGCATGAGCATCCGCAGATATGCGAGACGCCCCGAGAGACGAAATTCGTCCTGCGGGCCAAAGACCGAGTCTGTGTTTTCTTGAGCATCTTGGCTCATGTCGTATGGTCCAACCATCATGACCTCCTAAAGTCACTGTAGATGAGTAGGTGCCTACATATTATGCACAGGCGCCTGCACATGTCAACAGGCACCTACCCATTTCTTTTGCAGCTTGCGATCGAACTCAGCCCACTCCGGGCTGAGTTCGGAAAAGAGTGCGGGGCTTGGCAGAGAACGCCGCACCACGGGCCACCCAACGCGCGGGGTCAGAGTGCTGAGCGTGGCAAAGAGTGCCGCATTCGATGAAGCGACCAGAGCCGGGAGATTGTTCAATCTCGCGGAGTTCACGTACTAGACACCAAAAGACCAATACCTGCTCGCTTTGCGGTCACGAGTCTTCAATTTTCCGTCCACCTCGGGTGCCTACGGTTCGTAATGTGACAACGGAAAAGGCCAAATTCGCCAGCGCTCTCGTAGTTATCCCAGCACGAGGCGGCTCGAAGGGCATACCCCTCAAGAATCTCCAGGTCGTTGGAGAACACACGCTCATTGCACGGGCGATCAACGCATCGCTCGCATGTCCCTTGACCGCGCAGGTCCTGGTATCAACCGATTCGGACCTGATCGCCAACGAAGCACTCCAGCACGGGGCACTCGTGGCGAAACGACCTGAGAGCATCTCAGGTGACACGGCGTCATCCGAGTCCGCACTGCTCGATGCTCTCGCGCAGTACGAGGCATCGGGTCAGACGTTGCCCGACATCGTGGTGTTCGTGCAATGCACCTCGCCATTCATCAATCCACGCTCACTCACCAACGCGATCAACGCCATTGCCCTGGACCGAGCGGACGTCGTGTTTTCCGCGGTTGAGGATCACTCCTTCAGGTGGACCACGGACAGCGCTGGTCAAGCTCACGCGGTGGGGCATGATGCAACGCATCGTCCTCGTCGCCAGGACCTGCCGCCAAGCTTCCGGGAAACAGGGGCGTTCTATGCGATGCGCACCTCCGGGTTCCTGGAACACCACAACCGGTTCTTTGGCCGGATTGGGCTTGAACAGGTTGAACTCCACGAGTCGTACGAAATCGACACGCCCGAGGACCTAGACCTGTGCCGCGCAATCGCTCACCAGGACATCATCCCTGCCTCCCCATCAGCTCCAGTCAATATTGATGAAGTTCGCCGTCGCGGACTCGACGTCGACGCTCTCATCACCGACTTCGACGGCGTCCACACAAACGACACCGCGATTATCGCTGCAGACGGCACTGAACAGGTTCAGGTTTCCCGCAGCGATGGAATGGGCATTGCGCAACTGCGGAACCAAGGTATCCCCCTGCTGATCCTGTCCACCGAAACCAACCCGATCGTCTCGGCCCGCGCCAAGAAACTCGGTATCGACGTGCTTCAGGGCATCAACAACAAGGCCGAGGCACTCTCCACGTGGCTCGCCGCCAATCGGCTCGATCCACAGCGTGTCGCCTACGTCGGAAACGACATCAACGACCTGCCAGCCATGGCTCTCGTTGGTTGGCCCACAGCTGTGGCAGATGCCAGAGAAGAAGCAAGAGCACATGCGCGCCTCGTCCTGTCCCGCAATGGCGGCCAAGGAGCAGTCCGCGAAATCTGCGACCTGATCCTCACCGCCCGCGGCTCACGGCCAACGTCTGCAACCAAGAACTTTACCCGTGGCGAGGCGCACCCGCGCTACACCCAGGCTCACGCCTAACGCGACCGATCCGGGCACGCAGCCTGCTCGTCGTCAAGAAAACCCAAGCCCACACCACAAAACCCGCAAGGAGAATCGAAATGACCATCAAGCCAGTAGCAATCGCAGACCAGCCGGTCGGAGCGGACCAGCCGGTCTACGTCATCGGTGAAATCGGCATCAACCACAACGGAAGCGTCGAAAACGCCAAGAAACTCATCGACGTGGCCGCTGAAGCCGGTGCAAACGCCGTGAAGTTCCAGAAGCGCACCCCTGAGATCTCGACCCCACTGGCGCAGCGCGACCAGATCCGTCAGACTCCCTGGGGTGAGATGACCTACCTCGAATACCGCTACCGCGTGGAATTCGATGACGTGCAGTACAAGGAAATCGGGGATTACGCGGCGCAGCGAGGCCTGCACTGGTTCGCCTCGCCGTGGGACGTGCCATCGGTTGAGTTCCTTGAGAACCAGGGCGTGCCAACCCACAAGGTCGCATCCGCATCCGTCACCGACATCGAACTCCTCCAGGCCCTCGCACAGACCGGGAAGCCGATCATCCTCTCAACCGGCATGTCCACGATTGAGCAGATCGACAAGGCTGTCGAGACCCTTGGCACCGACAACCTCATCATGATGCACGCCACCTCGACCTACCCGCTGCCACCAGAGGAAGCGAACCTGCGCATGATCGAGACCCTCCGCGAGCGCTACCAGGTGCCGGTCGGGTACTCAGGCCACGAACGCGGTCTACAGATCTCTCTCGCAGCCGTCGCCCTTGGTGCGGTGACCGTTGAGCGTCACATCACCCTCGACCGTGCGATGTGGGGTTCCGACCAGGCAGCGAGCCTTGAGCCAACCGGATTCAAGAACCTCGTCCGTGACATTCGCATCCTCGAGCAGGCCATGGGTGACGGCGTCAAGAAGGTCTTCCCGGGTGAACTGGCTCCGCTGTCGCGTCTGCGCCGTGTAGACGGCTGACGTCCAGACCAGCGTTTCATCCAACGTCCCGGTGAGGGGTGCTGTCTGGCACCCCTCACCAACTAGTAGATAGAGGTACTCGTGACGTACTGGCGGGCAGTTGCCTACGTTGAGTCTCCGCTGCAACTCCTGAGCGCAATCGAGGCCTATGGATACGGCCTGCTCGGAACCGAGACCGACCTTGTCATTCGAGACCCACACTCTACAATCGCGCCGACGCTCCTGGCCCTCAAGGCCATTGGGCTTCCAGCCGGCTTGAAGGTACACATGTCGAAGGACTCTGCTCCTCCCGCCGAGGCTCAAGACGCATCGTCTGCGCGGAAAAAGAAGACCCGACCCATTGAGCAGCGACGCTCACTCAGTCGATCACGCGGTTCCTCGTCAACCTATACTCCACCCAGTCACAAGTATCTGCACGTCATGGGGGATCCCTTCTCAGGACAACAGCAGTCCGGGCTGCTTCGGCACAGCAATGCACACGAGATCGTTATCCTTGACGATGGACTCAACACCTATGCTGCGATCGAGGCATTGGCCGCACAGAAGCCACTTATCCGGCCCGGCCAAACGCTCTCCCCTGCGCGCAAGGTCCTGGGTCTGGCGACAACGCGAGCGCTGCGCAATGCCGCCTTCGCGGGCCAACTCACAATCTTCACGGCCATGCCCGCGACCGAACGCATGCTGCAGCACCTCGATGTCCTTGACGCCAACGTGGTTTTCCACGAGTTTCCGTGGATCAGTGCGCAGCCGACGTCACAGGCCATCGAGGAGGACAGGGTCATCGTTGGAAGCGGATTCGCTGCTGATGAACTCATCGATCCGGACAGATATGTCGAATGGGTCGAGGATTTGGCCCAAGACACCACCGTCCGCTATCTGCCACATCGCCGCACACCCCCATCGGTTCTCGATCAGATTGATGCCATTGACACGGTGACGGTGACAGCCGACAACGCTTCGGTGGAGGTTCTGCTTCGCGGCGTACGGCGAGGCACGGAGATCCATCTCCTGCCGACCACGGCCCTCATCACGTTGTCATCGATTCTTCGCGGTCGCGGTGTCAGCATCATTCCCCATGCTGTGCCCGAGGATTGGTGGACCGACGGTACTCCTGATTCGTTACGTGAATTCCTGTCCCGCCCGCTCGAACTGTTCGAAAGCACGATCTGATGACTGTTTCCAATTCTCACGCCACGAGCCCAATCCTTGTGTCGCCGCCGACTCGTACCGTTAAGGTCGCCGCAGTGGCGGATTCTGACTCCTACGTGAAGTGGGCTGCCGCAACCCTTGAGCAACTTGGCTCTGACTTCACGACCACCCTGCAGGTGGTCCGCACGGCCATCGCTCCCTCTGAGGCACAGATTGAGGCAGCGGTCGCGGGAACTCGTTTTGAACGCAACCTTGGCGGCCTGTCACCGCAGAGAATCTCCAAGACCATCGAATCTCTCAGGGAGGATGCACCGGACGTGGTGCTCCTTGCAGGGACCGGACCGACCATCGAGATTATTGCGGCGATGACCCAACGCTTCGCACGGCGCCCGGCACTCATCTCAGGCATCCCCGGTATGGCTCTCCCGGCTCGGCTCAAAGGTATCGAGTTCAGAGCTCAGGGGCACGCGATGATCGTTCACTCCCACCGAGAAGCACACGAGTTCGGTGCGCTGCTGGCAGAGCGCGGCGTCTCACAGCGACTCGTGGTCAGTCATCTTCCTTTTCTGCCACCGATCACGTCGCCACACGCACACACACCAATCACCTCGATCGTGTTCACACCGCAGGCGCTTGTGCCATCCGCGCCAACCTCACGGTCCGAGATCCTTCGCGCACTGCACGAGACTGCAACCAAGCACCCCCAGATCGACGTGATCGTGAAGGTCCGTGCGCTTGCTGGCGAGCAGCAGACCCACAACGAGCGTTTCCCCTATGACGCTCTGTGGCAGGAGTTGTGCGCGAGTGACCCGACGCTCGATCCCGGCGCACTGCGCTTCGCCACCGGCCCGCTCATCAACTATTTGGTTCCTGGAAGCGCGCACGTCACGGTTTCCTCGACCGCAGCACTCGAGTCGATGGCGGCTGGGCTGCCCACTCTGATTCTGGATGATTTTGGACTGAACGAACGGCTCTTGAACTCCGTATACGCCAATTCCGGTTGTATCGGCAGCCTTGCGGATGTCACCGCGGTCCGGTTCCGGCTGCCCGAGCACGAGTGGATGGTCCAGAACTACTTCCATCCGGAACCGTCTCAGTTACCGGATTCACTCAGGCTACTGGCCGATCAGTCCCGCAACGGTACCTTGCCCCTGAATCGTCCGCTCAACTGGCGTCGCCGGCGTCGCCGGCTCATGCGAAACTACCTGCGTGCGACGCTGCCACCAGTGCTGCTTCAGCAACTGGGGCGGACGCGTCTGCGGCTGAGACGTCTGCTTCGAGGTGGCCGGTAGGCTCCATCGCCTCCCACGAGAGTGCGGATTCATGCACTTTCGCTAACCCC
Source organism: Populibacterium corticicola (assembly GCF_042683685.1). Classification (NCBI taxonomy): domain Bacteria; kingdom Bacillati; phylum Actinomycetota; class Actinomycetes; order Micrococcales; family Jonesiaceae; genus Populibacterium; species Populibacterium corticicola. The sequence goes on along the minus strand of NZ_JBHUOP010000004.1, from coordinate 191,004 downwards.
AAGTGCATGAGGACGCACCTTTGTTCAATGCTGGAAGATGACGTGTGCTGAAACGTAACCGACTCGTCGCCAAGCTCAACCGATGGGGCCAAATTAGTCCACATGCATACACACAAACCATGCACCCGGAACAAAAACACCCCACCGGCACTCCCGCCGGAGTTGCCCAGACAGGGTGAAACAGGCTGAGTCGACGGGGTCAAAATGGCCCGGTCCGCACAACCTAAAGTTGGGTCACCGGAACGTTTTCGACCCACCGAGTCGTGTACGAACGTGAACACACAAAACCGCTGGCGATCAGTTTCCCTTGAGGAAACCCCAACCCCAACTAACATGCATAGTCGCAAGAACAGCGGGGAGCCTGATGCACGCACGTGCGGGCAGGTCTCGGCCAATCCACAACCCGCCAAGGACAACCAGGAGACCATAACCGACCGGGGCCGCGAACCCAAGGGTCAACCACCACCCCCACCCCTGACCGGCAAGGCCAAGTACCGCGCCGAACAGACCCAGCACCGTTCCCACGAGCATAGCTGCGACCGCGATGGGCGGAGCAAGATACCGGGGCGAAGCAGTCTGACGGTTGTTGCGGATAACCTCGCGACGCCACATGCCGGTCCGCTCAAACTGGTGCGCGAGTGCTGAGAAACTTGAGCGAGGCCGATACTCAACCTCGACATCTGGCTTAAACCAGATAAGACCACCGGCCTGACGGATACGCAGATTGAGTTCCCAATCCTCGGCACGCTGGTAGTGCTCGTCATATCCACCGACCTGTTTCAGCGCGGCCATCTGAAAGGTACCGAGATATGCGGTCTCGTTTGGCCCCTCGATGCCACCCACATGAAACGATGCCGGGCCGATACCAAGTGGGTGCGACATGGCGCGTGCCACGGCAACCTCGACCGGTGACTTGCCCACCGGCTTCATGAGCCCACCGATGTTTTGAGCACCGGTGCGCACGAGAGCGTCAACCATGGTCTTGATGTACCCGTGAGGCAACCGGGTGTGCCCATCGAAACGGACCACGATCTCGGTATCCGTCGGGCAGTTCGCAAGTGCGATGTTCAGCCCGTTGGGAATCAGACCGGTCGGGTTCTCCACGATCACCACCCTCGGGTCACGAGTCGCATATTCCTTGGCAATCCCATACGTGTTGTCCCGCGAGGGGCCGATGGCCAAGATCACATGGAAAGGACGCGCATACTCTTGTGAGAGTACTGAGTCCAACGCGGCCTCGAGATATCGTTCCTCGTTACGAACCGTGGCGATGACACACACGTGAGGGATGTTTGTCGTCTCGTGCCGAGCGTTCGTTTTACTGAGCGTATCCGCTGACATAGCAAGCACAGTATTACCGCGACATTGACGGCTGGTTGAAGATCGGGCAACGCAAAGTGAAATCCGAGCATAGGTTTGGTATCTCAGACCTCTTCATCCCAAGAGGCGGCCTCACCACAATCAGGTGCGATACGTTAGGGGCATGACTGATGCCCGCGAACAGCGTCCCGAGTTTGTCCGTAAACCCGGTGATGGCTGGATTGAGTGCGGTTGTGGATCGCAGCATTGGGGGCTAAACGGTGCCGCAGGCCTGTTCCTCGTGCGCCGAACGCATGCCGCCAAGGGCCTAGAAGTCCTCATGCAACATCGCGCACCGTGGAGTCACCAGGGTGGAACCTGGGCCGTTCCAGGTGGCGCAATCATGGACGGCGAGTCAGCGACTGCGGCAGCACTGCGCGAGACCTGGGAGGAGGCGGGCGTACCTCCTGAAGCTGCTGCCCCATTCGACTGGCACATACTAGAACATCCCGATTGGTCCTATACGACGGTCCTCGCCGAACTCATCACCCCGAACATCCGGGTTGGTGCCACGGATTCGGAATCGCTGAGTATCGAGTGGGTTGACCTGGACGATCTCCTCGACCCGACCGAACCGCGTCCGTTGCTCCCCGCCTTCAAAGCCGCGCTCCCCACTTTGGTTACGGCAACCACCAGACATTTTCGAATATGACCATCTTGTGACCGACTCCAGGGTAAAACCGCTGATAACTGCCAGCATTAAGCGGTAGATTAGGCCCATGCATATTTCGGGAAGGCGCATTGGAGTTGCGCTAAGCGTTCTGCTGTCGCTCGTCGTGGTCGTGTCCATCGAACTCGTGAAGTTCACTGGCCCTCAAGTCGACTTCCTGATGAACACTCGCGGACTGATCGTAGCCGCGCTCCTCGCTCTGGTCACCTATGCGTCTCCGGCCATATGGATCTTCTTGTTCACGGGTCGCCGCGGCGTCGGCGGCACAAACCTGGTGTGGGCGGTCATGGCCCTTGCCGTGGCACGAGTCGCGGTCCAGGTCTCGTCTGGCTCGCTGCGCCTGATACTCGGATTCGTGGCCGTTTCCATTGGATTGGCGACGATCACTCTCGTGGCAGCTGCAACCTCACGTTTTGGCGGTGTTCTGGTTGCCCGCGGGTTTGCTGGTGGCGTGTTCTTGAGTGCGGCGCTCTCGCTGTCGTTCGGCACCCTCGACGTGATCTGGCGTCCTGGATTTGTTGCCGGTGCGGTGACGGGAGCGATCGTGGCGCTCGCAGTAGCCCTTGCAGCGAGGATGCGCTCCCTTCCCGAACAACCGTACGCACAGGGCCTATGGGCGCTTGGCCCAGCACTTTCACTTGCGATCATGGTGTTTGCGAACCCCGCCTTCACCTCATCGCAGGCGGGAATACCACTGTGGGCAGCCACGGTATCCCTCCTGGCTGCCTTCCTGCTGGCAACCGTCCTCCTGCGCTCGCAGGGTCAGCCCACGCTGCTGTTGACTCTCGTCGTCGTCCTGGCAACAGCCACCGTGTACTTCGTACCAGGCTGGCCGCAGCCGGGTGCCGCTCTCGTGTCAATCATAGTGGTCGTGTTCGTTGCACTCCTGGGTGGTGGAGTGTGTGGACTGGTTGCAGTGGCAACCGAACGCTCTCAACGGCTTTCCTCTCGGCGCCGTCTGGCTGGCGCGGCAAGTGGAACCGGTCTCCTGGTGATTCTGCCTACGCTGGTCTTCCAAGTGGATTACGATATCCCGCTTGGGTTCCCCAATGCGTTCGTCATTGTTACGGCAGCCGCTCTCCTGTGTGTTTATGCACTCTACGTCGAACGCTGGGAGCGTCGGCTCGGGCACCGGGCAAGCCAACCCGACCCTTCCGCGAATTCTCGGTCTGGCCAGTTGGCCCAGATGGGTGCGCTGGTTGGGGTTGCCGTGCTCACCGTGATCGGCGCGTTCATCGTGCGTCCCACCGTTCCCGATGAGATACCCGAGATAGCAGTGTCGCAGGCCCGAGTCCTCAACTGGAACCTGCACTACGGCGTTTCCCTCGACGGGGATCTCACCTGGGACGAGATGGCCGAGGTCATCTCCGACAGCGGCGCGCACATCGTCGCTTTGCAGGAGGTGTCCCGCGGTTGGATCCTTGGCGGTGGCGGCGACATGCTCACCTATCTGGCCAACGAACTCGGCATGGAATACGCATTCGTTGGCGCCGCCGACCTCCAGTTTGGAAACGCCCTGCTGTGGAATCCGATGACGCCGCTGACCGATATCGAGCGCACTGCGCTCGCATACGGCGATGGACCACAGCACCGCTCCGCGATTGCCGGGACATGGGTGTCGTCGGGAATCGACATCCGGTTCGTGAGCGCTCATCTGCAACACCGCGAATCCAACACACCCACTCGCATGCTTCAGATTGCCGACCTGTTTGAGGGCCTGGACATTGATTCGTCCGCCGTTGTCATGGGAGACTTCAACGCTGAGCCTGGCTGGCCCGAGATCATCCATTTCGAATCTCAGGGTTTCGAGTCCGCCGTCGATGTTTACGGCGACCCGAATGCGATGACCTATCCGGCAACTGACCCCACTTACCGCATCGACTGGACCTTCACACTAGGGGTCACAACCGGTGAAACCACCGTACTCGACACCGAAGCGTCGGACCACCTTCCGATCCTCTCCAGTGTCTCCGTCCCCGCTCCGAACTTGAACTAGGTTGCTCTCTCGGTCAGTCACCGACCCGTACGTGCCAGCAGCCCGAGCACGCCGGCACGGGCAGGCGCAGCCTCAGGCTCGTTGGACGGCAGCCAGACAGCGAATTCCTCAATGAGCAAAGGCGCCTTACGCGACTGCGGGTTCAAGTTGAGCGCCCGGCAGGCATACTCGTAGCCGCGCAGCCCAAGCAGACCCCTATCGATCCGGCATGCCTCGCTCAAGTCAAGCCATACACGCGCAGAACCCCACGTCTCGCCACCCAACAGATTCACCAGACGAACATAGAGATCACGAGGCATCATTGAGCGCCCCGACTTGATCAGATACGAGACGTCCGAACTTCCCGGCTGTTCCCCCAGGAATCGGGCGACGCTGACAAGAAGTTCAGAGACTGATCGCACCAGCAAGACCTGGTCGCGCGTACCGACAGCGGCTTGCGAACGTCCATGCCCCGCCACGACTATGGCCAAAACAGACGCGATCCGGTTTCTTAACGCACGTGGCGAAAACAATCCCAAGCGTTTGGCATATGCCTCTGCGTCGACGTCAACCGCTATAGCCCGCGTGATCGCCTCCAACACAGCGGGTGCCGAATACTCCTTGAAAGAGGCATAACCGCGGGCACCGTCGAAGATCTCACTGGTTCCCACACCCACATAGGTCACAATCCTCATGCGGTGCTGTCCCGCTTCCAAGGCGGCTAGGGGCATTGGGTCATCAGCACTCGACAGTAGGAACACATCGGACTGCGTCATCAGCGTGGAAAGCTGCGAGCGCGGTATCGCGCCAAGCCATTCAACGTTCTGAGAGAGTTCCGTGTCCTCATTGAGATGCGGAGTCTTCCGCCCCGCCCAGACAAAACGAAACGGCAGTCCCTGGGCGTGGGCGAGATCGGCGACCTCACAGAAGAGCCCCGCCCCTTTTCGTTCCTGGACTGTTCCCGCCATCATGACGGTCATCTTCTCGGCAGGCTTACCCTCCATCCGCGGAACAAGAACGCCACCCAGACCCGGGGCTGTGTTCAATACCCAGTGCACGCGCCCCGCGCCCAATGACGTGAACAGTTTCATCTGATGTTGGGAGACACACAGGACATCCATCATGGGCAAAAGATTGAGCAGGTTCTGGTGGCGGTCAGGGACCCGTTCCCGCTCGTACTTGATAACCCACTCGGTTTCGTGGGCATAGACAGCCATCGGTGTTCCCCTGTGCACTACATTGCGGACGGCACTCGAGAAAACCCTGCTGCGCCAGAACGGGGCCAGACTGTTGACCAGTACCACGTCGTATCGCAGTAGTTCATCAGTCAGGCTCTTCACGTTCAAATAGGCTCGAGTGTCGATGAGAGTGATATTGCCTCTTTGCCTCTCACCCATCGCCTCTATCGCTGTCTGCAGCGGAATGGCGATTCCCGTGGAGTAGGCGAAATCATCGCCGACCACGGCGATGCGGTTGGGTAGGTTCGACATCTCGAACTCCCAGTCCAGGTTCTCGATGAGGGGATCACTCGGTACCGCAGGTTCTGGGTCGAGTGGTCGCGCGATCTGCGCCCGCAGGATCTCCCGCACACAGGCGCCTGCCGGATCAGGGTTTCGCGCTATGACCTTGTCAATCGGGAACCCCGCCTTGTTCGCTGGGAACACACCCGACTGAACGTATCGATCGAGCACCGTACCCAGTTCGGTCGTCGAAGCGACATTTCGGATCAGGGGGTGAGCGATGCGTGGCATGACTGCATCGACGGCAGCACTACCCACGAAGATCAGCGGTACCTGGTTTTTCAGTGCGTCGGTGTAGATACTTGAGTAGAACGTCACTATCCCGTCGACATCCGCGATCAGGTCTTCTGCGAGGCCCCGTGAGAGCAGGCCCACGTTCTCCGCACCGAATTGTTCGCGGAGCCAGGCAATGTGCTGCTTGGAGCTTGATGGGTGGGGTTTGATCAGGAAGGACCCTACCTTGCGTGTCTGGTTGACGGTTGCGACAAGTAGGCCTTGATGATCGGCTCGGCTACATTTACGCTGCTCCTGCAATGCCTGATCCGCGATGATGAAGAACGGCTCCCGATCTGGGTCAGTCCTGCGGACTGGTTCCGACATTCGTGCGTGAGTACTGAACTCGCGGTTGTCTGACACACCGATCGCACCGGTCACCGCTATGTGGGCAGAGAAGTGTGGGTCTCGTCCTCGAATGAAGTCGCCAGTTGTATCACCCCATACGCACGTCACGGATGGCTGCGTCGCGCCATAGGACCAGTTCTGGTCTCGGTTCAAGAGGTTTGCTCGGCGGAAGTGAAAGTGCAGGTGTCCGTCCTGAACCAAAATCGTGGCCATCTTGTCACGCACGCCCGCCATGACCTGACGTCCACGCCGAGAACGATCATTGAACAGCACCACGGAGTCCACCTGCTCACGACGAACCCAGTCTGCCATCTTCGCCGGTAGCTGATCGGTCCAGTCACGTGCAACGGCCCCTTCACGGGGAAAGACATTGACGTATGTGACATGCTCGCCCAGATCGTTCAACCCGGCTTTGATCCACTGCTCGACGGTGCCCTCAGGATCGGCTGTGACCAGTTCAAAGGTGCTGCCCTCGGGTAGCCGGGCCGCAATCTGCAACGACAGGTGCACCCCGTTTCGGTTCTCCACGAAGAAGGCGACCCTCCGCGCCTGGCTTCGGCTGAGTTCTTCAGTTGCGTCCTTCAAAATCTGCACCTTTTCCAAGGGAACGTGGGTCACCGCGTTGCGGGCCCCATTTACTTCCTCGTGTCCTCCGTGTAGTCCCGAAGGATTCCTGTCATTACGCACATGTTTGCATAGTTTGTCCGATTCCAAATGAATTCAGACTTCGGAGGAGACACCACAAGATATCTGTAAAACACCAGTTCAAGGCGTGTTTAGATGAAAATCGAATTACCAACGATGCGACAGCGCAACGCAACTATTCATACGTTCGACGCAGTTCATTCATGAGCGAGTAGACCGCGCTTCATTTACGTAACGGAACGTTCTACACGGGCGATCTGCCACACTCAACCCTGGAGGCACGAGATGAACGCGCAACCAGTCGACCCCCGTGCGCTAGAGATACTGGGAATCAGAGGAGTTCGACTCCAGGATCTCTCTGACTCTCACTCGCGGCTTAGAGCCGAAACGCCCGTCTCGTTGAACCACGCGCAGATCATCGGGGAAGTCAGTGTGGGAATGTTGACCTACGTTGGCCCCGCAAGCAGCCTACGAGAGGTGTCCATTGGGCGGTACTGCGCGATAGCCCCAAAGGTCATGATCGCTCCTGTTGAACACCCCACCGACTGGTTATCGATCCATCCCTTCCAGTACGACGGCACCCGTCAATTCGACGCGTATCCGTCCTACCTTGCTCTTTCAACGCGACGCACTGGTCGTGGCCCTGTCAAACGCACCGTCGTCGGCAACGATGTATGGATCGGCGATGGGGTTCTCGTGAAGGAAGGCATCACGATTGGCGACGGCGCAGTCATCGGCGCCAGGTCGGTGGTCACCCGGGACGTTCCTCCCTACACGATCGTTGCGGGTGTTCCCAGCCGTTTGGTGAGACCACGGTTCGATCAGGACCTCACAAGACGACTGCTTGCCTTACGTTGGTGGGATCTGGATTTAACCCAGGTCTCTCAAGACCTACCGTTCGAGAATCCCCGACAAGCGATACAGCGGCTAGAGGCTCTCGTACACGACGACAGTTTGTCCCCGATTAGCCCGCCATCTTTCGCCGTCACGAGAACGAATACCGATCTTCACATCTCATCACAGTGACAGCGTCCACCACTGCGAGCGCCTTGTCCAGCATTCCTGGAATGCGGCGGCAGTTAAACGCAGAACTTTAGGAAAAAATCCAAAGATCACCCGTATTGACCTGAAATTCACCCACCGTCTATCGCCTTGTGTCATCAAGTACACGATGGGTTGCTGAACTGCTCCTGGCTCGCAGGCAGGACTAATGAGCCAAGACAAACCCTCGATACCAATGGAGCGTGAATGCTGTCATGAAAATACGTGACGCTCGCCGCGGGCAGATTGCGGTAGGCACAGTCATCCTTGCGATGCTGGGTAGCCTTATCGTTTTGCCCGGCGCAACCGCTGCACCACAGCAGCCTGATCAGACAGATGTACGGGTGCCGAGCTCGCCCGTAATTACCGCCGACACCGAATGGAAATACCTCGACGACAACAGTGATCCGGCACAGGGGCACGAGGACATCCGCGTGTGGACGAAGCCCGAGTTCGATGACTCGGCGTGGAAGACAGCCTCCGGTAGTTTTGGAGCCAAGGACGGAAAACTCCAGAGTGTCAGCGGATATCTGCCGAAGAACCTCCTGAACCACTACATTGACGGTCAGGCTCGCCCAGCAGTTCCGACGTACTTCTTCCGCACCACCTTCGACCTTGAAGCAGGGGTCGCAGAGCAGGTTGAGGCACTGACCGGAGAACTCGTCTTCGACGACGCACTCATAGTGTGGATCAACGGCGAGAAAGTCGCAGGTTACAAGGACGCGCGCGTCACCGGCACCACCAACCTTGAATATGCCGGCGACTCCGCCGGCTCTCCAGTCAAGCGTGAATTCTCTGTTCCAGGAGCCACCCTCAACGACGGCGCGAACACCGTTGCGATTGCTCTCTACCAGGACCGGGAGTCGTCCTCAGACATCTACTTCGATGCTGGCGAATGGAAGCTTACCGGTCAGACCGCTGGCGAGACTCCAGTAGAAAACCTGGCACCAACGCGCGTAATCCTGACTCCACACGGTGATATGAAGACCGAGCAGTCGTTCACCTGGCTTACGGGCAGCGCCGAGCACACGACAGGTGAGGTTCAGATCCGTCCATCGGCCGGCACCGAGAGTGACATCCGCGTTGTGGAAGCCTACAACGTGGGTAAGAACACGACTCTCCCTGAGCACCACTTCTCGGCGACTGTCACCGGCCTCAAGCCTGGCACCACCTACACCTATCGGGTCGGAACCGAAGGCGGCTGGAGCGAGTGGTACGAGTTCACCACTGATGACCCAAACGTTTCCAAGTTCAAGTACCTCTACTACGGTGACGCACAGATCGGCTTGGACTCAACCTGGCCACGCGTCGTCGCGGCAGCCGAGGAGAGGGCTGGCAAGCACATTGGTTCCGTACACGCAGGTGACCTGATCGATGTCGCCTCGAACGACACCCAGTGGAAGAACTGGTTCAAGGGAATGGAGAACTCCGCTACAACCACCAACGTGTTCGCGGCACCGGGTAACCACGAGTACTCCGGCGACAGGCTCATGCAGAACTGGAAGGCTCATTTCGAGTATCAGGCCAATGGCCCTACCAACGAGACGATTGGGGATCTGGCCAAGCGTGCGGAAGGCGACTCGGACGTGGCCCGCCAGTACCGTGCATACTTTGACTGGTGGGAGCAGTTCGCCCGGGAGACCGTGTACTTCGCGGACTACAGCAACATCCGTTTCATCACCTTGAATGCAACCCGCGACACCACGTTCCTGCGTCCTGACGTGTTGCCTTCCTGCTCCGGCTCCGAATGCCCTTCGAACTCGGTGGCCAACCTGTGGATCGACTACCAGGCAGCGTGGCTCGATCACGTTCTGGAGACCAGCCCACAGAAGTGGAACGTTGTGACCTTCCACCAGCCGGTGTACTCGACCTCTTCGGGACGTAACGAGCCGGTTCTGCGCGAGAAGTGGGTTCCCATCTTCCAGAAGCACAACATCGACCTGGTTCAGATGGGCCATGACCACACCTATGGCCGTGGGTTCAACAACGACGACAAGACCGAGGTTGACGGAATGACCACCGGCCCGGTCTACGCGGTATCGAATTCGGGTGCCAAGCACTACAACCTGGAGACCGATGCCCGCAACGTGTGGACCAACAACAACGCGACCCAGGTTCTGCGGGGCCAGGGTGTGACCACGTACCAGGTCATCACCGTGGACGAAGACACGATCCGCTACGAGTCGTACCTCGTTGAGGTGACCTCGATCGCCAACACCGACAAGAAGCCCGGCGATCTGTACGACTCGTTCACGATCACCAAGTACGACGACGGTACGAAGTATGTGACCGAGGACGGCGTGGAGATTCCTGGGCCTGATATTGACCCGATCACGGTGTGCGAAACCACCCCGAACGCGCCCGCAACCGCATGGGACGCAGACAAGGTATATCAGTCCGGTGATCTGGTGTTCGTTGACGGCCAGATCTTCGAGGCCCAGTGGTACGCACACGGTACCGTTCCCGGTGAGGCCTATGGCCCGTGGTCTGCTCTGACCACCTGTGGTGTTGATCCTGCCGAGGTGCAGGAATGGCACGCTTCAACGATCTACCAGGCAGGTGACCAGGTACTCTTCGATGGAGAGACCTACACGGCGTCATGGTGGACTCGCGGTGAGGCTCCTGGCGCATCGCAGTGGGGTCCGTGGAAGAAGTAACCCGCTCCCCTACTGACCCAAGGGTCTGCTAGAAAGGCACCGCACTCCCCAATCTCGGCTGGGCAGAGTGCGGTGCCTTTCTCTGCACTGACCGCGCGAGTGGGATTTAGCCCACTCGCGGCTGCGCAAGTGGGCTAAATCCCACTCGCCGCGAACCCACTTTATTAGCGACGAGGCGCACGGATAAGTAAAAACCTGCAACACCCAGCGTGGCTGAGTGTGCAGGTTTAGGTGTTTAGTCGACAGACTGTTAGTGAACGCAGGGTTAGTCGATGGAGCGGTGTCCCTGTAGCGCGGCCTCGGCGATAGTCCCGGTCAGTGAGGGGTAAACAGTGAACGCTCCGGCAACCTCATCGACGGTGAGGCGGTGCTGCACGGCAAGGGTGATTGGATAGATCAGTTCCGATGCGCGCGGTGCCACGATCACGCCGCCGACAACCGTGCCGGATTCGGTGCGGGAGAACAATTTGACGAATCCCTCGCGGATGCCCATCATCTTTGCGCGGGCGTTGCCCTTGAGTTCAATGCGGGTCACCGTGTATTTCATGTCCAGTTTGAGCAGTTCCTTCTGCGTGTACCCAACGTTTGCGATCTCCGGGGCTGTGAAGATGTTCGCGGCAACGGTGCGCAACTTGATCGGGTTGACCGTGTCTCCCAGCGCATGCGACATCGCGATACGCCCCTGCATTCCAGCAACGGACGCAAGTGGGAAAACCCCGGTGCAGTCGCCTGCGGCGTAGATTCCGCGAACCGAGGTGCGTGACACCTTGTCGGTGACTATGTGCCCAGACTCACGCACCGCCACGCCAACCTCTTCCAAACCGATGTCCTGGGTATTCGGAACCGAGCCAACGGCCATGAGCACGTGGCTTCCGGTAACGACCTGGCCGTCGGACAGAGTCACCTCAACGTGCTCATCGTCCCCGACACCGACAACGCGCGCAGCCTGAGCACGGGACTTCGACAGGACGGTCATGCCGCGAGACTTGAACACCTCTTCGATCAAATTCGCTGCATCCTCGTCCTCTCCTGGAAGAACTCGGTCGCGGGAAGACACGAGCGTCACATCGGCACCCAGTGCGTGGTAGGCACCCGCGAACTCAGCACCGGTCACACCCGAGCCCACCACGATGAGGTGCTGCGGCAGTTCAGTGAGGTTGTAGAGCTGGGTCCAGGTCAGGATGCGGCGGCCATCTGGCTGAGCGTCCGGCAGGACACGAGGCGTGGCGCCGACGGACACCAAAATCGCGTCGGCTTCCAAGGTGAGGTCGGGCTGGGAGGCACCCGACTCGTCGATAATCTCGCTCACCGCAACGCTGCGGTCGGTCAAGAGTTTTCCGCGACCTTGAATAACCTGGATTCCGGCCTGCCGGATGCGGTGTTCGATGTCAGCGGACTGAGTGGCCGCGAGCGCCCGAATACGTTGATTGATCGCGCCGAGGTCCGCGGTGATGGTGTGGGAGGTGTTGCCGGATTCGTCATTGATGCGGATACCGAGTTCGGCTGCATTGCCGCCCAGGGTCATCCATTCGGCTGTGGCGATGAGGGTTTTGGAGGGGACGACGTCGGTGAGGACGGTTGATCCGCCCAGTCCGCGGCGTTCGATGATGGTGACGTCTGCTCCGAGACGCGCAGCGACGAGGGCTGCTTCGTAACCGCCTGGTCCGCCTCCGAGAATGGCGATTTTTGGGCGGTGGGTAGCGACGAGTGGATTGGGGGATGTAGTCACGGCTCAATTATGGCAGCAGGTAGGACTTTAGGCCGTTTGTCCTTAATCTTGAGCATTTTCTATTCACACTGTGACGGTTAGTGTTTCAGTTTCTTGAGTGGAGGCGTTCCAGTGTCGCGTCAAACGCTTAATCGAGATAATCTCGGAGCATGACTTCATCTTCGTTTACACCTGACGACACGCTCTCAAACGTCGACCCCTTCGACATCGCAGCCGAAGCAGCCGCTTACATCGCACAAGTAACAGGCGTTGAAAGCCACGACATCGCACTCGTTCTCGGCTCAGGCTGGGGCGGTGCTGCCGAACTTCTCGGCGAGACCATCGCAGAGATCCCAAGCCACGAGGTTCCCGGCTTCTCGGCACCCGCAGTACACGGCCACGTCGCAACGATCCGCTCGATCCGCATCTCAGACTCCGGTAAGACTGCGCTGGTGCTCGGTTCTCGCACCCACTTCTACGAGGGCAAGGGCGTGCGCAAGGTTGCGCACGGCATGCGCACCGCGGCAGCCGCAGGCTGCAAGACGGTCATCCTCACCAACGGCTGTGGCGGCCTGAACCCGAACTGGAAACCAGGCACCCCGGTTCTGATCGCGGACCACATCAACCTCACCGCAGCGTCGCCAATCGAGGGCGCGAACTTCGTGGACCTCACGGACCTGTACTCCTCACGCCTGCGTGAGGTGGCGCGCACGATCGACTCGAGCCTCGACGAGGGCGTGTACGCACAGTTCCGCGGCCCGCACTACGAGACACCAGCAGAGGTCAAGATGGCTGGCGTTCTCGGCGCGGACCTCGTGGGTATGTCCACCACCCTTGAGGCTATCGCAGCACGTCAGGTCGGCATGGAAATTCTGGGGATCTCGCTCGTGACCAACCTTGCTGCAGGTATCAGTCCGATTGCGCTCTCGCACCAGGAGGTCATTGAGGCGGGTCAGGCTGCCGGCCCACGCATCAGCGCCCTGCTCGCCGACATCGCGAAGAAGCTCTGATCGTATGAGCCTCGAACTTACCGAAGCAGATCAACTGCTCCTGCAGCAGGCCCGCGACTGGATCGCCGACGACCCAGAACCAATCACTCGGGCTGAGTTGACCGAACTGCTCGACACCATCGAAACCGACTCGGATGACGCCGAAGCCCACGGTCGCGCGGGCGCTGCCCTAACGGATTTGCGCGACCGGTTCAACGGAATCCTCCAGTTCGGCACCGCGGGGTTGCGCGGACGCATTGAGGCTGGACCAAACCGGATGAACCGTTCTGTTGTCATCCGTGCGGCGGCTGGTTTGGGCGCATTCCTCAAGGAATCCCTGCCCGGCGAAACCCCGACTGTGGCGATCGGCTACGACGCCCGACACTTCTCGCAGGCTTTCGCGCTCGATTCCGCCGCGGTGCTGACGGCCGCTGGCTGCGAGGTCTACCTCCTGCCCAGCGCGCTATCCACCCCAGTCCTCGCCTACACGATGCGCCGTCTGAACACGGACGCCGGCATCGTTGTCACCGCATCGCACAACCCGCCGCAGGACAATGGCTACAAGGTGTACCTCGGTGGCCGCGTGGTCACCGGTGACGGCCAGGGCGCACAGATCGTGCCACCCTACGACGGCCAGATCGCCGCGAAAATCGCGGCTGTCCCATCGGTTGCGCAGACCTTGCAGGCTCCGTCGGGTTGGATCACGCTTAACGACGATGCGGTCACGTCATACGTGGACGCGGTAGTTGGGTTGAAGTCAGATGGTCCACGCGACCTCACCGCAGTGTTAACGCCACTGCACGGTGTTGGTGGAAAGGTTGTCGAACGAGTCCTGTCCGAGGCGGGTTTCGAGCGGCTCATTCCCGTGGCCGAACAGTATGTGCCAGACCCAGACTTCCCAACGGTCACCTTCCCCAACCCGGAAGAACCCGGCGCTATCGATCTGTCGCTTGAGTACGCGTTCAAGAACGACGCAGACATCGTGATCGCCAACGACCCGGACACCGACCGGTGCGCCGCAGCCGTTAAGGACCCACGCGTTGCCGCCGCGTTCCAGGACGTTCCGTCCGACAATCCTGCCGCCGCTGGCTGGCGCATGCTGCACGGTGACGAGGTTGGCTCACTGCTCGGAAACTTCGTGGCCTCACGCTACGTTGACTCTGGGTGCCATGAGGGTAGGCTACGGCTTGCGAACTCGATTGTCTCTTCCCGACTGCTCGGCAAGATCGCCTCCGCACACGGGCTGAACCACTCGAACACCCTGACCGGGTTCAAGTGGATCGCACGCGCCCCGCAGCTCCTGTTTGGATACGAGGAAGCACTCGGCTACTGCGTTGCCCCAAACCTGGTACGCGACAAAGACGGCATCTCCGCGGCATTGCTGCTCGCCGAACTCGCCGCGCTCCTCAAGTCTCAGGGACGCACGATCATCGACTACCTCGATGACCTGGCCCGCGAACACGGACTGTACCTGACCGACCAACTCTCGGCCCGATTCTCAGACCTGTCCCGCATCCCAGCGACCATGGCCACGCTGCGCTCTGCGCCACCGGCAACCTTGGCTGGCTCAACAGTGGCCCAGGTAGCCGATCTTGCCGACGGTTACGACGGCCTGCCGCCAACCGATGGGCTGCTCCTGCTCGCTGAGGATGGAACACGCGTCATCGTGCGTCCTTCCGGTACGGAGCCAAAGGTGAAGTGCTACATGGAGGTCATTGAGAACGTTGCCTCCGATGCTTCCTTTGACGACCTCACCGTTGCTCGTGCTGCAGCTCGGGCTCGCATGGAGCAGGTACGCCTCGACATGAAGGCTGCCCTGGGCCTCTAGGGTTCCCCGAAACATCAGGCTGGGAGTCCTCCAATAATTGGAGGACTCCCAGTTCTTTGTCTGTTCTTACTGATCGGCTAGTTGAACTCGGCCAAACGATTCACGGGGATACCGTTCTCCATTAGAATCTTCGTTACCTCATCTTCCGGCGCATCCGGCCAGTACCGTTTGAGGCTTTTGATCTGAGTTTGGGCACGTTTCACACAGTCAACGGCTGCGGATCTCAAATTCATTCGAGGTGAATTGATACACCGACAAGACGGCTGGCCCTTGAACCGCATCGCTCGGAACCGTCACTTCAGTTTCGATGCGTCCGCCATCGACTGCATCAAGAACAACAACTTGCGTCACGGTATCACCTTGCACCAATGAAACCGTGATGTCCTGCATGTTATTGACTTCTGTAGCTGGCATCGCACAATCACGTAGCAAACCGGTTCCATACAGTGTGATGACACCACCGGGAGCGACAATAGCCGGGGTAGCCTCTAACGTGATGTCACAAGAAGTACCCGAATCCGTAGTCATGGAGCAACTTGATACGGCCATAACAAAAACCAGTCCGCCAGCCATGCGTAGCAGGCCCGTGGTTCTCATGACTTGTGTCCATATCTGCCGTATAAGCCCAATTTATCTCCCTTGCCGAGGGTCCTTAATAAGTCGCATTGACCCGTGTAGGGACGCATTACTTGTGTTGTATTTTCCGGGGTATGACCGAGCCCAATTGCATGCCCAAATTCATGGATCAGGACCGTTCGCATGTCAAATTTTGCTCCACTACAAGTGGTACTGCTCCCGGTGTGCCACGTTTTTTTGTTCGTTAAACGGATATCGACCTCTGACATTTGCGGTACTGCCACGGGGTGCACGCTCCATCGCGCGCAAGCCAAGCCTAAGGTTCCATCCTTAAGAACTGCTACGTCAACGACACTAACACCATCTTTTGCACTAGCACACTTCGCTTCGGCACCATTTATGTTACTTTGCTTCGTTGTCGTTCCTTTGTATGACATCTTCAAATCACGTGGCTTGCCAGCCATGCCACCACACAAAGTAGTTCCGTTGAGCCAGACATTAGCAGCAACCTTAGCATCGGAAACAAGGCTTGTAGCCGTTATGCCTTTTGCAGGCAGCGAACGCTTGTCATTCACATACCAGTTAAACGGCTTTCCCCACACGCCATTTGCTGTGGCACGGTGTGTCTCACTACAACTCGGCTTCGTCACCTTCTTTGAAGTAACTTTTCCTGTCACACTCTGCGCGTCTGACTCCCCGAGATCTAGCGTAAGGACGTCGTTCTCCCAGCCTATATCTTCTAGGTAGCGCCTAAGATCTGACTCGTCACCAGACTCAATCCGCACCTTGAGATTCCCTGACCAGTCGGCCTCGATTGCAATTGTCTCTTCGTGGCCTTCAGCATTGATCGCGATTGCCGCATAGCCGGTTCCAAAATCGGGTATCCAGTACGACTCTCCATTAATGTCGAGTGTTTCCACTCTGTCGCCACAATCCCGTAAATTCAACCCTTCTTGGAGCTCCTCAAGTGCTATTGAATCTGTCTCGCTGCACGCAATCGATCCTCCTTCCGTAACTCCAGGAACTACCACCCCAATAAGAGGACCAATTACTGTCACTGCAATAAGTGTTCTTAGCTGCATTATCTATCATCCTCATTGACTCTAGTCTTTAAGAGATAATATCGAATACTTCCCTAGAGAAGCGGGACTATCGGCCTACAGCACTGGCTCAATGGCGCATAACCGTGACCATGTGCGTCACGAGACGACAACGAGTTTTCCCTATAGGGAGGACCCTTCGCAATCATTTATGACATGCCGCCACATGGGTGTGCGGCGTTAGCTGGTGGAAACACCCGCCAGTTTTGCTTCGTCCGCTTCGACGCCCCTAGACCAGTCACGCTTCATCTCGCGCCACCGCTCATCTGAGGCACCTGCACGCCAGTAGCCGGAAACACTCATGGCCTTAAGGTCCTGCGCGAAATCGGACCGGATGACGCGGCGAACCTCACGGACCATTGACGCCTCACCGTGCAGGAACACATGTGGCACGCCTTCGTGCGAGGCATACGCGGAACGCACAGCCTCAATAACCGCGGGGGTGTGCGAGACAACCTGGACTTCGCTGCCTTCGGGCGGTGAAAACGCATCGCCGTCTCCCAAGAGTTCCTCGGGGGAATCCGCGATGAGGATGACAACCTTCCCCGAATCCTCGCCCAGTTGTTCCACGGCTGCCGCAATGGCTGGAAGTGCCGAATCGTCGCCAATCAGCAGGTGCCATGGCGCCTGCGCGCTCGGGTTGTATCCACCGCCGATACCCTTGAACTCTGCGGTGTCACCCACCTGCGCGCGCTCTGCCCACGGTGCAGCAACACCGCCCTGTCCGTGCAGAGCGAAATCGATATCGACGGTTCCTGCAACGCTGTCGTGGCTACGGACCGTGTACGAGCGCATGACCGGCTCATCAGAGTTAGTCGGGTCTGGGAGCACGATCTTCATGTACGTGTCAGCGCAGGAGATTGCCTCCTGACCTACAAACTCGCTTGCTTTGAACGTCAGGCGCTGCATGAGCGGCGATAGCCGACGCACCTTCGTGACCGTTGCGGTGATGGCGATGCGGTGACGCACCGGTGGGATCGAGTAGTCGACACTCGTCATAGTACTGTTCAACTCCAATGCCTCGCCGCGGCTCAGGATGCGGGCTCGCGGCACGATGCAACCATTTAGACAACAGTTAAGTTGCGTAATTGATCGTTTCATATTTAGTGCCGGACATGCAAACAGTTGCCGTCAAAAGAACAGAACTCCCGATACACCCGGTGGGGCATTCTTCATCCGAGTGCACGACCACAGGGTGTACAACCGCGAGAAAAATGCCCCACCGAAAAGATCTGCGCCAAGAGACTCGCCCTACAGCGCAGAAGCAGCCATGTAAGACTCAGTAGCCCGAGGAATCTCCGGAAACTTCGTCTGAGGAACCGCTCGCGACGCCGTCAAGCACCGCCTTGGTGCCAGACAGACCCAAGCGGGTTGCGCCAGCGGCAATCATCTCAAGCGCAGCGGCGCCAGTGCGTACGCCGCCGGAGGCCTTCACTCCAAGACGTGGGGCGACGGTCTTGGCCATAAGCGATACGGCATGAACGGAAGCGCCACCGGCCCCGTGGAAACCAGTCGAGGTCTTCACGAAGTCAGCGCCAGCGCGCTCGGAGGCTTCGCATGACTTAACAATCTCTTCATCGGTCAGGGCTGCTGACTCGATGATGACCTTCAGTACGGTCGGCGCAGGTGCAGCCTCACGTACCGCACGAATGTCGGATTCAACGAGGTCCCAGTTTGCCTCCTTGACCGCACCGAGGTTGATGACCATGTCGATCTCATCAGCGCCGTCCACGACCGCCTGGGCTGCTTCGGCAGCCTTCACTGAAGACTTCACGGCACCCGAGGGGAAACCGATAACGGTTGCAACCAAGACGGAGGTTCCCTCAATGGCGGTTACTGGGAGGTGTGATGGGGATACGCAGATCGAGTAGGTGCCCAGTTCGGCGGCCTCGGCGACAAGGGCGTTGATGTCTGCGGTGGTGGTTTCTGGCTTGAGCAGGGTGTGGTCAACGATTGCTGCGACGTCTGCTGCGGTTGGGGTGGTCATGGGTTTCTCCGTTCGGTTGGGCTGCGTGGATGGAAATTCACAAAGATCTTTTCAGGACTTGAGAACCGAGCACCTGCTCATACTGTGCGATGATTCGCTCCCCCAGTTCGTGGC
Organism: Populibacterium corticicola; assembly: GCF_042683685.1. Taxonomy (NCBI): domain Bacteria; kingdom Bacillati; phylum Actinomycetota; class Actinomycetes; order Micrococcales; family Jonesiaceae; genus Populibacterium; species Populibacterium corticicola. Next base: position 172,214 of record NZ_JBHUOP010000004.1, on the reverse strand, counting down.
GTTCATCATGGTGGATGAACGCGCTCCATGCTGCGGCTAGCGTCACGTCGCGCAAGTCGTCGAAGGTCCAGTTCGCTTCTTGGACGAGACGGGCCATCTCGTGGCTCATTGAGGTTGCGGACATCAACCGGTTGTCGGTGTTGATTGTGACGGCGAAGTCGAGGTCACGCAGCCCACTCACGGGGTGTTGCGGCAGTTCACGAAGCGGGTTGCCGTCTGCGTCGAGCGCGGCATCGGTTTGCAGGTTTGAACAGGGGCAGACCTCGAGCGCAATTTGATTGTCGCGCACCCAGTTGGCCACTCGTCCCAGGCGAGGGTTGTCCGTGCCGAATCCCTCGATGTCCTGGGTGATCCGCACCCCGTGCCCGATGCGCAGAGCCTGGCCTAGGTGAACTGCCTGGCTGATCGATTCAATGCCATCAGCTTCACCCGCGTGAATGGTCACAGGGAATCCGGCATCGTTGAGCTTGCGCCATACCTGTGGGAAGCGGTTTGGTGGAAAGCCGTTCTCGGCTCCTGCAATGTCAAAACCGACAGCGCCACGATCCCTGTTGGCAAGCGCAAGGTCCGCGATCTCGTCCCAACGGTCAGCGTGTCGCATGGCGGTCACGAGCTGCCCGACTCGGATGGAGCCGCCGCGCGAGGCAACGGCAGCCACACCCTCATCGATTCCCTGTTGAACAGCGTCGAAAGCCTCCTGAAGGCTGAGACCTCCGGCAACGTGCTGTTCCGGTGCCCAGCGGCTCTCCACGTACACGGCACCGTCTGCCGCGTGGTCCTCAACCATCTCACGCGCGACCCTGCGCAACCCTTCCACAGTCTGCATCACGGCGACCGTGTGCCCAAATGTTTCCAGATAGCGCACAAGCGACCCTGAGTTGGCGGCCTGACTGAACCACGCACCCAGTTCCTGCGGGTCAGTAGCGGGCAGTTCGTAGCCAGTCTGTGCGGCCAATTCGATGATCGTTTCCGGGCGCAGGCCACCATCGAGGTGATCGTGCAGCACGACCTTGGGCAATGCTTTGATCGTCTCAGTGACGTCCATCGAATACTCCTTGCATGAATAATGGCTATGGCTTGGGCATGATGGCCCACGTGATGTGTGTCCATCCACCAAGTTGACTTTTGGGAACCTTACGGTCGATCAATTGACGCAACGTGACCTGTGAGTTGGTGCCGGTGGAGGGTTCATACAGCAGGAACTCCGGATCGAAGGCCTCTTCCTGCTCGGTTGCTCGCTTCACTTCGTCCAGTTTTGACTGGATTTTCGCTTCGAGTTCTTCGAGCTTTCGCTCCATCTCGCGTTCCGCGTCAAGCCCGGCGGTTGCTTCACCAACTGCGTCCGCGTCCACCTGCGCGAGTTCAAGCTGACTCTCAGCCGATTCGTCGGCAGTTTCAGCCTGCGGTGGGCTATGCAACACGACTACGTGGCGCGGCACGGCTGCTCCGAGGCCCATGGAGGTGTCACCGCCGACGTACAGCAATACGGGGAATCCACGTAACGCGCACTGTGCGGCATGCGTCAGCACCCGTGTGGACTGCGGCAATGACGTATCCACGACCATGCGATGGAAGTATTCGTGCCCTGCAAATCGTAGTTCGCGGGCGGCTCCCCAGGGTGGAGTGCCGAACCTTCGGGGCCAGCCAAATACAAATTTCCGACGATTCGTGCGGTCCTTGATCTCGTGTTGCAGCATGTTGAAGACGGTTTGCGCCTCCGTTCCCACTGTTCCAGCGAGAGTTGCGGCCTCGGCAGAGGCCGGGTCGCTCGCTTTCGCGAGCACAACCGATGCGGAGCCGCAGGTTGTTCCGTCCACCTGTACTGCACGGCATTCATCGCCCAGTTCAACGGGACCTTCGCTCACCCCCAGCCGCCACGCGCTTTCGTCGCGATCAGTCAGGTACGGCGGAACTGCAGGCAGGCGTCGCCTACCCGCGTACAGGCCATAGAGGAAGGTGGTGAGTTGAAAACCCGTTGCAGCCAAAGACGCTCCCACAACACATAGACATCTGATCCTGCTGCCAGCCTACCGGTTCACGGCGGCTGGCAGCAGGATTCACGATCAGCTAATGCGGTCGATGATGAGCTTTGGTGCTTCGAACGCGTTAGTGTCCTCGATGACCGCCGCGGTCTCGGCGATCTCGATTGCACGTGCGAAACGCTCAGGCGTGTCTGTGTGCAGCGTCATGAGCGGTTGACCAGCGGTGACCGTGTCACCTGGCTTCGCATGCAACTCGATACCTGCGCCTGCCTGCACCGGGTCTTCCTTACGCGCGCGGCCAGCGCCAAGACGCCATGATGCAACGCCGACACCATAGGCATCGAGCTTGGTGAGCGTACCTGAAGCCTGCGCCGTGATGACGTGCTGCTCCTGGGCCACCGGCAGTGGAGCATCATTGTCACCGCCCTGGCCGGCGATCATCGCACGCCACTTGTCCATCGCACGTCCATCGCTCAGTGCAGCGCGAACCTCTGCATCGTCAACGTCCTTGCCCGCGCCCTGAAGCATTTCAACGGCGAGTGCCACGGTCAGATCGACAACGTCTGCTGGGCCACCGCCCGCAAGAACCTCGACGGACTCACGGACCTCAAGCGCATTACCGATGGTCAGTCCGAGCGGCGTCTCCATATTGGTCAGAAGCGCAACGGTGTGGACTCCCGCATCCTTACCAAGATCCACCATGGTGCGGGCGAGTTCCCGGGCATTCTCCTCATTCTTCATGAAGGCGCCTGAGCCAACCTTTACATCGAGCACAAGAGAACCCGTGCCTTCTGCAATCTTCTTGCTCATGATCGACGATGCGATCAATGGAATGGCCTCAACCGTTCCCGTGACGTCACGCAATGCGTAAAGTTTGCGGTCAGCGGGAGCAAGACCGGAGCCTGCCTGGCAGATGACGGCACCGACGGTGTCGAGCATGTTCATCACCTCGTCGTTGCTGAGCGCAGCACGCCAACCAGCAATCGACTCGAGCTTGTCGAGCGTGCCACCAGTGTGGCCCAAACCGCGGCCTGAGAGTTGTGGAACCGCAACATCGAAAACCGAGACGAGTGGTGCCAGTGGGAGCGTAATCTTGTCGCCCACACCACCCGTCGAGTGCTTGTCGGAGGTTGGGAATCGCAGTGACGAGAAGTCCATCCGTTCACCCGAGGCAATCATCGCTGAGGTCCAGGTTGAGATCTCTTGCCGGTTCATGCCGTTGAGCAGGATCGCCATGTTGAGGGCTGCCATCTGGTAGTCCGCAACCGTTCCGTCGGTGTAGGCGGCGATAACCCAGTTGATTTCCTCTGTGGTCAGTACGCGGCCGTCACGCTTTGCCCGAATAATGTCTACCGCGTCGAACTGCGCGGCGTTGGTGTTCGTACTCACTTAAGAAATCTTCTCCTCATAGTGGTCCAGGTCATTCGGGCCGAACCCGTCTGGTAGCACCTGATCCATGGTCTTAAATCCGCGCACTGTGTTCAGCACCAGGTTTGCTCCCCCGTGTTCCCACAGCAGTTGCCGGCAACGTCCGCACGGCATGATGATCTCTCCCGCGCCGTTAACGCACAGGAATCCTTTCAAACGCCCGCCACCCGTGGCCACGAGCTCCGAGATGAGTCCGCATTCGGCACACAGGGTGACCCCGTAGCCTGCGTTCTCCACGTTGCAACCCGAAACAAGCCGACCGTCCGTGGTCCAGGCCGCGGCACCTACCGGATACTTCGAATATGGAACATAGCTACGGGTTGTCATCTGGATGGCACGCGCGTGTAACGCGTCCCAGTCAATGTCACGAGCGAGTTCCTCTGCACGGCCGTCGTGTGCCGCTGGTTCTGTCTGCGTCATTGCCGTCTCCTTCGCGCTCTTGAGCGAACCGCAACGCCGAGCAGTGTGAGGTGCATCGGGTGGGCTAAAGCGCTTAACGTATCTGGGCTAAAAAAATGGTGGGTCCGGGACGAGCCATGAGGCCCGCCCCGGACACGCCTTACTTGACGTAAGGGACACCCTCAGCGGCAGGAGCACGGACCTTACCAACAAGTCCGGCAACCGCGAAGATGGTTGCAAGGTATGGCAGCATTGCCAAGAAGTGCGTCGGTACCGGAGTACCGATAATCGAGAGCGTACCGCGCAGGGCCTCCGCGAAACCGAAGAGAATGGCAGCGGCAAGCGCACCGTTCGGGTTCCAACGGCCAAGGATCATGGCAGCCAGAGCAATATAACCCTTACCAGCGGTCATATCCTTACCAAAACCGATGGCAGCCGCGATCGTGAACGATGCACCACCAAGGCCTGCAACGGCTCCACCAACGATCACGTTGATCCAGCGCGTACGGTTTACCTTGATGCCAACGGTGTCCGCGGCCTTCGGGTGTTCCCCAACTGAACGCAGACGCAGACCCCAGCGGCTCCTGAACAGCAGGAACTGAAGTAGGAACACGCCGATGAACATCAGGTACACGAGGATGTTCTGGTTGAAGAGAACCGAACCAATCACCGGGATGTCCGCAAGCAAGGGAATCTCAATGCGTGGCAGACCGGGTGGCGTATTGAGCGTGGCCTTGTTGTCCTTCAGAACCGTTGAGAACAGGTAACTGGTGATACCCACAACAAGCACGTTGAGGACCACACCGACAACGATCTGATTGACTCGGTACTTAATCGAGAACAATGCCAACAGGACGGCGACCAGACCACCAGCGATCGGTGCGAACAGCAACGCCACATACGCGTTCCCGGCCAAGGTCGCCACAACCGCGGCGGCGAAGGCACCGGCAAGCAACTGACCCTCGATCGCGATGTTGATGACACCGACGCGCTCATTGATCAGACCCGCCATCGCACCGAATGCGAGTGGCACTGCGAACACAAGACCCTGTGACAGCAGCAACGGAATGGGAACGGACTCGGATTTACCTGCGCCAGACCACACGAGGAAGGCGAGAATCCCCAAAATGCCTACAAGTGCCGGGAGCCAGACGCCCGCCTTGCGACGGTTCACCGCGTTGTGTGCGGCATACGCTGCGAGAGCCAGAATCGCCAGCCCAAGGATGATCGCCGTCATACGAGCCGGGATCATCAGCGGGGCAATCTGCACCGCGTCACGCGACGTGGACAGCAGGAAGCGCGATTCTGAACCTGCGGGGGAACCGAGGCCGAAGCCCAGGATCGACAACAGACCGATGATCACATAGGTGATCGTTCCCCTCCAGGAGATAGGAAGTTGAACATTGCCCTCATAAGCCTTGGAGGACGTAGGAAGCGCAGTTGCGGTGCTCATGCTGCGTTCTCCTTCACTGGAACTGGAAGCCTAAAGATTGCGCGCACCAGAGGTGGAGCCGCGATGAGGAGCACGACAAGTGCCTGGACAACCTGGACGATGTCGATGGGTGTACCCGAAGCAGTCTGCATGAGCGGCGAACCCGCACGCAGTGCACCAAATAGAATTGCTGCACCAATGATGCCGACCGGCTTCGACCGTCCGAGCAGCGCCACTGTGATCGCATCGAAACCGATGTTTCCGGCGACACCCTCCTGCAGCACGCCCTCGGTACCAAGAGTTTGGGAGACTCCACCCATACCAGCGAGACCACCGGCAAGGAGCATCACGTACAGGTACATACGCTCAACCTTGATGCCCGCAGTACGCGCCGCATCGGGGTTGAACCCGACAGCGCGGAACTTGAACCCGAGGGTCGAACGCTCCATGAGCCACCAGACACCATATGCCGCCACCAACGCCAAGATGAAGCCCCAGTGCAGACGGAAGTTATCTCCCATCAGCGAAGGGAACATAGCGGTGTCGTAGACTCGCTGCGACACGGGGTTGTTCGAACCTGGCCGCATGAACGCCTGCGTGGTGAGGAGGTAGGACATCAAGAACCCGGCAATGGAGTTCAGCATGATCGTCACGATCACCTCGTTGGCGCCGAAACGCGCCTTGAGGAAACCAGCGATTCCGGCCCACAACCCGCCTGCAAGAGCACCACCAAGCACTGCCACCAAAAGGTGCAGGCCAAGTGGAAGGCTAAACGCAAAACCGAAGAACGCGGAAACGACGGCGCCCAAGATAACCTGGCCCTGGGCACCGATGTTGAAGATGCCGGAGCGGAAACCAACACCGAGGCCAAGACCCGCGAAGATCAGCGGTGTGGCGGCCGTCAGGGTCTCAGTAATCGGCTTGAACTGACGAGCAAAAGTGTTTGCCTGGGGGTCGTAGACGGCCCCACGGAATAGTGACGAGTATGCACTCGACACCGAGTTCCACACAGCGCTGAAGAAGTCGCTCGGTCGAGCGAAGATGTAGCCTGCCGTACGCTGCACCTCAGAGTTGGCGGCAGCGATCAGAACCGCAGCCATGAGCAACGCACCGACAATCGCGAAGACAATGACGGTTGCATTGCTCGCCATCATCTCGCGCAATGCGCCACCCCACCGCGACGGTTGAGGCTGTTCAACAGGTGACTCAGGCGACTGTGGTGCCTGTGCCTGTGGCGTTTCGACGCTCACAGCGCGCCTCCTAACGTGTTGTCAGACGATTCATCGCCCGTGATCTCGGTTGGATGTGCAAGCGCCTGAGCCTGCGCCTCCTCGTACCTCAGACCAGCCATCATGAGTCCAAGCACGTCACGTGGCGTATCGCCAGGGACAATTCCGATAATGCCGCCTTCATACATAACGGCGATACGGTCTGCGAGGTTGACCACCTCATCAAGCTCAGTGGAAACGATGATGACGGCCGTACCGTGGTCACGCTCCTGCACGATGCGCTTGTGGATGAACTCGATCGAGCCAACGTCCAGGCCACGGGTCGGCTGCGAAGCGATGAACAGACGCAACGGACGCGACAACTCACGAGCGAGAACAACCTTCTGCTGGTTACCACCGGAAAGCTGCTTGCCCAGAGCCTTCGAGGACTGCGTACGAACGTCGAACTGTTCGATGTACTGCTCGGTCGTCTTCTGGATGTATGCGAGGTCCAAGCCGCCGCGCTTTGCATACGGCGACTTGTCGTGCTGATCCAGGATCAGGTTCTCTTCGATCGTGAACTCAGCGATCATGCCGTCCGTGGACCGGTCCTCGGGAACAAACCCGAGACCTGCGTCCAGAACCTGGCGGATTGATCTGCCAAGGAGTTCCTTGTCGTCGAGAACAATCGAGCCATTCGCCTTCGGGTGGGCTCCAAGGATCGTCTCAGTCAACTCAGTCTGGCCGTTGCCCTGAACACCGGCGACCGCGAGGATCTCCCCCGACCGCACTTCGAAGTTCACGCGGTCAAGGAGCGGAACGCCCTGATCGGACAGGAGAGTCAGATCGCTGACGGCCAAGCGAACCTCACCGAGTGTGGGCAGGGCCTTCTCGACGCCGAGATTCACTGCCCGTCCAACCATTGCGGATGCAAGTTCGGTTTCGGAGGCCGTTGGATCAGCGGAGCCAACGATCTTTCCGCGACGAATGACCGTGATCTTGTCCGCAACGGCCTTGACCTCACGCAGTTTGTGCGTGATGAAGACGATCGAGGTTCCTGATGCCTTCAACTGACGCATGATCTCAATGAGTTCGTCAGTTTCCTGTGGAGTGAGGACAGCGGTTGGCTCGTCGAGAATCAGAATCCTTGCGTCACGCGAAAGCGCCTTGATGATCTCGACTCGCTGCTGCGCACCGACCGGCAGGTCCTCAATGTATGCGTCAGGGTCAATGTTGAAGCCGAAGCGGTCTGAGATTTCCTTGACTCGCCTGCGAGCTTCCTTGAGATTGATGATTCCGGTCTTACCGGTTGGCTCATAACCAAGAATGACGTTCTCGGCTACGGTAAATACTGGAACGAGCATGAAGTGCTGGTGCACCATACCGATTCCAGCGGCCATAGCATCACCCGGGCCTGCGAAGTTAACCGGCTCGTCATCGAGCAGGATTTCGCCGCCATCTGGGTCATACAGACCATAGATAACGTTCATGAGCGTGGATTTACCAGCTCCGTTTTCACCGAGAAGAGCGTGCACCTGCCCGGGTTCCACAACAAGATCGATCGAGTCGTTTGCAGTGAAGTTTCCAAAGCGTTTTGTGATGCCGCGAAGTTCCAGCTTCATGCTGTAGCGCCTTCCGCGTTCATGTGCTGTCGTAATGGGGTCGGCGGGGACGGGGACCGCCAAGGATGCGTTGCGCTGGTTTATGCCTGACGGCTGCGAACGACTTAATGGTGGCGCGCAATGAGCCGTGACCCTAACTCAAAGGGATTCAGAGTCACGGCTCACTTGCTTGCGCCTACCGGTTATCAGTTAACCGGGGATGCGCTTGGCGATTCAACCTTGAGGTTGCCAGCGATGATCTCGGCGCGGAGGTTCTCAACTTCCTCACGAACCTCAGCCGAAACAGCGTCTTCGAGGTTGTGGTAGGAAGCGATGCCCACGCCACCGTTTTCAAGGGTTCCAACGTATGGCGTTGGGTCCCACATACCGTCCTTGGCCGAGCGAACCGTGTCGAATACCGACAGGTCCATTGCCTTGAGGACCGAGGTCAGGAGGATGTCCTGGTACTGGGTGTACTTGTCGAACGCGTCGGTGTCAACACCGATAACGTAGACGCCCTCGTGCTCGATGGCAGCTGCCATCGCGCCCTCACCAACTGGACCGGCGACTGGCATGATGATGTCTGCACCCTGGGAGATGAACTGCTCGGTGAGTTCCTTACCCTTAGGAATTTCATCGAAGGTCTCGGTCATCGAGCCGGACTGTGCTTCCTTGTCCCAACCGAGAACCTTTACATCGGTTCCCTTGTCCTCGTTGTACTTTGCGACACCGTCAACGAAGCCATCCATGAAGATGGTGACTGATGGGTAAGGCTGTCCACCGAAGGTGGCAACCGTACCGGTCTTGGTGGTGCCGGCTGCAACATAGCCAGCGAGGAACGCGGCCTCGTGGGTGTTGTAGAGAAGTGGCTTAACGTTGTCGAGCGTAATTGGCTCGAAGGTCTCTGGGTCAGACAGTGCGGAGTCGATCAACGCGAAGTGGCTCTCCGTGTTGTTCTGCGCCGCAGTGAGGGTAGCGTCAGCAAGGTTGAAGCCAACGTTGAATACCAGGTCACAGCCCTGCTGAACCATCGAGTCAACGTTCGTGGTGTACTGACCTGCGTCAGTGGACTCTGCGGAAGCAATCTGGATGCTCAGTTCAGACTTTGCGCGCTCAAGGCCCGAGTAGGAGGTCTCGTTGAACGAGTTGTCATCGAATCCACCGAAGTCGGAGACCATGCAGCCGAGGAAGTCGACAGCGGGTGCGTCGTCCGTGGTCTGGGTAGCCGATGGGTCATTCGTTGGCGAGGTGGTGTTCTCAGTCTCTGGAGCGTCACCACATGCGGTAAGAACAAGAGCTGCAGCTGTAGTCAGTGCAGCAACGGATGCGAACTTCTTCACGTAAGTTCTCCTGTTTCGATCGGGGAAGGACTCCCCATACCCAAAGAACTTATGAAAGCTCAAGAGCTGGGGATCGAGCATCGACGCTCGGTGCATCGCTTATCTCGAGTTAAGACTCGGGAATCACTGTTAACAATAGACGTTAAGCCGTTAACGTGCAGCATGCAATAGCCACGTTTCTAGTTCTGTTACCAATCCGAAAGGTTCGTCTCAAGGGCAGATACTGGGCATCCGACCAGTGAGATTGTGGGGACCTGAGTCCCACGCTCCGCACACCCAACCGACTGTCAGTCACATCCACTTGTGCTCCGGTGCCAACCCGTTCCGCGAGGGTTGGCACACTCCGCAACGCTACCTCGCCGTCAGCAGGGCCTACCTCGCGCCGCCTACCGTCGCGGTGCGCGCGAGCATGCGGATACCCGCCAAGATTGCCGACTCGTCGACGATCAAGTCACCCCGGTGGATGTCATATGTCGTACCGCCCGGCGTACGCGTGCCAAGACGCGCGAGCGCGCCAGGCACCTTAGTCAGGTACCAGGCGAAGTCCTCGCCGCCGAGCGACTGCTCGGTCAACGCAACGGCATTCGCCCCCAGGGCGTCACGGGCCGACGCCTCAAGCAGCATGGTGCAGTCCTCATCATTCACCACCGGCGGCACACCGCGCTTATGGTGCATGGACACCTCAACCCCATATGCGGAGGCAATGTGATCAATCGTCTCGTGTAGCACCTCACCGGCACGTTCCCACGCGGTCACATCGAGGCACCGCAACGTCCCCGAGATCACGCCGGATGACGGAATCGCATTCGGGGCCGAACCAGCCTGCACGTGGCCCCACGTGAAGTTAACACCCGCACGAGGGTCGAGGCGACGCCCCAAGACCGAGGGGACCTCCGTGATCATGCGACCTATCGCATAGACGACATCGCCGGTCAGATGAGGACGCGATGTGTGTCCACCCGCGGATGTGACGGTCACCGTCACGGTGTCGCACGCCGAGGTAATCGGCCCAATACGGGTTCCAACTGTGCCCACATCAACCTTCGGCTCACAGTGCACCGCATAGATGCGCTCGACCCCATCGAGAACATCCTGGGCAAGCAAATCAAGCGCGCCGCCGGGCTGCACCTCCTCAGCCGGCTGGAAGATCAAACGCACACCGCGGGACAACTCCCCTCGCCTCGCCATACGCGCAAGCACAAGCCCCAGTCCCAGCACAACGGCGGTGTGCACGTCATGACCGCACGAATGGGAAATCCCATCGTGGATCGACGCGAACGGCAACCCCGTTGTCTCCTGCAGCGGCAACGCGTCGATGTCAGCGCGGAAGGCAAGGAGGCTTTGTCCTGACTGCTCAACGGTCGGCCCGATATCGCAGGTCAATCCCGTGCCGTCGAGGAGTCGTGGCTCAAGCCCCTCCTCACGCAGGCGCGACGCAATCCGCTGCGTCGTGCGAATCTCAGTTCGCGCGATCTCCGGGTGCGCGTGAATATCGCGACGGAACGCGATGACCTCCTGCTCAAGTGAGCGGGCAAGTTGGTCGATCAGCGGTGCATGTTCAAAACTCACCATTCGAGGTTAACGCTTTTGTGCGTCTACCTCGCTATGATCCCACACGTCGGGCATCGCCCGCCGTGAACTCCCGACCCTCAGCGCAAGCCGATCGGACTCCGTGAGGTCTTTTACGTCCAGGGCGCGCACCCGGACGGCCGGCTCTCGCCCATCTGGTTTTGGATTGGCGACGAGTCGGTCGGCTTCCAGCCCCGCCACCCGTTCGAGGGTGAGGTGGGAGGAACAGCGCGAGGTGGGGCAGCGAACTGCGACCCAGGCTGGAAGGCGCCGGATCGTCGGCAGGAAAACTAGGCCAACTCGTCCAGTCCGCGATCGCGCAGCTCGGTGACCACGTCTTTCACGTTTTGCGCTCGCGCACGAGTGGTGACCAGCAGGGCATCATCGGTGTCCACGATGACCACATCGTCGAGGCCAAGGATCGTAATCACACGTTCCGTACGAGGCACCACAACAGACCCTGCACTCTGAATCCGAACCACCTTGCCTGGGTCGCCAAGCACCTTCGAGCCCCTGTGATCATCAGCAGGCAGCAGAGCCGCAAGCGAGTTGAAGTCCCCCACATCGTCCCAACCGAAACTTGCGGGCACCACGGCAACACCACCCGCAGCAGCGGCGGGCTCGGCAACCGCATGATCGATCGCGATCTTCTCAAGGGACGGCCAGACCCGCTCAAGGACCACGTCGCGGTCATCCGTGTCCCAGGCAGCGGCGATCTCAAGAATCCCCGCATGCAGCTCTGGACGATATTCTTCGAGATGACCAAGCAGGACAGACACACGCGAGATGAACATGCCCGCATTCCAGCGGTACTCCCCCGTGGCAAGATAACGCTGAGCGGTCACAGAATCGGGCTTCTCCGTGAAACTCACGACCTGGCGCACTTCCGGCGCGTCCTCGAAGCCAAGCGAAGGACCCCAGTGAATGTAGCCGAACGCCGTGGACGGACGGCTCGCCGCGATGCCGATAGTGGCCACATAACCTTCGCGAGCAGCAACAATGCCCGAACGGACCGCGTGTTCGAACGATGGCTGGTCCGTAATCACGTGGTCGGCCGCAAACGACCCCATGATGACGTCCCCATGACGGTTGCGGAGCACAGCGGCGACCAGGCCGATAGCCGCCATGGAATCTCGCGGTGAGGGTTCTGTCAGGATGTTGCCCTCTGAGACCTCTGGCAGTTGCCGAGCAACAGCCGCCGCATGCCTGTTACCAGTAATGACCAGTACATTCTCGTCTCCCGAGACCTTGGCCAGGCGATCAACGGTCGCCTGCAGGAGGGTACGGCCACTACCGGTCAGGTCATGCAGGAATTTTGGGGCGCCGGTTCTCGAGAGGGGCCATAGCCTCGTGCCACTGCCGCCAGCAGGGATCACCGCATAGAACTCATCGGTTGCTTTAACAGTGTGTGCCATTGTGTTCAGTGCCTTTTCCCGTGTTAGCGATGTCCGGTGGTTGCCGGAACGCTGGGTGTCCCTGCCTTCGGCAAACTCTCTGACGAAGTTTACTCTGCGTTTACCCTGCGTCCCCATCTGAACCGATCCAAGCGCCATGCTGCCCGCAATAGGCAGAGCGTGATCGAATTCACCGAATTTCGCAACATATTTGTAGCGTAAATGGCGTCCAAAAAATGAGATTCCGTCTCACGAATTTCTTTTAAGCGTCCCTGTAGCATCGCCGCAAAGCCCGCGATTGGGCCGATAAGCCCGCATAAACACAGCGAAATCGCAGGCTTTCGGGACAAAAGTCCCCGGCGGTGACATTCCTCGAGAGAGTGCAAGAATTTGTGGGAATCCTCACAATCGAGAGGTTGGGTCGAGTTTTTACATCCCTCGATTCACTTGTCCCCCACAAAATTCACTACAGTTAATGCAAAAGGTGGATATGGACAGTGCCGTCCTCCTTTCCATGACGTGCCACGCACTATGGAGACACCGGCACATCCACCCACCCTGTCCTCATCACTCGCACACAGGAGGCGCCACAGTGCCAAGCGCACCTGCAGGAACGCTCTACCGCGGCCGCGAAGGCATGTGGTCTTGGGTTGCGCACCGCGTAACCGGAGTTCTGCTGTTCCTCTTCCTTCTCGTCCATGTCCTCGACACCGCCCTCGTGCGGGTCTCCCCCGAGGCCTACAACGCTGTGATCGGCGCGTACAAGACGCCAATCCTCGGACTCGGTGAGGCCGGACTCGTTCTCGCAGTCGCCTTCCACGCGTTCAACGGGCTGCGCCTGATCCTCGTCGACTTCTGGTCCAAAGGCCCGAAGTACCAGCGCGTCATGCTCTGGGTCGTCGTCGGACTCGTTGCCGTCACCGCCGCTGGCTTCCTGCCACGTCACCTGAGCAACATCTTCGGAGGGGGTCACTGATGAGTAACTCTGCCATCGCCTCCCCTCGCGACAAGTACAGGCGTACAACACTGACCCGTGGCAACTTTGAGTTGTGGGGCTGGCTGTTCATGCGCGTCTCAGGTGTCATCCTCGTAGTGCTCATCTTCGGACACCTGTTCGTGAACCTCATGGTGGACGGCGGAATCAACCGCATCGATTTCGCATTCGTCGGTGGAAAGCTCTCCAGCCCCTTCTGGCAGACCTGGGACCTGCTGATGCTCTGGCTCGCGATGATCCACGGCACCAACGGAGTTCGCACGGTCATCAATGACTACGCAGAGAGGCACGCGACCCGTGTTGTGCTGAAGTCCCTGCTCGCAATCGGCTTCACCATCACGGTCGTTCTCGGCACACTCGTCATCTTCACGTTCGACCCGTGCCCGGCAAACTCCCCAGCCGAGCTTCTACCCACCATCTGCGAAGCCCGCTAGCGCCCACTTTTCACACATAGGAGGCATCACACCAGATGCAAACTCACCAGTATGACGTCGTGATTGTCGGCGCAGGTGGCGCCGGGATGCGTGCCGCACTCGAGGCATCGTCTGAGGTCCGCACCGCAGTCATCTCCAAGCTCTACCCAACCCGCTCCCACACCGGTGCAGCACAGGGCGGAATGTGCGCGGCACTCGCAAACGTCGAGGAAGACAACTGGGAATGGCACACCTTTGACACCGTCAAGGGCGGCGACTACCTCGTTGACCAGGACGCAGCCGAGATTATGGCCAAGGAAGCCATCGACGCGGTCCTCGACCTCGAACGCATGGGGCTGCCGTTTAACCGCACCCCCGAGGGACGCATCGACCAGCGTCGCTTCGGTGGCCACACCCGCAACCACGGTGAGGCTGCCGTGCGCCGCGCCTGCTATGCGGCAGACCGCACCGGCCACATGATCCTGCAGACCCTCTACCAAAACTGCGTCAAGCAGAACGTGGAGTTCTTCAACGAGTTCTACGTACTCGACCTCATCGTGGATCACGACCTCTCCGCTGGACAGGTCCCAGATGGTGAAGAGGTCAACGCAACCGGTGTTGTCGCGTACGACCTTGCCACGGGTGAGATCCACGTCTTCCAGGCAAAGTCCATCATCTTTGCAACCGGTGGTGCCGGAAAGATCTTCAAGACCACCTCGAACGCTCACACCCTCACCGGTGACGGCATGGCGCTGGCGCTGCGTCGTGGTCTCCCTCTCGAGGACATGGAGTTCTTCCAGTTCCACCCAACAGGCCTTGCAGGCTTGGGAATCCTGCTCTCCGAAGCAGCCCGTGGCGAAGGTGGAATCCTGCGTAACGGCAACGGTGAACGCTTCATGGAACGCTACGCGCCAACCATCAAGGACCTCGCACCGCGTGACATCGTGGCTCGTTCCATGGCAAACGAGGTACGTGAAGGCCGCGGTGCCGGCCCGAACAAGGATTACGTCCTACTCGATCTGACCCACCTTGAGCCAGCACACATTGATGCAAAGCTCCCAGACATCACCGAGTTCGCGCGCACCTATCTCGGCATCGAGCCCTACACCGAACCGGTTCCGGTCTACCCAACCGCACACTATGCGATGGGGGGCATTCCCACGAACGTCGAAGCCGAGGTCCTCCGCAACTCCGACGACGTGGTCAAGGGACTGTACGCTGCCGGTGAGGTTGCCTGCGTTTCCGTGCATGGCTCAAACCGTCTGGGAACCAACTCCCTGCTCGACATCAACGTCTTTGGTAAGCGAGCCGGACGTACTGCGGCGGCCTACGCCAAGACCGCCAAGTTCATCGATCTGCCTGAAAACTCGGCGGCACGCGTAGTCGCGCAGTTGGAAGAGATTCGCACCCGACCAGACGGCGAGCGAGTCTCCGACGTCCGTAAGGAACTTCAGGAGACCATGGACGCCAACGCTCAGGTGTTCCGCACCGACGAATCCCTCAAGCAGGCCCTCGCGGACATCCGGGTCCTTCAGGAACGCTATTCACGCGTCTCTGTGCAGGACAAGGGCAAGATGTTCAACACCGACCTGCTGGAAGCCCTCGAACTCGGCTTCTTACTGGACATCGCTGAGGTCACGGTCATCGCCGCACTCAACCGGAAGGAATCCCGTGGGGGCCACTTCCGCGAGGACTACCCAGATCGCGATGACGCCAACTTCATGCAGCACACGATGATCTACCGTCGCCCGCTCGAATTCGAAGTAGACACGGTCGTTGACGATGCGCCGCTCACCCCCAAGAGTGCCTTTACGCGCTCTGATCGATTTGACGACTACCAGGTCGTGCTCGGTTCAAAGCCGGTCACGCAGACCCGGTACGAGCCGATGGAACGGAAGTACTGATGACCGCGACACTCGACAAATCCGCTCAGGGTAGTACCGGAGAGATCCCATCGTTTGAGGTGACCCTCAAGGTCCGTCGCTATCTGCCAGAGTCCGAGCACGGTGATGAGGCCTACTGGGACGAGTACACACTCACCATGTACGGCACTGACCGTGTCCTTGACGCACTGCACAAGATCAAGTGGGACCACGATGGATCGCTCACGTTCCGTCGCTCGTGTGCGCACGGAATCTGCGGTTCTGACGCGATGCGCATCAACGGACGTAACCGTCTTGCCTGCAAGACGCTGCTCAAGGACTTGAACCCTTCCAAGCCGATCACGGTTGAACCGATCAAGGGCCTGCCAGTGGTCAAGGACCTGGTCGTGGACATGGAGCCATTCTTCGCGTCCTACCGCGAGATCATGCCATTCCTGATCACGAGCGGTAATCAGCCGTCCAAGGAGCGCATCCAGTCGGCTGAACAGCGTGAGCGGTTCGACGACACCACGAAGTGCATCCTGTGTGCTGCGTGCACCTCGTCATGCCCCGTGTTCTGGACGGACGGCCAATACTTTGGCCCTGCGGCAATCGTCAACGCGCACCGGTTCATTTTCGACTCACGTGATGAGGGTGCCGCTCAGCGTCTGGAGATCCTCAACGACAAGGAAGGTGTCTGGCGTTGCCGCACCACCTTCAACTGCTCGGAGGCCTGCCCCCGAGGAATTGAGGTCACAAAGGCGATCCAAGAGGTCAAGCAGGCGATCATTCGCCGTGCCTTCTAAACCTCCACCACCACGCTAAAGGGGGCGGTTTCCCAGTTCATGACGAACGGGGAAACCACCCCCTTCGCTTTGAGATTTCCGGCCGAGTACTCTCCACGATATGGCTGGAGTCGCGGTGGGCGCTCGGGTTGATTGAACATGCGGAACGTTGGACGCACCGGTAGTTGAATGTGCAGGAAATTACTGCACAGTGTAGGTCTGCGGTCCTCACAGTGAAGCAACTTTCTACACGTTCAACCGGAACTGGGGCAGCGCGGCTCGGTCCATGAGCGCAGGTGGGTATGTCCTCCGGCCAGAGGCAGGTATGGGGAAGTTGGTCAGGTTCTAGAGCGGGCGAACATGATTCCCCCGATGAACCCCGCAACAGCCGCTATGAGCGCCGGTCTACAGCTCTTAGGGGCAGCAGCGACCGGTTCTAGGACCCCATCGGCACTCTGCGCAGTCGCGTCGTCAGCCTTGGGATCGTGCGTGACCCCGCTGAGGTCCCGCTCAATCTTCTCGAGTTGTTCCAGCGGTACGTTCGCCGCCAACGCGGAAGCCGTCAACAAGATGCGTGAGCACATGTACAACCACACCAATATGGTCACCAGGACGGCACCCGTGGCAAACAGTGGGTTGTTCGTTGCTGAACCCACGACAACGCTCGTACCAAGATAACGAATCACAGCGAATCCAATGGCACTGGTCACAGCACCGATCAGCAGATCACGCCTCGGTAGCTTGACTCCTGCCAGCAGTCGCACGATCAGGACGAACACCGCGGCATCAAACAGTAGCGTCGCCAGGTGAGAACCCAGGTTCAACGCAACGGAGGTGACGGCACCCAGCGGGCGGGAATCGTCGAAAATCCTACCCACCGAGTTGGCGAAAACGCCAGCTACCGATGACAGCAGAATCCCGACAGCCACGCACACAAAGGCCGCTAGGCTACGCAACTTGGCACCGATGGCTGTGGCTCCCTTGGGCGGCAGGGAGAACATTGCCCGCACAGACGCGCGGACGGCGTCCATACAGGTGATGACTGCCCAGAGCAGTACGCCAAACGCGATGATCGAGGTGAGGTTGAGTCCTGTGGATACCACCAGATCGTCGATACTCAGGATGCCCCTGTGATCGCTGTCTGCAATCAGCCCTGGCACGGCATTGTTGATCGCCTCAACGACAGAATCACGTAACTCGACGTTGTTCCCAAGGACCCGCACAAACACCGTAAAGCCTATGGTTAACGCGGCAAACAAGGAGAAGAGTGCCTTGTAGGTGATCCCGCCACACAACAGGGCGCCATTTGCGAGGGTGTATTGCTTCAGCGCTCGAGCCAGCCGAGAGTTCTTCCATCGCGCTAATAGATCCTGTGCGATGTCTTTGGTCTGGGAAATCCAAGGTGATGGCATCTCACCAGTCTATGAGAGGAAGCCTGATCACGCGTGCGCGCATGCAGCGCAAACAGGCACAATCGCCCGCGTTGTCACTCCGCAGCCGACATCGTGAGTGACTCCCCACCACCGAGTGGGTAACTCACGATCGGCCGCCACACGTTGTCAGCCCCGTGCTCATACAGATGGATGTGCCTTACCTCAAAACTCGCCTCGTAAAAGGCCATCCGATTGAACGCCGCGTCCAGCGCCTCATCGTCGATCTCGTGTGCGATCGTGACATGCGGGTGGTAGTTGAAACGTGTTTCGTGTGCGAGCGGTCCGGCTCTCATGAGGGATTCGAGTTGCTCGCACTGAGCGATTCCATCCACCACCTGAATGAACACCACCGGTGAGACCGGGCGAAACGTGGCACTCCCCCGCAAATGCACCGTGAACGGCTCAACCTGCGCGCATGCGTACTGGATGTGCTCACCGATCTCATCCAACTCGTCAGGGTCGATATCGGTTGGACCGATCACAGTGATATGCGGGGGAATCGCGTCAGCCATGGGGTCCCCAAAACTGCGGCGCGCATTTTGTAGTTCGCTGCCCATAGGCTCGGGAATTTCGATGGAGATGCCGATCCGTTTCCCGGATCCCATCCGCTCGGACTGGGTCACGTGTTACGCCTCTGCGCTCGGCTGCAGCAGCCCAACCTTGGAGTAAACACGGCTAACGGTCTCCTGCGCGATGTCGCGGGCCTTTGCCGCGCCAACGGCGAGGATCTTGTCAAGCTGTGCCGGATCGTCGAGGTAGACATTCACCTTCGACTGGAAATCGGTCAGGAAGTTCTCCATGATCTCCGCGAGGTCCACCTTAAGGTGTCCGTACTGCTTACCCTCGTACTCGGCTTCAAGCTGCTCGATGCTTTTGCCGCTGAACACCGAGTAGATGCTGAGCAGATTGGACACGCCAGGCTTCTCGGCAGCGTCGTAGCGGATCTCCGTACCCGCATCCGTCACGGCGGACTTGATTTTCTTGGCGGCCTTCTTTGGGTCTTCAAGCAGCCACAGGGTGCCTTTTCCGGTCTCCGACTTGCTCATCTTGGCGGTCGGGTTCTGGAGGTCGTAGATCTTTGCAATCGACTTCACAATGTGTGCGTCTGGCACGACGAAGGTGTCGTCTCCGAACCGGGCATTGGCGCGCTCAGCGAGGTTTCGCGTCAGTTCGAGATGTTGGCGCTGGTCTTCACCAACCGGTACAAGAGCGGCGTCATACAGCAGGATGTCAGCGGCCATGAG
Organism: Populibacterium corticicola; assembly: GCF_042683685.1. Lineage (NCBI taxonomy): Bacteria > Bacillati > Actinomycetota > Actinomycetes > Micrococcales > Jonesiaceae > Populibacterium > Populibacterium corticicola. Next base: position 153,130 of record NZ_JBHUOP010000004.1, on the reverse strand, counting down.
CACCGGGTACGTGAACAGTCCAACGGTTGTGCCAGACTCGCCCTGCTTCGCGGACTTGTCCTTGAACTGGGTCATGCGACCGGCTTCGCCAAAGCCCGTCTGGCAGGACAAAATCCATGCCAGTTCCGCGTGTTGGGACACATGTGACTGCACGAACAGCGTTGAACGCTCTGGGTCCACGCCTCCAGCAAGATATTGTGCGAGTGTACGCCGCGTACGGTCACGGAGTTTATCTGGGTCTGGATTCACGGTGAGGGCGTGAAGGTCCGCCATCATGTAGAAGGTGTCGTATGAGTCCTGAAGCTTCACCCACTGTGTCAACGCGCCAATGTAGTTTCCGAGAGTCAGGGAATCATTGGAAGGCTGCATACCCGAGAGAATCCTCGGACGGAGGGTTTCAGTAGTCATGACTCCCATTCTTACAGGCTCGGGCTCGAATCTCGAATTTGTGGTCCCCATTTCGGGACGCCCCTCGCACAGGCCCGCCTCGGGTGTGGACCGGACCTAGGTCGCCTCTGGATCGAATGGCGCCGGAGAGCCCTGTGCAAGGGCAGTATAGGTGTCGAAGCCAGGAGTCCGGGGACGTGGTGCTGCAGTTGCGGCGCCTGCGGTGGACACTCCGACCACTCCTACGGCGGCTGCATTGCGCTGCGGATCGAGGATCGTGTCCTCGAGCAGGGCTTCGCGCACGATCTTGCGTGGATCGTACTGGCGTGGATCGAGTTTCTGCCAGTCGACATCGGAGAACTCGGGGCCGAGTTCCTCGTCTACCTTTGCCTTTGCGTCGGCCATAAACCGGCGAGCGCCCTTGATGAACTCGGTGATCTGTTGGACATATCCGGGCAGCCTCTCAGGCCCCACCACGAAGATCGTGATGAGGATGATGACGAATATCTCTTCTCCGCCTAGCCCAAAAATCACGTTCTCCCCTTGTCTTGAACCGCCCTGGCAGTGATTTTCCTAGCTACCGAACGTCCTGATGTTCGGGCACGCACACACGCGATCAGTCTCTTGTCATTCACCGACTCGGGAGCCCAACACGACTGTAACCTCGCGTTCTCCGTCTTGACCATCGCGAAGGGTGAGTACGACTTCCTCGCCGGGTGCCTTCGCTCGGATCGCAACGATGAGCTCGTCTGATTGTGCTACCGGTCGGCCATCAATTGCAAGGATAACGTCTCCCGCAACGATTCCCGCTTGATCCGCAGGGCCACCGGGGGTAACCGGCTCCTCTCCCTGAACCGATTCGGAGACAACGGTGACGCCCTCCCCCTGGTTACGGGAGTCAAGGAGAACCCCGATGACAGGAACGGTTGCCTGACCCGTGTTGATGATCTCCTGAGAGGTACGTGCCGCCTGGTTGGAGGAGATGGCGAAGCCAAGCCCGATGTTCCCGGTGGTGTTTCCCATGATCTGCGTGGGAGTCTGCGCGATTGCGGAGTTGATGCCGATGACCTCTCCAGCGGTGTTGACCAGAGGCCCGCCGGAGTTTCCGGGGTTGATGGCGGCATCGGTTTGGATTGCGTTTATATATGAGGTGTTGTTGAGGTCCCCTGCGGAAACGGGCCGGTTCAGCGCCGAGACGATTCCAGTGGTGACGGTTCCCTCAAGCCCGAGCGGTGCGCCGATGGCGATAACCGGGTCTCCCACCACTGCCGAGTCTGAATCGCCGAGCGTCAGCGGTTCCAGACCTGTGCGGTCAACCTTGATGACGGCTATGTCATAGTCGATGGTACTACCCACTACAGTTGCGGTTTCCTCCTGCCCGTCAGAAAAGGTCACCACAATCGAGTCCTGGGCGCTGCCGCCTTGGATGACGTGCTGATTGGTCAGGATGTACCCATCTTCAGAGATGACGAAGCCAGATCCGGTTGCATATCCATCACCCTCAATGACCTCGATGAACACGACCGATGGAAGGACTTTCGCAGCGATGTCTGCCACCGATCCGTCTGCCAGTTGTCGCGCTTCGGGTTGCGCCCCCGGTGCCACCTGATTGATCGTCGCGCCACCCCCGTTAGCCGCGTTTTGGTTGGTCGCGGCACTGCGCCCTGCGATGTTTCCGGCTATCGCCCCGGCGATCACCGCGACGACGAGCAGTCCTGCAACGGTTCCCATGCCCACACGTGCACGCGCACGAGGCTGATTGCCGACGCGCTGGCCTGCCTGGTAGTTTGACCCGCCATAGGCGTTGGCTGCGTGCAGAGCACCCCCGTTCGGAGCATGGCCCTGTGGGATGCCGTGTGATGGAACGCCACCGTTACCTGGGTTGCCACCGCTGTGTGGTGGATACTGCGGTGCAGGCGGCTGATGCCGGGAGTAGCCGGGGGTCACCGAAGGCGGGGCGAACGGGTTGACTGCCTGTGGTTGCCGCAGGACTGGCCCACCAGAATATGGGGCGGGGACTGGCGGCTGGGGCACGTTCAATCCCGAAGACACCTCCGGCTTGGCTGCAGCGGGTACGCTCTCGACCGTTGGCTGCTGCGTCGGCTGCCCGTGCTCGGTATCGGGCAGCCGCTCGGTGTCCGGCACGGGAGTGTTGTCCGACGTAGGTTGGTTACTCACTGACCACTCCTGCTAGTACTGAAAAGCCTCGCGCGAATCTGGCGGTGAGCCCTTCATCGTGCTGCTCTGCTGCGAACGTGTGCGCGAACTGCATCAGGTCTTCGGATTCGATGTCCGTGATCAGTTCGATGACCGCTTCTTCACTTTGCCACACCAAGTGGGTCGGAGCATCACCTAGTACGTAGATTGGACCAAGTTCATGGTCGATCACGGAGGCTGAGTCAACGGTGGAGCTGTCAAGCACACCCTTGTGCTCGACAACGAGCACCTCACCGATTGGGGTCGCTATGACGATCTCGAGTTCGGTCGGCCTGGTTGCCAGGAATCCGACCTCCTTGATCGTCACGCCCTCGGGCAGTTCCTTGGGAGCGGCCCATCCGTGCTGATCAAGCCAGGTGATGAACTTACCGTGGTCAACTCCCTGGCGGGTTCCGTCGGGTTGGGTTCGCGCCACGTCGTACAGCGGCGAGAACGCACTACTCCCCCGCAGCACGTCCAGACGTTCTACAAGGGTCTCGTAATCGGACTGCGGGGCGATCAGCGGCCGCGCTCCAAGGATGAATGCGGCAGCGCAGGCACCGCCAAGCGCGAAGACGGAACCGTAGGTCGCCCACTTGCGCAGACTCTGCTTCCCTGAGAGCTTGCCACAATAGGCTCCGCCGGGAATCGGTTCACGGGTGATGAAGGGGTTATCGTGCGAAACCGGGACTGTTCGAGGTGGGTCGCAGTCCTGGGCCAAACTCAGCAGCCCAGACATGAAATCATCACGTAGGGCAGGCATCTCATGTGCCTTGTTCAATAGCGCCCGGGCAGCACGCGTGTCCTGAACCTCCTGGGCGCAGCGCGGGCAGCACACAAGGTGGGCAAGCGCCTTCTCCCTCAGTGCCGGTTCAAGCTGGTCGTCGACGAGCGCGCTGACGAGCGGTCCAAGGTGCGCGCTCATCTGGTTTCCTGTGCGGTTGCGTCACCGGCCCCCGTGAGATCCAGAGATTGATCTCGCGGCCCTGTGAATCGAGCAGGGTCCCGGTGTGCGAGAGATTTACGCAGTTGCGCGCGGGCACGGTGAATACGCGAGCGCACTGTTCCAAGTTTGATGCCAAGGGTCGTGGCGATTTCCTCGTAGGACAGTCCCTCGATGTCGCACAGGACAACGGCAACGCGGTACTCGGGCGCGAGTTTCTGCAGAGCCTCTTGGATGTCGTAGTCAAGGTTGTGGTGTTCGAAACTACGCTCCGGCGAGGCAAACTCGTTACGATCCGCGTAGGTTTGTGCCTCTTCGCCCATGTGATCCATGCGAATCCGCTTCTTGCGGCGCACCTGGTCGAGGAAGACGTTGGTGGTGATACGGTGCAGCCACCCCTCAAACGATCCGGGCTGATAGTTGTGCAGCGATCGGAACACCCGCACGAATACTTCTTGAGTCAGGTCTTCAGCATCGTGTTGATTGCCCGTGAGCCGGTATGCGAGCCGATACACTCGAGCCGAGTGCTCAAGGACGATTTGCTCCCAGGTGGGCGTGTAGGGAACCGATTCGTGGTTAGTCGCGGACTCAAATGCGTGTGCGTGCGTTTCGGCAGGCACTACCGAAGCGGTGGGGGTGGCATCGAGACTCATGCGGTGACCAACTTTCTGCCGCAGTTCGGATACGGCGTGGGACAAAATTATGTCAGGTCAAACTGAAAGTTTCCTTAGTTTCCCTTGAGCCGCTCCGCGTCCACTCTCATACGAGAGTGTAAGTACCCGAACCACCGACTCGTCGCCAATCCACAGCGGCGAGGAGAAGGGCGCCGATTGACGACGATCCAGCCACCTACCAGCCCGGCTCACGTGAGGGGATGGCAGCCCGGCACCCATGCCCAACGACAAGGCTAGACTTGAGACACTAACCAATATTTGGAGGAAATGTGTCGGAAAAGGCGCAGAACTGGACATACACCGAGCAATTCGCGCTCGAGAGCGAGGTGATCGTCCGTGCCCGCGAACGCGGTGCACACCTCGGTTGCCCAAGCATCTCGCCTGGAACCGGCGCGACACTACGACTACTCGCGCACGCAACCCAAGCGAAAGCGGTCGTTGAGATCGGTACGGGAACGGGCGTCGCAGCACTCTGGCTCCTTGAGGGCATGGCTCCTGACGGGGTGCTGACCACAATAGACTCCGAGATCGAGTTCCATCGGGCAGCCAAGGAGGCGTTCATTGAGGCAGGCATCAAGCCCACCCGTACCCGAACGATCTCCGGCAAGTCCCATGAGGTTCTGCCACGACTCGCAGATGCCGCCTACGACATCATCTTCGTGGGAACCGACACAGCACACTACGCCAACTACGTGACCCAAGCCGAACGGCTATTGCGCCCGGGCGGAACGCTCGTGCTCGATAATGCCCTGTGGTATGGCAAGGTAGCCGACCCGGCCAACCGCGAGGAAACACCGGCGCTGCTGCGCGGGGTGGCCAGAGAACTCCACGAATCACCGAACTGGCACGTTGCGCTGCTGCCCACCGGCAACGGACTGCTGTGTGCGACCAGGACGGTCCCCGCGAGATAGCAACAATATAGAGTGTGGGCCACCCTGAAGGTTCAGGGTGGCCCGCACTGTCGTCATTACAGCGATTTGAGGTAACGCAGCAGCAGACGCACGCTGTAGCCCGTCGGCCCTTTGTTCAACTCGTGACGAGCCCTCTCACGGTGGGATGGGCCTGCGATGTCGAGATGCGCCCACGGTACGCCCTGGGCGAACCTCTCGAGGAACAGCGCCGCCACAATCGATCCTGCCCCGACGGGGGCCTCGGGGATATTGCGGATATCTGCAATCTGTGAGTCCAAGGCACCCTCGTACTCGCGCACGAGTGGCATGTGCCACAGCGGCTCACCGGCCTCAGCACCACTCGTCTCAAGCGCCTTCTGAAGCGTCTCATCATTCGCGTAGAGCGCCCCATGGCTATAACCAAGCGACATGGCCGCTGCTCCGGTCAGCGTAGCGATGTCGATGATGGAATCGACATGCAGTTCTTGCACCGCATACGCGATGGCATCGGCCATGACCACACGCCCTTCGGCATCGGTGTTCGCAATCTCAACGGTCGTTCCGCCGTACACCGAGATCACATCGGCCGGGCGAGTGGAGTTCGCACCGAAATGATTCTCAGCCAGAGGAAGCAGCGCGGTCACACGGTGGGGAACCTTGGCCTGAGCCGCCCCAAGCACAGCAGCGAAGGCATCGGCGGCACCCGACATGTCTGTCTTCATCGTGATCATTGTCTCGCGAGGCCGCTTGATGGAGATGCCACCCGTGTCGAAGGTAATGCCCTTACCAACCAGCGCCACGTGCCTGGTTTTCTCGCCCACTTCCTCAGGGGCGTAGGAGACGACAACGAACTCCGGCGCGTTCACTGAACCCTGTCCCACGGCAACGGTGCCGCCAAAGCCTGCTCCGAGCAGTTCCTTGCCGCGGAACCGCTTCACGGACAGGCCTGCACCCTTGCCAAGTTGTTCAAACCGCTGAGCAAGCCATTCGGGGGTCTTGATGTTCGATGGAACAGTGCCAAGATCACGTGCAAGCCATGTAAGCGCTGACGCATGCCGAGCCTCGTCGATGACCTCCTGTGAGTTGTCACCGAGCAGAATCAGGGTGCTTGGCTCCTGATCGGTCGGCTTCTCACGGAGTTTCCAACCCGGGTAGGCGCCAAGGCAGTAGCCCTCGACAAAATGCGAGGTACCGCGGTCACCGCTGATCGCAGCGACCGTGGTCAGTACGGTTCCCATGCCCCGGGTGCTCTGCGCGATCGCGGCTCCAGCGGAACGCAACTCTTCATCCGTGCCACGCCCAACGCCCACGAGCACGATCCGCAGTGGCAGGCCCTCCCAGGGCAGGACAGCACCCGACCCGCCATGCGTGATAGGCAGGTCAATCACGTGAGTCGTGCCCGCTTCTGCCTTGAAGCGTGCCCTTGCGGCCAGTTCCGCCAGATCAATCCGGTAGCGCAGCGAGGCATGCACGGTGCCGGCGCGAGGTTGCAGTTCATCGTCGCCCTCGATGGGAGAGCCGACACCCACTGCAATCGCATCAATGCGCTGCTCACTCAGAAAATCGCAGGTCTCAAGGGTGCCCGTTTCAACCTTCACAACGGGAAGGTCATCGAGCGAGCTGAGCTTGGTGGGCGCTAATGTCACGTGCTAATCCGATACTACTTGGAGGACTCTACTGAGTTCCTGAACTTCTTCTTGCTTTAACGACAACACTAGCCGCCCTCCCCCGTCCAAGGGGACACGCAGGATGATGTCTCTTCCCTCTCGAGTCGCCTCGATCGGTCCATCTCCAGTTCTGGGCTTCATCGCTGCCATAGGACACTCCATTGGTTGAAACGTGAGGGCACGCACGCGCACACGCGCCACCAACCAATTTTACGCAAATTTGACCAAGAAACCAGAGTTTGATGGCTAGGCTTCGACCGGTTCCTCACCCTCGGTGGCAAATACGTAACCGCTGCGCATCGCATCCGCACGATCAGCCACGATCTGAACGGCCTCCTCGGGTGTGTCGACAACATGGAACAGATCCACATCCGACGGGTTAATCATTCCGCGCTCCGCAACCGCACCCTTGAGCCAGTCCACCAGCCCGCCCCAGTAATCCCTGCCCACCAGTGCGATGGGAAACTCGGTGACCTTGTGGGTCTGTACGAGGGTAAGCGCCTCAAACAGTTCGTCGAACGTGCCGAAACCACCCGGCAGCACCACGAAACCAGATGCATACTTCACAAACATGGTCTTACGGGCGAAGAAGTACCGGAAGTTCACGCCAAGGTCGACGTACTGGTTCATACCCTGTTCAAACGGCAGTTCGATGCCAAGGCCAACGGAGGTACCGCCTGCCTCGTGAGCGCCCTTGTTCGCAGCCTCCATGACGCCTGGTCCACCACCGGTGATAACCGCATACCCACGCTCCACAATCAACTGTGCGGCGCGCTCCGCGATCGCGTAGTCCGGGTGATCTGGCTTGGTTCGCGCAGATCCAAAGATCGAGATCGCTGGCCCCAGTTCCGCGAGCGCCCCGAATCCCTCCACGAACTCGCTTTGGATGCGCATGACGCGCCACGGGTCGTCGTGGACCCAGTCCGAGGATTGCGCTGGGCTGAGCAGCCTTTGATCTGAAGTCTGCGCTGGGATCTGGGTGCCGCGTAGAACCACGGGCCCCTTGCGGTAGGTTTTGCGGGAGTCTTTGCTGTTCATGCTTCTACCCTATGGCCCTGATCCACTGCCGCCGGGAGTTTTTGCCTGCGAGTTGGCTATTTCAGCCAAGATTTCAGGACCTCGTAACACGTTTGGATCTGATCGGTTGGGCAGTGTTCATCGTCGCGATGTGCGTAGATTGCGTTGCCGGGTCCAAAGTTCACCGCGGGCAGTCCAAGTTCTGCGAAGCGGGCCACATCGGTCCACCCGTACTTTGGTGCGGGCTGCGTGCCTGAGCGTTCGAGCACGACACGAGCGAAGTCCTGGGCGCGCGGCGAGTCGAGGCCTGGACGTGCCCCGGGGGCGATGTCATCGACCTCGACATTGAACCCGGCGAACAACTCTCGTACGTGTGCGAGCGCCTCGTCCGGGGTGTGTGATGGGGCGAATCGGTAGTTGACCTTGACCTCGCAGTGATCTGGAATGACGTTTCCAGCGATACCACCCGTGATGGACACGGCATTCATGGATTCTCGGTAGTCGAGTCCGTCCACGGTCACCGTGTGGGGTTCGTAGGCGGCCAGGCGCGCGAGTATCGGGGCAGCGGCATGGATCGCGTTCTCTCCCATCCAGGCACGCGCCGAGTGCGCGGCGATGCCCTTGGTGGTGACGATGACCCGCAGGGTTCCGTTGCATCCACCTTCGATGCCTGCCGACGATGGCTCGCACAGGATCGCAAAGTCGCCTTCCAGCAGGTCTGGTTGGGTGCGTGCGATGATGCCGAGGCCATTGAGCTCGGAATCCACTTCTTCGTTTTCGTAGAAGCACCAGGTCACATCCTGGTTTGGACGGTTCAGTTCGGCGGCGAGCACCAGTTGCACCGCTGCTCCGCCCTTCATATCCACCGTGCCACGGCCCCATAGGCATTCCTTGCCGTCCTTGACGATCCGCTGCACGGGGAGATTCTGTGCGATGGGGACGGTGTCGAGGTGACCTGCGATGACGACTCGTGATTCGCGGCCGAGGTTGGTTCGTGCGACTACATTGTTGCCCAGGCGGGTGACCTCAAGATGTGAGTAGGCCCGTAGTGCGGTTTCGACCGCATCCGCGATGCGCTTCTCATCGCCTGACACCGATTCGATGTTGCACAACGCCTCGGTGAGATCGACTGGTCCCACTGTGAGATCGAGTGCTGCTGAGGGTTCTGATGGCGTGGATGAGGGGTTGGCGCTAGACATGCTAGCCACTATAGCGACCCTGCAGGTGCCCTTGCGAAAAGTCGGGAGGCAAGCCTGCATGCGTCTTGTGTCGTGAGCTCTCACGTTAACAGCAGGTTCCATGTCTGTAACCTGTCTGTAAAAAACACCCCCGCCCGTGGTCCATTCTGTTTCAACGCAAACCACGGCAAAATCGCGCATCTAGGGTAGAAACATGAACGACTCAACTCGCTCCGCATGGGGCTACGGCATCGCAACCCTGACAGAAGACGGAACCACGCTCGACGCCTGGTACCCACGTCCGCGACTTGGACCCAACACCACCGGTTCGCTCCCTGACTCCGCGCTTCTCGCGCTTGAAGGATCAGACGATGCCCGCGGTGTGCGGCGAGTCGTCGTGCTGCGCGAGATCGACCTGGATGCTGCGCCGCTCGACGCGGCAGACGCCTACCTGAGACTACATCTGCTCTCCCACCGCCTGGTTCGACCACACGGTCTGAACCTTGACGGCGTGTTCGGGCTTCTCAGCAATGTCGTATGGACAAACCACGGCCCATGTTCACCGGACTCGTTCGAGGCGACTCGCGCGGCGCTCATGGTTCGCGGCCCTGTCACGGTGTACGGCGTGGACAAGTTCCCGCGAATGGTCGACTACGTTGTGCCAAGCGGCGTGCGGATCGCCGACGCTGATCGCGTGCGATTGGGAGCCCACCTTGCCGAGGGCACCACCGTTATGCACGAGGGCTTCTGCAACTTCAATGCGGGAACCCTCGGGGTCTCGATGGTGGAGGGCCGCATCTCCGCGGGAGTCGTCATCGGTGATGGCTCCGACATCGGTGGCGGCGCATCGATCATGGGGACACTCTCAGGTGGTGGCAAGCAGGTCATCTCCGTGGGCAAGCGATCCCTCTTGGGGGCAAACGCTGGAATCGGCATCTCACTTGGCGATGACTGCGTTGTTGAGGCGGGCCTGTATCTCACAGCCGGTGCCAAGGTGATTCTCGCGGGTCAGACCGATGAAGCTGGCAAACCGCTCACGGTAAAGGCACACGAGCTCTCCGGTAGGGACAACCTGCTGTTCCGCCGCAACTCCGTGTCCGGCGCGATCGAGGTTGTCGAGCGAGCCGGCGTCGGTATCGAACTCAACAGCGCGCTACACGCCAACTGATCCACCTTACGCAACATCGATGGGGCATTTTCCGTCCAAGTGCACAAACAAAAACTGTGTATCGGGGCAGAAAACGCCCCATCGGTCTATCCGGTTCGTGTACATCACCGCGGCCTGCCGGAATCGATACCCAACAAACCCAAAAGGTGTGGCCTAGTTCCTCTTGTCAGGAACTAGGCCACACCTTTGATCTCATAGGGTTGCCCACCTGTGGGCACGCCGCGCCAACGACAAGTCAGCGAGCCGCTACATCCACGTAGTCGCGTTCGACCTCGCCGATGTACACCTGGCGTGGGCGACCAATCTTGGTCTTCGGGTCGTTGATCATCTCACGCCACTGCGCGATCCAGCCCGGCATACGTCCAAGTGCGAACAGCGGAGTGAACATCTCTGGGTCGAAGCCCATCGCCTGGTAGATCAGGCCAGTGTAGAAGTCCACATTCGGGTAGAGCTTACGCGAGATGAAGTATTCGTCGTTCAACGCGATCTCTTCGAGTTCCATCGCGATGTCGAGAAGTTGATCACGCTTGCCGAGGGTCTCGAGGACGGCATCCGCACTCTTCTTCACGATCGCGGCGCGTGGGTCGTAATTCTTGTAGACACGGTGCCCGAAGCCCATCAGGCGGACTCCGTCCTCCTTGTTCTTGACCTTGTTCATGAACGCCGCAGGGTCGCCGCCCTCGCTCTGGATACGACGTAGCATCGCGAGCACGGACTCGTTCGCGCCACCGTGCAGTGGGCCGGACAAGGCATTGACACCAGCTGCGATCGAGGCATACAGGTTCGCATGCGACGAACCGACCATGCGCACGGTCGAGGTCGAGCAGTTCTGCTCGTGGTCCGCGTGCAAGATCAACAGTTTGTCGAGTGCGTCAACCACAACGGGGTCGGTCTCATACGCCTGGTATGGCTCAGAGAAGGTCATGCGTAGGAAGTCATCGACGTAACCGCGCGAGTAGTCCGGGTAGAGCAATGGCTCCCCGTTACGCCTGCGGTGTAGGTAGGAGGTGATCGTGCGGGCCTTGGCCAAGATCAGCACCGTGGCCAGTTCCACGGTCTCCTCATCGAATGGATTCAGCGATTCGGGATAGAAGGTGGGCAGCGCGTTGATCGCGGATGCCATCACGGCCATAGGGTGTGCGTTGACCGGGAAGGTTCCCATGAAGGTGCGGAAACCCTCTGGAACGAGCGTGTGCCGGTTGACTCGCGCAGAGAATGCGTCGAGGTCGGTCTTACTTGGAAGTTCACCATGGATCAGGAGGTAGGCCACCTCGAGGAACGTGGACTTCTCGGCAAGTTGATCGATGGGATACCCGCGATAGCGCAGAATCCCTTGATCACCGTCGATGTAGGTGATCTTGGATTCGCAGACCGCGGTGTTCATGAAGCCCGGATCGTAGGTGATGTGACCGGACGACGACAGGAGGGAGGTGACTCCAATGGCGGGATTGCCAACGCTCGCCTGATAAACCGGCAGTTCGTGGGTCTCCCCTGCGACGGAGAGCGTGGCTTTGTCTAGGTTGTCAGACATTAATTTCCTTCCTTGCGCCTTGACGCCTTCGTTAAGGCTGTGCGGCGCTGCATGCTCCGCATCCGCCATGCTCAAACCACGGCACGGCTCGAACCTCATGGGCCCGACGATGCGTCAAACGTACGCCACAAAGTGGTCTAAGTAACGTTAGCCAATACATGGGACTTTAGGGAAAACGATCAGGTCCGCGAACGCGATTCCCACAGTGAGAACCATCACACGGCACTAAAAGCAAGGGTAAACCATTCACCAAGTAAAGGGAAAGCCCTTACGTGGAATCGACCAACCGAGCCGACTCCCCACAACACTGATGCGCTCATCTGTCGCGGTCAGCGCCATACGAACGTGATCATTACCGGCTGCACCGTAAAAGGCCCCGGGGGCCACAAGGATTCCGCGTTCCGCGAAGTAGCCGACGCTCTCCCAGCATGCACCCGGCATGCGACTTTGGGCCTGTTGCACAAGCACTGACGTGCGGTCTTTCAAGACCGGCATGTTGCCAGCACGTATCCACACGTAGAGGCCTGCCTCCGAGCCATCCATCTCGAAGGTCTCCGACGCTCCCCCCAGCGCCGTCAACAACACATCACGGCGACGCGCGTATACGGCGTATTGCTCCCACACGTGAGCCTCATCCGTCAACGCCGCGATCATGGCCTGTTGAACGGGAAACGGCACGATCATGCCAAGATGCTTGCGCAGAGCCAGCAGTTGGCGCACCACTTGACCATCGCCCGCCACAAACGCGGCACGGTATCCGGCCATGTTCGACTGTTTGGACAGCGAGTAGGTAACGAGCAGGCCTTCGTAGGAGGTGCCCCGCACCCGCGGATCAAGCACGCTTGGGACACCGTCGCCCAGATACGGCGAAGTCCACGGCAGTTCGGCATAGCACTCATCTGATACGACGAGCGCACCGATCTCGCGCGCGGCATCCACGACTTCCCGCAGGGCAGCAACATCCATCACTTTGCCGTGCGGGTTACCTGGGCTATTGACCCAGACAAGCTTGACGCGCGTGTCTCCGCGCCAGTCTGCCACATTGTCAGTGGCAAGAGGCGTTGCCCCAGCCAAGCGTGCACCGACCTCGTAGGTCGGATAGGCGACGCTCGGATAGACCACGATGTCGCCCTCGCCGAGGTGCAGCAACGAGGGAAGCAGGCCAACCAGTTCCTTCGAACCGATCGTTGGCAAGACATCGGAGGGATCGAGATCTGGCACGGCTCGGCGCACCTCAAACCAACCCGCGACAGCTTCGCGTAGTTGGGTGGTGCCGTACGTCAGCGGATATCCATGAGCGTCCGAGGCCGAGGCAATGGCATTCTGGATGACCTGGGGGGTTGGATCAACCGGCGTGCCCACAGATAGGTCGATGATTCCATCAGGGTGGTTCCGCGCAAGGTCACCGAATGGGATCAATAGGTCCCATGGAAAGACGATGTCGGAGATGTCCCTAAAACCCACGATCAGGCCTGAGGTGGCAGCGACTCGATGAGTGGGTGATCCTTATCGATCTGCCCCATCTTCGCAGCACCACCGGGAGAACCAAGATCATCGAAGAACTGGACGTTTGCGTCGTAGTATTCCGACCATTCCTCGGGGACATCGTCCTCGTAGTAGATGGCCTCAACCGGGCAGACAGGTTCACAAGCTCCGCAGTCCACACACTCATCTGGGTGGATGTAAAGCGATCGGTTTCCCTCGTAGATGCAGTCGACGGGGCATTCCTCAATGCATGCCTTGTCTTTGACATCGACGCAAGGCTTGGCGATCACGTAGGTCACTTGCGAGTTCCTTTCAACCTAAAAACAAAACGCCCTTGTTACGGACAAAGTAGTGTAGCGGAACGTAGGGGTTTCGCGAAGCAAGCCCCTACCGGAGCGTAACGTACGAGAGTTCGTAACCAAACAAGCATGGGAGATCCTATTATCTCCCAGCCATCCACCCCATAGGACTCAATCCCACGTGCTGGCTTAGTGTTAAATGTTCTCTATGAACAACCCTAAACCTGTTTCACCCGAAGAACCTATTCGGCCAGAGATCGCCGAGTGGCAGGTGGGTCAGCGGGTTATGGTTCGGGTCAATCTACCCGACGGCGACTCTCACCTTTACACGGATATCCTAGGTTATATTAGCGCCAAGAACAGCGAGTTCATCACACTGGACACTCGCGCAGGTGAGCGCGTCATCCCTGTTGCGGACATCGCTATTGGCAAGCTGATTCCGCCACCGCCTGCGCGGCGGCGTCCGCGCCAACAGTAGTTTCTCGCGTGCCGACGAGCCCTCATCTCGGGTGTTCGCGTCACCCGCGGAGCGCCCTCGTCCGGGCATAGATCACATATTTCCACGAACGTTAACGGTTATGGCCTGCGCCACATCGGCACCCACGGTGATTCCGGTGACGAGGCTGCCGGTGGCCCCGATGGCCAGCAGTTGTTCAGCCCAGTTCGCATGGTCGAGCGATACCTCAGACTCGCTTGCCTCTCCATCACTGGCCCGTTCCACGATGGGAGCGCCACGGGTGAAGAACTCAGTCAACTCCTCTGTGCCGGGCTCGGTTGCGTCCAGTGCGTCACGTACATCGGTCAACAGCTCGATCGCCCGATCAACCGCGCCCAAGACAGCACGGGAATTGTCCACGATCATCGCCTGATTACGCGTGGCCGATCCACGCGCCACCCGGGTACCGTCTCGGAAACTCCCCGCTGCCAGACGAACCGCTAGCTCACGATTCGGGGAGGTTGCCGCGATACCCGTCAAAGAGTGCGCGAGGACATGTGGAAGGTGCGAGACCAACGCAACCGAATCGTCGTGAATCCTGTCCGTGGTCACCAAAGCCCGACCCGACATGATGCGCGTGATGAACTGCAGCACGAGCAGCGCTCGCGTGAGCTTTGTCTCCTCTGCCAGAGTGAGGCCCCAGGTTGCACCGTCGAACAGATGGGGGTCAGCATGCGCGAACCCTGATTTCTCGGTGCCCGCCATGGGATGGGCACCCACATACTGCGAGCCGAGGCCTGCAGCATTGACGGACTCACGCACACGCTCCTTGACGCTTCCCGCATCGGTGATCGTGGTGTGCGGGGGAACCGTGCGTGCAATCCGCACCATGATGTCAGACATGGCGAACAACGGTGACGCGACCACAAGCAAATCCACACCCGAGGCTGCCAGATCCTCCAGTTCATCGAAAGCCGTCAACCCAGCCTCTCGTGCAGTCGCACGCGTTGTCGGATTGCGGTCCCACACGCTCACGGCGATTCCCCGGTCCCTCAGCGCAAGCGCGAGTGACCCACCAATCAGCCCGAGCGTCACAACACCCACGGTCATGGTGCGTGGCTCACGAAGAGGCGCATCCGTTACCACAGCAGTGCCCTTTCAAGGTCTCCAGGAGAACTGGAGGCGTCCGCACTCAACGGTGGAATGCGCTCCTCGTCCACGGTTGCATCGATCTCACCGCGTGAGGGGAACACACCGAGGGTCTTGACCGAGTCACCCGCCTCAATCAGCCCGCCGATCACCGAACGCAACGTCTCATCCCACGGAGCCGCATCAACCGTCATGATGAACACGTACTTACCCTCGAGAGCCTTGAGGGGACGCGTGATAAGTGAGGACAGGTTCACTCCCCGACCTCCCAACGCACCGAGAATTCGTGCGAGCACGCCAGGGCCGGTGATGCGTGGCGTGATCGCCACCATCGAACGAACCGTGTGTCCAGCATCGTTCTGCCAGGTCTCAATTCGAGAACGCTGAGCAAGTGCCTGTTCCCGACCAGTAATGAGGAGGAAGCGCGTGCGCGCGCCATGGAAGTCCTGCACGCGTTCATCGATGATCTCTCGGTCGTATAGGCTGGCTGCGATTCGTGGTGCAAGCGCGATCTGATGTGGTTGCACATCGCGCGCAGCCGCCGCATTCGATGCCGCCGGAACCTCGGTCAAGCCACGCTCGGTGATAAAACGCTGACACTGGGCAAGACCGTGCGGATGACTTGTCACCTCGGTGAACGGACCCGTCGCTCCCGCAACCGTCATCGCATCAAATGCAACCTCAACGAACACCTCATCAATCGCGACCACATTGCGGGCAGCCACGAGTGCGTCCAGCGAAGGCACCACATACCCTTCGACGCTGCTCTCAATCGCGACGATCCCGTACTCGAATCCGCCGTCCTCAACACCGTCGTACACCTGGGTGACAATCGGCAACGGAACCAGTTGGGCATCGCCTCCAATCGCATCGATCGCCGCCTGATGCGTGAATGTTCCCTCTGGGCCTAGATACGCAACACGGGGAGACATCCGCGTTAGTTCGCTTTCGACGAGGCCGCGGCAATGGCGGACTGGGACATGTTCGACCACACTGGGGTAAGGGCATCTGGTCCAGGAATGAACTGGGTACCCGGCAGAATCGCGAGAATACGGTACTGCACCTCCTGCGCCGAGAGTTGCGCCAAGAGGGATCGAAGCACGGTTGAGTCAGCAATCGCGAACGAGCTGAGGAACACGTGTGTGCCATTGGCTGCCCGTTGGGAACGAAGGTGTTGCAGGTCGATGCTGTGCTCAGCAAACACATTCAGAGTGATGCGCAACGAACCCTCGTGATCTTCAGTGGGACCGAACGCGAGCCAGATCTGAGTACGCTCGGTGAAGTCGTAGAGTTCCTCGGCGGTTTCGAGCAGCCCGTACCACAGTGGCGGGACCGAAGCGAACAACGATGCGCCCTCAAGCTCAAAGTAACCTGCGGGGATCGCAGCCTTCTCGAGCACGAGCATGCCGTGCTCACCGGCCAGCGTGCAGCGGTCATCCACGGACATCGTGGTTGAGACAACCTGCGGCGTGATGCCAAGGGTCCGCAGCACCTGACGGGTGTCGCGCATACCCGCCTCATCGATGATCGCGGTCCCGTTGCTCTCATGAGAGCGTCCCACAAGGGTCCACTGCGAATCGATCGACACGGACTGCGTAAGGACAAGGGAGTTATCAGCCGAGAGCAGACGACGCTCAAGTCCCGGGTCAGGCTGCGAGGGGTGGCCGATATGAACCACACCGTTGATCGCATCGAGGGCGGCGATGGTCGCAAGCATACTGGTGCGCGACCCCAGTTCAAGGAGCACTGAGTCCCCGTTGTCCCAACCGCCCTTCACCGCAGCGGCGCGCGCGTGCACGGCGGACTCCCGCTCGCTCTTTCCCAGCATGAAGACTCCTTAAGCTTTATAAACAAGTGCTCTCGAACATGCTATAGCCCGCAGCGACCAACGTGCCGCCACGGGCTACAGAGTGGGAAGGCCAATCCTTCTCCTGCCTTTAGTCGTCCTCTTTGGACTCGTCCTTCTTACACGTCACGCCGTTGTCAGGGCGGTATGTCCAAGACTTCGCCTCGTCTGCGACCACCTCGCCGGTGGCGATTTCGGTGACCTTACGGGTGACCGTGACACTGAATCCCGGCTGTCCCGTTGGGTAGTACGAGCAGTTGGCAGCGGTGGACGTGGTCATACGGGCCGGAGTGACGTTCCGGCGCGGCGAAGTCGTGGTCTCGACCTCGTAGGTCTTGGTTCCCCATGCCTCAACTGTCAGGTTTCCATCGGCCACATAGGCACGGAGCAAGATTCCTGTCTCGGAATCATTACGCCAGATCATATCGATCGAACCGGAGAACAGGGTTGATTCACGACCCTCTGGGTAGCGTGGAATCCACACGGTGTGTGGGCGGTGTGCGATATCGGTCATACCGGCGAAGAAACCAGCGTTATACGTGGTCGTTGCCACCTGCGAGAGTCCGCCACCCATGCCTTCAGTGTGCACTCCGTTGACGATAACGCCTGCGGGATAGTAGCCATTCTCACGCGACACCGGACCGATGACCTTCATGAGGTCAAACTCCTCACCTGGCCGCACCAGGTATCCGGTGATGCGGCTGGCAGCGACCCGCAGGTTCTCGGTGCGCCAGTGGTCGTTCGTGATGCGGGTGGAGAAGCTTGCGACCTTCTCCTTGATACCGAGATCTTCAAGCTTCTGAGCGGAGAGTTCTGGATCTGTTTCAACCAGATCCACCTGCGCTACACGATTATCGGTGGTCGCTGCCGCATGGAACGCCGTGGCAAGCTGTTCATCATCGATACGGGTGCCGGCCTGCCCTGGCTCAATGACTGGTTTGCCATCCTTAAACACGAAACGGGCGTCCTCTGCTTCCCGCAGCAGATCGCTCGTGCGCTTCACAACCTCTGTGGCGAGTTTCTTGCCATCAAACGCAAAGGTCGCCTGGCCGTTCTCGAACTTGATGTCCACATTCTTCGTGAACGCCTCCTGGGGGATCTCAGCTTTCTGGCCGTCGATCTCGACCATGACTGCGGCGGAGGCAATCTTGTTTGCGGTGGCAAGCGCCGCGTCGGTTGCCGCCTGGGTGACCTCAGGCTCGACTTCTTGCATTGTGAGTGGCACGGGACGGGTCTGCGAGAACAGATGGGCAAGCAACTGTTGCTTCACCTGCTCGGAATCGACGCCCATACCGTTCTCGGCATTCGTGGCGACAGCGTGGCCGTCCACGAAACTGACGGTCCCACTGACAGGTTCGACGTAGAGAGCGGACTCCACCTCTGCAACCGCGGAGTCAAGTTGTTCGTTGTCTACGCCCAACACAGGCTCGATGGCCTCGCCACCAGCAAGTTTCTCCCACAGAGTGCTCGGGGACCATGAAAAGCCGGTGAGTCCCTCGACAGTCTGCTCAGCGTCGAAGGTGATTCCCGCCGCGGACGGTACCACGGTGGTGTTCAGATCACCGGCCGCTAGAGTTACTTCCTCGTCGAGTTTTGGAAGAAGTTCGTCGTTGAGTTTTACGGCGGCATCCGCCTCGCTCAAGCCGCCAATCTCAACGCCCGCAACACTGACGTTCTTGGCGATCTCATCAGCGAACGCGTATTGGGCAGCCGCGTAGGCACCACCGAGCACCAGGATCGTGGCGAGCGTCCCCACTACCGCCTTCACCCAGCCACGTCCAGACTTCTCTTCCTCAAAATCAGCGAATGCCGGGCCTGCCGACTCGTCGACGGTTCGCGGCTCTTTCGCTGGAGTGCTCGGCTTGATCGAGGCCGGGGCCGCTGGCGTCTTCGTGGCGGGCTCAGTCCGTGTAGAGACGCGCACCGGGGTTGCAGCAGCCTTCACCGAGTTCTCGACGTCACCGCGAGGTTCGTCGTTCTCCTCTACGGCCGAGACCGGTCCAGTTGAAGCACTTTCGGAGGCCGTCTCAGACGTTGCAGCGATCACGACGGTGTCGTCGCCATCGTGAGGACCATGTTGCAGAGCCCCGTCACTGGTAAGGTTATCGACTACTTCGGATTCCGCGGTGACCTCGGCAGCTTCCTCCCCTGTGCTCGCGTCGACTCCAGCGTCAGGCTCTGCGGGAGACACGACAACGCGTTCGATAACGTGGGTAGCGTCATCATCGTCGCTACCCTCCAGGGCTGATGTGTCCTCTTGCCCCGCATTCTCGGCTTCCTCGCCGTCATGCTCCGCCTCAGGACCCACACCGATGACATCCCCGTCGTCGGTGTCCTCTGACTTTTGTCCCGTCTCTGGCTGAGGATCGATGACGGGATCGGTAACTGTCTCTACGTCTTCAGCGCTGTCCTCACGCGCCGTGGTCTCGTCAGGTTCCACTCTGTCTTCAACAGTGCTTCCCGGCTCAGCACTATCGGCTGGCGTAGCATCGATCTCAGCACTGCCATCAGCATCAATGTGCTCGTCCGAGGCGCTTTCCTCTGGGTCGTCATCCTCATACAGATCCGCTGGGTTGACGTCGTCCACAGGTGCACTAGTAGTCACCGGCGGTCGGTCAAGGATGGGAATTGGCGACGGCGAGACCGCAGCAGGCTGTGCTGGGCTCTCAGTGTTCTCCCCCTGCGCCGCTTCCTCTGGTGAGTCAGCGGATGTCACCTCTGCGTTAGATGGGGCCTCGACGCCGTCTTCGCGCGGGTCCAGGTCTTCCACGCCAGCCATCAATTACTCCAATTCTATGCACTAACGGTTATTGGTCTAACGGTTAATGCGGTTGTTGTTCAGGTCATCGTGCTTAAAGATATACGTTCCATATGCGCGCATCTGGATATCAGATACACGGCTGAGATCACACGATGGATGCGGGATCTGGCCAAGTAGATGCACCCATCAAGTTTAAGTGGAGATTCCCCTGCATTTCAGCGGAAACTACTCTGCGTACCACTTGCGTGGGGTGAAACATACTGCCCCGACGGCGACCACCCCACCAAACAGCCACACGTAGGTGATGACCTGGTTAGGCATCATGATGTCCCCACCGGGTCCCCCCAGCGCGAAAAGCTGAGCCATGATCATCCAGCCAGCCCCGAAAGCCGCCACGCCACCAAGCCCGATCCATGCGCGGACCATGACTCCTGATACCACAACGGCAAGCAGGGCAAAGATCAGAGCGTAGGGTTCATAGGCGCGATGGGCAGCAGTTCCAAGCACCGCGACAAAAGCTCCGAACAGTAGCGCAGTTGCGTACTCGACGACCCGCACCAGATGTACCACCTTGCCTGAATTCATGCCTCTAACCTATCGAAAAACCCTGATGAGAACCTGAAACTTGCGGTATCGATCCATACCTTTTACATACCGATTAGGTCACAGCAGTTCGGCGTAGAACTCATGCGAGAACAACGGCGAGATGATGTCGTTTGACAGCGCATAGCTGCCAATCACGGCAGCACCAGCCGCAATGCCATAGGCGGGCAGTTCACAGGCCCATTGAATCTGTGTTGCGTGCTCTCTCATCGCCGCAAGAACCTGCGGCAGGTAGTCCCTCGTGTCGAGCGTGTAGGCAGTCGCGTCCTCGTGTGCACTGACAGCGGCAAGAGGCGCTGAAACCTCTGGGATGACTCCGCCATGGTCCGTTCCCGCTACCAGTCCACGCGCTGCGAGGTCGTGCAGCGCAGCACGCCCAGACCTAGCGATGTCGGCTGGAATCACCGAACTCAGCATCCTTATCGGTCCGGCACCACCGTCTTGAGCAAGTTCGACCGCACGCCGAGCCACCTGTGCGGCACGGATGTGATCGGGGTGCCCATATCCCCCGCCAGGTTCATAGGTAACGACAGTCCGCGCAGCTCGCTTGAGCAACACGCCAGCCAGGCGCGAAGCCGATGCCTCGATGTCTGCAAAGTAGAACGCATCGGGCGACACCTCGTCGGGAGGCTGCGCGGCGCCGGACACGCCAGCACCAAGCTCACCATCGACCCATGACATCCCAGAGTCGCAAAACCGCACCTCAGAAACCGTAACCGCAGCATCAAGCGGAACCGACTCGTCGCCAGGCACAGGGACAAGTTGGTCTAGGAACACATGGTCGCGCACCCCGAGCGCCGCCATGGCGCGAGCCAACTCACGCTCCCGATACGCACCCAGCGCAGGCCCATTTCCCTCCAGGCCATCCGGATCGTTTCCGATCACCTCACCCTGTTCACCGCGCGTGCAGGTCACAAGGGTCACCCCGAAGCCGCGCTCCGCGGCCAACGCGAGCAACCCACCCGAGGACAAAGTCTCGTCGTCGGGGTGCGCGTGCACCGCCACGATTGGTCCGACAAGATCAAGCTCGCGAATCTCCACTGCCCTATTCTCCCATCTCACCAGGCGCGTCAAGCGCTCAAAATCCCTGTTTGACGACGAGAAGGTCCGTAACGTGGCACGTTACGGACCTTCTCGAGTTACGTTCTCAGGTGAACCGCCGCGCGAGTGGGCGGTTCCCTCCACCTACAACGCGTCGAGCGGGGTCTTCCCCGCTCGTGGCGAACCGAGCAGCGCGGCAGCCCAGCGGCGAGGTGCTACGCTCACGCCCGCTTCGCGCGAGCAGTCGCACGGGCACGCTCTGTCTGGTCCAGAATCACCTTGCGAATACGCACGATCTCTGGGGTGACCTCGACGCACTCGTCTTCGCGAGCGAACTCAAGAGACTCCTCAAGAGTCAGTTTGCGTGGTGGGATGAGGTTCTCGAACGAGTCGGAGGAAGCCGCACGCATGTTGGTGAGCTTCTTCTCCTTGGTGATGTTCACATCCATGTCCTCGTTACGCGAGTTCTCGCCAACGATCATGCCCTCATAGACTTCCTGCGTTGGGTCGACGAAGAACGAGCCACGCTCCTGCAGGTTGATCATTGCGAACGGCGTCACCACACCGGCACGGTCTGCCACGAGTGATCCGTTCACACGGGTCTCGATGGCACCGGTCCATGGCTCGTAGCCCTCGGCGATCGAGGACGCAATACCGGTTCCGCGAGTCTCAGTCAGGAAGCGGGTGCGGAACCCGATCAGGCCACGCGCTGGGACCACGAACTCCATGCGGATCCAGCCTGAACCGTGGTTGGACATTGTCTCCATGCGGCCCTTGCGCTGCGCCATAAGTTGGGTAACCGCACCCAGGTACTCCTCTGGGACGTCAATGGTCATGCGCTCCATAGGCTCGTGGACCTTGCCGTCGATCTTCTTGGTCACAACCTGTGGCTTGCCAACGGTCAGCTCAAATCCCTCGCGGCGCATCTGCTCCACGAGGATCGCCAGCGCCAGTTCTCCACGGCCCTGTACTTCCCATGCGTCTGGACGCTCGGTCGGCAGAACCTTCAGTGAAACGTTACCGATCAGTTCCGAGTCGAGGCGGTCCTTCACCTGGCGAGCCGTGACCTTGTGGCCCTTACCGCCCTTACCTGCCAATGGCGAGGTGTTGATACCAATGGTCATCGAGATCGCCGGGTCGTCAACCGTGATGGTCGGCAGTGGGCGCGGGTCGTTGATGTCGGTGAGAGTTTCACCGATCATGATGTCCGAGATACCGGCGACGGCGACGATGTCACCAGGTCCGGCCTCTTCGGTTGGGACACGGTCGAGTGCCTTCGTCTCCAGAAGTTCCGTGATCTTCACGGTCTGCTGGCTACCGTCCTGGCGGCACCACGCGACCTGCTGGCCCTTGCGGATCGTGCCGTTGTGCACGCGCAGGAGGGCAAGACGACCAAGGAACGGCGAAGCGTCAAGGTTGGTGACGTGTGCCTGAAGTGGCGCGTCCTCGTCGTAGGTTGGCGCTGGAATCTTCTCGAGGATCGTCTGGAACAGTGGCTCAAGGTCCTCGTTGTCTGGGAGGCTACCGTCGGCTGGCTGGTCCAAGGTTGCGCGGCCTGCCTTGGCTGCCGCGTACACGACTGGTACGTCGAGGATCGACTCGAGGTCAAGGTCATCAACCTCGTCCTGCAGGTCCGAGGCCAGGCCGAGCAGCAGATCGGTGGCCTCACCGACAACCTCAGTGATACGTGCGTCGCTACGGTCGACCTTGTTCACCACCAAGATGACAGGAAGACGGGCGGCAAGCGCCTTACGGAGAACGAAGCGAGTCTGTGGCAGCGGACCCTCAGAGGAGTCCACGAGAAGTACAACGCCATCGACCATCGACAGGCCACGCTCGACCTCGCCGCCGAAGTCAGCGTGACCTGGGGTGTCAATAACGTTGATGGTGATGCCATCGGTGTGGCCGGCCTTTTCGGCGGCTGGACCCGAGTAGCGTACAGCGGTGTTCTTGGCGAGGATCGTGATGCCCTTTTCGCGTTCCAGGTCGCCGGAGTCCATTGCGCGTTCATCAACGTTCGCACGCGGATCGAATGCACCGGTCTGGCGGAGCATTGCATCAACAAGGGTGGTCTTACCGTGGTCGACGTGGGCAACAATTGCCACATTGCGCAGGTCAGAGCGCACTGACATATATGAACTCGATTCTCGGTCTGAGAGGGACACGCTGAACTTCTCAACGCTTGAGGGACTGCACGTAGCGCGCAGCAGTATGGCGTCCAGTTGCCGCAGCGGTCGCGGGAGCGCTGCACCGGACGGAAATCCTTGGCGTTCGAGGCATTGCAGTTGGCTCACCTGCATACCTTGTGGTTGTCGGTGCGAACACTGCTAACTGTGCTAGCCGGTTCTGTGGTGTCCAGCCAAATGGGATGTCTGACCAGACTTGGCCGTGACAACCTCGAACGATGGCCTATGCAATCGTACCGGAGAACTCAATACTGGCTCCCACGATGTGTCGATGGGCACTCATGTTCTGCCTCACATTTGGTTGCACTCAGAGAACCTTCGCGACGAGTCCGTCGGGCCAGGTGCTTGCTCTCCGGGCCGAGCCGACTCGTCGCCGCCATAAAAACCGGTGCCACCTCACCCAGCCGCCGTGTCGGCCTGTGGGTTTCGGCGTCAATCCGTGGGGTCTTGGAGACAGATCGGCGAGAAAATCCACAGGCCAGTGACAGACAGGCCAAAAAGGGGACCCCACACAGTTGTGTGGGGTCCCCATATGATGTGGACTGTTAGTTGATGAGCGCGTTGCGTAGTTCGCGACGCTGACGCTGTGCCTCAGGGTCTGGAACAGGAACAGCCGCAAGCAACTTGCGAGTGTAATCATCCTGCGGGTTCTCAAGAACCTGCTTACGCGTACCGAACTCAGCCATCTTTCCGTGACGCATCACGGCGATACGCGAGGCGAGCATCTCGACAACGGCAAGGTCGTGCGAGATGAACAAGCAGGCAAAGCCGTGCTCGCGCTGAAGATCCATGAACAGGTCCAAGACCTTGGCCTGAACCGAAACGTCCAGTGCCGAGGTCGGCTCATCCGCAATCAGGAGCTTTGGCTGCAGTGACAGTGCGCGGGCAATACCCACGCGCTGACGTTGACCACCGGAGAGCTCGTGTGGGTAACGGTTACGCATCGCACGAGGCAGCTCAACCTGATCGAGTAGTTCCTCGATCTTCTTCTGCAGCCCCGCACCCTTGGCAACACCGTGCAGGAACATCGGTTCGCCAATCGACTCGCCAATCGGGAGACGAGGATTCAGGGACGAACCTGGATCCTGGAACACGATCGACACATTGTTCCGCACATCGCGCAGATTGGCCTTCGAGATACCGGCAAGTTCGTGGCCTGCAACGCGCAACGAGCCATCGGCTACAGGCAACAGACCGATCGCCGCACGGCCAACCGTGGTCTTGCCGGAACCAGACTCACCCACGAGACCGACGACCTCGCCCTTTGCGATCTCAAGGTCAATACCCTGAACCGCTCGGACTGCTGGCACACGGCCACGCTTCGGATACTCAATCACGAGGTCCTTGGCATGCAGCACCAACTCGTCATCACGGTATGCCACTGGAATGGCTGGGTCGACGTCCTTGGCGGTGAACTCCCCAAGGTGCGGAACAGCCTCAAGGAGTTCCTTGGTGTATGGGTGCTGCGGACGGTTAAAGATCTCATCCGCAGTGCCACGCTCCACAATGACGCCGTTGCGCATAACGATTATGCGGTCTGCCATGTCTGCGACGACACCCATGTCGTGCGTGATCAGCACGATACCGGAGTCGAACTTGTGGCGCAGTTCTCCCATGAGCTTAAGAATCTCGGCCTGAACCGTCACGTCGAGAGCCGTGGTCGGCTCATCCGCGATGAGGAGCTTCGGGTTGAGTGCGAGCGCCTGAGCGATCATTGCGCGCTGGCGCTGTCCACCAGAAAGCTGGTGCGGGTACTTGTCGAGGGCAACCTCGGGATCTGGGATCTCAACCAGAGTCAAGAGTTGCAGAGCACGTGCACGTGCTTCCTTCGGACTCATCTCAGTATGAGTACGCAGAGTCTCGATGATCTGGAAGCCGATCGTATAGACCGGGTTCATCGCGGTCATCGGCTCCTGGAAGATAACCGCCATGTCGTTACCGCGCAGGTGGCGCAGTTGCGAGTGACTCAGGCCGACCAGTTCCTTGCCATTGAGCTTCGCCGAACCCTTCGAACGACCGTTCGCAGGCAACAGACCAAGCAGGGACATCGACGACTGAGTCTTGCCTGAACCTGACTCGCCCACGATGGCCAGTACCTCGCCCGGGTGCACCTCGTAGTCAATGTTCTTTGCAGCGGCGAACCATTCGCCGTCTACCCAAAATTCAACCGTGAGATCATCCACCTTGAGGATGGGCTCACCGGTCTTCTGAGGGGATTGTGCGTTAACTTGCATCATCGCCAATCACTTCCTTCCACATACAGCAGCTCGATACAGAGCGTCGCGTGCCTCTAAGTACGAGCGCGCTGTCACAATAAAGTTATGGGTCCTACAGAAATCTTTCGACCGTTGTTCAGCCGTGTCCTTGCGTACATCGTGTGGGCAATTCTCGCCGCAGCCGCTATCAGCGGCTTCTTCGCAGGAAACTCTGAACTGCGGTGGCGTGTGGTTGCCCTCACCGTCTTCCTTGCGGTTGCGGTATGGCTCTTCTATCTGCGACCCAGCGTTGAGATATCGGATGGAGGAATCCTCATCACCAATCCCCTGCGCTCGGTACACATACCTTGGCCCGCTGTCGCAGAGTTGGACATCCGCGGCACCTTCGTGGTCACTGACCGTGAGGGAAACCGCCACAGCGCCTACGCCGCCGCTATCGCCAACAAGCGCAATAACCTTGGCTTGGCCGGAGAGGTCAAGACCTTCGCAGAGCACCGTATGAACACGTTGGCCGAAGCCGGATTTCTGAGCAATGTTCGACCGGAGGGAGCACAGCTCACCACGCGTCACAACACCGTGGGCATCACCGCATTGACGGTGTGCGCCTTGGTCTTTGTTATCACGCTGAGTGTGTAGCGCTCCCCCGGAGAAAATCACGTTAGACGTCCTTGCTGTTCTTGGCAGGCAGGGTCGTCGAGGTCAGTTCCAGAGCCTGCGCCTTCCGCTCCGCCTTGCGCATTGCGCGTACGGTCGGGATCTTGCGCTGACGTGGGTCAAAGGCATCGCGTAGACCATCACCGATAAAGTTCACGCACAGCGCGAGCAATACGATGAA
The DNA here is from genome assembly GCF_042683685.1 of Populibacterium corticicola. Lineage (NCBI taxonomy): Bacteria > Bacillati > Actinomycetota > Actinomycetes > Micrococcales > Jonesiaceae > Populibacterium > Populibacterium corticicola. Next base: position 126,622 of record NZ_JBHUOP010000004.1, on the reverse strand, counting down.
CAGACCTGGCCACCAGAACAGCCATGGACGGGTGGTGAACGCCGACTGGTATTCGGAAATCAGGTTACCGAGCGAAACCTCTGGGCGTTGGATACCGAATCCGAGGTAGGACAGTGCCGTTTCAAGTAGGACCGCGGAACTCAGCATCAGCGTGGTGTTCACGATGATCACCGCGATCGTGTTTGGCAGCATGTGTTTGAAGATGATACGGGAGTTGGATGCTCCGGCGACACGTGCCGCTTCAACGAACTCGCGTTCACGCAGGGAGAGGAACTCCGCACGCACCAGACGGGCCAGACTAGTCCAGTTGAGCACACCCAATGCAATCGCCAGAACGATTGGGGCCGGTGAGCCAAACAACTTTCCGAGTACCGCACCGGTGATAAGTACGGGAACCACGATGAACAGTTCGGTGAAACGCATCAACAGCGAGTCGAGCCAGCCCCGGAAGAACCCGGAGACAGCGCCGATGAGAATACCGATTGCGGAGGAGACACCAGCAACGATGAACATCACCACGAGTGAGGTCTGGATACCGCGCATGACGCGTGCGAAGTTATCGCGCCCGAGTTCGTCCTGACCAAACGGGTAGTCACCGATTCGGAAGCCACTCTCGCCCCACAACTGCAGGGTTGGGGTTCCACCCGGGTTGGCCTGCGGTGCAGTCTGAGTGTAATTCCACTGCCACCAGCCAGGAATTGGTCCCCACCCGATTGAGGTGATAGCGAGCAGTGCGACAGCGACCATGACAATAACCGAGGTCATTGCCGCCTTGTGCCGGACAAAACGGCGGAACACGATCTGCCCCTGAGACAGACCGGCAACTTCGCGATTCTCGATCGCATTTTCGCCGCGGCTTTCTTCAATTTCTACGTTTTGCTCGCTCATGCGTTTACTCGAATCCGTGGGTCTAGAACTGCGTAGAGCAGGTCAGCGAGGAAGTTGGCAATGATTGCAACCGCTCCGATGACAAGCACGTAAGCCATAACCGGGTCAATCTCATTGCGGTCCAAACCACTGAGGAACATCGTTCCCATACCGCGCCAACCGAAGATGCGTTCGGTGATGACCGCACCACTAAGGATTCCCGCAAAGTCGATTGGGATGATGGTCGCAAGTGGAATCAGCGAGTTACGGAATGCGTGGCGCACAATGACAACGCGCTCAGAAAGACCCTTTGCCCGTGCTGTACGCACATAGTCCTGGTTCATGACCTCAAGCATTGAAGCGCGCGAGTAACGCGTGTAGGCGGCGAATGAGATCAGCACCAGCGCGATGGTTGGCAGAATCAGGTGCGTGAACGAGTCGAGTTGGTGCGTCCAGTAGGAACCTTTAAGGCCTGGGGTCTGCGAACCCAGGGTTGCGATGGGGCGACCGTTGATTGCCGAGGAGTTGAAGTATGGCTGCCATGCGAGCATCACCCGGTCGATGAACAGCAGTCCGAAGCCGATCAGTCCGGTAAGACCTGAAACCCTCATCGAGATACGGCGGTCGTAACCACCGAACAACCATCCGGCAAGAACACCGACGGCGATAAACACGAGGATGAACACCAGGGTGAGTGCCGCGCTGAAGTTCACGAACAGGAACTGCATCGGATACCACACGACACCGGCGAACACACCGGTTGCAAGAGCAGAGTACAAAGCGCGACGATTACGCAGACCGGCCATGATGGCTGTCAGCGCAACACCCGCAGCCGCTGCCGTGAGTGCGATCACCACAGGGCCGAGCGATGGGTTGAGTAGCCAACCGGTTCCAAGAACGTAGAACAGTATTCCCGCAGTAACAACTGTACTCGCTCCGAATACGACGCTACGGCGTTTGAAGTCTCCGGCGAACATGGCTTGCCAAACTATGCCCGCGATTACCGCCAGCACAATGATTGTGGGGGCACCGACGTGTGGATCAGCGAGGAAGTCGTTGAAGCCGATCGCACCCCACTGCTTGAGCAGAACAGCGACCCAGAAACTCGGAAGAGAGTAGAGCAGGAAGGAGATAAAGACCATTGTGTAGTCGAAGCCGGTGTACTGGCGTAGCGCCGAGACAACACCAACAGCGATACCGAGGATCATTGCGAGCACGGTCGCAACGGTCACCAGTTTGATGGTGACGATCAGGGACGAAACGAGAATATCCGAGACCTGTTGATTAGTGCTCCAGGCGGAACCGAAGTCGCACTGTCCGATGAAGCATCCGGCGACGCCTGCCAGCCAGCCGAAGTATCGGATCGGTGATGGCACATCAAGCTGCAGCAAAGTGATGCGTTCTTGAATGAGCGCTTCTTTGTTTGGCGCGGTACTCGTGCGCAGTTCAGCCAGTGGATCGATTGCGACATCGACCAACACATAGATGAGAAACGTGGCAACGAGTAGAACTCCAAACGACGACAGCGCGCGCCTGAAAATGAAGTTAAACATGATTTGACCTCTCCAGCGGCGGCCCGTGGCACGCCGCAAGCGAATTACCGCTCGATTTTACCCGCGTTTTGGGCAAACCCGTGAATCACAGCGTGGCGCCAGGGCGAGAATCGCCCTGGCGCCACTGTTGCTATCACTCTTGCGAGCGGATGAACAGGAGTTTCACCTGCGCTTTATTACTCAGCGATGTCCCAGTTCCAGAAGCCGTGGAAGATGGTTGGGCTGATGGAGATTGGCTGAACGCCGGTGATCTGGGAGTTCCAAGCGTTGACCGCGGGGAACTGGAAGATCGTGATACCGAACGCGTCCTTGAAGAGTTCCTTCTCGACACCGATCTGGATCTCGAGCTGCTTGGCTGGGTCAAGCTCAGTCTGCAGGTCGTCAAACAGAGCGTCAACGGTCTTGTTGGAGTAGCCGTAGAAGTTGTTCGAAGCGCCGGTGCGGTAGTTCGAGTCAGCCTCCGTCACCGCGGTCGAGGTCGACTGCCATCCGAAGAGGTTGGCATCATACTGGTCGGTTGCGGTGTCCAGCATGGTTCCCCAGTTGTCGTCTCCACCGTCGATGACGTTGAAGCCAGCCTGTGCTGCGGACTCCTGAATGAGAACAAACTGGTTTGCACGGCGAACGTTGGACTTGCCGTACAGGAAGCGAACGTCCACGTTGTCAACGCCGACCTCAGCAAGGAGTTCCTTGGCCTTCTCGATGTCGGTCTTCGCGTAGTCAGCCGAACCATTCTGCTCAACCATGGTTGAGTAGTTCGGGTCGTCTGGCAGCAGGACGAACGAGTCACGCGTAGTAGCGTTCGGGTTGAGCGGCTTGATGAGCTGCTCAACGATTGCCTCACGTGGGATGCTCAGCAGGAATGCCTGGCGAACCTTCTGAGCCTTCTCTGCGTCGCCACCGTAGGTTGCTGGGTCGAATGGACCGCCGTTGTCCTGAACCATGTCGATGTGCTCGTAGGTGCCGTCGACACCGGTCTCAACGGTTACGCCCTGGAGCGCCTGGAGCTGGGTGAGGGTGTCGGCAGTCGCCTGTGGGGCGAGCATGTCGATTTCACCGTTCTGAAGCGCCTGGACCTGAGCCTGTGGGTCTTCCGAGTAACGAACGACTACGCGATCAATCTTTGGCGTGCGGTTGCCCTCGTAGTTCTCGTTGCGCTCAAGGGTGATGTACTGGCTCTCAACATATTCAACGATCTTGAATGGGCCATTACCGAGTGCTTGGTCCTCAGATGGGGAGGCAACAAAGTCGAATCCGGTACGCCATGCGTTAGCGATCTGTGCGAGAGTCGCACGGTCGTTGTCCTGGAAAGCTTTAACAACGGCGTCCTTGTTCGCTGCCGCGTCGTCCCCCAGACCGGCGATCTTGGCCGTTGCGTGTGCAGCCACACCAAGGTCAAGGTTGATTTCCCAGTCGCCAAACACCTTGGTGTAGGTGAAAGTGATGGACTTGCGGTCATCGGAAATCTCTGGGAATTCCTGAACCAACGCACCACCAGCGGTTGGGGATGCGAAGAACACCTGGTCGTCAGCGATGATGAGGTTACCCTCTTCGTCACGCTCGGTGACATCGTCGTTAAACACACCGGAAACGCCTGCCCACGAGAGCAGCAGGTCGGCAGCGTCAACTGGAGTACCGTCAGCCCACTTTGCCGTGTCAGCGAAGGTGTACTGAACCTTCAGCGGATCCTCGGAGACGACCTCGTAAGTACCGACCGATTCGTCACGGGCAACATTGAGGTCGCCATCGTAGTAGAAGAACTCTGACTTAATCAGATAGTTGATGACCGCGTTTGCCGCAGCGTTACCGTGGTTCGTGTCATCGTTTGCCGAGTACATTGCCTGGTTCCAACCAACGGTGACAACCTTTGGTTCACCCGAGCCGTTATCGGTCGAGGTGGTGGTTTCCTCACCGGACGGTGTGGTCTCGTTGGGGGTTGGCGTCGAGCATGCCGAAAGCGCCAGCGAGGCGCCAAGCACTACGGCGAGCGGTGCTGCCCACTTCTTGATCTTCAATTTTCCTCCTTGAAGGACGGGAGGTGGCCCACGTTTTTGGCGCTGCGGTTGCGTCCTAACAGCGCACTCGGCCACAACGACTCCCAATGCGTTAGTTCAAAGGTACCCACCTTCAGCAGACCGGTGAGCAAAAAAAGGACCTAGCACATACATCGTTATCGAAGTGATACCGGCGGGTAACTTAAGAAACATTCATCCCATATATCGAAACGCAAAGACCAAATTCGCATGATTACGCGGTTAACGAGCGTTGTAGATCTCCACAGGCAATCGGTTTACGCTTACCTTTTGTCTGATATGTCGGAAATTAATGGTTGATGGACGGGGCAAGCCGACTGGAAATGTAACAGCGTCGCACATCTCACATTTTGAAACCCGTGGTCTTTGCGACAGTATCCCCAGTTGAGTCGGGAGGAATGACGCAACACTCAGACTCGTCGCCAAGGGAAAAGCGGGTGGCTGTGGCCACCCGCTCGCTGAACAGACGCTCCTCCTAGGCTTTCTTCACCACGCTGGACTTAAGTCGGATACGACCGAAACCGGGAACGTTGGCGTCGATGTCGTGGTCTCCCACACCGTCTTCGATCAAACGAATGCCCCGCACCTTTGTTCCCACCTTCACGGTTCCACCACCGGCACCCTTGACCTTGAGATCCTTCACAACCGTGACATCATCGCCGTCGACAAGCACGTTACCCACCGCATCCCTGATGACGGCAACCTGCGCATCCTCCGTGGCCCCGTCCTCCGGGTTCCATTCGTGGCCGCACATTGGGCAGACAAACAATGCGCCATTGACATAGGTGTATGACTCGCTACATTCTGGGCAGGGTGGCAACTGATCTGACATGGGTGGCTCCTTATTGGCTCACACGCGACCGTGATTCTCGTGGGGCGGCCCACTGAGCGGGCGCCGCCCAAGCATCATATCTGTGTGCACTACCGGGGTGTGGCTGGAGCCTGACCCTCAAGTGCCACAATCAGCGATTCCAGTGCGAGCGCGAAGCTGACCTCGACATCAACCGCGAGCGCAAAAGCTCCCCTGGCCTCAAGGTCAACGAATCCATGAAGTACCGCTCTGACATGTCGGATCGCGTGAATGAGAGCGTCCTCTTGGAAGTGGTATCCAGCCAGGACCGCGGCCAGCAGTTCCACAAGCTCGGTCGAAACCTGTTGATCCCTTGGGCTTTCAGGATCGGCGGGGATCACGGTGAGTGGGTATGTTCCCGGGTGCTGTTGCGCCCAACTGCGATAGGTTGCCGCGAGTTCCTTGAGTGCCTGACTGCGGGAACGTCCAACAGCCGAACGAGCCAGCGCCGCCGCCAAGTCGCTTTTGGCGTGCACGATCAGTTCCCGCCTCAGCCCAGTTAGTCCATCGATGTGTTTGTACAGCGAGGGACTCTTGACCCCGAGATGTTCGGCAAGCGTCGCGATACTCAGGGAATCCAGTCCCTCTCGATCTGCGAGTTGTGCTGCCACATCGATCACGCTCGATGCGTTGAGAGGCGTTCTAGGCACGTGCGGGTTCCTCCTTCAGGAAGTCGAGGATTGCGTGGGCGGTTGCGTCGGGTTGCTGTGATTGTGGGTTGTGCCCGGCATCCGCAATCATTGCCACGCGCCCACCGAGTGTGTCAGCAATCCATTGCGCTTCGTGTTCAGGCGTTGGAAAGTCAGGGTCCTGCTCCCCCATCACAATGAGCGTGGGGAGCTTTATCTCCGGGAGTAGTTGCTCCGCAAGATCGTGGTTCGTGCGGGTTGTGAGGCTGAATGAGCGAGTATAGCCTGGCCGCTTCATGCTGGCACTGATCTTTTTCTTGTGCTCAGCGAAATCCTTAGGCTTTTCGCCCGCGTACAGCGAGGGAAGATAGGCATTCCAGACCACTCTCGCCCACGGTCGTGCCAGTGCCACTCGGAAGAGCGTCTGCTTGATGAACCCTATGTCGTTGGGGTTGCGCACAAATGGCCCTATAAGCACGAGTGCTTGAAACAGTTCCGGGCGGCGCGCAGCGGCTATGACTGATGCTCCCGCACTCATGGAGTTACCGATCACCACTGCCGGAGTCTCCAGGGTTTCAAGCAGCGCAATGAGGTCGGATGCAGTCGGTTCATCACCATATTCGGCGAACTGAGCGTCGCTATCGCCGTGACCGCGCAGGTCACAGCAGATGACTTGGTAGTCAGCGGCCCTGAGCAATGGCGTGAGGTATCGATAGGAAGAGCGCAGGTCGCCCATTCCAGGCAGGCACACGACAGGTAGTCCGCGCCCCTCGGATTCGAAGGCGACTCGTCCACCATCAACGTGAATGAATTGCGTCGACACAGTATAACTATTTTGATTAGCCATGAGGCTAATCTAATTAGCCTCATGGCTAAAGTCAATCCCCGCGTACGAGAGAGCCTGTCATATCCAGGGTCGACGAAAGTCCCAACCCCACCCACAACCCAACTCGTGTCGGCATCTGGCGTGACCAACCCGTCGCCAAGAAAACCGTCGCTAAAAGGCAGAACGCCATACGTCGCGCCAATACTGTGCGAGCGAGTCGATATTCTTATGTGCGTTAAGGCCGCTGGGTTGCGGAACAACCCAGAGTCTAGACTCCTCGCGCCAACCCTCGACAAGGGCTGTGTCCTGCTCCCCCATCTTCGCTTTGGGCAGACCAAAAGCCGCACGGAAAGCGGTGATGCCCGCAATGGCGACCACTGCGGGTTCCAGTCCCTCAAGGCGGGCCACCAGCCGCTCGCCACCCTCACGCAACTCCGTGCGAGTGAGTTCATCTGCCCGCACAGTTGCCCTGCCCACAAGGTTCGTGAGACCAATACCACGGCGTAGGAACTGTGCCTCATCTTCAGGCCGCAGACCTCGCGAGGCATCCACAAGATGATCCGTGAGCCCCGCCCGATGCAAGGAAGGCCAGAACCTGTTACCCGGCCGCGCGAAGGGAGCGTTCACCGCTGCCGTCCACAGCCCTGGATTGATACCCACGATCAAGAGCCGCATGGGCACATCCAACGGGATGATGTCATCTATCGCATCGGGGTTATCGGTTGCGAACCGGGGCAGATCATCACGGGTTGGCTTTCGCCCAGCCAAGGGCGAGGGCCTGCGAGGCATACCTGAATACATAGTGACTATGTATCACAATTGGTAGGGGTCGCCCCACTGTAGACCGCATCAGCCCAGGTGTAGAGGTCGCCGATGAGCGGCGATCCCTGCTCGATAACGCTCATGTGAGTCTTCCCCGGATACTCGTGGGTCTCCACCGTACGACCAATCGTACACAACTGGTTGCTCAGATCTCGCTGCATCTTGATCGGAATGGTCTCATCGTCCGTTCCCTGCCCGAGGAAGAGCGGCATCGGAACCATTCCATCGGCGATGTTCTCACTCAAACGAGAGTGGACCGGCCCTTGGTGTAGGTCAAGGCGATACAGCGGGGCGTCCAGGCCAAACGTCATCGCGGTAAGGGCTGAGACCAACAGCGAGCCATCTGAGACGCACCGAGAGGCGAACGTCTCGACGATGCCCTGCCCCACGGGGTGCACTGTGGCTGCCAGAGTGATATCGGAGTACTCGTCCACATATGGGACAAGCACGAACGACGTAACCACGTCGCCGATTGCGCTGTGTGCGCCAGGACCAGCAATTTTTTCGGCGAGGACAAGCGGATCAGATGCAGCGGACAGGGCGGCAACTCCGAGCAACTCAAGTTCTGGTGCGTACCGTTGAGCGATCTGTCCAGCCCAGAGCGTCGCGTGGCCTCCCTGTGAATGTCCCCAGACCCAAGCGCTCCGAGACGCTTTGGCCTCGGGAATCTGTCCCACTGCTCGAATTGCATCGAGCGTCGCCCGTCCTTCGCCCTCACCAATGAGGTAGGGATATCGTCCGGGCGTCCCCTGCCCCGGATAATCGGTGGCGACGACAACCCAACCCCGAGAAATTGCCTGTGATATCCCGGGAATCGCAAGTTCAGTGAGTGCATCGGGGCGAAGGCTTGGCCCACAGGCCTGTGCAACACCAGTGGTTCCGTGCTGCCATGCAAGCACCGTTCGCGGATCGCGGCCGTCGTCTGTCGGATAGGCGATTACGGCGCTCGCCAACGCGGGAGAACCGTCCGAGCGGGTTGTTGAGTAGAGGATGCGAAGCGCGTGGGAACCCTCTGGCGCAGTACCCTCGTAGTCTTCCACCCGTAAGACCCTGCCTGGCGTCTCGGGGATGTCCTGTTCCCACGTGTAGAACTCATCGACGGCTGCGCTGTCAGATTGGATCCGCACGGTGCCGAAGATGGCTGATGAGACAAGCGCGAGTGCCAGAGCCGATCCAACAACCTGCACGATCAGGGTCGCTTGAGTGCGGCGCCGGCTGCCTCGGCCAGCCGGGAAATGGTGCCTGACACCCTTGGCCAACAGTGCGATTCCGATGTACATCAGGGTCAACGAAAACATGGCTGCAACGACAACGCTCGCCGCATCGGGCCAGGTCCAGAACAGCCATGCTGCAAGGATGCTTGTCAGGGAGTATGCGACCCTGGAGCCGCGAACCATAGCAGCGCGCACTCCGCTCACCTGTGGGTCCCGTCGTGTCGCACGATAGGCAAGTCGAACACCGCATGCCACGAGAAAGACAGCACCGATCAGCGGGACAAGACGAGCAACGGCGGGTAGGAAGGCAAGCATCCCGTAGGACAGCGCGGCCAAGCCTAGCGTGTAGATCCAACGCAGGGGGTGCCGTGGGACAGACAAGGCCATACGCACGCCTGACAGACCGCACAAGACGGCTATGCCCACAATCAATGTCAAGAGCGCGCTCAGCGGTCTCACAATAAGGAGAGCGCCCGCTGCCAGTGAGATGACACCGCCGATTGCCTGGACAATCGGAGAGGTGCGGAGATGACTCAGCCAGCCAACTGGCTGCCATCTCTCACGGCCTGTAACGGAACTGGAGTTGACCTGCGGCACTACTGGTTTCCCTGGCCTCATTCTCGGGGTTCTGGTCTCAAGCCAAGATTATCGCATGGGGCGTTCAGGAGGAGCGTCAACTGATCGCTTGGCGTACCAGGTCTCGCACCCGGCTCTCAACCCCCTCGGTCATCTGGTTGACGGCGAACGCTATTGGCCACATGTCGCCGTCGTCGAGGGCCGCGTGTTCCTCGAAGCTAATGCAGCCGTACCGCGTGCCGAACTTCTCGGCGGGCTGGTAGAACACGATGTTCTTGCCGTCGCGTGCATAGGTTGGGAACCCGTACCAGGTTTTCGGGTCGAGGTCCGGTGCTTCCTCAAGCACGATGACGTGGAGCCGTTCCGCGACAGCGCGATCCGTGCCCTCGAGCGCTTCAATGGCTGCGACACATGCCTCGAACTCCTTGACCTTCTTTGCCGAACCCTTCACGCCCTTGAGGTTTCGCAGTTCCTCGGCGCGCTGCTTCATGGCCTCGCGTTCCTGCGCGCTGAAGCCGGACTTGGTGTCTTTTTCGGTCATCGTTTGTTCTCCTGAATACGGATGAGATTTCCCGCTGGGTCGCGAAACGCCGCATCGCGTACGCCATAGTCCTGAGAGATCGGCTCCTGCACGATGTCGGCGCCACGCGCCTCCAACCGTGCGAACGTTGCGTCCAAATCGTCGGTTGCGAGGTTGACACCGAAATATCCGCCCTTTGCGACGAGTGCCGTCAGCATTGCGCTTTCCTCGTCCGTCAATCCCTCCCCCAGACCGGCGGGGTGCAGGACGATTGCGGTGTCGGGTTGGTTGGGTGGACCCACCGTGATCCAGCGCATGCTCTCGTACCCCACGTCGAGTCGGACCTCGAAGCCGAGAACGTCGCGGTAGAACGCAAGGGATGCGTCAGGATCGGTGTGCGGCAGGAAACTGGAGTGAACTGTGATTGTCATGCCACCCACACTATGGGCCGGACTGGCCGCGCGCTTCTTGATTCCTGACCGGTCGCGTCACCTGCCGTGCGATACACGGAAGCATGCCCGGACCAAACGGGGCACCCTGCTCCCGATAGACGCTGGGAGCCACGCCCACCAATTCGGTAAACCGTGTGCTGAACGTGCCCAAGGACTGGAATCCCACGCTGAAACACACGTCCGTGACGCTGAGTTCGCTGCTGCGCAGCAGCGACATCGCCCGTTCAATCCGCCGGGTCATCAGGTACTGATAGGGCGATTCGCCATAGGCTTTGCGAAACTGCCTACTGAAATGTCCACCCGACATGTGCACCGAACGGGCCAACGACTCCACGTCGAGCGGCTGCGCGAACTCTCGGTCCATGCGATCACGGGCACGACGCAATAGAGTCAGCGTCTCAACATCCTGGGACTGAGGCATTTCTTGATGATGCCACACCCGTCCCCGCCTAAGAACAAGCTAGCCTAGGCAACGTGCAGCGGGGTAATGGCGGCAACCTGCTCACGCAGCGCACGCTGTTCAACACGCAACGCAAAATTGGATTGAAGGTTCATCCAAAATTCAGGTGTTGTGCCGAAGTACCTAGCCAAACGAAGAGCAGTGTCTGCCGAGATACCCCGCTTACCATGGACAATCTCATTGATTCGTCGGGGTGGAACACCAATGGACACCGCTAGTTTGTGCTGGGTAATTCCGAAACCCTTGATGAAGTCCTCCATGAGTACCTCACCGGGGTGGATAGGATCAATCCAGCCAGCATCAGTGGTAGTCAACGAGTGTGACATCCTCTGCACCTCCATCAGTCCACATAAAGCAAATACGCCATTGCTTGTTCACTCGTACGCTGTGATAGGCACTCAGGTCACCTTTCAACCGCTCAAGCTGATTACCTGGCGGAATGAGTAGATCACCTAGTTGAGCCGCTGCATGGATCAACTCCAGCTTCCGAAGCGTCTGGCGTTGGAGATCACGAGCAATCGCCGTCACATACTTCCCTTGCCAGATCTTCTCAGTCTCTCGGTTACCGAACGACCGAATCACAATTCCACCATATAACGGGAGGCGTTATTAACGCTAGGCGTTAAAAATCGTGGCTGATTCGTCCAGGCAGCGCGTCGCACAGGTCTTACCGGAGACTCAAGCGTGCCACCCGATCTGGCATCATCATTGCTCATTTCTCCATGATGTCGGAAGGCCCATCGAACCAACGGGGTCCATCCCAGCTCTGTGGACAGACTGGACTCCTATCCACCTGTGAAAACACATGAGCGCATTGCGTGCAGCCGTTCACTGCACGCAATGCGCTCATGTGCCTGCTAGTTACGAACTTTCGTGTGTTGCGTTCCGGCAGGGATATGCTCCACGAAACCCCTACACCCAGATGAACTCCTTATGTCCGTACCACATGCGTTTCTACGTTTCAGACTCGCAATAGGTTTTCAGCGAGGAAAGCAGATGCGGCCAGCCTACTGCAGTTTCACGTGCCACCTGGGAACCTGTAGGAAGATCGGAATGTATGATCGTGACCAGCGTCGAGTCACCTTGCCCCTCTAGGCGCCACTCCACTGTGCTTGACGGGGCATGGAGCACTTCTGGGGACCACACAGGGTGGAAGGAACCCCTGAAATAGACGCCTGGCTCAATATCGGTGATCAAACACTCAATGTCCACCTCTCCATCCGGCCCGCGATACAACAGTTCTGAGCCGCTATCCCAGTCGCTTTCGACCGTGTTGCCGAAGTACCATTCCTGGGTCGCCTCGCTCGTTGTCAGGGCCTTCCAGACCTCGGCAACTGGAGAGTTGATCTCAGCTTCGTAGGTCTGTGGAGGCAAGGCAACCACTGTCACTCCTTTGGGTCGGACCGCCTACCATGCGGTAGCACTCATTGTACGAGGATTTCGTTTTCGAGACGCTGGTAACTCGTTTCCATACCGTCAGCCATGCCGGTGGCCAGTACAGCTTCCCGGACCTCACTGTTCGGATACGTGATCAGGTAGGACAGAAGAGTACCGCCTTCGACAGATGTGAGCGTGAGTTCATTGAGGCTCTCAGGGCTGGACTCTCCGTCTGGGTCCTGCGGCGAGATCATGCGCTCTGTTGCCACAAGGCGGTGTGGCGCGACGGCATCCATGACCACCCCTACGAAGCCGAACCGCTCTCCTGACTCGTCGTTCTGCCACTCAGTCCGCAAGGTCTGTCCTGGCTGTTCGCCGTACTCACAGACCGGCATGCTCCAGCCGTCTGGGCCCAACTGCCACCGGCGGAGCAGGTCCGGTTCGGTGTGCGCTCGCCATACCTGCGTAACCGTACCGCGAATGAGGCGTGAGACTCGGACCTGATCCTCACCGATCAATTGCACCCGCGTGCCGTTGCCCGCAGCAAAAGAGGTGAGATCCTCAAGCACCGCATCGATTTGCCCCATAGCGGCGCTCATGCCCTCGACCATGCCCATCTTCTGGAGCTGTTCGAGTTCTTCGAGGTTATTGAAGTGCGTGGTTGTGGTCAAGCGTGACCCAAGTGCTGTCTCGGTGAACTCAAAGGTCATACGCATGCTGGGCATGTTCTCATTCGGTTCGCCGTCCTCACCCGCGAATCCATCACGCACCTCAAACGAATGTGGGGCCTCTACGGCGATCCATTCCCAGTAGCCGCCGCTGCGGTCACCTTCAGGTCCGGTCATGTAGTAGTTGGTGATGCCGCCGACGAAACCGTCGTGCCGGGTGAACGTTGCGGGATAGGTTGGTGGACCCCAGAATCGCTCGATTTCTCGTGGGTCGAGGTAGGCGTCCCAGAGGCGACGCACGGGTACGGTGAAGTCCGCGATCACCGTGAGTGTGAGCGCGTCTGTGTCCGTGATGACTTCGGTGATAGGCATGATCTTGGCCTTTCGATTGGGTTAGTTGTCTCCCGCGAGAAGTGCGTCGAGTCGGTCGATGCGCCCACGCCAGATCTGTTCAAAGTGCCCCAGTAGTTGCTGGGCCTTTCGGATGGTTTCCGGGTTACCCCGAATGATGCGCTCCCTTCCCCGTGGGATTCGGGCGACGAGGTCGGCGGCCTCCAGCACCACGATGTGCTTTTGAACCGCGGTGAAACTCATGTCGTATCTCTGTGCGAGATCTGAGATTGAGGCTTCTTCCACGAGTGTGCGGCGCACGATGTCGCGTCGCGTGGCATCGGCAAGCGCCCGGAAGATCCGGTTCACCTGCTCGTCGCTGAGTTCATCACCTTGTACAACCATTTGGTTGTACATTAGTTCAGCGTGCGACTCCCGTCAACACGTAGATGTCTATTGACGACGAGTTGGCTGGTACGCGCGATATCCGCGCGTACCAGCCGACTCGTCGAAAAGGGCTTTCCAGACCGAATGGCCGATCTGCGCAACGTTCGCGCAGAGATCAACGAACACCATCCTCGATACATCAGAAGTTCACGGACAGCGCCCTTGGCCATCACGAGGTGGTTGTCCAGAACACTCCTGCCGAACGACCGCTCAGCAATCCCATTCCGTGTCGAGCAAGGCATAGACATAGGTGTCGTGCCACACGAGAGCACCATTGATGTCCTGGGCGAAGCTGGCAGCGGCCAGGTGATGCGCCTCGCGACGTAACCCAACGCGCTCAAGCAGCCGCCACGAACGTGTGTTGAGGGGGTTACACCGGGCGACAACACGATGAGCCATCTGGTGAGAGAAGAGTTCCTCCAGCAACGCAGACAGCGACTCTGTCGCATACCCCTGACCCCAGTGATCAGGATGGAACACGTAGCCGATCTGCCAGGTGTTCCAGTATTCTGGCCCCTCGGGAGCGAGGTAGAGGTTATCCACGAGCGTTCCATCGCCAAGGCTCACGGCCAAGAACCTCTCATCATTGGCTCGCTCAGCGGCGACCCGGTAACAGTCCTCGAGGGTGTGCAGGCCGTACGGTTCAAATTGAACGGCCTCCGGGCGAGACAGATACCCATGAAGCGCAACCGCGTCCTCGGGCGAGAACCGGCGAATCACCAACCTCGAAGTATGCGCGTACATGCGACGAAAGTAACACGCGACATACGTACACGGGTGAGACCAGAGACCCATGACCATCGACCGTTCCACGCAACCTGATGCAGGTGACCACCCGCCGAGGAATAGACAACAACCCCACTCAAATGCTGAGTGTCTCCAGCATGTCCGTCACAAGAGCCGCCACCGGCGAACGCTCAGACCGTGTCAACGTGACATGCCCAAAGAGCGGGTGCCCTTTGAGCGCCTCGATCACCGACACCACGCCGTCATGCCTGCCCACGCGGAGGTTATCGCGCTGGGCCACGTCATGAGTCAGCACCACACGCGAACCCTGTCCGATACGCGAGAGCACCGTCAACAGGACATTACGCTCAAGCGACTGAGCCTCATCGACGATCACGAAGGCATCGTGCAGCGAGCGCCCACGAATGTGTGTCAAGGGAAGTACCTCAAGCAGGTCACGATCGATCACCTCGTCCACTACGTTCTTGGACACCACCGCACCGAGCGTGTCATACACCGCCTGCGCCCACGGATTCATCTTCTCCGATTCGCTACCCGGCAAATACCCGAGTTCCTGACCGCCAACAGCGTAGAGCGGACGAAAAACCATGATCTTCTTGTGACGTCCACGCTCCATGACCGCCTCAAGCCCAGCGCACAGCGCTAGGGCTGACTTACCTGTACCCGCCCGACCACCGAGAGAGACAATCCCGACCGACTCGTCGAGAAGCAGATCAATCGCGACCCTCTGCTCAGCCGACCTACCCCGCAGCCCAAAGAGTTCCTGATCGCCACGAATCAGTTGCACATGCTTATCCGCAGTCACCCGCCCCAGCGCGCTACCGCTCGGTGAATGCATGATCACACCCTTATGGCACAGCATCGGCCCCGAGTCCTGGTCGAACTGCCCATCCAGTGCGGTCAGCTCAACGGAGTCGTTCTCCCACATCTCCCTGATGGTGTGCTCAGGAACCTCAGCGTAGGTGATACCCGTCCAGCCCGTCTCCCGTGAAAGTTCCGCCTGATATTCCTCAGCCTGCAACCCCACCGCTGATGCCTTGATCCGCATGGGTAGATCCTTGGACACGACCGTGACATCCTTGTCCTCGGCTGCGAGGTTCGCGGCCACTGCAAGGATTCGAGAGTCATCGTCACCCAACCGGAACCCCGCCGGAAGCACCTGCGGGTCGATGTGGTTGAGTTCCACCCGCAGCGTGCCACCGATAGCGTTCACGGGCAGGGATTGGTCAAGTCCGCCATGCTCGATTCTGATCTGGTCAAGGAGCCGCAGGGCAGAGCGCGCAAAATAGCCAAGTTCCGGGTGATGACGCTTTGCCTCCAGTTCCGTGATCACCACAATCGGCAACACCACATTGTGTTCAGCAAACTTCAACAGCGCCCTCGGGTCAGACAGCAGAACCGATGTGTCCAAAACGAAAGTCCGCGTACCAACCGAGTTCTCTACACTCGTGGTCGCGGACTTCTTTGTTTTCGCTGCTGGGTTCTGCGCGCTTTTCCGGGCGGTTCTTCTGGGACTCGCTGCTGATGTCTCATCCGCGGTGGTGGAACTTCGCTTACTTGGTGAAGCGCCTTCCGCCGAAGACTGTGCTGCCACCTGCGATGCTTGCTGAGTACGCGTTGCCATGCTGGCCATCTTGCTTCCCCTCGATCGGCTAGAAACAGGGATTCGGGATAAGCCCGAGCCTCCCCATAACCGAGACTAAACACATTGAGGTGATTTGAGTCACTACGAAACGCCCCGTGTCCCATTGTTCACTCACTTGTAACGATGCTCTACCCTCCAAGCAAAGACAGGCACAGGCCGTGATCGCCCTAAGATAGAGGTGTGGAGCGGTGCGCACGAAACAGCGCAGTCTTGCGATGAGAGCGTTCCAGGGGACTCACATACCGACCTATCCGTATCGCAACACATCTAGGAAATGAAGCCAATGCCCGCACTCAAACGGTCCTTCATAGCGGCGCCCCTTGTGGTATCAGCGCTCACCCTGTCATCATGCGCTTCAGAAGAAACTCCCGACTGGCTAGCATGGCAAACTCAGGCGGATAACTTCATTAAACAAGAAAGCACGAGCGAGAACTATCTTGGCGCTGTAGGCCAATCCGTGACACCCAAAGACCCAGTACCCAATGAAGGGGACGGCGTACAGTTGTTCTTGTCTAGTGCCGCCGCGTTAAAAGAAATCAAAGTCGTTTGCTTCGGCGAGAACTCAATTCTGGCCAATGTCGCCATCAGTTCTAACGGAGCATGGGAAGCAGCCGAATCTTTCGAGCTAGCCTGTGGAGATTCTCCGCAGGAACTCCGTTTAGCGAGCACAAACGCACCCATCGATGCCATCCGCTTCAACGCAACCGTTCTAGACGGCGACGGCACTGTAGTCGCTGCCACAATACTAGGCGCCTCGTAACGCCCTGCTCAGTCAGATTGGTCTGACATTCATGCGGCAGAGAGCATTTCATTGGCTGCACCAACAATCATGCGGTCGATCATGCTCTTCGAAGTACTTCCCGGAGACCTACGCGGGGGCAAGCACGCAAACCGCATACGAGATCGCTCTGCGAGTCGCATCCAACCAAGAGTTAAACTCTGTGCGAGATCTCGACCCGGAATAGTCCTAGACGTTGAACCGGAATTACACGACGTCGCCACGCATACCAACCTCTGGCCTGAAGCTCAATAGGCTGTCATCATCCTCTGCGTATTCCGACTCGATCTGGACACACGTCTATAGACTTGCCTTGGACAACGCATAGACGAAGATAGAGAGGCCTCATGTTGAAAAGAAGCCAACTGAGGGGGTTCGAAAGGATTCTGACAACCGAAGTTCATGTATCCGACCTAATCCAGGAGCTCACCGACCGCGATCCGACTCCGTGGGGCGAACTGATCGGCACGGTACCCGTCGCCGCTGACCGCGAACGTTCATTCGCAAGGCTGAGGCGGAAGAAGCATGTTCGAGGTTCAATTGACCTTCTACTCACGACTTCTGAGGGTGAAACGGTCGCAATCGAGGTCAAAGTCGCTCACTACTTTTCGGAGGACCAGAGGCTACGTTATGAGGCTACAACCAACGGTGGCCTGCTCCTACTCGGCATGGCAGCAGACAGCACGCTGGTCAATGGTTACCCACGGTGGAGCTTTCACTCGCTAGCCGATGTGTTCCACGCATGGTCAGGATCTCGTGACGAGGATGCGGCGCTTCTTGCACGAATCGCAGAGCAATCAATGCGGAGATGGGACAGCGTCGTCGACTCCGTCTTCCGCCCAGCTACCGGGGCAGCCAAGCTCAACGAACTCCAGAAAAAGTTCTTGGCCATCCTCGTCTCACGTCGGCTTAAGCACGATCTAAATGGGCAAGGGTGGCTGTCACTTGCCGGAACCTCGTCAGGGACGAGCGGACTCGCACTCGTTCAGGGATTTGCGGCGCTCAATGGCGATGAGGCCCGCTGCCTGATCGCCGAAGTACGCTGGGTTGAAGGGCTACAACAGATCAACTTCCGATTGGGCATTGATTTCTCAAGTTTGGACGAAACCCGAGAAACGCGCTCCGAAGCGTGGGCTCTAGCGAAGTACATGGACACCACCATCCGTCTGGATGCTTTCCATCTCCACCTCGCGCAAGTTCGCCCGGATCTTGGTGAGTTCATAACCTTCCGAGGAGGCGGCGGCCGGAATACACCAAACGACGAGATCTGGCTCCCCGTAGTCGAGCATGGCCTTAAAAACGCAACGAGGAGATCCGTAAAGCCCGGGTTCGTCGGCGACGGCGTCTTACGGTTCGAAGCATCGGGCCAAATTCAGGCCGACCGAGTCGACGCAGTCGACATTCGAGACCTGATCGACGAGGCACTAAGATACCTCTGTTCCGCGTTGCCGGAAGGGTACTCGGCCTCCGAGTCAAACCCGGAACTGTGATTATTCCTAACAAACCTATTTTAGGGTGCGACGAGGCAGCGAGGCGTTCACTGAGCAACACGTAGACGGGCCTCTGGCTGGTCCGAGAACGGTCCTAAGCTGAGACCGCCGACTTGCTCCAGTCGTCAGCAACGAAAAAGCTCCCAAGTATGTAAGTAGACGGTAAGTGACTTGCTAAATATTGGAGGATTCCCCATTCTCCCGCAGTGGAGCCCCGTACCTTAGCGAGTAAGAGACTTGAAAAGGATCGCATCTTCCCAGGAGGATATTTCCGTAGCGTCTTCGCCATGCTTCGAGAACCAAAGCTCGAGCAGCCGAAGATTTTGCCTGATGTCGCTCGAGATCAGGACCGGACAAATCTCAGCCGCATCTCTTAGACGCGATACGAGCTGAGGCATGTCACTAAATGCAAGGCGATCTTTCAAGTGAATCTGCACAATTTCGCAGCCTTCAAAGGCCGTCGTGATAAATCTACCGTTTCTGGGCAACACGACGGCACATCGAGCGCCCTCATCCGGGGCAACCGCGCGATTGCGGATGACCCATGTTCGGACATTCTCTGCTGTTTCGCTGAACAACAGGTAGTGCGCGTCCCAAGTCTCAAGCCAGTATCTCAGGTATGTCTGTCCCCCGTTGCCATTCGCGACGGTTTCCAACTCCGCTCTCCCGAATGGTTGGCCTGCCTCGGAGTATGACAACCGCACTTCCTGCCCCGACGTCTGCAAAGTGATGTCCGCACACTCAGCGTGACTATGCGCGTTGAGCGCAAGCTCCGCAAGGAGAGTAGCAATATCGTCAGTGACCATGGACGACCAGGCGCTTGTCATTCCCGCGGCACGCAAGTGGTCGTGGATGCCTGCTGGATCGGATTCGAGCCAAGTAGTGGTATGCGAAATGAGATCGCATATATGCTCTTCACGCCACCCATGTTGCTGGGCGGCTCGTGCGCTTCTTATCTGTCGCGCCTTCCACTGCTCCAGGAGCACGACTGGATACATAGTCTCATCATCATCGATTAGTTTCGCATCACTCCGACACAAATGAATCCCATTGCTCTGATCCGCCCGCTGCGCGTCAGTCATCGTCGAATCATATCGAGCGCTGTTAGGGCGTCGTCCCCTAATATGAGCCGCCTCCGCGGTAGAAGAGAGTCCAGACTTTCGTGCGTCTGACGCGGCGGTAGTCGATTTGTCACACCAAGGAGCCGAGCAGACGTGTCCAGCCTCCCCTGCGAGGCGTGTCTTGGTTGCGGGACTGAACTCACTAGGATAGTTTGTCATACCATCGCAAGAACTGACCGTAGGCCAATAGCTTTGGTCAACAAGGACTAGCCGTTGAGGACTCAAGCGACGCCGAAGCTTTTGGGCAGAAGGTCCCGAAGAGCTCCCAACTCTGACGCGGGACGGACGGTTCCACAATGCCCTAGCAATACACACAAAACGCCCCGCCAGGTCGGATAATCAAGGTGGGGCAATTTGGACTGAGATTCAGTTGCGAAGCGGAGTATTGCAAGGTAGAGGCTTCCGAAACCCGAAAAAGACACCAAAACTTATACATTGAACCTGAATTCGACCGAGTTCCGCAGTCGATAGGTATCACGTTCTCGATGCGGGATAACGGGCCGGAGATCCCTAATCCTCAGCACCCGCACTGACACCGTAACGCCACCCGGATACGTTACATCGCAATCGTGGAAATAAATGCGGCTAAGGGTTTGGGATCACGGTTCACATCATACTGCCGCAGAAGCACTATGTAGCTTCTCTTGTCGACTTCCCAGTTGTAACTCTCATAAACGCTATCGGAGTCCTGAGCAGCCAGGAAGACTAGGTCGGCAAGGAGCCGTGTGGCTCGACCATTTCCATCGACAAAACCATGGATTCGAACTGTTTCAGCATGGATCGCGATGCCCAGTTCGCGGGCCGACCAGTCCTTGGCGTGTTCCCAACGGTACTTTATATTGCCAAAACCAGCTCGCATTTCAGCTGCGATATTAGCGGGGTCGATACCAATGCTTGACTCTCGGCGTCGATATACGCCGGCCCACGTCCATAAGTCACCATAGAGTTTCGCATGCAGTTCTCGTAGAAAAGCATCATCAAGAAGGTCCTCTAGAGCAAGTTTCCCATCAGCGATTTGGCTTTGGAGTGCGATGCTGACTTCATCTGCGATAGCCTGCTCAGCCTCAAACAGTTCCGCCTTATTTGGCTGATCACCAAAGATCCGGCGAGCCAGTGGAGTGAGTGCGCTAGCCTCATCTGGCGTTATCGGCGTTTCACCGTAGCCAGGATCGAGGTTCATTACGCCTGCTTGTTACGAGTCGCTAAAAAAACCTCGACTCGATCTGAGCGTTTGGAACCAACGGGCACCGAACGATTCTCGAGTGCGGCCGAGGCCCGCGTCGAACGCATAGCGGAACGACGAATTGCTTCAGCAGTAACATTCTTGCGCTTCATGACGGCACCTCCTCTACCCGTTGTTTCCATCAATTCTATATAGGAAAGACCACCCATGTCTCTAACTAGGGGCAGAAGTGCAGTCGTAGCTGTTTCTGTCGAACTTACTCGGAACCGAATAACTCTGCTCGGGCGGTCAGGTCGCGTGCCTAAACTCCACCGAGTTCCGGCACATAGGTACATCTGAACACGGGGTTCACGTGCGCCCCCCACGGTCAGTGCTCGCTACTAAGCAGGGGACACAGGCTCACTCTCGACGTGGGTCAGCCTGCAGGACGCCACGAAGGCGGTAGCGCTCCATCACGGGCGCAGGGAACCCGGCTGAGACGCCACATACTAGGGATCTGAAGAGTGCTAGACCATGCCAGCAGTCGGCCACTATTCCTTCGCGAGCACGGCGTTATCCGTCAGGCAGAAGTCATCGTTGATCTTGATGACCAGCGCAACGAGTATGCGGAGCGCTATTAGATACGTGTGGCGGTGAACGCGGTCGTCGTCACCCTCTGCCTGTGATCCATGGAGGTAGCGGTTGCGCAGGCTAGGTCCGTTGCTGAACTCCCTATCGTTAAGGAAGTAGTTGAAGTAGCTGACCTCCGCGGTGCTGAGCAGCGTTGATCGATGCACCAGCCATCCGGCGCTCACCATCTCGTCAATGGCTTTCTGGCCGGCAGCCGAGTGATGGAGACAGCTCGTCACCTCGCGCTCCCAGAGTTCCTTGAGCACATACAATTGTGGCGCGCTTGCGAACGCAATTCGGTCACGATCTCCGGTCAGGATGCCCTTCTCGGCTAGGAAGTCGATGTTGCGCTGTTGGTACTCGTGGAACTGGTCGTAAGCGATGTCATTGGCGATGACCAAGTGGAGGAAGCTCTCTGCCTCCAGATCGCTGCTGATGTGCACCAATCCGGATTGGTCCGAGAAGAGCAGGTGCTGAATTCCTTGGATGTCTGCGTTGTTGGCAACGTAAGCGTACTTATCCACAACCTGACTTGGGATGCCGTCGTAGGAAAGCTGCTCCGATGTGATTGTCAGCAGCTCCGGGTCAACCTCGCCGTAGTCAACATGCAGCGTGAACTGCTTGAGGACGCTCTCCATCTCTGAGAACAGGTGTCGGCTCTTCTCAAGGTAGGTAGCGGTCGGGCTGGAGGCGCGGTACTTCAGCCCCGTGGCACCGAACTCCTGCTCAAGGTAGTCCGTGAAGAACCAAGCGATGACCGACTCGAGCTCTATACCTTCGGAGCTGAGGAAGCGCTCGTACATCAAGGTCTGGAGCAAGGACGCCTGGTCCTGGAGCCTGAACGCCGCCCCCGTCCGGTAGTCGCCCTTGCCCGGCGTACCCATGAACCGCTCGAAGACGCCAAGTTGCGCTTCGTAGGAAGGTAGTTCCAGGAGCATGTGCTTGTTGGCGAACTGGAACAGGTGAACGAAGTTATTCAGGATAGTCGGGTAGTCGAGGTTCTCCGTGAGCCAGGTTCGGCTGTAGGAGTACTTGCCAACCATGCCGTCCCAAGACTGGACGACCTCTTCGACCTGATCGGCTGAGATGCCCACTTCGCAGCCGGTCTTGATCCCCTCCGTGGACTCGAACATGTTCTTTGTGAGCGCATCGGCCTTGCGACTAGCCTTTAGCTTCAGTCGTGCATCGACGCCGGTGTTCTTGTCAGCTCGTGCGGATGCGATCAGCTTGACGAAGTTGAGGTTGGGCTCTTCCTCGTCTACGTAGCGGTCAAACAGGTCACGCTGATCCGCGGGAGTGAAGCTCTTCGGGAGGTGGATTGGGTCCCGCCCCTCGGACTGGAGGAGCTTCCGCGCAAGCAGCTCAGCATTGCGCGGCCCAGCGAGTAGCAAGGCCCGAATCTCCTGGTCGTAGGCACGCACGAGTGGCTGGCATGAGAGCAGATCGCACGGGTGGAACCTCTGCTCTTGAAGTGCAGCAAGCACGATCGAGCCAGTGCAGCGCTCGAAGACCTTGTTCTTTCCGAGGAGATCGAGGACATCTGTGCGGTACTGAAAGTCAACGTCCTGAACGAACGTTGAGAAGGTGGAGTCAGTCACCTTGCCGAAAAATCTGCCGATGATTTCCCGGATCTCGGGGACGTGCACCAGAGGTGCGTCTCGCTCTGCTTCGGCCAGGTCCTTCGGGAGAATTTTATGTTCTAGGAACAGCGCGAGGTGATGCAACTCAACGATGTCGTTTATGCCTTGATCGCCCCGAGTAGCATCAAATTCACGGACGAGCTCTAGGAGACGATCGGCCTGCCAAAAGGTTCCGTAGTCGCTTAGGCCGAAGAACTTCAGTCTCGTCTCTGGTCCGCTTTCCGACACTCGAACCTCCCTCCCGGTAGACGTCCTACTCTATACATGTCGGGGGAGCCTGATGGCACGAATTTGAAGTTGTTACCTGATCGTGCAGCAGCCCCTATCGATAGACTTGACTGCCAGCCGTTGAAGCGGAACTCCACCACGTCTTCGTTCACCGGTCGCCTCTGTCTGTCTTGTCGACAGTCCAACAATGTTCATCGTTCTTGACACATTCCGCAGCCATTCGCCGTTGCATGACTTTGCGCTTCCCCGTGTTCAGATCATCTACCCACTGAACAGGCTTGTCATAGAATCGCAGCCGACCCCCGTCGAACGGGCAGGTTCCTTGCATGCGAGCAAGCCCGATCCTCCTACCCCAGCCGGTAAGCGCAGGGAGCCAAGACAAGGACGAAAAGTGCTGAGTCTCGTTCTTTGCAACGCGACTCAGAAACCTGGCCAAAGCAAAGACGACAACGAGTCCCAGGAAGACAAATACCCAGACAGGCTGGACCGGCTTGACATTTCCGGTATCATCCGTACTCAGAATAGTGTTGACTAAAGGTTCGACGACCTTATAGACCGACCCAAGACTCAGGAGTCCAGAGATCACGCTGACCCAGGTGAGAACAGCAAGCGTCAAGGGGCTTCGCCAGGACCATTTCGGCTCATATGTGGCGCGGGCTTCCTGGGGCTCCCCCCCAGATGAATGTCACCACCAGCCTGAAACACACCACCCGAGATATTGCCGCCACCAGTATCTACGTGCTGATTGGCTCCGTTATCGCTATTGCCTAGCCGCTTGCCACACTACGGGCAGAACCACGCACTTTGGGGGACTGTCACCCCGCAAGCCGCGTTCGGGCAGATCATTTCTTCCCACCAGACTGCAATCCGCTACACATTAAACCTAAACTCCACCACGTCGCCATCCTGCATGACGTAGTCCTTGCCCTCCATGCGTGCCTTACCGGCAGCGCGGGCATTGGCGACAGAACCAGTCTCAACAAGGTCCGCGAACGAGATGACCTCGGCCTTGATGAAGCCACGCTCGAAGTCAGTGTGAATAACTCCAGCAGCCTGTGGCGCGGTCCATCCCTTGCGGATGGTCCAGGCACGGGATTCCTTTGGACCTGCGGTCAGGTAGGTCTGGAGACCAAGCGTGTCAAAGCCGACGCGAGCCAACTGATCTAGCCCTGCCTCGTCCTGGCCATTCTCCGCCAACATCTCTGCGGCCTCTTCTGGTTCGAGTTCAACGAGTTCAGACTCGAACTTGGCGTCCAGGAAGATCGCGTCAGCGGGAGCAACGATCTCGCGAATTTCGTTCTGGAACGATTCATCGGCAAGACCAGCGTCATCGGTGTTGAACACATAGATGAATGGCTTTGCGGTAAGCAGTTGCAGCGAGGAAATCTCGGAAAGGTCCAGTTTCGCGGCACCGGCGCCAGCGAACAGGGTCTGACCTTCTTCAAGAATCTTCTGGGCGACCTTGGCCGCTTCAAAGAGAACCGGGTCGCCCTTCTTGATCTTCACTTCCTTCTCAAGACGCACGAGGGCCTTACCCACGGTCTCAAGATCAGCGAGGATCAGTTCGGTGTTGATGGTCTCGATGTCATCCTTTGGCGACACCTTACCGTCTACATGCACAACGTCAGGGTCAGCGAATGCACGCGTCACCTGGCAGATCGCGTCAGCTTCACGAATGTTTGCCAGGAACTTGTTGCCCAGGCCCTCACCCTCGGATGCGCCGCGCACGATTCCGGCGATGTCCACAAACGACACGGTCGCAGGCAGAATCTTCTCGGAGCCAAAGATCTCAGCCAGTTTGTTCAGGCGAGGATCTGGCAGAGGCACGACACCAACGTTCGGCTCAATCGTCGCGAACGGGTAGTTCGCTGCGAGAACCTGCGCACGAGTCAATGCGTTGAACAACGTCGACTTACCGACGTTCGGGAGACCAACAATTCCAATAGTAAGAGCCACGTTGCACCATTCTACCGGCTCACCGCAGCCACCGGGCGTGGTCTCAAGGAGACTCCCCTCACCTCACCATCCGAACTCAACCTTTTGTGTCCGAGGTCAACCGCCATTCGGTTGACCTCGGACACAAAAGGTTGAGTTCGATTGCAGCGGTGCTGGATTGGCGACGATTCGGTTGCGTACTTGCCTGCACGTTACGCCTAGTCTGAGCTTGGTGTGGTGGAGGTTACCCCGACTGGAGTTGGTGTTCGCCACTGGAGTGTAGTTAACTTGTTTCTGCGGCCATCACAGCGGTGAGGAAACGCCCGGTCCCATTCCGAACCCGGTAGCTAAGCTCACCAGCGTCGATGGTACTGCACTCGGGAGGGTGTGGGAGAGTAGAACGTGGCCGCACTTAAACTTCATAGTAAAGAACGAGGATCCCTAATGACGGGGATCCTCGTTTTTGTTATGCCCTAGTTCTTTCGTGGCCTAGAGTGGCGCAGTCGCAGTCGCCCAACATGGTGATTCTCCGGAGTTAGGTGTTTTTCTTAGGTGGTGATTCCGCAGAAATCACCATGTTGCACTGTCTAGGCGTGTGGGGTGAGTGGTTTACCTTAAGGAACTCGATGGGCTGTTTTTGGCCCGAGTGCATGATCTTTGGACGTGCACCCGGACCAAAAATAGCCCATCGGTTTGGTAGGTGGGGTTGGATGTAGCCGTGGGTGTAAGGGTGGGTTGTTGAACTGGACGGTGTGACGAGTACGAATGCGAAGAGGGGCACGAGCATGACAGGCACAAGCCTGAACATTCACCAACAGCAAGGCCCTGGCCCCTCCACACGAGGGACCCGGGCCTTGTGATTCAATTCTTACAGGGCGTTGCACCCATCACCAGCCGGAACGACCGAGTCGGAAACCGGCTCGACGCCCAGATCCCTACGGCCTTCACGGCGCGGACGCTTGGATTCGACTCCGGCCTTCTTCAAGTCAGCGCGTAGTTCACGTGGCAGGGAGAACATGAGGTCCTCGGTTGCGGTGCGAACCTCTTCGATTTCACCAAAGCCCTGCTCGGCAAGGTACTTCAAAACGTCCTGGACGAGGATCTCGGGAACCGATGCCCCCGAGGAAATGCCGACTGTGGTCGCTCCGTCAAACCAGGCGCTGTCGATTTCCTTGGCGTAGTCGATTAGGTAACTCGCACGAGCGCCTGCGTCGAGTGCGACCTCGGTGAGGCGTACGGAGTTTGAGGAGTTACGCGAGCCGACCACGAGCACGACGTCGCAGTGTGGTGCAAGCTTCTTGACCGCGACCTGACGGTTTTGGGTGGCATAGCAGATGTCGTCGCTTGGTGGGTTCTGCAGGGTGGGGAACTTGGTGCGCAGCCGGTTGACGGTCTCCATGGTCTCGTCCACGGAGAGCGTGGTCTGGGAGATCCACACGACCTTGTCGGGATCGCGGACCACGACATTGTCCACATCGTCTGGCGAGTTCACGATCTGAATGTGGTCTGGGGCCTCGCCTGCGGTGCCCTCGACCTCCTCGTGGCCGGTGTGGCCGATCAGCAGGATGTCGTAGTCATCTTTAGCGAATCGGACGGCCTCTTTGTGCACTTTGGTCACGAGGGGGCAGGTTGCGTCGATGGTGTCGAGGTTGCGTTCCTTCGCAGCGGCGACCACTGCCGGGGAGACCCCGTGTGCGGAGAACACGACACGCGCACCCTCGGGCACCTCATCGGTGTCGTTGACGAAGATCGCGCCGCGTTCGGCGAGCGTTTCGACGACGTATTTGTTGTGCACGATTTCTTTACGCACGTAGACGGGTGCGCCGTGCAGTTCGAGTGCTTTTTCGACCGCGATCACTGCACGGTCAACGCCCGCGCAGTAGCCACGGGGCGCTGCGAGCAGCACCCGCTTGGTTGCGACTGGAGGTTGGGAGTCATTAGCGAGAAGGGTTTGGCTCACCCCCTCATTCTAGGTGAAGCGTCTGACGGACGGGGGCGGAAAGTGCGGTGACCTTGTGCACGTCTGGGCGGCTGATTGGCGACGATTCCCTCCTTGCGCGGATGACGTGCGGTTTGTGCTGTTTTCACAGTCGATGGGCACAGGTTCTATCCGTTGATGCGAGGGAACGTGCGTGTGAAGCGGACAATTGTCAGAGGGATGCGTCAGGCTGTTACGGACAAAGTAGTGCAGTGGATTATAGAGATGATGCGTAACGGATGCAGTTTGTAACCCAACAAACCGTTAGGGAGTTGAGGTTTGAGTGATCAACGGGGGAAGGACACAGAGGTTGTGAGTGAGGACTCTCCGAGCGAGCCCATGGAGTTGGCGGTGCGTGCTGGTGATACCACGCGGGACAATCCGTGGCCGGTGCGCGTGTTGTCGCAGAAGATCGCACAGTACATCGACCGCATGGTTCCGCTGTGGATTGAGGGCCAGGTCGTTCAGTTGAATAAGCGGCCCGGTGCCGGTATGGCGTTCTTGACGATCCGGGACACAGACCTGGACATGTCGCTTCCCGTGTCGATCTATACGCGCTCGCTTGAGCAGGCCGGGCCGCTGGCTGAGGGTGCCCATGTGGTTGCGCACGTGAAACCGACGTTTTGGACCAAGCGCGGAACATTGCAGATGCAGGCGAAGGAGATCGCCCAGGTTGGCATCGGTGAGTTGCTTGCGCGGATCGAACAGTTGAAGGCGCAACTTGGATCTGAGGGATTGTTTGATCCCGAGCGCAAGAAACCTCTCCCCTTCCTACCTAAGCGTGTGGGGCTGATCTGTGGTCGCGAGTCCGAGGCGTTGCACGATGTGCTGGTGAATGCCCGAGCACGGTGGCCTGAGGTTCAGTTTGAGGTGCGTGAGGTTGCGGTTCAAGGAGTGCACGCAGTTCCTCAAGTGACCGCTGCGCTACGGGAGTTGGATGAGATCGCGGATGTCGAGGTCATCGTCATCGCCCGTGGTGGTGGCGCGGTTGAGGACCTGCTGCCGTTCTCCAACGAATCTCTCGTGCGTGCTGCAGCCCAGGCGCACACCCCGATCGTTTCCGCGATCGGTCATGAGCGCGATACTCCCCTACTCGACTTCGTAGCGGATGTTCGGGCGTCCACCCCCACCGACGCGGCAAAACGCATCGTGCCGCATGTTGCCGAGGAACGCGCAGGAATTGCTCAAACACTCGCGAGGGCGCGAGCCGCAGTCAACGCGCGGATCCAACGCGAGCAGCACGGTCTCGACATGATGCGAAGCCGTCCAGCCCTCGCGCAACCCACCGTGTTGATTGACGCCCACGAGGACAGGTTGCGGCAACTCATCGCGCGGTCGCGCACAGTCTTCGAACGCAGTCTGCTCGATCAGTCTGCACGGATCCGCGAACTCACCACTCACGTTCGCGCGCTCTCGCCATTGACCACGCTTGAGCGAGGATACGCGGTGGTCCAATCGGAGAACGGTTCGGTGATTACCTCCCCCGAACAGGCTCTCGGCGGAGCCATCGTGCACGTCCGAGTTCAACGCGGTGCCTTCAGCGCCACCGTAAACCCACCGCACTCGTCGCCTCTGCTCAACGGTGCGGAACCACACCCCACAGAACTTTCTTAAATCATTTATCAAAGTCCCTGGTGTTTTGACATTCGATCATGGAGAATAATTTCAGATGACAAACAGCAATGAGCACATCGTCTCGGAGCAGGACCGCACGGCGATCGCAGCCCTCGGCTACGAAGCCGCACGCGACGAACTCGTCGCGGTCGTGCAGCGCCTGGAAGCCGGATCACTCCCCCTCGAAGAATCGCTCGCACTGTGGGAACGTGGCGAACTCTTGGCCACGCGGTGCCAGGAGTGGCTAGACGGGGCACGAGAGCGACTCAATGCCGTTGTCAACCCACCTGAACAGGACCAGCAGGAAGACCAAGCACCATGAACTCCGCCCCGCGCGTGACCGCCTATATCGTCGGTGAGGCACTCATCGACGCCGTTCAAACCCAGTCGGGCGACGCTGAAGAGTTTCCCGGTGGTTCTCCTGCCAACGTGGCGCTCACTCTGGGGCGACTGGGACACGACGTGGCACTACACACCTGGCTTGGCCAAGATGCCCGCGGCACGGCCATTGTTGACTGGCTCGCGCAGTCCCACGTAGCACTCACCGCAGGTAGCCAGGATGCCCGCAAGACCCCTGTCGCAGAGGCGCACATCCAAGAAGATGGTTCCGCGCGGTACGTGTTCGACTTGGAGTGGGACCTGCACGGCGTGGACGAGGCCTGGCGCAACGCAGACGTGGTGCACACGGGTTCAATCGGTGCGGTTCTTGAACCAGGTGGTAGCAAGGTACGCAAACTTCTCAGCTCGGCAAAACCAAGCGCAACCATCACCTATGACCCGAACGCACGTCCGATGCTCATGGGTTCACCAGAATACGCACGCTCAATCGTGGAGTCCTACGTCGAACTCGCTGACGTGGTCAAAGTGAGTGACGAGGACCTCGAGTGGCTCTACCCCGGTCAAGACATCTACGAGGTTGCCCGGGAATGGCAATCCCGTGGACCTGCCCTCGTCGTGGTCACCCGCGGCGGATCAGGGGCTATCGGTTACGCCGAATGTGGTGCGGTCGAAATCTCGGCTCCACGAGTGACAGTGGCGGACACAGTCGGAGCAGGTGATTCGTTCATGGGTGCGCTCATCCACGGACTCGCTCAGCACGACTGTCTCGGCAAAGATGGACGCGACCGCCTGCACTCACTCGATAGGTCTACTCTAGAAACCGTCCTGAACCAGTGCGCGCGGGTGGCGGCAGTTACCGTCTCCCGCCCCGGAGCCAATCCTCCGTGGCTCGCAGAGATCTGAGCAGTTCGACGCGGCACTCACTGACTTAGGCGTGATTGTTCACCCGAGTAAGGAATGAGGGAATCGTGCCAACCACCTTGACCCCCGCCCAGGCATGGCAGCAGCTCAAAGACGGAAACCATCGATTCGTCCACAACCAGATGGAGCACCCGTCTCAGGGGTTTGACCGACGTCAAGAACTTCAGGTTGCTCAAGCACCGTTCGCAACCTTGTTTGGATGCTCAGACTCTCGTGTTGCCGCTGAGATCATCTTCGATCAGGGCCTCGGTGACCTGTTTGTGGTGCGCACAGCGGGCCATGTTCTGGACACCACCATCGTGGGCTCGATCGAGTATGCGGTGGAGATCTTGCGTACACCACTGGTTATCGTGCTCGGACACGACAGTTGCGGTGCAGTCCACGCGGCGGCGCAGGCGCTGACCAAGGGTGACCAGCCCACAGGTTTCATCCGTGCCGTCACAGACCGCGTGATCCCCTCAATCGTTTCCCTCACCAAGGAAGACGGCGGAATGGATGCCCTTGATGAGGCGCTGCTCCGCACGCAGCATGTGAAGCACACGGTTGACATGCTCCACTCCTACTCGGTGTCCATCGCACGTGCTGTCGAGGAAGGCCGCTGCGCAATCATCGGCCTTGAGTATGATCTCCAAGACGGCCAGGCGCATCTGGTCGCTCAGATTGGACAGATCGACTAGGTAGTATTGCGGACGGGCACGCTCTTGGTGCCCGTCCGTTTGTTTTACCCCAGACCAGTACCCGCATTCTCATCGACCAATGAGGCAGAATTAGTTCATGAGCAATTCACACGACACCGCCGTCGACACTGAATACCGGATCGAACACGACACCATGGGTGAGGTGCGCGTACCCGCGCACGCCCTATATCGCGCGCAGACACAGCGTGCGGTCGAAAACTTCCCAATCTCGGGAACCCCGCTTGAGCGCTCACACATTGAGGCTCTCGCTCGAATCAAGAAGGCCGCAGCACTCACGAACGCTGAACTTGGTGTTCTTGCGCAGGACATCGCGCAGACCATCGTCGCCGCAGCAGACGAGGTCGCAAGCGGCCAACACGACGCGCACTTCCCAGTTGACGTGTTCCAGACAGGTTCCGGCACGTCCTCCAACATGAACATGAACGAGGTTCTGGCAACTCTTGCGAGCCAGAAGCTCGGTGCGGACGTGCACCCAAACGACCATGTCAATGCCTCGCAGTCCTCGAACGACGTGTTCCCCACCTCGGTTCACGTGGCCGCCACCTCAGGGGTGCTCCGCACCCTGATTCCGGCGCTCGAACACCTTGCGGAATCCCTTGAGAGTAAGGCTGAGGAGTTCACGGAAGTTGTGAAGTCCGGACGCACGCACCTCATGGACGCCACTCCCGTGACGCTTGGCCAGGAGTTCGGTGGTTATGCCGCAGCGATCCGCTACGGTGTTGAGCGTCTGCAGTCCGCTCTCCCTCGCGCGGCGGAGGTTCCACTTGGCGGCACGGCCGTTGGTACTGGTATCAACACCCCAGCTGGTTTCCCCCAGCGTGTGATCGCACTGCTCGTGGAGGACACGGGTCTGCCGCTCACCGAGGCTCGCGACCACTTTGAGGCGCAGTCCTCGCGTGATGGTCTCGTGGAACTGTCCGGTGCACTGCGCACGATAGCGGTGTCGATCACCAAGATCTGCAATGATCTGCGGTGGATGGGTTCGGGTCCTAACACCGGGCTTGGCGAGATCGCGATCCCTGACCTACAGCCGGGTTCCTCGATCATGCCTGGAAAGGTCAACCCGGTCATCCCAGAAGCGGTCCTGATGGTTGCGGCTCGCGTCATCGGAAACGATGCAACCGTTGCCTGGGCAGGTGCGAGCGGGTCGTTCGAGCTGAACGTTCAGATCCCCGTCATCGCGCAAGGCGTGCTCGAGTCGATCCGGCTGCTGTCGGCAGCCTCGATCGTGCTTGCTGACAAGACCGTTGACGGTATCACGGCGAACGTTGAGCGCGCACGCGCTCTGGCGGAGTCCTCGCCATCAATCGTGACCCCGTTGAACCGTGCTATCGGTTACGAGGCTGCAGCCAAGGTGGCAAAGCACTCGGTGAAGAACGGCATCACTGTTCGTGAGGCCGTCATAGAACTCGGTTACGTGGAAAATGGCCAACTCACTGTGGAACAACTCGACACGGCACTTGACGTCTTGTCGATGACAAGGCCTGCCTCCAAGTAACACTTACCCATGGCGATGGCCCACACACTTTGAAGCGTGTGGGCCATCGCCATGCAGTTGCTCGCGACTACCGGGGGTGATTCACCAGCGCTATCGGGGTTCGACCGCGTTCAAAAGTTTGGCCGACAAGCGCTGCAACTCGGCGATCTCAGTTTCATCGAAGTCTGAGAGCAGTTTCTTTTCACCGTCAAGCACCGCTGGCATCAGTTCATCGATAAGATGCCGGCCTTCATTGGTGAGGTTGACCAAAACCACGCGGCGATCACGTGGGAGCACTTCTCGGGTGATGAGTCCTTGCATGGTGAGACGGTCCAAGCGCTTGGTAATGGCAGCGCCCGAGGATTTCGTCATAACGGATAACTCGGTTGCCCGACAGTTTTTCCCGGATCTGCGCACTGCAGCGAGTAACTCGAACTCGCCCCGGTTCAATCCGTGTTGCCCGACAACCTCGTCGGTGACTACGGTGATGTAAGACGCGATTCGAATAATACGGCCGATGCTCAGAAAAGATTCGGTATCGAGCTCCGGTCGAATTTCCTTCCATCTGTTATGTGCGCGCATTAGAAAGTCCACAGGTCAACCGTACTAATCTTTTACGTGGCTGAGAATACCACCAAAGGACCAATCTGGTTCAGGTTGGACTGGACTATTGTCCACCCCGAGTGCAAAAAAACGTAGACCCGTAGGTGGACATCGGCCAATGAAGGCAGACACACCACCCCTACGACTGCAACCGAGTCCCGCATGTTGTCAAACATTTTTACACTGCACCCATAGGTCATACGCATTGTCCGCGCAACGGCGATACAGTTGATCTTGCATCACCTTGAGTCCAGGAGCCATCGCATGAACTTCGCCGTCCCTGCCCTTGTGACTCGTTGGCGTGCCCACTGCGCTGTATGGTTTGCCCGGCTTTCACCCACCGGCGTCGCTTTTGGGGTTTTCGCGTGGTGCGTTTCGCTGGCTCCATCGCTGGTACCGCGCAGTTGGGTTTTCCAGGGTGTTTTGAGCGGTGTGTCCATTATTCTGGCGTACGCGTTTGGCGCAAGTGTCGGCGGCTTCATGCGGTGGCTGGGGTTTGACACGCCGTGGCCGGATCGAGTCACGCGAATTTTGTGGCGGACGTTCCTACCAATTGCCGCTTTCTCGATCGTGGCGAGCGCGTATTTCGGAGCGGACTTTCAAACACGTTTGCGCATTCTTTTTGGGATGCCGGGCAGTTCGCCATACATGTTCATTGGACAGGCGATAGTCGCTTTTTCTCTTGCGATTGTCGTATTGTCCCTTTCGCGCCTTTTGCGCCGAATTGGGAACTGGGTTGCCGCAAAGTTGGGTCGTTGGTTCCCACGCCGTGCCGCCATCTTGGCCTCAGCGCTTATCGTCGCCGTTGCAGTTCTCATGTTGGTCGATGGGACGCTTGTTCGTGGTTCGATGAACGCCCTGAACTCGATGTATGCAACATCCGACAAGGAGTATGCGGGCGATGTCGAGCAGCCAACGCGCGACACCCGCTCGGGCTCACAGGCTTCGTTGTCCAGTTGGGATTCCTTGGGCAAGATGGGCCGCGAGTTTGTCTCTGGTGGCCCGAGCGTTGACGATTTACAAGCTGTCGCGGATCAGACGGAAGCCCTCGCTGGGCGTGAGGCGAGGGACCCCATCCGCGTGTACGCGGGTCTTGGTGAGGACCATGACCTTGATGCAACCGCACAGCAGGTCATTGCGGAACTGGACCGTACGAATGCCTGGGATCGCAAAGCCCTACTGGTGGCAACCACAACTGGCACGGGTTGGATCGACCCGGCCGCGAGCACGACGTTTGAGTATCTGAACGCTGGCGACACCGCTATCGCCTCGATGCAGTACTCATACTTGCCGAGTTGGGTGTCGTTCTTGTCTGACCGTGGTACTCCGCCACAGGCCGGTAAAGCTTTGTTTGAGGCCGTGTATGCGGCATGGTTGGAAAAGCCAGAGGATTCTCGTCCGAAACTTTACGTGTATGGGCTCTCTCTGGGGAGTTATGGCATGCAGGGCGCGTTCTCCGGACTACAGGATCTGAACGAACGCACGGATGGAGCGGTGTTCGTCGGCACACCGAGTTTCACGGACCATTGGCGCTACTTCACGGAGCGTCGCGATCCGGGCTCACAGCAGATTGCCCCGGTCTTTGATGGTGGCAAGCAGGTGCGGTTCAGTGCGTCACCGGACGATGCCTCGGGGCTGTGGGATATCGCCCCGGTGTGGAGGGCCCCGAAGGTCGTCTACGTCCAGCACGCCTCGGATGCCGTGACCTGGTGGAGTCCAGAACTGATCTGGAATGCGCCGGATTGGATTGACGAGGAACCAGCGGTTGACCGACCGATGACAATGCGCTGGTATCCGATCGTCACGTTCCTGCAGGTGACGTTCGATATGTTTGTGGCCGGTGATGTTCCTCCGGGCCATGGACACATGTACCTACGCGAGTATGTTGACGCGTTTGCGGCTGTGACGCAGGAGTCCCGCTGGGATACGGCGGACATAGATTTGGTCAAGGAGTGGGTCGCGCTTGGCCCACACCCGGAAAGTACGCAAGAGCAAGGACGCTAGATATGACTGTTTTGGCTGCATACAACGAAACGACCCAGGGCGATGCCGCATTTGCTGCGGCGGTTGCGGAGGCCAAGCGGCGTGAGGCGCCGCTTGTGGTGTTGGTGCTGACCCCTCAACCCGACGATGCCCCTGTGCCATCGCGTCTGGGCGCACTCATCTCGCAGTATTCGGGCACGGAGGTGACGGTTGCATTCCGGAGCGACAAGATTGATGTCGCTGATGCGATCTTGGATCATGCCGAACGCATCAATGCCGAGATCATCGTCCTCGGATCAAAGAAGCGCACTCCGGTGGGTAAGTTCCTGCTCGGTTCCACAACGCAGCGTGTCCTGCTGGACGCGCCTGTTCCAGTTTTGGTCATCAAAGCTTCCGAGTAGCGTTCACGGACACAGACGCTCCACTTTTTCCATTTGAGAGTACTGAAATCCGCACCCTCAGTTAGTGCGAGTGCACTTTTGGTAACTCTCAGACGCTCGCAGTGCGTGCGAGTGCGATACCTGGTTTTCTTGGATTGCCGACGAGTCGATCCGCCCCAGCGTGGCTCCCCTCCCAGCGCGAGGGCCTGCTGGAACGCGGCCCACTCGTCGGCAATCTACGCTTTTCTCTTCCTCCCCGGCATGCACACACGCGCCTGCGCTCTTACGCACGCTACTCTGACAAGGGTGCGTGGGAGCACACTCTTGTTCCGTGGAAGCGGAGCAAGAGTGTGCAAGCAGGAGAATCGCGCTTGCTCACTATCTGTACAGACGGTCTTCGCCAGGCTGGACGGCGACACGTCCCCCGACATAGACGACAATTGTCGCGGCGCGACTGATTCCGCGCGGCAGTGGGGAGATACCTGTCCCTTTCGGGGCCTAGTTAGCTGGCGACCCGGCATTATCGGCTTCGCGTTCCCCTAGGTCTATGTCTGGGTCGTCATACGGGTTGACCCTGGTCAACGCTCCGATGACCCGAGCAGGAATTCCAGCATCGTTGACCAGGGTTTGTCCACGTACCTCGATACGCACCCAGGATCCATCGCCCGCATTAACGCGCTGGTCAAGATGGAACGGTGCGGGTATTCCAGCAAGTTGCTGAGCGATTGCGGCCTGCATGTCACGGATGTCCTCGGGGTGGACTCGGCGCATCCAGGAGTCGAGGTTGGGTTCGATAGTGGCTGGGTCCAGCTTCAGTGTGCTACACCACTGCGGTGAATAATAGACTCGACCTGTGACCACGTCCCAGTCCCACATCCCCTCATAGGTTGCCGCTGAGGCGAGCGTAAAACGCTCCTCTGAATGGCGCATAGCCTGGGTGAGTTCCTCACGGGTACTGGCAAGCTCAAGTACGCTGAGTTGCTGTCCACGCAGATCATCCAGACGTTTTTCATGATCGAGCGCGACGGCGAGCATTGCTGCCCAATGGTTGAATCTGTCGCGTGCACTCGTGGAGTGGGAGTCCACCATCCCCGCCAGAGCAAGCAATCCCCAGTCACTTCCGGCAAAGGTCA
This sequence comes from Populibacterium corticicola, assembly GCF_042683685.1. Taxonomy (NCBI): domain Bacteria; kingdom Bacillati; phylum Actinomycetota; class Actinomycetes; order Micrococcales; family Jonesiaceae; genus Populibacterium; species Populibacterium corticicola. Next base: position 90,496 of record NZ_JBHUOP010000004.1, on the reverse strand, counting down.
CCGGTATCACAAAGACGATGTCATGACGCGGGCCGCACAACGCACGGGAGAGATTCGGCGGAGGGAAGTGCTGTGCTGAGAATCGGGCACCGATGAGTCGGCTTCCGGCGGAACCAACACCTCGTGTACCCACAACCTCGAGTTCCCGCTCAATGGCTCCGTGGTTTCCAGACCACAATGCGAGTGCCGCACCGCCTCTGAAACTGCCGGGAAGCCAACTGAGCGTTCGCGGGTTTGATGCCTCGACACGCATGAGTGCAAGATCAATCTCATATTGATTGGCCAGATTCCGTTCAAGCACTCCAGTACGACCCAGTAGTTCCTTTGTGCAGCCTTTGGCCACCGCGACGCTGATCTTGGTCATGGTCGCGTGTAACGCGCCGCGGTACTTCGTGGAGTCTCGATCATCGAGTTCCTGTTCAATCTCCCGCAGCACGGTCAACAGGCGTTCGATCGCTTCGGGGTGTGGGTGTAATGCGGCGGTCATGTCAGTGATGCGCGCAAGACCTTGTGCACTGGGCACGGCTCCACGTCCGACCGCCTTACGCACGAGTTCAGTGATCATGCCGTGCCATGAGCCTATGTGCAGCGCTGAGGGGTAGTGTGCCGCAGTCCAGGTGGCACCAAAACCGGAAAAGACGGTGTGTGCCGTTTCAAGCAACCGATCAAAGGGGTCCGCAGTGGTACGCTCGCCCACTGCCACCGGGTACCGCGGCGCCGGTGTATCCTCGAAGCAACCGCAACTCTCCCGCGTGACGAGGGTAAACGGTACTGTATGCGCTCCTCTGGTCACGCATTCATTGTCGAGCTGGGACAGCACCAACCCAACCGCCAACTCCCCTACCTTGTCGTGGTGCGGATCGACGCTGGACAGGCGTGGGCGCACTCGACTGCCAGCCTCTGAATGGTCAAACGCGATGATCGCGTGATCTCGTGGGAGCACGAGATCTGCCTCGTGGAGCGCACGCATAAAACCAATCGCGTTGCGATCCGTTGCAGCGAACGTGGCGCTTGATCGCACAGTTCGTTTCAACCATTCACGGCCCGCCTGATAACCAGATTCCTCCTGGTTGTCTGCGGTGAAAAACACGAGGCTCTCCTGGAAATCCATACCGTGTTCCGCAAGAGCGGTTCGATATTCCTCGAATCGCTCACGGACATCAAATTGCGCGATGTTCCCCACGAAACTGATGGCCGTGTGCCCGTGTGCGACCAGATGCTCGATCGCGGCTCGCGCTCCACCTCGATTGTCCGGACTCACGGTGGGCACCTTGTGAGTCGGGTCGACGTTTCCAACGCACACGATTGGTGCCCCGGACTCGCGGAGTTCTTGGAGGGCGGCACCGCCCAAGGCGGTTGTCACAATAATGTGGCCGTCTAGATGGCGGAACGCGGGCACGTCCGTACGCTGCGAGGACTCAGGGAAGCGCCCTCGGTCAAGGTCGGCCTCGAAGGTTTGGACCGCTGTGATCCTGTGTCCATGTCCACGCGCTGCGACTGCAACTCCGGCCAGGAGCTTGCCGAAGTAAAAACCGCCGACCACGGGAGAGAACACGCCCAAGTTGTAGGTCTCGCTGCGAAAAGTGAGCGATTCCTGACTCTCATGCATGCCGTGCCCCCATTTCGGCCCTTTCAATTAGCGAACACCCCTTGGAATGTCCTGCATACACGCTCAACTTCGAGCATGCTTGATACGTGGCGAATAATTTCTCACCCGAGGCTCCACCCGAACTTACGACAAAACCGGCAAAACGTCCAACGATAAGCGACATTGCGCGGGCGGCAGGAGTGTCCATTGCGATCGTGTCCTACGCTCTCAACGGCAAGCCCGGCGTGTCCCCTGCGACTCGCGACCGCGTACTGCGTATTGCCGACGAGTATGGGTGGCGTCCCAGCGCTGCCGCACGATCCCTGCGTACGTCGTCAAAGACGGTAGGGCTTGCGGTCATCGAGGGAGACAGCTCGTCCACGAACTCAAGCCATTTCGTGGAGTTCCTGTCAGGCATCCAGTCGGCGCTGGCAGGTGATGGCCTGAGTCTGATGGTGCATCTGGTCGACTCCGCTGAACAGGCAGCCCAGTCGTTTACCAACTGGTGGGCGGAACGACGCTTCGATGGATTCCTCATCACAGACGCGCGCACCAATGACCCTCGGATCGCAGCGGTCAATCGGTTTCGGATACCTGCGGTTGCGTTGTGCCACCCGGACACCGCACGCGGAAATCCGTGCGTCTGGGTGGATGAGGAAGATGCCTATGGCCAGTGCCTCACCACGTTGATCGAGTTGGGACACACCCACATCGCGATCATCAATGGTACTGAGAGCCTCGACATCGGCAAACGCCGAGCACGTGCCGCACGCATCGAGGCGGCCCGCGCTGGAATCCGATTGACGGTGATGTCAGCAAACTCCGCGGAACTATCCGCAGCCCATTCTCGGCTCCTATTGTCCGCCCCTGATCGCCCCACGGCCATCATCTACGATTCCGATGCCCACGCAGTGACCGCAATCGATGTTGCGCGGAGGCTGCAACTCCGGGTGCCCTGGGACGTCTCACTCATCGGGTTCGGTTCATCGGCCTCAAGCCAGTTATCCATGCCCTCGCTCACATCAGTTTCCTATCCGCACCGCGAGATTGGCGAGTCTGCCGGGCGTGCACTCGTTAAGGCGGTAGCCGGGCAGCCCGTCACGGTCGAACGCATTGATCTTGGTGCCCCAACCGTACGCGGCAGCACGGCCCCCGCTCCCGGACGGTGACCACAGCGCAACCGCAACCCGCGCAGTTCAGCACGGGTGTCGTCGGCAATCACACCCACCGCACACAACCGATGGGCCAAAAAGACCCGAATGTACCCATAAAAACCATGCATCCGGGCCAAAAATAGCCCATCGACTTCCTAGCAGGCCCTCACGATCAATCCACCAACCGTGAACACGCGCACCGGCTCCGAGAACACCGGATCGCGCAAAGGCCGTTCACATCAGATAAAGCACTTAAACGTTTCAGCACTCCGCGTGATGTCGCTCGATGCGATGTACTCGCTGTGTCACAGGTCACTGTGATGCGGGTGGGTACATGCCTTCCCGCACCGACAACATTGGAGGACACACGTGTCGAATCTCCTGACGCGGCTGCGCAAAGGCGCTGCAGCCACAGCAGTGGGTGCGCTCTTCGCGACTCCCCTGGCACTGACAGCCAGTGGAACCGCGGCCAGTGCGGCCGAACCGCACGTAGACAACCCATACGCCGGGGCAACCCAATATGTGAACCTCACCTGGTCACAAAACGTGGAAGACGAGGCCCAGTCGGTTGAGGCAACCGACCCAGGGCTGGCTGAGAAAATGCGCGCCGTCAAGTATCAGCCCACGGGCGTATGGATGGATCGCATCTCGGCAATCGACGGTAATTTCGACGGCCCTGGACTGCAGCATCACCTTGATCAGGCGCTGCTCCAAAAGCAGGACAGCACCCCCATCGTGCTCAACTTGGTCATCTACAATCTCCCGGGACGAGACTGCTACGCTCTCGCTTCGAACGGCGAACTGCCCGCCACCCCTGAGGCTCTCGAACGCTACAAGAATGAGTACATCGACGTCATCGCCGACATCCTCGCCGAACCGCAGTACTCATCAATCCGCATTTCAGCGACAATCGAACCCGACTCGCTGCCCAACCTGACCACCAACATGCACGAGCCCGCCTGCGTGACGTCCGAACCCTATTACCTTGAGGGCGTTACCTACGCGCTCGATGAACTGTCTGCTATCCCGAACGTGTACACCTACGTCGATGCAGCTCACTCGGGTTGGCTCGGTTGGGAGAACAACGCAGGACATGCGGTAGAGACATTCGTCAAGGTTGCGCAACAGACCAAGAAGGGCTTCGCATCAATCGACGGTTTCATCACCAACACGGCCAACACCACCCCACTCGTTGAGCCATTCCTACCCAACGTGAACCAGCAGATCGGCGGCGCTTCGGTACGATCCTCCAGTTTCTACGAGTGGAACCTGTCCTTCGACGAAACCGACTGGACCGCTGACCTCCACCGCAGGCTCGTGGCCGCCGGATTCCCCGCCAGCACGGGCATGCTCATCGATACCTCCCGCAACGGATGGGGCGGACCAGACCGACCGACTGCACCGTCCACCTCGAGTGACCTCAACACATTCGTGAACGAATCGCGCGTGGATCGTCGTGGACACCGTGGAGCCTGGTGCAACGCATCGGGCGCTGGAATCGGAGAGCGTCCCCAGACAACGCCTTCCGGGTTCCCAGCATCGCACCTCGACGCGTTCGTGTGGATCAAACCTCCAGGTGAATCTGACGGCTCGGCAAGCGAGATCCCGAACGACGAGGGCAAGGGCTTCGACCGCATGTGCGACCCTACGTTCCACTCGCCAAAGCTCGACGGCCAACTCACCGGAGCGAAGCCCGGAGCGCCGGTCTCCGGCAAATGGTTCTCGGCCCAGTTCCAAGAACTCGTGGCCAATGCCTACCCGGTTATCACCTCGGCTGACGCACTGCCGTTCCCTGGCGGTGAAGGCCCCGGCGAAACTCCAGACCCAGATCCGACGGATGAACCGGACCCGGACCCCACCGACGAGCCCGATCCGGACCCGACGGACGAACCTGATCCAGACCCCACAGACACGCCTGATCCGGGCGACGCCGTCTGCTCAGCCGCCTACCGGACCACCGGAGACTGGGGTGCAGGGTTCCAAGGCGAGATCGTAGTTACGGCTCACGAGCCCATCACCTCGTGGACGCTCAACTTCGACCTAGGCGGAGCCACCACCACCAACCTCTGGGGTGGACAGCTCTTGGGAAGCGGCCCCTACACGGTGAGCAACGAGTCCTGGAACGGCTACCTCTCGGCTGACGGCACAACGACGATCGGCTTCATTGGAAACGGCGCGGCACCTAGTTCCGTTGCCGTGAGCTGCGACTAAATCGAGTAGTCACACACCAATCGGCGGATGCTCGGGCGACCACCAAAACGGCTGAAATGCCCTGGTTGTCCGGCATCCGCCGCTCGTAGTCCCACACCCTTCTTGAAAGGACCACTGAATCGATGCACACCACCCAAAAATCCTCACCGTTTATGCGCGCGGTGGCGGTGATCTCGACACTCGCGCTTGGCGGCATCGCACTCTTATCTACCGTTGCAGAGGCAACCGCGCCCTCCCACGGAGTGCCCGCGTTCGAGGGTACGACAACAACCTCCACTGACAGTGCGGCCCGTGGGGCCGCACAACTCACAACCCAACCAACCACAAGGACGACAGGAACAGCAAACGCATCCGACTCGTCGGCAGGCAACCTCGTCGGCACGGATTGGCTGCGAGTGGAGGGTAATCAGATCGTTGACCAGGCTGGCAATCCAGTGTGGCTCACCGGAACCAACTGGTTCGGATTCAACACAACCGAACGAGTCTTCCACGGACTGTGGAGCGCGAACATCACGCAGACCACCAAGGCCATGGCCGACCGCGGCATCAACGTGGTACGGGTGCCCGTATCCACTCAGTTGCTGCTCGAATGGCGCGACGGTCAGGCCATCGTGCCGGCCGTCAACACCCATGCAAACCCCGAACTGGCGGGGCTGAACAACCTCCAGGTCTTCGACTACTGGCTCGAACTGTGCGAGCAGTACGGGTTGAAGGTCATCATTGACGTGCACAGTGCTGAAGCCGACAACGCGGGCCACATGCACAATATGTGGTTCAAAGGATCAATCACCACGCAGGATGCGCTCGACGCGTGGGAATGGGTCGCGCACAGGTATCGCGCCAACGATACGATCATTGGCGCAGACCTGAAGAACGAGCCACACGGCACCGCCAACGAGTCACCGCGCGCAAAGTGGGATGACTCCACGGACAGCGATAACTTCAAGCACTATGCCGAGCAGGCCGCTCAGCGCATCCTCGAGCAAAACCCGAACATGCTCATCCTGGTTGAGGGCATCCAGATCTATCCGAAGTCCGGTGTCTCGTGGAGTTCAACGAACCCGCAGGATTACGACAACTACTGGTGGGGTGGGAACCTCAAGGGGGTTGCAGATCATCCGGTCAATCTCGGTGAGCACCAGGGGCAGTTGCTGTACTCACCACACGATTACGGTCCGGCGGTGTCACCGCAACCATGGTTTGAAGGCACCTGGGACAGGGCATCGCTCGAAGCACAGGTGTGGGACCCCTACTGGCTGTATATCCACAAGCAGGGCATCGCTCCCCTGCTTATCGGTGAGTGGGGCGGTTTCATGGATGGCGGGGCAAACCAGAAGTGGATGACTGCTATCCGCGACCTGATAGTTGACCACCGGCTGCACCACACGTTCTGGGTGCTCAACCCCAACTCTGGCGATACCGGAGGGCTGTTGACCGATGATTGGGCCACCTGGGATGAAACTAAATATGCGCTGCTCAAGCCATCCCTGTGGCAGGAGGGCGGCAAGTTCGTCTCGCTTGACCACGAGGTTGCGTTGGGTGGAGCCAATTCCACCACAGGGATCTCCCTCAACGATGCGATCGAGTTGGCAGGTGGCACGCCGCAGCCAACCCCGGACCCTGATCCCGATCCAACTGACGATCCCGATCCAGACCCCACGGACACGCCTGATCCTGGAGGCGTAGTCTGCTCGGCAACCTACCGCACCACCGGTGACTGGGGTTCAGGCTTCCAGGGCGAGATCGTGGTTACCGCCCACGAACCAATCACCTCGTGGACGCTGACGTTGGATCTTGGTGAGGCCACCACGAACAACCTGTGGAGCGGACGACTCTTGGGCAACGGTCCGTACACCGTGGCCAACGAGTCGTGGAACGGCCACCTGTCGGCGGGTGGCAGCGCAACGGTTGGGTTTATCGGGAACGGTTCGCCGCCCACTTCGGTGTCGGTTGGCTGCGCTCGGTAGATCTGCCGTTGACCGGGGACGCTGGGAGGCGAGCTGGGGGCGCCTCCCAGCGTGTTCGTCGCCAAGCACACCGAAGGGCCGAAAAATGTCCGGGTGCACACACAAAAATCACACACCCGGACCTAAAACAACCCACCGAGCAATACAACCACCAAAACCAGGGCGGCGCGGCTCGCCATTGACCACCCCGCCCGGCTGATTCGTCGCCAAGCACACCGAAGGGCCGAAAAATGTCCGGGTGCACACACAAAAATCACGCACCCGGATCTAAAACGGCCCACCGAGCAATACAACCACCAAAACCGGGACCACCAACCCGCCTGTTTTTCTCCCCGCGCATCCACGCCTGTATGCGCGGGGAGAACTGCCCCACTCCAAACTTAATCGTTTAAGGAGGTTCAAAATCATCGAAGCGCTTCGCTAATATTGCGATCGCTACCGCATAATACCCATGTAAAAACGCGGTAATTGAGTGGCGAAACGCTTACCCGCATTCTCGACACTCGAATCCATCGACACAAAGGAGTGCCTCAGATGAGATATACCCGGATCGCCGCCCCCATCGCGGCGAGCGCCCTGTTCCTCAGCGGAATCGGGCTCACCGCACAAGCACAGCCAGCCAACAGTGCACTGCCCGGTACACATATCACCGGAACCTCGCCCTCAGGATACGAGTGGGGCAACGTAGAGATCGTGGGCGGCGGGTTCGTTCCCGGCATCATCTTCAATCCGAGCGAACCAGGCCTGGTATACGCCCGCACCGACATCGGAGGCGCCTACCGCCTCGATGAGGCCAGCGGACGGTGGAAACCGCTCACAGACCACATCGGCTGGACCGACTGGAGCCACTCAGGAATCCTCTCCCTCGCCACCGACCCGGTTGACCCAGACCGCGTATACCTCGCCGCAGGCACCTACACAAACTCGTGGGACACCCAGAACGGCGCAGTTCTGCGTTCCACCGACCGCGGCGAGACCTGGGACAAGACCATGCTGCCATTCAAGGTTGGCGGCAACATGCCCGGACGCGGAATGGGCGAACGGCTCGCAATCGACCCAAACCACAACAACATCCTCTACTTCGGCGCCGAATCCGGAAACGGCCTCTGGCGCTCCACCGACTACGGCCTGACCTGGAGCCAGGTGACCAACTTCCCCAACATCGGCAACTACGTTCAAGACCCCAGCTACGACTACACCGGCGACAACCAGGGCGTTGTCTGGGTCACCTTCGACCCAACCACCGGCTCCAGCAGTCAAAAAACCCAAACCATCTACGTGGGAGTAGCCGACAAGGACAACAACGTCTATCGCACCACCAACGGTGGAGACACCTGGGAACGCGTGCCTGGACAGCCCACCGGCTTCCTCGCGCAAAAGGGCGTGCTCGACCACGAAGGCCAGCAACTCTACATCGCCACCTCAGACACAGGTGGCCCCTATGACGGTAGCCTCGGAGATGTCTGGCGACTCGACACCGCCTCGGGAAACTGGACGCAGATCAGCCCCATCCCATCGAACTCCCCCGACGCCTACTTCGGATATTCAGGGCTCACAATCGACCGCAACAACCCCGACACCATCATGGTCGTCTCCCAAATCTCCTGGTGGCCAGACATCATCATCTACCGCTCCACCGACCGTGGCGAAACCTGGAGTCCCATCTGGGAATGGGAGAACTACCCCGGTAAGAAGAAGCGCTACGAACTGAACTACGCCGAAGCACCATGGCACGACTTCGGCCACACCGTCAGCCCACCAGACGAGAATCCCAAACTCGGATGGATGACCCAATCGTTCGAGATCGACCCACATAACCCAGACCGGTTCTACTATGGAACCGGTGGGGGCATCTACGGCGGAACCAATCTCACCGCGTGGGACAACGACGGCATCGTCACAATCACACCGAAAGCCCAGGGCATCGAGGAGACTGCCATCCAGGATCTCGAAGCCCCACCTGGACCAACTGAACTGCTCTCGGGTATGTACGACATCGGCGGATTCGTACACACCGACATCACCGAGGTCCCCTCCAAGTTCTTCATGAAGCAGCCACACCACGACTCCGTCATCTCACTCGACTTCGCGCAGGACAACCCAAACACCGTCGTACGCACTGGACAGTCCATCTCTGGAGACACCTCATCCTGGGTGGGCATCTCCACCGACGGCGGAAACAACTGGCATGAAGGCAACAGCCCGACAGCCGCAACTGGGCCCGGCTCCATCGCGATCAGCGCCGATGCTTCTGCTGTTGTGTGGGCTCCCGAGGGAACCACCCCGCTCGTATCGACCACACTCGGCTCAACGTGGAATGCAGTCAGTGGCCTCCCCACAGGGGCGAGCGTCGAGGCTGACCGGGTCAACCCCAACAGGTTTTACGCCTTCGCAGACGGCACCTTCTACTACTCGACCAACAAGGGTTCGTCCTTCACCGCCTCGAGCTTTGGCGGCTTCCCCGACGAGGGAAACGTTCGATTCCGAGCCGTACCCGGATACGAGGGCCACGTATGGCTTGCCGGAGGGATCGAGGAAAAAACCTACGGCATGTGGCGTTCCACGGACGGCGGCAGCACCTGGAAGCAGATGGCGAACGTCCAAGAAGGCGACTCCATCGGGTTCGGCAAACCGGCCAGCACTGGTGCCTACCCGGTCATCTACACATCCTCCAAGATCGGCAATGTCCGTGGAATCTTCCGCTCAGATGACCAAGGCGCAACCTGGCACCGACTCAACGACAACCAGAACCAGTGGTTCTGGACCGGAGCTACAATCACCGGAGACCCAGACGTCCACGGCCGCGTATACATCGGCACCAACGGGCGTGGAATCGTTGTCGGCGATGTCTCTCAGTTCACTCCGATTGAGTCCTTCACCGGAGGCATCGTAGGCGGTGGAGAGCCGGATCCTGAGCCAACGGACACACCAGACCCTGATCCGACCGACTCGCCTGATCCCGATCCAACGGATGAACCCGGGCCCGGTGACACCGCATGCACCGCCGTGTACCGAACCGCCGGCGATTGGGGTTCAGGTTTCCAGGGAGAAATCACGGTAACGGCTCACGAATCGATCACCCGTTGGACCTTGAACGTTGATCTCGGCGGTGCAGGCATCGCGAATGCCTGGGGTGGGCAGGTCTCCGGCAACGGACCGTACACAGTGACGAACGAGGCGTGGAACGGTTGGCTCGGTGCAGGTCAATCCACCACCGTCGGCTTCATTGGCACAGGTGGCGCTCCAAGCGGAGCATCTGTTACCTGCCAATAACCGAATCACCTCACGTGCCGCTACGGCGCTATTCCGCCCGGTGGTCTGTCCGCACAGCACAGGCCACCGGGCTTTTATTCTGCCTCGGCTCATGAAAATGGGACCCAACCGACGGGTCCTTCAGTTGACAGGCCACCCAGCCATCTCGTCGCCAAGCCAAACCGATGGGACACAATTCGTCCAGATACACACACAAAAACCAAGTACCCGGATCAAAACCACCCCATCGACATCTTGGCCGCTAACCCAACACCAACCAAGACCATCCCTAGAAACCTCCAGCCACTGTCAGAGCAGCGTCCTACAGCATGCGGATACGACAAAAACGCCGGACATCATAAATGATGTCCGGCGTCTTCAAGTGGTAGCGGGGACAGGATTTGAACCTGCGACCTCTGGGTTATGAGCCCAGCGAGCTACCGAACTGCTCCACCCCGCGTCGACTCATCTAGCATACGCAGGCGGGAGCAGGAAAAACAATTGAATTCCCTGTGACAAGCATCTCCAAAGCCTCTCACCTGCTAAAACAAGTGTGGCTCGGCGGAATCCCGTTCCACCGAGCCATCACGACAATGCTTACATCCAGACGCGCAAACCAGCGTTCACCGCGATCCGTCAGATCAATTACTCTAGAACAGTGCCGCCAAACCTAAAGGTGCGTGTGGCACTCGGTGCAAGGCGAACCTCGGCATCGCGGTCTGGACGATTGAACGCGTCGGTCGTGGATTCGACCGGTTCAATCGCAATGGAACCGCGCGGAACCGGGTACGAACCACCGGTATAGATCAGAACGGTTCCTCGATCCTGCCACATGGCGACACCCGCACCGGTGTCCGGCTCAGTGAGCGTGGTACGGATCAAACCATCGGAGTCAGGAACCAGATCTGCCCACGCGTCATCATAGTCGACGCCAGCTAGTGGCTCATGAATCAGATCGTCTTCGCGGCGTTCGTAAGCTGCCTCACCTGGAAGTGGAACGAGTTTCTCGTCCATGAGGACACGCGTGCGTCCGGGGATCCGCAGGCGGAGATCGTCAAAGGTCTCATGGCCCGGGACCCGGAAATATGGGTGCCAACCGAACCCTGCTGGAGCATCGGTGCCACCAACGTTGGTGTAGGAGAATTCGACGTTGAACTCGGTTGCGGTGAGCACATAACGCACCCGCACATCGAGGTCGAAGGGGTACCACTCGTACTCGCCCTGACGAATCGCATACGCAAAGGTGATAGCAGCGTGGTCTGGGCTATCAAGTTCCGCCGATTCGAGGTCCCAGTCGTTCAAGCGGACAAACCCGTGAATGACCTCGGGGTCGGCATCCCACTGCTTCGGCACATCGTAGGTGACGCCGTCCCACGTGTACCTGTTGTCGTGCAGACGGTTGGCGAACGGAAAGAGCAGTGAGCCGCGCATACCGCCCTGTCCAAGGAAGTCCTCCTCGGACACAAAGCCCGCAAGGAAGTCGCCCAACTCGCCTCTGAATGGCGCCTTCCAGGTAAGCGGCGTCGCGCCCTTGACCGTGACCTCGATACTGGAACCAGATGCTCCATGGGTGAGGATTTTGGTTGGGAGGGTGCCGAGCGTTCCGTCGGTCAGTGTGTTGGGCGCGGTGGTGTCCGCACCGGTTGCGTTGCTCATACTGGTTATGTTCCGTCATCCGTGATGCGCAGGTGCGCTAACTAGTGTTTCCTCTATTGTGCCTTTAAGTTGCGCAAAGTAAGTAAACCAAAGGTCACGGCGAGCCGAGCCCGTCATTTTTGATCTTTGCCACCGGTTCGTTCACGCTTTCGCACTAAAGAACACCTGAGAGGGTGTGGGACGCTGGCAGCGCCCGACTCGTCGCCAAGCCAAACCGATGGGACACAATTCGTCCAGATACACACACAAAAACCAAGTACCCGGATCAAAACCACCCCATCGACATCTTGGCCGCTAACCCAACACCAACCAAGACCATCCCTAGAAACCTCCAGCCACTGTCAGAGCAGCGTCCTACAGCATGCGGATACGACAAAAACGCCGGACATCATAAATGATGTCCGGCGTCTTCAAGTGGTAGCGGGGACAGGATTTGAACCTGCGACCTCTGGGTTATGAGCCCAGCGAGCTACCGAACTGCTCCACCCCGCGTCGACTCTTTAACTATAATACCTTCGCGTGTGAATATCGCCCTGAAATGCGCTTTTGTGACCGGGAGCACCTGTGACGCAAACAACAGGAGTCACAGAGAAAAGAGGGTGCCAGGCCCATCACCCGACCTGACACCCTCGTCTTCCATCGGCTAACTCACAGGCCACCCTGCGCAGCTATAGCATCCTCGATTGCCTTTTGAAGTCGCTCTTGCGCCTCGCCGTAGCGGGCGAAGTCACCGTCCTTCAATGCGGCATCCGAGTCTTCCATCGCCTTCTTCGCAGACTGCAACGCCGTGTCTAGCGGTGACAGGTCTGGATCTGGCGTTGACGTTGGTTCGTCGGAAGGCTCCACGCTAGGTTCCGTGGTCGGCTGCTCTGTTGGTTCAACGCTTGGATCAGTCGATGGCTCTGGAGTCGGGTCCACCGGCGTGACCGGGTCGATCGGATCAACGGGCGTTTCGATCTCGTCTGGCTTGACCTCGGAGTCTCCCGCATCTACTCCTGAACTGCCCTTGAACACGCGGTCGAGTGCTTCGTCGAGGGTGTCGGCGAGCTCAACCTCATTACCGAAGGCGACCAGAACCTTACGCAGCAACGGGAACCTCGTTCCTTGCTGAGCCTCAACGTAGACCGGCTGGACGTAGAGCAGGCCGCCACCGACCGGGAGGGTCAGGAGGTTACCGCGGACAACGGTGGCGTTGTTCTGCAGCAGACCGATCTGGGTTGCGATGGTCGAGTCAGAGTCGAAGTTGTTCTGCACCTGCCCCGGACCGGGGATGATCGATCCTCGTGGAAGTTCGAGGAGTCGCATCTTTCCGTAGTCGGAATCGGGCTTCCCCGCCTCGTTTCCGGCTTCGGCGTTCACGGCGAGGTAACCGGTTAGCACGTTTCGGTCACCAGAACCACCGGCGATGAAGGATGTGGACAGAGAGAACGTTGGCTCTTCCTGACCTGGCATCTGTAGCGTCTGGTAGTACGGTGGCTGATCTGGTGCCCGCTCGGTGCGAACGGCTGGGTCGCTTGGGTTGTTCCAGAAGTCTTGACCGGAGAAGAACTCTTCTGCGGTGTCAACGTGGTACTTGGTGAGCAACGTGCGCTGAACCTTGAACATGTCCTCTGGGTAGCGGATGTGGCTCATCAGGTCACCGGATATCTCGGACAACGGTTGCACTGCGTCTGGGAACACCTGCTGCCAGGCCTTGAGTACCGGGTCTTCCTCATCCCACGCGTACAGGGTCACTGAACCGTCGTAAGCGTCGACGGTCGCCTTGACCGAGTTGCGGATGTAGTTGACCTCTTGTGGCAGGAGCGCCTGAATGACCTCTCCAGAGGCGGTGGTGACGGTTGCGGTTGCCTCGTCCAGTGCCGCCGAGGTTGAGTACGGCAGACTGTTCGACGTGGTGTAGCCGTCGATGATCCACTTGACGCGTCCGTCGACAACCGCTGGGTAGACGCGGTTGTCGAGAGTCAGGAATGGCGCTACCTTCTCCACGCGCTTGGCTGGGTCGCGGTCGTAGATGATCTGGGAGTTCTCGTTGAGGTTGTTCGAGAAGACGATCTCTTCGTCTTGGAACTTGATGGCGTAGAGCAGCTTGTTCCAGAAACCTCCAACGCTTGGGCCGACCTCAACCTCCTGAGTTGGGAAGGTGTAGTTGACCTGGCCGTTTCCACCATCGATCGGGTAGTCGAGTTCGACTGGGCTTGCACCTTCTTCGGCCCCAACGATCGAGTACAGCGGTGCTCGTGGGCTGAAGTAGATACGTGGCTCATAGCCGTCCTCGCTGAGGTTGGTGAGCGCACCCTCGGATGGGATGGAACCCTCGTAGAAGGCTGGTCGTCCATCGGCCCCGATCTGGTTACCGTAGGCGGCAACGACTCCGTATCCGTGGGTGTAGACGGTGTGCTCGTTGACCCAGTTGCGCTGGTCGTTGCTGAGCCCGTCGAGGTCAAGTTCACGCACCGCGATGACAGTGTCCCGGCTTTCACCATCGATGGTGTATCGGTCCACCGACAGGTTCTGGGCGAAGTTGTAGTATCCACGGTTCTGCTGGAGTTGACGGAACGATGGCGATACCACGTTCGGGTCGAGCAGACGGATCGATGCGGTTGCTTCGGCATCTGCGCGCAGCGCGTTTGCCTCTGCCTCAGTTTTGGCCGCGTACGGAACGGTATCGATAGCGTCGAGACCGAATGCATATCGAGTTGCGTCGATGTTGCGCTGGATGTACTCGGCCTCAAGGCGCTGCGCGTTTGGCGTGACTTGGAAGCGCTGCACGAACCACGGGTAGACGTTGCCCACGACGATCGCGGACAGGATCATCAGGGATATTCCAATGGCCGGAAGCTTCCAGTTTCCAATCACCGCGGAAACGATGATCAAGATTGCGACGACAACTGCTACTCCTGCGAGGATCGCCTTCGCGGGGATGACGGCGTTGACGTCCGCGTAGGTTGCACCGTCGAAGCGGTCCCCGTCCTTGAGGAGCAGCGCATAACGATCGAGCCAGTAGTTCACTGCGAGTAACAGCATGCCGATTGCAGCGGTTGTGGACAACTGAACGCGAGCAACCTTGGACACTGAGCCACCGCGTCCGTTTTGTGCGAGGGTGATGCCGCCGTACAGGTAGTGCGTGAAGGCCGCACCGATGAACGCGATGATCAGGACGCCGAGCAGGAAACTCGTAAAGAACTGCAGCACGGGCAGGGTGAACACGTAGAACGAGTAATCCAACCCATGTTCTGGGTCTGTGATTCCAAACTCTTGGGAGTTGAGCGCCAACTGGACGTTCGACCACTGCGCTTGGGCTGCCAGCCCGGCAAAAAAACCAACGAGGACCGGGATGCCGAAGGTCAACACGCGACGAAGCGGCTCAATGGCCTCGCGATACTGATCCAGCGTTGCCTGTTCGGGGGTGGACGGCGCATAGATTGGCCGCCTTGAGTATGCAACCTGGAGGCTCACATATACGACAACGCCCATGATGAGGAAGCCGATAAAGAACAGGATGGCACGCGTGCCCCACTGGGTGAGGAGGACGTCTCTGAAACCTGCCTGGGTAAACCACAGGACTTCGGTCCAAAATTGCGCGGCAAGCAGGACGAGACCGATCACAACCGCGATTGCGATCAGTGTGATCACACCCGGGCTGATTCCGGTCCGTTCGTCGTTGGGCCTTGGCGCTTGTCTGCGCGGTTGCGCTGCAAAAGACACGGCGGAAGATCCTCGCTTTTTATCTGGTGTGGGTGGGTGAGTCGGTTACGCACCGACTCTCGGCTCGCGCGGGGCGGGCCGCTGACAGTGGCCATTACATTCGATGATCACAGGTTGAACGCATTGGCATACCTAAAGGTTCCCACATATCTTTCACATTCGTCGGCCTTTGGCATGCGGTATTTGCCGGTGAAACGTGACATTCTTGTTGTCATGACACGACCTCTCGCTTCCGATTTGGCTCCTCGTCAGCGTGCGCTCGCTGATGCCGTCACCGAAATTGAGCGCCATGTCGCCCGTGGTGGCTGGGATGGTCCAATCCGTGTTTTCGCGTTGATTTCGACTCAGGCTGCACTCGCTGCGGACCCAGAGTTGGCGGAGCAATTGCCAGCGGCGACCATCGCGGCGGCGCAGGCCGATCCGGAGCATCTGACATCGGTCGAGCAGGAGGATCTACCGCAGTCTGATTCACTTGAGACGCTTCTGGCTCAACTTGCGTGGCCATCGGCGGTGACGGGATGCGCGGTGGTGACTGAGCGCGTGATCTTGCCGCCTTCGGCCGAGGCTGATTTACCCGAGGACCCTGTGGCCGCATTGCGGTACGTCATGTCTCACACGGATCGTGAGGACGTGCGAATGGCGGTCGGCACGATGCGCAGCGGCGAGTCGTGGTGTGCGGTGCGCACACGCGGTAATGATGCCGATTTGGATGTGGCACATGGCGCGGATCTGGTACCCGGTTTGATTCGCGCGGTGCGCGCGACGCTCGAACCGTAGCAGGGGTCCATTCACCGGTTTGCGCCGGATGATCTCCGATTGACGACGAGTCCTGCGCTGGCAGCCTCGCCTCTTTTTCTGCGACGTGGTCGAGCTCGTGACTGCGTCACGGTGAAAGGGGGGCGCTGCTCGCAGCGTCAGGCGCATGCACATTGACGACGATCCGATATGTGCGACATCTCCTCAGCTCCCAGCGTGGTTGGCTACTGCCGGGTTGCCCCAGCGGTGCATGTTGGAAGGTCCTCGTCATCGCCCACGCCGATCTTTTGAACCGCGTCCCACGCCTCGTCGAGCGTGGCGACAGCAACCACCCGCAGTCCGTCTGGTACATGCCCGATTACTTCGTCGCAGTTGTCGATTGGAGCAAGGAAGTGGGTTGCTCCGTCACGAACAGCGCCGTAGAGCTTCTGCTGGATTCCACCGATTGACCCAACGTCACCGGACGTGTCCATTGTTCCAGTGCCTGCGATGATCTGGCCGTTGGTTTGGTCTCCCTCGGTGAGACGTTCGATCATACCGAGCGCAAACATCATTCCGGCGCTCGGACCGCCAATCCGGTCGATCGTGATGTCCACCGAAACGGGGAAGTCGAAGTCAAGGTTGAGCGCGATGCCGAGACGTGAACCGGTTCCGTCCTCGTTGGCGGACGAGGCGGCCGAGATCTCGTGGATCTCTGGGTTTTCGCTGTCAACCTGGTCAGCCTCGATGTATCCGAGCGTGACATCGCTTCCGGCGGGAATCGTGTCCAGCAGGCTGATCAGATCTTCATACGAGGTGATAGTGCTTCCGTTGAGGGTGGATAGAACATCCCCCTCCTCAAGTTGCCCTTCGAAGGGTGAGCCCTCCAGCGTCATGGATACGTTTAGTTGGGTCTTGACGTCGTATCCAAGCAATTTCAGGGCCGAATACGTGGCTTGCTCCTGCGAGGTCGCCATCTCCGCCTGGTTCATCTGCTCGATTTGTTCCTGGGTGACGTTCTCAGGGTAGACGGCTTCGCGTGGCTGCACAGCCGAGTCTTTTGCGAACCAGCCGCGCAGAACCTGGCCGAAGTTCACCGGATATCCAGGACCACCCGAGACACCGACTGTGGTGAGACGCAGCTGTCCCGTTGCCTCATAGGTCTGCGAATCATTCACGGTGATGAGGTCCTGTGCATTGGCGGAGCCAAGAGTATCGTGCGTCGGCCCTGGGCTCTTGATGACATACGGGGCTGGAACAATCATCAGTCCCGCAAGAACTAAGAAGACCACGATCGAGGAGATACCCAGCGTGCGGGATCGGTTGCTTGAGCGTTCACGAACCTGCGTAGGCTGTGCACCTGCGAATGGGTTGTGATCTTGAGGAGCATTCACGGATTCAATACTGGCCTAAAAACCTGTGAAAGACCTGAAGCATCACCGATGAATCACTATGGACATTTCACGACACCCCAACCGGTAGGTCAGGCTGATAGAGCATATGCCAGTGGGCTGTTTTTGGTCCGGGTGCATGGTTCTTTTCAGCACACCCGGACGTTTTTCTACCCATCGGTTTTACTTAGCGACGAATCAGTTAAGTGGGGACAAGGCGGTTAAGCCTCAGCATGTCCGCTGAGTTTTTTGGGGGTACTGTCCAGTTCTAGCTTCGTCCCCGAGCCTGGCGCCAAATCGCGGCTGTTGACAGGAGCGCAACCGCCGCACCGGCGGCACCGAGTGCCGCGGCATCACGGTGCCCCACTCGCCTACCCGCAACTCCGATACGCCCCCGAACCTGTTCGGCGATCTCCTGCGCACACTGTTCGGAGGAGACCTGCGAGCGCCACCCATGCTCTACGAGTTTGATCGGGTTAACCGACCATGGGTAGACGGCCATCTCGAGATCGCGTGCGGGCGCGGGGAGAACACCAAACCGGTGCAGGCGGTGGGCCGTCGAGAATGCCATGTCTTTGGTGACTTCGATGCCCCGCATCCCTGTGACCGCGAGCAGTTCTTGCATGCACAATTGATCGGGGATGAGGGTTCCGTGCTCGTCCTGTCTGACCGCACCGACCACGACGCTGCCATAGATTCGCTCACGGATAACAACCTCTATAGCGCTGGCCACATCCTTCACATGCGCAAACTGCCAGGGTTTGTGTTCACCACGGATCGATAGCACTCGTGGTGCTTCAAAGTGGCGGGTCACGAGAGTGTCGATGTCCGGTCCCACGACTGCGGTTGGGCGCACGACCGTCACATGCGGTGCTTTGTCCTGCGGGAGTGCTGTGATCGCGGTGTGAAAAGCCTCTTCAAACGCAACCACATCCCCGACGTACCCTTCACGCTGGGGCTCGAGCGGATCGTCGTCAAGGATGACGGATCGGCCAGGCCTTGTACCGGTGACCATGGCAGTGGAGACCACCACGAGGTGTGGTACCTGCGAGATCATCGCATCGACAACGATGTTCTCTGCCCGCGCTGCGAAATGGGTTCGGCGTGAGGATTCGTTGCGACCGACCACCGCGGCGAAATCGCAGTGGTGCGCCGCAACGATGACTGCCTTCGCGTTGGCAAACCGGTTTGGTGACTTTGATCGATCCGAAACCCTGCGCGCGCCCAGCAGTTCTCGCACGTTGCGTTCCATTGGAGAATCCCCCACCACCGCAATGATCGGGGTATCTCGTGGACCAGACGTGCGCTTTGAGTGAACTGACGCCGGTGACACCGTGTTTGGCCCCCAAAGGTTGGATATTGTCGTTACGGTTGAGGATAAGCCTTTTCCGCACTTGCTTCCTGTAGGAGACTCTATGAGCAACAATCCTCCAAGTGAATCTGGCACGCCGTCGGATCCAAACCCTTCACAGTGGGAAGAAATCATGCGGTCCCTGTTTGGTGACCAGGCGGACGAGGCAATCGCACAGATGCGGGAACGCGGCATTGACCCGACACAGTTCGCCGGCGGCGGTTTCCCTGCTGATCCGGCTGCGCTCGAACCGCTACTTAACCAGGTGCGTTCGATGTTCGAGAACACCGGAGATGCAGCGGTCAACCCCAACATTGCACACGATGTCGCCCGCCAGGCGGCCGCGCAGGGCGGTGATCCGGTTGTTACCGCGGCTCAGGAACGACAGGTTCGTCAGGCACTGTCGGTGGCGGAACTCTGGCTTGATGCGGCAACCGACTTCGCGCCCAGCACCGGGACCGCGCGGGCGTTGAGCCGCGCACAGTGGGTTGAGTTGACTCTGCCAGCCTGGCAGGAGTTGGCCAGCCCCGTGGCTGACTCTGTCTCCAAGGCGCTTGCCCAAGTCCTCAAGGATTCTCTTCCTGAGGGATTTGGCGATAACGCGGACGACAAGATCGGTTTCGAGATAAGCGGTATCCCTGGCCTGCCCGCGCAGCTTTCCGGACTGTTCGGCGCCGATCAGTTCAATCCCGACTCCCTCATGCACAAGATCGGTTCTGCGGTCTTCGGGATGCAGATCGGAACTGCGGCGGGCACGCTCTCCCGTGCAGTCTTTGGCTCCACCGATATCGGCCTGCCACTCGAAAAGGAGGTGGGCACAGCCCTCGTGCCCGCGAATGTCGAGGCGTTCGCGGAAGGACTCGACGTTTCCCTCGATGACGTACGCCAGTTCCTTGCGCTTCGTGAGGCCGCGCATGCTCGACTGTTCGCCAACGTGCCGTGGCTGCGCGCGCACCTCTACGGCCTCGTTGAGAGTTACGCCCGCGGCATCACGATCGACATGAGTGCACTCGAAAGCTCAATGCGTGACATCGACCCCTCCAACACCGAGGCCCTGCAGGGAGCACTGTCCTCTGGGGTCTTCGCTATTGAGTCCACACCCGAGCAAAAGCACGCGCTCACGAGGCTGGAAACTGCCCTGGCACTCATCGAAGGCTGGGTTGAAGAGGCCGTCGCAAAGTCCGCGCTCGCCTATCTCCCCGCAGCGATCCCGCTACGGGAGATGATGCGCCGCCGTCGCGCCGCTGGCGGTCCGGCGGAGGATACCTTCGCGTCCCTCGTGGGACTCGAACTACGTCCCCGTCGTTCGCGTGACGCAGCGAGCCTGTGGGCGAAGATCGAAGCGGAACGCGGCCAGGCCGGACGCGATGCGGTGTGGTCCCATCCAGACCTTCTCCCCACCGAGATCGACCTTGACGATCCGTCAGGATACTTCACTCGTCAGTCCCAGCAGGACAGCGACCAGTCCGACATCGACGCGGTTCTCGCCTCAATCTTTGAGGAGGCCGAGGGCGAGTCCGACAAAGACGACTAGTCTCGTCGGTTTAACCACCTGTCGACGACTCCCCCGTTTCGTAGAGACACGTGCGCCCGCATCGTCGGATGCGGGCGCACGTCGCGTTCACGTTGAAAGGTCCGTGGCGGCTGCCGTCCGCTGGGAGGCACGGCGAGACAGGATTATGCCGGGTTCTCGTCGGCAAATGTGATGCCCTCGAGGAACCCGCGAGCGCGATCGGTCTTGTCGTACGCGGACAACAGATCCCAGAACTCCTGACCATGTCCCTGCACCAAAATGTGCGCCAACTCGTGCAACAACACGTAATCCGTGACCCATTCGGGTAAACCCAAGAGTCTGCTCGACAACCGGATCGCGCGGTCAGGCATTGTGCACGACCCCCAGCGCCGCTCCTGGTTGTCGGACCAACGCACATCCATCGGGACAGCGTGTCCGCCAAGGTAGCGGGTGTTCAGTTCGAGGGCACGCGCCATCAACTCGTCGTCCGTTGGGCGACGCCGGGCCTCCTTCTGCTCAAGCTTCTCGAGCATGATCGCAACCCATTCGCGTTCTTCTTCTTCGCTGAACCCGTCAGGTATCGACACAACCGTCGACTCCCCGTCGCGATACGCATTGACGGTGGCAGTTCGACGCCGAGATCGGCGCACCTCAACGTTCGACAGATCTCTGTGAACGGAGGCAGGCATACTCCACCATAACCCATTGTGCGTAGCCCAATGTGACGCAGAAAACACGCCCCACACGGTAGAACCACAAGATCTACCCTGTGGAAAACCCATCATGTCGGCAAGGCGATGGAATCGTGGACGCCATGCACCTAACTCCCGGCATCAGATTCGATTGGCACGACAACCACACACTCACCATGCATCTCAGCGGAAAACCCTCACTGCGGTTTGAACAGCTCACACCTGAGGAACACGACTGGCTGCGCGCTCTGAGCGGTCCCGCAAGAACTGATTCACACACCCCGCAGCCGCACACCGAGGGCATCAATTACCTGCGCAAACAATTGATCTCCAAAGGATTCGCACACTCCCAGAAGCCTCGGGAGTCACTCGACATCGAGCCACATCAGATGCACTCCGAGGCTTTGGACATTCAATCACGCGGACTCGACGTACGTCAGACCCTAAGACGGCGTGAAAGGGCCACCGTGCTCATCCACGGCATCAATCGCATCTCCCTCGAAGTCATGAAAAGACTGGCACAGTCCGGCATCACCCGATTCATCATTGAACCTGGGCCCGTGCCACTCCCCATCGAATGGCTGACCGATCTCCATCACGACCTGACCGTTGCTGGCGTCACTGAGTTGGCTCCTCAAGAACCCGAATACCTACGCACCGCGATAACCCGGTACCTGACAGCGGCCAACGCCAATGCAGAAATCCTGCCAGACACCAACAAACCCACCGTCGCTTTCGTGTCCCATCCGGTGTACTGCTCTACATCGAGCCAGACGCTCTCCCTTGTCCGCGCACACCTCATGGGTAGCGGTCTGCCGCACCTTCTCGCACATTTCGATGGACGTAGTGTGCAGGTCGGCCCGTTTGTCATCCCCGACCTTACGAGCCCTGACCATTGCGGCGCCCACCTCCGCGAGGCACCAGCCCAGCCAGGTGCCTGTACCGCCGTGATCGCGCAACTCAGCGCCTCTGTAGCAGCCGGGCAACTCATCCGATTCGTGGAGGGCTATATACCAGCGACTGCGCACGGACGGATCGAATTCGATATCCATTCGCTGATACCACGCCACGCTCCACTGCACCAACACAACGATTGCCTGTGTCCAGTTCAGGCTCTGATCGACGCCTAGGAAAACTGCCTATACATGCGGCACGGCGCCGGCTTTGACGGCCGGCGCCGTGAGCTTGCGTCCTATGAAGTTATCTGACTGAGGATCTGATCCTCGCATAGAGCCCGCTTCATCTCGCGGGCGAAAGAGCGTCGATCGCATTAGGCAACCTCGCTCTTACGAGGTCGTCCACGTCCTCGCTTCTGGGCAACGACCTTGCCGTCCACGAGGATCTCTCCGCCCCAGACGCCCCAAGGCTCTTCGCGTTCAAGAGCATCCTGTAGGCAGGAAACCGCGATCGGACACTGCTGACACAGTGCTTTGGCGGCTGCCATCTGAGGTGCTTGCTCTGCGAACCACAGTTCAGGGTCTGCGTTGCGGCACGGGATCATGCTTGCAACGAGTGACTTGAATTCGCTTCCCTCAACCGGAGTAAGAGGGCGGGCTTGCGGCTTGTCGAGGGTGTGACGAGGAGCCGTCACACTAGCTTTTAAGGACTCGAGTGTCGCAACAGTGCGCATATGTTTTCCCACTTGTCGTGTATTTTGTTTTGTTGGTGTGCGTGGGATGCGCGGAGACTATGACACCTCTTGTGAAGGTGTGCTTAAGTATTGAGGTTTATCGTGTAAACAAAAAACCGCGGATCCCGTAAGGATTCGCGGTTGTTCACCAATTCACACCGGCGAGGTAAATACCTCAAGCCGAATAGCACCTAACGGTGCTACATGTGCTGTGAATCTGTACGACGCACGAATCCCAAAGATTCATATCCTCGATTTTCGAGGAATCCGAATGGGGCAAGGAGTGACTGCGATTGCATGCGAATGCCATCTGGACGCGGCATTGCATTGGTTGCCAAGTTGTTGGTCTTCATCTTCACTCCACCTCCATTCGGTAATTGGGATCCGTTGCAGAGTTATGCGATCCGCTCTTCATCACCCTCTGTCACCGGGCTCTCAGCGGAACGACTGCCTGCGCAGGTTCATGTCTGTTCTCGTACGATGTACACGTTACGGGGCGCACGGTTCGCAGCGCAACTTATTTTCCAACTTTATTGGAAATTTTTTTCCATATGACCTCTGACCAGTTCTAATATCTCTTCTCCCCAACGACTCGCACGATCCTGTCCGACGCTCTTGACGGTCAGAAGTTGCTCGATCGAGGCTGGCCGTAGAGTTGCCACCCGTTGCAAAATCGCGTTGGGCATAACCGAGGATTTTGTGACCTCAGCGATTCGGGCCTGCTCATCACGCCATCGAACAAGCTCTGCGTACAATTTCTCATCAAGATCACCTGGCATGGGAATATCCCGTCCGAGGAACCGCGATTTTCCACCGTGCTGAGTGTGTGGTGCAGAGGTGTTTGGCCAGATTCCCTTCAAGAACCGCGACATCGAACGTGGGGAGCGTGCACTGCCGTTTCGAGACTGCGAATACGACAGTTCCAACTCCAGTTTCGCGCGAGTAATACCCACGTAGAGTAGACGCCGTTCCTCAGCGACCGCTTCCTCTGTTTCAGCGAGGGAAATCGGCATCAGCCCCTCACTCAGTCCGGCGAGGAACACGACATCCCATTCCAAGCCCTTGGCGGCATGGAGCGAGGCGAGTGTGACGCCGTCAACCGCAGGAGCATGCTGGTTGCGCGCCCGATCATCGAGGTCCGCGATGAAATCTGACAGCGTGGAGTTGAACTTCTGTTCGAGTTCAATCGCCATGTTGAGCAGGGCGTTCAAGGCATCCCATCGTTCCCTCGCCGCGCCGCGCCCAGACGGGGCGGTACTCGACCACCCCAGCGATGACAACACCCCGGAAACGTGCTGAGACAGCGGAACCTCAGGGTCAGCGCCACGCGCAGCACCACGCAGCAAAATCATTGTGTCGCGCACATCCTTGCGGGCGAAGAACCGATCTCCCCCACGTACGAGGTAACTGACACCGGCGTCAGACAGCGCATTCTCGAACGCCTCGGACTGGGCATTCGTCCGGTACAGGATGGCAATGTCTCCAGCCTTCGTGCCCCCTGCGAGTTTGCGCTTGATCCTGGCGGCAATCGAGGCTGCCTCCGCGGCATCGTCGGAGTACTGCGCGAAGGTCACCTGCTTACCCGATTCACGCTGCGATACCAGTTCAAGGACGGGGAAAGACGCCTTCTTTGGTGCGCTCACAAGCAACCCGTTGGCGAGGGCAACAATCTGCGGGGTGGAGCGGTAGTCGCGCACCAACCGGATAACCTGCGCCTCACGGTGTTTCTTGGCAAAGGACAGCAGATGGTAGGGCGTTGCACCGGTAAACGAGTAGATGGTCTGGCTGGGATCGCCCACCACGCACAGTTCCCTACGCTCTCCGAGCCACTGTTCCAACACAAACTGCTGCAATGGAGAAACGTCCTGGTACTCGTCAACCACAAAACGGCGGTACTGATCGCGCACCTCGCGGGCAACCTGTGGATGCTCTTGGAATATCCCACCCAAAAGCAGCAGCACATCCTCGAAGTCAATGACCGAGCGCATTTCCTTGACCTCTTCGTACGAGGTCAGCAACCGTGCAACCGAACGATGATCGAATCCCACGGGAGCAGGGCGATCGATCGCGAGCGCAGCCTGCTCATACTGTTCTGGGGTGATCATAGAGACCTTTGCCCATTCCACCTCAGTCGCGAGGTCACGCACAGCAACCCGATCAACCTCTAGCCCAAGACGACGGGCCGCCTCAGCGACCGCTTGGGACTTGTGCTCCATGATGCGCGGCGGTGCTCCCCCGATCACCTTCGGCCAGAAGTAACTGAGTTGCTTCAATGCAGCCGCGTGAAAGGTGCGGGCTTGAACTCCGACGACACCGAGTTCCCGCAACCGGGTGCGCATCTCACCCGCAGCCCGTGCCGTGAATGTCACCGCGAGAACAGAGGTGGGCACATAGACGCCGGTACGTACGCCGTAGGCGATCCGGTGTGTGATGGCCCGAGTCTTGCCTGTTCCGGCTCCAGCAAGGACGCACACAGGCCCGGTGAGCGCCTGAGCGACCTCACGCTGTTCGGGGTCCAGGGCCTCGAGGATCTGATCGGGGGAAAGCATTGAATTCGACATCACCGTCAATTGTCCCAGCACCCACTGACTTCCGGGGACCAAAATGGCGATGCGAGGTGTGGCGCCCGTATCGAGGTTCGTCTTCTATCCCCTAGGTCCAACCAAAGCGGGCGGAGTGCGTAGGGTTTTGGCGAACCTTTACTATGTTCCGGCAATCGCCAATGTATGTGCCCCATCCCTATCGCCGTCCGAAGCTGGGTTCCCGGCTTTCGCTACAGCGCTCCCTGTGCCTACGATCTAACAGCACTGGTTGACCCAGCGCATTTTTGATTCTTCACGAGGAGCCATCCAATGCCCGCACTCGACGCACCGCATCTTCCCTCCGCAGGCCAGATCGTCATGTACTCAACCACCTGGTGTGGATACTGCAAGCGCCTCAAGACGCAACTCGACAGCGCCGGAATCAACTACGAGGAAGTCAACGTTGAGGAAGTGCCTGGAACCGCCGAGTACGTCGAGTCGGTCAACGGAGGAAACCGAGTTGTACCGACCGTTGTGTTCTCTGACGGCACCTCGGCCACGAACCCATCGCTGAACGAGGTCAAGGAACGAGTCGCAGCAGCACAGGGCTAGCGCCACAGTGCGGTCTTCTGGGTTTTCCCAGTGATTCATTGGGGAAAACCCAGAAGACCGCACCCTAACATGCGTAAACGCGGCAGCGCGTTAAAGCCTGTGCTCCCCAGCAAGCCACACCTCAATCAGCCCTCGTGCGATCGTCGTGGCTCCTGGCAGGCCAATGCTCCCACGCTCGGCCCCGTCACGTAGTTCTGCACGGGTGAACCAGCGTGCTTCCCGGATCTCATCTTCCTCAACCACAATGCTGTGGCTGACAGCACGCGCGAAATACCCGAGCATAAGCGAGGCGGGAAAGGGCCACGGCTGCGACTCCCAGTACGCAACGTCGCTGACCCGCACGCTGGTTTCCTCAAGTACCTCACGCCTAACCGCAGCCTCAAGAGTCTCGCCGGGTTCCACAAAACCAGCCAGCGTGGAAAACCTATTCCTCGGCCATTTGGTTGAGTTGCCGAGCAAAAGCCTGTCGTCCTCGTCAACGACCGCCATGATGACGGCAGCATCGGTACGCGGGAAATGTTCGACGGAGCAGTTCTCGCAGACGCGCACCCAACCAGATTGGGATAGCTGGGTACGCCCACCGCAGCGCCCACAAAACAATGCTGTCACGTGCCAGTTTGCAAGTGCGACCGCCGGCAGGGCAACCTCACACTCGGACCAGGCACCACCCTCCACGAACTGCCTCAGCTCACGCCACACGACACCGGTCCGCCACTCTCGCGTTGACATCCCCTCAACCAGTTCAGGGATCACGATTGCGACCACGTCAACGCCGTCCTGCCTGCCCAAATACAGCCACAACGTCTCGGGATGCTCGCGCAGAAAACCGGGAAACTCGTCGGCAATGAACCAGCGCAGTCTCTCCCCCGTCTCCCCGCCACCGGCTGGGACCACCGCTAGTTGGCGGTCATAGACTGCCGCAATCCGGGTACTCGGTTCGCGGCGAATCCGCTCAAGGAAACCCCGTTCGGAGCGCGCGAGCGCATTGCGGTCGAGGTGGGGCAGGGCGAAGGGAAATCTATCTGAGTGCATCGAGAAGACCTTACAACGCGCCATCCATCGACCGCCTCACGACACCGGCTGAAATTGTGCGACCACACCCAACGCTTTCAGTGGGAGACCAGCACAACTACCAGGCACCCGGGACACACGCCCGCTCCTACCCCACCTGCGAGGGCGGTGGCGACTATTGTTGGAAAAGTGCAGCGTTCTCATCTAGCCCTAGCAGCCCTCGCAACCGTCGTGGTGCCTAGAATCGACATCTACCAGGCACGGCCAGCACCGGCAGCGGAAGGATTCGAGGCCGCATACGTACTTGACTCACAGAGTCGTACCTGGATCGTGCGCGCGCCACTCAATCCAACCGCAGGCGCCTCCCTCGAAGCAGAAGCCGCGTTTCTACGCTCGATTGAGCGCCACGTCGATTCTGGTGCACTGCCATTCGTCACCCCGCGGCCAGCAGGATTCGCGCCCCTCATCGAGGGTGGCCGTGCGATGGTCTACCCGCATCTTCCGGGCAACCAACTTCGACTTGAACGGCTCCGCCCCGGACCCGGCGCCGCCGCGAGCCTCGGTCGAGCGCTCGGCGCGCTCCACTCGCTGCCCACCTCGATCCTCGAGGACTCCGCTTTCCCCACATATACCGCCGAACAGTATCGGGAACGTAAACTGGCTGAACTCGACGAGGGTGCGGCTTCGGGTTTGGTTCCGGTCACGCTGCTGCGTCGTTGGGAGAAGGCCCTCGAAAACGTTGTACTGTGGAAGTTCATGCCCGTGGTAACGCATACGAACCTCTCCGAGGACTGTGTGATCATGGCGCACGGTCAGGTTTCAGCAATCGCCGACTGGTCATCGGTGCAGGTCGGAGATCCTGCCGAGGATCTAGCCTGGCTCGTTGCTGCCGCGCCGATGGACAGCGTGGATTCCATCTTCGAGGCGTACCAGATGCGCCGTGCCGAGGCGTTGGACAAGCACCTCATTGATCGCGCGCTACTTGGCAGCGAACTCGCAGTGCTCAAGTGGCTGCTGCACGGTGTGCACGACAACAACGCCGAGATCATCGATGACGCCACCGCGATGCTCAACGATCTCGTGGAGGCCACTACCCAGGACACCTCCACCGGGTCATTCACCGTCACGACGATGCCCGCCCCGGTCGACCGTGCCCCGTCCGAGCGGATTATCGGCGACACTGGGGCATTGGAGAAACCCACGTCCACGTCCGGTGGGTCTCCGGCCAGTGCCGGAATTACCACTGCCGACGAGTCGGCGGCCTCTCCGTCCACCGCTCGTTCCGGCTCGGTTCCGATGACGCCTGACGGCCCGATGAGCAACGAAGAGGTATGGACCGCTGCCCAGCCTGTTGTTTCCACCGATGACAGCGAAGAACTACGCTTGGCCCTCGAATCCGGTGAGTTCGCCCTGCCAGACTACGAGCGGGCCACGCCTCCCATGCCATACGCGGACGCACAAACCGAAGTGCTTTCCGCTCTGCCCGACCCCGAAACGGATCCGGACGAAAGCCAAAGGTCTGATTCTGATGGAGAAGGCTAAGCTCGACCGACCCGCATGATCTGTTCAATATCCTCCAAGGTTGCAAGAGTTGTGGGCCGCACAGTCGTATTGCCCGCAACGTAGAAGAACGCAGCACCAATCTGTTCAAGCGGCGTACCCGTCAGTTGCGCCCAGGCGATCCGGTATAGCGCCAACTGTAGTTCTCGGCTGGACGCCTCTTTCATGTCGCTCGGTACGCGCCCGGTCTTCCAGTCGACGACCACTACGCCCCCTGGGTTCTCGGGGTCAGGGAACACTGCATCGATGCGCGCACGAATGACCGTACCCGCGACCACGATGTCCACGTCCTGTTCGAGTGCGATGGGTTGGAGTCTCGCCCAGGGTGAGGCTTCAAAAGTGGCAATGAGTTTTTCAAGCGTGGTGTCCGCTTCAAACAGATCGTCGTCAGCTCCAGGCAGGTCGTCCAGGTCAAAGAGCGCCGTCTTGCCGAAGTGCCGTTCCACCCACAGGTGGAAGGTCGTTCCTCGGCGTGAGGCAATCGACGGTTCGCGCGGGATGGGTCGGCGCCGTGCCCGAGCGTAGCCTTCCCGGTCTTTATCGATCTCCACGATTCCCGACACCGAGATGTGTGCAGGGAACTCTACCTCCTGCGAGGCCTCGTTCTTTAAGTCCCGTTCACTCAGAAGCAGGTCAGTGAGATCAGCGAGATCCACCCCCGTGGGACTGATCATCGGTGAACTCAGCAGGTCTGGCTCGTATGGCTGTTCTGCCACGATCTGCGCCGCCCTGCGGGTTAGCGTCAAAGTTCGTTTGATGAGGTCACCATTTGGCTCAGCGTTGGCCTCGGCAAACTCCCGGGTCTGCTCATATGGCCACGTAGCGACCTCTTCGCTCCCGTTCCTCGGATTGTTTGACTGTCCGCGTGGGGCCTTCTCAGGTTCAGGGGCCATAGCGATGAGTTCGGCCACGCCCTCATCCACGAGTTCCAACAGGAACTGCGACGGTTGCCCGGGCGTAGCACCTTCGCGCCACCAGGCACCGCTCAGGAACAGGCACGAACGTGCGCGGGTGAAGGCCACATAGGCGAGTCTGCGTTCATCCAGCACCTGGTATGCGCCTGCCTCGGCCTTAAACGCATTCATCGCTTCAAGCACATCATCTGAGTGTTCGGCGGACGCGTATTCGAGTTGCGGCAGGTCTTGGTAGTCTCCACGAAGTGGATACGGAAGCGCGTGTAAGGCAGTGAGCCAGGCGCTCTCCTTCGGGCCGCTCGCTCCACGAGAGGCGGGATTTGGGAACTGCCCATCAACCAGGCCCGGCACGACCACGACGTCCCATTCCAAGCCCTTTGACGCGTGAATGGTGATGAGTTGGACGGCGTTGATGTCGGTTCGACCAACGGGGCGTTCAAGTCCACGCTCGCGCGCCAGTGCGTCATCAAGCCAGGCAAGAAATGCCCCGAGCGTGGGTGTCATCGCGGTGTCGCAGAAGTTCACGGCCACTCGGTACAGGGCATCAAGATGTGCACGGCCAAACGGATTGCCGGGATCAACTGGTTGTCCAGCGCGGCGGGAACGATCGACGGCCAGGGCCATTTCAATGTCCAGGCCGAGTATTTTCTCACTCGCCTCAATGAGTTCGGGGACAGACAGATAGGTCAAGGACCGCGCCGTATCGAGTAATCTCGCAACCTCTCGTAGCCGTTCCCATCCGGACTCGGAGAATCCACTGTCCACCGCCACGCTCAGGTCAGGCAGTTCCACAATCGCGTCAAGGATTGAGCGTTCATCAATGGGGTCAACGTCAACGGTAGTATCCGTCTCATGTGCAGGAATCTCGCCACAGCCGCGCCTGACCGCCGCGTCCTTGGACAGTTTTCGAGCAAACTGCCCCAGTGCGATGAGGTCACTGGCGCCAAGGTTGACCCGTGGACCCGTGAGTAAGCGCATCAGCGAGTCGCCACGTGATGGATCGTGCACGGCCTCAAGGAAAGCTACGAGGTCCACGACCTCTGGCGTGGAGAGTAGTCCGCCCAAACCAACGACTTCGACGGGAATACCGTGCGCCCGCAGTGTCGATTCGATCAGCGGAAACTGGCTACGCTTCCGGCACAGAACCGCTGCGCTGCGTTCACCTGGTTTCCAGTGCTCGCGTAGATACTCGGCTATTGCCGTGGCCTCATCCTCAATTGTCTCGTAATAGGCGGCATGTACTTTCCCCCGCCCAGCGTTCAGGCGGGGTTTGAGCGATGGCAGAGAGTTGTCGGGGTCAGCCGCGTACAGCGGAGCGCTCGTGGTATTCGCAACGTCCAGAATCGCTGTGTCATTGCGCCAAGAGGTTCCCAGCTTGTACACCTGGGCACGTCCCCCATCGCTGGTTCTAAACTGCTCCGGGAAACGTGCGGGGCCTGCGGCGGAGGCACCACGCCATGCGTAGATCGATTGGTTGGGATCTCCAACAGCCGTGACTGGATGACCTTTGCCATAGAGCGCCGACAGGAAGCGAATCTGAGCGTATGAGGTGTCCTGATACTCATCGAGCAGGACAACTTTGAAGCGTTCCCGTTCGAGTTCACCGACCACACGAACGTCCTCGGCAAGCGTGGCCGCGAGTGCTACCTGGTCGGAGAAGTCAATGAGTTCATAGGTGCGCTTGTACTCACCATATTCGTGGACGAGGTCGAGTAGTTGCCTGCGGGTGGATAACGAGTTACCAAGTTTGAGGACATCCGCGTGGACAGCTCTCTTCTTTGGGGCAGGAGGCAGGTCTTCGAGCGGATGTTCGAGTTCACCGAGGCGTTCGCGAGCTTCCTCAATACTCAACAGGTGCTCGTTCAGTGCCCCTGACAGGGAGATCACCGCGTTTGTCAGGGTGGATACGGCATTGGTCGTGTCGATGGTTCCTTGCCACTGTTCGACGATGCCGTTGACGATGGCCCACTGGCTTGCCTCTGAGAGCAGTCGTGCGCCGGGTTCTCGTCCGATGCGTAGTCCATGCTCTTGAACCAGGCTTGACGCATAGGAGTTATAGGTAGAGATTGTGGGGCGGTTCAGGGCATCGAACGCGTCCTCGGTTGTGTCCTTCCCCTGGGCTCGAGCGAGTTGGATCAAGCGTAGTCGTACGCGTTCAGACAGTTCTCCTGCTGCTTTACGCGTGAAGGTCAGGCCAAGGACTTCAGCGGGTTGCACGATGCCGTTGGCGATCAGCCACACCACGCGAGCGGACATGGTTTCGGTTTTACCCGAGCCAGCGCCAGCGACGACAAGCATCGATTCGAGCGGTGCCTCAATGATCGCCGTTTGTTCCTCGGTGGGCTGGTGTTGTTTGAGCAGTTTGGCTATGTCGTGTGCGCTGTACGCATATGCGCTCATGCCTGGGTCTCCTTGCCCGCGGTGTCTTCTTGCACGGTCCGGATTTCAGTGACGCCCATGGGAATAACGTGTTGACCCTCGTTTTGGAGCGGGCAGGAGCGCCGTACTGGACACACCTGGCACATGTCATTGCGGGTGGCGGTGAAGGTGTTTGAGCGCATGACGCTCACGGCGTCGCGCACCACATCGCGCGCCCAGTTGTGTGCCGGGTCGGTGATCGCCTCCTGCCTACGTAGGGTTACGTCCTTGGTGTCGGTTCCGACGAGTACCAGTTCCGCCCCGTTGGGCTGCTGTGAGGCCTCGAATGCGCCGCCAAGGACCGCAAGTTGGTAGATTCCCAGTTGCGGGTTAACGGAGGTTTTTGCCTGGGTGGGTGCCTGTTTTCCTGTTTTGAGGTCGATGACGCGTGCCGCACCGGTGTTATCGATTTCAAGCCGATCCACGACGCCAGTGATGTGAGCCCCCTCGATTTCCACGGTAAACGGAACCTCAACCTCGACTCTGGCCAGGCCCTCTTTCTCACGTTGAGAAAAGAAGCTTGCCAGTTTCTCGATCATGGTGACGGCTCGCTCGTATTGCAGGTTGGCTGATAGTCCCTCTCCCAGCCGCAGGTTGGGCCATTGCCGGTCGAGTTCAGCCTTCAACTCGTGCAGGCGTCCGCGTGGGTATTGCGCGGCGATCGCGTGAACCAGCGTGCCCACGCTTTGGCTCAAGCCACTTGCCGGCACACCCCCAGCGGTTTCCAAAGACCATCTCAGCGCACAACGGCCTACGGATTCCACACGTGATGGAGACACGGGAACGGTATCGCGGTGACTGAACAGTTGTGCTGCCGAACTTAGGCCAAGCGCTCCGTACCAGTTGTGTGGGCGGGCAACCAAAACGCCGTGTTCGTTCAGGTACTTCAGCAATCGTGCACGGTCGGTCGCGGTCTGCTCCTCGCCCGTTTCAAGGGCACCCATCATCTCAGCACGCGCGAGAGCGGTGATCCCTCGAAGGTCCAGGGGAATGTCGGAGGCTTGAACACTCACGTGGGTGTGCGCGACATCGCTTAATGCCTCGGCATCATCAGGCGCGGGAGACACGAGGTTGAGGAATACCGATGGTTCTTGTTCATCGTCCCGTACGGCTGTCACCACAAGCCGTTGCGTGGCACGCGATACGGAGAGCGCAAACGCGCGCAACTCGTCGTAAAACACCTCTCGGCGTGCACCCGGCCCCAGACCGCGAGCGGAATCCGAGCGACCCGACAGCACCTCAACGAGGGTTTGCGCACCGAGCAGGGAATCTCGAAGCCGTAGGTCAGGCCACTGACCCTCTTGGACACCAGCCACAACGACGATAGGCCATGACCTACCCGCTGCGCCCGCCGGGGTCACAAGCGTGACCTTTCCCCCCAAGGCAACTTGCTGAGACAGTGAATCGGCGGGGATGTCCTGCGACTCGATGAAGTCGATGAACTCAAGCGCACTCGATTCGGGAAGCCGGTCAACATAGGTCTCTGCCGCACGGAACAACGACATAACGGCGTCAAGATCGCGGTCCGCACGCGCTGAAGCCGCACCTCCCGTGAGTGCGGTACGCTGCCACGGCTCGGCTAGTCCCGCGGCATCCCACACCGCCCACAGCACGGTCTGAGCAGTGGCATTGGGCTGTGTCAGGGCGCGGCGTCCAGCGGCTAGAACCCGAGCGACGCGCTCCAGCGGACGACCAACAGCTCCCAGCGAAGCAGGCCAATCAGGGTTGTTGAGGGCCTCGAGGATGAGTTGATCGGAGGTGCGTCCACCCCCACCTTGGAGTTCCTCACGGCGCAGTGCACGGCGGAGCTTACGGATACCGATCACGTCCGCGCCACCAATGACCGAGGCCAGCAGATCCAACGCCTCATCCAGTTCCACGTCGTGTGCGGATGCCCGCACAGCGTTCAGTAAAGGCCGAACTGCGGGTTCATCACGCAGAGGGATGTCGGTTCCCACCACAGCGACCGGTACGCCGGCCTGAGCAAGGAGCCTGCGATATGCCAGGAGCGCAGAACCCGACCGAGCGATCACGGCCATGTCAGTCCAGGGCGTTTTATCGCGCAGGTGCGCCGAACGCAGCAACCGGGCGATGTAGGCGACCTCAAGCGCCTCCGTGTCGAAGGTGCATACTTGGACAGCGGGCACATTCGTCACATCACTGGTGGATACGGCGGATTCCCCCGGATCAATGCGATCCGGGGCGAGCACGCTATCCGCCCGCCGATGCGAGACCACGCCAACCGAACCAATAGAGCCGGTCACCCTGCGCACCACCTCACGTAACTCGCGTGGCCCGCGATACACCTGCTCCAATACAAACTGCCTCGCACCAAACTGACCAAGCCGTTCCCGAGAGAACTGGGGTTGCGACGGGTCCCCCGCGCTTGCCTGCCCCACCAGGGAGGGCAGCGCCCCACGAAAACCTTGCACTGCGACATCTGGATCACCAAGCAACACGAGCCGGGTTCCCTGCCTACGCAGCACGGCGAGTAGACGGGCCGTCGCAGCAGTCGCTTCCTGATAGTCATCAACGATGATCACGTCCCACCCGGGACGGTCCGCGCCAGACCACCCAGATAGCGCGAAGGCCGCGTCATCGACGATCTGCGCTGGATCGTAACGCGCACCAGCGTCAGAGGCCATCGTCGAAAATGTGGTGACCTTCTGGTAGTCACGCACGATGCCCGCGCCTGCAACCCATTCGGGCCTCTCAAAGGCTTCCCCCAGTTGTTGGAGGTCGTCCGCGGTCAGACCGTTCTCAGCCGTGCGCATCAGCAGGTCGCGCAGTTCGGCGCGGAACCCACGCAATTCCCGCGTTTCCTCGCTGATGGAGGTGGGCCAAGCGGGCGGCGGCAGAATGCCGTCGCGATAGCCTGCAAGCAATTGCGCCAAAATCTGGTCCTGCTCCGGTCCCGTGATCAGACGCGGGACCGGCAATCCATGTGCCACAGCCTGCGCCGTCAGTATCGAGAATGCGAGCGCCGCTGGCGTACGTACAAGCGCACCCTGGCTCGCGCTCGTCAGCCGAGCGGTGAGCCTGTTGCGCAACTCCCCTGCCCCACGACGCGACGCCGCCAGCACAAGCACCCGATGTGGAGCCGTCCCATGTCCCACAAGTTCTCGTACCAGTTCAAGAGCCAAAACCGTCTTACCGGACCCAGGAGCCCCCACGACCGAAACCGTTGGCGCACCGCCCAAAACCGCAGCCACGACGTCACGCTGAACGGAGTTGAGAGATACCGACAAGTCATGCGCATCGACAACGGAACTTGGGGGGAGAAGTTTCACACTGCTATCTCACCATACCCCTGTGACATTCCAATTCGACGTGCCACACACCCCAACTCCCTTTCGAATAGTGAAATTAAAGTTCCGCCATGTGAATCACTGCCCTAGGCTATTGTTGTGGTTTCCCTCCAGACCGCCCCACACTCGCCCCTCGGTCAGGCCCCCGCACTGGGAACGGAACGCAAACGTCTCAGTGCTCTTGAGCGGCGCGCCCAACTTCTGGACATCGCCCGCGACCTGTTTGCGGGACACGGATACCACCACATCTCGATGGACGACATCGCAGTCGCCGCGCACGTCACAAAGCCCGTGCTCTACAAGCACTTCCCATCCAAATTCGAGTTGTATCTGGCGATCCTCAATGATCTGTCGTCCGTACTCGTTGAAACGGCACGCACAGAACTCATCCAAGCCCTCGAGATTTCCGACGAGTCGGCGACTTCCGGCGCCAGCACCGTGCTCGGGGATTTGATTCCACGTGCAGGCGCCGGGGCACCTGCCTCGGCAGTCCCTCCTGAACTCGCCGTTAGCGCCCAGCATGACGGTTACCTCGCGGTGAAAGCCGTGCTCGACTCATACATTCTGTTCGTTGAAGAAGCCGGGCTGGCGGCGTCTCTGCTTTTTGAGTCAGACGTGACTCGCGACCCCACCCTGCGCGCTCAACTCAATGCGCCAAGCGCGCATATCAGCGGGTTATTGTGCGATGCTCTTACACGTGCGGTGGGAGCGTCGCGCACTCAGCTTGAACCACTCGCCGATACCGTGACCGCTCTCGGCCGCCACCTCGCCGTTGAACTCCTGCACAACCTTCCAGAGCAGACCGCCACCTTCTCACTCGATTTGGGAACCGAACAGGTTGCACGCTTCGCCTGGCACGGCATCCAGGCCAGCACGTCCACCGCTTAGTGCCGCTGTGTAGTTTCGCCGTTAGGCAAACCCGGCACGTCGCACGCGAGTGGCCACTAGTATCAAACTAAAGCCACGATCCGGCCTCTGTTCCGGGCATTCCAAAGGAGTCATCATGCTGGTCACCATCGGCATTCAGAACGTTGCACGCGAAGTCCGCATCGAAACCGACGAGACCGAAGAGGCTCTCAGCGCAGCGATCACCAAGGCAGTCACCTCCGGTGAACCGCTCGTGATCGCCTCGACCAAGGGCCACAAGACGTTCGTTCCAGCGGCTGCAATCGCTTTCGTGGAGATCGGTCAGAACGACAAGCGCTCAGTCGGCTTCGCACAGCTCTGACACGTACACGAAGGGCGCGGCTCCAAGAGGAATCTTGGTGCCGCGCCCTTCGTGTACCAGCCCAATCTAGGACGCCAGCCCAATGCGATCCATACGGCGTGCATGGTCGGCGGTGAGTTGAGCGAATAGCCAACTGGTTACCAGCTTCCCGGTTGCCTCGGCGCCCTCTCCTTCAACCTCAACGCCTTGTTCAGCCGCTACCTGTGCCAACACGGATGCCAAGGCTGGATACTGAAGCACAAGACCTTGGATCTGGTTGAGTGCCTCCCCCACGAGTCGGCGACCCCACAGCGCGAGTCGCGAGGCTAGGACCGAGTCTTCCTGTGCGCTGTGCGTCAAAATATCGGAAGCGACCACGGTCTCATCGGAACTCGAAAGGGACTCGTCGACTCGTTCCCGGATGTCTGCCGGTAGCGCCTGGATCAGGATGCGACAGAAGTCCACAGCCACGGAATGGCCAACATACCCCTTGAGCACACGCTCGTGCCAGGTTTCGGCCTTTGTGCGTTGTTCATAGTCATCGAAGGCGTTGTTGAAAGCCCGCACTTGGGCTTCACCATCGGTTCCGCGTTCGTTGAGCAGGCTAATCAGTACGCGCATACGCCGGTGGGCGGCCGCCGAGAGGTCGGCTTGTGCCATCCGAAAACGAGCGTTCGGTGCACGCGACGCATCAATTGCCAGCCGCATCTGTGCGGCGAGTTCAGCGTAGGCGAGCAAGCCGACAACGGTGTCGGCTTCTTGGATATGAGCCAAGACCTCCACGGCAGCGGTGCTGCCGCCGTGGAGGTCTTGGCTGTCATGTGCTGGGGTGGCGTTTGGTTCCTGGGTCACCCATCCATCTTAGTGGGTGGCAGGGCTGGAACCTACATCACTTCTACCCTCTGCTATTCGCTTGCCTGCGTTTCACCGGTTGACTGAGCTGGCCGACGGGTACGCGTGCGACTGCGGCGCTTTTCGGTGCTGCTTGCCGACGACCCTTCCGCCTTTTCACCGCTCGCCTCCGTTGCGGTGGCAGTTGCGCTGACCTCGCCGTTGACACGACGGGTGCGGTTGCGTTGGCGCTTTGGGCGCTCGCTCTTCTCGCCTGTTGGAGCTTTATCCTCGGATGCGGCTGACTTGCGGTCACGATCGCCAGAGCCGCCACGCTGCGAGCGGCCACGCGTGTCGCGGGAACCGTCACGACCCGAGCGTCCACCGCGATCAGAGGAACGCGAAGTACGCTTCCCGGTTTCACCGAGGTCTTCGAGTTCCTCGGCATCCAGTCCGGCACGGGTGCGGGCTTCCTTGGGGAGACGCCCCTTGGTTCCCTCTGGGATGTCTAGGTCGGTGTACAGGTGTGGGGAACTCGAATAGGTTTCGATGGGTTCTGGAATACCCAGTTCGAGGGCCTTGTTGATGAGCGCCCAGTGTGGCACGTCATCCCAGTCCACGAATGTGATCGCGGTTCCCAACTGCCCTGCACGACCGGTACGGCCCGTGCGGTGGAGGTAGGTCTTCTCGTCTTCGGGGGTCTGGTAGTTGATGACGTGGGTGACGTTTTCAACGTCGATTCCACGTGCAGCCACATCGGTGGCCACGAGGATGTCAACCTTGCCGTTGCGGAAGGCACGCAACGCCTGCTCACGAGCGCCCTGGCCGAGATCTCCGTGCAATGCCCCGGCAGCGAAGCCACGCTCAACGAGTTCCTCGCTGACCTTGGCCGCAGTACGCTTGGTCCGCGTGAACACGATGGTCAGTCCGCGCCCGCGAGCCTGGAGGATACGCGAGAGCATCTCGGTCTTGTCGAGCGCGTGCGCCCGGTAGATGACCTGCTTGATGTTCTTGTGGGTAGCGCCCGCGTCTTCTGGGTCGTTGGCCCGGATGTGAGTGGGCTGGTTCATGTAGCGACGTGCCATCGACACGACAGCGCCAGGCATGGTTGCGGAGAACAGCATCGTGTGGCGTACGGCTGGGGTCTGCGCGAGGATCTTCTCAACGTCCGGCAGGAAGCCGAGGTCGAGCATTTCGTCGGCTTCGTCAAGCACGACAACTGCTGCACGCGACAGGGTCAGGTGGCGCTGCTTGAGCATGTCAACGATGCGTCCGGGGGTTCCCACAACAACTTCAGCACCAGTGTTCAGTGCTTCGATCTGTGGTTCGTACGCACGTCCACCGTAGAGTTGCACGATACGCACGGAACGCTTCGCGCTGGCTACCTCGAAGTCCTTGGCAACCTGCACGGCAAGTTCACGCGTTGGCACGATGACGAGTGCCTGTGGTTTGCCTGGGGCTGGAAGTTGGTCGTAGCCATCTTCACCCGGGCCGATGACACGGGTAAGGAGGGGCACACCGAATCCGAGGGTCTTGCCGGTTCCGGTCTTTGCCTGGCCGATGATGTCGTGTCCCTGCAGGGCTACGGGCAGAGTCATCGCCTGGATTGGGAATGGCTTGACGATGCCTGCTTCTGCAAGCGCGGCAACGATTTCTGGGCGGACGTTGAAGTCCGCAAAAGTCACATCGGTGTCTTGAACACTTGGGGCTGGTGTGGTCACTTATGCCTCGTTAAGGATTGTGGCTGGACCTTGGCGCATGTAGCTCACGTTCGCGGAGATTCCAGCTAGGCGGCAACGTTTCGGTGTTGCGGGCTACACGGCTGAAAGTCGACAGCCTGTGGTGGTAGCCGAACGTGGAAATACGTGGTCGAGATCGATCAGCTAGGCGCTGTCGTATCTGGGCCTAAGAGTTAATCGAGACGAACGGGCAACCAGTTAACATCCCTATTGTACTGCGCGTGGCCGCCCCTAGGCGGTAAAGCGCGCCAGATCACGCAACACAGCGTGCTCGACGCCACGCAACCGATTCGTCGCCAAGCAAAACCGTTAGACGCAGACACAGCGAGGCCATGCAGAGAATCCTGGATGGCCTCGCTGTTAGAGGAAGAACTTACTCACCGTCAGTGAGCGTGCTGGCCTCCTTGTTGTTGTCGAGGCTACGTTTGCGCACGAACCATACGAGTGCTGTGAGCACTGCCGCTGCTCCAACTCCGCTTCCACCCCACAGAATCCAGTTGATGCCATCTTCTTCTGGCACGGCTGGCCCACTGATTGGGGTGACTTCCTGCGGTGTTTCCTCAACGACCGGTTCTGGCTCCTCATCCGTCGCACATTCCTCAGCCACGGTGAAAGTGAAACTTACTGGATCGAATTCCGTTCCCGTTTCATAGTTGGGGAATGCTTCGTATCCTTGGGAGGTGATCGTTGCAGGCACCTCGGTCGCCGTGTAGGTTATCCCGTCCTCCGCAAGTTCGAGCGGTGCCGCGGAGAGGTCCAGTTCCACAAACGGAATCTGCGTATGTGTTTGGACATTGTCTTCGTTTCCGCTGAGTGCATCCTCCATCGAGACACCTGACACGTCAAGTAGCAGGTATGCCGTCGATGAGTCAGTGATTTTGATCGTTGGATTCGCAATCGAAGTGTTCAGCAGCCCGTCATGTCCAGTGAACTGGATGGTGCCAGGAAGCGTGATCTCACCGGCGGATTCTTCAGTGTCGAAGGCTCCGGTTCCGTCCTTCCACGCAAAGTGCGGATCGCTGAAGGTGACACCGTCCGTGAGAGCCCACTCTCCCTTGGCTATTCCGCCACTGATGTAGTTGCGGAACGTTCCCTTGAAGCCCCATTCGAGTTCTGCCGCGCTCACGTAGCATCCGTCTGGTTCGGCAGCTTCAACGATCTCGAACACGATGCCTCGATCAACACTTCCTTGGAAGGTGAGCGTATGAGTGCCTGGTTCGAGGTCTGCGGGCAGCAGTCCCGTCCACGTGGCCTGTCCCTGCGCATCGGCCTTGAGTTTCTGTTCGAGGACAACAGGCTCGGAGTAAACCACAACCTTGATGTCTTCCTCGTTGGGTTCGAAGCCCTCAGCGGTCGCGGTGATCTCCGATCCTGCCGTAAGGCCTTCCAGGAGTTCTGGGTCGATCAGGATTCCAGTTGTAGCCGGTGGCGTGGCGGGTGGTGTCCACTTTTCATCTTCATCGTGTCCGGCCACCACCTGGTTCGTTCCACTCGGCGCTGCTGTTGCGGTTCCACCGATCACAAAGGACAGGGAGTCCATGTTGGTTCCTGCAGGGTAGAAGTTCGAGGACCCGTACGCAAAGGCGGTGGAGCCAGCGGCGGTCAAGGTCACGGGGACACCGCTGTATGAGACTCCACCGGTGACGTTCTTCTTGTTCGCTGCCGCCAGGTTGAGGGTAGCGAATTCAACCTGTCCCCCACCGTTGACGTTGACCAGCAGCGTGCCTTTGGAGGCGGAGTCCACACGCACGGCTGGATTGCCGAGCGTCAGGTTCAAGACGCCCTTGTGCCCGTAGAACTTGACCGCACCCGAGTACTTGGTTGTGCTCGTGGTGGAGTCCTTCTTCCAGTTGGTCTCGTTCTGGCCGAACCAGAATGCACCGCCTTGGCTTGCAGCTCCATTTTGAACAGTGATCGATCCCTTGGCGATTGGGCCGGTGATGTAACTGCGGAACGAGTTCTTCACTCCCCACACCAGCGACCCCTGGGTTACGCCGTCCTTCGTGGTGATTGGAGCGTCATCGGAGGTCTTGGACGTGTTCTTGTCGTTCTTTCCGCTGTTCTTTACGGGGTTCTTCTTGGGTGGGTTGACCTTTGTCGGGGCATCGGTCGCCTTTTCACCGATGACGAAGGTAAGCGGATCCATTTCAGTCCCGGCCTCGTAGAAGGTTGCATCACCGTAGGCGAACAGCTTGGCTCCACTTGCCGTGAGGGTCACTGGAACGTTGCTGTAGGAGATTCCACCCTGAACGGCCTTCACCGTCGCGTTACGCAGGTCCAGGGTTGCCAGTTCCGCGCTCTTACCGTTGGCTGTGATAAGTAGGGTTCCCTTGGTTGCGGAGTCGATGCGAACTACCGGCTTGGAGAACGTCAGATCGAGTTCGCCCTTGTGGCCGTAGAACTTCACCGCACCCTTGTAATTGGTGGTCGAACTGGTTGACCCGCTCTTCCATGTGGTTGTGTCTTGGCCGAACCAGTACACATCGTTGGAGATGATCGCTCCGTCCGATACGCTCACCTTGCCGTTGGCGATTGGACCGTTGATGTACTTGCGGAACGACTCCTTGACACCCCATACGAGTGAGCCTTGCACCGTCTGTCCGGGCTTGGGTGTCCCTGGCAGGTTCGGGTCGGTTGGCACCGTTGGCTTTGATGGCTCTTCGGGTTGTGTGGGTTCTACAGGGTTGGTTGGCACCTGTGGGATCGCGTTTTCGAATCCGACCGCGAATCCTGTGGGTGCCTTGTTCTTGTCGAACGTGCCACCGGTTGTGTAGAAGTAGGCTGCCAGCCCGGTCGAGACGTGGAAGTCAACGAACTGTTGTGGCCACGCGCCCCAGTTCCCGGTGCGGATCTGCGTGGTTTGTCCGGCGGGAAGTTCCACCGTGACGCCAGCAAATTCCGGCGCGACAGTGAAGCCCTTCTCAGTGTTGACCACGACGTTCTTGAAGGTCGCCACCGTGAGGTTCTTGACTGGTTTAACCGCTTCCTTTGGCTTGTCTGGGTCACTCATGTCCCCGGAGTATCCGGAGAGATTTGCGACGAGTTTTCCAGTTCCAGCCTTGTCCACCGTGAGTGTGAAGTCGCCCATGGTGAACGGAACAAGTCCGTCGTAGAAGTTAACGGAGACCGTTGCAGGCCAGGTGACCTCGGCTGACCCGTCAGGTTGGACGACGGCCGTTCCATCGGTCAACTGAATAACTTGGGCTTCGGTGTTGTCATCCGTGATGTGCTGCGCACGGGTCGCGTAGGTGGCTTGCGTGTCCTTACCACTGGTGGAGCGAAGCAGGATGCTGGCACCGTTCTTCTTGGCGGAGTAGGTCTCCTTCGTGCCGTCGGAGGCTCCTGCCGAGAAGTAGTTTGCCGCGCTACCGTTTGGCGGTTTCGCCTGCCATTCCTGGCTTCCCGTCCAGTCAAGCACAACACCGGTGAACGTCCGTTCAACTTCTGGGGCAGCGTTCACGGTAAGTGTGGCAGCATCTGAATACACAGTTCCGGCAGCGTTGGTGATCTTCGCGCGGAACTTCCAGCCACTTTGTGCCTCACCAATCTCGCGGACAGTCAGGTATCCACCAGCTGTCGAATACGCATTCCCTGAAACTAGGCGCCAGCCCGAGCCCTGATTAACCTCCCAAGCAATTTCTGGGTGTGGTTCCCCAGATGCCATTACTTTGAATAGAACCGACGAACCTGCCGAAGCAACTGTATCCGACGGCGCCACGAGCACAGATGGCACTGTGTTTACAGTGAGTACCGCAGGCTCAGATGCAATGGATCCTGCTTGGTTCGTGTAAACCACGCGATAGGAGCTACCATTTAACTCTGGAGCAGCTTCAATTTTAAGAACATCTGAGGTTTCACCAGAAATATCTCTGTATGAAGAAAGGCCTGGTTCCTTGATCTGCCACTGAGCATCAGGACTCGGATATCCAGTACGTGAAGCGGAGAACTCAACAACGACAGGTTCTCCTTCTGTGTAGGTCACTGTCTTAGAACTAGGGCCGCTTAGGATATCAGGGGACGTCACACGTACAAACTTTCTGACACTATTGTCAGAGAAGTCTATGTAGATCGTTCCGTCTGAAGCTGAAGAAAATGGCACGGATTGGCTCTGATCTGCCTTTAGCCCGCGTATCGACTCGCGCCACTCAAGTTCATCGTTCCGGTACACTGCAAGAAAATCGGCAGCAGTTTGATAGAACACGTCACTGGACGCGCCTTCAAAAATGCTATACATCTGATCTTCAGTGACCAAGAAACTTTCATGAACTTCGAATCCCTGGCCACCCAGAATCACTCGATCTAGATGATGCGGCTGCCCGAATCTGAATGCAATAAGTTCTGAGCCACTTCCGGTTGGTATGAGTCCGTCATACTTGGTTTGACCTATAGGAACCTCGTCAGCAGAGCCATCATTACCTATATGAACCAAGGGTGTGTCGATTACTCCGGAAGCTGACCGAAGGCCGCCCAGCAGAACTGCTCCACCTTCCTTCAGAGGAACCAATTTACTCTTAGAGGCACCTGTCGCACCATAGAATCTCGCGTATGAAGGCTCCGGTAGAGCCTTATCGTCTCGACTCCAAGATGAAGCATCGGGTCGAAGTATCACCAAATGCTCGGTGTACTTGGGAGTGGTCGAAGTACCCTGAGCAGTGCCCAAGTCGATAATTACTGTTAGTTCTTGAACGAAGGGATTCCATACGAAGTCCCGGAGTCTCGACATCGCATATGAACGGTAGGCAGAGGCAGATGAAGTCCGTTCCGCATTAGCAGGGAAGTTCGCGATGTTTCCCTCAACATACTGATTTCCTGAACGGTCAAGTGTGAGTGAGTCCAGCCTATTACTCAGTTCATTTTCAGTAAGAGGCCCATTAGCAATTGGCTTGCTTGTGGTTCCTTCCTTAATAAAGAAGATTTGATTGGATTCTGCGTCAAAAGCAAAGTTTTTTGCAACCGAACGTAGCTCGATTTGTGCAATTTGACTCATATCTTCAGCGTCATAGGC
Organism: Populibacterium corticicola; assembly: GCF_042683685.1. Lineage (NCBI taxonomy): Bacteria > Bacillati > Actinomycetota > Actinomycetes > Micrococcales > Jonesiaceae > Populibacterium > Populibacterium corticicola. Next base: position 46,524 of record NZ_JBHUOP010000004.1, on the reverse strand, counting down.
CGTAACGACGACGGGATCGTTGGTCCAGCGAATGACGTGGAGTACTTTCTCATCAGCGGAAAGAAATGAGCGCCCATATGCAAAGGTTCCGTGCGGCTCCGACTTCTCAGATTCGGTGTACGACACAGTACCGGGATCAGTCCAAGCCTCACCGGTCACAGGAAAACCACCTGAACCTACGTAGGTGAAATCAATGTCGTCGAGTAGAACCCCTGCGCCATAGAAATTCGCAAATGCCTGAACAGCATCACGGGAAAGGTACGAGCGAATACCGTTCCATGAATATTTCTCAGCGTCCTGCTGATGAGTGGCATGTGCAACGTCAAGGTTTGCGATCTCTACGAGTCCGTAGTCAATCATGACGCCAGTACCTAGTTGCCGGCTAGATACCTTCCCATAAAGCACTTGCACATCCGCGTTGATATTGACGATAGGGTCAGATATCGATATATCTAATTCAAAGTATGGGTTGTCGCCTTTCTTCTCATGTTGTCGGAAATTGATTGTTCCAGCAAACTCGATCCGCGTTGAAAGACTTGCTTCGTCATATTTCGACGTTCTGACTGGAAACATGAAGGTTCCGTCGGGGTTGATTGCTGCGCCATTGGTTGCGGTTATCTGATCTGACGCTTCTCCGTTCCCAGTAACATAGTTGCGAAACGATTGCTTGAATCCCCATATTAGACCGCCAGCGTCTGCCCCTTGAGCAAAGGCTGGTAGAGTTGGCGCGCTGGTAACCAGCAGCATCGTAACGAGCAGTGCCAAAGTTATGAATATTGCACCGGGTTTTGCGAGTTTTTTTGGCATCGATTTTCTTTCATTTCAGAAAATTGTAGTAACTGTGGACTTATTAGCAATCGTCGAACACAGATCATGCGGGGCACACGATGTATGTGCCCCGCATGAATAACTTCGAGTTAGTTGAACGTGATCGGCTCGTAAGAAATGTTCAGGTATCCGGCTCCGTACTGTGAGGTAAAGACCGCGCACTGGCTATCACCGGTTACCGGAACACTACCTGCGCAGGTCACTGTTTCGATCGTAGAGGTTCCGTAGTGGAAGCCGGTGAACACCTGGTCAACATTCAGTTCAAGGTCACTGAAGTCGCCGTTGGAGTCGAGATCAACAATCTCTGCGTTGGTAGTGTCACACAAAACGACACCTGAGTTGAGATACTCGTCCAAATCGCACAGCGCGACGCGTAATTGCACGTCTCCATTTACGTTTTGGGTATACCCCGTACCGGATACTTCGACTGATCCACCATCAACCACACCAGTGGTCGGGTCGACATCTAGCGTTCCGGTGGCGTGAGCAGCCGAGATGGTTCCGGCTACTAGTGCAGCAGCGCTGAGCATGCTGGTGAGTGCAATCGCGCCAGCACGTCGGCGCGTTTTCGTAACGTTGCTTACTTGCATTCTTTCGTTCTCCTTACGAGAAGTAGAATGGAAGATGCCGTTCGGCATTTCCGTTTGCAGCGATGGCACGGTGTGTCATCGCCTCGAAGTCGAGCGGCAGGTTGGGGCGCATTCCTGCGAAGAACACGCGCCCCAACCTTTCCCTGCGGCCGACAACTCCAAGCGGTCAGTTACAAACAAGGCCTAGTAAGACAACTCAAGCCAACGACTGGCTCCAGTCCCCCTGATCAAAACCCATTCTCGTGCGGACTCCATGTCGACGCAGCGACCTTCTCTCACGGCCATACAAACCGGGAATAACAGGCTTTTGCGTTTCAACGGTCTCACACTCATGAAGTTGAGTTTTGATGAGCCTTACCTAACTTGGTTTTACCCTAAGACATAATCCACCTTTACGCAATATGCACGTTTCGTAATACGAGACCTTGGCCAAACACCCCTGGAACGTGGGCGAACGCCGATGCCAGCCGACTCGTCGTCAAGCAATACAACTCACCGGGCGACACAGCAGACAAAAAAGTGGAGGCGGCTCTTAAGCCACCCCCACTTTTCGCTGCATGCGCCCGCTAAGCGGTCTGAACAAACGCAATGATCGCGTCAGCAAGCAACTGGACTGCAATCGCGGCGAGAAGCAGACCTGCGATGCGAGTCACCAAGATCGTGCCCGACTCGCCAAGAATACGGTGGATGACAGAAGCAAAACGCATCGTGATCCACAGCGTCAAACAAATGAGGAAGAACCCAACGCCAAGAGCAACCCAGTCCGCCGCTCCGCCGTCAACACGTTGGACAAAGAGCATGGATGCGACAATCGCACCAGGTCCAGCGAGTAGCGGAGTTCCCAACGGAACCAGCGCAACGTTGACGTTCTTGGAGGACGAGGGATCGTCGTTGCCCCCTTCCAACTTTCCGGTCAACAGTTGCATCGCCACGAGCAGCAAGAGCAGACCACCCGAAGCCTGCAAGGCAGGCAGGGAAATGTGCATGTAGTTCAGGATCTGCTGACCGAAGGCGGCGAAAGCAAGGATCACACCGGCGGCAACGAAGATGGCGGTGCGGGCAGCCTGTTTACGCTGCTTCGAGGTCATCGAACTGGTGAGGCCAAGGAAGATCGGCACAGTGCCGGGAGGGTCCATGATGACGAACAAGGTCACGTAGACCTCGATCACAAGGCGGGTATTGATAATGTCGCTCACGAACGAACCACTGGGGTCACACCAAGTTCCTCAATCCTTGCAAACACCTCCGGGTCAGTGGTGTTCTCTCCAAGACGGTTGGGTTTACCGTCACCGTGATAGTCACTCGAACCCGTGATGAACAGGTTGAGTTCGCGAGCCAGGCCGGTAAGCCGCTCACGTTGATCTGTGGGGTTGTCGCGGTGGAAAACCTCAAGGCCTTGAAGTCCTGCCTCCGCAAACTCAGCGATAACACTATCGGATACCACACGCCCCCGGTCGGATGCTCCAGGATGTGCAAAGACCGCAACACCTCCTGCGGCTCGAATCGTGCGAATCGCATCGAGAGCATCTGGGGCATAGTGCGGCACGTAGTAGCGCGATCCTGGGTAGAGCATGGTCGCGAATGCTGCTGAACGGTCTGGGACGTGACCCGCCGCAACGATGGCATCGGCGATGTGCGGGCGACCGATCGTCGTTCCCTCGACGGTCTGTTCCAGAATGTCTTCCCATGTAATACCGAAATCGATGGTCAAGGCCTCCACCATGCGCTGGGCACGATTCACGCGCGCGTCACGCACTTTCTCATGCTGGAGCAGGAGCGCTGAGTGCTCAGGATTCTGGAGGTAACACAGTAGGTGCACGGAGATTCCGCGGTACAGCGCGGACACCTCGGTGCCACGGACAAGCGCGACACCCGTATCGTGCGCCGCGGCCTCCGCCTCATCCCAGCCGAGCGTCGAGTCATGATCCACGATTGCAACGACATCCAGCCCTGCGGCCTTCGCATTCACCAACAGTTCGGTTGGCGTGTCGGTGCCGTCCGAGAAGGTGGTGTGCGTGTGCAGGTCGATGCGCATACCTCCTAGGATAGGGGGCGTGCACACCCCGCGGCTGCCGATTCGGGGTGTTCCCCAGCACATCTGGCGTGATTGGCGACGATTCCCTCTTTTGATGGACAACGGCACCATCGCTGGCGGCTGGGTGCGCAGCGGCTCACGCCACTGGCACTCACAGGAACTCCGCTGCACTCCCGTGGGACAATGAAGGACATGAGCCAGAACCAGGTGAACCCAGAAGACAACGTTGACGGCACAACCAGCCGGGACGAACTCAAGGACCGCGTCAACAACCGCAGCCACCGCCCATCCTCCGAAAAGTTCAAGGAATTCATGACCTCGAACTGGGAACCGCGCAAAGATCTTGGCATCGTCGCCGGAGACTTCGCGCCCTACACGTCGGCCCGCCGTGCAGCCGTTTCGCAGCGGTTCCCCGGTGAGCGTCTCGTTGTCCCTGCGGGTGGACTCAAGGTCCGTTCCAACGACACCGACTACCGTTTCCGCCCACACTCGGCGTTCGCGCACCTGACCGGATTTGGAACCGATCAGGAACCCGATGCGGTGCTCGTGCTCGACCCGATCTTCGACAAGGATGGCAACCCTACCGGCCACGAATCGATCCTCTTTGTCCGTCCACTGGCCGACCGCAACTCCGAGGAGTTCTATGCGGACTCACGCTACGGAGAGTTCTGGGTCGGTGCCCGCCCAACGCTTGAGGATGTCACCCGCCTGACCGGGATTCGTACGATGCACGTTGACACACTCTCGGATGTGCTGGCCAAGGATCTTGGCGCCGTAACCATCCGGGTTGTTCCCGAGGCGGACCAGGCTATCGAGGACTTGGTCAACGGGCTGCGCGCGGAGGCTGGCCTAGACGTGATCTCCGATGAAGCGGTTGAAGACCTTGCCACACTCGATGCCGCTCTCGCGGAGGCGCTGTCGGAGATCCGCCTAGTCAAAGATGAGTGGGAGGTCGAACAGCTCAAGGAGGCCGTCGCCCAGTCAATCGCCGGATTCCACGAGGTTGTGCGCAACCTCCCCCGCGCTGTCGCCCACCGTCGCGGCGAACGCGTCATCGAGACCGTGTTCGATGCGAACGCCCGGCTTGAAGGCAACACGGTCGGCTACGAAACCATCGCCGCGTCCGGGGAACACGCGACCACGCTGCACTGGATCACAAACGACGGTCAGGTCAAGGAAGGCGACCTCGTGCTCGTGGATGCAGGTGTTGAGGTCGAATCCCTCTACACCGCCGATGTCACCCGCACTCTACCCGTGAACGGTAAGTACTCCGAGGTGCAGCGCAAAATCTACCAGGCTGTCCTTGACGCTGCTGATGCAGCGTTTGAGGTTGCAGTTCCGGGCAACAAGTTCTCCGACGTGCACGCAGCAGCCATGAAGGTTATCGCTGCACGACTCGAAGAATGGGGTCTGCTGCCAGTGAGCGCCGAGGAATCCCTTACCCCCGAAGGTCAGCAGCACCGCCGCTGGATGGTCCACGGTACCTCACACCACCTTGGCCTCGACGTGCACGACTGTGCCCAGGCCCGCCGCGACATGTACCTGGACGGCATCCTTGAACCCGGAATGGTGTTCACGATCGAGCCTGGCCTGTACTTCAAGTCGGACGATCTAGCCGTGCCCGAAGAGTATCGCGGAATCGGTGTGCGCATCGAGGACGACGTGCTCGTGACGGAAGACGGAAACCTCAATTTGAGCGCCGCCCTGCCACGCGATCCAGACGCAGTCGAAGAGTGGATGGCGTCGCTCCTCGGCTGACACCCTCTCTTTCCAGTAATTCCGATGTTGCGGCCCGGCCGGCGTTGTCACGCAAAACTAGCGAAACAACGCCGACCGGGCCGCAACATCGTTTGGAGGTTCAGGGACTGGCCCACTCGCTGGGAGGTGGGGTGGGGCTGGAACGAACCGACTCGTCGGAAATCAAAACCATCATGAGGGCCTACTACGCTACATTTGGCAAATGGCACGCTCAGCACTGTTAAACAACCAGAACTTCCGTTACCTGTGGGCAGGTGACGCAATCGGACAGTTCGGCGCACAACTTGCAGGTTTCGTCATCCCCGTCTTTGCAGTGCAGTACCTGCACGCAAGCGAAATGGAAATGGGCGTGCTCAACGCTGCGGAACAAGCAGCATTCCTTGTCATTGGGCTTCCAGTGGGTGCATGGGTAGACCGGATGCGCAAGCGGCGCGTCATGATCGTCACCGACATGGTACGCGCTCTCGTCCTCGCGGTCCTCGTTGCGCTGACCTTCACCGGGCATGCCTCGATCCCAGTTCTCATCGCCGTCGCGCTGGCCATCAGCGTGTGCAACACCTTCTTTGACGTGGCATATCAGAGCTTCGTGCCAGCGGTGACCGGCAAGAGGCACCTCCTTGAGGGAAACTCAAAACTTGAGGCCACCCACTCGGTCATGTACATCGTTGGGCCTGCACTCGGTGGCCTGTTGATCCGGTTCGTGAACCCCATCGCCGTGCTGGGCGGGACCGTGGTCACCTATCTTGCCAGCGCGTTCACGGTGCAGAAGATCTCCCTTGCCGAAGAACTCAAACCAAGGGAAGAGCGCCGCCCACTCCCCCAAGAAATCAAAGAGGGACTCGCGTGGGTGCTGAAACACAGGGTGCTACGTCGGATCGTCATCACCACGGCTGCGTCAAACCTGTTCAACGCGATGGCGCACGCGGTTGTCCTCATCTTCATCCTGCGGCACATAGGGATGTCCGAGGCAGTGTACGGCGTCGTGGTTGCGATCGCGGCTTCTGGTGGACTTCTCGGGGCAGTGATCGCAGACAGACTCTCCATGCGGGTTGGTGTCATGCGTATCCTGCCAATCTCAGCCATCGTGTGGGGACTCGCGGAGTTCCTCTTACCTGTCGGCGGCTTCCTGCCACCGTTTGCCGCCGCGGCACTGATCGCACTTTCGATGTTTGCGACCAACTTCTGCATCCTCGTGTACAACATCGCCCAGGTGACCTACCGCCAGCGGGTGTGCCCAACCGAACTACTAGGACGTATGAACGCCTCAGTCCGCTTCATCGTCTGGGGTGTGGGGCCGATTGGCGCTCTGCTAGGCGGATGGATCGGTTCCCAGATCGGCTCATGGACCACGCTGTGGATTGCCGCAGCCCTTGGACTTCTCACCTGCATCCCGATTCTTCCCGCCCTGTGGGGTGGCCTGGATGGGCAAGCGGAGATCGAAGAGGAGGCCCGCCGTCCGCAGGCCGACTGACTCTCACATACACACTCAGTGATTCTAATCGTCGGCTGGCGGGCTGAACGGATTGTCTGGGTTCTTCAGAGTCCTGCGCTGCGCGGCCTGATGATCCGGAGCATTCACATCAGTCGGGTTGACGGAATCCGCTTGGTTGACCTGCTCGGGACCACCGGTCTCATCCGTCCCAGTGGAGCTGATTGCCGACGAGTCCCCTGCATCGGTCGCAGGTGCTGTCGGCACGGGGTTGCCCTGCGGTGCGGTATGCCGTTCTACAAGCGCCGCCTCTCGTGCGGCTTTACGCTGAGCATCGAGTGCCTCGCCGTAGGTCAGAGGGCGCCCCGTTGGTCCTGTGACTGGTGGTACCTGGGATACCGGACCTGTTGTGGGCGGCGGGGGTGCCTGCCCCGCATCGGCGCGTACGCCGTACTTGGGCTCGCTGTCCATGATCGGGGCGGGACGCGACACCACTGTGGGTGTGGTTCGCACGGGGGCGTCGCCACCCATACCCTTCTCAGCAAGGATCGAGCGCGCCTTTCCCGCGGTCTGCGGTGCGCACAGCAGCACGTAACGGGCCGCCACGATCTGGCTCTGGGAGGTGAAGTCGCGCCGTCCACGCTGCAACGCATAGGAGATGACTGAGAAGAGCAGACCAAAAGCACCACCGATGACGATCGCTGGCAGGATCATGAGCATGTCACCCTGCTCCGAGAACAGGGACATGAGCAAACCGACGAACAGTCCGAACCAGGCACCCGAGGCAAAACCTGCGAATGCGGCGCGCGGGTAGGTGAGTCTTCCAGTGACCCGCTCGACCATGTGGAGGTCATGACCCACGATCGTGACGGTCTGGACCTCGAACCCCTCGTCTGAGAGCGTGTCAACTGCCTTTTGCGCGTTGAGATAGGTCGAATACACCGCGATCTCGTTGCCTGCAGGCATGGTCGGAACGTTCGGGGTGCTCTTGGGAGTCATCATGCTCATATCTTGATCTTGCCACTTTGCGGCTCAAGATTCCCCATGTAGTTACCGAACATGCGCATTTGTTTGCTGCAGGCGAAGATTGAGGCGCTGTTCGCCCAAGGACTCACGCGTGTTCGAGGACTATAAGCCACCCTTGAGCGCAAAAGTCAGTAGGCTTGGTTGAGTGAGCAGCATCGGCACCCAGGTTTTCGTAGGTCAACTCGCCGGCACCCCCGTATTCGACCCATTGGGCGATCAGGTGGGGCGCGTCCGCGATGTCGTTGTGCTGCTCCGGCTCACACGCGCGCCACGCGCAGTCGGACTCGTTGTCGAGGTCCCCGGTAAACGCCGAGTGTTCCTGCCGCTCACCCGCGTCACCGCGATTGACAGTGGTCAGGTCATCTCAACCGGCCTGCTCAACATGCGTAGGTTCGAGCAGCGTCAAACCGAGACCCTCGCTGTCGCTGAACTACTCGACCGCACGGTCACCCTCAAGGACGGTTCGGGGGATGCCACCATCGAGGATCTTGCGATCGAGAAGGTGCGCAGCGGCGACTGGGACGTCACCCGCCTGTTTGTCCGGCGCTTGGACCACAAGCCATCGGCGCTGCGGCTTCGTCGCCGCGGACACACGATGACTGTGGACATCGACGCGGTAAAGTCGCTCGCATTCACCGCTGAGGCCGAGGGAGCAGCATCCATCCTGGCTGCATACGGCGATCTCAAAGCCGCCGACCTCGCCGAGGCCCTCCACGCGCTCAGCGACTCACGCAGGCTTGAGGTCGCCTCCGCCCTCGATGACGAGCGCCTCGCCGATGTCCTTGAAGAGCTACCCGAGGACGACCAGGTCGCGATCTTGCAGTCACTCGACACGAGCCGCGCCGCAGACGTGCTAGAGAGCATGCAGCCGGACGATGCCGCCGACCTGCTCCATGAACTCCCGGAAAGCGAAGCCGAGGAACTCCTCGAGGCAATGGAGCCTGAAGAGGCAGAGGACGTGCGCCGTCTGCTCACCTATGACGAGGACACGGCGGGTGGAATGATGACCACGGAACCGGTCATCCTCGCCCCAGAGACCTCGATCGCCCAGGCCCTCGCCCACATCCGCAGGGAAGACCTGTCCCCCTCGCTAGCCTCGACCGTCTTCGTGGTGCGCCCTCCGCTTGAGACCCCCACGGGTAAGTTCCTTGGCGTGGTCCACTTTCAACGCATGCTGCGTGAGGCACCGCACGCCTCCATTGGCTCGATCATCGATTCGCAGGTCGAGTCAGTGTCCACAGACGCGACACTGCTGCAGGTGTCTCGGGCACTCGCAACCTACAACCTGATGGCCATCCCCGTTGTGGATGCAGAACGCAGGTTGGTGGGTGCCGTGTCAGTGGATGACGTACTCGACCATATGCTTCCAGAAGACTGGCGTGAACATAACGATCACGAGATACCGGAAACACCCAGGAAATCCACCGGGCAGGTGACCCCCGCCCCACACACCTCAGAAGGAGGGCAGCCACGTGGCTAACCGTCTCGACACGCCAAAAGAAGCCAAACGCGGCTGGCTGCCGTTTCGTCGTCGTGCAAAGCGAAACGAAGACTCCTTCGGGCAGAGTGCCGAGGGAATCGCTCGGTTCATGGGCACTCCGAAGTTCCTCGTGTGGATGACCATCTTCTGCCTGGTCTGGCTCGCCTGGAACACATTCGCTCCAGAGAATGTGCGGTTCGATAAGGCTGCAAACGGCTTCACCGCGCTTACGCTTATGCTGTCGTTGCAGGCGTCCTACTCCGCACCGCTCATCCTGCTTGCACAGAACAGGCAGGCAGACCGCGACCGGGTCAGCGCCGAACAGGACCGGCAACGTGCGGAGCGCAATCTCGCGGACACCGAGTACCTTGCCCGCGAGATGGCTGCCGTCCGCATTGCGCTCGGGGAGGTCGCCACGCGTGACTTCATCCGTTCTGAGCTACGGAACCTACTCGAGGAGATCGATCGCGAACGTCACGCGGACGAAAGCGAACAGAACTCGAAGTAAATCGGGCAAGGCGCTTGCCCATCCACACTCGTATGCCATGCAATCCATGTCACATAGGTCACTCGACTCGCGGGACAACCACTTCCACTCGATAGACTTGGGTCTATGCCTGCACACGACACCGTTGCCTTGACCGCTGCGCTGACCACCGCACTGAGCAAGGTTATCGATCCCGAGATCCGCAAGCCCATCACCGAGTTGAAGATGGTGCGCTCAATTGAGATACGCGAGGGAGCGGGAAAGACCACCGCCGTTATCGGAATCGATCTGACAACGTCCGGGTGCCCAATGCGTGACACGATCGTGGATCGGGTCAAGACCGCCGCACGCACGGTGGCTGGTGTTGACGAGATTTTGGTGGAACTCGGAGCGATGGATGCCGCTCAGCGTGAGGAACTGCGCGTCATGCTCCGCGGTTCTGCCACGCCGGTCATCCCTTTCACCCAGCCGGGAAACCTCACCAAAATCTACGCCATCGGCTCCGGTAAGGGTGGCGTGGGCAAGTCCACCGTGACCGCGAACCTGGCAGCAGCGATGGCCCAACAGGGCATCAAGGTTGGTGTCATCGACGCAGACATCTACGGCTTCTCGATCCCACGGTTGCTGGGAGTCGCATCCCAACCCACTCGTGTCGACTCCATGCTCCTTCCTCCTATCGCACACGAGGTCAAAGTCGTCTCCATCGGAATGTTTGTGCCATCGGGACAACCGGTCGTATGGCGCGGACCGATGTTGCACCGGGCACTCGAACAGTTCCTGACAGATGTGTACTGGGGTGATCTCGACGTACTGCTGCTCGACCTGCCACCAGGCACTGGAGACATCGCCATCTCGGTGGCCCAACTCCTACCGAACAGTGAGATCCTGACCGTGACCACCCCGCAGGCTGCGGCAGCCGAGGTTGCCGAACGCTCCGGCTCAATCGCCCTACAGACCAACCAGGGGCTTGTGGGAGTCGTCGAGAACATGGCGTGGCTCGAACAAGAGGATGGCACCCGCCTTGAGATCTTTGGCTCCGGCGGCGGACAGAGCGTTTCCGATTCGCTGTCCAAGCTGACAGGTACCGATGTACCCCTCCTCGGACAGATCCCCCTCGACATCAACCTACGCGAGGCCGGGGACGACGGTGTGCCCGTGGTCCTCTCCGCGCCAGATTCCCCCGCGGCTCGTGCGCTGAGCAATGTGGCCCTATCCCTCACTCAACGCGAGCGCGGCTTGTCCGGTATGCGTCTCAACATCTCACCCGTCTAGGGCTCCCCGTAGGATCATCGCTACGGGACATTCACCACACACAGCACGTTCCCGTTCAATCCACCACCGACAGCACCGGAGTAGACACATGGAATTCGGACGAACAGCGCCTGCCACCGCCGCCCACTCTCGCAGGATCGTGGCGGCCCTAGCAGTGGGGACTCTCACTCTGTCAGTTGGAGCCTGTTCGTCACATGACAACCCCACGGCTTCCCCATCAGCGTCAGCAGTGCGTGTCGCTCCCATCTTTGAAGCAATCGGGATAGCAGGGCCGGAATATCAGGAGTTCGAGGCATCGCTCATCAACTCCTACGAGCAGGGGCTGGCCGAGTGCCTGAAAGAGGCAGGCTTCGAGCACACCCCGCACCCGCCCCGCCAAGTCAATCCTGTCAACGACAAAGACGAGTATCTTGAACAGGCGAAAGCAAGTGGCTACGGCATAATCACCCAGAGCGATGGGGTGGCGTTCCCCGAGGACGACCCCCGAGAACGCTTCCCGTACTATGCGATCGACGCTGAGACCTCGGCAACCAACCAAAAGACCCACGAAGATGCCGTGAACACCAACACCGCGTATCAAGACTCCCTCACCGACGAGGAATACGACGAGTATCAGTCGGCGCGCTACGGGGATTTCTCCGAGGATGACTTTGTCGTGGACGAAGACGGCAATATCGTACCCGTCGAACCAGAGACTGATGACACCACAACAGCAAGTTGCGAAGAGCAAGTGGCAGGCTATCTGACTGATCCCGCCGCGGAAATCCTCGACAGCGAGGAGTTCAAGGATATCAACGATCTTCTCGCTGACTTCTACGAGACCGTCGATTCCGCGGACGCTATCGTTGCCGCCTACCAGCCATGGAGCGTATGCATCGCCGACGCCACCGGCGAGGAGGCAACTCACCCCTCAGAGCTCATCGCGCGCATCACCGAAGAATTCGGGGCACTCCTTGAAGAGGCTGGAGTCTTCGACGATGAGGACAACGAGGATGCACTGAACGAGTTTCTCCTCGAACAGGAGGAAAACGACTACGAGATCGATCTTGAAGATGACCTGGACGAAGAGGCGGATGAGGAATTCGACCTTGACTTCCTTGAGGACGACGAGGAGTTCCTAGACGAGGACGAGGAACTCCTCGACGACATCGAGTTCGATGAGGAATATGAGGAGTTCGATGAGGACGGCAGCGAAGAGTTTGACGCTGCCTCGTACGCTGAGGAACTCGGCCTCGAACCAGCAGCGCTCGTGGCGCTCCTTGAACGCGAGACAAAGCTCGCAGCGGCAGATGTTGAGTGCCGTTTCTCAACCGGACACTTTGACTCGATCCGCACCGCTCAGGCCGAACTCGAAGAGCAGTTCATCACCGAGCACAAGGCCGAGTTGGACCGTCTGGCCACAGCGATCCGCGAGGCCCGTGCAGCGATCTGATCTGGTGCCTCTTGCCAATCACACCCTGTCTGCCTGGTTAGACGTTCGCGCCTAAAAGGCCACGTTCGATGGAGGCCGACAACCCAAACGAAAAGGCTGGTACCGCAGGATTCCTGCGGTACCAGCCTTTTCGTCACCGATCAGAGGCTCACGACAGATCGTAGTCCACCAACAGTGGCGCGTGGTCGGACCAGCGTGTGTCATAGGACGGAGCGCGGTCAACGCGCGGGTTCGCAGCCAACGATTCGAGCGCAGGGGTCACGAGTTGGTAGTCGATCCTCCAGCCAGCGTCGTTGTCGAACGCCTGACCGCGATTCGACCACCACGTGTACGGTCCTGGTACGTCCCCCGCGAACTTGCGTGCGACATCCACCCAACCAGCAGCAAACCAGCGGTCCAGGTAGGCGCGTTCCTCGGGCAGGAAACCTGCGGTCTTGAGGTTCCCCTTCCAGTTCTTGATGTCGTTGTTGGTGTGCGCAATGTTGATGTCACCGGCAACGATCACCTTGCTACCCGACTCCATCAGTTCTGCGAGGCGCAGGGACACCCGGTCCAGGTGGCTGTACTTCTGGTCCATTTTCGGTGTGCCCGCAGTACCGGAGTGAATGTAGGTCGACACGACGGTCAACTCGTCTCCGCCAGGGAGTTTCAGGTCCGCTTCGACCCAGCGTCCAGTGTCAACGTCTGGCTCCAATGCACCGTCCTCCAGCCCGCTTGCCAGACCGATGCGCTTCACGTGCGCATCCTCGCGAGTTGCGATGGCGACGCCTGCCCGTCCCTTCACGTTGCAGGCTTGGTGGATGAGTTTCCAGTTCGCACCTAGCAGGTCATCCACGATCTCGTCCGGTGCGCGCACCTCCTGCATGAGGACGACATCGGGTGCCGTGGTCTCAAGCCACTCCCCCATGCCCTTGCGGAAGGCGGCACGAATGCCATTTACATTGACGGTTGCAACAGTGAACATGGGCTTAATCATCTCCTATCTCACGCAGCGGGGACAACTGGCACGGCCAGGTTTTCGATTGGCCGACCACAGACAGGGGCGGGCACCGCATATGCGATACCCGCCCCTGTTGTGTCCACTAACGAGTAGCGTTCACCGTGTCAACGGCCTACGTAGTACCTCGCCGATCCCGTGGACTTCGCGGTCGCCGTGTTGCCCGCGTAGCTCACCTTGTAGGTGTAGTTACCCCAGGAGTAGGGACGTTGCACCGTGATGGTTGCCCTACCCTTCGACAACTTCTCGCTGTAGGTCCTGCCATTGACCGTGAGGGTCACCTTTCCAGTAGCCCGCTCCTTGGCACTGACGGTCACCTTGACGGTACGCCCGCCGTTGGACACGGCCACCTTGGTCGTGGACTTCTGCTTTTTGACAGTGGCCTTCACACTCTTGCTGGTTGCCGCGCTAACCTGAGAGTCTCCAACGTAGCGTGCACTCAAGGTGTACTTGCCCGGCTTGAGCTTCGGCAGTTTCACTGTTGCCGTTGCCGTGTTTCCGGCTGCCTTCTTGAGGGTCGCGGTTGCGATCTTCTTCTTGCCGTTGCGGATCTCAATCTTTCCGGTTGGGCGCACGCTGTCACCGCGTACGGTCACCTTGATGGTGGCCTTTGATGGATAGGTCACTGTTTTCTTGCTGAGGGTTGCAGTGACTTTCGCGGTGGTCTTACCGGTTTTGACAACCAGTTCCTTGGAACTGGTTTCCGTGCCCTTGGCTGGTGTGAACACTGCGACGAGACGGTGTGTTCCAGCCTTGAACGTGGCGTCGACCTTGGCCTGGCCGTTCTTGACGGTGGTAGTCGCGATGGTCTTGTTGCCCTCACGAATCTTGACCGAACCGTTCAGCCCCGCGCTGCCTTCCCTTGCTGTCACGGTAAGGGTTGTCTTCTTACCTGCAACGGACTTTCCTGCTGTGAGCGTGACGGTGGTCTTACCCACTGGCTGCTCGGCTGGAGCGACCGTGATGGTGACCGCTTTGGAGTTCACCGACGACCCAGAGGTGGGCGTGAACACTGCGACGAGGGTGTGCTTGCCCTCTGTGAGAACCACGTCGATCTTCGCCTGACCTGCCTTGGCGGTTCCGCTTGCGATGGTCTTGTTGCCCTCGCGGATGTCGACCTTGCCGTCCAGCTTGACGCCATCCTGCGTAACGGTGATCGTCAGCGGCGTCTTCTGCCCGGCGACTGCCTTACCAGCCGTCAGCGTAACGATTGTCTCGGCTGGGGTGGGTGGATCGGCAGCCTCCACCTTGGCTGGTAGGGCGATGGTGGTTCCCGATGGATTGGCGACGAGCACCAGGCTTCCAGCACCGACTGCACCTTCCGGCACAGTCAGATCGGCCGTCACACTGTTGCCACTGATCGTGACCGTTCCGGCGGGGACCGAACCGGTCAGGGTTCCACCCGTCCACGTGGCCACCAGCTCCGTGTTGGCAGGAGCACCGAGCGAGAAGACATTCAGTCGAGCAAGGTTGAGGCTGACGTTCTCTCCAACCTTGGCTGCCACCTCACCGTCAAATCCCTCGACGCTGACTCCGGACCGCGCGAAGCTCGGTTCCAGATCCTCATGTGTCTGTAGGTAGCTCACCCACGCGTCCCGGTCAATGAGCCCGGAGTCGCGGGTTCCGGTTGCGCTGTTGAACACTCGGAAGTTGTCGCCACCCTGAGCCAGGAAGGAGAAGGTACCGATCGTGTATGTTGCGGCCGGGTCGATAGGCTGTCCGTCAATCGTGATCGACGTGATGCGGTCTCCCAGGGCTCGGCTCTCGTCATACGTGTAGGTCACGTTCTCAGAGAGTCCGAGTTGGAGGTAGGGCCGCGATGGGATGGAACCATCTGGGTTGGTCTGCCACTGTTGCTCAAGCATGGTCTTGACCTGGGCGCCAGTGAGGTTGGTGGTCCAGAGGTTGTTCACGAACGGAAGGACTGCGTTAGCCTCCGCGTAGGTGATCGTTCCGTCCTCGCCCTTCATACGCAGGTCTGCACGCAGACCACCTGGGTTGACCACGCCGATGTCTGCGCCGCCGCGTTCTTCAGCGGCGAGAGTCTCGCGCAGTGAGTCAGCGACAAGGTTGCCGAGCGCGGAGGCCTCGGCGCGGTTGTCCCGTGCGCCATCCGATCCTGCGGTGAACTTACCGTCCACGTACTCGCCACCTGTGAACGCCGAGGTGATGTCCGCGGCGATCGAGCCGACGGGCTTGCCACCTTCCACTTGGGCGTATGCGAGCGCCGCGTCAACGATTGTCTTGACTTCCTCGACTCGAGGATAGGTTGACACGAGAGTTGCGTCGTCCGTGGTTACGCGGGCCACGTTGGTTGCGGTCGCGTTGAGTACTTCCTTGGTGTTCTTGTCCACGGTCAAACTGATGTGGCCGATGTTCTCACCGTAGCTTCCGGTCTGAACGACTGGTCGCTTTGCCTTGTTGCCGTTGTCTGCGAGCCACGCGTACTGCTTGTGGGTGTGGCCGGTGAAGATCGCCGAGACGTTCTCATCCGTTTGGGTCACGATCTTTGCAAAGGCACCGCCCGCGGCGATCTCCTGGGTCAACGAGGACCCATCTGGTGTTCCCGCTCCGGCACCCTCGTGGTAGAGAGCGACGATGACGTCTGCTTCGTCGTTGTCCTCGTTGCCGTCGGTGAGTTGCTCAGCCACGCGGTTGACTGCGGCGACAGGATCACCGAAATCAAGGGACGCGATGCCACCTGGGGACACAAGGGTTGGGGTCTCCTCGGTGACAGCACCGATCACACCGACACGAACACCATCAACGTCAAAGAGGTCATATTCCTTGAGCGCAGGGTTCTCGGTTCCCTTGTGGTAGACGTTGGCACCAAGATAGTTGAAGTCGGATTCATCGCTGACCCGACCGATGAGGTCGTCCATCCCCTGATCGAACTCGTGGTTTCCGACCGCCGAGGTCGCCAGGTCAAGTGCGTTGAGAACGTCAAGGGTTGGCTTGTCCTGCGCCACTGAGGATGCAAAGAGCGATGCGCCGATGTTGTCACCTGCCGATAGGAACAGGGTGTTGTCCTCACCGCTCTCGGCGCGCAACTTCTCAATCGTCCCAGCGAACTTGACGGTGTTGGCGTCGATGCGTCCGTGGAAGTCGTTGATGTCAATCAGGTGAATATCGGTGACGTCTGATTCGCCACCGAGAATTCCCAGAATGACTGGGTCATGGTCCGAGGATCGATAAGCGTCTGGCGCGTAGAACAGGGTTCCGTGGTAGTTGTGGCGGCTGTATTCGAGAGCGATGGATTCTGGTGAGTTGATCTCCCAGACATCCGATCCGGTCACGCGGTCCGCGAATGATTCCGAGTACAACACATGGTCGAGCGATCCAGACAGGCCCTGGTACGAATAGGAGTACTCGCCAGCGTTGTGTTCCTTGGTCGCGTTCTTGTATCCCGCGTTGTAGAAGACCTGCATTGGGTCTTCTTGGGCGTAGGAGTTAAAGTCGCCGAGAAGCGCTACGTCTTCGACAGTCCTGCCGGTTTCGCTCTTGATGGTTACGAGTGCCTGGGGCACCCAGTCCGCGAGCGCTTGGGCTTGAGCGATGCGTGAGGCGTTCGATGCGCCCTGTCCATCGCCGGCGTCCGCATCGCCTTCCAGTGGTCCTGCCGAGCCCTTCGACTTGAAGTGGTTGACCACAACGAAGAATGGCTCGCCGCCACCAACTGGCACGAATGCCTGACCTATTGGCTCGCGGGCGTTGACGTATGGCTGTCCCGTTGCGCTCGCGTTACCGAGTGCACGGGATGTTCCAACCGGCTGAACCTCGTCCTTTTGGTAGATGATCGCGTTGGTGATCACGTCCTGCTGAGCAATTTCTGGAAGGTCGCTGGAGGAACGAACATAGTCCCACTTGTCGCTTTGCGCCGCAGCGTTGAGTTTTTCAACCAGGGTTGCGGTTGCCTCGTCTGCGGTTTCGCCGAGCTTCGCGGAGTTCTCGATCTCCATGAGACCGATGACCGATGCATCGACCTTGTTGATCGCTGCAACGATCTTGTCTTCTTGACGTTTCAGGTTCTCTGCATTCCACGCGCCTCGTGGACCGTTGTCTGGGCACGAATTGACCGTGATTGGGTTACCCGCACGATCTTTGTAGTTCGTGCAGGTCTGGGACCAGTCCTCGCCCGTTGTGGTGAAGTAGTTCAGCACGTTGAACGCGGCGATCGTGTGGGTTGCGGCCCCAAGCTTGTCTGAGTCAGGCGAGGTGGTTCGCGTGTTGCTGAATGTGGCGACCTCTTCGCCTGCTGGGGTGGCAGACGTCGGGTTGAGTTTCCAGGTGTTGTTGCGGTAGTCCACAATGACCGAGTCCGCGAAGGTCGCTGCTGCTCCAACCCGCACAGGGTTTTCAACCGACACGTAGGGTGGAGTCAACCCTGAGTTCGCCGAACTCAGGAAGTTTGTGGTTGCGCCATCGTCAAGCGTGACCGCACGACGGGCGTTGTCGGCCTCAACGTCCGCTGCCTCTGAAGTGTTTGGGCGTGCAAGGTCGGTTGGTTGTTCGAGCGGCTTCGTGCCGAACGCGAGACCGACTTCACCGTACTGGTTGGTCGAGTAGGTGTTCGAGACGGTGTACGTACCTGCTGGTGCCACCAACATCGATTCGTAGACCTCACGTGCCTCGTCAGTTTCAGGCCATTCGAGGGCAATGGGTTCAGGTACCGTGAAGTCCTCGTCTGCCACAGGGGCGACGGTCGGGTTGCTGAGTTGGGTTAGCCCATTGAATTCGCCGGGCGTACCGGTAACCTCGACGAAGTCTCCTACCGCGGGATAGGTGTCCACTGCGGCGGTGTTTAGGTAGACGAAGATCGCGTCCGATGCGTCAACGGTCTTGTTGCTGGGGCCGGTTCCCTCGGTTTGGATAACAAAACCTCTGAAACCACCGGTCGGGTACGCGGCAGTGACAACACCGCGAGTGGTTACGGTTCCAGTGAGGGTGGTTGCAGGTCCTGTGCCCTGAATTTCCGCGATGGATGTTATTCCATTCGCGGCGGCTGGGGCTGCGACGATTGTTGCCATGGGCGCCGCAAGCAATGCGCTTGCAAGCAGCGAGGCTACACCTCTGCGCAGCGTGGTTCTCCGCTGTGTCATGTCTTGTCCTTGTCCTGCGTCTGTGTGGTTCGGTGGCCGGTCTTGGCCTGATAACGCAACGGGGCAAAAATATCGAAGCAGTTCAAACTCCGAGCGACATATAGTTGAACGCTTGACGTTGACGTGCTCCTCAGTCGCCACTTCCTTGTGTACGCGAGTTCCTTTTGCCCTGTAGGGGCAATGCAACCACTCTCATCAAACGTTTGACGACTGCTAATTTTTACGTTGAGACAATTTGTCTCATTTCTGCATGGGCATAATTCCCTATGGACTTCACCCCACGTAAAGCGCTTGACCATCAGCCAGCCGCGCCATCAGCTCGCCAGTAACGTGCGGTGGATCACTTTTTGGCGCATTTGGGCCGTTTTCACGCATCACTCTCACTCACCCGAGAGACACCCTTTGACAGGCATCGCCCAAAAGACCCTTGACATGCAAGTATGTTGCGCGCACAAATTCCACGATTGCCGTAAACCACATTTTTGAGACACCTGTCCATTAGTTGGAATAGACCATGTGCCGGATAGGTGGTTGGCCGAGATGCAAAGCGGCCCGCCCCTCATGATGAGGAGCGGGCCGAATGAGAGGCGCGATACCCCGCGTACAAGCGTTCAGCGAGAATTGCGTTCCGCCGTCGCGACGACGTTTTCAAGGAGGAACGCACGGGTCATCGGACCGACTCCGCCTGGGTTCGGGGAGATCCAGCCAGCAACCTCTGCCGCGGCAGGGTCGACGTCCCCCACCACCTTGGATTTCCCGGTCTCCGGGTCGGTCGCACGCGAGACACCAACATCAATCAGAACCGACCCCGGCTTCACCCATTCGGCCTTGACGATGCCTGGAACACCTGCGGCACCGATCACCACGTCTGCCTGACGGATATGGCCTTCAAGGTCCACGGTCCCCGTGTGCGTGAGGGTCACGGTCGCGTTGACGGCCCTGCGGGTCAACAGCAGGCCGATCGAACGGCCCACGGTGGTGCCGCGGCCGACAACCACGACGTGCTTGCCTGCGAGCGAGACGCCGTTGCGTTCAATGAGGCCAATGATGCCAGCGGGGGTGCATGGCAGCGGGGAGTCGATCTCCTCGTTGACGCGCAGGACAAGACGGCCGAGGTTGGTCGGGTGCAAGCCGTCTGCATCCTTCGCCGGGTCAATGAGTTCGAGGATCTTGTTGGTGTCCACGCCCTTGGGCAGAGGCAACTGCACGATGTAGCCGGTGCATTCGGGGTTGTCGTTCAGCCGTTCAATTGCGGCGATGATGTCTGCTTCCGAGGCATCGCCCGGTAGGTCCTCGCGGATCGAGGATATCCCAACCTCAGCGCAGTCGCGGTGCTTTCCTGCGACGTACCACTGTGAGCCAGGGTCCTCGCCTACGAGCAGTGTGCCGAGCCCTGGTACAACACCTTTGTCCGCAAGCGCTGCAACACGGGTTTTGAGTTCTTCTTTGATTGCGGCCGCCGCCGCCTTGCCATCGAGAATCTGTGCGGTCATGTCTTCACCTTCACTTAAGATGCCACGAGTATGTGCGGCGCAACGCTGGCTCACGGGCGAGCGGGGCCGTAAGACACAAGATGGGCCGCTGCGAACGCGGCCCATCTCATGTGGTGTCTTTAGTACTGCGCCAACTCCGGGTACAGTTCGAAGCTGTCGGCCAGTTTGGTGACCCGTGCACGCAGAGCCTCAACGTCGGCGGACTGACCGGCCTTGAGTGCTTCAGCGATAATGTCGGCCACCTCGGTGAACTCGGTGTCGCCGAAGCCACGGGCCGCGAGCGCCGGGGTACCGATACGCAGACCGGAGGTGACCGCTGGCGGGCGTGGGTCGAATGGGATGGCGTTGCGGTTCACGGTGATGCCCACCTCGTGGAGGAGGTCTTCGGCCTGCTGCCCATCGAGTGGGGACTTGCGCAGGTCAACGAGCACGAGGTGAACATCGGTGCCACCGGTCAACACGGTGACGCCCGCTTCGGTGACGTCTGGCTGGATGAGCCGCTCCGCGATGATCTTTGCGCCGCGCAGTACGCGCTCTTGACGCTCCTTGAACTCGTCGCTTCCGGCGATCTTGAACGCGACGGCCTTCGCTGCGATGACGTGCATGAGAGGGCCACCCTGCTGGCCTGGGAAGACCGCAGAGTTGAGCTTCTTGCCGTATTGCTCCTTGGCAAGGATGAAACCGGAACGTGGACCGCCGATGGTCTTGTGCACGGTCGAGGAGACAACATCCGAGTGTGGGACTGGACTTGGGTGCAGGCCAGCGGCAACGAGTCCGGCAAAGTGGGCCATGTCAGTCCACAGGTAGGCGCCAACCTCATCGGCGATAGAGCGGAATGCCTCGAAGTCGATGTGCCGCGGATATGCGGACCAACCGGCGATCAGCACGTTTGGACGCTCAGCAAGAGCCTGCTCTCGGACCTTGTCCATGTCCAGGCGCGAGGTCTCTTCCTCAACGCCGTACGCAGCGACCTGGTAGAGCTTTCCGGAGAAGTTGATCTTCATACCGTGGGTCAGGTGACCGCCATGCGCAAGGTTCAAACCCATGATCTTGTCGCCGGCGTTGATGAGCGCGTGCAGCACGGCGGCGTTTGCCTGGGCACCAGCGTGGGGCTGGACGTTCGCGTATTCCGCGCCGAATAGTTCCTTTGCGCGGGTGATCGCGAGGTTCTCGGCGATGTCCACCTCTTCGCAGCCACCGTAGTAGCGCTTGCCTGGGTAGCCCTCGGCGTATTTGTTGGTCAGAACCGACCCCTGCGCCTGCAGCACGGAGCGAGGCACGAAGTTCTCGGATGCGATCATCTCGAGAGTGCCGCGCTGACGTGCGAGTTCACCATCGAGTACAGCGGCGATTTCTGGGTCGACCTGAGCGAGGCCCTGATTCATCACCGATTCGTTGTGGGCAGTCATGATTCTCCTTGTCAGTGCGGAGGTTTCCGCGGACGTGTGAAACTGCAGTGTGCTCAGACGGAAATAAGACAGACCGGTTCAGCACACACTCGTGTGGTGACCGGGCCCAGGCGAACGACCCTAAGTCGAGATAAAGTGTCACTCCCCGGTGGTAACCCACCACGCCTGCAATGTTAGGCCGCACTCCAGGTAAGTGAGTGAAACCGACACCATGTGAACGCTCTGGATGCGTTCCTGTTTGGGCAGACTGCGCCAGTCGTGACTGTGCACAATCCTAACGGATTGCGCGGGCGCGTGGTAGTCACAGTCGCCTAGAGCCAAGTCACACTTACGCAAGTTGATGCTGGGACGTGACCGACTCGTCGGCAATCCGTGCGTGAGCGCACTCGCGCGTTCTCCCTACCGTGTGCGAGCGCTGGGTTCTCCATTCACGACGTCTGCATACGCGTTTTTACGCGCTCTCAAAGAGAGCGGCACATTGACGACGATACGGCGGCTGCCACGGCCGCGCCCTCCCTGCAGGACGCGCT
The DNA here is from genome assembly GCF_042683685.1 of Populibacterium corticicola. NCBI lineage: Bacteria > Bacillati > Actinomycetota > Actinomycetes > Micrococcales > Jonesiaceae > Populibacterium > Populibacterium corticicola. The sequence goes on along the minus strand of NZ_JBHUOP010000004.1, from coordinate 24,659 downwards.
AGAAGCTCCGTGTCGGGGAATATTCGCCTAGAAACCGCAACTCCCGCTAAAGTTCAAGATGTGAACGCAAAGCCTCCCACAGTCGGGTCGCAGTCCTCGCTCCGCGAACAGAATCGTTCGCGGATCATCGACGCGATCAAACAGTTCGGCGGGCTCACACAAATCGAGCTCGCGGGTGCCACAGGACTGTCCGCGGCGACTGTGTCCAACATCGTGAAAGAACTGACAGCCCACGGCGTTGTCAACACGAGCTACTCGATCCGATCCGGACGTCGCGCACAGCAGGTGACCCTCGCGCGCACCCCTGGCGTCATCGCCGCCCTGCAATTCGGGATTCGCTCGATGCGCGTGGCGCTTGCGGACACCTCCGGCACGATCGTCACCCAGAACTCTCAACCACTCGGCGCAGACCACCGCGCAGACGCGGGCCTCGACCGGGCTGCGCTACTCATTGCGGACATGCTCGAAACCGTCGATGCGGACCCGCAAGAACTCATCGGCCTGTCCATCGCGCTGCCTGCGCCCGTGAACCTTGAGACGGGACAGATCTCCTCACCCGGTATTCTGCGCGGCTGGGACAACGTCCGCGTCGCTGACGTGATGGCCGAACGCATGAACAAACCGGTCTGGGTGGCCAACGCGTCCAATATGGGGGCGCTCGGGGAACTTCGCGCGGGAGCCGCCCTGGGCGCGCAAAACGCCCTCTACATCCAAGCAGGCCAGGGTATCGGCGCGGGACTGATCATCAACGGGCAACTGTTCTGGGGCGCCAACGGATCAGCCGGCGAATTCGGGCACATGACGGTCAATCCCGACGGCGCGATCTGTCGTTGCGGTAATCGAGGTTGCCTCGAGACCGAGGCTGGCGCCTCAGTCCTGCTCGACTCTCTGCGCGTCAGTCACGGTGTCCTCACGCTCAAGGATCTACTGCGCCATGCGATGGAAGGCGACCTCGGCTGCAGTCGAGTCATCTCCGACGCCGGGCGCAAGATCGGCCTTGCCGCCGCCAACCTCGGTAACGTGTTCAATCCCGAGCGCATTATCGTAGGCGGCGAACTCACCCAAGCGGGCACAACCCTACTCGACCCCATCCGTGAGGCGATCGCCCGCTATTCGCTACCCGGCGTTGCCGACGCAGTCCAAGTGGTCCCTGGAAAACTCGGCGCGGATGCCGAACTGACAGGTGCGATCCACTACGCACTATCCCGGGCAGAAGCCGCCAATCTGCTCAACAACCTTGCCGCCCCCGCCACCAATCGAATGGAGGACCAGTGAACGACGACGTCACAACCGGTCCGCTGACGTCCGGCCACAACCGCTCGACACCGCTGTTGTCGATGCGCGACGTCTCCAAACACTTCAAAGCCGTTCACGCGCTCAGCCACATAGAGCTTGACGTGTATCCGGGCGAGGTTGTGGCCGTCGTTGGAGACAATGGCTCGGGAAAGTCCACGCTGGTCAAGATCCTCGCTGGGGTCTACACTCCGACATCGGGCACGCTGCTGTTCGACGGTAAGCCCGTCTCGATCCCATCCCCCGCCGCGGCGCAGTCCCTTGGCATCGCCACCGTGTTCCAAGACCTCGCCCTTGCGGAGAATCTCTCCATCGTGTCCAACCTGTACCTCGGGCGCGAATGGGCATCGGGTGGTTTCCTCAACGAGAACGCGATGGAAGACGAGGCCGTCCGGTTGTTCCGCACCCTCAAGGCCAGGATGCCGTCCATCCGCACTCCGGTGGCACATCTGTCCGGTGGCCAGAAGCAGTCCGTGGCCATTGCCCGCACCATGCTCGGAAACCCCAAGGTCATCCTTCTCGACGAACCCACCTCCGCCCTGTCCGTCACCCAGAGCGCAGAGGTGCTCACCCTGATCGAAGGGTTGCGTGAACGAGGACTCGGCATCGTGGTGATCAGCCACAACCTAGCCGAGGTTCAGGCCATCGCTGACCGCATCATGGTCATGCGGCTCGGGCGAAACAACGGTATCTTCCACACGGCCGACATCACCTACGAACGCTTGGTCTCGCTCATCACCGGAGCGACTGACCTCAGCGTCTAGCACAACCATCCTGCTACGCACCCCAGCCATCTTCCCAGCGCGAGAGTCTCAACCAATCTGTGGGTTTCGTCGCCAATCTGTGGCTACAGGTGACACAATGCACAGAGGGCTTGGGCCGCGTACTACGCGGCCCAAGCCCTCCATGAAACGTGGGTGGGATCAGTCTGTGGTGTCGCCCTCGACCTCGTCTTCACCGAGGATCTTACGCAGGTAGGCAAACGTGAGGTCGCCAACCGACTTGTCGTGCTGGTGCTCATAACCCTGGTCCTGATACAACGCGAGGTTCTGCTTGGAGTCCTTGCCCGTGAACACCCAGATCTCAGTGGTTTCCTCCGGAAGGTGCGGCAACACCGCATACATCATCTGCGTGCCGATGCCCTGGCCCTGCAAATCGGGGGCAACCGCAAGGCGACCGAGCGTCGCCTTGCCGTCTTCAAGCTCCACGCGCACCGAACCCACCAAGCGATGGCCCAGCCAGGCACCGAGCGTGACCACGTCGTCACTGTTCAGATCCGCGATCAGCTCTTCAAGGGTTTGGGTCAAAGGGGGAATGTTCGGGTCGCCGTAGGCTTGCGCCTCCGTCACGAAGGCGGCGCGGCGCAGCGTCAAAAGCTCTCCCGCAACGTCCGCATCCAACAGTGCGACTGTGATCTCTGGCTCACTCATGCGTATATAGTGGCAGATTTTGCCAACAATCGCGTCATTGTCCACGCCGTTCGAAGTAATCTAATGTCCGTGACTATCAATTCTTCGCCCACTCACTGGGTTCTGACGCTCTCCTGCCCCGACCGTCCCGGCATCGTGCACGCCGTCGCCGGAATGCTTGCGGAACTGGGTGGGAACATTACCGAGTCCAAGCAGTTCGGTGACGCGGAGACCAATCTGTTCTTCATGCGGGTCCAAGTGCTCGCGGAGGTTTCGCGCGAACGACTGACCACGGCGATTGAGCCTCTTGCACGCGAGTTCCAGTTGAACTGGAACCTCGACCTGGTCGGCCGCCCAATGCGCACGATTCTCATGGTGTCCAAGGCAGCCCACGCGCTCAACGACCTACTGTTCCACCAGCGCGCCTCCGATCTACCCATCGAGGTCGTGGCCGTTGTCGGCAACCACACCGATCTCCAGGAACTCGCCCGGTTCTATGGGGTGCCGTTCCGCCATATCCCCGTCACCGCCGCAACCAAGCCGCAGGCTGAAGCCGAACTGTTGGCGCTCGTTGAGGAACTCGACGCCGAACTCGTGGTGCTCGCCCGCTACATGCAGGTCCTCTCCGACAATCTGTGCCGCGCACTGTCCGGAAAGGTCATCAACATCCACCACTCCTTCCTGCCGTCGTTCAAGGGTGCCAAGCCATACCACCAGGCCCACCACCGTGGCGTGAAGTTGATCGGTGCCACATCCCACTACGTCACCGCGGACCTCGACGAGGGTCCGATTATCGAGCAGGACATCGAGCGCGTGAACCACGAGATGTCCGCCGAGCAGTTCGTGGCACTTGGCCAAGACGTGGAGCGCCGAGTGCTGTCGCGGGCTGTACGGTGGCACGCCGAGCATCGAGTGCTCATGAACGGCGACCGCACGGTCGTGTTCCGATAGTTTCAACATAAGGACAGGCTGGGTGCCTCCCCTTACGCAGGGGAGGCACCCAGCCTGTCTCTATGCCTCTGTACTAGTTGATGTGTTCGGTGCTGATCTCTTCCACGGTCCCACCGCCGGGAAGTTCCTTCATGCTCATGAACTTGGAGAACACGAGCGGCAACGCGCACAGTAGCTCCCCGATCACAACGACCCACATCATCACGACCATGCCGTAGTGGGTGGCGATGAGTCCGCCCAGCAGACTCGCAATCGGCATACCACCCCACACGATAAACCGGAACGACGCATTCATGCGCCCAAGGAGGTGAGGCGGGCACAGCCGCTGACGGAAGCTGACCTGGGACACGTTGAAGAACGTGTTGGAGACCTGCATGAGGAAGCCCGAGACCACGAGGGGGATCATCGGGTTCATGCCGGCCTTCATGAGCGGGTCGGCAAGCGGGATACCCACGAACAGTATCGGCGTGGCTAGCGCGGACAGAGCGATGAGCCGTCCCTCCCCGACAATGAGCGTGGCCTTACGGGTCACGAGCGCTCCGAGAATACCGCCCACCGCCGAGGCCGACAGCACCAGACCGATCGAGCCAGTATCGATTCCCAGGTGATCGACCACATACTTGACGAGCATGGTCCATCCCATCGTCGCGAAGAGTGCGCTCGCACCGGTCGAGAACACGAGCCGGTTCAGCATCGGGGTCTTCACGATGAACCGTAGGCCTTCGGCTATCGCTTGGCCGATGGGCAGGTGGGACTCCCGTGGCGGGAGTTCTTCTCGTTTCTTGATGCGCCACAAGAAGAACACGGACACAAAGTAGGTCACCACATTCACGGCGATGAGCACCGGTGCGGCAAGGATCTTGAGCAGCCACCCACCAACTGCGGGAACTGCCACGGCAGCAACCGAGTAGGTGGCCTGGAGCTTGGTGTTTCCCTCGGAGACGTGTTTCAGCCCGACCAGTCCCGGCACGTAACTGAGGTGCGCCACGTCAAAGAAGACCGTCGCAATCGAGAGGACAAGGCTAGCCGCATAGAGCAGTGTCATGTTGCCGTGTCCGGTCAACGCAAGGATGACCACCGCGGCGAGCACGAATCCACGCACGAGGTCAGCGGTGATCAGCACGCTGCGCTTGCGCATCCGGTCAATCCAGGCACCCGCAGGCAGGCCTATGAGCAGAAACGCGGCGGTTTGAGAGGCGTTGAGGTACCCCATCTGCATCTCAGTCGCCTTGAGCGTGGACACCGCGTAGATGGGTAGAGCGAGGGCCGTGAGTTGCGCACCGACCTGGCTGAGGGCGTCCCCGATCCAGAGTTGCCGGAAGTCGAAATGGTAGGCCAGACTCTGTTTTCGTGGGGTTCGCGGCATGACATAAGCATGCTCCTGTTACCTCAGTTAACGCAAAGCATTTGAGGTGATCTCGGTGACAATACCAGCCGCGTGCAACCGAGGGTCAGGGTACCGTCACTGGCGGATAGCGCTTAGAGTCCTGGCGTGAACCCGAGTTCCTCCACGATCTTCAGTTCCTGCTTGAGTTCCTCGACGGAGATGTCAATGTATCCTTGCGAGAAATCGCTGATCTCAAGCCCTTGCACGATCTCCCACTCGCCGTTGATGGAACGCATGGGGAAGGAGCACATGAGCCCCTCCGGTACGCCGTAGGAACCATCCGATGGCATGGCGACCGAGGTCCAGTCGCCCTTGGGTGTACCGTGCACCCAGTCGTGCAGGTGGTCGATCGTGGCGCTTGCTGCCGATGCTGCTGACGACGCACCACGTGCCTGAATGATCTCGGTTCCACGCTGCGCCACCCTGGGGACGAACTCCTGGGCGACCCACTCGTGATCGTCGATCTTCTCCGTGGCGGGTACTCCATCGATGAGTGCGTGGAACAGGTCTGGGTACTGCGTTGGTGAGTGGTTTCCCCAAATACTCATACGAGTGATGGCAGCGGCTGGTGCTCCGGTTTTCTTGGCCAGCATAGCGACCGCACGATTGTGGTCGAGTCTGGTCATTGCGGTGATGCGTCCTGCCGGAATGTCCGGCGCATGGGCGGCCAGGATCGCGGCGTTGGTGTTGGCGGGGTTACCGATGACGAGGGCACGGACATCGGGGGCAGCGTGTTCGCCGAGCGCAGTTCCCTGTGGGCCGAAGATGCCCCCGTTCGCCTCGAGCAGGTCGGCCCGTTCCATCCCCTTGGAGCGGGGGCGTGCACCGACAAACGCAACCATGTTGGTGCCGTCAAAGGCTGAACGGGCATTGTCGTGGACATGAACCGAGTTCAACAGTGGGAATGCGCTGTCGTCGAGTTCCATCGCAACGCCTTCCGCTGCTCGCACCCCTGCAGGAATTTCCAAAAGATGCAGATTCACGGGTACCTCTGGGCCAAACACGTCGCCGTGCGCGATACGAAACGCGAGCGCATATCCAATCTGACCTGCGCCTCCGGTGATGGTTACATTGACGGCCTGAGTCACTGTCCTGCTCCCTTGCAAGTTGGTGGGTCGGTCGAGATTGGTGCGCCAGAAGCCCTGACGGTGTTTTGGCGGACTGCTGAAGAGCACTTTGATTTTCGACGATTGACTCTAGTCTGCCCTGCTTCTCACCTTTTTTCGAGCGTTACGTGGGCGTTTACGGTGGGAAGGTCGGCTTATCCCCAGAGTTGAGCGGATGAGCATTTCCCCTGTCCAAGTGGTGGATACTTATCGCCCACATACAGGTCGAGGGGGCTGCCCGTCGGGCAGTCCCCTCGACCCGGCCAGGTCTGTGTCATGGCCTGCTCTCACTACTGATGACGCGCGGTGACAACCACATCGACCGTATCGTCGACAGCATTGTGGTCCTCCAACTCGAGGCTTCCGGTACCGAACGGCGCGGCTTCGGCGTCGAGCATGTCGCCGAGATTTGCGTTGTCGTGCGCGAGTGGGCGCCTACCAGCCCGAGCCTTCGCGCTGACAGTCACGACGACAAGCGAGACAACAAGCCAGAGCAACAGGTTGAGGACCACCTTCGACGCATAACCCTCGATACCGTCACCGGCAATTGTGGCTCGGAACCCATAGTGCACCCACGTCATGGGAAGCAGCTCGTGTACGGCCTGGAAGAACCGTGGCGCGGTCTCGATGGGGAACGTGCCGCCCATTGAGGTGATCTGCAGCAGGAGCAGCACGATGGACACGAAGCGTCCGCGGTAACTCAATAATGCGACACATGCCTGGTTGATCGCCACGAAGGTGATTGATGCCAGGACTGCGATGCCCACGAGTCCCCACAGGTTTGCCGCGTGCAACCGCACACCCCAATTGATGATGAGTGCCGCAAGCACGCCCTGAGAGATCGCCACTGCAAGGCCAATGGCCGCTGGTCGTGTGGCGCTGTGCCACCATTTCTCGGCCGTTGAGTGACGACGGTCGAGCGCTGGCATCACGAGGAACAGAGCGATGCCACCGATCCATAGGGATAGCGCGAGGAACATTGGCCCAAATCCACCAGCCGCGTTGGCCACCGCGTTATCGCGCACCGGAACCACCTCTGTGATCGCGGACGCGGTCTTGGAGATCGAGTCCTGCTCCGCCTCACTGTAGGTGGGCACCCTCTGCGATCCTTCGCGCAACGCATCGGTGAGTTCACTCGAACCATCAGCGAGTTTCTGAGCTCCATCGACTGCGCTGTATGCGCCGTCACCGATCTCGGCAAGGCCAGAGTCGAGCCTGCTGGCACCATCCGCGAGTGCCGATGCGCCCTGGTCCAGTTGAGCGACAGCGTCAGTCAATGCCGGCAATCTCTTGGTCATCTGGGTCGAACCGTCGGCGAGCTTTGAGGAACCGTCAGCCAAGGTTCCCGTACCCTTGTCGAGGTCTGCCGCTCCCGTGCGCAACGCACCGGATTGACCGGAGAGCTGGCGTGCACCGGATTCGAGAGTGTTGATCGCGCCGATGACCGTCTTGCTCTGCGCAGTGTCTTTGGCGGAGCCGATGGACCTGTTGAGAGCGGAGGCTCCCTTACCAAGTTCAGTCGCCCCGGTGTTCAGTTGGGCTGCACCTACTGCGAGGTCACGCGTGCCATCGCTTAGGTCGGACGCACCCTTGCTGAGCTCTGCCGCCCCCTTGTCGAGTTCCGCGATCTTGGCGTTGAGGGTTGCCGCGCCCTCTGCGAGCGCTGCGGTGCTGCCCTGGTATTCCCTGATTCCCTGTGCGAGGGAGGTTTGACCCTCGCTGAGTTGTGCGATCCCCTGGCACAGCGGGTTCTCTGCGCCGACTTGGGCTTGGCATGCCGCGAGCAATGCCAAGGTGCTCTCGTTCAGGTTTTGCGCTCCGTCGACGAGAGGCGCGCCACCCTTACTGAGGCTGGTCAGGTTCTCATGCAGACTGGCGCTCCCCTGTTTGAGGGCCGCGGTTCCTTCGGCCAGGGTTTTGCCGCCGGCAGCCAGGCCTTTGGCCCCGACTGAGAGTTTGTCGGCACCCGTAGTCAGTTCGCCTGTGCCCTGGGTGAGCTCCTTGGCACCTGCTGCGAGGGCTTTCGCGCCCTGGGCAAGTGCCCTGGTGTTGGCTTTGAGTTCTGCGAGGCCGTCTGCCACCTGGTCAGCGCCCTCGGTGAAGTCCCCAACCCCTTTGTTCAACGTGTGGGAGCCGCTCGCTAGTTTTTGTGCACCATCGTTCAGGTCTGTGGCACCATTTTTGAGATCGGAGGCTCCCTGAGTCACACCGGGTATTGCAGAGCCGAGTTTCTTTGTACCCTCTGCAAGTTGGATACTGCCGTCTTTGAGATCCGCTGAGCCATCGCCTGCCTGTGCAATCGCGTCCGAGAGTGTTGTGAGGCCATCTGTCAGGTCTGCTGAACCATCGGTGAGTATGTCTCCACCATCAGCGGCTTCCTCGAATCCGTCGTGGACGCTCGTCATGGCCACAAGGACTGTGTCGATGTACTGTTGTGCAGCCTGGGAGGAGAGTTCTCCCTCCAGGGTTGCGGCAACGGTGCGCGCCATTGTTCCCGCGAGGTAGTTCACCCCATCATCGGTCACGATTTCGAGTGTGACCTTGTCAAGGTTGGCCGCCTCATCGGTTCCAAGGGATCCTGCGGTCCGTGAGAAGCCCTCCGGGATCACCATGTAGGCGCGGATCTCTTCGCTCTTCAGTGCCTTCTCGGCGGTTTCGCGCCCCATGACACGCCAGTCGAAACCAACCTCATCACCAGAACCTGGATTGGTGAGTTTCTCGGTCAGATCGTCACCGAGCGCAAAGGTCTCGCTCTCCCCAGTGGACAGTTCGGCAGTGTATGGGTGGTCGAGGTTCACGACCGCGGCCTTCATCCGCGAGATGTTCTCCACCGGGTCTTGGTAGGCGGAACTGAGCAGTCCGGCATAGAGCAGGGGCAGCGCAATGATGACAACGAAGACGATCGCGTTCATGATCTTGCTGTTGGACATGTGTGGTAAACGCCAGGAGCGTTGAGGGGCAGCCATTGTCTTTCCTTCTGGTACCGGTGCGCGGGCCGCATCGAGTCTCGTCAAACTTCGCAGGATACAGATCTGTATTCTCTCTCCGCATTAAACGATACATACCTGTATCGAGAGCTGGCAACACATGGATACATATGTGTATCCTTATGTGATGGACAAGACAGAGCAGCAGGCACACGGGCGACAGCTTGCACAGGAGGTCTCGGCACACCTCTCCGCGCGCCGTGCAGCCATCGCACGCCTCATCGACGCAGAGATCACCGACCGACGGGCTCACACCCAAACCGCCCTTCTCGAATCGGGTCGAAAACTGATCGCCGACAAGGGCGCAGCAGGCGCTTCAGTGGGTGACATCACCAAGCACGCGGGCTTCACACGCGGGGCGTTCTACTCCAACTTCACGGATATGGATCACTTCCTCGCAGAGGTCGCCCGCATCGAGTGGAACAACACCCTTCAAGAAGTCGTCAAGATTCTTGATACGTGGGAATTCGGGCAGGAAGATCCATTCGACGGCGCCGTTGTCGTCATGATGCAGGTTATTCCTCGTGATCGAGAACGCTATCTGCTCTGGAATGAGTTCTCCACCGTCGAAATCCGATTCCCGGACTCATCCAATGAGTTGGCGAAGCACTCCAGTGAGTTCTATAACTCACTCGTAGATCTCCTCGGCGTCATCGTTGAATCCTTTGATCTGGAACCGACCCGCTCACTGGAGGACCTCGTGGACGCGATCATTGGGCTATCGGCCAGATCCACGCGCAACGAACTCCTCGCCAACACTCATCCGCTATACAGGTCGACCCAGGAACGCACGCTGCTTGAGCGTCTACTCCCAGATCTTGTTCGCGCTCTGACCAGGCCACGTGCCTAAAATCTTCACTGGATCGGGGGCAAGGTGAATGGTCCCATCGAACACTCTCCGCACAGGCACGGACCAGTGTAGAGACCGCTCTGTGCTCGGTGATACTAAACAAGCAGCCGATATCCACGTTTGACGACGGTACTGACGAGACGTGGTTCCGGCAGCACCTGACGCAGCCTGGACACGGTCATGTCCAGGGCATGATCTTGATTGGAGTCGGAGAGCAGCGCTGAGAGCGCGGCTCGGCTCAATACCGTTCCGTTCGCTTTGGCCAAGGCACGGAAGATCATTGCCTGGGTCACCGTTAACTCCACGTTCCGTCCACCCAAAGAGACCTTGTTCCCACGCATGAGGCACTGTCCAAACTGGGTGTTGATTCGCAGCGTGTCGTAAGAATTTGCATGTAGTACGAGTTCCCTCACGAGCGCCCCTAGTCGGTATCTACTGGGCATGATGGGCTCCACTCCCACGTCAATGAGAGGCTGAGCGGTCACCGGCCCCACCGCAGCCGCGACGAGGTCCCTTCGCATCACCTCCACCACCTCATCGATTCGACCCTGACGTTCAGCAAAGCTCAACAGCGCATCCACCGCTGGGGCTGCGGTGAAAGTCACCGCATCGAGGCCGCCACCACACATCAGATCAATCAGTCTGGCCACCGAATCACGGCTTTCCGCGGGGGTAACCCACCGATATGGGGAAACAGAGATGACCCGTGCCCCCGCATCTTCAAGGAGGTTCAGCGCCGCCACGTCGGTCTGACCGTGCATCTGCACCGCAACGGTCTTCCCTGTCACTCCCTGGGACACAATCTGTTCCACGAGTGTGACCGTGCGTTCATCGGGACTGGAACCGACGTCATCGAATCCTGCGGCGCGCACCGCCCCACGCGCTTTGGGTCCGCGCACGTAGATGTCGGTATCGTTCAACGCTGCGGTCAACCCGGCATCCAGCCCCGTGGCGTCTGCTGCCTCGATCCAGCGTCGCATCCCATAGGCCGTGGTGACGACAACTATGTCAGGGCTGCTTTCGATGACCGCTTGGGTCTCGCGCCGTAGTTCGTCATCTTGGGCGATCGGGGCGATCTTGAGTACGGGCGCATGGAACACCGATGCTCCCCTACGCTTGAGCGCGTCTATGAGATCTTGCGCGCGCCGGTGCGAGGTGACTCCAATCCGGTATCCTTCCAGCGAGTTCGATTCTTCGAATGTGCTGACCGCAGTCTCAGTCATGTCTGTCACTTCACCTTCTTCAACGCATTAGGGTTTCACCACATCGTGTTGGGGCTGACAGAAACTCTAGAGGTTCCACCGCACCCAAGGCGTCAGACCCGACATTGTGAGATCAACTGGATGAGATCATCGGGGAACTGCTCACTGCCGCCTTGACCTGTTTGGACACATCGAGCTGCCACCTCGCCGATGACCACAACCGCGGGGGAAACACAGCCCACGTCGTGCGCTGCCTGCGCCAACCGAGGCAGTGGAGCAGTGGTGATGCGTTGCTGTTCGCTAAGGCCACGTTCGATGATCGCGGCTGGCGTTTGATCGGCGAATCCCGCGTCCATGAAACTCTGCACGGTCTGATTCAAAGTGCCCATCCCCATCAGTATCACGACCGTTCCACCCAGCAGAGCCAGTGCCCGGCATTCATCTGATGAAAGCGGGTCATGACCAGAAATGACCGTGAACTTCGTGGAGATCCCTCGGTGGGTGATGGGGATACCTGCGGCTCCCGGGACCGACAGTGCGCTTGAGATTCCCGGCACCACGCTCACCGGTATCCCTGCAAGCACGCAGGCGTCTAACTCCTCGCCGCCCCTTCCAAACACGTAGGGGTCGCCGCCCTTCAGTCGCACCACGTTCCTGCCCAGCAATGCATGTTCTATGAGGCTTGCGTTGATGTCGCTTTGGGTCATTCGGTGGTGGCCCGGCCGTTTACCCACATAGATGTGTTTGGCCGTCGGAGCGTATTGAGTGTGCGCGGTGCGCGGACCGAGCCGGTCATAGAGCACCACGTCGGCGGCTTCAAGCGCCCGGATGGCGCGCATCGTCATGAGATCAACCGGCCCAGGACCACCACCGACGAGTGTGACGGAGCCTATCGTGGGAGTCCTAGACTTCACGGTCATCACCTACTGTGGCAGGTCGAATGGCAATGGTGGCACCGACGTTGACCGGCGGCATGACTGGGCGACGTTGGCCTCGCTCTTGCTCGTATTGCAGTGTGTTGTCTGGTGTCTGGGGCGCGTTGACGAAAGAACGGAAGCGACGCAATCGCTCAGGGTCTTTAAGGGTCGCCGCCCATTCGTCTTCATAGTTTTCAACATGCTTGGCAACATCGGCCTCAAACTCTTGCGCGAGGGTGAGGCAGTCGTCAATGACGACTTCTTTCACCCGCTGCATTCCGCCCTCCAGATCTGCAAGCCAGGCGGCGGTGCGCTGCAGTCTGTCCGCGGTGCGGATGTAGTACATCAGGAAGCGGTCGATGTAGGTGATGAGCGTTTCATCGTCCAGGCCTTGAGCAAGGAGCTGTCCATGCGCCGGGTTTGCACCGCCGTTCCCGCCAACGTATAGATTCCAGCCGTCGGTGCTGGCGATCACGCCAACGTCTTTGGCTCGTGCTTCGGCACATTCACGGGCACACCCAGACACTCCCATTTTGAGTTTGTGTGGCGAGCGTAGTCCGCGATAACGCAGTTCCAGTTGGATTCCCATCGCCACGGAATCCTGCACGCCATAACGGCACCAGGTTGAGCCGACGCAGCTCTTTACGTTGCGCAGTGCCTTACCGTAGGCGTGGCCGGACTCGAAACCGGCGTCAACCAGTTCCTTCCAGATGTCAGGTAGTTGCTCAAGCCTCGCACCGAACAGATCGATGCGCAGACCACCGGTGATTTTCGTGTACAGCCCGTACCTCTGTGCGACGTGCGCGATGACCGCAAGCTTAGCGGGGGTTATCTCCCCACCGGGAATACGTGGCACAACCGAGTAGGTTCCGTCTTTCTGCATGTTTGCGAGGGCCCGGTCGTTGGTGTCCTGTAGTCCCCCAAGGCCCGGATCGAGCAGATACTGGTCATGCTGGGTCGCCAGGATAGAGGCGATCGTGGGCTTGCAAATATCGCACCCGATACCGGTGCCGAACCTTGTCAGTACCTGGTCGAAGGTAGTGAGACCTGCGATGCGGACCGCTTCAAAAAGGTCTGCACGCGACATCTCAAAGTGTTCGCACAGGGCACGCGAGACCGTGACACCCGACTTGGCGAGTTCGCTTTCGAGGAGTTTCTTGAGCATCGGGATGCAGGAACCACACTGTGTTCCCGCTTTCGTGCAGGTTTTCAATGGACCGAGTTCTGTGACCGGGTCTTTCCCCTCGCAGGTTCCACAACCATGTACCGCGTCCTTAATCGACCCCACCGATACGTTGTTGCAGGAGCACAGTATCGCGTCATCGGGCAGGTCACCCGAGGGAGCATCTTGGTTCGAGGCGGAAAGATAGGCGCCTGGATCGGCAGTCAGTTCCCGCCCCAGGAGCGGACGCAGCGAGGTGTATGGCGTCGCATCACCCACGAATATACCGCCGAGCAGGGTTTTTGCGTCTTGGGAGACAACTATCTTCTGATATAGCCCGCGCGCTGGGTCGGCATAGACGATTTCCATTGAGCCTTCAGCTTCCGCGAAGGCATCGCCGAAGCTCGCCACCTCGACACCTGAGAGTTTCAGTTTCGTCGCGGTATCGAATCCAGGAAATGTCGCGCTGCCGCCGCAAAGCCGATCAGCGGCTATTTCAGCCATCGTGTTTGCCGGTGCCACAAGACCGATGCACATACCCGAGAAGTTTGCGACCTCGCCGATAGCCCATACGTGAGGGGCGCTGGTTGCGCACGTCTCGTCGATGATGACGCCGCCACGCTCGCCCAGAGCAAAAGGATCGGCACAGCCACGTTCCCGCACACTTTCATTTGCCTGCCGGAACAGTTCATCACGCGGGCGAACGCCAATCGAGACGATCACCAGATCAGCATCCACGCTCGTGCCGTTGGCGAGTTCGACCCCGGTCACCCTGGTACCCGAGTCATCAAGGGTGATTGCGCTGGGGAACGAGCCGCCACACACCTCGATCCCCTGCTCGGCTATCAGTCGTCCCAGCGCCTGACCTGCTCCCTGATCAAGTTGACGCCCCATCAGCCATTGTCCGCCATCCACCACGATCGGGTAGGCGCCAAGATCGCGTGCGCCAGCCGCTGCTTCGAGGCCAAGGAGTCCACCACCAATTGCGACGACTCGCACCTGGCGTCCCAGCGCTGTGGCAAGCGCCGCGATCTCTGAGTTGATAGCGTGCACATCCTCCATATAGCGGTAGAGGTGGGTGTGTTCGCTACCGGGGATGGACAGTGTGGCAGCATTCGAACCCGTCGCCACGACAAGTTCGTCATAGTTCAGTGTTTCCCCGTTTGCCAGCGTGACGGTCTGGGATTCCGTATCGATCGCGCTGGCACCGGAGCCGAGTTTGAGGGTGACCCCTGGCACACCCCACACATCCTGAGACAGGGTCAGATCCGCCGATACATCGAGAAGCGCCTTGGACAACGCAACCCTGTCGTATGGAAGGTGCGCTTCCTCGGACACAACCGTCACGGCGAACTGCCCCTGCGATCTAGCTGTCAACGCCTCCACGAAACGGTGCGCGGCAGGCCCACCACCTATAACTAGGATGTGTCGTGTTGTCTGAACCGGGTCAGTTGCCTCGTTCACGTTGCCTCCAGATGTTCTCGTGACCTGAGTACGAGACTACGAGAGCGCTTTTACCCGGCAATTTCTCTGGTGTTTCTCGAGCGAAAAACCACGTCAATTCGGCTTAACCGGCGATTGTGAGTTTTCCGTAACACAGTTGAAACAATATTTCCCCTAGTCATCAAGTGTTTACGGGTTTTCACGCAGCATCAACCCGAGAGGTTGTGTTCGATCAAGAGCCATGCCACGGGTGCGCAAACGTGAGAACTGATTTACGTTTCTGAAATCCATGGGGAGCAGCCCACGAAACACCACGCTCCTAGGCTTGGGACTATTCGCCAGTATTTCCGTAGGAAGGACCCTCATGTCGTCCATGCTCGAAACCCGAGTCCAGTCCCTCACCACCTGGTCTGACGTCTGCGCCCGTCAAGAACTTGAGACAAATTGGGGCGAGGCAGCCGTCATCGGTGACGCCCAGGTCGCGCTCTTTGCTTTCGACGATGACACAGTGTGTGCGACCGCCCAGTCCTGTCCATCCACCGGTGCCCACGTTATGTCTCGCGGTATCACTGGCAGCAAGGTCGTCGATGGCTCTCAGGTCCTCACGATCGCGTGCCCGCTGCACAAGGAAGTATTCCGGCTGGACACCGGGGAATGTGTCTCCGGTGACACCCCAGCGCTGCAGGTCTATCCAGTAACGATCGTGGCCGACCATGTTCTCGTACTGGTATAGGGTCACCTCAATAAACGTGTGAAGGGCCGCTCCCCAGATATCTGGGGAGCGGCCCTTCACACGTCGCGTTGTCAGCGCTGAGTCATCAGGCTCCGAGACGTGCCGAGAGGTTCTCGTCGATTGCGGCGAGGAACTCTTCGGTGGTCAGGAATGCCTGGTCCTTCGAGATGAGCAGTGCGAGGTCCTTGGTCATCTTGCCGGACTCAACGGTGTTGATGACAACCTCTTCGAGGGTCTGTGCGAACTCGACGACCGCTGGGGTGTTGTCGAGCTTTCCACGGTGCATGAGTCCACGGGTCCACGCGAAGATCGAGGCAATCGGGTTGGTGGAGGTTGGCTTGCCCTGCTGGTGCTGACGGTAGTGACGGGTCACGGTTCCGTGTGCGGCTTCAGCCTCAACGGTCTTGCCATCTGGGGTCATGAGCACCGAGGTCATCAGACCAAGCGAACCGAAGCCCTGAGCTACGGTGTCGGACTGGACGTCACCGTCGTAGTTCTTGCAGGCCCAGACGTAGCCGCCCTCCCACTTCATGGCCGAGGCGACCATGTCATCGATGAGACGGTGCTCGTAGGTCAAACCCGCGGCATCGAACTGCTCCTTGTACTCGCTGTCGAACACCTCCTGGAACAGGTCCTTGAACTGGCCGTCGTAGGCCTTGAGGATCGTGTTCTTGGTGGACAGGTAGACCGGGTAGTTGCGCTGCAAACCGTAGGCGAACGATGCACGCGCGAAGTCCTTGATGGACTCGTTGAAGTTGTACATACCCATGGCCACGCCGCCCTCTTGCGGCATGGTGACAACCTCGAACTGCTGTGGCTCGGAGCCATCTGCCGGTTCGAAGGTCATGGTGATCTTACCGGCGCCCGGAACCTTGAAGTTGGTGGACTTGTACTGGTCACCGTGTGCGTGGCGGCCGATGATGATTGGCTTGTTCCAGCCAGGGACGAGGCGTGGGATGTTCGAGATGATGATTGGCTCGCGGAAGACAACACCACCGAGGATGTTACGGATGGTTCCGTTTGGCGAAACCCACATCTTCTTGAGGCCGAATTCCTCAACACGTGCTTCGTCTGGGGTGATGGTCGCGCACTTGACACCAACGTTGTACTGCTTGATTGCGTTCGCAGCGTCAACGGTGACCTGGTCATCGGTTGCATCGCGGTTCTGGATCGACAGGTCGTAGTACTTGAGATCGATGTCGAGGTAAGGGTGAATGAGACGGTCCTTGATGAACTGCCAGATGATACGGGTCATCTCGTCGCCATCGAGTTCAACGACCGGGTTCACAACCTTGATCTTGCCCATGAAGGTGCGCTCCTTGTGAGGGATTGGTTTTGACGTTTCAGACCAACCTTAACTTATTTCTTGACATCAAGATATTTTCTTCACTGTGTCGATATCCGTGGAACGGCATCCGCTTGTCCTCCGGTGGCGTCTGCTTCGCACGACGGCTACTCCGCATCGCTACTTTGTTCCCTCGTGGAACGCGTCAGTCAGCAGAGAAAGCCTTCGGTGCACCGTAGCGCGTAGGAGGTGCTGGCAAGGATGATGAGTCCGGCGGATACCGCATAGCAGAAGATGATGTCCTTCCACTTTTGTTCCCGGGCCGCTATTCCAAACGGCTGGCCGGGTAGTGCCCAACGTAGCGTTCCCACGATGATCATGAGAAGCGCAAAATAGAACGCACCGATCTTGGGGCCGGTCATGATCGTGACGACTACGCCTGCGATGATTGCCCCGACCATGACCCACATGAGTCCGGTTCGCAGGGCACGCCTCGTCGCCAACACCGCCGCAGGGGTGATGTCAGTGTCCTCACCCTGATGAGTTGGGGTGCTCGCAGGAGTCTGCTCGGTCACAGGTGCCTCTTTCTACCTGGTTGAACCGTTAGGTTTGGTACATGGCTAGTGCTTCAACTCTACCGGTTTCCCAGATAGGTTCGGTTCTCATCGTCGGGGCAGGTCTGGCAGGTCTACGCACCGCACAGGCGCTGCGAGGACATGGATTCACTGGACACATCACCGTCATCGGTGCCGAATCGCATGCCCCCTATGACCGCCCACCACTGTCGAAGCACCTGTTCGACAACGACTCCCCCGTCTTCCTGTCGTCCGATATTGATGCGGATCTGCACACCCTAGCCGACCAGGTTCTACTTGGCCGTCGTGTGGTGGAGCTGATTCCGCAGCCATCAGGGTGGCGAGTTGGGTCCGTGCCCGCCGCTTTCAGCGACGACATCGAAATTTCCGACGAGTCCCCAACTTCTCAGCGCGGCGATGCGCCGCTGCCTGGCGGTAGTTTCACGCACGCTGGCACCCCTACCGATTCGCGGTCAACCAACGATGTGAAACCCGAGGCTGCCGAGCATCTTGTCGATGCCGTAGTACTCGCCCTTGGCGCCGCTCCCGTGGTCCTTCCCTCCCTCGAACAGGCCCTCACCCTGCACACGTGGGACGACGCCCGCACGCTCCGGTCGATTCTCACAGCCCGCGTTTCTAGCCCATCTCAGGTCACTCTCGCACCTGCTTCACATCCCAACACACGCGGACCACTAGACCAACACAGCATCGCATCCCTTCCCGATGCTCCTGTTGTCGCAGCATCCTGCGACATTCATGATCTGCTGATTGTTGGGGCAGGTTGGATCGGTGTTGAACTCGCAGCCGTTGCTCGCGCCCAAGGTCTCTCAGTGTGTGTGGTCGAAGCCTCTTCTGCCCCTCTAGAACGTCATCTCGGCGTTGAGATCGGCGAACGCATAGCCGAGTGGATCCACGAAAACCACGGCGAGCTACTCACCGATTCCCAGGTCCGCATGGTTGATACAGACGCCAATGGGATAAGTCGAGTACTCGTCGTCAATGGCACCGGAGACGAACGCGAACTACGGGCGCGAGCGGTGGTGAGCGCCATCGGCGCGCGCCCCGCAACCACGTGGCTCCCCGGCTACATAGCGACGAGTGCACACGGCGCTGTGCTCACCGATCCTCGTGGACAGGTTTATCTCGAGACCAACGCCCTGCCCACGAACCTCAATGCACTGCCAATGCACCTGTATGCGGTTGGCGACTGTGCTGTCCGCGAAGATGCCGTACACGGGCGCGTCACGGGAGGTCACTGGGCCGTGGCACTGAACGATCCCGAGCGAATAGCCGCCGCGCTCACGGGCTCCGACCTATCCGTCCGGCCTGCGGCGCCGCATGTTTTCTCGACTCAGTTCGGGCATGATGTGAACCTGTTCGGCACACCGGATCTTGACCACGACGAGGTCATTTTCCGCGATTACCCGGACGGGTCGTGGACCGCGTTGTATGTACGGCCCGACGACGCTCCCCCGAGTGTTTCCGAAACCGACTCAGCGCAGACCACCGGCGCGGTAGCCGGCCATGCGGAGCGGTGGCTCGTGGAGGCCGTGTTCACCGTCGATGCGCCACGCGACGCAAGCCAGGCACGCAAACTCACCGCCAACGGCCCGTTCAGCATTGCAGCCGGTAACGCCAGTGATCTGTCTCTACCGCTCAAGAATCTCTAGAGGAGAACTCCGTCTCTCCGCCGTTCACTCACCGCATACAGGACTGACTGCGGGGACCGGCCAAATCATCGTTCACCTCAATCGCGGCTCCTGAGACACAAAACGGCGTGGGACAGACGAACTGCTCGTCTGTTCCACGCCGTCGTGTTCAACTACCGAGGCTGTTCCTCGGCGATCCCCGTGTCTCAGTGGGCGAAGTGACGCGTTCCCGTCAGGTACAGGGTGACGCCAGCGGCCTGTGCAGCCGCGATGACTTCCTCATCGCGAACCGAACCGCCAGGTTGAACGACTGCCTTCACACCCGCATCGAGCAGAACCTGCAATCCATCAGCAAACGGGAAGAACGCATCGGAGGCCGCGACCGCTTCGCGGGCACGTTCACCGTTGCCCAACGCGTTCGCACGCTCAACAGCGAGCTTGCACGAGTCAACGCGGTTGACCTGGCCCATGCCGATACCAACTGAAGCACCATCGCGGGCAAGGAGGATTGCATTCGACTTCACCGCGCGCACGGCATTCCACGCAAACTTCAGATCTGCAAGGGTCTTTGCGTCTACGGCCTCGCCGGTTGCGAGGGTCCAGTTCTCCGGGCTGTCACCCTCGGCGTCGATTCGGTCAGCAGCCTGCATGAGCAGACCACCCGTGATCGCTCGAGTTTCAACTGCCCCGCGTGCCGGGGAATCCAACTTGAGTAGGCGGATGTTCTTCTTCTGGCTCAGAATCTCAATGGCTTCCGGCTCAAAGTCAGGTGCGATGACGACCTCGGTGAAAATGTCCTTGATCTGCTGTGCCGCCGCACCGGTAAGAGTACGGTTTGCCGCGATGACGCCACCAAACGCGGACACAGGATCGCAGGCGTGAGCGCGAGCATGCGCCTGAGCGATGTCGTCGCCCACAGCGATGCCGCAGGGGTTGGCATGTTTGATGATCGCGACGGCCGGTGCTTCATGATCCCAGGCCGCCCGCCAGGCCGCATCGGAATCCACGTAGTTGTTGTAGCTCATCTCCTTGCCGTGCAGTTGCTCGGCGGTGGCGATGCCGTCCGGCTGATATCCGTCCATATATAGTGCGGCGCTCTGGTGTGGGTTCTCGCCGTATCGCAGCACGTTTTTGCGCTCCCACGTGGCGCCAGCCCAGGCGGGGAAGCCGGTCGACTCACCGTCAATAACATCTGATGGAGCGACGACACTACCCATCCACGATGCAACCGCCACATCATAGTTAGCGGTGTGGATGAATGCTTGAGCGGCAAGAGCCTTACGCTCCGCATAGGTGAAACCGCCCGAAGCGAGTGCCTTCTCGACCTCTGCGTAACGCGCAGGGTCCACGACAATCGAAACCGATGGGTGGTTCTTCGCGGCAGCACGCACCATGGACGGGCCACCGATGTCGATCTGCTCGACGCACTCATCTGGAGTCGCGCCCGATTCGACGGTTGCCGTAAACGGATACAGGTTCACAACCACGAGTTCGAACGGCGCGATTTCAAGATCTGCCAACTGCGCCAGATGATCTGCCTTGCGGGTATCTGCGAGAATACCCGCGTGTACGCGAGGGTGCAGTGTCTTGACCCGGCCTTCAAGGCATTCAGGGAAACCAGTCAGCGAGTCGACCGGAGTAACCGGGATCCCCGAGGCTTTGATGGTCGCAGCGGTCGAACCAGTCGACACGATCTCCACGCCATGTTGGTGCAGCGTCTGAGCGAGTTCAACGAGTCCAGTCTTGTCATAGACCGAGATAAGCGCCCGGCGAATTGGGCGACGCGAATCGTCAGCCAGTACTGGAAGTGGAGTGGTGGTCGCAGACACGTGGTTCTCCTGTCGTAGCATCTGAAAAGAATCAGGTAGCGGACATCTCTCCGCTACTTCCCTACGCCCAGGCGGACGGCGCTACAACGGGGTCAATAGTCGATCGCTCCCCGGTGGTGCTCCACCCTCGCCAGTTGCGACCGCTTCTATAGTAACCGTGGCATCCAACATCCAACAGGCCGCCGCCTGTGATCTGGGTCGGGCCCATTCGGTTTGGCCACTGACGCGCTATCTACCCTGCCTCGCCAAGCCTCACCGTGCGCCCCTCGACCGTGTAACCACGGCGCAACAGTTTGCTCACCCATTCCACGAGTAACCGGCGCTCCTCAACCTTGATGCGCTCGTGCAGAGTCTCCTGCGTGTCGTCGTCCTGGATCGCTACCGCGGCCTGCGCGATGATAGGTCCGGTGTCCACACCCTCATCGACGAAATGCACGGTACAGCCAGTAACCTTGACTCCGTGCGCCATCGCGTCTCGAACGCCGTGAGCGCCCGGAAATGCGGGAAGCAGCGCGGGGTGGGTGTTGATCGTACTCCCACCAAAAGCCTTCAAGAAGTGCGGTCCCAAGATCCGCATGAACCCTGCGCTCACGACAAGATCTGGTCCAAAGACAGCAACCGTTTCGGCGAGAGCACGATCCCACTCGGCACGAGACTCAGAATCTCTCGGGTCCACGACAGCACAGGCGATACCCGCATCATGCGCGATATTGATCGCTCCCGCGGCAGGGTTATCCGTAATGACCGCGACGATCCGACCACCGAACCATTCCTTGTCGTGTGCAGCCAGCAGTGCGGCAAGATTAGACCCGCCGCCGGACGCAAGCACCACGACCTTCCGTGCGGACGACAAACTACCTCCGGTAGTGGGCACGTCATGACCTGATGGGGTGCGTGGCACATGGACTCCTTGGCAAGCAATAACAATATCTCGAAGTTTTACCGGATAACACTAGCAATAGACGTATCACCTCAACCGATCCCAGCCACCAAATGGTCAATTCGAGTCGAGAGGCAGCCAGGGTGCACAATATAAGGCATGTCCCTGCCGCCACCGTCCTCTCCACAGCCTCCAACGACTCCACCCACACGACAATCCCCAGCCGACGCCATCAATCGTGGATGTTTCCAGTTCGCGGTGCTCCTCAGTGCGGCACTCGTCCTCACCTATCTGCCCCTACCCGTTCGCATGACGGCGCTCGCCATGACCCTGTGGGCAATCGGAGTCGGTGGACACACGATCGTGAAGCACTGGGAATCAAGGCAGGCACACGGCATGCAGTTCGCGGCGCTTGGGATCGGCACTGGAGCATCGTTAATCATCGCGCTCCTACTATCGTCAACGTTCATAAGGTGGAACGCTGACATGCAACTCCAACAATGCATGTCCGAAGCAGTGACACACCAAGCGCGCAGCGTATGCGTCAATGACTACCGTGAGTCGCTGACCGACCTTCTCCCGCAGATCACACGGTGAGAGAGGTCGGTCCGACCACTGGGTATCAAAGTTACGATCGCACAAGAACTCACCTGGATCGACCATAGACCTGGGAACCGCATACAAGACGATCACAGAACGCAGTGTCCGCGAAAACTCTACGGACCCGGTTCGTCGTCACTCTGAGAAGCCACGGCATATTCCGATTCACCGGAACGGAGCTTCTCTCGGGCAAACCTGCGCGGCTCTGGCCGTGCCAGAACGAATCCGACCAAAGCCCCCGTGACCAGCCAAGCGGCACTCAAGAGAACTGCTCGCACGCCAACAACGCCAAAGACGAGGTTAGGCCCTCCACCGATCTGTCCCGAGGCCAACCAAAAGAGCAGCCCCAAACCAAAAACCGCCGCAACCGAGGCGACACCCGGCGTGATCAAGAAAGCCCACCAGCGCAGTTCCCCGTCAACGCGAGCCAGGTAAACACCACCCAACACACCGCAGACAACGATCAACGCCGCAAACAAGAGCGGAAACGACTGCGGCGCGGCAGACTGCGGGAGGGCACCCAACAGCGGCAGATTCGGGAGAGGGCCAAGAACAACCTCATGGGGAGAGACCACGGTGTCCACCCCGATCTGAAAGCCCGCACCAGTCAGCCACGACGCGGCCCATACAACAAGGTTCGGTAGAACCACCAACTGAGTGATTCCCAACGCGACACCGCTGAACCCGTCGAGCGACCACTGCGCCAGAATGGAGCCCATCGACTCGCGCCCCAACATCAGCCACGTGAGTGCCACAAAGCTTGCAAACACAAACACCGCCGCAACCATCACAGCAGCCCCGCCCAAAACCGGACGAAGCCAACCAGGTAGAGCCGCCACGGCAAACCGAAGTTGCGCCAACACGCCACTGGCATCCGGTCGCTTCCTAAACGCGGCGTAAGCCGACAGCAACCCCACCGCGATACTTGTCACCAGGACACGCAACACCCCGTGTACTGACTCCCCCAGCACCGCAGTCACAAGCGATACCAACGCAGTAAACGTCGCGACATAGACACCGGCAGCGGACAGAGTGGCCTGAAGGGTGCGCCGCACTGAAACCACGGCAAGGAGATACAGAAGAACTGTGATACCCAGTGGAACCAAGGAGACCAGTTGCCCGTCAAGCGCGATATCGCCGCCTGAGGATAATATCCACAACTTCAAGCCCACAATCAGTGTGGAACCGAAATGAAAGTCCTGGTCCACCAACGTTGTCGAGATAACTGCGGTAGTCAAAACGGGAACCACGACAAGGAGCAGGCCGAAGACAACTGCCTGAAAACCAGCCAACAGCCCCGAGAACAGTGGATTACCACCATCAATGGAGTCTGGGGTTGTCAGCGCCTCACGCACCGACGAACGATCCAAGATGACACGCTTCTCACCGCGTCGCTTGTCCGCACCCGCAGGCTGATACTTTGACGACTCCATCCCTCTATTGTCTCGTGCTACCACTCAGCACACTGGAATATCACCGGCGAGCCTCTGCACGAAAGAAACGATTGTAAAGATATGGCAGTGGACTGCGCAGGGTGTTAATCGCAAGCAGCACACCAAGTACCAGCATGGCAATGCTCAGCAGCGGCTGTGCACTACTCGCGAAAATGGCCGCTGCAATGACGTGAAGGACCGCCAAAGTACGTAGCAGGATCCGTGAACGCCGAGTAGATACCACGAAACCAGGCGATGAGCTTGGCGCAGCAGGGTCCTGGAACAGACGAACGAGCAACAGTGCAAGAGCCGCGATCGAAACGAGCAGAAGAGAGGTAGCCTCCAAGAAGCCGTGATCCTCAAGCTCGCGCGAGGCGAATTTGACCGCAAACACCGTAAGATATATCAAACTTCCGGCAAGATACAGGAGTCCGGTCAGACGGGTGCGGAAGCGTGTTGACCCCACCGACTGCTGACGCGATTCGACTGCGTGTATTGTGCTCATGGTTTCCACCGTATTCCTCTCGAAGCGGATCAGGAAGGGAAAACCCGATATTTCAGCATAAAGTAGCACTACGCTGACTAAAAATACAGGGTCACATCAACCCGTGGTAGGAGAAATCGATGTAAACGCATGTCGATACGTTGATGCCTGTAACAAATCCACTTCTGGGGACGTGTTGATGAGGTGTTTATACCCACGTGGCCAGTGGACGCTGTCTGAGTGGTATCGAAGATACCCATAACCCCGCTCCACACCGCACAAAAAAGACGTGCCCCACGCACAGGCCACGGGGTTGTGGTTCCACACCACACACACGCGAGCCCGAACCCGCGAGGCCACCCCTGACGTCCACGCGGGTGCCCCCACCATCCTGGCATGCGGGACACAAAAAAGCCCTCAGAGCCTCACACGAAAAAAGAGGGAAGCAGAGCCCCGCCTACAAAGAAGAAGGCCCCCATATAAA